>CBHWCZ010000001.1:0-535163 GCA_966112355.1 uncultured Polaromonas sp.
GACACCACGGTGGATTTCCCCGTGGTCGCCGTCTGATCTCCATAGGCATATAAGGGGTCGCCTCAGAAAACGGAAAATAAAGCACGCTAAGCCCTTACTTACCCAGATGTTTGACTGTTCGTGGCACTTTCACCATGGCAATTGCAATTGCCCAGTGTTGATGTAGGCAACGATCCCAGAAAACCGTCCGAGAAACCGGGGGAATCCCACCCCGGATACTTGGCGGCACGGCTTATCGGAACCATTGCGAAGAGCATCCGCAGTTGGCCCGCGGGTCCGAAACACGTAGCCAAGGTCTTCTCAAAGAATTAGATCGGCCAGAACCATAGAACGTCCAAAAGCATTCTCTGGTGTGGTGACCTCATGGCTGCACCGAGCAGTGCGAAGCTGCCACATGAGCCGCTCGGTGCGATGCCTCGTAGTGTGCAAGCGGCTCATTACCATTTAACGCAACGAGCAAATTTTCAGCAGCCTGCAACTCGATGGCTCGGCGAACCTTCTTCACCGCCGAACCAATGTGGGGTGTGAAAACCGTGGAGGGGTGTTGCAAGAGTTCCGGATGAATCTGGCGTGGACGGTCTGCCAGCAGCCAGTCTTCCATCTCGTACACATCGGCGGCGTAGGCACCCAGGCGCTCGTCCTTGAGCGCCCGTGCCACGGCAGCCTCGTCCACAACCGAGCCTCGCCCAATGTTGACCAGGATCTGCCCCCGCCGAACACCTTCAAGCATGGTGTCATTGACGAGGTGACGCGTTACGTCCAGCAGCGGAACGGCCAGAATGACATAGTCGGATTGCGACAGGGCCTCACCCAGGCTCACCATGGTCAGGCGTTCGTCATCACCATGCGGGTCCACGCCCAGCAGTTGAGCGCAACCAAATCCGCAGAGGCGGTCAACGATGGCCCGTCCCACGGCGCCCAGGCCAACGACCGACACGACCGAGCCGTGCAGACCTATTCCATACAGCTGAGGACGCCAGCCGGCGTAGCCCCTGCGAACACGGGTGTCGCCAGCGAGCACGTGACGCGCAGCGGCAATGGCCAGACCGATGGCCAGCTCTGCCGTGGGCTCTGTCAGAAGGTCTGGCACAAAGCTCACGCTGACCCCCGCTTGTTCACAGGCCATCAGGTCAAAATTGTCATACCCTTTCAATGCGCAAGCGATGGTCTTGAGCCGTGGAGCGTTCAACAAAGTTCGCCTGTTTACCCGGTCAGGCATGAACGCCATCATGGCGTCGGCGTCCTTCAGGTGGAGGTAAAGCTCTTCCTCGCTCCAGGGCTCAGGCCCTTGATTCATCACTACATCACCGGCGGATCGAAGACGCGCCAGAACTGCTTCATGGATGGGCTGCGTCACCACAATTTTCGGCATCATTACCTTCCTCTCTCTTTCTATTTCAGATGTTTGCGAAGCGCCGACCCAATGCCGTCGACCACGAGCACGCATATGAGGATGGACAGCAAAATGGCGGAGACCTCGTCGTACTTGATCAGGCGCAGAGCTGCCATGAGTTCGAAGCCAATGCCGCCCGCACCCACGATGCCCATCACTGCCGATGCGCGAAAGTGATATTCCCATCGGTAGATGGTGATGTCCGCCAACTGGGGCAAAACCTGCGGTAACACAGCATGGGTGATGACCTGAAACCGGCTTGCGCCCGCGGCCTTAGCGGCCTCCAGAGGTTTCGGGTCCACGTGCTCTATGGCTTCGGCGTAGAACTTGGCCACCATGCCCGTGGAATGCAGGGCCAACGCCAGCACACCAGGCAATGCCCCAAAGCCCACGGCCGCGACGAACAGAATGCCCAGGATGATTTCAGGCACAGACCGAAATGCAGCCAAGATGGTTCTGACGATTCGCCCAACCACCGCATTCGGCGCGGTGTTGGGCGCCGCCACCAGGGCCAGCGGCAACGACGCCAGAACGGTCAGCGCCGTGCCTGCGATCGACATGGCTAAGGTGTCACGCAATGGAATGACCCAGTGCTCCCAGCGCTCGAAATTCGGCGGCACCATCTCTGAGGCCAACTGCTGAATCGCTGGGCCGCCTTCGATGAAACGCTGCGCGTCAAAGAAGCCGGTGACATACAAAGCCACCACACAGACGAACAGAACGACACAGGCGGCGCCCAGCCGTTTGAGTCGCTGCTGTCCGTCGATGGCAACTATGGATTCCAAGGCTACCGATGTCATTTCATGCGTCCCAGATCAAGCTTGAGAATCTGTGCTGTGTCGCGAAGAATGTCGTAGGCCTTGTCATCGGTAGCGGCAAAGGCCTCGATACGGAATGATTTGAGAATCTCGGCGTCCTTCATCTGAAGAAAGGCGGCTCGGATGGCTTCCTTGAGCTCCGGCGTGAGATTACCTTGCATCGCAATGGGATAGTTCGGAATGGGTGCCGACAGTTCAAGTTGCACAATCTTGTTGGCATCCACCATGCCCTTTGCGATGAGGTTGTCCAGAATGGTTTTTGACAGAGCGCCGGCGGGAACCTGCCCTGCCTGAACAGCTCGGGCCACGGCATCGTGCGTGCCCAGGTGAACGGGGCGGTAGTCAGTCTCGCCGTTCAGTTGGTGGTTTTTAAGCAAGTGCGCGCGCGGTGCAAGGTGACTGGACGTCGAAGCCTGATCGCCAAAGCCAAAAGGCTTTCCACGAACGTCAGCCAGGGTCTTGACCGGGCCGCCTGCCGTGGCGATGAGAACCGACTGGTAGGTCGGCGAGCCGCGCTCCACGCCAACGGCAAATGGCTCAATGTTGGGCGCCTTGGACTTGGCAAGCACGTAAGAGAACGGTCCAAAGTAGGCGACCTCGATGCGGCCGAAGCGCATGGCTTCAATCATCGACGAGTAGTCCGTGGTCACCGTGACCTCGATTTCCTTCTTCAGGGTCTGCTCCAGATACCGCTTCAGAGGCTGTGCGTTCTGAATGATGGTGGCGGCGTTTTCGTCCGGCAACAGTGCAACGCGAAGCTTGGAAGGATTTTTGCCCTCGGCATGGGCGCCAAGTGGCAACAGGGCGGCCAAAGTGACGGCAGCGATAAATTGGAAACGGCGACGATTCAGCACGGTAAAAACTCCTTGGATTGAGAGGGGGAATCAAATTGACTGCCCATGTTGGCAGGTGACGACTTCGCGTACAGGGCAGACTGGGCTTCTTCCGTCAACTGCGCTGCTGTCCCGTCGAACACCACCTGGCCCTGGCGAAGGCCCACAATGCGGTCGGCGAACATGCGCGCGAGGTTGACTTGATGCAGACTCACGATGGCCGTGAGTCGGTCTTTCTTGCAGATGTCGTGAAGCAGGGTCAACACACTCTGCGCGGTCGCCGGGTCGAGGCTGGCCACCGGCTCATCGGCCAGCAGCAGGCGGGGCTTCTGCACCAAGGCACGCGCAATGCCAATGCGTTGTTGTTGCCCACCAGACAAGGTGTCTGCCCGTGCTAGGGCTTTCTCAAGCAGGCCTACGCGGTCAATGGCCGCCAGCGCCTCCAGCTTGTCAGCCTTGCTCCAAGGCCACAACGACGCCAGAGATCCGCGGGTGGCGAGCTTGCCCATCAACACATTGGCCAGCACGCTTTGCCGCCCGATCAGGTGGTGCTGCTGGAACACCATGCCGCAGTGGCGCCGATGCTCAAGAAGGTTGCGTTTTGAGACGGTGCCGCCCGGCAGATCGGCCACCGACACCTCTCCGTCTGTGGGGCTAACCAAGCCATTGATGCTGCGCAGCAGCGTTGACTTTCCCGCGCCCGACGCGCCCAGCAGCACAAGGAACCCGCCATGCTGTACCTCCAGCGAGGTGGGCGCAAGCGCTGTGTGACCATCGGCATAGGTCACCGTGATACCCCGCAAGCTCAGATGGCTCTCGCGAATTGCAGTTTTCATAGCTCGGTTTCATTTGTTGTGGTGCGCTAGACGCACACCAGGACTCAAGTGGTCAGAGGTATCTCTCGGGAAAGAGGAGGTTCTGGAAGAAACAGCTTCAGTGGAAGCACAGCTCAAGTCTGGGTGACCAAGGCGTCATGAATATGAAACTTTCATCCCTAAAAATGAGGGCACCCATAGATCACATCAATGTCTGGACTCAGCCTCCTCGCAGCCTTGAAGGCCTTTGACGCAACGGCCCGAGCCGGCAGCATGACCGCTGCCGCGAGAGTGCTCGCTATTCAACAACCGACTGTTTCTTCACACATACAGCGCCTGGAGGTCGACTTCGGCGTGGAGCTTTTTCATCGGCGCGGGCGGCGGCTTGAACTCACGTCCTTTGGACGCACTCTGTTGAACTACACCCGGCGTACCTTCAGTGGCGAGGAAGATGCGCACGCACTGCTCGCTGCTGCGAAAAATCAATACGTAGGGCGACTGGTCATCCATGCCATCGGGCCGCACAACGTGCTGCCCGTGTTGAAGCTGTTCATGAAACAGTTCCCCCAGGTCAACGTGGCTGTTGGCGTAGGCGACTCGCGAACCATCACTGAAAAGATTCTTGACTACCAGGGAGACGTGGGCATGGTGCTCAATCACGTCGCTCACCCAGATCTATTTGGCGCGGCTTACCGTACCCAGCGATTGGTGATATTCGGCAACACCCAACACCCACTCGCGCAACGGGCCACTCTCAAACTGCGTGATCTGCAGGGTCAGAGGTTCGTCATCCGAGAGGAAGGATCGACGACCAGACGCGTGTTTGAACAAGAACTAAAGGAGCGAGGCGTCGAGGTGCAGGTGGCTCTGGAGATGGGCAGCCGCGAGTCCGTTCGAGAGGCGGTGGCGGAGGGGCTGGGCCTAGGCGTCGTGGCGGAAACAGCCTACAGGCCGGATCCTCGCCTTGTTAAGTTAACTATTTCAGACACCAGCATGGCGACACAGGTGCACTTCATCTGTAGAAAGGAGCGGCATCAAGCTCCACTGATCTCGATCTTCCTGGGTTTGGCGCATAGCGTAAGTCAGAAAATTGCCTAGGTATGGAACTTGGATTCCATGCAGCCGTGGGGCATGGTCCGTGCATCCACCTCTGCATCCAGCTTCGCGCCATCCTTCTCCACAAACAAAACATTCTTGGCCGCTGGGTTCATCACTGGATCTGTTGAAAGCGCTTGCTGATGCTTGAGTAGCTCGTTCAACGACTTCCTAATATTTGATACAGCAGGTTCTGGCTGGATTCGCCCCAGGTACACGTCTACACGCCTCACCGCCTCCTTGGGCGTATTTAGTACCACCTTAGCGGGTATGCGCAGCACCTTATAGCCCTTCGCCACCATAGCTGCATCGCGCACTCTGTCGCGCTCCACCGCCTCGGGAGATGAATGCCAAGCGGCACCGTCGATCTCAATGATGAAAGTCCGGTTGGCAACGAAGTCCAAGCGATAGTTATCGACCTTCACTTGCATGTCTAAACGGATGTCGGCGTGCGCGATTCCACCTACGTGCTTGACGGCCTGCTGTACCACGAGTCCGACCTGCGCATCGAGGAACATTACACGGACACGGCGGGCTTCACCGATCACGTCTTTGCCTTGATGCACCTGCTGGGCTTCCGCTTCGCACCGCGCATCCGAGACCTGGGCGACACCAAGCTCTACACCCCGAAAGGCGAAGCCGCCTATGACGCGCTGAAACCGATGATCGGCGGCACTCTCAACATCAAGCACGTCCGCGCCCATTGGGACGAAATTCTGCGCCTGGCCACCTCGATCAAGCAAGGCACGGTGACGGCCTCGCTGATGCTTAGGAAACTCGGCAGCTATCCGCGCCAAAACGGCCTGGCTGTCGCCCTGCGTGAGCTGGGGCGCATCGAGCGGACGTTGTTCATCCTGGGCTGGTTGCAAAGCGTTGAGCTGCGCCGCCGCGTCCATGCCGGGCTGAATAAAGGCGAAGCACGCAATGCACTGGCCCGCGCCGTGTTCTTCAACCGGCTGGGCGAAATCCGCGACAGCAGCTTTGAGCAGCAGCGCTACCGGGCCAGCGGCCTCAATCTGGTGACGGCGGCTGTCGTGCTGTGGAACACGGTCTACCTGGAGCGCGCAGCGCATGCGTTGCGTAGCAACGGCCATGCCGTCGATGAAACGCTATTGCAGTACCTGTCGCCGTTGGGCTGGGAACACATCAATCTGACCGGCGATTACCTCTGGCGCAGCAGCGCCAAGATCGGCGCGGGCAAGTTCAGGCCGTTGCGACCTCTGCAATCGGCTTAACGTGCTTTATTCTCCGTTTTCTGAGACGACCCCTTTTACCTCGAGTCTGTGACGCTCCACTGAAGGCCCACACTATCGTGCTGCATGGCGTTCCGCATTCACTTCTCCGGCAACGTGAAATAGAACGCAGACCCTTCGTTCAGCCGGCTCTCGGCCCACAAGCGGCCACCGTGCCTGTCGATGATGCGCTTGACTTTGGCGAGACCGATTCCATGCCCTGCCGTCCCCGGCGTGGTTTCGATCTGCTGGAAGGGCTCGAACAGGGTGTTCACATAGGCCATGTTGAAGCCGGCACCGTTGTCCCTGACAAAGTAGATGGTGTCACCCTGTTCGCCCATGTCGCTACCGACTTCGATGACGCTTTGATCCCGGCCGGCGGTGAATTTCCAGGCATTGAAGATCAGTTCGCCGATGGCCTCGGTCACCAGCTCAAGATCGGCCTGTACCGTCAAGTGGGGCTGCACAGGCGCCAACAGCTGGCGGGCTGGTTGCTCGCGCTGCAGGCGGGCCAACTGGCGGCTGGCAAGCTGCCCGAGGTCAACCGGGACACGTTGCAGCCGGCGGCGAGACAGGTTGGCGAAATAGAGCAAGGCGTCGGCGCGGACGTTCACCTGGTCGACCCCGGCAGCGATGCGCTGGAGATAGCGTTGCCCCTGCTCGCTCGCGACCTCATTCTTCAGGCGGTGGCCGTAGCCGCTGATGGCGATCAGCGGTTGCCGCAGGTCATGTGCCAGCGAGTAGGACAGCAGTTGCAGGTCCTCTGCTTTTCTTTCCAGCTCGGCTGTGCGCCGATTGACGCGGCGTTCCAGGTCGGCGTTGAGGTTCACGATCTTTTCGCGCACCTTCTTGCGTTCGGTGATATCCCAGGCCATGACCACAAAACCGGTCAGCACGCCGTCCAGGTCATGCAGCGGGGATGTCGATACCAATACGGAAACACTGGAGCCATCCTTGCGCCGATAGGTCCACTCGCGCATTTCGGGAACACCCATCGCTGCAGTCAGGCAGATGCTGTCTTCAGGCTCGACAGCCCGCCCCAGCTGGACGGCCAGCTTCTTGGCGCGCGCCCGCAACTCCTCATCGACATGGAAAAGGCGTATGTTTCGCTGCTGCACCAACTCCGCCGCGGCGTAGCGGACCAGCCGCTCAAAGGCCGGATTCACACTGGTGATCAGACCGGCAGGCGTGGTCGAGGCGACGCCTGCCATGGCGCTGTCGAACAAGAGCTTCTGGAAATTCCGCTGCCTGGCCAACTCGCGGTTCAATTCTTTCTCGCGGCGCACCAGCAACCTGAGGTCCATCTGCCGGATGACCTGGCGGCCCAGGGCCTCGAGGGCCTCGATCTGCTCGCGCGTCAGCGTTTTGGGCTGCGCATCAAACACACACAAGGTGCCGATGGCGCTGCCAGTGCTGGTCACGAGCGGCGCGCCGGCATAAAAACGGATGTTCGGATTGCCCGTGACGGCCGGGTTGTCAAAAAAGCGTTCGTCATGGGTCGCATCCGGTACCTCGAACACTTCCGTCCCCATGATCGCGTGCCCGCAAAACGAAACATCACGAGCGCCCTCTTTCGCTTCAAATCCGACGCGGCTCTTGAACCACTGGCGGTCTTTGTCCACCAGCGTGATGAGCGCCATGGGTACACCGCAGATCTGGGCGGCAAGCCGGGTGAAATCGTCAAATTCTGTTTCGGCCTCGGTGTCGAGAATGTCGTACCGGTAAAGGGCCGCGAGGCGCTCATCATCATTGGACGGAACAGGCGCTGGTTTCATAGAGCCACTCCTGGGCCACCGGTGAGAATTCGTAGGGCAATGCTCTCACGAGACACTGTCTGTTTCAGGTAGGACAACAGGCCCATGGATTGCAGTCCTGGCACCCGGATCCTGTTCATGTGATGCATTGGCAGTACCCGTCAAACCACTGGGTAATGGCTTTTAATTAGCCGGATAGTGCATGTCCTGGGTAGGACCCAATGTGAACGTGAAAGTTGCACCTTCACCGACTTTGCTGGTGGCCCAGACACGGCCGCCATGCTTTTCGACCACACGCTTGACGATGGTGAGTCCAACCCCGGTTCCGGAAAACTCGGTCGGCCCATGCAGGCGTTGAAAAGTACCGAACAGCTTGTCGGCAAAAGCCATGTCGAAGCCTGCACCGTTGTCGCGGACCACAAAGCAGACAGTCCCATCCAGACCCTGTTCGCGGAAGAACCCGATATGCGCGGACTCCGTTCGCGCAGTGAACTTCCAGGCATTTCCAATCAGGTTCTGCAGGGCCGCCAGCAGCAGCCGCGGGTCGCCCCAGGCGACGAGGTCGTCCTGGATCAGGACTTCCACCTGTCGAGCCGGCTCCCGCTCGCGGCACCCGGCTTCCACGCGGCGCGCGAGCTGGCTGAGATTGACCTGTTCGTACCTGAGTTTTTCTCGGGACAGTTGCGCCAACGCCAGCAGCCCCTCGATCAGTTCGCCCATCTGCGTGGCCGCCGCCTGGATGCGCGAGAGATAGTGCCTGCCCTTGGGACTGATGTTGGCGCCGTCCATCCTTTCCAGCAGATGGCCGAATCCGGCCATCGTGTTCAAGGGCGCCCGCAAATCGTGCGACACCGAGTAGGAAAAAGCCTCCAGTTCCTGGTTCACCACCTGAAGCTCGGCAGTTCGCTGCTGCACTCTGTGGTCCAGCTCGGCATAGAGCGTCATGATCTCCTGCTCGGACTGCTTTCGCGCCGTGATGTCCCGTTCGACGGCAACCCAGTGGGTGTACCAGCCCGACGCATCGGCGATCGGCACAATGTCGAGCTCAATCCAGAACAGCTCGCCATCCTTGGTGTAGTTGATCAACTCCGACCGGATGGGTTGCCACTTTCTCAGGGCTTCGCCAATTTTTCGCAACTCGGATTGCTGGGTTTTCGGACCCTGCAAAATGCGCGGCGACTTACCGATGACCTCTTCCGGCTTGTAACCAGTCCGTTTCTCGAAGGCGTCGTTCACAAAGACGATGCGCGGCCCCGGCTCGTCAAAGGGCTCGGCCTCCGTGATCAGCACAATATCGTTGAGCCTCGAAACGGCCGTCTGCAGCAGCTGCAATTGCGTCTGCTCGGCGCGTCGCGCAGTCACATCCTGGATCGCACCCTCCACCCTGATGACCTGCCCGGAGGCATCCTGAACCGCTTCACCGACGGCACGGACAACCCGGCGATTGCCGCGTGCGGTGATCAGCTGAAGCTCGACGTCAAAAGGCCTGGCATTCTGTATGCATGCTTCGACTGCGCTGGAGATGACGGGTACCGACTCCGGGCTGTAGTACTGGATGCTCTCCTCGACCGTCGGCGTGGCAGACCCGGGGGGCAGCTCGTAGATCATGGCCACCTCATCCGACCAGGTCAACGCATGGTCCGGCACGGTGACCTGCCAGGCGCCCAGCCGGCTGACCCGGGAGGCCATCTTGAGCAGGCCCTGGATTTTCTGCAGGTCTTCCTTGGCTTGCCTCTGCTGGGTGATGTCTTCTGCAACGCCCACAATGCACTGGGGCTGACCGTCCGCATAGCTCATCACCGAAATGCTGATGCGGACCCAGACGGTGGCGCCGCTTCTGGCGACATAGCGTTTTTCCATGGCGGCGCCCGATGCGTGATCCTCCAGGACCATGGCATGGCGAGTCTGGGTTTTGGACCAGTCATCAGGGTGCGTCAATTCACGCACCGTCAGTTGCTGCAGTTCTTCCTCGGTATAGCCCACCATCCTGCAATAGGCTGCGTTGGCCTGGACAAAGTGCCCATCGACGGTGCAGATGGCCATGCCGGTGGCCGCGCCCATGAAGGTGTTCCGGAATCTCTCCTCGCTCTCACGGATGGCCTGTTCTTTCTGGTTCTGGTCCACCGCGATGCCAATCACGTAGCGCAGGCGGTTGATGAGCACCAGCTCGGACTCCGCAGGCGACCTGCTGACACGGTGATGCACGGCGAATGTCGCAATGACCTTGCCTGCCCCATCCTTCACCGGCACGGACCAGCAGGCTTTCAGGCCATGCATGGCGGCAAGATGCCTGTGCGCTTCCCACAGCGGGCTGCTGGCAATGTCCGCCACGATGACCACCTCCTTCAGGAAGGCGGCTGTTCCAGATGAACCGGCAGCTGGCCCTGTCCACAGGCCCTCCATGGCCTGGAGGTACGCCGGCGGCAGGTTGGGCGCCGCACCGGGCCGCAAGTGGCTGCCGTCATCACTCACGAGATGGATGGCTCCCAATGCACCGGGAATCAGTAGCTCGACCCCGATTGCAATTTTCTTGAGCGACTCCTGCAGAGGGTGGCCCAGGGAAACGCCCTGCAGCACGTCCGCCTCCAGCTCCAGCGTGGCCTCATTTCGCCGGCGCTCGGTGATGTCCAGCACGACGCCGATGAAATGCAGGGGTTGACCGACGGCGTCCCTGAGCAGGGAAAGGCTGAGGCTGGCCCAGACCACAGTACCGTCCGGATGCACATAGCGCTTTTCCCAAGTGGATGACGACACTTCGTTGTCGATCAAGCCCTTGATGAGGTCTTCCTCAAAGACCCGGTCGTCCGGGTGCGTGGCCTCGACGCAGGTCAGCGACTGCAATTCCTGGGGCGTTCGGCCGACAATTTGCTCGAAACACTGATTGGTCCGGATGAATCGGCCATCCAGCTCCACCAGACAGATGCCCGCTGCCGCATGTTGAAACACACCGCTGATCAGGGACTCGCTCTGGCGCCGGACATCGTCAGCGCGCTTGTTGTCGGTGATGTCCTGTACGGTGCCTGACAGGGTGAGCAGTACCCCGTTCCGGTCAAAAGAGGCCTCCCCCAGGCCGTGGACCCAGCGAATCTGTCCGTTCCCGAGCACGATCCGGTGTTCCAGGTCCAGCCTGCCCCCCTCCCAGAGCAGTTTCTGGGCGAGTTCAAAGTTGCGCCTGTCGTCCGGATGGACCCTGGAAAGTATGTCGTCATAGTGACGAGGGCCCGATGTCTTGTCGAGCCCGTAGATCACATAGGTCTGATCCGACCACCAGACCTCATCAGCCTGGGCGTTATATTCCCAGTTGCCGATGTTGCCGATGCGCTGGGCATCCAGCAGCCTGCCCTGCGCGGCACGCAACACCACTTCGTTCTGGCTGCGCTCATCTTCATTGGCCTTGAGCACGTTGGTCATGCGCTCGAAAGCACCTGAGAGGGCGACGATTTCGTTGGTGGGCCTGGCGTTGACGTTCTCGGTGCTGGACACGTCCACACCCGCCAGTTCATTGACTTTCTGGAGCAGTTTCCGTGTCGGATCGAGAATGGCCCGGGTGCCTATCCATCGCGCAATGGCAACACCCGTCAGCGCCAGCGCAGAAATCATCAGCAGCGTCCAGGCGAGCTCTTTCTGCAGCGGCGCGGTCACGGCGCTCTTGGCGACGCTTGTCACCACATAGAGGCCCCTGGCCGGACCTGCGTCCCCCACAATGGTGACTGCATAAATCTTTTCAATGCCCCGGGGGTCCACGCCTTCGACCGCCTCATCGGGCACCTTCCGCATGGCGATGAGCAGGGCCTGATCGCGGACCTGCTCGCCGATGCGGTTGCCCTGGGACACGTCGGTGCCGATGATGACGCCATTCCTGTCGGTGATCGTCAGTTCAACGCCGGGCGGCAGCGGTATTCTGGTTCCAAAGCCCAATTTCGCAACATCCAGGGCCGCAAATGCCACGCCCTTCAGGGCGCCTGCGTCGTCGTAAACCGGCATGCCGAAATTCAGGGACGGCAATCGGGTGATCCGGCCGACCTGGTACTCGCCAATCACGAACGATTTGGTGGCCAGCGCCTCCTTGAAATAGGTTCTATCGGCAAAGTTGGAGGCGGTGCCCCCTGGTACGGCGCTGCACTGGAGATTCCCTCCTCCATCGAGAAGCCCCACGTTGTTGTAGTAGGACGAATTACGGATGTTGGCCAGGAAAACCGAGCAGAGCTCGCCCAGGTCCCGGTTTTTCAGGCTGGGCCGGCTGGCAACGGCATTGAGCAGTTGGCGGGTCCCTTCAATGCGGCGCTCCCCGGCAAGCGCTGCATGGCGCCCGATGGACAAAAGCTCGTCGTCGGTACGCTCCAGCCGCTCGCGCTGATTCTGGATGGACGTGTAGATGGCAAAGCAGAAAACCGGTAGCAGCGAAATGACCACCAGCCAGCCCATGCGCGCCCGCAACCCGCTGGGGTAGGAAACCAGGTTGCCAAGTCTCATGGGATCTTTTGTTTCACACTGGTTTGCCGATGTTGAGGTGGTGAATGGATGCGAAGCTGCCGCTCCATTTACATTTTGTAACCCGTCATTGATGGTGCCGAATCTACCCCAGTTTGGAGTGATTTCCTACCCGGCATGCAGGTTGGCGCTGCGCCATGGCCTCGCCTCATGCTGCCAGCACGGTCACGTCGCACCATGAATAGCCGAGATGAGGGGGCAGCAAATGGTGCCGCGCCGCGTGCGGCAGCTTTCAACCAGAGCCTGCAGCGCAGATTCGATGCGGTTCAAGTCATCCAGCTTTTCTCTGACATTCGCCAATTTCTGCTCGGCCAATCCCTGGGCTTCCTGGCAATGGGTTCCGTCCTCGAGCGTCAGAAGCTCCGCAATCTCGTCCAGGCTGAATCCCAGGCGCTGGGCGGACTTGACAAACTTCACCCGACCGACCTCCGACTCCCCGTAGCGGCGGATGCTGCCATAGGGCCGTTCCGGCTCCACCAGCAAACCCTTGCGCTGATAGAAGCGGATCGTTTCGATATTGACGCCCGCCGAGGCGGCGAATTCGCCAATCGTCAGGTGGTTCGTCACAGGTGCCATGCGCTTGACTCCGTACTTAAGTACAGGGTTAATGTTACGCCATGGAACACCACCGCGCCACCCATTCCTTGCCGGCACCCCCCGGCACAAAGCCGACCGCCTTGCTGGCCGGTGGGCTTGCTGCTTTGCTGGCATCCGCATGCTGTCTCGGCCCCCTGATCCTGATGGTGCTGGGTTTCAGTGGCGCCTGGATCGGAAACCTGACGCTCCTGGAGCCCTACCGGCCGTTTTTCATCGCTGTTGCGCTGGTGGCCTTGTTCCAGGCTGGCCAGCAAATCTACCGACCGGCCAGGGCGTGCACCACCGGTGAAGTCTGCGCGATACCACGGGTGAGAAACCTCTACCGGATCGCTTTCTGGCTGGTGGGTGGCTTGACCTTGCTGGCACTGCTCTACCCCTCTGTGCTTGCCTGGCTCTATTGGATTTATTGAACTCTGGAAGGAACTCACCATGAAACCATTCTCATGCCTCGTCATTCTGCTGCCCACCCTGCTCAGTCCCGCCTGGGCCGCACCCAGAACCGTCACGCTGTCGGTGCCCGGGATGACGTGCTCAGCGTGCCCCATCACCGTCAAGCTGGCCCTGACAAAGACTGTGGGTGTCTCCAGGGCCACCGTCAGTGATGAGAAGCGGCAAGCTACCGTGGTCTTTGACGACACCCAGACGAACGTGGCTGCCCTGACACGCGCCACAAGGGATGCCGGCTACCCGTCCACAGTCGTCAGCAAGACGCCATGACGGCGGTGACGCTGAACTCGACCCTGACGTGCCCAGGCTGCGGCCATCAGAAAGCCGAGCAGATGCCTGAAGATGCATGCCAGTGGTTTTATGAATGTACCCAGTGCGGCATGCTGTTGAAGCCCCGGCCGGGTGATTGCTGCGTGTTCTGCTCCTATGGAACAGTGCCGTGCCCGCCCGTTCAAGCCATGCCAAAAGACGGGGTGACGCCCCCATGCTGCCCCTGAAAATTCTCCATGCCTTCAGCCGTGGCGTCTTGTTGCTCCAGATCAAAAACAAGTAAAAGGCGCCGGCCCACAATGGTTTTTCATCGATCCAGGAGACAGATGATGGATACCTATGACAGCACTCTGCTGCCCTATTTCACCGGGCGTCTGACCGAATGCGAAGCCGAATTGCTGCGTGTGCTGCAGCGTGCCGACCTCGCCATGGAACTGCGCCGTTACGAGGGCGACCATGGCATCACCGACTTCAAGGCCATGGCTTCTGACGACGCCACCGAAACTGTCAATGAAGCAGAAGCCGAGTCTGCCGCCCACGCGCTGGAGGAGGTTCTGGCCGCACGCGCCAGGCTGGCGGACGGGAGTTACGGCCAGTGCCTGGCCTGCGGCGAACCCATCGACCTGAGGCGGCTCAGGGCACTTCCGGCCGCCGCCTTGTGCACCTCTTGCCAGGAAGTGCGCGAGCGGGTGGATCTGCACCGCCAGTGGCACTGAGGCCCGGAGCGCGGGCCTGGCAGGCGGCCTGAGGGGCCGGCTCAGGGGAGGGCTCAGTGCACACGCACGCCGAAGGTGCGTGTCAGGCCCTCAAGGTCGAGGATGCGGATGTGGCGCTTGTCAACGTCGAGCAGGCGCTGCTGGTGGAGGGCGGAGAACGTCCGGCTCACCGTTTCCAGCTTCATGCCCAGATAGCTGCCGATTTCGGCGCGCGACATCCGCAGGTTGAATTCGCTGGCCGAGTAGCCCCTGGCCTTCAGGCGCTGCGACAGGTTCAGAAGGAAGGCTGCCAGCCGCTCTTCGGCGTTCATGCTGCCCAGCAGCAGCATCAGGCCGTGTTCCCGCACGATCTCCCGGCTCATCAGGCGGCTCACGGCATGCTGCATGCCCGGGTTGCCCGCCGCCATCTCAGTGAGATGCTGGTAGGGAATAGCGCATACCTCGGTGTCCTCGAGCGCCGTGGCACTGCTGGCATGCGTGCCCTGCGCCACCCCGTCCAGCCCCATCAGTTCACCGGCCATGTAGAAGCCACTGACCTGTTCCCGGCCATCCGACAGCATCAGGCTGGACTTGAAGGTGCCAATGCGCACGGCGTAAATGAACTCGAACGGGTCACCTTCCCTGTAGAGGGTCTGTCCCATCTTGACGCGGCGCTGCCGGAATTTGATCTCGTCCAGCCGCTGCAGCTCGACGCCCGCCATGTCACCGGGCAGGCAGATGTCGCGCAGGTGGCATGCCGAGCAGGCCGTCGTCATGAGCGAGGCCACGGGCCGGAACGTGCTTGAGCCCGACAGCACCGTGATGGAAATGGGCTGGGAGCGATGCGCGAGTGTGGAAGTGGACATGATGGATTCCTCCAGATTGCCATGTTGAAAGGTCAGCTGACCCGATGAAGCGACGCCTTGGCCACCACAGGTGCCAGGCGGTCAAACTCGATGCTCTTGTCCAGAAAATCCTCGGCGCCTCCTTCGAGGTAGCGCTTGCGGTAGGCCGGCTCCACGTTGTTGCTGAACACGATGAAAGCGATGCCCGGTGCGGCTCCGCGCACGGCGTGGAGGACCTGCAGCCCGCTGCCCCCTTCGAGCTGGGCGTCCAGCACCACCACATCCGGGTGGGTGGCAAGAATGCCCGCTATCGATGCCTGCGGTGTCGCTGCCTCGCCGGCAATCGTCATGCCGTACGACGTCAGCAGGGCCGCCACGCGCGAGCGGACGGGAAGCGAATCCTCGGCCAGGAAAACTTTGGCGGTAAGCGTGCTGGGGGTGCAAGGGGCCATGTTCACACTGTCGCTCGCGGCGCGGCGGCGCGCCATCAGCGGGGTCTGAACATCCGCCTAGGGGAAGTCCGGTACAGCAGGGGTGATTGCCTGAGGTGGACTAGGAATTTTCCGAGCAATCCTTCCGGCCGGTGGGCCGGAATTTCAGGCCTGCAGGTCGTCCGCCAGCCCGTGTTTCAAGGCATAGCGGATCAGATCGCTCTGGTTGTGAAAATCCATTTTCTGCATCAGGTTGGCCTTGTGGGTACTGATGGTCTTGGTCGACAGGTTCAGGGTGCCGGCAATGTCGGTGACCGAGAGGCCGGCTGCAATCATCCGGAACACCTGGAACTCCCGGTCCGACAGGGCTTCATGCGGCACGGCAGTGGAGCCCGGCATGGCGCCCAGCGCGAGCTGCTCCGCGACCTCTGCCGTGATGTAGGCGCCGCCCGAGGCCACTTTGCGCAAAGCCTCCACCAGCTGGTCGGGAGCGCTTTCCTTGGTGAGGTAGCCGTTGGCGCCGGCCTTGATCGCCCGAATGGCGTACTGCAGTTCCTGGTGCATGCTCAGAACCAGAATGCGCAGCCTGGGCTTTTCGTTCCGGACAAGGCGTATCAGCTCCATGCCGCTGCGGCCGGGCATGGAAAGGTCCAGCACCAGGACGTCGAAGTCCAGCTCCTGCGTTCGCTGCATGACTTGCGCGCCGTTGGCGGCTTCACCGGCGACGGTCATGTCCTTTGCAGACGCGACGATGCGCTTGAGGCCTTCCCGCACGATCGCGTGGTCGTCAGCAATCACGATCCTGATCATGGCCTCTCCTGCTGCCAGGCCGCTGCTGCCGGACCTGTGGGTGTGGTGGGAATATGCACCTCCAGACGGGTCCCCTCGCCCGGCGTGCTGGTGATGGTGGCGTGGCCGCCCAGCAACCGGGCCCGCTCACGCACGCCCAGCAGGCCCAGCGAGTGGCCTTTGCGGGGCTGACTGGCCACGAATCCTTTTCCATTGTCCTCGACCGACAAGGCAATTGCATCGGGCAGGCGGTACAGGTTCACCATGACCTGGGTGGCCTCGGCGTGCTTGGCCACATTCGTGAGGGACTCCTGGATGATCCGGAACACCGCGGTGGCATACGGTTCCTGCAGGTCGATACCCTCAGGCACCGACAGCCGGCAGGGGATGTCGTGGCGTTGCATGAAGTTGCTGACCAGCCATTCCAGCGCCTCAGCCAGGCCCAGATCGTCCAGCACCAGAGGGCGCAGGTCGGCCGCAATGCGGCGGGTCGCGGCCACCGCCTGGTCCAGCATGGACAGCATCTCCGTCAGTTTGTGTTGCACCCCCTGCGGCGTCGCCACCGCGTGATCGCGCACCCAGATCACATCCATTTTCAGCGCGGCCAGCGACTGCGCCAGCTCGTCGTGCAGTTCGCGCGCGACCCGGGCTTTTTCTTCCTCCCGGATGGTCAGCGCGGCCACGGCAAACGCGCTGCGGTCCCGTTGTGCCTTCACCCGTTCGGTGGCATCCCGAAGGATCACGGTGAACAGCTTGCGTCCCGGTGTGTCCAGCTGGGAGATCGATGCGTCGAGCGGGAATTCGGTGCCGTCGGCCCGCAGCCCGTGCACCACGTTGCGGGCGCCCATCCGCCGCGATGTCACGCCGGTTTGCCCGAAGCGCTGCATGTGGGCACCATGCCCGTTGCGGAACCGGGTCGGTATCAGTTTCTCCAGGGGCTGTCCCAGAACGGCATCGCGTGGCCAGGCAAAAATCTGCTCGGCAGCCCGGTTGTAAAGAACGATGTGGTGCGATTCATCCACCGTGATGATGGCGTCCATGGCTGAGTCCAGCACACCAGCGAGGAGCGCTGCAGCTTGGCCGGGCTCGCTGCCCGGCACAGTAACGCCAGAGCTGTGGTGAGGGAAAAACGGCACGAGTCAGTGTATCAGGCGGCCTTGTTTTTGAGTGGTTTTGCGGCCGTGCCGTACGCCTTCGGCCGATTCGGGCCATGGCATTCCCCAAGCGACCTGCCCGGCACCCGGCATTGACTTGTGTCAAGGTGTCCACCAGGGCTCCGTCCTAAGCTGGATGCCTCATCACCCCTCAGGAGAACAAACCATGTACCAACGCATACTTGTGGCAACGGACGGCTCAGCCCTGTCGCGCAAAGCAGTCCGCAGTGCCATCGAGCTGGCGGCTGCCGTGGGTGCGGACCTGGTGGCTCTTTATGTCAGCCCGCGTTATCCGCTGAGCTATTTCGAGGGCGGAATGACCATGTCGATGCAGGAAATTGCACGCACTGAAAAGCAGTGGGCCGACAAAGGGCAAGGCGTGGTGGACAGCGTGCAGGACGCCGCCAGTGCTGCCGGCGTCAAGGCCAAGGGCATCGTCACCAAGTCCGACCTCGTGGCCGAATCCATCATCTCGGCTGTCAGGAAGAACAAATGCGATCTGGTCGTGATGGCGTCCCACGGCCGCAAGGGCATCAAGCGCGTGCTGCTGGGCAGCGAAACCCAGCATGTACTGACCCACAGCAGCACCCCGGTGCTGGTGTTGCGCTGAGACGATGGCCGGAGACACATGATGAGAATTGTTCTGGCCGCTGACGGCAGCAAATTCACCAAGAAGGCCCTCGCTTTTCTGGCCACACACGAGAGCTTCGCCGGACCGGACGACGAATTGTTCGTGCTGCATGTGCAGCCACCGGTCGTTCCACGTGTCAAGACCATGCTGGGCGCCGCCACCGTGCGCGCGTACCAGAAGGATGAGGCAGAGAAAGTGCTCATGCCGATCCGCAAGTTCCTCAAGCATCACGCTGTTCCGCACAACATCTCATGGGTGGTGGGTTTGCCGGTGAGCGAGATCATTCGGATGGCGAGGCGCAAGAAGGCGCATCTGATCGTGATGGGAACCCACGGTCATGGCCTGCTCGGCCGGGCCCTGATGGGCAGCGTGGCTCAGCGCGTGGTGACGGAAAGCGACATCCCTGTCCTGCTGGTGAAGTAGCAGGCAGCCGCCGGCGCCGTCCATCTTCCTTCACCTCGGGTGAACAACCTCTTGGGAAATTACAGCTAGACAGTGCACTTCTGTAGGACGACGGAGCTTTTGGCCGCAACCGCCTCGCCGAAGTGGCAGACTGGCGGCTATGACTACATGCTGGACATCGCTGCGTTTTTCACAAACAGGTTTCTTTCGGACCAGCGCGGTCCTGATGTGCGGATTTCTGTTCGCCGCCGCGGTACACGCACAGGCGCCATCGCCGTCTGCAGCAGGCAGCGATGGCCGCGCAGCGGCGCTGGTTGAAAAATACACCGCCATGCAGGGCCGGCTGGCCAGCAGTCCCTACGGCCGCCCGCTCACCCTGGAATCCTCGCAATCGGCCAGTACGGTGAGCGGGGACGTCTATGCACTGCTCGACGCCCCATTTGCCACCGTGAGCAGCACGCTCAGAAGCCCCCGGACCTGGTGCGACATCATGATTCTCCACATCAACACCAAGCTGTGCCGGGCGGGTGCCGACAGCAGCCCGAGCGTGCTGAGCCTGCACATCGGCAAGAAGGACGAGCAGCACATCGCCGACACCTTTGCACTGGAACTGGCCTACGAACTGGTGGCCAGCAGCCCCGGCTACCTCGGCGCCCACCTGCATGCCGAGAAAGGCCCGCTGGGCACCAGCAACTACCTGATCGACCTGCAGGCTGCGGCCTTGCCGGGCGGCAAGACTTTCCTGCACCTGCGTTATGCCTCCACCTACGGCGTGGCAAGCAAGCTGGCCATGCAGGCCTATCTGGCGACGCTGGGCAGCGCCAAGGTCGGGTTCTCCCAGGTGCAGCAGGGCGAGAAAACTGCGCTGGTGGGTGGTTTGCGGGGGACGGCCGAGCGCAACACCATGCGCTACTACCTGGCCATTGAGGCCTACCTGGCGGCGCTCAGTCGGCCGGCTTCGCAGCAGTTGGATGCGCGCCTGCAGTACTGGTTTGACGCCACGGAGTCCTACCCGCGCCAGCTGCACGAGATGGACCGGGAAACGTATCTGGCGATGAAGCGCAGGGAATACCAGCGCCAGACGTCCTGATCCGGCCACACGGTTACAAACCAGCGCCGAAACCGGTGCCTGTGCTTCAGTGGGGTTTGCTGGGGACGATGGAGAGATGGCTGCGGCCCATGAGTTCACCCTGTGAAACGCAGTAGGCCAGCAGGTCATCGATTTCGGTGGATTTGTCGAAGACCGCATCCACACCCAGTTCAGCGCAGCGCTGCCGCATTTCGCGGGTGGCATAGTTGCTGAACACCACCATCTTCTGGCAGCTGCGCCGGTGCCTGCAGGCCTCCAGCACCCGCAGACCGCTGCCGCTTTGCAAAAAGAGGTCGACGATGGCCAGGTCCCAGCGATTGCCTGTGCCTGTGAGCCATGCGGTGCCGCCCTCTTCCGTCGCTGAGACGCCGACCGTCTCGATCGGCGCCAACTCCTCGAGTGTGCTGATCAGGTTGTCGCGGATGGTCGGGCTGTCTTCGACGAGATAGGTTTTCATTTTCATCGTTGGCCAGTCACTTGCGCTGGATGAGTGTCACTCTGGAGCATCCAGATAATTTACGTGATACGAGGGGCGCGCACCACGGGCTGTAGCGGCCAACGGGTGTAGGAGAAAGTGCCAGAACCAGAAGCGAGCGGAGGCGGCCGGCGCGGGGGACCGCTAGAAAGGCCGTGTTGATGTCGTTTGGGTGCCGGGAAGGGGCGCAATGCTGCCGCCAGATCGCTTGAAGGCAACTGTTGGTACAGTGAAGTCCTCAAACGGTGCGCCCAGCGCAATTTCTCCGTCGAGCAGCAACACGCACTCCTGCCTGCGCAAGGCGATCACATCGGCGGTGCCCGTGAATTTCACCCAGGTTCCGTAGCTGCTGACATCCTCGAGATAGAACTGCCCGCCCCGCCAATCCAGCTTGGCATGGCGGCGCGAAACGCGCGGGTCCTGGATCACGAACTGGCCCATTTCGTCCCGTCCAATGAAGATGGGCAGCTCGGTCGCCGGGAAGTCGGTCTGGACGTTCAGCCAGGACAGCGAAATGGATTCGGGGACTGCGTCTGTCTTCACGCGGGCTGCAGCCAGCATCGACAGGCTGGCCGGAACGGTGAAGGTCTCGGATTGCACGTCGGCCTGCCACTCGATCTGGTGCACGACGCAGGGCTCGTGGCGGCCACGGATGTTCATGGGGCCCAGCCGGCGAAACCTCACCAGGCTGTCGGGTGGAATGCTCTGGGCCACCACATCGGTAGCCAGAATCTGTTCGGGCCCGCAGAGGTCGCTGAGGCGGGATGCCACATTGACGGCATCGCCAAAACAGTCGCCGCCCTGCTCCACCACGTCGCCACGGGCCATGCCGACCTGAAGCCGCATCTTCAGGGGCTCGGGCCAGGTGGCGATACGGTCACGGTGGACGCGCTGCAGTTCGCACGCGGCTTCGATGGCGCTCAGGTTGTTGGTAAAAACAACCAGGACGCCATCGCCCAGGTACTTGATGACCTGGCCACCGGACGCCGTGCAGACCTTCCCGATCCACTGCGTCAGACGCGTGATGGCTTGAGTCGCCTTGGCGTTGCCCAGAGATTCAAAGACGCCCGTACTGCCGGTGAGGTCAGCGAAAACAACAGTAACTTCGGCCATTGGAATAGACAGATCGACGAATTGACGCGGTGGTAAGGTGAATTGAGCGAAGTACGGAGCCAAAACACGGAATTAATTACAACACAAGGGCCACTCGGCAAGGTGCCCCGCGGGCGACAGACGGCATGCCTTCCCCCGTCTCAGTTCGCGCTCGGCTTGAACTGCATGGCCTTGAACTCCAGAAACTCCTCAAAACCGTACACCCCGTTTTCCCGCCCGTTGCCCGACTGTTTATAGCCACCAAAAGGCGCCTGGCCATTAAACGGCCCACCGTTGATGTCCACCTGGCCAGTGCGCAGGCGGCGTGCCACAGCCATGGCGCGCTCGTCGGTCGCCGCCCACACCGCGCCGCCCAGCCCGTAAATGGTGCTGTTGGCAATCGCCACCGCCTCGTCCTCGTCTGCATAGGCAATGACGACCAGCACAGGCCCGAAGATCTCCTCCTGCGCCAGGGTATCGGTCGGCCGGATGCCGAGAATGGTCGGCTGGACGAAGTAGCCGGCATCAAAAGTGGGCGTGATGTCGCCGCCGGCAATCACGTCGGCGCCTTCCGCGATGCCGGTGCGGATGAAGGCCATCACGCGGTCGCGCTGGGTGGCGCTGACGAGCGGGCCGAGCCTGCTCGTTTCGTCCAGGCTGGGGCCCAGGGTGAATTTGGACACAGCGGCCTGAGCCAGCGCGCGAACTTCCTGGTAACGGCTGGCAGGCACCAGCATGCGGGTGTGCGCCGAGCAGGTCTGGCCGCTGTTGAGCATGCAGGCCGATACCGTGCCCTTCACGGCCGCCTCGAGGTCGGCATCGTCCAGAATCACGCTGGCCGATTTGCCGCCCAGCTCCAGGGCCACCCGCTTGACGGTCTGGCTGGCGAGTTCGGCCACGCGTTTGCCCGCCCGCGTGGACCCGGTGAAGCTCACCATGTCCACCTCCGGATGCGTGGCCAGCACCTCCCCCACCACCGGCCCGACACCATTGACGAGGTTGAACACGCCGGGCGGCAAGCCCGCGTCGTGAATGATCTCGGCAAGGATCATGGCGTTCACCGGCGCGATCTCGCTGGGTTTGAGCACCACCGTGCAACCGGCAGCCATGGCCGGGGCGATCTTCAGCGTGATCTGGCTCAGCGGAAAGTTCCAGGGCGTGATGCAGCCCACCACCCCGATGGCTTCCCGCACCACGAGCGAATTGCCCACCTTTTTCTGCCACTCGAAATTCCGTGCCACCTTGGCAAAGTTTCCCCAATGCCAGGCGGGGCCGCCGACCTGGATGGTGCGCGCCATCTTCAGGGGCATGCCAACCTCGCGCGCAATGGCAACAGCCAGGTCCTCGGTCCGGGCCTTGATGCCGGCGGCGATCTTGTCGAGGTAGGCGGCGCGCGTCTCGACAGGCAGGCTGGACCAGCTGTCGAAGGCCGTGCGGGCGGCCATGATGGCAGCTTCAGCTTCCGCGGCCGTGCCGGAGGGGACGGTAGCCATCAGCAAGCCGGTGCTGGAGTCGTGCACCGGCAGCGTGTCGGCCGAGTGAGCCGCGATCCACTGACCGCCGATGTAATGGGCCGGATACGCAATGGTGGAGGCCCCTGGGAAGGCGAGGGTAGGAGTCGACATGGTGGTGTTCAAGCCTGCAGTGGATAAAACAATGAAATCGATAAAAACGACGAATTCTTTGGGTTGACTCTGTGAATATCAACACAGCACCAAAGGCCTAGATGCTGCAATTTTCAAGAAACAGCCTCACATCTGGTTACTAACTTGTTGATTTATTTGTTGTTTTGCGTTAACCAAGTAACGTTAATCGGGTTGCCAGACGGGCCAACTGGTCTTAATCTAACAGAAGAGTTTGTGACCGCAGGTGACACTTTTTTCCCCTGGCAAATGGTTGACAGAAAGTCGTGAGTCGTATGCACTGGTTGAAGACCAATCTCAAAAGCAGCTTCATGGCCATCCTCGGCACCGCCGGGGGCCAGGCGGCTGCGCTGGATGACCGCCTCGAGGAAATTCGCGAGCTGATGGTCGATGAACTCGGTGACTTCGGCGAGCGCCACTTCCCGAAAATCGTCCGCCGCGTTCGCTACGCGTCGGACGCGCAAGGTCTCTGGTATGCGCGGGGGGACGTGATGGCGGTGCTTGCCACCGTTCACGGTGAAACGCTGGCGCGCCAGAAGATGCAGGGCATCAGCGACAAGTTCAGCGGCATCCTGCCACGCGGACTCGCGTCGCGCCCCAGCCCCCTGACGACCACCCGCGTGGTCTGAACCCTTCCCCACTCCTTGTTTCGCCGCCTCAGGGACGCCCGACCGGGCACCCCACAGGGGCCTGTCAGTGCTCGTGGCCCCACAGGACAAAGGCGTCCCGGTCTTCCACAGCCAGCGTGACCTTCGCGCCGACCGGCAGCAGCACCTTGGTGGGCACGTGGCCGAAGGGCAAGCCGGTGAGCACGCGTGCCTTGATCTGGCCCCTCAGCCAGGCCGCAACGGAATCTAGCTTGAAGCCGCGGTCGTGCGGGAACAGCTTGTACTGCGTGAACTGGCCAAACACCACGGCCTTCTGCTGCGCCAGGATGCCAGCATGCAGCAACTGCGTGAGCATGCGCTCCACCCGGTAGGGGTGTTCGCTGATGTCTTCAATGAACAGGATGCCGCCCTTGACCTGCGGCATGTAGGGCGTTCCCACCAGCGAGGCCAGCATGGCCAGGTTGCCGCCCCAGAGCGTGGCCTTGCTGATCTGGAAATTGGCGGGAACGGACGGCCGGGATGCATCGGTGGAAGCCGATGGCGCGGCGCTTTTGGGCAAGCGCCAGCCGCTGCCCTCCCCTTGTCCGCTCAGCAGGTCTTCGAAGCAGGCCTGCATGATGTCGTCGGGATCGTCTTCGCCGCCAAAGTCCTCGCCCAGCGCCGGACCGGCCCAGGTCACGCTGCCCGTGGTGGCCAGCAGGGCCATCTGCAAGGCCGTGAAATCGCTCAGCCCGACGAAGTGCGTGCCCTGCTCAATGGCCCGCGCCAGTGCCTTGTAGCGGATCTGGGGCAGCAGGCGCGACAGGCCGTAGCCCCCGCGCGAGATCAATGCCACATCGGCGCCGCTGGCGGCGGCACGGTGAATGGCCGCCAGCCGGGTGGCGTCATCGCCGGCAAAGCGCTGGTGGCTGGCCAGGGCCGCCTCGTCAACCTCGACCTCATGCCCCAGTGCCTGGAGCCGCTTGACGGCTCTTTTGAATTTCGCCTTGTCACGAACGGCGCTCGATGGGGAGTAGATGTAGATGTGTCGCGTCACGGAAGATGGCATGGCAAGGCAGAGAGATACGGGTTGACGGTTGTAAACGGGCGCCGCTGCATGCAGCAGCGCGATCGAAGCGCGTGCAGGCGGGTGGCCCAGCTGGTTTCAGGAAAACACGGTGCGGTTGGCCACGTCGTCGAGGTCCGCGAACACCTTGTCGATGTCCACCGGTTTGGTCCAGTAGCCATCGAAGCCGGCGTCACTGGCGGCCTGCTTGTGCTCGGGCTGGTTGTCGCCGGAACACATGAAGACGGGTGTCGATTTGAGGCCTTCGATCTGCCGAATCTTCTTGAGAAGCTCGATGCCATGGGTATCCGGCAGATGGGCATCGAGCACCAGCACATGCGGAAGCCAGCTCTGTGCGATGTCAAAACCCTTGGCACCGTCCTGCGCAATACGCAACTCCACGTCGTCCCGCGTCTGCATGACTTCATCGAACAGCATCAGGTTGAACATGTTGTCTTCGACGTAGAGCACCCTCATCTTCTGCTTGGGCCCGGATGGCAGCTTTTCAGTGGCCCGCACATCCGCGGCGGCAGCCACTGGCGCCACCGGGCTGGGCGGCGCTGCCTCGGCGGCCCAGTGCACGTCCGTTGACAGGGCCGTCATGGCGCGAAAGCGCTCTGCCGTCTCCAGCAGTGCGCTCTCCACACGTGTTCGCTCGGTGATGTCCAGCGCCAGCAGCACATGCGCCGTCACACGGCCGCGCGCGTCGCGTTCGGCGTACCGACGGGCATGCAGGTGGACGCTCCGGCCGTCCGGGCGCAGCAGCCGGCAGTCGAGCTCGCTCGAGCCGCGCGACTCGCCCGCCTGCTCGCCGGCGTGGCGGAAGCGCGCGCGGTCTGCTTCGTCGATGATCAGCTCCAGCTGCTCCAGCGTGAGGGAGGGCGCATCCCGGTGCAGGCCAAACATGTCGTAGGCACGGCTGTTGAGCGTCAGCTGGCCCGAGGGCCCGATCACCACCTGGGCCACCCCCGTCAGTTCCATCAGCTGCTGCTGCATGGCCAGATGCGCCGGGGTCAGCCGCAGCTCGGGTTCGGGTTGGAAGTCAGGAAGGATGTCGGTCATGAAATGAGCCCTTGAAAATCAACAAGGCACGCTGCTTGCCAATGCGGGTGAGCGGTTTGGAAAAGGCCCCTGAACACACCACATGCGTTCGCCTCCGGCGTGCGACAGTCGGGTGTGTCCTGAATGTCCTTTTTTAACACACTTCATGGGCATTGCCGCGCCGGGTGACTGCACATTTCATGCTCTGGCGTTCGATGGACTCCACCTGTTTCGGCCAGGCCTTGCCTGACCGGCGGGTGGCAGGTGTCGTTGTATAAACCCAGCCATGCTGCTTTATCTGATGGATCTTCTGGGCGTGGCCGTGTTTTCGGTCAGCGGTGCGCTTGCCGCCGGCCGGCTCGAACTGGACCTGCTGGGCGTTCTGGTGCTGGCGTCCCTCACCGCCATCGGCGGCGGCACCCTGCGGGATGTGCTGATGAACCGGCACCCGATCTTCTGGATGGAAAAGCCCACCTACCTGCTGGTGATCTGTCTGGCCGCGTTGGGGACGGTGCTGTATGTGCAACTGCAGGTGCTGCCCATCCCGTCGCAGGCCCTGCTGGTGGCCGATGCCATCGGGCTCGCACTGTTCGCGCTGTCAGGCGCGCAGCTGGCGGAAAAGGCCAGGCTGTCGCCGCTCATTGTGGTGCTCATGGGCACCATGACCGGCGTGGCCGGCGGCGTGATGCGCGACGTGTGCAGCAGCCAGGTGCCGCTGCTGCTCAAGCAGGATATCTACGCCACGGCAGCCATCGCAGGCATCGTGCTCTACCTGCTGCTCAAGCGGGTGGGCGTGCCCGAGCCGCGTGCCTTCTGGATCGGCCTGGTGGTGGTCGCGGGCCTGCGCCTGAGCGCGATTTTCCTGGGCTGGCAGTTGCCGGTGTTCCGCGTGGCTGCCACGGCCTGACAGCGCTTCAGGCTGCCATGGCACCGAGCCGTGCCAGCGCGTCAGCCACAAACCGGTCGCCGTGCTCCTGCACAAAGTGGCCGGCCTCGGCAATGACCACGGGTTCCGGGCAGCCGTGGATCACATCCCGAAGACCACGCATCACCGGCAGGCCAAGCACTGGGTCCTGGGCGCCGACCACCATCACCGCCGGCTGGCGCCAGTGCTGTTGCCAGAAGGTCCGGGCCTCACGTGACACGGCGGCGCCATCGGCGTCTTCAGCCTCCGGCACCAGTGCCGGAAACGCACGCAGCGCAGCGCGGTGGCCACGGTCCGGGAAAGGCGCGTTGTACGCCGCGCATTCGTCTGCACCCATGTGGGGGTTGCCGCGCGCAAAAAGGCGCGCCACATCAAAGTCGGGGTTCTTCGCACACATCTCGCGCCATGCCAGAAAGCCAGCAGACAGCGGTGCGTCGCCCGTGGCCAGCAGGGTGTTCATCACCAGCAGGCCGCGGTAGCGCTGTGGCGCGGCCATCGGCAGCGTCAGGCCCAGAATGCCGCCCCAGTCCTGCACCACCAGCACCACATGGTGCAGATCCAGGCGTTCGATGAACTCGAGCAGAATCTGCCGGTGGGTGCTGAAGCGGTGAAAGCTGTCCTTCTTGGGTTTGTCGCTCTTGCCGAAACCGATCAGGTCGGGTGCCACCACGCGGTGTCCGGCAGCCAGCATGGCGGGGATCATCTTGCGGTACAGGTAGCTCCAGGCCGGGTTGCCATGCAAGCAGAGAAAGGTCAGGCCGCTGGCGGGCCCATGCTGCGGGCGCTCGTCGAGGTAATGCAGGCGCAAGCCGTCCAGCGCAGGAAGGTCGCTGAGGTAGTGCGGCTGCCACGGGTAGCCCGGCAGATTGTCAAAGGCTTCGTCCGGCGTTCGCAGCGCGTCGTCGCGCAGGGGATGCTGCCGCTGGGCATCGGCCCGCTGGCTGGCACGGCGCTGCCGGAAAAACGCCTGAAGCAAGGCACTGCATTCCCCGGCCAGCACACCGCCCTGCCAGCGGGTCTGGTGGTTCAGGCGCGGATCGGCAAACAGGTTGAGGATGGAGCCTGCCGCACCGGTCTTGGGGTCGGCTGCACCGAACACCACGCGCTGGAGGCGCGCATGCAGCATGGCGCCGCTGCACATGGCGCAAGGCTCCAGCGTGACGAACAGCTCGCAATCGTCCAGCCGGTAATTGCCGAGCACCTGCGCGGCGGCGCGCAGGGCGACCACCTCGGCATGCGCCGTCGGGTCATGGCCATCGATTGGTGCATTGCGACCCGTGGCAATCACGCGGCCCTGGTGCACCACCACCGCGCCGACGGGGACTTCACCCGCCGCAGCCGCCTCGCGCGCCTGCGCGAGCGCCTGCTGCATGAAGGTTTCGTCGTCGGTGCAGGGCATCGTCTACTTCTCGTCCGGCATGGGCCGGGCCTGCATCGCGCCCTCCACCGCCTGCTTCACCTGTTGCTGCGTTTGCTGGCTTTGCATGGGTGGCGTGGCGCCCGGCGTGGTCACGAAAGCGCCGCTGGCCGCAGGATTGACCGCTGCGGGGGCCATCTGCTTTTTGACGAGCAGGCCGATGATGGCCAGCACGATCACCAGGCCCAGAATGCTGAAGACGGCGCGCATGTCAGGCTCCCGCTGTATTCGCAGCCGTGTCGGTCGTGAGACCCAGCCGGTCCATCCACCGTGCCAATTCGCGTTCGTGGTCGTTGCCGGCAGCGTAGTGCGACTTCATGGCCACATGGCTTTCCGGCCGGTGCTGGTTCAGCTTGATCTTGCACTGCAGCTCGACGACTTTCAGCTCGAAGGCGACGATGCCGCTCATCATCTTGTGCTGGTAGTCCTCCGGCAAGGCGCGCCACTGAGCGGCATAGGCCGGGTCGTGGTCATGGATCAGGTGCTTGAGCAGGCGGTCCTTGTCATCGAAGTGCTCAATGAGCCTGGCTTCGACGCTGCAATGCACCAGCACATAGTTCCAGGTCGGCACCCGGGCCAGGTCCGGATAGACCCGGGGTGTCATGTAGGCATGCGGTCCCATGAACGTCACCACCGCCTGGGGGCGCGCCTGCAGGTAGCGCCAGTGCGGGTTGGGCCTGGCGCAGTGGCCGAGGAGCAGCGTCTGGCCACTCTCCTCCAGCAAATGCAGAGGCAGCGGCGTGACGAAAGGCTGCCCGGCGTCATCGGTGGACATCAGCGAGGCAAAGGGATGGGCGCGGATCAGGTCGCGCGCATGCTGGTCGTCTTTGGCCTTGAACTGGGGAGGAAGGTACATCGGAAATCCTCTGGCATGGGCAGATCATTGTGCCAGCCCCTGCCCGTCGCCGACAGCAACGTTAGACTGGCTGGCGATGCAAGACGCACTCTTCCCGGCAGACGATGCGCCTGAACCAAGGCCAAAAGCCAAACCGGCGCGCGCGGCCACGCCCGCCAGTCGTCCGGCACGGTCAACACCCGGTGGGCAGGTCGGTGCCGCCGAGGCCAGGGAGGCGCATCGGATGCTCTCCGCCAACCTTCCCGCCAGGGCGCGCGTGGGCACGTCGTCCTGGAATTACCCGGGGTGGGCCGGTCTGGTCTGGGACGATGTGTACGCCGAAACGGCACTGTCCCGGCACGGTCTGGCGGCCTATGCCCGGCATCCCCTGTTCCGCGCCGTCAGCCTGGACCGCGCTTTCTACCGCCCACTGACGGCAGCGCAATACGCCGCCTATGCTGCCCAGGTGGACGATGATTTCCGGTTTGTCGTGAAGGCCCCAGCGCTGGTGACGGATGCCACCGTGCGTGGCGAGAAGGGTCAGGCGCTTCAACCCAATCCGGCATTTCTGGATCCAGAGCTGGCGGTGGCGGAGTTCGCACTGCCCGCACTTCAGGGACTGGGCCACAAGCTGGGCGCACTGGTCTTTCAGATCAGTCCTTTGCCAGGCAGCCTGCACGCCCGCATCCCGGAATTGCTGCAGCGCATGGCCCGCATGCTGCAGGCCTTGCCCGAACTGACGGCAGAGGCGCCGGATGCCGTGGTCGCTGTGGAAGTACGTGACCCGATCTGGCTGGGACCTGAGTTGGCGGCCGTGCTGAGAGCGTCAAAGGCCACCTACTGCCTGGGCCTTCACGCCAAGATGCCACCGATTGAAGGCCAGTTACCGATGCTGCGGGCGCTGTGGCCGGGGCCGCTGGTCTGCCGCTGGAACCTGAACCGGCTGCACGGCGCCTACGGCTATGAAGACGCGGCGGATCGCTACCTGCCTTACGACAAGCTGGTTGACGAAGATGTGGAGACGCGCAGTGCACTGGCCCGCGTGGTGCGAGCGACGGCAGAAGCGGGCTACCCCGCGTACGTGACGATCAGCAACAAAGCCGAGGGCTCGGCGCCGCTGTCGGTGGAAAAGCTGTTGGCCGAGATTCAGGCGCAGGGCGGCAAGCGCTGAGCCATCCAGGCATCACTCCCACTCGATCGTCGCTGGCGGCTTGCTGCTCACGTCGTAGGTGACACGGTTGATGCCGCGCACTTCGTTGATGATGCGGCCCGAGACCTTCTTGAGGAGCGCGTAAGGCAGCTCGGCCCAGTCGGCCGTCATGAAGTCGCTGGTCTGCACGGCGCGCAGTGCGACCACGTAGTCGTAGGTGCGGCCGTCGCCCATCACGCCCACACTCTTGACGGGAAGGAACACGGTGAAGGCCTGGCTGGTGAGGTCGTACCAGCTTTTGCCAGTGGCAGCATCCTTGAAGTTGCGCAATTCCTCGATGAAGATCGCGTCGGCCCGGCGCAGCAGGTCGGCGTATTCCTTTTTCACTTCGCCGAGAATGCGCACGCCGAGGCCGGGACCGGGGAAGGGGTGGCGGTACACCATGTCGTGCGGCAGGCCCAGGGCCACGCCCAGTTCGCGTACCTCGTCCTTGAACAGCTCGCGCAACGGCTCCAGCAGCTTCAGACCCAGTTGTTCCGGCAGGCCACCCACGTTGTGGTGGCTCTTGATGGTCACAGCCTTCTTGCTCTTGGCGCCACCGGACTCGATGACGTCCGGATAAATCGTGCCCTGGGCCAAAAACGTCGCGCCTTTGACGGTGCGACCGCCAGCTTCGCTTTTGTGTCCGCCGGTACCCGCCTTGAGGCGCGCCGCTTCGGCCTTGAACACCTCGACAAATTCACGGCCGATGATCTTGCGCTTGGCTTCCGGCTCGCTCACGCCCGCCAGATGGCCGAGAAACTGGTCGCTGGCATCCACCCGAATCACCTTGGCATGCAGCTTGCCGACAAACATGTCCATCACCATGTCGCCCTCGTTCAGGCGCAGCAGGCCATGGTCCACGAACACGCAGGTGAGCTGGTCGCCAATGGCGCGGTGAATCAGCGCCGCTGCCACCGACGAATCAACGCCGCCAGAGAGGCCCAGGATGACCTCTTCATCGCCCACCTGCTCGCGGATCTTCTCGACCGCTTCGGTGATGTAGTCGCCCATGACCCAGTCCTGGCGCGTGCCGCAGATGCCCAGCACAAAGCGCTGGAGGATGGCGTTGCCCTGCTTCGTATGCGTGACTTCAGGGTGAAACTGCACCGCATAAAAACGCCGGGTTTCATCAGCCATGCCGGCAATCGGGCATGAATCGGTCGAGGCCATCAGCTTGAAGCCGGGCGGCATTTCGGTGACCTTGTCGCCGTGGCTCATCCAGACATCGAGCATGCCCTGCCCTTCGGGCGTGGTGTAGTCGGCGATGTCCTTGAGCAAGGCCGTATGGCCGCGGGCACGGACATCGGCCGAGCCGAACTCCCGCTTGTGGCCGCCTTCCACCTTGCCGCCCAGCTGGTGCGCCATCGCCTGCATGCCGTAGCAGATACCCAGCACCGGAATGCCCAGCTCAAATACCGCCTGCGGTGCCTTGTCAGTGGTTTCTTCGTAAATGCTGGCGTGGCTGCCGGAGAGAATCACGCCCTTGAGCGTGCCGTCCTTGGCGTAGTCGCGCACCCAGTCGTCGGAGACATCGCAGGGATGCACTTCGCAAAACACGTGGGCATCCCGCACGCGACGGGCGATGAGCTGGGTGACCTGTGAGCCGAAATCGAGGATGAGGATTTTCTGGTGTTGCATGAAAAAAGTCTTCAGGGCAAAAAAAGAAAGGCGCCAGTGGTGGCGCCTTGTGGACTCTGTGGATCAGTCTGCTCTGTAATTCGGAGCTTCTTTGGTGATCTGCACGTCGTGGACATGGCTTTCGCGAATGCCGGCGGAGGTGATCTCCACGAACTCTGCCCGATCCCGCATCTCGTCAATGGTGGCGCAACCGCAGTAGCCCATGCTGGCACGCAGGCCGCCAGCCATCTGGAACACGATGGCGACCATGGAGCCCTTGTACGGCACACGGCCTTCAATGCCTTCGGGCACCAGCTTGTCGGCATTCGGATTGCCGGTGCTCGATTCCTGGAAGTAGCGGTCCGCACTGCCCTGCTGCATGGCGCCGATGCTGCCCATGCCGCGGTAGCTCTTGTAGCTGCGGCCCTGGAACAGAATGACTTCGCCCGGCGCTTCTTCGGTGCCGGCGAACATGCCGCCCATCATCACGGTGTTGGCGCCGGCTGCAATGGCCTTGGCGATGTCGCCGCTGTAGCGGATGCCACCGTCGCCGATCAGCGGCACGCCGGAGCCCTTGAGCGCGGTGGCCACGTTGTCGATGGCCATGATCTGCGGCACGCCGACGCCCGCCACGATGCGCGTGGTGCAGATGCTGCCGGGGCCGATACCGACCTTGACGCCGTCGGCGCCCGCCTCGGCCAGCGCCAGGGCGGCCGCACCGGTGGCAATGTTGCCGCCAATCACGTCCACCTGCGGATAGTTCTGCTTGACCCAGCGCACGCGGTCGATCACGCCCTTGCTGTGGCCATGGGCGGTGTCCACCACAATGGCATCGACGCCGGCACGCACCAGCGCTTCGACGCGCTCTTCCGTGCCTTCGCCCACGCCCACGGCTGCACCCACGCGAAGCTGCCCGTGTGAGTCGCGCGCGGCATTCGGGAAGGTGGTCTGCTTGGTGATGTCCTTGACGGTGATCAGGCCCTTGAGCTCGAAGTTGTCATTGATCAGCAGCACCCGCTCCAGACGGTGCTTGTTGAGCAGTGCCTTGGCATCGGCCAGCGTGGCCGTTTCGGGCATGGTGATCAGGCGCTCGCGCGGCGTCATGATGGTGCTGACGGGCACATCCATGCGCGACTCGAAGCGCATGTCGCGCCCGGTGACGATGCCGACGACCCTGCCGCCGTCAATCACGGGGAAGCCCGAAATGCCCAGTTGCTCGCTCAGCGCCATGACCTGGCGCACGGTGTGGGTGGGCGTGATGACCACCGGGTCACGCAGCACGCCGCTCTCGTAGCGCTTGACCCTGGCCACTTCGGCGGCCTGCTGCTTGGGCGTGAGGTTTTTGTGGACGATGCCGATGCCGCCTTCCTGGGCAATGGCAATCGCCAGGCGGGCCTCGGTGACCGTGTCCATTGCCGCTGACACCAGCGGCAGGTTCAGGCGGATATTGCGGGAAAACTGGGTGGAAAGTGAGGTGTCCTTGGGCAGGACCTGGGAGAACGCTGGCACCAACAATACGTCGTCGAAGGTGAGCGCTTTGCCGAGTAGGCGCATAGGGATGGCTCCAAAAACACGATTGTACCCTCGCCATGCGAGCCGGTTTGGAGGGCCACATGGCCGGTAGAGGTGGTGAAAAAGCGACGTTGTCCCCTGTGGGCGGCAAAGTTTCACCACAGCGCTAAACTCACCGCATGGATCACCAATCTGTCACCAGGGCCGTCGCGTTGACCGTGGTCGGACTCGCCATCACCTTCAGCGCCGCAGCCCAGTGGCAATGGCTGGACAAGGACGGCCGGCGTGTCTTCAGCGACCGCTCGCCGCCCTCGGACATTCCCGAGAAAAACATCCTGAAGCAGCCCGCCGGCAGCAAACGCATGACGACCCTGGCGGTCACGGATGCGACGGCGGCACCCACCGCCGTGCCAGCCAGCCAGCCAGCGGGCAATGTGCCCAAACTGAGCGGCAAAGACCCTCAACTCGCGGCCAGGAAAAAGCAGGCTGACGAAGAAGAAGCCGCGAAGAAAAAAGCCGATGAAGAACGCCTGGCGAAGGTCAAGGCGGAAAACTGTGCACGCGCCAAGGACGGGCTGACCACGTTTGAGTCAGGCGTGCGTGTGGCAGTGCGCAATGCCAAGGGTGAGCGCGAGATCATGGATGACGCGGCCCGCGCTGCCGAAATCAAGCGCCTTCAGGGCATCGTGGCCTCCGAATGCCGCTGAAGGCCTGACACCGGCCTGGCCGTTGCACTGACCAGAACGCGTCAGTAGCCGGCCTTCGCACCGGCTCGCCGGCTGGCGAACAAGCCTGCACTGCGCGATCCCTGCTGGTTGAACCGCTCGCGGCGCGCAGTTTTGGGGTCCACCAGCAGGCCCCGGTAAATCTCTACCCGGTCCCCATTGTGCAGGGTCTGCGAGAGAGGTGCTTTGCGCCCCCAAATTCCCAGCGCCAGGCGGCCTGCTGCCAGGGCAGGAAACTCCGCCAGCACCTGGCTGGCCGCCAAAGCATCACCGGCGCTTGAACCTCGGGGCAGTTCAAGGCGCCATTGCCGCACCTGCCGCGGCATCGGCGAGTAAACCAGCATGATGTGCAAGGGTGCGTTCATGGGCATTGGCCTGCGGGCCCCTCAGGCCTCGCCGTAGACCTGGGACGCCCGCTTGACAAAGGCATCGACCAGGCTGCCCGCGATCTTGTCGAAGACAGGGCCGACGAGGGCTGCCAGGGCGGCATTGTCGAAATCGTAGCGCAGGGTGAACTCGACCTTGCAGGCGCGCTGTGTGCCGTCGCCCAGAGGGCTGAAATCCCATTGCCCGTCCAGCTTCGAAAAAGGCCCGTCCACCAGCGCCAGGCTGACCTTGCGGTCCTGCTCGTGGGTATTGCGGGTGGTGAAGCTTTGCGAGAGGCCGGCCAGCGAGATACCCACTTTGGCGGTCATGCCCTGCCCGTCCGATGTCAGCACGGAGGCCTGGTCGCACCACGGCAAAAACTCCGGATAGCGGGCCACGTCGGTGACCAACGTGAACATTTCGGCGGCGGTGTACCAGATCAGGACGGACTTGTGGACGCTTTTCATACAATCAGAGGCTGGGCGCAATCGTCACGCAATTGTCATCGCGATTGTATTGGGCACTGTACTTGCCGGTTTTCGCCCTCATCTCTTATTCATGGCCACCAAAGAAGCAACCCTCTCCAAAAAACCAGCCGCCAGCATTTCAGGCAAAGCCGCCACCAAGGCCGCCCTGGCGGCGGTGCGCATTGCCGACAACAAGAAGGCCCTGTTCAACTACCACATTGAAGAGCGTTTCGAGGCCGGCATGGTGCTGGAGGGCTGGGAGGTCAAGTCACTTCGCGAAGGCAAGGTGCAGCTGACCGACGGCTATGTGGTGGTGCGCAATGGCGAGCTGTTCCTGATCGGCTGCCAGATCAATCCGCTCGGCACCGCCTCCACCCATGTGCGGCCGGACTCGGTGCGGACCAAGAAGCTGCTGATGCACAAGGACGAAATCCGGCGCCTCATCGGCAAGGTGGAGCAAAAAGGCTTCACGCTGGTGCCGCTGAACATCCACTGGAAATCCGGCAAGGTGAAGTGCGAAGTGGGCCTGGCCAAAGGCAAGGGCGAGCACGACAAGCGCGACACCATCAAGGACCGCGAAGGCAAGCGCGAGGTGGAGCGCGCGATGAAGTCCCGCAGCCGCTAGACAGCCAGACGCCGCCCGCGGCATCAAGGCTGGCCGAGCGTCCTGAGAGGATGCGTTCCGGCCGTCCAGGGGCTTTCAAAGAAAGCCTGCGTCATGGCCGCCTTCACGTCCTCAATCCTGGCGGGGTTCCATGCCGGCGTGTAGTCCTTGTCGACCGCCAGTGCGCGAATGCCCTCCACCGTCTCGCCCGCCGTGCCGGGGCGCAGGTGAAAGCAGCGGTACACCATGTCACGCTCCATGCGCAGGTCATCGGCCAGGCTCATGCCCCGCGCGCGGCGAATCTGCTCCAGCGCCACATGCAGCATCAGCGGTGACCGCTTGCGCAGCGTGGCAGCGGTCTTCAGTGCCCAGGCATCGGTGGAGCGTTCGAGGGCATCGACGATGTGCTTGACGCGTTCCAGCGAGAAAAAGCTGTCTATGGCCGCACGGTCGCCAGCTTCACCTTTCCCGGAGGTCGGCCCTGTCAGCCACTTGGCCGTGAGCCAGGCCTCTGCCTCGGCGGATGACGCAAATTCCTGTCCCGCCAGTGCATCCCACAACGCGGGCAATTGATTCGCCTCGGCGCGCGTGTCCGCCAGTCCCCAGGCAATGGCGTCGTCAGCGCCGATCACCTCGCCTGTCAGCGCGAGGTATTCGCCGACATGGCCCGGGCAGCGGCTCAAAAAGTAGCCGCCGCCCACGTCGGGGAACAGCCCGATGTTGGTCTCGGGCATCGCCATGCGGGTGTGTTCGGTGACGATGCGCACGCGGGCCCCTTGGCACAGCCCCATGCCGCCCCCCATCACCACGCCATCCATGAAAGCGACGATGGGCTTGGGATAGGTCTGGATCAGGTGGTTGAGGGTGTATTCATCGGTGAAGAAATCTTCCAGTGCGGCGTCGCCAGCCAGCGCGGCCTGATGGAAGAAACGGATGTCACCCCCGGCGCAAAAACCGCCAAAAAGGCTTTCAGGCGTGCCGGGCCGGCCGACCTTGTTCGTGCCGCGAATGGCCACGACGTGCACGGCCGGGTCATCGCGCCAGACCGTCAGCGTCTGCAGCAGCGCCTGCACCATGGGCAATGACAGTGCATTGAGCGCCTTCGGGCGGTTCAGCGTGACCAGGCCGGCCGAGCCGCGGCGCTCGAACAGCACATCGTCCTGCGATGGGCGTTTGTCTGTGTGGGGTGTGTTCATGTGCGTTGTCTCCATCCAATCAGTTCATTGACCACCAGCGCCGTGATGACCAGTGCGCCACCTGTCAGCACGCTGGCGCCGGGAACCTCCCCCGCCCCCAGCCACGCCAGCAAAATACCAAAAATCACCTCCAGCAGTCCCAGCAGCGACACCTCGGGCGCCTTGAGAACAGACGCACACAGCATGGACAGCACACAGGGAATTGCCAGCTGAAACAGGCCCAGCACGGCCAGCAGTCCCACATCATGCGGTGTCGCGGCAAACGGGAAGGACAGCGGCAGCGTGACCAGCGAGGAGATCACGGCACCCACCAGCACCGAGGGAACCAGGTCAATCCGCTTGCCGTGTGCACGGTTGTACTGCACCACCGTCCAGTTGCTGGCGGCGGCCAGGGGCACCATCAGGGCCACGAGCGTGCCGGCCATCTGGCTGCCCAGGTCCATCTGCCCGGCGTACATCCAGGTGATGCCGATGCCCGCCATCGCAATCGCACACCAGGTGCGCAGCGGAATACGGTGGCCGATGAAGACACGCGCCAGCAGCGCCGTGAGAAACGGGCCAATGGCCATGGTCACCAGCACATTGGCCACGGTGGTGAGCGTCAGGGCCACCATGAAGGCGGTGAACATGATGCTCCAGCACAGGCCGGACGCCCAGAAGGCCGCCCCACCTTGCCGGATGCTGGCCACCAGCGCCTTGCGCCCCTGAAAGGCCGGCAGGATGACCAGCAGCGACACCACGGTGAAAAAGCTCCGCCAGAACGTCACCTCAAAACTGCGCGCCGACGCCAGATGGCGCGTGACGACCCCGGCGATGGACCACATCAGCGTCACAAGAACCATCAGGGCCACAGCCCTGGCATGTGTGAGTTTCAATTCAACTACCTGTACTTGTTGTTCTGTCCCCGCCAATGAAAAGGCCGCTGCATTGCAGCGGCCTCGGTCGAACAGGCACGACGGCGAGGCAGGCCGCCCTTGCCCATTCAGCGGCCCGCGCGCTTGCGATCGCTTTCCTTCAGATGCCGCTTGCGCAGACGAATCGACTTGGGCGTGATTTCCACCAGCTCGTCGTCCTCGATGAACTCGACGCCGTACTCCAGCGTGCATTCAATCGGCGGCGTGATCTTGATCGCGTCTTCCTTGCCGGACACGCGGAAGTTGGTCAGCTGCTTGGTGCGCGTGGCGTTCACCACCAGGTCGTTGTCACGGCTGTGGATGCCGACGATCATGCCTTCGTACACAGGGTCGTTCGCCTTCACGAACATGCGGCCGCGGTCGTCCAGCTTGCCCAGGGCGTAGGTGAAGATTTCACCGTCGTCCATGGAAATCAGCACGCCGTTCTTGCGGCCACCGATCTCGCCCTTGTGCGGCTCGTAGCTGTCGAAAATGTTGGAGATCAGGCCAGAGCCGCGCGTCAGGTTCAAAAACTCGTTGGTAAAGCCAATCAGGCCACGCGCAGGAATACGGTACTCGAGGCGCACACGGCCGCGGCCATCCGGCTCCATGTTCACCAGCTCGCCCTTGCGCTCGCCCAGCGCCTGCATCACGCCGCCCTGGTGCTGGTCTTCGATGTCGGCCGTGACCAGTTCGATCGGCTCGTGGCGCACGCCATCGACGTCCTTGAACACCACGCGCGGCTTGGAGACAGCCAGCTCGTAGCCTTCACGGCGCATGTTTTCCAGCAGGATGGTCAGGTGCAGTTCACCACGGCCCATGACTTCGAAAATACCTTCTTCGTCGGTTTCCTTCACGCGAAGGGCCACGTTGTGCTGCAGCTCTTTCTGCAGGCGGTCCCAGATCTGGCGGCTGGTGACAAACTTGCCTTCGCGGCCCGCCAGCGGGCTGGTGTTGACGCAGAAATTCATCGTCAGGGTTGGCTCGTCCACTTTCAGCATCGGCAGCGGCGCCGGGCTGATCGGGTCGGTGATCGTGACACCAATGCCGATGTCGGTCAGGCCGTTGATCAGCACGATCTCGCCGGGGCCGGCCTCCAGTGCCTGCACGCGCTCCAGGCCCTGGAACGTGAGCACCTGGTTGATGCGGCCCTTGACGGCCTTGCCGTCCGGCCCTTCCATGACGACCACATCCATCATCGGCTTGATCGTGCCCTGGCTGATGCGGCCCACGCCAATACGACCGACGAAGGTTGAAAAGTCGAGTGCGGAAATCTGCAGTTGCAGCGGCGCAGCCGGGTCGCCTTTTTGCGGCGGCACGTGCTTCAGGATGGTGTTGAACAGGGCCGACATGTCGGGGCCCCACTGCTCGTTGGGTGGGCCTTCTTCCAGCGAAGACCAGCCATTGATGCCCGAGGCATACACCACAGGGAAGTCGAGCTGTTCGTCTGTGGCGCCGAGCTTGTCGAACAAGTCGAAAGCGGCGTTGACCACGTAGTCGGGCCGCGCGCCGGGCTTGTCCACCTTGTTCACCACCAGGATGGGCTTGAGGCCCAAGGCCAGGGCCTTCTTGGTCACAAAGCGGGTTTGCGGCATCGGGCCTTCCTGTGCGTCGATGAGCAGCACCACACCGTCGACCATGGACAGCGCACGCTCCACTTCACCGCCGAAGTCGGCGTGGCCCGGGGTGTCGACGATGTTGATGTGGGTGCCTTCCCAGGTCACGGCACAGTTCTTGGCCAGGATGGTGATGCCCCGCTCTTTTTCGATGGCGTTGTTGTCCATCACCGTATCGACGACTTTTTCGTGTTCGGCAAAGGTGCCGGACTGGCGCAGCAGCTGGTCCACCATGGTGGTTTTGCCGTGGTCAACGTGGGCAATGATGGCGATGTTGCGGATTTGTTTATGGCTCATGGTTGGCTTTCAGAAAACTGGGAAACTTGAAAAACTGCAAATCAGTGGTGAAGGACGGCGGCAGGGACCGGTTCAGACACCTCGCGCGACGCTGCGCGCAGGATGTCCTGGATCTCAACCGGGCTCAGCAGCCGTTGTGGAATCAGTTCATCGGCCGTGATATGGGCCGATCCTAGAAAGGCAGGCGGGTCCTGTGCGAAAACCTGGACCAGCGGGGCATCTGCGCCCCACTGCCCGGGTTCGCCGCGACGCCGCAGGCCGCTCAGAAAGCGTCCTGCATTGTCGGCGTCCAATGTGACAACCGGGTAGTCGGCCACCAGCGACTGGGCGGGCAAGAGGCAGGCCTCGCGCTCGGGCTCAGTCATGGCTTCCAGCGCAGGCAGCGTGACGCACTGGCTGGTGGTGAAGCCGCCAGTTTCCAGCCTGCGCAATGAACCCAGGTGCGCGCCGCAGCCAATCGCCTCGCCGATGTCCTCACCGAGCGTGCGAATATAGGTGCCCTTGCTGCAGGTCACCACGATGCGGATCGCTGCGGGTGCACGCGCATCCGTGGTCAGGATCATGTCGAGCCTGAAGATGGTGATGTGCCGGGCTTCGCGCTCCACCTCTTCGCCCTTGCGGGCGTATTCGTACAGCGCCTTGCCGTCCTTCTTGAGGGCCGAATACATGGGGGGCACCTGCGCCAGCGGGCCCGTGAAGCGCTGCGTCAGGCTTTCCAGCAAGGCGGGTGTGATAGTGGGGACCGGGCGGGTTTCAATGACGGCACCTTCCGCATCAGCCGTCGTCGTTTTGACGCCCAGCAGCAGCACCGCCTCGTAGGTCTTGTCGGCTTCGAGCTGGATCTGGCTGAACTTGGTGGCTGCGCCAAAGCACAGCGGCAGCACCCCGGTGGCCAGCGGGTCCAGCGTGCCGGTGTGACCGGCTTTGTCCGCGCGCAGCAGCCACTTGGCCTTCTGCAAGGCCTGATTGCTCGACAGGCCCAGCGGCTTGTCGAGCAGCAGCACGCCGTGGACGGGACGTCGCTGAATCTTTTGACCCGTTGAGGTCTGGCGATGGGAAGTGGTTGGCGTCATAAATTCCGACAGGTTCAGCGCAAGGCCCATGCCCCGCACCCGGTTGGCACCGTTTTCCCTGAACCTGTCATCAAGGGGAACGGCGCGAACTCAGTCGTCTTGTGCGCGGGAAGAGACCGCCTTGGCAATCAAGGCGTTCATGTCGGCCGCACGTTCTGTGGTGCGGTCGAAGTGGAAATGCAGGGTCGGCACGGTGTGCGTCATCAGCCGCTTGAAGAGCCCGTTGCGCAGAAAGCCGGCGGCCTGGTTGAGGGCCTCTTCGCACTCTTTCGGGTCGCCCACCAGCACGCTGAAGAACACCTTGGCATGGGCGTAATCGGCCGTCACTTCCACCGCCTGGATGGTCACCATGCCCACCCGCGGGTCTTTCAGCTCGCGCGCGATCAACTCCGTCAGATCACGCTGGATCTGATCGGCAATGCGAAAGCCGCGGTTGGGGGTAGAGCTTCTTTTTTTCACTGAGGGCAAATCAACAGCATCACGAGATCAGGTTCGGTGCGCGGTAGCCGCGAACCTGATGCCGTGGTGCGCTTTACAGGGTACGTGCAACCTCTTTGATTTCGAAGAACTCCAGGATGTCGTTTTCCTGGATATCGTTGTAGTTCTTGATGTTCAAGCCGCACTCGAAGCTCTCCTTGACTTCGCGGACATCGTCCTTGAAGCGCTTGAGGGAATCGAGCTCGCCGGTGAAGACAACCACGTTGTCGCGCAGCAGGCGCAGGCGCGCCGTACGGCGGACCACACCCGAGGTGACCATGCAACCAGCGATCGAACCGATCTTGCTGACCTTGAACACCTGGCGGATCTCGGCAGTACCGATGACTTCTTCCTTCTTGTCGGGCGTCAGCATGCCGGACATGGCCGCCTTGAGCTCGTCCACAGCGTCATAAATGATGTTGTAGTAGCGAAGGTCCACGCCGTTGTTCTCGGCCTGCTTGCGCGCCTGGGCATCGGCACGGGTGTTGAACCCGATCACCACCGCCTTGGAAGCAATCGCCAGGTTGACGTCGGACTCGGAAATACCACCCACGCCGGAATACACCAGCTGGACCTTGACCTCGTCGGTCGAGAGCTTGAGCAGCGACTGGGCCAGTGCTTCCTGCGAACCCTGCACATCGGCCTTGATGATGATGGGCAGCATCTTGACTTCGCCAGCCGAGATGTCGGAGAACATGTTCTCCAGCTTGGACGCCTGCTGTTTGGCCAGCTTGGTGTTGCGGAACTTGCCGGCACGGTAAGTGGCGATCTCGCGGGCACGGCGCTCGTCCGTCATCACCATGAACTCGTCACCGGCTTGCGGCACTTCCGTCAGACCCTGGATTTCCACCGGGATCGATGGACCCGCGCTCTTGATCGGCTTGCCGTTCTCGTCCAGCATGGCGCGCACGCGGCCGTAGGTCGAACCTGCCAGCACCACGTCGCCCGCCTTCAGGGTACCGGACTGCACCAGCACCGTGGCCACGGGGCCGCGGCCCTTGTCGAGCTGGGCTTCAATGACGAGGCCCTTGGCCAGTGCTTCCACCGGCGCCTTCAGCTCCAGCACCTCGGCCTGCAGCAACACCTGCTCCAGCAGCGCGTCGACACCGGCACCCGTGTGGGCAGAAACACCCACAAAAGGCACATCGCCGCCGAACTCTTCCGGAATCACTTCTTCAGTGACCAGTTCGCCCTTGACGCGCTCCAGGTTGATGCCCTGCTTGTCAATCTTGTTGATCGCGACCACGATGGGCACACCGGCCGCCTTCGCGTGCTTGATGGCTTCCTTGGTCTGCGGCATCACGCCGTCATCGGCCGCCACCACCAGGATCACGATGTCGGTGGCCTGCGCACCACGGGCACGCATGGCGGTGAACGCCTCGTGACCCGGGGTGTCGAGGAAGGAAATCATGCCGCGTGGCGTTTCCACGTGGTAGGCACCAATGTGCTGGGTGATGCCACCGGCCTCGCCCGCTGCGACCTTGGCGCGGCGGATGTAGTCGAGCAGCGAGGTCTTGCCGTGGTCCACGTGGCCCATGACAGTGACCACCGGTGCGCGCGGCAGGGCTTCGGCTTCCTGGCCCTGCACGTCGTCGTCGGTGAAGGCTTCTGGATCGTCCAGCGCGGCTGTGACCGCCTTGTGGCCCATCTCCTCCACCACGATCATCGCGGTGTCCTGGTCCAGCGGCTGGTTGATGGTGACCATCTGGCCGAGCTTCATCAGGTGCTTGATGACCTCGGACGACTTCACGCTCATCTTGTGCGCGAGTTCGGCCACGGTGATGGTCTCGGGCACATGCACCTCGATGACCTTGAATTCGGTTGGTGCCACAAAGGTGGATTCAGAACGGGAATCGCGGTCATTGCCGCGGCGGCCACGCGGGCCGCTGCGGAAGTTGCCACGCCCCGGCACGGCTGTTGCGCCACGGCTCGGGATGCCCTTTTTCTTGGCCGCGTCTTCTTTCCAGGTGGACGACAGGTTTTCGGATTTGACTTCCTTCTTGCCCGCCGTACCCGGCGCTGCGGTTGCACCAGTGCCGGTTTTGACGGCACCCGGTACCACGGCTGGCTTGTGCAGGGTTCCCTTGATGGCCGCTTTCGGGTCCACGTGGGGGACGAGCACGCGCTTGGGCGCATTCATCATGGCGCGGATGCCTGCTGCTTCGGCCTCGGCCTTGCGGCGGCGTTCCTGCAGCTCCTGCGCCTTGGCGGCATCGGCCTGGAATTCAGCGGTGGCCTTGGCTTTGGCCGCGGCGGCGCCAGCGGCCTTGACCGCTGCCTGGTCGACTGCTGCGGTTTCAGCGGCCTGGGTGGCTTCGGCAGAGACTGGCTCTGCCGATTTGGATTTTCCAGCGGTCGCCTTGGCCTTGGCGGTGGCTTCCGCAGCTTCGGCCTGCGCGCTGAGTTCAGCGGCTTCACGGGCCTGCTCGCGGGCGGCTTCCGCCGCGTCCTGCTCTTCGCGCAGGCGGCGCTTTTCGGCCAGCTCGTGCTCCTGGCGGCGCAGCAGCTCGGCGTGGCGGCTGGCTTCTTCTTCGCGGCGGATCAGTTCGGCTTGGTCCACCACGGGTGCGGCAGGCTCTGCAGCCACTTCCACCCGGAGCTCTTCCGCCGGCTGATCAGAACCGTCTTCGCGCTTCACGAACGTGCGTTTCTTGCGCACTTCGACCTGAATGGTGCGTGCCTTGCCGGTGGCGTCAGCCTGCTTGATCTCGGTGGTGGATTTCTTCACCAGCGTGATCTTCTTGCGCTCGGACGTGACGGTGCCATGGCTGGCCTGCAGATAGCTCAGCAGTTTCTGCTTGTCCGACTCGGACAAAGGATCGCTGGCCTGCGATTTGGCAACGCCCGCGCTGGTCAATTGCTCGATCAGCGTGGCGGTGGGTTTATTCAGTTCAGCTGCGAATTCAGCGACGGTAGTGGTACTGGACATATGTTTTTTTCCTGCTGGCCTCCATGATCATTGCTCTTCGGATGCAGCAGGCGCGGCGGCCGGTGCATCCGCAGCGGCGGCTTCATCGGCGAACCAATGAGCGCGGGCGGTCATGATCAGGGCTTTGGCGTCGTCCGAAGACTGGCCGGTGATCTCGGTCAATTCATCCACAGCCAGATCGGCCAGGTCGTCGCGGGTGTTGACACCCGCTTCGTTCAGCTTGGCAATCAGCTCCGGGTTGAGACCGTCGACATCACGCAGGTTCTGCGAAACGCCTTCGGCATTTTCTTCCTTGGCGATTTCCATCGTCAGGAGTGCGTCTTTGGCGCGCGTGCGCAGCTCATTGACGGTGTCTTCATCGAAAGACTCGATTTCCAGCATTTCCTGCAGCGGCACATAGGCCACTTCTTCCAGGCTGGTGAAGCCCTCGGAGATCAGGATGTCGGCGATTTCCTCGTCCACATCGAGCTTTTCCATGAACAGCTTGCGGCTGGAGTCGGTCTCGGTCGCCTGCTTCTGGGCCGACTCGTCGGCCGTCATGATGTTGATCTTCCAGCCGGTGAGCTCTGCAGCAAGGCGCACGTTCTGGCCGCCGCGGCCGATGGAAATGGCGAGGTTTTCCTCGTCCACCACCACGTCCATGGCGTGGCGCTCTTCGTCCACCACGATGGACGACACATTGGCCGGAGCCAGCGCGCCAATCACGAACTGGGCCGGGTCTTCGCTCCACAGCACGATGTCCACGCGTTCGCCGGCGAGCTCGTTGGTCACGCCGTTGACGCGGGTGCCGCGCACGCCGACGCAGGTGCCGATCGGATCCACGCGCTTGTCGTGCGAGAGCACGGCAATCTTGGCGCGGGAGCCGGGGTCACGGGCGCAGGATTTGATCTCCAGCAGGCCTTGCTCGATTTCAGGCACTTCCTGGCGGAACAGCTCGATCATGTACTCGGGCGAGGTACGCGAGAGGATGATGGGCGCGCCACGCAGGGTGGTGTCGACTTCCATGATCATGGCGCGGACGCGGTCGCCGGAGCGCAGGTTTTCCTTCGGGATCATGTCGCTGCGGCGCAGGCGCCCTTCGACACGGCCGGATTCGACAATGATGTCGCCCTTGTCCATGCGCTTGACGGTGCCGACAAAAATCTTGTCGCCGCGTGACATGAAGTCGTTGAGCAGCATTTCGCGCTCGGCATCACGGATTTTCTGCAGGATGACCTGCTTGGCCGCTTGCGCGCCGATACGGCCGATGGGCAGGCTCTCCACCGGTTTCTCGATGTAGTCACCCTCTTCGATGTCGGCGATCTCGTCGCGGGCATCGCTCACCAGTTCTTCGGCTTCGGGGTTCTGCAGGCCGGCTTCGTCAGGCACCACCAACCAGCGGCGGAAGGTCTCGTAGTTGCCGCTGTCGCGGTCCACGGCCACGCGAATATCGACCTCGCCCTCGTAGACCTTCTTGGTCGCCGAGGCAAGCGCGAGCTCGACGGCGCCAAACACGACATCACGTTCCACGTTTTTTTCACGCGAGATGGCATCCACCAACATCAACAGTTCGCGATTCATTTCAAAGGCCTGCCTTTCTCAATATTCCGATTAATTCTGGTTGGGTGTATCCGCAGCCGGAGTTGCCTTGGCGTCTGCTCTGGGTTTACGCCCCTTGAAATCCACCACCGGCGCCAGTCGCGCCTGGTGAATCTCGTCGAGCGTGAAGCCCAGCGCCTGCAACGGTGCGGGAAGTTTCTTTTTGCTGACCTTCTGGCCTGGCTTGACCGGGGGCTCTTCACTCCACACGATCTGCCAGCCGGCCTTGCCGTCCTGGGGTTTGGCACGCTCCAGCGTGCCGCGGAATTTCTTGCGGCTGGCCGCGACGGTCGATCCGGCACTGGCAGCCACGCCAATCGGCGCCTTGAGGGTGAGATCGATCAACTCACCGGCAAAGCGCTCAAAATCCTGTTCACTGCGCAGCGGCCTGTCGATGCCCGGCGAGCTCACCTCGAGCCGGGAATAGTTGGCGCCTTCGACTTCCAGCACGAACTGCAGCTGGCGGGTGACTTTCTCGCAATCCTCGGCATTGATGAACTGTTCCTGGCCGGCCACCCAGGGCATGTCGATGGTCACGCGCAGCAATCCACCCCCGGTGCGCTCAACGTCCACCAGCTCGTAACCCAGTCCTGTGACGGTCTGCTCAATCGTCTCTTGCAATGCCATTCGGTCCTGTCAAACCCTTCAAATCTGTTTCATCACCGACTTTTTGCAGCGCCTGCGGCTGCTCTTCGGGGCTTTGTATTGGCGGTGCGACTCGCACACCCCAAAAACAAACGCCCAAAAAAAATGGGCGGTAGAAACCCGCCCATTTGGTCGTGAAGCCAGTATTGTAACGCGCTCAAGAGGCCCGCGCAAACAATTTCCGTGCCTGTTTTCCTTGCCGTGGAGAGCCGGATGACGCACTTCGGCTCAAGCCGTCCGGCGCGTGGCCGGTTGACTCATTGAACTGAAGAATCAAATCACGGTGAAATCACAGTAGGCGCACCGATACCGGATGGCCGCTTTCACGGCAACGGCCTTTGCCACTTGTTTATTTTCGCTTCCGGTCTGGCCGGATCAATTAGAAAATTATTTTATCTTTATAAATCAAATCACTTTAGTTAATAATTAAAGTGATTTATGAAGTATTTCAGGTCTGCGCAACCAGTACTTGGGTGTACGGGTGTTGAGGTGATTCCAGCACTTCACTGACGGTACCGGATTCCAGTACCTCGCCATCCTTCATCACCATCACGTCATGAGCCATCGCACGAATCACATCCACGTCGTGGGTGATGAGCAGGTAACTCAGGCCCCGCTCGCGCTGCAGACGTTGCAGCAAGCCCAGCACCTGCTTCTGGATGGTCACGTCCAGCGCACTGGTCGGCTCATCCAGCACCAGTAACTGCGGCTGAATGATCAAGGCGCGGGCAATGGCCAGCCGCTGACGCTGGCCACCCGAAAACTCATGCGGATAGCGCTGCAGTAGCCCGGGAAACTGGGCGTCGGTCATGCCCACATCGGCGAGGGCCTGCTCGACCTTCTGCCGTTTGCCGGCCACGGTCAAGCCCGGCTCATGGACCCGCAGACCCTCCTCCACAATCGCTTCGACCGTCATGCGCGGCGAGAGCGATGAAAACGGGTCCTGGAACACCACCTGCACTGCGCGGCGAATGGTTTTGTTCCGGGCGCGGTCACGGCTCCAGGCCTGCCCCACTGCCGCAAGTTCGCCCTGGAACGGCAGCAAGCCCAGGCAGGCCAATGCCAGCGTGGACTTGCCCGAGCCAGATTCACCGATCACCCCCAGGGTGCGTCCGGGTGCGATCGTGAAGCTGGCCGACTGCACCGCCACAAACTCGCCCTGCCGGAACCAGCCCTTCACGCCGGGGATCGGCACCGGGTAGATCACACGCAGGTTCTGGCTGGCCATGACAGGCGGCAAAGCCAGTGAAGCCGGCGACGGTGCCACGATGTCCCTGACGGGTTTGCTGTCGATCAGCTTGCGCGTGTAGGGGTGCTGCGGGTTCGCAAACACGTCGGCCACGGTGCCCTGCTCCACGATGAGCCCGTTTTCCATCACCGCCACACGGTCCGCAAAGCGTCTCACCAGGTTCAGGTCGTGCGTGATCATCAGCACCGCCATGCCATTTTGCCGCTGCAAGGCGGCCAACAAATCGAGAATTTGCACCCGCAAGGTCACGTCGAGCGCCGTGGTGGGCTCGTCGGCCAGCAAGAGCCTGGGCTGGCAGGCCAGGGCCATGGCGATCATGGCGCGCTGGCGTTGTCCGCCCGAGAGCTGGTGCGGGAACGAGCCGGCCCGTCGCACCGCATCGGGAATACCGGTGTCGGCAAGCAGCTTCACAGCCACCTGGGCTGCCTCGGCCGGGGTCAATCCCTGTTTGATCTGGACCACCTCGGCGATCTGGTCGCCGACGCTGAACAGCGGGTTCAGGGCCGTCATCGGCTCCTGGAAAATCATGGCAATGTCGCGTCCGCGCACGCCCATCAGATCCCGTTCCGGCAAGGCCATCAGGTCTTGCGCCGGCGCTGCAGGATCGGCCCTGAACAGGGCCTGTCCGGACAGCCGGGCGTTGTGCACCAGGCGGAGCAGGCTGAGGGCAGTCACGGTCTTGCCCGAGCCGGACTCCCCCACCAGTGCCAGCTTTTCACCCCGGGCAATGGAAAAACCGATGCCGCGCACCACCTCCTTGCCGCCAAAGGCCACGCGCAGGTCGCGCACTTCGAGCAGCGTCGAACCGGGGCTGGTTTCGGCGCCGGACGACTCCGTGCCCGAACGCACCGCCTCGGGAAGATCGGGGAGTGTCATTTGTCCGCCTTTCTCGGGTCGAGCGCATCGCGCAGCGCGTCGCCCATGAAGGTCAGCAGCAGCAAGGTGATGACCAGCACCGCAAAGGTCGAAAGCGATATCCACCAGGCGTCGATGTTGGCCTTGCCCTGGTTCAGCAGCTCACCCAGCGACGGCGTGCCGGGCGGCACCCCAAGGCCCAGGAAGTCGAGCGAAGTCAGTGCCAGGATGGCGGCGCTCATGCGGAACGGCAAAAACGTGACCACCGGCGTCAGGCTGTTGGGCAGGATGTGGCGCCACATGATGGCCAGGTTGCCCACGCCCAGCGCCCGGGCGGCACGCACATAGTCCATCTGGCGGTTGCGCAGGAACTCGGCGCGCACATAGTCGGACAAACCCATCCAGCCGAACAGGCTGAGCAGGAACAGCAGCAGGGCCACGCTGGGTGCAAACACCGCGCTGAAGATGATGAGCAGGTAGAGCTCCGGCATCGAGCCCCAGATTTCCATGAAGCGCTGGAAGGCCAGGTCCGTCTTGCCGCCGGCGTAGCCCTGGATCGCGCCGGTGATGATGCCGATGACCACACCGATGGCCGTCAGCGCCAGGCCGAACAGCACGCTCAGCCGGAAGCCGTAGATCAGCTGGGCCAGCAGGTCCCGGCCGCGGTCGTCGGTGCCCAGCAGGTTGTCGGCCGAGGGGGCCGAGGGGTTGGGTGCCCTGGCAAAGTAGTTGATGGTTTTCGGGCCGTAGGGGTTGGGCGGGTACACGGCCCAGTTGCCGCCTTGCGTGATGCGTTCGCGGATGAAAGGGTCCAGGTAGTCGGTCGGGGTCTCAAAGTCGCCGCCAAAGGTCTTCTCGGGGTAGTCCCGGGCCAGCGGGAAGTAGGTCTGCCCCTCAAAGCGCACCACCAGCGGCTTGTCGTTGGAGAGCACCTCGGCCAGCAGGCTGAGTGCCACCAGCGCGCTGAACAGCAGCAGGCTCCAGTAGCCCAGCCGGTTGCGCCGGAAGCGCCGCCAGGCCCGCAGCGAGGGCGACACGGACGGTGCAGACGGGGAAACCAGGGTCGGGGAAGAGGGGTTGTCGGTCATGCTCAGTCGAACTTCACCCGTGGATCAACCCACACATAACAAAGATCGCTCACCAGCTTGGTGACGAGACCGATCAGCGTGAACAGGTAAAGCGTGCCCAGTACCACCGGGTAGTCGCGCCGGATCACGCTTTCATAGCTCAGCAGGCCCAGGCCATCGAGGGAGAACAGCGTCTCGATCAGCAGGGAACCCGTGAAAAACGCACCGATGAATGCCGAAGGGAAGCCGGTGATGATGGGGATCAGCGCATTGCGAAACACATGCTTCCACAGCACCTGCCGCTCGGACAGGCCCTTGGCCCGGGCGGTCAGCACGTACTGTTTCCTGATTTCCTCCAGGAAGGAGTTCTTGGTCAGCACGGCAGTCACCGCAAAGCTGCCCAACACCATCGCCGTGATGGGCAGGGTGATGTGCCAAAGGTAGTCCACGATGCGCGCGCCCCAGCTCAGCGTCTCCCAGTGGCTTGACGTGAGGCCGCGAAGCGGGAACCACTGCAACTGCCCGCCAAACACCACCAGCAGCGCCACGCCCAGCACAAAGCCCGGAATGGCGTAGCCCACCAGCACGATCAGCGTGGTCACCACGTCAAACCGCGTGCCCGCCCTCACAGCCTTGGCCACGCCCAGGGGAACGGCAATCAGGTAGCTGATGAAAAATGTCCAGAGCCCGAGGCTCACGGAGACCGGCAGCTTTTCCTTCACCAGTTGCCACACGTCCTTGTGCTGATAGAAGCTGTTGCCGAGGTCAAAGCGCGCAAACTGCCCCAGCATCTGGAAGAAGCGCTCATGCACCGGTTTGTCAAAGCCATAAAGTGCCTTGATTTCCTCGATGCGCTGCGCGTCCACACCCTGCCGGCCGCGGTAGCCGGCGCCCGAGGCGGCGGCCCGCTCGCCCCCCGAATCGCGCCCCTGCAACTGCGCCACCATCTGCTCGACCGGGCCGCCCGGCACGAACTGCACCATCGCAAAAGTCAGCAGCAGCACGCCCAGCAGGGTCGGAATCATCAGCAGCAGGCGTTTGAGGATGTAGCTGGCCATGTCATTCCCTACTTGTTCGAGCTGGACGCCCACCAGGTGCTCATGGCCCAGGTGCCGGCGTCGTAATAAGGTGGAATGGTGGCCGGCAGCACAAAGCGCCCGGGCCGGTAGCCGATCAGGAAAGCGTCGCCATAGTACTGCGGCACCGAATAAAAGCCGTGCGTCAGCACACGGTCCAGCGCCCGCATCGCCGCGCTGAGTTCCGGCCGGGTTTTGGCCGCCACCACTTTTTGCAGCAGGGTGTCAACGGCCGGATCGGCAATGCCCCAGACGTTGGACGAACCGGGTGTGCTGGCCGCTTTGGAGCCGAATATCTCGAGCAACTCGCCGCCCGGGGCCGTGCTGCCCGGCAGGCGCAAGGTGGTGAGTTCGAAGTCGAACGCATCCATCTTCTGCTTGCTGAGCGAGAAATCGACCACGCGATAAATCATCGTGATGCCGAGTTTTTCCAGGGCCTTCTGAAACGGACCGACGATGCGCACCAGCGATGGCTGGTCGTTGAGGAATTCGATGGTGAACGCTTCACCCTGGGCGTTGCGCAGCGCACCGTCGCGGTAGGTCCAGCCGGCCTCCTTTAGCAAGGCCTGGGCCTGGCGCAGGTTGTCGCGCAGGCTGCCGGGCGGCGCGGTGCTGGGTGAAATGGGAACGGGCCCGAACACCCCAGGCTTGAGCTGCGCCTTGAGCGGCTCCAGCAAGGCCAGTTCATCGGGTTTGGGCAGGCCTTCGGCGTGGAACTCGCTGTTGGGAAAATAGCCGTTGACGCGCTTGTACAGCCCGTAAAAGAGCTGCCGGTTCATCCACTCGAAATCCATGGCCAGACCGATGGCCTGGCGCACCCGCACGTCCTGGAACTTGGGCTTGCGCAGGTTGAACACATAGCCCTGGAAGTCCCCCGGGTTGCGGTTTTCAAAGGCCCGCTTCACCAACTCGCCCGAGGTGAACTGCCGGCCCGTGTACTGCCGCGCCCAGTTGCGGGAGATGAACTCGCGCATGAAGTCGTATTCCCCGGCTTTCAGGCCTTCAAAGCGCGAGGTTTCATCGAGATAGATCTTGAAGGTGATGCGGTCGAAGTTGAAGTGCCCCTTGCGCGTGGGCAGGTCAGCCCCCCAGTAGGCCGGATCACGCACATAGGTGATGTCACGGCCCATCGCCGGGTTGGCAATCTTGTAGGGCCCGGAGCCGATGGGCACCTCCGAGACGATCTTGTCAAAGGGCTTGGCCACGCCGTTCGCCTGGCCCCAGTCGCGGCTGAACACCGGCATGCCGCCCACCACCAGCGGCAGCTCCGGGTTGGGCGTGAGAAAGTCAAAGCGCACCACGCGATCGGACACCACGGTGACGCCCTTGACCTCGGCGTAAATGGTGCGGTACTGCGGTGCGGCCAGCTTGCTGGTGAGCTGGGTGAAGGCGTGCAGCACGTCGGCGGCCAGCACCGGCGCGCCGTTGTGAAAGCGCGCCTTGTCGTGGATGTGGAAGGTGGCCGACAGCCTGTCCGGCGCCACGGTCACGTCGTCGGCCAGCAGGCCGTAAGACGTCGTGGGCTCTTCCGAGTTGCCGGTCAGCAGGCTCTCGATCAACAGGTTGCCGATGCCGTACGGTGCCGTCCCCCGCAGCGTGAAGGGATTGAACTTGTCGAAATTGGTGGGCCGGGTCGGCGGCACCATGCGGATCTCGCCCCCCTTGGGTGCGGCGGGGTTCACGTAATCAAAGTGGGTGAAGCCTGCCGGGTATTTGATGTCGCCGAACTGCGCGTAAGCGTGGGCGGCGTGGGACGCGGGCGCCAGACCCATGAGGCAACCCGCGGCCAGGGCCGCCATGACGACCCGCAAAAAAGGCAAATCCCGCATGCGACAATTCTGCACTACTTCATGTGGGCAGGCTGCACGCGCCGGACGACGGGCGGCCATGTTCAGGGCCATCCGGCCAGGTTGTCCACCTCACCGAATTCAACGGAGCACTCAATGGGTTTTCTTTCTGGCAAAAAACTGCTGATCACGGGCGTGCTGTCCAACCGTTCGATCGCCTATGGCATTGCCAAGGCCTGCCATGCACAGGGTGCCGAGCTGGCCTTCAGCTACGTCGGCGAGCGCTTCAAGGACCGCATCACCGAGTTTGCCTCGCACTTCGACTCCAAACTGATTTTTGACTGCGACGTGGGCAGCGACGAGCAGATCAACCAGATGTTCAAGGACCTCTCGGCCCATTGGCCCAAGTTTGACGGCTTTGTGCACGCCATCGGCTTCGCACCGCGCGAAGCCATTGCCGGCGACTTTCTCGAGGGCCTGAGCCGCGAAGCCTTCCGCATCGCGCATGACATCAGCGCCTACAGCTTTCCAGGCATGGCCAAGGCGGCCCTGCCGATGCTGAACGACAAATCCGCCCTGCTCACCCTGAGCTACCTCGGCGCCATCCGTACCGTGCCCAACTACAACACCATGGGTCTGGCCAAGGCCAGCCTAGAGGCCTCGGTGCGCTATCTGGCTGAATCCATGGGCCCCAAGGGCATTCGCGTCAACGGCATCAGCGCCGGACCGATCAAGACGCTGGCCGCCAGCGGCATCAAGGGCTTTGGCAAGATCCTGAGCGTGGTCGCTGAAACCTCGCCGATCCGCCGCAACGTCACCATCGACGACGTGGGCAACGTGGCGGCCTTCCTGCTGAGCGACCTGGCCGGCGGCGTGAGCGCCGAGATCACCTATGTGGATGGCGGCTTCAGCAATGTCGTGGGCGGGATTGCGGAGCCCGCAGAGGCTGCCTGACCGGCATCAACCCGGCGTCCAGTAGGCGTAGCGCCAGGCCGTGACAAATCCGGCGCGCTGGTAGAGCGCGCGCGCAGAGGCATTGGGCTCCTCCACCTGGAGAAACAGCCTGGGAATGCCGCGCTCGGCAGCGACCTGCGCCAGGCCTGCCAGCACGCGCCCGGCCAGTCCCTGGCCACGAAAACCCTGGTCGGTGCGCATGCCATGCACACTGCCCCAGCCGTGGCTGAAAGCGCCGGCGCCTGCCGCCACCACCTTGCCTTCGTGGCGCACGCTGGCGTAGACCGAGCCGGTGGCGCGGCTCAGGGCCTTGACCCGGTGCGCACCGTCCACCGGATCGAACCCTTCCGACAGAAACACGGCGGCCCAGCCGGCGTCCGGGGTGCTGGACACCCCGGCAGGTGGCGCGGCAAAAGCTGATCGAACAGCGGCCACCGGCGCGCACTGCACCAGCACAGGCACGCTGGCGTGATAACCCCGCCGGGACAACTCGTGCCGCAAGCCGTCAAAGCAGGGGTGATCGGCCAGTCGGAGCGCGGGAGTCAGGCCGCGCGAGCGGTACACCGCTTCAACCTGCCCGACCAGGCCATCGTGGGGTGCCACGTGACGCAAGGGCACCGCACTCTTGGCACGGCTCACGGTGCCCTGGTCCATGGGCAGCAGCCAGCCTGCCATTTCTTCCACGTGCTCGGGGGAAACAGCGGCCACGGTGGCCCGTTCAACGGCTTCGATGTCAGCGTCGGTCATGAGGGTATTTTCTACCTTGTGAAGAGGGTTCAAATTGTTTATGCTGCGCCGCAACATGCCGGTTTTCCGGAACGAATAAACCACCATCGTGCCAGCCCGCTGCCGATGGCATTTTCCAGCCTGTTTTTACTTCTTTTCCTGTCATCCGTGCCTTCCATGAAGACTGATAGCCCACCGTACAGTCAAGCCAACACACCCTGCCGCATGCGCCTGTTGTCGCTGATGATGCTGGTCGCCGGTCTTTGGACACCCGCGCTGCCGGGCTTTGCCGGCGAAGGCGCGCCGGCCCTCATGCTGGCCAATGTGTACCACGCGGGCACACCGGTCAGCGACTATTGGGTCAGTGAAAAATACGACGGGGTCCGCGCTTACTGGGATGGCACCCGCCTGCTCACCCGGGGTGGCGAACGCATCGCGGCGCCCGACTGGTTCACGGCAGGATGGCCCAAAACCCCGATGGACGGTGAACTGTGGGCGGGCCGCGGCCAGTTCAGCAGGGCGGTGTCCACCGTGCGCCAGCAGCGGCCCGACGACGCCGCCTGGCGTGCCATGCGCTTCATGGTGTTTGATGTGCCGACCCACCCTGCCCCCTTCAATGAGCGGATTTCCGTCCTCAACGGTGTCGTCAGCCAGATCGACCAGCCCTGGGTGCAGGCAGTGGCGCAGTCCCGCGTGGGCAGCGCGCAGGCGCTGCGTGCCCAGCTGGCAGCCATCGTGCAGCAAGGCGGCGAAGGGCTGATGCTGCACCGCGGCCTGTCTTTCTACAAAGGCCAGCGCAGTGACGACCTGCTCAAGGTCAAACCCCACGAAGACGACGAGGCCCGCGTGGTGGGCCATGTGCCAGGCAAAGGCAAATACGCCGGCCAGGTCGGTGCCTTGCTGGTCGAAACATCGGGCACCGACGGCAAACCGGCCCAGCGCTTCAAGCTCGGCTCCGGGCTGAGCGAGGAACTGAGGCGTCACCCGCCGCCTGTCGGCAGCGTGGTGACTTACCGTTTTCGCGGCACCACCGACAGCGGCATTCCCCGGTTTGCCACGTTCATGCGGCAGCGCGAGGACAGCACGCTGTAGCCGCCGAGGTCAGGCCTTCACGCAATCGGCGTAGTAGCGTGTCTTGCCCTTGGCATCCACCTGCTCGACCAGACCGTGGATGTCGGTCTCGAAACCCGGGCACTGGGCATTGAACTCGCGCGCAAACTTGAGGTAATCCACAATCTTGCGGTTGAACACCTCGCCCGGAATCAGCAAGGGAATGCCGGGTGGATAAGGCGTGACCAGCCCGACCGTGATACGGCCTTCCAGCTGATCGATCTCCACGCGCTCGGTGGTGCGGTGCGCAATGTGCGCATACGCGTCACTGGGCTTCATGGCCGGTGCCAGGTCGCTCAGGTAGACCTCGGTGGTCAGGCGTGCGATGTCGTACTTGGCATAGAGCGTGTGGATGTGCTGGCACAGGTCGGCCAGGCCCATTCGCTCGTACTTGGGGTACTTCTGGCAGAACTCCGGCAGGATGCGCCACATTGGCTGGTTCTTGTCGTAGTCGTCCTTGAACTGCTGCAAGGCCGTCAGCAGGGTGTTCCAGCGGCCCTTGGTGATGCCGATGGTGAACATGATGAAGAAGCTGTAGAGGCCCGTCTTCTCCACGATCACGCCGTGCTCGGCCAGAAACTTCGTGACGATACTGGCTGGAATGCCGGTCTTGGCGAACTTGCCGTTCAGGTCCATGCCTGGCGTGACGATGGTGGACTTGATCGGGTCCAGCATGTTGAAGCCTGTGGCCATCTGGCCGAAGCCGTGCCAGTTATTGGCACCGTTTTTGGCCGTTTTGGCGCTGCGCGACTCACCCTTGATGATCCAGTCTTCGGCGAGGCCTATGCCCTCGTCCACCAGCTTGTCCGGTCCCCAGACCTTGAACCACCAGTCCTTGCCGTACTCTTCATCGATCTTGCGCATGGCACGGCGGAAGTCGAGCGCCTCGGTGATGCTTTCCTCCACCAGCGCGGTGCCGCCCGGTGGCTCCATCATGGCGGCCGCCACATCGCAGCTGGCGATGATGCTGTACTGCGGCGACGTCGAGGTGTGCATCAGGTAGGCCTCGTTGAAAAGGTGCCTGTCGAGCTTGATGTTCTGGGAATCCTGCACCAGCACATGGCTGGCCTGGCTGATGCCGGCGAGCAGCTTGTGGATCGACTGGGTGGCGTACACCACCGCATTTTTCGGCCGGATGCGGTTCTTGCCCATGGCATGGTAGCTGCCATAGAAGGGGTGGAAAGCGGCGTGGGGCAGCCAGGCTTCGTCGAAATGGATGTTGTCGACGTAGCCGTCGAGCATGCCCTTGATGGTTTCCGTGTTGTAGAGCACGCCGTCGTAGGTCGACTGCGTCAGTGTCATCACGCGAGGCTTGACGGTCTCGGGATCCACCCCCTTGAGCAGCGGATTGGCGCGGATTTTGGCCTTGATGGCTTCCGGTTCAAACTCGCTCTGCGGGATCGGGCCGATGATGCCGAAGTGGTTGCGCGTCGGTTTGAGGAAAACCGGAATCGCACCCGTCATGATGATGGCGTGCAGGATGGACTTGTGGCAGTTGCGGTCCACCACCACCACGTCGCCTGGCGCCACGGTGTAGTGCCACACCATCTTGTTGCTGGTGGACGTACCGTTGGTGACAAAAAAGCAGTGGTCAGCGTTGAAGATGCGCGCGGCATTGCGCTCGCTCGCACCGATGGCGCCATCATGGTCGAGCAACTGGCCCAGTTCCTCGACCGCGTTGCAGACGTCGGCGCGCAGCATGTTCTCGCCGAAGAACTGGTGGAACATCTGCCCCACCGGGCTTTTCAGGAAGGCCACGCCGCCGGAATGGCCCGGGCAGTGCCAAGAGTAGGAGCCGTCTTCGGCGTAGTCCAGCAGCGCCTTGAAAAACGGTGGCTGCACGCCTTCCAGGTAGCTCTTGGCTTCGCGCAGGATGTGACGCGCCACGAACTCCGGCGTGTCCTCGAACATGTGGATGAAGCCATGCAGTTCGCGCAGGATGTCATTGGGGATGTGGCGCGAGGTCTTGGTCTCGCCATAGACGTAAATCGGCACATCCAGGTTCTTGCGGCGCACTTCTTCAATGAAGGTGCGCAGGTTCAGCACCGCCGGGTCCAGATCCGGCCCCGGCGTGAACTCTTCGTCGTCGATGGACAGGATGAAGGCGCTGGCGCGGCTTTGCTGCTGGGCAAACTGCGACAGGTCGCCGTAGCTGGTGACGCCCAGCACCTCAAAGCCCTCGCTTTCGATGGCTTGCGCCAGTGCCCGAATCCCCAGACCAGAGGTGTTTTCAGAACGGAAGTCTTCGTCAATGATGACGATGGGGAAGCGGAATTTCATGGGCAGCAGTTCATCGGCGCCCTGAACCTGTCGGAGGGCATGGCAATCGCTCGGATGGGCATAGACAGGTTGAGCCCGAACGGTCAAAGGAAAGAGTGCGAAGTGTAAGGAAATAATGGACCTGCGCGCTTGCACCCCCTGCTATTTGCCCCAAAATGTGGCGCATGACCGACAAAAGGACACAACATGGCTGAATCGACCTTCTGGTGGCTTCTCGCGGGGGCTGCCGTCGCCGTGGAACTGGTTACCGGAACGTTCTACCTGCTGATGATCGCCCTGGGCCTGGTGGCGGGCGCGCTCGCGGCGCATCTGGGGCTGTCCATGGTGATGCAGATGGTGGTGGCCGCTGCCGTGGGCGGCGGTGCTGTCGCCATCTGGCACTGGCAGCGGGAGAAAAGCCCTGCGCCGCTGCCGGCCCAAGCCAACCGCGATGTCAATCTGGACATCGGCGAGCCGGTGCAGGTGGAGCAATGGAATCCGGACGGCACCGCCACCGTCAAATTCAGGGGCGCCCAATGGACAGCGATCGCCGCCAACCCGTCGGAGACGCCCGCGCCCGGCCATTTCCGCATCAAGGAAATGCTGGGCAACCGGCTGGTCATCGAAAAGCTGTAGGCTACGCTTCAGCGTCCGTCTTCGCTGCAGCACAACAGGTCAGACCACTGACCATCTTTTGTCAAAAATAACGGAGGAACCATGGAAATTGCTTTTGTCATCCTGATCGTCGCGGGGATTTTCATTGTCCAGAGCATCAAGGTGGTGCCGCAGCAGAACGCCTGGGTCATCGAGCGCCTGGGCAAATACCACGGCAGCCTGACCCCGGGCCTGAATTTCCTGGTTCCCTTCATCGACCGCGTGGCCTACAAGCACAGCCTCAAGGAAATCCCGCTGGATGTACCCAGCCAGGTCTGCATCACCCGTGACAACACCCAGTTGCAGGTCGACGGCATCCTTTACTTCCAGGTGACCGACCCGATGCGGGCCAGTTACGGGTCGTCCAACTACATCGTGGCCGTGACACAGCTGGCCCAGACCTCGCTGCGCTCGGTCATCGGCAAACTGGAACTCGACAAGACCTTCGAGGAGCGCGACATCATCAACGCGCAGGTCGTTGCCGCGATCGACGAGGCCGCGCTCAATTGGGGCGTGAAGGTGCTGCGCTACGAGATCAAGGACCTGACGCCACCGAAGGAAATCCTGCACGCCATGCAGTCGCAAATCACCGCCGAGCGGGAAAAGCGCGCATTGATTGCGGCGTCCGAAGGCCGCAAGCAGGAGCAGATCAATATCGCCACCGGCGAGCGCGAGGCCTTCATTGCCCGCTCCGAAGGTGAAAAACAGGCCGCCATCAACAATGCGCAGGGTGAAGCGGCAGCCATCACTGCGGTGGCAGAAGCCAATGCGCGTGCCATTGAAGTGGTGGCTGCGGCCATACGCCAGCCGGGTGGCGAGCAGGCCGTGCAGCTCAAGGTGGCCGAGAAGGCCGTTGAGGCTTACTCCCGTGTCGCTGGCGACGCCACCACCACGCTGGTGGTGCCCAGCAACATGACGGAGGTGGCCACCCTCATCACCTCCGCCATGAAAATGGTGCAGGCCAACAAGCCAGCCTGAGGGTCTTTCCGGCCTGCATGCTGAAACAACCACGCTGCGCAAGCGGGACGGATCATGACGATGAACACCAAAAATGTCCTGGGTACAGACCTTGTACCCTGCTCCTACGACCCGCTCACGGGGTATTTCCGCGACGGGTGCTGCCATACCGACGCCTTCGACGAGGGCTCCCACGTGATCTGCGTGCGCGTGACGGAAGAGTTTCTGGCGTTTTCAGGCAGCCGGGGCAATGACCTCGTCACCCCGCGACCGGAATACCGGTTTGCAGGCCTCAAGGCAGGCGACCGCTGGTGCCTGTGCGCCGCCCGTTGGCGCGAGGCCCTGGAGGCCGGTCTGGCGCCCCCGGTGGTCCTGGAGTCCACCCATGCCAGGGCGCTGGATTTCGTCAGCATGGCGCAACTGGAAAAGCATCGTTTCCAGGGGACTGTCCATTGACGCGGCGTGGCGGCAAGCCTGCGCACAGCGTCCCCACAGGCATCACACTGCTATAATCGCAGACTGCGCGGAAGGGTGGATGAGCGGTTTAAGTCACACGCCTGGAAAGCGTGCGTAGGGTTAAACCTACCGCGGGTTCGAATCCCGCCTCTTCCGCCACCAGTCAAGTTGCCGTGAGTTTCCACACGGTGGCAAAAACTCCTGAAAGCCCGGCCAGTCCGGGCTTTTTTGTGCCTCACGCAAAACCCAGTCCGTTACCGGTTTTTACCCTCCGCTATGTTCGCTACCGAACGCTGATTGACAGCGAATAACACTACACTGCGCGGTGTTGTACGAAGGCACAAATGACGACATCTTGTGAGGATGAGAAAGCCCGGCAAAATGCGCTGGATCGCTTTCGGGTGGTGGATACGCCTGAAGAGCAAGGCTACGACGACATCACCCGCATGGCTGCCGACGTCTGCGGCACACCCATTGCCCTGATTTCGCTGAGCGACAACGATCGCCAATGGTTCAAGTCGCGGGTCGGGCTGCAGGCCACGCAGTCACCACGTGAAAACAGCTTCTGCACCCATGCGCTGTTGGCTTTTCAGGACATGATGGTGATCGAGGACACCGCCAAGGACGAGCGCTTCTTCGATCATCCGCTGGTCATCGGTGAACCCAACATCAGGTTTTACGCCGGCGCGCAACTGATCTCCCGGGATGGGCATGCCATTGGCGCCGTCTGCGTGATTGACACCAAGCCCAGGATTCTGAGTGCAGAGCAGCTGAAGGCGCTTCAGTTCATGGCCCAGCAGGTCATGACGATGCTTGAAAGCAGGGTCTCCGAGGAGAAACCGGCCGGCAACACCTGAGCAGGAAGCGAAAACCGCCAAGCCCATGAAAAAAGCCACCTCGCGGTGGCTTTTTCATTGCACGTGAACCGGATCAGTTCAGCGCAGACTTCTTGCCGTCCTTGTAGACGTACAAGGTGATGGCAGGGTTCTTCAGTTCACCGTTGGGCTCGAAAGCGATGGTGGTGGTGACGCCCTTGTAGTTGGTCTTGATCAACTCAGGGGTGTAAACCTTCGGATCGCTCGAGCCGGCGCGTTTCATCGCGTCAACCAGAACGAAGGTGGCGTCATAGGTGTACGGGCTGTAGACCTGGAACTGGTTGGGGTACTTGGCGTCGTAACGCTTTTTCCAGGCTTCGCCGCCAGGCATCTTGGCCAGCGAGGCGCCGCCTTCAGCGCACACCACGTTGTTCAGGGTCTTGGCGCCGGCAGCCAGCTTGGCCAATTCGGCCGTGCAGATGCCGTCACCACCGAAGAACTTGACGTTGCCCATGCCCAGTTGCTCCATCTGGCGCAGCATTGGGCCGCCCTGCGGGTCCATGCCGCCGTAGAACACGGCGTCAGGTGCCTTGGCTTTCACGGCCGTCAGGATGGCCATGAAGTCGGTGGCCTTGTCGGTGGTGAACTGCTCGTCGACCACGGTCATGCCTTTGGCCAGAGCCGTTTTCTTGAACACTTCAGCCACGCCCTGGCCGTAAGCGGTGCGGTCGTCAATGATGGCGACTTTCTTCAGCTTCAGTGCGTCAGCCGCATAGAAAGCCAGGCCAGCGCCCAGGGCGTTGTCGTTGGCGATGATGCGGTAGGTGGTCTTGTAGCCTGGCTTGGTCAGGTTGGGGTTGGTGGCAGCGCCCGTGACGTGGGGAATGCCGCAGTCGTTGTAGACCTTGGAGGCGGGAATGGTGGTTCCCGAGTTCAGGTGGCCGACCACGCCAGCAACTTTGGAGTCGCACAGTTTTTGTGCGGCAGCCGTGCCCTGTTTTGGATCGGCGGCGTCGTCTTCAGCAACGATTTCAAACTTGACTTTCTTGCCACCGATGACCACGCCCTGGGCGTTCAGGTCTTCGATCGCCATACGGACACCGTTTTCGTTGTCTTTGCCGTAATGGGCCTGTGAGCCCGACAGCGGTGCGACGTGGCCGATTTTGACGACGACGTCTTGAGCAGAAGCCAAACCAGCCACTGCGGCGAGGGCAGCAACTGCGGTCAGTTTCAATTTCATTTGCATAAAAACACTCCGATTAGAAATTACCGTTAAAGGTTGAGAACAGATTTTTTTACTCAACGGGGCGAACATAACGCAATTTTTAGGCCCGCACCATAGCAACGCCCCTAGGTACTTTTCCCCGATAAGGGCGTTTACCCCCGGAGCAGGCCTTCTAATGCACCAAGCACTGAATCGGCAGCCGGTACGGCGGGGGTTTCAGGGCTTGCCCGCCCTCACGGTCGATCAGGTGTCGGGCGGCGCGATTCTTCCTCCATGGCCTGCCGCACGGCCTGCTGAACCACAGCCTCAAGTTCTTGCCGCAAGCCGGGAAGCAGCGTCTGGGTCTGCGCCAGCACCAGCTGGCCGATGGTCTCGCGCAAGCGCCTCTCCAGCACCATGTCGAGCCGTTGCATGATCCGTGCAATCAGTTGCTCTTCGCTCGAGGCTGCTGGCGGTTTGGGGGTGGTCACCCGTGCGGGCAACGGCAGCATCGAACCCGGGGTGACGACTTCGGTGAGGGTCGGCACGAACCTCGGCGGAACCGGCGCCGGGCTCATGCGCCCTGCCCCGCCGCCAGGTCATGGCGCTTCAAGGCGTAGCCGCGGTCGGCATAGTGCTTCCAGCGACTGCGACCCGAGAGGCGGTCATCCTCCTGCTGCGACACCACCTCGATGAAACGCTCGAAGCGCTCGAATTCCGGTGGGACGGTCTGGCCCAGATTGACCAGCACGCTGTCATGCGGGCAGCCCGCCAGTGTGGCGGCCAGTAACACCGGCGTCACGGCAAGCTGCTCCGCCGGCGCATCGGCACGGCAGTGCGGCAGGAACTCCAGCGGGGAAAAATGCCACAGCAACTGGTCCAGCTCGCCCAGAAGATCCGGGTCTCCCGTCACCACCACCTTGCTGCCGCTGAGATAAGCCTTGCGCAGCAGCCTGCAGCTGTAGTGCAGCTTGTCCGGCACATTAAAGTGAAACGCAATTTCAGTCATGGCAGAGCACGCCGCCCGGATGCGCCACCACGAAGTTCCCGGTCAACAGCAGGCCCCATGGTCAGCGGCCGCTGCTGGCCGCGGCACGCGCACTGCGCGGGCCTGAAGCCGTTTTGGGGGCCGCTTTGGCGCTTGTTTTCCGGCTGCCCTTGGCTGCCGGGCCGGCCCGACGACCTGCTTCGCCCAGCAGGTATTCCACCAGCAGCCCGACCGGTCGACCGGTGGCGCCTTTGGCGGCACCGCTTTTCCACGCCGTGCCGGCAATGTCGAGGTGGGCCCAGGGGAAACTGGTGGCAAAGCGCTGCAGGAATTTGGCCGCCGTAACAGCCCCCCCTGCCCGGCCCGCCACGTTGGCCACATCGGCAAAATGGGTCTTCAGGCCGTCGGCATATTCTTCATCCAGCGGCATGCGCCAGCACAGGTCCATCGACGCCTCACCGGCCTGCTGCAAGGCTTCAGCCAGCGCATCATCGGTGGCAAACAGGCCGCTGCGAACACCGCCCAGGGCGATCACGCAGGCGCCCGTGAGCGTGGCGATGTCGACCACGGCGCGGGGTTTGAAGCGCTCGGCGTAAGTCAGTGCGTCACACAGCACCAGACGCCCTTCGGCGTCCGTGTTGAGGATTTCAATGGTTTGGCCGCTCATGCTGGTCACCACGTCCCCCGGCTTGATGGCGCGGCCACCCGGCATGTTTTCGCAGGCGGGAATCAGGCCCACCACATTGATGGCCGGCTGCAGTTCGGCCAGCGCACGAAAGGTGCCCAGAACACTGGCCGCGCCGCACATGTCGAACTTCATCTCGTCCATGTCTGCCGCCGGCTTGATCGAGATGCCGCCGGTGTCGAAGGTGATGCCCTTGCCGACCAGCACCACCGGCGCTTCCGTCCTGACCGTTCCCTGGTAGTGCAGCACGATGAAACGCAGCGGTTGCGACGTGCCCTGCGCCACGGCCATGAAAGACCCCATGCGCAGCCTCTCGACCTCCTTGGGGCCCAGCACATCCACCTTGATGCCGCGCAGCTTGCCCAGTGCCTTGGCGGCCGCGGCCAGCAGCACCGGCGTGGCATGGTTGGCCGGCCGGTTGCCCCATTCCTTGGCCAGCCCGACGCCCTTGGCGAGTGCCGAGCCCGTGTCAAACCCCGGTTTGACGGCCTTCGCCGTGGCGGCATCGTCCACCGCCAGCGTGAGGCGGGCGGGGCCGGCAGGCCCCGGCTTGGATTTGGTGGTGGTGTAGCTGTAGGCCGCATCGCTGCCGGCCAGCACCACGGCGCGTGCCAGACCGGGCTGCGGCTGGGCTGCCGTGGCCAGGCACACCGTCACCTGCTGCACATGGCCGCCCTTGAGGCTGCCCATGGCTGCCATGACGGCTGCGCGGACGTTTTTTGGCGTGCCATCGCCGATGCCCACCAGAACCACGCGTGTTGCCGCCACGCCGCCGGTGCGGTACGCCGCCAGCAGCTTGCCCGGCTTGGCTTCAAAGTCCCCGGCCTTGAGGGCCTGGGCGATGAGGCCGGAGAGGGCGTCGTCACCCAGATGAGGGTTCTGGCCGACCAGGACCAGCAAGGCGTCTGTTTTTTCACTGCAAAGACGTGCACGGGTCAGTGTTTTGAGTTCAAAGTCCATAATTCGGGTTCTGGCAAATACAACAGCCACCTTTGGCAGTACAAGCAATAACGATAAAGCAAATCCAAGGCGGCAACCCGGTCCATGTTATTCCATTCCTCGATTCGCAAAGAGCTGGCTCGCACTTTCGGCGCCACGCTGGTCGTCCTGATCACCATCGTGATGACCATTGTGCTGATCCGCACACTGGGCCAGGCCTCGCGCGGCTACATCAGCCCACAGGACGTGATGCTCTTCATGGCCTACTCTGCGCTGGGCCGCCTGCCCACCATCCTCACGCTGTCGCTGTTCATCGCCATGGTCAGCACGCTGTCGCGCATGTACCGCGACAGTGAAATGGTGGTCTGGTTCACCAGCGGCCAGGGCCTGGGTGGCTTTTTGCGCCCGCTCTTCCGCTTTTCATGGCCGATGCTGCTGGTCATCAGCCTGATGGCGCTGTTTGTCTGGCCCTGGACCAACCAGCAGACCAAGGACATGCAAAACCGCTATGAGCAGCGCGGCGACCTGGACCGGATCGCGCCGGGCCAGTTCCAGGAGTCCTCCAGCGGCAACCGGGTGTTTTTTGTCGACCGTGATCTGGCAGGAGACCGGGCCAGCAACAACGTGTTCATTGCCGCCACCGAAAAGGGCAAAAACTCCATCACCACCGCCAAATCCGGCCGCATCGAGGTGCGGGAAGAGACACAGTTCCTGATCCTTCAGAACGGCCAGCGGCTGGAAAACGTTGTCGGTCAGTCCGCCCTGAAGGTCAGCGACTTCGAGGAGTACGGCACCCGCACCGGCGACTCGGCCACGCTCGGCGCGCCGATACCGGAGGCCAAACTGCTGTCCACCCGTGAGCTGATCAAGACACCCACACGCGGCAACCTGAGCGAGTTGGCCTGGCGGCTGGGCCTGGGCATCGCAGCGGTGAATTTCGTCATCCTGGCGGTGGCGTTGGCCAGCGTGAACCCACGCGGAGGGCGCAGCGGCAACCTCATTTTTGTGCTGCTGACCTTCATCGTCTACAACAACCTGATCAACCTGGGCCAGAGCTGGGTGTTTGTCGGGCTCATCAGTTTCAGCAACTTCCTGCTGGCATTGCACGGCGGGGTGTTTGTGCTGGGCATGGCCTGGCTGACCAAGCGCCACAGCAACTGGGTGCTACGGCTGAAACCACGCGCTGGCGTGCCGGCCCCCGTGGCGAAGGAGCCCTCGGCATGAAAACCATACGCCGGCTGATTTACGGTGAAGTGGCGGCCGCCATCGCGCTGGTGGCCCTGGGGTTTCTCGCCCTGTTTTTCTTCTTCGATCTGGTCGACGAGCTGCAGTACCTGGGCAAGAGCAACGGCCTGGGCGGCAGCACCGAGATTTACCAGATCCGGCATGCACTGCTGTATGTCAGCCTGCTGGTGCCCAATCACCTGTACGAGCTGATGCCGATTTCGGTGCTGATCGGCACGATTTTTGTCATGGCGCGGCTGGCCCAGAGCTCCGAGTACACGATCCTGCGCACCAGCGGGCTGGGGCCTTGGCGCGCACTCAAGCTGCTGCTCATGCTGGGCGCGTTCTTTGTCATGCTCAGCTTTGCGATCGGCGACTACATGGCGCCGGCCAGCGACAGGGCGGCGCAGCTGCTCAAGGCCCGCTACCAGGGCAAGATCACCATCGGCCAGACCGGTGCCTGGCTGAAGGAAAAGCAGGCCTACAACACCTATGTGGTCAACGTGAAGGAACTGTCGCCGGACAACGAGATGCGCGGTGTGCAGGTGTTCGAGTTCGACAACCGCGGCCAGGTGGTGTCCACCACCGATGCAGCGGTCGCCACGTTCTCCAGCACCGATGCCTGGGTCATGAAGACCGCGGTGCGCGCCGAGTTCGAGGTGCCCTCCGGTGTCGCCAGCGGCGCCATCCCCAAGGCCGCCAAGGTCACGCGGGCGACGGTCCAGGATTTCCGCTGGCCGACCGAAATCACGGCCGAGATGGTGTCGGTGGCCCTGCTCAAGCCCGAGCGCATGGGCACCATCGACCTGTTCAACTACGTGCGCCACCTGGACGCCAATGGCCAGACGGCCCAGCGCTATGAGATCGAGTTCTGGAAAAAGGTGTTCTACCCGCTCAGCTGCCTGGTGATGGTGATCCTGGCCCTGCCCTTTGCCTACCTGCATTTCCGCTCTGGCGGCATCGCCGGTTATGTGTTTGCCGGCGTGATGATCGGCATCAGCTTCTTCCTGCTCAACAACGTGTTTGGCTACATCGGCAACCTGCACAACTGGCAGCCATGGCTGGCCGCTGCGACGCCGGGTTTGCTGTACATGGCCGTGTCGCTGGGCGCATTTGGCTGGCTGGTGCTCAGGCGCTAGCCGCTGGCCGCTTTCCCTCTCGAAATCCACTCATGACACCTTCCTCTGCCTTGCCCACCGCCGTGGTGTTGTTTGCCCACGGTTCGCGGGATCCGCAATGGCGCGCGCCCATGGAGGCCGTGGCCGATCAGATCCGCCAGCTGCAGCCCGGCACCGCCGTGCGCTGCGCCTATCTGGAGCTGTGCGAACCCAGCCTGCCACGGGCCGCGTCGGACCTGGTCGCCGAAGGCGTGCGAAAAATCCGGATCTTTCCGGTCTTTTTCGGCGTGGGCAAGCATGCACGGGAGGATTTGCCCCTGCTGGTCGAGGAAATCCGCGGCATGCATCCCGACGTCGCCCTCGAACTGCTGCCCGCCGCGGGCGAGCATGACGAACTCACCGCCTTGATGGCGCGCATCGCGCTGTCCTGAACCGGTGCGACTCAGCCGGTACGGCGATCTGCCCGACCGCCATCGTGACAGACTGCATGTCTTAGGGAGAAAAAGGCATAATAAAACCAATAATTAGCCTTGATTCGATATGAACCTCCACCAATTCCGCTTCGTTCAGGAAGCCATCCGGCGCAACCTGAACCTGACCGAGACCGCCAAGGCGCTCCATACCTCGCAACCGGGCGTCTCCAAGGCCATCATCGAACTCGAGGAAGAGCTGGGGGTGGAAATCTTTGCCCGCCATGGCAAGCGGCTCAAGCGCGTCACGGAACCCGGCGAGCATGTGCTCAAGAGCATTGAACTCATCATGCGGGAGGTCGGCAACCTGCGGCGCATCGGAGAGCAGTTCTCGGCGCAGGACAGCGGCACCCTGTCCATCGCCACCACCCACACCCAGGCCCGCTATGTACTGCCGGTGCCTGTCGCCAGGCTGCGCGAAGCGTTTCCCAAGGTCAATGTCAGCCTGCACCAGGGCTCGCCCGATCAGGTGGCGCGCATGGTGCTGGATGAAGTGGCCGAGATCGGCATCGCCACCGAGTCCCTGACCCAGTACGAAGACCTGGTCACCCTGCCCTGCTACGAATGGCAGCACATGCTGGTGCTGCCAGTAGGACATGCGCTGACCAAAAAGGAAAACATCACGCTTGAAGACCTGGCCCAGGAACCGCTCATCACCTACCACCCGTCCTTCACCGGACGCACCAAGATCGACCTCGCGTTCGCTGCCAAGCGCCTGCACCCCCGCATTGCGCTGGAGGCGATTGACTCGGACGTCATCAAGACCTATGTGCGGCTCGGCCTGGGCGTCGGCATCGTGGCCGAAATGGCACTGAAGGACGACGGCACCAACAGCGACCTGGTGGCGATTGCGGCCGGACCGCTGTTTGGTGTGAACGTTGCCCGCGTGGCCTTCAAGCGCAGCGCCTACCTGCGCAATTTTGTTTATAAATTCGCAGAGCTGCTCAGCGGCCAATTGGACCGCGCCACCATCACCAAGGCCATGGAAGGCCGCAAACACGATGACGGGATTTGATCGACTCCCGCGGCTGCCACCGGACCACGAACTGAACAATCACCACACCTTGCCAACATGACCACCATCCTCGAACGCACGCCCCCACTGCAGACCAAGCTGCCGGCAGTCGGCACGACCATCTTCACAGTGATGTCGGCCCTGGCCACGGAAAAAAGCGCGGTCAACCTGGGCCAGGGCTTTCCGGATTTTGAATGCGACCCGCTGCTCGTCAACGCCGTAACAGACGCCATGACGCGTGGCCTGAACCAGTACCCGCCCATGACCGGCGTGCCGGTGCTGCGCGAGGCCGTCTCGGCCAAGATCGCCAGCCTCTACGGCCGCGTCTATGACGCCAACAGCGAGATCACCATCACCGCCGGCGCCACCCAGGCCATCATCACCGCCATCCTGGCCATCGTTCACCCCGGCGACGAAGTCATCGTGCTGGAGCCCTGCTACGACAGCTATGTGCCCAACATTGAACTTGCTGGCGGCGTGGTCGTACGTGTCCCCCTGATACCGGGCACCTTCCGGCCGGACTTCGACAGGATTTCCGCCGCCATCACGCCCCGCACCCGCGCCATCCTGGTGAACTCGCCGCACAACCCGAGCGCCACGGTATGGACCGAGGCCGACATGCTGAAGCTGCAGGACATCCTGGCCCCCACCGACGTGCTGCTCATCAGCGACGAGGTGTATGAGCACATGGTGTTCGATGCGGCCGCCGGGCGCGTCCACCAGAGCGCGGCGCGCTTTCCGGGTCTGGCGGCGCGGGCCTTCATCGTCAGCAGCTTTGGCAAGACCTATCACGTCACCGGATGGAAGATCGGCTACGTGGCCGCACCGGCCAGCTTGACCGCAGAGTTCCGCAAGGTGCACCAGTTCAATGTGTTCACCGTCAACACGCCGGTGCAGCATGGTCTGGCCAGCTACATGGCCAATCCGGCGCCGTATCTGGAATTGCCCGCGTTCTACCAGCGCAAGCGCGACCTGTTCCGCGCCGGCCTGGCCAAAACACGCTTGAAGCTGCTGCCGAGTGAAGGCAGTTACTTCCAGTGTGTGGACATCTCCGGGGTGAGCGACTTGGGCGAAGCGGATTTCTGCAAATGGCTGACGACCGACATCGGCGTGGCGGCCATTCCGCTGTCGGCGTTTTACGGCGATGGCTTTGACCAGCGCGTGGTGCGCTTCTGCTTTGCCAAGAAAGACGAAACACTGCAGACCGCGCTGGGCCGCCTTGCGAAGTTGTAGGCGCCTCCTGACGGCCTGACAGGCCTTTGGCCGGTTGGCGACGGGGCGCGCAGCGCCAACAATGAGGGCACAACACTTGGAGTGCTTTCATGTCCCTTTCCCTCATCCTGCTCATCGTTCTCATCCTGATTCTTGTCGGCGCCCTGCCCACCTGGGGCCACAGCCGCAGCTGGGGTTACGGGCCCAGCGGTGGCATCGGCCTCGTCGTCATCATCCTGATCGTGCTGCTGCTCATGGGCCGCATCTAGACGGATCTGGCCTGACGTTCACCGCCAGACAAAAAAAGGCCTCGCAATGCGAGGCCTTTTTTCTGGTCGGACCGATGCATAGGCCCGCAGCGCATGGCTGCGGGGCGATGAATCCAACGCCACTGCGCCACCTTCGGCCCATGGAGATCATGGGTTCAGCGCAGCTTGGCCGGCTATCCCATCTTGGAAAGAACCACACCCATCTCTTCCCTTGAGAATGCGCGCAGCGTTTGCATGCGGACATTGCCCGCTGTTCCGATGGCCAATGCGAAAGCGGTGGCAGACGCTGCGTCTGGCGCTTCGATGATGGTCACCAGGTCATATTTTCCGAGTGTCCAGTAAATTTGCGGCATGCTCGCACCAAACTTCTTCGCGGCTTCCTTGACGGCATCCGCACGCCGGGTGGTGTCCTTGACGGTGCGAATCCCCTGGTCGGTGAATTGGGCCAATGCAATGTATGTCTCCATGATGAGTCTCCTGAAGAGGATGAGGCCTTGCCTTTCGAGCTGCGAAACGGCCAGCGAAGGCCCCGTGACGCTGGTCGAAATGGGGCCCAAATCAGCTTGTCGGCGGCATCTGTGGAGGCGCTGCCCTGCCGCCATCCGCACCACACCGACGGGCTGACTGGATAAACATCTTTGCCGGAAGCCTGCGCCTGTCCCGAGACCGGGATGGCGCAGGGAAAATCCCAGGCAACTGAAAGCCTACCGCCAAAATCAGGGGCCAGCAAGCAAGCTGTAACCAGACTTTTCAGTGGTGATGACGGCAGTTTCTGGCTATCGCCGGCCTTTCTCGCAAGGCTTGCCTCAACTGGTCAACTGCTGCCAGATTTTTTAGTTTCGGCCCAACAAGCCTTCGGCAGTTGTTAGCATTCACTGAAAGGCATGGGCTCAACTGTTCAGTTGAGCCCATGCCTTTTCCAGCCGCTTGAGGCTGACGGGCTGGGGGGTGCGCAATTCCTGGGCGAAAAAGCTTACGCGCAACTCCTCAAGCAGCCAACGGAACTCCTGCATGCGGGCATCCACCGCACCCTTGCGTTCGGCCACCAGACGCCAGTAGCGCTGCTCCTGCGGCCGCAACTCGGCCAGACGTGCGGCATCGCGCGCCGGGTCGGCGCGCCACTTTTCCAGCCGCAGCGTGATGGCCTTGAGGTAGCGCGCAAAGTGCTGTAGCTGCGCATACGGCGTGGTGCTCAGGAATCGCTTGGGCACCAGGCGCTGGAGCTGCTGCGCCGCATCGGTGGCAGCCTCGGCAGCGTTTTTGCTGTCCTTGATCTTGCGCTGGGCCACTGCAAACTCGGCCAGAATGCCTGCAGCCAGGCGCGCCACCTCGCTGGCAATCAGCGTGAGGCGGCCGCGGCCGTCATCGACCCGCTGCTTGAAGGCTGCGGCATCGGTGGGCAAAGGCTCGAGCAGGAAGGCGCGGTCCAGCGCCACTTCAATGATCTGCTCGCGCAGCTCTTCCAGGGTGCCACCGCCCGAGTTGTCGGCTGCACGGCCCACCAGCATGAAGCTGGTGGCCATCTTCTGCAGATCGGGCAGGTTCTTTTCGAGGTATTTCAGCGCATCGCGGATCTGCAGTGCGAACAGACGGCGCAGACCCGCACGGTGTTTGGCGGCGGCCACATCGGGCTCGTCAAAGACCTCGATGGTGACCGCATCGCCCAGGTCGATGAGCGCCGGGAATCCGATCAGCGTCTGGCCGCCCTTGCGGATTTCCATCAGCTCCGGCAGTTCGCCGAAAGTCCACTGGGTGTAGCGCTCCACGGTTCGGGGAGCCGTCTTATCAGGGATGGCTGCAGGCTGGCCTGCCGCGCGTGGCTTGGGGCTTGAGCCCGGAGCGACTTCTGAGTCCACCTCGGCCGGGCCGGCAGGAACCAGATGTTTGAGGCCGGCCAGGGCCTGGAAGGCGCCGCGCGCCTGGGCGCCCAGTTCGCCCTTGAGTGCACCCAGATTGCGCCCGGTCCCCAGCTGGCGGCCGTGTTCGTCCACCACCCGGAAGTTCATGAAGAGATGCGGCGGCAGCATGTCCAGCTTCATGTCGTTGCGCTTGATGTCCAGCGAGGTCGCATCGCGCACGAGCTTCAGCACCGCATCGGTCAGCGAGCCGCTGCCATAGAGCGCCGGCTCCAGCAGCAGGCCGGTCATGCGTGCCGCGGTATCGGGCAAGGGCACCAGCCGCGAGCGCGGGCGCTGGTGCAGGGTTTTGATGAGCGCCTGTACCTTGTCCTTGAGCATGCCGGGCACCAGCCACTCGCAGCGCTCCTCGTTGACCTGGTTCAGTGCAAACAGCGGCACCTCCACAGTCACGCCGTCATGGGCATCGCCCGGCTCATGCAGGTAGGTGACCTTGCAGTCCACGCCGCCCAGCCGCAGCATTTTGGGAAAGGCCTGGGTGGTGATGCCTGCCGCTTCGTGGCGCATCAACTCTTCGCGGGTGAGCAGCAGCAGTTGCGGCTGCTTTTTCACTTCTTCACGGTACCAGTGCTCGCAACTGGCGCCGCTGCAGATGTCGGCTGGAATCTGGTGGTCGTAGAACGCGTAGATCAGCTCTTCGTCGACCAGCACGTCCTGCCGCCTGGCCTTGTGCTCCAGATCCTGCACCTGCTGGATCAATTTCTGGTTGGCGGCGAGGAACGGGAGCTTGGTGTCCCAGTTACCGGCCACCAGCGCTTCGCGGATGAAGATCTCGCGCGCCGCCACCGGGTCCACCCGGCCGAAATTGACCCGCCGGTTGTTGTAAACCACCAGACCGTAGAGCGTGGCGCGCTCCAGCGCCGTGACCTGCGCCGCCTTCTTTTCCCAGTGCGGGTCCAGCATCTGTTTGGCCAACAGGTGGCCGGCCACCTGTTCGATCCAGGCCGGGTCGATATTGGCCAGGCCCCGGCCGAACAGGCGGGTGGTTTCGACCAGCTCGGCCGCCACGATCCAGCGGCCCGGCTTCTTGCTCAGCCGCGCACCGGGGTGGCGGTAAAAGCGGATGCCGCGTGCGCCTAGGTACCAGTCCTCTTCCTCGCTCTTGCAGCCGATGTTGCCCAGCAGGCCGCACAGCATCGAGAGATGCAATTGCTCATAGCTGGCCGGCTTGTCGTTGAATGAATGGGGCCCCCACGCTCCGCGCTTCGCGTCGTCGCTGCCCCCCGAGGGGGCTGTACCCGGCTTGGGGCGGCCCGGCGCCGGGCCCCACCCCTGCTCACCCACCACCGTGAGTAATTGCGAGTGAATGTCGCGCCACTCCCGTACCCGGCGGATGTTGATGTAGTTCTCGCGCAGCAGGTTTTCGTACTGGCGGTTCGTCAGTTTGTGGACGGCGTCATGGCCACCGCGTGAGTCGCCCAGCCATTTCCACAGTTTGAGGTAGCCGCTGAACTCACTCTTCTCATCGTCAAACTTGGCGTGCTGTTGGTCAGCCTGGGCTTGCTTGTCCATGGGCCGGTCGCGCACGTCCTGCACGCTGAGCGCGCTGGCAATCACCAGCACCTCGTCGAGCGCCTGGCGGTCTCTGGCCTCCAGGATCATGCGGCCGACACGCGGGTCCAGCGGCAGCTTGGCCAAGGTGCGCCCCACCGGCGTGAGCTCGTTCTGCTCGTCCACCGCGCCCAGCTCGGCCAGCAGCTGGTAGCCGTCGGCAATGGCACGGCGCTGCGGCGGCTCGATGAAGGCGAAGTCTTCCACCGCCCCTAGGTGCAGGGCTTTCATGCGCAGGATCACCGATGCCAGCGAGCTGCGCAGAATCTCCGGATCGGTAAAGCGCGGCCGCCCCAGAAAATCGGGCTCTTCATAGAGGCGGATGCAGATGCCGTCGGCCACCCGGCCGCAGCGCCCTGCCCTTTGGTTGGCCGCGGCCTGCGAAATGGGTTCGACCATCAGCTGCTCGACCTTGCTGCGGAAGCTGTAGCGCTTGACACGGGCCGTGCCGGCGTCCACCACGTAGCGGATGCCGGGCACGGTGAGCGAGGTCTCCGCCACGTTGGTGGCCAGCACAATGCGCCGCCCGGTGTGGCCGTCAAAAATCCGGTCCTGTTCGGCCTGGCTGAGGCGGGCAAACAGCGGCAGCACCTCGGCGTTGCGCGCCAGCGGCTGGTGCGCCAGGTGCTTGCGCAAATGGTCAGCCGCCTCGCGGATCTCGCGCTCACCGGGCAGAAACACCAGAATGTCGCCGGCGCTGTGCGGGCTCTGCCAGAGCTCGTCGACGGCATCGGCAATCGCGTCGTTCAGGTCGTAGTCACGGGCTTCTTCAAACGGACGGTAACGCTGCTCGACCGGGAACATCCGGCCAGACACCATGATGACGGGCGCAGGCCCCTTGCTCGATGCAAAGTAATCCGCAAACCGCTGTGCATCAATCGTCGCCGAGGTGATGACCACCTTCAGATCCGGCCGGCGCGGCAGCAGCTGGCGCAGGTAGCCCAGCAGAAAGTCGATGTTCAGGCTGCGCTCGTGGGCCTCGTCAATGATGAGGGTGTCGTAGGCCTTGAGGAGCGGGTCGGTTTGTGTTTCGGCCAGCAAAATGCCGTCGGTCATCAGCTTGACCGAGGCGTCGCGGCTCAGGCGGTCCTGAAAGCGGACCTTGTAGCCCACCACTTCGCCGAGCGGGGTGTTTAGTTCCTCGGCAATGCGTTTGGCCACGCTGGAAGCCGCGATCCGGCGCGGCTGGGTGTGGCCGATCAACCGGCCCTGGCCTGGCGGGTAGTTGAGCTTGCCGCGGCCCATGGCCAGCGCGATCTTGGGCAGCTGGGTGGTCTTGCCGGAGCCGGTTTCGCCGCAAACGATGACGACCTGGTGCGCCGCCATCGCGGCAGTGATTTCGTCGCGCTTGCCTGAAACGGGCAAGGACTCGGGAAAGGTGATGGAAAGAGATGGCAATGGCAGCGCGGCGGGCGAAGAAGTGAATGGCAGGCGTGTGGGTGGGCGTGTCAGCCCCACCGGACCCTGGATTATCGGGCTTTCGCGCGTACGGGCGCTCAGCCACCCTGGTGCTTAGAACAGGCCCGGTGGCATGTCCACGATTTCGCCGCTGGCGTGGTCATACCAGGCGAGCCGGCTGGGATAGCTGACGGCCGTGCTGGCCATCTTGCAGGCCATCACCACCGCCTCACTGGCCGACGCCGCGTCTGCATGCGACAGGCGCATCACCCCCACACCCAGTTCCGCTGCCCAATGCGTCTGCTGCTGCTCCATGGCGCCCGCCTGCAGGCTGGTGTTGAGGATCACGGACTTCGACAGGCGCCCCAGAACGTTGCGGGCCAGGCGCAGCAGCCGGCCGCTGTCCGCACCATGGGGTACCAGCAGCAGGAAGGTGTCGTTGCCGAGCCGGCCGAGCCGGACCTGGGCAGGCACCGACCGCCGCAGGCGACCGGCCGACACGAACAGTGCGTGGTTCACCGCCGGCAGCCCATAGAGCTTCTTGAGCACGTAGAGATTGGCAATCGTGATGGCCACAACCCCCAGCGGTGCGCCGTCCGTCGTGGTCTGGCGCAAGGTCTGCTCCAGTGTCAGCCCTGACGACGTGTAGAGCCGCATGCGCGTCACCGGGTCATAGCTCGGCCCGTGGGCCATGACTTCATGGAGCTCGATCAGATAGGAATACCGCGTCCACATCACACCAGCCATGTTGGCCAGGTAGGCAGCGCCAGCCACCGCGCTGACGACATGCACCTGCCACGGCACGCCGTTCCGATCAACGGCAATCCAGCCCAGCCCGCCGATGGCTACCAGCATCAGCGCCACACCGCTCACTGCGGCCCAAGCCATGCGATCCCCCCGGACCGCGCCGCGCAGCGTCAGCATTAGCGCCACCAACGCCAGTCCCACGGCCATGGTCAGTCCCATTTGCAGAGCCGCTGCGGGGGGCACCAGCCAACCCAGGGCCATGACCAGCCAGGCGAGCAGCGACAGGACCACGGCCGCCTTGCGGCGCGCACCATGGCCCCGCAGCAGCCCGAGAATGGACAGGAGGAGGTAAGCCAGCAGGGCCGACACCGCACAGGCCACATGGGCGAGGAAGCGCGCGAGAATGTCCTCGTCCCCGATCGGCAGCCCCCCAAGGAAGGCCACGACAAAAAACGACGAGGCCAGTCCCGACAGCGCCGCATTGACCGCCACGCGCCGTACACCCTTGACGAACGCGAAGATCGCGCCAGACAGCATCAAGGCCACCGCGCCGAAATAAGCCCCCCAGAATCCGCTGACCCATAGCTCCATAGCCGTTGACCATACCGCGCCCGCAAGGCAAAGGCAAACAGCACGCCGCCGCTTTGTGGTGCAGGCCACACTGTCAGGGCTGTTTATCCTTGACTGTCCTTTACACTCCAAGTACTTTTTCGGTCAGCCGCCCTGCTGGCGCGCCGCCTTCTCCCGGCCCGTGTCCAGGTCTGTGGCTGGCTCCGCGGCATCCCGGTGGCGGGTGGCCCGACCTTCCCAGTGCTTGGCTCTTGACACCGAAAGCGCGCCCATGTCCGCCGTCTTCAATTTCACCTTTGTGCCCTGGTTCCGCTCGGTCGCGCCCTACATCCACACGCACCGGGGCAAGACCTTTGTGGTGGGCATTGCCGGCGAGGCCATTGCCGCCGGCAAACTGCCGCACATTGCACAGGACCTGGCACTGATCCAGAGCATGGGCGTGAAGATCGTGCTGGTGCACGGCTTTCGCCCGCAGGTCAACGAGCAGTTGCGCGCCAAGGGGCATGAGGCCAAATACTCCCACGGCATGCGCATCACCGACGAAGTGGCGCTCGACTGCGCCCAGGAGGCCGCCGGCCAGCTGCGCTATGAAATCGAAGCCGCCTTCAGCCAGGGCCTGCCCAACACACCGATGGCAGGCTCCACGGTGCGTGTGATTTCCGGCAACTTCATCACCGCCAGGCCGGTGGGCATTCTGGACGGTGTGGACTTCAAGCACTCCGGCATGGTGCGCAAGGTGGACACCGCCGCCATAGGCCGGGTGCTGGACTTTGGCGCCATGGTGCTGCTGTCACCCTTCGGTTTTTCACCGACCGGCGAGGCTTTCAACCTGACGATGGAAGAAGTCGCCACTTCGGTGGCCATTGCCATGCAGGCCGACAAGCTGATTTTCCTCAGCGAGATTCCCGGCATCCGTATCCACCCGGACCAGCCCGAAGGCGATGACAACCCGATCGATACCGAGCTGCCGCTGGCCGCCGCCGAAAAGCTGCTGGCTGGCCTGCCCAATGGCGAGCGTCCAACGGATACGGCGTTTTACCTGCAGCACTGCGTGAAGGCCTGCAAGGCTGGCGTGGAACGCAGCCACATCCTGCCGTTTGCGGTGGATGGCTCGCTGCTGCTGGAAATTTATGTGCACGACGGCATCGGCACCATGGTGATCGACGAAAAACTCGAGGAGCTGCGCGAAGCCACCGAGGACGACGTGGGTGGCATCCTCGCACTGATCGAGCCGTTTGAAAACGACGGCACGCTGGTCAAGCGCAGCCGCACCGAGATCGAACGCGACGCCGCCAACTACAGCATCATTGAACACGACGGCGTGATCTTTGCCTGCGCGGCGCTCTACCCTTACCCCGAGGCCAAAACTGCCGAGATGGCGGCGCTGACGGTGTCGCCACAAAGCCAGGGCCAGGGCGACGGCGAGAAAATCCTCAAACGCATCGAGCAGCGCGCCCGCGCCGCTGGCCTGCAAAGCATTTTTGTGCTGACCACCCGCACCATGCACTGGTTCATCAAGCGGGGTTTTGCGCAGGTCGACCCGGACTGGCTGCCAGAGGCCCGCAAGCGCAAATACAACTGGGACCGCAAAAGCCAGGTGCTGGTCAAAAAGCTCACCTGACCGCGTTCGGATCCGCTTTCAAAAAAAACAGGGAGCACTGCCATGCTGGCCCTCAGACCCAACTGTGAATGCTGCAACAAGGACCTGCCCAACGAGTCCACCGAGGCGCGCATCTGCACGTTTGAATGCACCTTCTGCGCCGATTGCGCCAGCACCCGCCTGGGCGGCGTCTGTCCGAATTGCGACGGCGAGCTGGTGGTCCGCCCGCGGCGGCCCGCCAGCAAGCTGGCCAGGTTCCCGGCATCGACCGAACGCGTCTTCAAGCCGGAGAACTGCGGCGCAGACGCCTCCATGTGAGCACCGGCCATGCGGCGGCTGTTTTCGTGGCTGGCATTGGCTGGCTCCCTGGCGTTTGCCCCCCCGGCCAGCAGTTGACTTGCGCCTTCCGCCGCCCGTGGGGCTGCTGCAATTCAGCGAGTTTTCCGCGCACGTCCCAAAGCTTGTGCACCACGAGCGTGCGGGTTTAGTCGCAGTGGGCGCCATCCTCCAGGACCGACAGCCCAACACTTTCATCCAGGCTGAAGCCCAGCCACTGCGCGGTTTTCACGAACTGCACCCGCACCAGATCCGAGGGCTTGTCGCGGCGAATACCTGCCTGGGGACGGTGCGGCTCATGCAAAAGTCCCTTGCGCTGGCAGAACCTGATGGTTTCCACATTGACACCAGCCAACCTTGCGAAAACACCAATGGTCAGATTTTCAGCGGGATATTCCATGGGGCTTGACTCCGTACATGACTACGGCAGTAACGTGAGGCCATCATCACTTTTCGCGACCCCCCACCATGAGCTACCTTTCCCGCATTGCAGACAAGACCGGCGCACTCGGCAGCATTGTTTCCGCCATGAGTTGCCCGGCCTGCTTTCCTGCCCTGGCCAGCCTGGGAGCGGCATTGGGACTGGGGTTTTTGAGCGAATACGAGGGGCTCTTCATCACCACCCTGATGCCGATCTTTGCCGGCGTAGCACTGCTGGCGAATGCCTTCGGCTGGTTCCGGTACCGCCAATGGCAACGAAGCGCGTTGGGCATGATCGGACCGGCCATTGTGCTGGCAGTCACCCTGTTTTTCATGGGGAACTGGTGGGTGGCCGATCTGCTGTACGTGGGCCTGGCCTTCATGGTGGGCACGTCGATCTGGGATTTCATCTCGCGCAAAAACCGTACGTGCACGGCAGCTACATGCGCGACCTCTTCCTGTTTGTCGCAGGACCCGGCCAAAGCCTCAGAGCAAAACATCGCACGTCAACACCCCTGACTTGTCACCCCAACCACGTTGACATACTTGGGTATTGGCCCTTGACGGTTGCAGCATCTCTTTCATCAAGCGCGATTTTGCGCAGGTCGACCCGGACTGGCTGCCGGAAGCCCAACTGGGGCCGCAAAAGCCAGGGAGAACTGCCATGCTGGCCCTCAGGCCCAACTGCGAATGCAGCAACAGGGCCCTGTCCAACGAGTCCATCGAGGCACGCATCTGCCCGAATTGCGACGGCGAGCTGGTGGTCCGCCCGCGGCGGCCCGCCAGCAAGCTGGCCAGGTTCCCGGCATCGACTGAACGCGTCTTCAAGCCCGAAGGCTGCGGTGCCAGCACCTCCCGCTAAATACAGGCCGCTTTTTCGCTGGTCGTGCATCGTCTGGCGGGCCTTGCCTGACGGGCCTTGGCCGGCGGCCTCTTCATGACGCCCTGTGTTCGCTGGCATACAGACTTTTTCAGGTCTCTCTGCCATACTGCCGGAGTCTTCGGAAAGACATCACCCTCCCCGGCCAGGATACTGGAAGCGCCACCACAGCAGTCGGCGTTTCGCAGCATCGTCGTTACCTTCATTCCAAATGGCCCATGTCACTTATCTCCAACCTGAGCGTTCTTGACGCCATTGCCAGAGCCGACGGCATTGAGGTCAAGCGCCAGGAAGCGCTGCTGAAAACCGGGGCGCTGCAGACCGCCATCCTGACGAGCGAAAACTTCTCCATCATCGCCACCGACGAAAAAGGCATCATCCAGCTCTTCAACGTCGGCGCCGAACGCATGCTGGGCTATCTGGCGGCGGAAGTCGTCAACAAGATCAATCCCAGCGACATCCACGACCCGCAGGAAGTGATGGCGCGGGCACAGGCGCTGAGCCTGGAGCTGGCCACCACCATCACGCCAGGCTTCGAGGCGCTGGCCTTCAAGGCCTCGCGCGGCATTGAGGACATCTACGAGCTGACCTACATCTGCAAGGACGGCAGCCGCTTTCCGGCCATCGTGTCGATCACCGCGCTGCGCGACGATTTCGGCACCATCATCGGCTACCTGCTGATCGGTACCGACAACTCGGTGCGCAAGCAGGTGGAGGTGGCCCTGAAGGAAGCGATGGCCGTGGCCGAAAAGGCCAACCTCGCCAAGTCGGATTTTCTCTCCAGCATGAGTCATGAGCTGCGCACACCGCTCAGCGCCATCCTTGGTTTTGCGCAGCTGATAGAGTCCGGCACACCGCAACCCACGCCGTCGCAAAAGCGCAGCGTGGACCAGATACTCCAGGCCGGCTGGTATTTGCTGGACCTCATCAACGAGATCCTCGACCTGGCGCTGATCGAGTCCGGCAAGCTCTCGCTGTCGCTGGAGCCGGTGTCGCTCGCCGAGGTCATGCGTGAATGCGAAACCATGGTGGAGTCGCAGGCCGAAAAACGCGGCATCGCCGTGAGCTTTCCGCAGCTGGGCTCGCCCGTCTTTGTCAACGTGGACCGCACACGCCTCAAGCAGGTGCTGATCAACCTGCTGTCCAACGCCATCAAATACAACACCGTGCATGGCCAGGTCACGCTCCAGTGCGTCGACCTTTCGCCCGAACGCATCCGCATTTGCGTGGAAGACACGGGCGATGGCCTGGCGCCCGAAAAGATAGACCAGCTCTTCCAGCCCTTCAACCGCCTCGGGCAGGAAGCCAGCACTGAGCAGGGCACGGGCATAGGTCTGGTCATGACCAAGCGGCTGGTTGAGCTGATGGGCGGAACCATCGGCGTGGAAAGCGCGATCGGCAAAGGCAGCGTGTTCTGGATCGAGTTGAACGTCACCACCGAACAGAAGTTTTCGCCGGAGCTGCTCAATCTCGCGCTCAGGCCTGCGGCGCACGAGCCCGCCGACCCGCAAACATGCACCGTGCTGTACGTCGAGGACAACCCCGCCAACCTGATGCTGGTGGAAGACCTGATCGCAAGGCGCGCGGACTTCCGCCTGCTGTCCGCGCGCGACGGCATCAGCGGCATCGCCATTGCCAGGGTCTCACTTCCCGACTTCGTCCTCATGGACATCAACCTTCCGGGCATCAGCGGCATCACTGCCATGAAAATCCTGTCGGAAGACCCTTCGACCAAGCACATTCCCGTGGTGGCGCTCAGCGCCAACGCCATGCCCCGCGACATTGAAAAAGGCCTGCAGGCCGGTTTCTTCCGCTACCTCACCAAGCCCATCAAGATCAACGAGTTCATGGAAACCCTGGACCTGATGTTCACGCTGGCAAAGGCCAAGACCAACCGGGTCGCGGCCAAGGAAGTCACTCCATGAACACCGAATTCGACATCCTGAACGCCAGCATTCTGGTGGTGGACGACCAGGCGGCCAATGTGCTGCTGCTGGAGCAATTGCTGGGCAGCACAGGCTATACCCGCGTCCGCTCCACCATGAACCCGCAGGAAGTGGCCGGGCTGCACACGGAGCACCGCTACGACCTGATCCTGCTGGACCTGAAAATGCCCGGCATGGACGGCTTCCAGGTGATGCAGGAGCTCAGGAAGAACACCAATGACAACTACCTGCCCGTCATCGTGCTGACCGCGGAGCCGGGCCACAAGCTGCGCGCCCTGGAAGCCGGCGCCAAGGACTTCATCAGCAAGCCTTTCGACCTGGTCGAGGTCAGGACGCGCATCCACAACATGCTGGAAGTGCGGCTGCTGTACAAAAAGCTCGAGAACTACAGCAAGCTGCTGGAGTACGCCGTGCAACAAGGCGGCATGGCGATTGACGAAGCGCCAGCGTCAGCGGCCAGCCGCTGAAGGATCTGGCCCGGCCCGTTCAATGAAAGTCGCGGCTGGAGGTACCCAGCAGCCCCAGCAGTGGCGTGAGATCTTCCAGCCGGTGCGCTACCAGATTGCGCACCGCGCCGTAACCTGTGGCGGTGCCGCTTTCCTCGCTGCGCTGCCAGATGCCATGCACGGCCAGCAGCCTGGCATGCAGCACTTCGGCGCGCTGCGTCTCACGCAGCGATTTCCAGACAATCACATTCACCGCGCCGGTTTCGTCTTCCAGTGAGACAAAGATGGTGCCCTTGGCCGTTTGCGGCTGCTGGCGCACCGTGACAATGCCGCAAGCCGACACCGCTTCACCGTCAGGCAGGGCGTTGAGCTCTTCGGCACTGAGCAGTCCGCGCCGGGTCAGCCGGGGCCGCAGCAGGGCCAGCGGATGCCGCCGCAGCGTGAGACCGGTGGAGCGGTAATCAAACAGGATGTTTTCGCCCTCTGGTGTGTCGGGCAAGGCCAGGGCTGTTTCATGCGTGGGCACCGCCCGGAAAAGACCGGGCGCCGGCTGGATGGCCGAGGCCTGCCACACCTGCTGGCGCCGGTGGCCTGCCAGCGGCAGCAAGGCATCCGCCGCGGCCAGGGCGTTGATTTCCCGCGCATCCAGCCGGGCGCGTGACACCAGATCTTCCGTGGACGTGAAAGGCGCCTGGGCTCGCGCGGCCACCAGGCGCTGCGCTGCTGCCTCCGGCAGGCTGGCGACCAGACGCAGGCCCAGACGCACGGCCGGTTGGTCTGCGTGAATACCCGGGTAAATGCTTGAGTATTGAAGCTTGCGTGTGTCCCCGTACCGTTCGGGCTGAGCTGCCTGTCCTGAGCTATGTCGAAGGGGTCGAAGCCTTTCTTCGATAGAAGAGAACCCTTCGACAAGCTCAGGGCGAACGGGTAAATCAAGTGCAACGGGGGACGCTGGCTCCAGCGTGCAGTCCCAGTGGCTGTGCATCACGTCCACCGCACGCACCTCGATGCCGTGCCGGCGTGCGTCCTGCACCAGTTGTGACGCCGAATAAAACCCCATCGGCTGCGAGTTGACCATGGCCGCCAGAAAACAGGCGGGCTCGTGGCACTTGAGCCAGCAGCTCACGTACACCAGTTTGGCAAAACTGGCGGCATGGCTTTCCGGGAAGCCATATTCCCCGAAGCCGCGGATCTGGCTGAAGATGCGTTCGGAAAATTCAAGGCTGTAGCCCTTGCGCACCATGGCCTGGGTCAGGCGGTCGTGAAAGCGATCCACCCCGCCCTTGCGCTTCCAGGCCGCCATGGAGCGGCGCAGGTCGTCGGCCTCGCCCGGCGTGAAGTCGGCCGCGATCATGGCGATCTGCATCACCTGTTCCTGGAAAATCGGCACCCCCAGGGTGCGCTCCAGCGCAGGCTTGAGTGCGGGATACTCGAAAACGATCGCCTGGCCGCTGCGTTGGATTTCGCGCGCCTTGAGGTAAGGGTGCACCATGCCGCCCTGGATCGGCCCCGGCCGCACGATGGCGACCTCCACCACCAGGTCGTAATAGGTGCGGGGCCTCAGGCGCGGCAGCATCGACATCTGCGCCCGGCTCTCGATCTGGAACACGCCCACGGTATCGGCGTCGCAGATCATGTCGTAGGTCTGCGGGTCTTCGCACTCGATCTCGTGCATCTGCAAGGGCTTTTTCCGTGTCTGCTCCACCAGATGCAGGCAGCGCTGGATGGCCGACAGCATGCCCAGCGCCAGCACATCGACCTTGAGCAGGCCCATGGCGTCCAGATCGTCCTTGTCCCACTGGATGATGCGGCGGCCCTCCATCGACGCCGGTTGCACCGGCACCAGCCGTGTCAGCTTGCCCTGCGTCAGCACAAAGCCGCCCACATGCTGGCTCAGATGCCGCGGAAAGCCGATCAGTTGCGCCGACAGCGCCAGCCACTGCAGCACCGGCCCGCTTTGGCCAGCCTGACCGAGCTGGCGGATTTTTTCCTCCAGCACCTCGCTGCCGTCAAACCAGAAGTGCTCCCTGGCGAACTGGTCGATCAACTCCGGCGAAATCGCCAGCGCCTTGCCGACATCGCGAATGGCGCTGCGCGGCCGGTAGCTGATCACAGTGGCGGCAATGGCCGCACGGTCATGGCCGTATTTCCCGTAGATGTACTGGATGACTTCTTCGCGCCGCTGGTGTTCGAAGTCCACGTCAATGTCCGGCGGCTCGCTGCGTTCGCGGCTGATGAAACGCTCGAACAGCAGCTCGCTTTCAACCGGGTTGACCGCCGTCACGCCCAGGCAAAAACACACAGTCGAATTGGCCGCCGAGCCGCGCCCCTGGCACAGGATGTCCTGGCTGCGCGCAAAACGCACTATGTCCTGCACGGTGATGAAAAACATCTCGTATTCCAGCGCTTCAATCAGCGCCAGTTCGCTGTCGATCTGTGTCTGGACAGCCGCAGGCACACCACCCGGAAATCGCTCTTGCGCGCCATCCGCCGTCAGGCGCCGCAGGCACTGCGCCGGCGTTTCTGCGCTGGGCACGATGTCCTCCACCGGGTAGCGGTAGAGATTGCGGATTTCACCCAGGTTGAAGGTGCAGCGAGCAGCCACCTCCAGCGTGGCGTGCAGCAGGCTGGCCGGGTAAATTTCGGCCAGCCGCATGCGCGGCCGCAAGTGCGCCTCGGCATTGGGCTGCAGTGCCAGGCCACACGCGTGCACCGCCTTGCCCAGGCGGATGGCCGTCATCACGTCGTGCAGCGGCTTGCGTGAACGCTTGTGCATCAGCACCTGGCCAGCCGCCACCAGGCGGATGCCGGTGCGCAGGGCCACCTGCTGCAACTGCTGCAGGCGCAGCGCGTCGTCCAGGCCCTGCAGCAGCTCCACGGCCAGCCAGGCACGGGCGCCAAACAGGCTGAAGGCCCAGCCGGCATGACGGCAGAACGCTTCGTCATGGATGGCCACACCCGCTTCATGCAAAGGCGCCAGCAGGATTTCGCAATCGGCCAGGCGTGAAAAATCCGTCTCACCCCGTGCGACGCGGTAGCTGCCTTTTGCCAGCGTGTCGCCCACCCGGCGGGCCTCGGTGATGAACTCGCACAGATGGCCCCAGCCTGCGGCGTTGTGGGGCAGGACCACCAGCCTGAACGGCACGTCTGCCTGCACCAGAAACTCCGCCCCCGGCAGCAGCTGAAGCCCGAGTTTCCTGGCCACCTCGTGCGCCCTCACCACCCCGGCGACCGAGCATTCGTCGGTCAGCGCCAGCGCCTTGTAACCCAGCTCGACAGCCCTCTTGACCAGTTCCTCGGGGTGCGAGGCCCCACGCTGGAAGCTGAAGTTGCTCAGCGCGTGCAGTTCCGCATAGTCGGGCAACGCATGAGCAGACAGGTGGCCAGGCATGGCGCAGCCTCAGGCGAAAAAGCCGTGCAGATACCAGGCGCGCTGACTGGCCTGCGGCAGGGTCCGGGACATGGCGCCCAGCCTTTCGCTGTAGATCCACAGCAAGATGCCCTGCTGGCTGCGGTAGATGAAGTAATCGCGCAGCGCCCAGGGCCTGGCGCACAGTCCGGCGTGCCGGGCCGTGTCGCTGCCGGCCAGCAGCCATTCGGCGGCTTCCAGGCGCTGCGGTCCGGCCAGGCGCGTCAGCCGGCCCTGGTACACCGGGCTGTTGCCCACGGCCTGCAACTTCAGCGGCTCGGGCAGCAGCCAGGTGGGGTACAGGGCTTCGGCCTGGCCCACTGCCGCCGTGCCTGGCGCAACCGCCTTCAAGGCAGGCCGTGTCTTGAGCACCTCGCTGGCATTCACCCAGCGCTGCATCTGTTCGGGCCGGTGGTCGTTGCCGCTTTCCCAGGCCTGCACCCGTGCGTCGCCCAGGCGCGCACTCAGCCGCTCGACCAGTTGCACCGCGCTGTCGCCCCGGCGGTGCGCATCCATCAGCAGGCTGGCGGTGGCTGCGGCGGAGTCCATCAGGCCTTCGGTGGCCAGCGAACGCAGCGTCAGCGCATGCACGGGCGCAGGCAGCACCTGTTGCGCCAGATGCTCGGCGATCAGCCGGCCCACATGCCGCAAGTCCTGGGCGGGCTGGGCCGTGCGCACCTCCAGCTCGCCGGTGGCGGCCACATCGCGGCGCTTGTCCAGATGCCAGGTGATCTTCAGCGCGCACAGCCCGCTCTGGCGCCCGAGCAGCCAGGCCTGCAGCTTCACCAGCAGACAGGCCACACCGGCCATCAGGGCCGGGCCCTCGGTGACCAGGGCGTGGAGCTCCAGCTTTTCCTCAAAGTGTTCAGGCAGCGTCAGCCAGGCGTAGTCGTCAGGTGCGCTGCCGCGGGCACGGTCCAGCGCCTGCAGCAGCACGGCGCCGAAACGCCGGGCCATGCCATCGCGTGGCAGGCCCAGCAAGTCGCCCCAGTGGCGGCAGCCGATGCGCTCCAGCACATCGAGGTGCGGTCTGGCGGCGGTGAGCGTGTGCAGCGGCAAGTCGGCCACACGTCCGCCGGCCTGATGGCGCAGCCGGCCCAGTGCGACCAGCGAGTTGGCGCCTTGCGCCCGCGCGATCCCGGCCTGGAGCTGATGCAAGGCCAGGAACTGGTGAATGCGCTGCGCCAGCGCCTGCATCAGGCTGGCCAGGCCGCCAAAGAGGCGCAGGCTGCCGGTCACGTCCATCAGCACGGCCTCGTCCACCAGCGCGACGTGGGGGGTAAAGCCCAGTGCCAGGCTGGCCACTGCGTTTTGCAAGGCCGCCTCGTCCATCACCGCGGCGCCAGGCACCGCCGGCTCAGTGGTGATCGAGATGTGCAATGCGATCCAGCAGCGCATGGACAGGGCTTTGCGATGGAAGGGCAGACAGGGAAGGCAGCGGCAACGACACGGGGCCAACTTCCTCCCGCTTTTGCCGGGCTCTTTCGCGGCTGGCGGCCAGCAAGGCAGCCAGCCGGGGCGGCCGGGTGTCAAGCAGCACCGGTGCAGCCAGCGGCGGGCCGCGGCGCTTGAAGACATCCACCCGCAGGTTGCCCGCTTCGTTCACCGCGCCTTCGAGACGCAGCCGCAGCGGCGCGGGGGACGACTCCTGCTGCGCCCGCAGCGGCCGCAACACAAACAGCCATTTGTGGTGCGCATGGGCCGCTGTCTGCAAGCGGCGCAGATGCGCGCTGCGGGCATCGGGCAGCCAGGCCAGCACGGCAGACACATCGGCACACTGCAGCGCCTCGCGTGTGGCCCACAACAGCGACGGTGCATCACCCGGCCGACCCTGCACGCTGAGCCATTGCCGCATCTGCAGCTGCTGCGCCCCCAGCGCCGGACCAAACGGCACCTGCGGTGCGCCCACCAGCACCAGCCACCGGGCCGGTTCCGCCTGCTGAACAGCCGCCAGCGCGGGCGCCAGCAGACCCCACTCATGCACACCCGCCTGCGGCTGCAGCAGTTCGATCAGCGCGCCCTGCGGCCAGCCGCCACCGGGCAATGCCATGTCCAGCAAGGCGTAACCCGTGGCCAGCACAGACTGGCTGACACCCCCCAACTCGCCCGCACGCCAGACGTCGGCAAGCGCCGGCGAGGCAAGGTCGAGAGGAAAACTGGAAAGCATGGCGAGCCCAAAAGCATGTTCAAGATACTGTATTTACGTACAGTATAAAGTCAGCTTTGTGCCCGTGGGAAATATCCTTTCCAAGGACTGGAAAACCGCCCGGTGGCGGCCCGTTCAGACCGGGAATTTCACGACCGGCCATTGATTTCGTTGGGGAAAGCGATGGCTAAATAAAAAAGCCCGACAAGTTGCCAGGCCCTGGTGTCCATCGGGTATGCAGCGCAGAGGGATTCAGCGCGTCCGCACCTGCCGCACCATCAACATCAGGCCGACCGCGCCAATCACCACAAAACACACAAACGACCAGTTGGCGATGGAGCCGCCCAGAAACGTCCAGTCGATCTTGGTGCAGTCGCCACTGCCCTTGAAGATCATCGGAATGGCACGCTTGAGCGGAAAGGTCTCGATCATTCCGTAGAAGTCGCGGCCGCAGGATGCGACCTCCGGCGGGTACCACTGCAGAAAGCTCTGCCGTGCCGCCACGAAGGCGCCAAAGCCAGCCATCAGCACCATCAGACCCGAACCCGCGACCAGCGGCCCGCGGCTTTTGGCGATGGCCGTGAGGCCGGCCACCATGGCCACCCCGACCAGGGCATAGCGCTGCACGATGCACATGGGGCACGGCTCCAGGCCCACCACATGCTGCAGGTACAGGCCAAACGCCAGCATGGCCACGCAGGCTGCGGCAGTCAGCGCCAGGACACGGCGGGGCATGGCGTCGAAATACGTCAAAAACATCAGGATCCCTTCAAATCAGCAATGGGTGAATTGTCTGATGGTTCGTGAACGGGAATGGCAATAAGTTCCTGAGCAAGCTGTTGGCCCGATCATTGACCCCTGGACCTTCATCCAGGCGTCCGTGAAGTCAACGTTGCTGGCAAGCAGTTGATGTGATAACGGCTCAGGCCTGCACAAACACCCTCGCCTTGCGCGGCGTCACCACCAGCATGTCGCCCTCGCGCAGGCCCATCTCACGGAACTGCTGCGACGGCATTTGCGCCTCGATGAGGGCGTCGCCCTGTTGGCCTCCTGGTTTACCGCCCTGCTGCGCATGGCCTTCGGCCGGAGCCAGTTCCAGCCGGGCCATGGGGCCGATGACGATGGCGCGTTCCAGGTGGACGACGATACCTTCGGCGCCCGGCGCATAGCGCTGGACCTCCAGGTCATGCGGGCGCACATAGGCCAGGGCCCTGGCGTCCTGCGCGCCGGCGTGCTCGGGCGAGTCAATGCGCATGCCTTCAAGGTGTACCTCGCCCTCATGGGCGCGGCCATGGAACAGGTTCACGTCACCCAGGAAGCCATACACAAACGGGCTGGCCGGGTGGTCCCACACCTCTTGCGGTGAGCCGATCTGCTCGATCTGGCCCTGGTTCATCAGCACCACGCGGTCGGCCACTTCCAAAGCTTCCTCCTGGTCGTGCGTCACGAAAATGCTGGTCACATGCAGGTCGTCGTGCAGGCGGCGCAGCCAGCGGCGCAGTTCCTTGCGCACCTTGGCGTCGAGTGCGCCAAAGGGTTCGTCGAGCAGCAGCACCTTGGGCTCCACCGCCAGCGCGCGCGCCAGGGCAATGCGCTGGCGCTGCCCGCCCGAGAGCTGCGACGGGAAGCGGTCGGCCAGCCAGTCGAGCTGCACCAGGTTGAGCAGCGCATGCACTTTTTCCCTGATTTGGGCTTCGGTGGGCCGCTGGCTGCGCGGCTTCATGCGCAGGCCGAAGGCGACGTTCTCGAACACCGTCATGTGGCGAAAGAGCGCATAGTGCTGGAACACAAAGCCGACCTGCCGCTCGCGCACATGCACGTCCGTGGTGTCTTCGCCGCTGAAGAGAATGCTGCCGCGGTCGGCGGTTTCCAGCCCGGCAATGATGCGCAGCAGCGTGGTCTTGCCGCAGCCCGAGGGGCCCAGCAGGGCGACCAGCTCGCCGGATTCGATGTCGAGGCTGACATCGCCCAGCGCCTGGAAGTTGCCAAAGTGTTTGCTGACGTTGCGGATTTCGATGCTCATGGGGAGTCCTTTGATCTGTGCGGGCCAGCGTTCAGCTGGCTGTGGCGGTGGTCAGAACCGGCCTTGGCCGCTCGGGTGGCAGGTTGGCCGCAGCCTTCATCTCGGCCTCGTGGCGCCACTCGGCGACCGACTTGATGACCAGCGTCACCAGCGCCAGGATGGCCAGCAGCGACGCCACGGCAAACGCAGCCACCGACTGGTATTCGTTGTAGAGAATTTCAACGTGCAGCGGCAAGGTGTTGGTTTGCCCGCGGATGTGCCCAGAGACCACCGACACCGCGCCAAACTCGCCCATGGCCCGTGCGTTGCACAGGATCACGCCGTAAATCAGGCCCCACTTGATATTGGGCAGCGTGACATGCCAGAAGGTCTGCCAGCCTGTGGCGCCCAGCACGATGGCGGCCTGCTCCTCGTCATTGCCCTGGGCCTGCATCAACGGAATCAGCTCGCGGGCGATGAAGGGAAAGGTCACGAACACCGTGGCCAGCACGATGCCGGGCACCGCGAAGATGATCTTCACGTCATGCGCCTGCAGCCACGGCCCGAACCAGCCCTGCGCGCCAAACAGCAGCACATAGACCAGACCCGCCACCACTGGCGAGACGGAAAATGGCAGATCCACCAGCGTGGTTAAAAACGACTTGCCGCGGAACTCATACTTGGCAATCGCCCAGGCGGCAGCCACACCAAAGACCAGATTCAACGGCACGGCAATCGCGGCAGCAATCAACGTGAGCTGGATGGCTGACCAGGCATCGGGTTCCTGCAGCGCCGCAAGATACGCACCCAAGCCCTTGCGCAGCGCTTCGGTGAACACGGCTGCCAGTGGCAGCACCAGAAAAAGGAACACAAAGCCGAGAGCCAGCGCGATCAGGCTGTAGCGCACCCAGGGCGCTTCGGTGGTGCTGGAGTGGCTTTGCCGAATCGTTGTGGTGGTGCTCATACAGGTGCCCCCGAAAGGCGCCGTTGCCAGGCCTGCAGCGCATTGATCACCAGCAGCAGAGCGAACGAAATCACCAGCATCACCACCGCCACAGCGGTCGCGCCGGCGTAGTCGTACTGCTCCAGCTTGCCGATGATGATGAGCGGTGTGATCTCGGAAATCATGGGCATGTTGCCGGCAATGAAGATGACCGAGCCGTACTCGCCGATCGCCCGGGCAAAAGCCATGGCAAATCCGGTGAGCAGTGCCGGTGCGATGTGCGGCAGGATGACGCGGATGAAAATCTGCAGGCGCGTGGCACCCAGCGAGGTGGCGGCTTCTTCCAGCTCTTTCTCGGCGTCTTCCAGCACCGGCTGCACCGTGCGCACCACAAACGGCAGGCCGATGAAGATCAATGCAATCACCACACCGGCGGGCGTGAAGGCCAGCTTGATGCCCATGGGTTCCAGGTACTGGCCGATCCAGCCGTTGCCGGCCAGCAAGGCCGTGAGCGAAATGCCTGCCACGGCGGTGGGCAAGGCAAACGGCAGGTCCACCAGCGCATCGACCAGCTTCTTGCCGGGAAAGCTGTAGCGCACCAGCACCCAGGCCACCAGTAGTCCGAACACCAGATTGACCAGCGCGGCGATCAGCGAGGCACCGAACGTCAGGCGGTACGAGGCCAGCACACGCGGCGAGGTCACGGCCAGCCAGAACTGCTCCCAGGTGAGCGAGAAGGTCTTGAAGAACAAGGCCGAGATCGGAATCAGCACGATCAGGCTGAGGTACAGCACGGTGTAGCCCAGCGTGAGATGAAAGCCGGGCAAGACGCGGCGGACGGGGCGCTTGCCCGCCGTTGGGGCGCCAGACAGCAGCGCTGCGCCCGGCGCCGTGGAAGTCAAAGAGCTCATGGTGCTGGCTGCTTACCTGACGGTGTAGAGCTTGTCGAACTGGCCACCATCATTGAAGTGCACTTTCTGCGCTTCGCCGAGCGAGCCGAACAGTTCCTGCACCGTGAACAGTTGCAACGGCTTGAAGGTGCTGGCGTATTTTTTCAACACCACTGCCGAGCGTGGGCGCAGGGCGTGGCGGGCGGCAATCTCCTGCCCTTCGTCGGAGTAGAGGTAATCGAGGTAAGCCTTGGCCAGTTCGGCCGTGCCCTTCTTGGCCACGGTGCGCTCGACCACCGCCACCGGGTTCTCGGCCAGGATGCTGATGGACGGGTACACCGCATCGACCTTGCCCTCGCCAAACTCCTTGTTCACCGACAGCACTTCCGATTCGAAGGTGATGAGCACATCGCCAATATTGCGCTGCAGGAACACGGTGGTCGCGTCACGGCCGCCCTTGCCCAGCACCGGCACGTTCTTGTAGAGCTTGCCCACGAACTCGGCCGCCTGCGCGTCGGTGGCACCCTTCTTTTTGGCGTAGCCCCACGCGGCCAGATAGGCGTAGCGGCCATTGCCACCGGTTTTGGGGTTGACCACGACGACCTGGATGCCAGGCTTGACCAGGTCGTCCCAGTCCTTGATCTGCTTGGGGTTGCCATTGCGCACCAGAAACAGCATGGTCGACGTGGTGGGCGACGCGTTGCCCGGGAAGCGCCTGGCCCAGTCCTTGGCCACCACGCCGGCACTGGCGAGGAAATCCACATCGGTGCTGGTGTTCATCGTCACGACATCGGCGTCCAGGCCATCGGCCACCGAGCGCGCAATCGCGCTGGACCCGCCATGCGACTGGTCGATCTTGATGTCCTTGCCAGTGGTCTTTTTGTAGTGGGCGATGAAGGCCGCGTTGTAGTCCTTGTAGAACTCGCGCGCGACGTCATACGAGCCGTTGAGCAGGGTCTGGGCCGAGGCCAGGCCTGCGGCGGTGAGGGCCATGATGGCGAAGGCGGTCTTGAGAGTGGAGGTCATGCGATTTGTAGAGAGCGGAAAGAAGAGGGAGACTGGACAGCGGGAATTGCGGCCGTTGGCACCAGCGTTGGCTCACCGGCCAGCGACTGAAGCAGCGCCGCACCCAACGGCCATTCACCATGGCCGGATTCGACATTGATGTGCCCGGCATCCTGCATGCGGACAAACTCGCTGCCCCAGGCCCGCGCATAGGCGCCTGCCAGGCGTATCGGGCAATACGGGTCGTTGCTGCTGGCCACCAGCACGCTGCGGTAAGGCAACTTCTGGAAAGGGACCGGTGCGAAATCGCTCAGCACCGCGCGGCGTTCCGGGTCGGCGGGCGCCACCAGCAGCGCACCCTGAATGCAGTCCACTGCGCTGTCCGGCAGATGGGCCGTGGCAATGCAGCCCAGGCTGTGGGCCACCACGATCACGGGCTGGCCCTGCTGCGTGATGGTGCGGGCAATGCTGTCCACCCAGGCGCTTCGGGTTGGCGTGATCCAGTCGTCCTGCACCACGCGCACGGCACCAGGAAGGCGCTCGGCCCAGAGGCTTTGCCAGTGGCCGGGGCCTGAATCGCGCCAGCCGGGAACAATGATGAATCGCATGGTGTGAACAGTGGTGAAAGAATCAATGGGGCGCACGGCTCCCCCAGTGCGCTCCCCTTGCAATGCCAGGGGAAGCACACCGTCCGGAACGGGCACTGATGAGGGCAGCCTTACTTGTTCGGCTGGGGCGTGATGCGCAGATAGGGGCGCACGGCCTTGAAGCCTTTGGGGAAGCGCTGCGCCAGCTCGGCCGGGTCCTGCAGGCTGGGGACGATGATCACGTCGTCGCCATCTTTCCAGTTCACCGGCGTGGCCACCTTGTAGCCGTCGGTCAGCTGCAAGGAGTCGATGACGCGCAGGATTTCGTCGAAGTTGCGACCGGTACTGGCCGGGTAGGTGAAGGTGGTGCGTATGGCCTTGTTCGGGTCGATGATGAACACGCTGCGCACCGTTGCCGTGGGCCCGGTACTCTTCGCGTTCGGGTGGATCATGTCGTACAGATCCGCCACCTTGCGGTCCGCATCGGCCAGGATGGGGAAGTTCACCGTGGTGTTCTGCGTCTCGTTGATGTCGTTGACCCACTTACCGTGGGATTCCAGCGGGTCCACGCTGATCGCGATGGGCTTGACGTTGCGTTTGGCAAATTCGCTGCTCAGCGCTGCGGTCTTGCCCAGCTCGGTGGTGCAGACCGGTGTGAAGTCAGCAGGATGGGAGAACAGCACCACCCATGAATCTCCGGCCCACTGATGGAAGGAGATTTTTCCGGCGGTGGAGTCCTGGGTGAAATCGGGGGCGGTGTCGCCGAGTCTGAGAGTGGCCATGCTTTGCTCCTGTGTTTGGGCTTGGAGAAAGCATTGTGGGGACTTCACCTTCAAACATCAAAGAATATATCGCTCTTAATTTATCTCGTTAAGTGCATATAAGGCGTCTCAACACACCAGGCGCCAGATTGAGAGCCGGCTCACACCACATTTTCACCCTGCATGTGCTCCCCCAGAAAATCGAGAAACTTTCTCACCGCCGGCACCTGCCCGCGGCGCGTGGGGAAGACAGCATGGGCCATGCCGGGTTTGGTGCCCCAGCCCGGCAGCACAGGTACCAGCAACTGCGCGCGGCGCTCGGCGGCACTGACCGAATCCGGCAGAAAGCTGATGCCGGTGCCGGCCAGCACGGCCAGCTTGAGCGTCTGCAGGTCGTCGGCGACATAGCGCGGCTCGTGATGCAGCACAAACGATTCGCCCTGCGGACCGATCAGGTCCCAGTAGGAACGCCCATCCACCCAGGACATGGCCACCGTGTCAAAGCGGGCCAGGTCTTCAGGCCGCTCCGGCCGGCCCATGCGGGCCAGCAAGGCGGGGCTGGCCAGCAGCGAGCCACTGCCCTCGCCCAGATTCTTCACCACCAGGCTGCCGCTGTCCTCGAGCGTGGGCCGCACCCGAAGCGCAATGTCGATGCCCTCCTCCACCAGGTCCACCACCCGGTTGGTCACCCGCATGTCGATTTTCACCAGGGGGTACATCGTCATGAAACGCGGGATCAGGTAACCCAGCGTGTTCTGGGCCAAAGTCACCGGGCAGCTGATGCGCAGCGTGCCGCGCGGTTCGACCTGCATTTGCGCCACGGCATCGGCGGCCGCCAGGGCCTCGTCGCGCATCGCGCTGCAGTGGCGCAGATAGATCTCGCCCACCTGCGTCAGCGACAGCTTGCGGGTGGTGCGTTGCAGCAGTCGCACGCCGAGACGGCCTTCGAGCTCGGCCACGCGGCGCGAAAGCCGTGATTTGGGCAGGCCCAGCGCGCGGGCCGCACCGGCAAAGCTGCCCTGCTCCACGACTTCGGCGAAATACAGCATGTCGTTCAAGTCCTGCATGGGGCTCCTTGCGTGAGGTCAGTATGGAACGCATATTGTCTCACCGGCGGGACAATCTATTGCAATATTGATGACTTATCAATTCATCGACCTGCCCACACAATCTATCCATGGCTGCGATTCATGGTGAACACGGCCAAACCAGATTCACGCCGAATCACCCTGAAAGGAATCCTTCATGCGCAAACTTCTTCATATCGACTCCAGCATCCTGGGCAGCAACTCGGTCTCGCGCCAGCTCACCGCCCAGATCGTGGCCTCCTGGCGTGCCAGCCACCCCCACACCGAGGTCGACTACCTGGATCTGGCAGTGGACACGCCGAGCCACCTGTCGGCTGACTCGCTGGGCTTTCGCCTGCCCGCCGGTGCCGTTCTGAGCGATGTGCAGCAGCGCGAAAACGCAGTGTCCGAAGCGCTGGTGTCCCAGTTCCTGGCCGCTGACGTGGTCGTGATCGGTGCACCGCTGTACAACTTCGCCGTGCCGACCCAGCTCAAGTCGTGGATTGACCGCGTGGCGCAAGTCGGCCGCACCTTCCAGTACACCGACAAGGGCCCGGTGGGCCTGGCCGGTGGCAAGACCGTCATCATTGCCTCCACCCGCGGCGGCGTGTACTCCACCAGTGACGCCATGCGCGCACTGGAGCACCAGGAGAGCTACCTGCAAACCATCTTTGGTTTCTTTGGCGTGACCGATGTGCGCTTTGTGCGCGCCGAAGGCCTGGCCATGGGCGAGGCGGCCAAGGCAGCGGCGCTGGCTGCTGCTGCCGCCGACATCACGGCCCAGACCCTCACAGCCGCCAACCAGTCCACGGCAGCGCTGGCGGCCTGAAGCCGGCCGCTTGAGTTCTCGACTGTCACACGCTCTGCTTCCGGGCGTTCAAGCCCGCCGATTGGCGGGCTTTTTTCATGGTGGCGTACGCACTGGCAAAATTGAGGGCCACGCCATCCGTTTGCCCTGACCTCCTGCCCATGAACCTGCACGACCACACCGACGACCCCGAAGACACCGAGCACAGCCCGCAAGAGCGGGCCGAGGCAGCTTCGCGCAGCACCTGGGTCAGCGTGGCGGTCAATCTGGTGCTCAGCATCACCCAGGTGCTGGTGGGTATGCTGGCCAAGTCACAGGCCTTGATCGCGGACGGCATCCATTCGCTGTCTGACCTGGTGGCCGATTTCGTGGTGCTGTTCGCCAGCCACCACAGCAAGAAGGACGCGGACGAGGACCACCCCTATGGCCATCAACGTTTTGAAACCGCCGCCTCGCTGGTACTGGGGCTGATGCTGCTTGGCGTGGGGGTCGGCATGCTCTGGTCGGCGCTCCTGAAGCTGGAGGCACCGGAGACCATCCAGAAGGTGCATGTGGCAGCCCTGTGGATCGCCGGCATCGCGCTGGCCGCCAAGGAACTGCTGTTCCGTTACATGCTGGTGGTGGCCAAGCGGGTCAAGTCCAGCATGCTGGTGGCCAATGCCTGGCATGCACGTTCCGACGCAGCCTCTTCCCTCGTGGTGGGCGTGGGCATCATCGGCAATCTGGCGGGTTACCCGATTCTGGACCCGATTGCCGCGCTGATCGTGGGCCTGATGGTCACGCGCATGGGCTGGAACTTCGGCTGGCGCGCGCTGCAGGATCTGGTGGACAGTTCGGTCAACGAGCAGGAAGTCGAAGCCATCCGCCGCACGCTGATGGAAACGCCGGGCGTCAGCGATGTGCACGACGTGCGCACCCGCATGATGGGCGACATGATCGTGGTGGACGCGCACCTGGAGGTCGATGCCAGGATCACGGTCGAAGCAGGGCACGACATCGCGGTGGCCGCGAGGCACCGCGTGATGCAGCGCCACCGCGTGCTGAACCTGATGACCCATGTGGACCCCTGGCACCGGCCTGACCTGGACCATGTGGCGTCCGGACCTGCAGCCGCCACAGAAAAGGCACACACCGCGACAGCGGCCTTGCCGGTTACCGCCGCGAAGTAACTGCCCTCAGGCGTTCGCTCCAAACAGCGAGCCGACGCCGGCCGTCAGCCCCATGGCCAGGGCACCCCAGAACGTCACGCGCCAGGCCCCCACCGCGATGCCGGCACCGCCCACGCGGGCAGCCACCGCACCCAGCACTGCCAGAAAAAGCAGCGACGTGAGGCAGACCCAGAGGATCACGCCCTGCCTGGGCGCCAGCCAGACCACCGCCAGGGGCAACGCCGCACCCACCGCGAAGCTGGCCGCTGACGCCAGTGCCGCCTGCACTGGTCTGGCAGTGAACGCTTCCGAGATGCCCAGTTCATCGCGCGCATGGGCGCCGAGTGCATCATGCGCCATCAGTTGCTCGGCCACCTGGTGGGCCAGGGCTGGCTCCAGCCCGCGGCTGACGTAAATGGCGGTCAATTCGCGGGCTTCAGCCACCGGGTCTTCTTCGATTTCAGAGCGTTCGCGCGACAGGTCCGCCCGTTCGGTATCGGCCTGCGAATGCACCGACACGTACTCGCCAGCAGCCATCGACATCGCACCCGCGACCAGGCCGGCCACACCCGCCACCAGCAGGCTGCCCTGGCTGGCACCTGCTGCAGCCACACCCACCAGCAAACTGGCGGTGGACACAATGCCATCGTTGGCGCCCAGCACGGCGGCGCGCAGCCAGCCCATGATGTCGGTGCGGTGGCTTTCGATATGGCGGCGAAATGATCTCATGTCGGCGTTCCTTCCGTGGCTTCAATGTGATCTTCGCAGAGTTGACCGGTGCCTTGCCTGCCGGCAGCAAACACCGCACACCGTGCCCACAGGCCTCCGGGGCGTACACTTCCGGCTCTCTCATTAACGCGACAGCGCATGGGTTGGTACCGCACCCTGCTCACCCTGTCCTTTCCATGCCCGACTCCACCAGCGCCCCCTCTTTGTTTTCATCGGCGTTGCTGCCGCCGCTTCTGCGCGCCATTGCGGAACGGGGCTACACCCTGCCCACACCCGTACAGACCGAGGCCATACCGGCCATCCTGCTCGGGCGCGATGTGCTGGTCTCCGCACAGACCGGTTCCGGCAAGACAGCAGCCTTTGCCTTGCCACTGCTGCAGCAACTGGCCCTTGTCCCGCCACCACCGGTCCGGCCCACCAGCCCGCGTACGGTCCACGGGCTGGTGCTGGTGCCCACGCGGGAGCTGGCGGCGCAGGTTGGTGAGGCCATCGTGCGCCTGGCCCACCACCTGCCGCAGCGGCTCAAGGTGGCCGTGGTGTTTGGCGGCGTCGCGATCAATCCGCAAATGATGAACCTGAGGGGTGGCGCAGACATCGTCGTCGCCACGCCGGGCCGCCTGCTGGACCTGATCGACCACAACGCATTGGGTCTGGGTCAGGTCCGCACGCTGGTGCTGGACGAGGCCGACCGCCTGCTGGACCTGGGCTTTGGCGAAGAGCTGCAGCGGCTGCTGGCCCTGCTGCCGGTCCGGCGGCAAACCCTGTTTTTCTCGGCCACGTTTCCGCCGGCCATCGAGGTCCTGGCCCACACCCTGCTGCGTGACCCCTTGCGCATTGCGGTCACGGCCGCCACGCAGGCTGCACCCGACATTCGGCAGCGCGCCATTGAGGTGGATGCAAGCCGGCGTACCCAGTTGCTGCGCCACCTGGTGCAGACCGAAAAATGGGACCGTGTCCTCGCCTTCGTCGCGACCAAGCACGCCGCCGAAATCGTGGCCGACAAGCTTCGCAAGGCCGGCATCGAGGCCGAACCATTCCACGGCGAATTGAGCCAGGGCAAACGCACCCAGGTGCTGCAGGACTTCCGGATCAAGGCGGTGCAGGTGGTGGTGGCCACCGACGTGGCCGCGCGCGGGATCGACATCGCGCAGTTGCCCGTGGTCGTCAATTACGACCTGCCGCGCTCAGCGGTGGACTACACCCACCGCATCGGGCGCACCGGGCGCGCCGGCGCCAGCGGACTGGCCGTGAGCTTTGTCAGCGCTGCCACCGAGGCGCACTTGCGCCTGATTGAAAAACGCCATCAGATGAAGGTGGTGCGCGAACAGGTGGCCGGCTTCGAGCCGGTGGAGACGCTGCCGGCGAACGCCGCCGACCCTGGCGCGACCGGCGGCATCAAAGGCAGGCGGCCGAGCAAGAAAGACAAACTCAGGGCGGCCGCCAACCCGCAGTAGGGCATAGTCCGGCCTGACTGGCCCTCTCCTGCGAGTGGAATCAAACCGAGGCCTCCGCGCCAAAATTACGCAGGATGGACCGCGCCAGTCCCGGTTCAACCCGGCGACTGACTTCTTCCGGGCTCAGGGTGAACAGCCACCCGAGTTCATGGGGGGCGGAAAAACGGCCGAATTCAGGCATGTGAAACCCCATGCTCCAACCTTCAAAGTCGCGCTGCTCGACTTCGGTACCGGTGAGCTCCACGATGCAGTGATGACGCGTGTCAGAGACGATGCGCTCGAAAGTCTCTTTCACGGCAGCCTGCGGGCCTTCCAGCACCTGCACGATTTGCCCGTCGCAGCACAGCAGCATGCCGGTGATCTGGTTGGGTTTGTTCTTGCGCCGGGCAGTGTCGACGATGGCTCGGAGCATGGTGCTGTCAGGTTTGACAAGGCTGCTCATATAGCTCAATTGGTACAAGGCCATGGGACCACTCCGGTCATGTGCGAATCGCCCCCCTGAATGCGTAACACGGTGTTACACATCCAATGCTACGCTTCTCTGCACGATAAAACCGCATCGGCCGTTTCGCCAGTGGAAAAAGGCATGCCCGTCACGCATTGCGTGAACTATTGGGCAAATAAAACGGGATTAATTACTTGTTTCCCGTGCGTCGCTGCCAGGAGCCTCGGCGGGTGCATCGACATGACGTGCAGGCCGTTGGCCTGCCCTGGCCAGAACCTCCACGTAAAACGCAGCAGCACCGCCCCGGGCCAACGTATCGACAGCGCTGATCAGTTCCGTCACTGTCACCACCGTCGCATCTGCGGGGGACGCGCCGCACTTGCAGTCAAAGTCCCAGACATCAGCGCCCGCAGGCAGTGCCTTTGCGCGCTCGCGCTTGAGGTAGCGGCGAATGTCATGCTTGGCAGCATCGAGCAGACGATCGCGGTTTCTCCCGTCGATCTGGAGCTGATAGGTTTTTTTCACTGGGGTCCTGAAGGGGAAAAACGATGCTGAGGCCACACAGCCTGCAGGGTATAGGCCTCGTGCCACGCCGCAGGCGTTCACGGCACCTGGCTCAAAAACTGCCGGGGCAAACGATTGGCAGCGCGCTCGGCGCTTTGTGCCGAACGGGCCCGCAGCGATGCAGCGATCAGCGTGCCGCGTTCTCCAGCGCCGCGTCGAGCTCTTTGCAGGAGGGCGAGCACACGGCCTGGGACTTGCCCAGCACCTTGCGGGTACCCATCAGTGAACGGGCGCGGTGCTTGCCGCACATGAAGCACGACATGGTGGCGGCGCCGAATGAGGTGGTGGCTGCAAACGGTGAGCCCGACACCTTGGACTTGTAGCGCAGGCCGTCTGCGAGGACGGCGGTTTTGGCGTCAGCTCTTGCCATGGTTTGGATCTTCCTTCAGTTGGGGTTCAGTTGGAAATGAGGGAGGTTTGACAGCCTTGCCCATGGCACGGCCCAGGGCCTCACGGGCCAGTTGCTCTGCCGCCAGCGAGGCGTCCAGCGCAGAGCGGCAAAGCCCTGCGTGCTGGTAATTGACGTTTTCGTAAACCTCTGCCGCAGCAGGGTGGGTATCGAGCAGGGCACGCAGCTCGCGGCCGGGCTCCACATCGCCCAGTTCATTGACCAGATGCAGCACCACCGAGCGGTATTGCGCCGCGCCGACCGGCTGGTCGCTGTGCTCAAGCCGCTCCAGCAGCTCGGCCAGCACATGCGTGACCGTGAGATCGGTTTTATGGGAATGGGTGTGTGTGGCGTTCATGCAGTCAATTTGGGGCTTCCACCCCCAAAAACAAGCACGCCAGGAACCACTCAATACCACTTTTGGCTGATATTGCGGGGCTCTTGCGCTATAGGTTTTGTAGCGTAAGGTGCTTGTCTGCATTGGGTTGGAGGCTTATTTTACCTCTAAATCAAATTCCTGTCGCGAGCGCGTGTTTTCGCTGCGCCGGAGCCCGGCCTTTCATGCCCTGTTCCGTCCACCTGCTGTCTCGTGCGGCGCGATGTGGCGCGCCCGCGGTACCCATGAGGCAGTGCCTGGCCGCTATCAATAAAAGAGCGCCTGCTGGAACCCTTCAGCCCTGTAGCGCTTGTACGGCAGGCTCCACCATCGCCAGATGGTTCACCAGCAGGCGCGCCGCAGCCGACAAGGCCGCCTCGTCACGAAAGCAGATGGCAAAGCGCCGCTGCGCCCAGGGCTCCACCAGGGGCAGCACCCGCAAGCCGTAGGTGCGGGCATAGGCTTCGGCCACTTCGCCCGGAATCACGCTGATGGCCAGATTGGCGCGCACCACCCGCAGTGCCGCCTCGAAATTCGAAACGATCACCCGGTGCGTCACCGCCTTGCCCCGCAGCGCCGCGGCCCGCTGCAGCAGCATCTGCACCGCGCTGTGGGTGGGCAGGCTCACATGCTCATAGTCCAGAGTGTCCTCGAAGCGCAGTTGCTGCCGGCTGGCCAGCGGGTGCGAGGGATGGACCACGATGGCCAGGTGGTCGGTGCGGTAGAGCCGCGTCTGCAGGCCGCTCATGTCGGCGGCGTCCCAGCAGATGCCCAGCGAGGCCACGCCCTCCTTGATGCCGCGGATCACATCCGGGCTCACCCGCTCTTCCATGCTGATGCGGATGTCATGATGGGTCGGCATCTGCAGAAAGCCGGCCACGTCATCGGCCAGTGACTCGGCCATCACCGAGGCAGTGGCCAGAATGCGCACCTGGCCGCGCACCCCCTGGGCATAGCCCGCCATGTCGCGCTCGATGTGCTCGGCACTGGCCAGCATGGTGCGGGCGTGTTCGAGCAGACTCTCCCCCGCCGGTGTCGGCTCAACGCCCCGGCGGCGGCGCACCAGCAGCGGCGTGCCCACGGTGCTTTCCAGCTGCGCCAGGCGCTTGCTGATGGCAGACCCCACGATGTTCGAGCGCGCGGCGGCCCGCGCAATGCTGCGGGTTTCGCACACCGTGGCAAACAGGCGCAGAGTGGTGAGGTCCAGGTCTCTCATGGGTGTTTCCAGGTGCCAGGGGATGGATCAAGGTATTCCGAAAAGGAACTTCTACGCTTCCTGAATTGATCAACGCATTCAATCAGGAAATTCTAAACTCCATCACCCCGTTGACAAACCACTGACTGCACTGGAATCAAGCTCATGGCGCCTCCGAACCACTCCACCCTGCCCCACCAGATCAGCATTCGCGAAGTCGGCCTGCGCGACGGCCTGCAAAGCATCGCCCGGGTGATGCCCACCCACCAGAAACTGGCATGGATACGCCAGGCCCATGCCGCCGGCCAGCGCGAGATAGAGGTCGGCTCGTTCGTGCCGGCCCGCCTGCTGCCGCAGCTGGCCGACACCGCCGAACTGGTGACGTTTGCCAAAACCCTGCCTGGCCTCGTCACCTCGGTGCTGGTGCCCAACCTCAGGGGGGCCGAACGTGCCATTGAATCCGGTGCCGACCTGATGCTGCTGCCGCTGTCGGCCAGCCATGCCCACAGCCTGGCCAACCTGCGCAAGACGCCCGACGAGGTGGTGGCCGAGATCGGCCGCATCCGTGCGGCACGCGATGCGTCGGGTTCGTCCATCCGCATCGAGGTGGGCATGAGCACGGCCTTCGGCTGCACGCTGCAGGGAACGGTCGAACTGGCCGAGGTCATTCGCCTGTTGAAGGCGGTGCTGGACGCCGGCGCCGACCACGTGGGCCTCGCCGACACCGTGGGCTATGCCGACCCCGACATGGTGCGCCGCCTGTTCGAGCTGGCGCTGCCGGTGGCGGGCGACAAGCTCAACTGCGGACACTTCCATGACACGCGCGGCATGGGTGTGGCCAATGTCTACGCCGCCCTGCAGACAGGCATCACGCGGTTTGACGCCTGCCTCGCCGGCATTGGCGGCTGCCCGCACGCCCCCGGCGCCAGTGGTAACGTGGCGACGGAAGACCTGGCCTACATGTTCGCCAGCATGGGCATCACCACCGGCATCGACTTCGACGCACTGATGGCGCTGCGCCAGGATGTGGCGGGTTGGCTGGACGGCGAGACACTGCACGGCACCCTGTGGCGCGCCGGCCTGCCCAAGACCATGCGCGCTGCAGCACACCCTGCCGCGGCGCTGGCTGCCTGATTTTTCCGGAATACACCTTCATGCCCGCTGTCCCTGCCGCACCCGCGCCGTCTGCCTCGCTGCCCCTCACCGGCCTGCGCGTGGTCGAGTTCACCCACATGGTCATGGGCCCCACCTGCGGCATGGTGCTGGCCGACATGGGCGCCGAAGTCATCAAGGTCGAGCCTGTCGAGGGCGACCGCACGCGCCGCCTGCTGGGCGCGGGGGCCGGCTTCTTCCCCATGTTCAACCGCAACAAGAAGAGCATCGGCATCGACCTGCACCACCCGGCGGGTGCCGAGGTCGCCCGCAAGCTGTGCGCCAGCGCCGACGTGGTGGCCGAGAACTTCAAGCCCGGCACCATGGCCAAGTACGGCCTGGACTACGCCAGCCTGAGCCAGCAGCACCCGCGATTGATCTACGCCAGCCACAAGGGTTTTCTGCCAGGCCCCTATGACCACCGCACAGCGCTGGACGAGGTGGTGCAGATGATGGGCGGCCTCGCCTACATGACCGGGCGGCCCGGCGACCCGCTGCGCGCCGGGACCAGCGTGAACGACATCATGGGCGGCATGTTCGGTGCCATCGGCGTGCTGGGCGCATTGATCCAGCGCGGCATCAGCGGCAAAGGCATGGAGGTGCAGTCGGCGCTCTTCGAGAACAATGTGTTCCTTGTCGGCCAGCACATGCTGCAGTACGCCATCACTGGCCGGCCGGCTGCGCCCATGCCCGATCGCATCTCGGCCTGGGCGGTGTACGACATCTTCACGGTGAAGGACGGCGAGCAGATCTTTCTGGCCGCGGTGAGCGATGCGCAGTGGCTCACCTTCTGTGACGTGCTGGGTTTTGCCGACCTGAAGGCCGACGCCCGCTACGCGACCAATAACGAACGCGTCAACCTTCGCCCGGTGCTCATGCCCATCCTGCGCGAGCGGCTGGCCCTGCGCAGTGCGGCCGAGCTGACGCAGATTTTCGAGGCCGCCGGCCTGCCCTTTGCGCCTATCCGCAAACCCGAGGAGCTGTTCGACGACGAACACCTGCTGGCCACTGGCGGGCTGGCTGACATCACCCTGCCCGATGGTGCACGTGCCGGACAGACCGCGCAGACCACCCTGCTGCCGTTCACGATGGACGGCCAGCGCCTGACCGTTCGCGCCAACCCACCGACATTGGGCGAACACACGCAGGAATTGCTCAGCGGCCTGGGTTACAACGCGGCGGATGTCGCGAGGCTGCACAGCGAATCGGCCGTGGCATGAAACTCCGGCTGGAGACAAAGAACCCCATCGATACCCACAGGAGACAAGCATGAACAAACCCCACCAGCGCAATGACCACGACGTCCACCGTCCGGCAGCCATCACCCACCCTGCACGGCGCAACACGCTGCGCATGCTGGGTGGACTGGGCACTCTGCTCGCCGCAGGCAGCTGGCTGGGCCTGCCAGGCCGGGCCAGGGCGCAGGCCGCGGCCCTGACCGACCGCGCCATCCGTTTCATCCTGCCCGTCGGCGCCGGGTCTGGCGTGGATACCATCGTGCGCTCGGCGGGTGCCGCCCTCGGCAAAACACTGGGCCACCCGGTCGTGATCGAGAACCAGCCCGGGGCCGGCGGCATCGTGGGCACCTCGGCACTGGTCAAGTCAGCACCCGACGGCTTCACGCTCAGCGTGGTGTCCAACAACCACGTCATTTACCCCAGCGTCTACAAGTCGGTGCCCTTTGATCCGGTCGCCGACATCACGCCCATCACCGTGATCGGCTCGACGCCGCTGGTGCTGGTCATCAACCCGAACAAGCTGCCGGCCGCCAACGTGAAGGATCTGGTGGCGCTGCTCAAGGCCAAACCGGACACCTACAACTACGCCTCATCGGGCAACGGCACCATCCTGCACCTGGCAGCGCAGATGTTCCTCGACGAGGCACAGGTCAAGGCAAAGCACATTCCCTACAAGGGCGTCGGCCCGATGACGGCCGACCTGATCGGCGGCCAGGTCGACATCGGCGTGCTGTCGCTGCCCTCGGTGCAGGCCCACCTCAAGAGCGGCGCCCTGCGGGCCATCGGCGTCGGCGGCGCGGCGCGCTCGCCAGCGGCGCCCGAGATCCCCACGCTGGCCGAGCAAGGACTGCCCAACTACAACATGGAAGGCTGGTTCGCCGCCATCGGCCCGGCACGGCTGCCTGCCGCCGATGTCAAACGCATCCACGCCGCCGTCGTGGCCGCCTACGCCAGCCCCGACGTTCGGGAGGCCATGGCGAAACAGGGCAACACCATCAACCCGACCACCCCCGAGGCTGCGGCGCAATACTTCCGCAGCGAACTCGCCAAATACGCGCTGCTGGTGAAAAAGGCCGGCGTCGAATTGCAATAAACAGTTCGCGGCCCGGCTACAGTTTGGCGATGGAGACCTCGGTGGATTTCACAAGAGCCACCACGTCGCTGCCGACGCCCAGTTCCAGCTGATCCACCGAGCGGGTCGTGATCACCGAGGTGACGATGCCCCAGGGTGTTTCGACATCGATTTCAGAAACGACATCGCCACGAATGATTTCCTTGATTTTTCCGCGGAACTGGTTGCGGACGTTGATGGCCTGAATGGACATGAAGACTCCTGAAAAAAGAATGGAAAGTTGAGATAACGGTGAACGGCCGTCAAACTGCCCAACGCAACCCATAGGCTGGCGCACCGGGCCAGGCGGGCTCGTCAACCGGTTTGTCGTCACCGGGCTGCTGCAGCACGCGGTCGAGAATCTTTTTCTCGATCTGGCCAAAGCGCGGGTCGCTGCGCTCACGGGGACGGGGCAAAGCAACGGGCTCATCGAGCGCAATGCGGCCGTCCTCGATCAGGATCACGCGGTCCGCCAGCGCCACGGCTTCCTGCACGTCATGGGTCACCAGCAAAGCGGTGAAGCCGTTGCGTTGCCACAGGCCTTCAATCAGCTGATGCATTTCGATGCGGGTCAATGCATCGAGCGCTCCGAGCGGCTCGTCAAGCAGCAGCAGGCGCGGGTTGTGCACCAGCGCGCGTGCCAGCGCCACGCGCTGGCGCTGCCCGCCCGAGAGCCGGGAAGGCCAGTCCGGAAGGCGATCCCCCAGACCCACCTGCGCCAGCACATCGGCCGCAGCGCTGCGGCGTGCAGCAGCAAGACCGAGCGATACGTTGTCGATCACCCGGCGCCATGGCAGCAGCCGAGGGTCCTGGAACATGATGCGGATGTCCTCGCGCAGACCGTCGACCTTTTCGTCATCCAGCAGCAGCCCGCCCGATGTGGCCGACTCGAGCCCGGCGACCAGGCGGAGCAAGGTGCTTTTGCCGCAGCCACTGCGTCCCACAATCGCCACAAACTCGCCCGGCTCAATGGTGAGTTCAGTGTGCCGCAGCACCTGGCGGCTGCCGTACTGCTTGGACAGGCCCCGCAGTTGCAGGCGGACGCCACTGCGGACATCCGGAACATGATTTGTATGTGTCATCGTGACTCCTCAAATGCCGGCCGACTGGTAGCCGGGATGCCAGCGCAGCCAGTAGCGCTCCAGCCCGCGCGCAAACACGTCGGCCAGCTTGCCCAGCAGTGCATAGAGCAGGATGCCCACCAGAACCACGTCGGTCTTCAGGAACTCTCTAGCGTTCATCGTCAGGTAACCAATGCCGGCCTGCGCCGAAATGGTTTCGGCAACGATGAGGATCACCCACATCAACCCCAGCGAGAACCGCAGACCCACCAGAATCGACGACAGCGCACCGGGCAGGATGATCTCGCGGTACAGGCCCCAGCGCGACAGCCCGTAGGTGCGCCCCATCTCGATCAGACCCGGATCCACGTTGCGGATGCCGTGGAAGGTGTTGATGTAAATCGGAAAGAACACCGACACCGAGATCAGGAAGAGCTTGGCGGTCTCGTCAATGCCGAACCACAGGATGACCAGTGGGATCAGCGCCAGTGCGGGGATGTTGCGAACCATCTGGATGGTGGAATCCAGCAGCGTTTCAAACACCCGCACCGACCCCGTCAGCAAACCCAGCGCCAGACCCAGACTGCCGCCAATGGCGAGGCCGGCCAGCGCCCTGCCCGCGCTGACGCGCACATGGGTCCAGAGTTCACCCGACAACGAAAGCGCCCAGCCCGCCTTGACGACTTCTGACGGCGCCGGCAGCACCCGGGTAGAAAGCCATCCCGATGACGACGCGACCTGCCACAGCACCAGCAGGCCGGCCGGCACCAGCCAGGGCAGCAGGCGGCGACCCCATTGACGCAGCAGTTCAGCGGCTCTGGCTTTCCACGGGAAGGACAAAGGCGTGGATGCCGTTTGCGGCAGGGTCAGAAAACCGAAGCCCGGTGCGTCAAACGTGTCGGGCAACGGCGTGACCTGCACCTCTCTCAATGGCGTGCTCATGGCGTCACCTCGGGCGACGCAGGCTCCAGCAGTTCCAGGGTATTGCCACCGGGGTCTTTGAGATACGCACGCTGAAATCCTTTCAGGGGATGGGTTTCATCAAGCTCCACGCCCGCGCCCAGCAGGCGCTCACGCAGCAGCGAAAGGCCGCAAACTTTGAGCGCCAGATGCACGGGCGCGGCGGGCCGTCCAGCCGCTTCGGCAGGCACCAAGTCAAGCCGCTGCTGTCCCGCGACAAACCGCAACGCCGGGCCGGGATATCCATAGGCTTCCGTCAGACCCAGCAGGTCGCCGTAAAAACGGCGGATCGCAGGCTGTGCCCCTTGCGGAAAGGCCAGTTGCACATGGTCAATCGATTGAATGCTCATGGTGATCCTTTCAGCTTTGCGAAACCTTCAACCCGCCACCCGCCACAGCTGCGCCAGCGCGCGGCAGGTAGCTGTTGGCCACTACCTCGCCAAACGGTCCGCTGAGGCTTCCGCCCCCCAATTGCTGGCGCAGCTTGCGGGGCAGCAGCGGGAACACCAGCTCTGCAAAACGGTAAGCCTCCTCCAGATGTGGATAGCCAGACAGCACAAAGGTGTCGAGGCCCAGCGCGGCATACTCTTCAATGCGCGCGGCTACCGTCGCGGCGTCGCCCACCAGGGCGGTGCCGGCACCACCGCGGACAAGTCCCACGCCAGCCCACAGATTGGGGCTGATTTCCAGGTCGGACCGGGTGCGTTTGGTCCCGCCGCTGTGCAAGGCAGCCATGCGGCGCTGTCCTTCGGAATCCATCCTTGCAAATGCGGTTTGCGCGCGAGCCACCGTGTCGTCGTCCAGCTTGCTGATCAGGCTTTCTGCCGCGCGCCATGCCTCATCCTCTGTCTCGCGCACGATGACGTGCAGGCGGATGCCGAACTTCACCGTGCGGCCATGCCTGGCGGCGCGTTCACGCACATCCGCCACCTTCTTCGCCACTTCGGCTGGCGGCTCACCCCAGGTGAGATAGGTGTCGACCTGCTCGGCCGCCAATGCATGCGCAGGCGCAGACGAACCGCCGAAATACACCGGCGGATACGGCTTCTGCACCGGCGGATACAAAAGCCGTGCCCCCTTCACGCTCAGGTGCTGGCCCTGGTAGTCGTAGCTTTCGCCCGCATGGCTGCGCGAGATGATCTCGCGCCAGATGCGGATGAATTCGGCCGACTGCTCATAGCGCTGGCTGTGGTCGAGGTACACACCATCGCCTTCCAGTTCGGCCTGATCGCCACCGGTAACGAGGTTGATCAGCAGGCGCCCGCCAGAAAGCCGGTCGAACGTGGCGGCCATGCGGGCAGCCAGGCTGGGCTGGTGCAGGCCCGGTCGCACCGCCACCAGAAACTTGAGCCTTTGCGTCACGGGCAAGAGGCTCGCGGCCACGACCCATGGGTCCTCGCAGGAGCGACCCGTCGGAATCAGCACGCCTTCATAACCGAGCGTGTCGGCCGCCACCGCCACCTGCTTGAGGTAATCGTGGCTGACCTCGCGCGCGCCTTGGGCTGTGCCCAGATATCGGCTGTCGCCGTGAGTGGGAATAAACCAGAAAACTTGCATGTCAGTCCTTGTTGAATCAGATATCAGTGGCGGGCCGGGCAAGCTGTGCCACCCGGCTGGCACCCGCCCGCCACACGATGTCAGAGACACGTACCGCTTTCGGAATCAGACCGAGCTTGAAGAACGCATCAGCCACCCGCTGCTGGTCGGCCACCGTGGCAGGGCTCAGCGGTCCCACAGGGGATGCCGGTCGGCGTTGCAGGAACAGGCTGACAACGCCTGCATCCAGCCCGCTGAAGTCAGACACCAGCTTGATGGCTTCCTTGCGATTGCCTTGGGCCAGCGCATCGGCACGCGTGAGCTCGTCCAGCAGCACCAGCAAGGCGCCCTCATGCTGCGTCACAAACGGCCTGGAGGCGAGGTAAAACGAGTTGTTGCTTGACAACTCGCGGCCGGTCACCAGCGTGCGCGGCTTGATGGCCAATTCGGTCGCCGCGTAGAAAGGGTCCCAGATGACCCATGCGTCCAGGCTCTTGCGCTCGAACGCAGCCCGCGCATCGGCCGGGGCCAGATAGACCGGTTGGATGTCACTCCACTGCAGACCCGCCTTTTCCACCGCACGAACCAGCAGGTAGTGCGCACTGGAGCCTTTTTGCAGGCCGATCTTCTTGCCACGCAGGTCTTGCAGCTTGCGCAGGGGTGAATCCTGCAGCACCAGAATGGCTGAACTGTCCGGCTTGGGCGGCTCTGCCGCCACATACAGCAGGTCTTTGCCCGCTGCTTGCGCGAACACGGGAGGCGAATCGCCTGTCAGGCCAAACTCCAGGCTGCCCACCGACAAGGCCTCCAGCAGTTGCGGCCCAGCCGGAAATTCCGACCAGCTGACGCGTGTGTTCGGAAAGCGTTTTTCAAGCGTACCTTGCTGCTTCAGGATGACCAGATTCACTGCGGATTTCTGGTAGCCGATGCGTAGCTGCGCAGGTGTTTTCGGATCGCCTGCAGGGAACTGCTGCGCACGCGCGGTGCTCAGGCCCAGGCCCCAGAGCCCAGCGGTGGTGGAGAAGATTTGCAGAAGATGACGGCGCAGCAAGGAATGTGAGGGATGTTGCATGATGAAGTCCTGGTGGGTAGGGCAAGGTTTGCCTCAAGGGGCGGGACGGTACGCGGCGTCGCGTACGGCAATGGCTTTCGGGATCAACTTCAGATCGAAGAAGGTGTCGGCCAGCTTTTGCTGGTCAGCGATCACGCTGTCGGGCACCGGCTTCACGTTGAATTCATAGCGCTTGAGGCTGACCTCGACCACCTCGACGGGCAAACCCTGCAGCGGCGCAATCACCTCAGCGGCCTTTTTGACATTGGCCTTGAGCCAGTTGCCCCGCTCCACCGAGTCGTCAAACAGCGCCTGGATCACCTTCGGGTGCTTCGCGACGGATGACCGCGCGCCCAGGTAGTACAGGTAGTTGTTCACCACGCCCGTGCCGTTGGCCAGCACGCGCGCGCCGATGGCTTTTTCGGCGGCGGCTGCAAACGGATCCCAGATCGCCCAGGCGTCCACGTTTCTGCTTTCAAAGGCGGCCCGCGCATCGGCCGGTGGCAGATAGACCCACTGAACGTCGTTCAGGGAGAGCCTGTTTTTCTCCAGCAACTTGACCAGCAGGTAATGCACATTGCTGCCCTTGTTGAGCGCAATCTTCTTGCCCTTCAGATCGGCGACCGACTTGATCGCCGAGTCCTTGGGCACCAGGATGGCCTCTGCCTCTGGCGAAGCCGGGTCGTAGCCGATGTAGGCGAACTGGGCACCAGCGGCCTGCGCAAAGATGGGGGGCGCTTCGCCCACATAACCCACGTCCACTGAGCCGAGATTCAGCCCTTCAAGCAACTGGGGCCCTGCGGGAAACTCGATCCACTTCACCGTGGCGCCCAGAGGCGCCAGGCGTTTCTCCAGCGTGCCCTGTGCTTTCTGCAACACCAGCAGGCTGGCCGCCTTCTGGTAGCCAATGCGCAGCTCGACCTTGTCAGGGCTGGCTCCCGGCGTTTGCGCACGGGCCACGGGCAGCAGCAAAAGTGCCACCACACCCACCAGCAGCAAAGCCGCCAGCAGTTCGAGTGCCCGTCTGCCGAGCCGGGAAGTGGCTGCTGTTTCGGGATGGAAGGAGTCGTCTGCTGCTGGCGGTGCCGAAGCAGCGGGTTGGGCGTGTTGGGTCATGTCGGTGTCCTTGATCGGGTCTGGATGGTCTTTGGCGGCGCCGTGTTGGCCAATGGAGCGGCAACACGCCGCCCACCCGCGCTTCATGCAGGTTCAAAAAATAGTGAAGGGAAAGAGCTGCCCGCCCTGGGGCAGCGCTGCGGTGTGCTTACACGCTACATCGCACGCGGGAAAACGGCACGGGCTCGAAACCGGCGGTTGCAGGCAGATGAAAGGCCTCGGCAAGCAGGCCGAGCACCGCGTCATCGAGCCGCACGGCGATGTCGCTGGACGGTTCGTAGCGTTTTTCTGTGCTGCCCGCGTTGCTTTCCAGCTGTGGCACCTGCGCATCGGTGGCGTACACGCCGGGCAGGATGTGCCGGGCCGACAGTGACTGCAGCACGGGTCGCAACGCGTAATCGAGCGCCAGCATGTGGTGAGGACTGCCGCCAGTGGCCAGCGGCAGCACCGTTTTGCCTTTCAGCGCCGTCTGGGGCAGCAGATCCATAAAGACCTTCAGCAGCCCGCTGTAGGCCGCCTTGTAAACCGGTGTGGCCACCACCACGGCCCGCGCCGCGTTCACTTGCGCTATGGCCCTGGCGATGGTCGGGTGCTCCCACTCGGCCAACAGCAAGGGCTGGGCGGGTAGCTCGCGGATATTCAGCCGTTCCACGACCAGTCCTCCCCTCAGAGTGAGCCGGTGGGCAACCGAATCCAGCAGCGCCGACGAACGGGACTGCCCCGACGGACTGCCAGCGATCAGCAAAACGCTTTGCTTCGTGGACATTTTTCTGGTTCTCCCTGATGTGCCTGGAGTCGTCAGGCACGGTGTGACAGCTTTCGTGTGATGGTGCGCCCTGGGCAGAGCCGGTTTGACCGGGTTGCCGCAGGCGCACGCCGCGGAGCCTATTTCCTCGTGTAGATCTGGTCGAAGGAGGCACCGTCAGCAAAGTGCTCCTTGTCGGCCTTGCTCCAGCCGCCAAAGGCCTGGTCGATGGTGAACAGATTCAGTTTGGCAAACTGCTTGGCGTATTTGGCCTTGGCCTTTTCGGAAACCGCCGGCCGATAGAAGTTCTTGCCGGCAATGTCCTGGCCTTCTTCCGAATACAGGTACTTCAGGTACTCCTCGGCCACGGCGCGGGTGCCCTTTCTGTCCACGTTCTTGTCGACCACGGCGACGGCTGGCTCGGCCAGGATGCTGATGGACGGCGCAATCACGTCAAACCTGGCGCCAAACTCCTTTTCCAGCAGATAGGCCTCGTTTTCCCAGGCGATCAGCACGTCGCCTTGCGCGCGTTGCGCAAAAGTGATGGTGGAGCCGCGTGCGCCGGTGTCGAGTACCGGCACATTGCCGTAGAGCTTGGCGACAAATTCCTTGGCTTTGGCGTCGCTGCCGAATTTGCGCTTGGCAAATTCCCAGGCGGCGAGGTAGTTCCAGCGCGCACCGCCCGAGGTTTTGGGGTTGGGCGTGATCACGCTGATGCCGGGCTTGACCAGGTCGTCCCAGTCCTTGATGCCCTTGGGGTTGCCCTCACGCACCACCAGCACAATGGTCGAGGTATAGGGCGAGGCGTTGTGCGGCAGCTTCTTTTGCCAGTCGGCCGACAGCCAGGCGCCGTTCTTCACCAGCGCGTCGGTGTCGCCCGCCAGGGCCAGCGTGGCCACGTCAGCGTCCAGCCCGTCGATGATGGAGCGGGCCTGCTTGCCCGAGCCGCCATGCGACTGCTTGATGGTCACGTCCTGCCCGCTTTTGGCTTTCCAGTATTTGGCAAACGCGGCATTGAACTCCACATACAGCTCGCGGGTCGGGTCGTAGGACACGTTCAGCAAGGTAACGGGGCCCGCCTTTGCGGCCTGGGCCTGGGCGTTCACGGCGGCGCCCATCAGCGCCCCGCCCAGCGTCAGGGTCGTGAGCGCAGCCAGGGCGGCGCGACGGGAAAGGTTGATAAAGTGATGTGCTTGGGTCATGTAGGGCCTCATTTCAAAAAACGCTGTCAAAAACCAGATGAAAAACCAAGTGAAAGCGAAGAAAATGGATTCTGGAAGCAGAAGTTGAAAACTGGAACGAATAAAAACTCAGTTCTTTATTCCTCAATCATCCTTGGATCATCTTCAGACTGATCCCGAACACGAAAGAACTCGCCATGGCACGCCTCGTCAAATGCATCAAACTCGGTCGCGAAGCCGAAGGGCTGGACTTCCCGCCCTACCCCGGCCCGCTGGGCAAACGCCTGTGGGAAGAAGTCAGCAAGGAAGCCTGGGCCGACTGGATGAAGCAGCAAACCATGCTGGTCAATGAAAACCGGCTGAACCTGGCCGATGCGCGCGCACGCCAGTACCTGGCCCGCCAGATGGAAAAGCATTTTTTTGGGGACGGCGCAGACGCCGTCCAGGGTTACGTACCTCCCAGCGCATGAGCGAAGCCATCCGCTGCCAAATCAAAAAATGCTTTCGCTAAAAGCATTTGGAACTCGGCGAAGCCGAGGTCTGCCGCATGAGCAAAGCGACAGGCGGTTTGGTGACGGCGCCGATGCTGTGCAGGGTTACGTCCCGCTGGCGCCCTGATGCGGCCCCATGCCCGAGCGCATTGACTGGCTGGAGGACGGCACCGCCAGCGGCGCCCCCTACAGTCCGCGCTTTGGCGACCGCTACCGCAGCGAGCTGGGCGGGCTGGAGCAGGCGCGCTCTGTGTTCCTTAACGGCTGCGGGCTGCCTGCGGCCTGGGCCGATGCGCCGCAGTGGACGGTGCTGGAAACCGGCTTCGGCCTGGGCCTGAATTTCCTGGTCACCTGGTCCGCCTGGAAGACCGATCCGCAGCGCCCGCGGCTGCTCCACTTTGTCAGCACCGAAGCCTTTCCGGCCAGTGCCGCCGATGTGCTGCGCAGCGCCCGCGCCCACCCCGATCTGTTGCCTTTGGCCGAGCAGCTCGGCGAACAGCTCTGGGGCCTGCTGCCCGGCGTGCACCGGCTGGTGTTTGAAAGCGGGTGCGTGCTGCTCACACTCTGCATTGGCGACGCCAGGGCGCTGCTGCGCGAACAGAACTTCGAGGCCGACTCGGTCTACCTCGACGGCTTCAGCCCGGAACGCAACCCCGACATCTGGGATGTTCATACCTTCAAGGCCGTGGCCCGTTGCTGCAAGCGAGGCACGCGCATTGCCACCTGGACCATTGCGCGCAGCGTGCGCGATGCCCTCACCCAGTGCGGCTTTGTCGTGCGCAAGGTGCCGGGGGTGCCGCCCAAGCGCGACAACCTGCAGGGCGAATACAACCCGGCGTGGGAACCCCGCAAACTTCGCCCGTTCAGTGTTGCAACGTTGCCTGGCCGCGCGCCAGCCCGTTGCGTTGTGATTGGCGCAGGCCTGGCCGGTGCCGCAGTGGCGGCCAGCCTCGCGCGCCGCGGCTGGCAGGTCACGGTGCTGGATGCCGCCGATGCACCCGCTGCTGGGGCTTCAGGCCTGCCCGCCGGGGTGTTGGCGCCGCATGTCTCGCCTGATGACAGCCTCCTGTCGCGCATCTCGCGCAGTGGCGTGCGTGCAACCTGGCAGCAGGCCGAGACGCTGCTCACACCGGGCGAGGACTATGCCGTGACCGGCGTGCTGGAGCGCGCCCTGGAACACCCGCGCCACATGCCTGCCGACTGGAAGTCCGGCGGTGCGTTGGCCGATCAGGCGCAAGACTGGGTGCAGCCGGCTTCTGACGACGCTCTGGCTGACTGCAGATTGCCTGCCGATGAAGCGGCCCTGTGGCATGTGCGCGCCGGCTGGGTTCGCCCTTCGCAACTGGTGAAGGCCTGGCTGCGGTCGCCGGGTGTGCGCTGGCAAGGCCGGGCGGCGGTCACACGGCTGACGTGGGAGGGCGGCATCTGGCATCTATGGGGTGACAGACAGGACGATCAAAGGGATGGCAGCGACGGCCTGCTGGCATCGGCCGAACTGGTGGTGCTGGCCGCCGGTTTCGCGAGTCAGCCACTGGCCGGCAGCGTCGCCGGCGGCACCGCTGAAAACAAGGCAACGCTGGCCCTGCAGGCCATCCGCGGCCAGGTGACATGGGCACGGCATGCGCCCGGCACCCGCAGCGCATGGCCTTGCTTTCCGGTGAATGGCCAGGGCAGCCTGATTCCTGCGGTGCCACTGCCTGGGGGTGCACCGGAGACCGATGCTGCCGGTCTGGCGTGGGTCACGGGTTCCAGCTACGAGCGCGACAACGCGCAGCCTGATGTGTGCGCTGAAGACCAGTCGTACAACATGGACCGCCTGCGGGCCCTGCTGCCGGCTGCAGCCGATGTGGCGGTCGATACGGCGCTGGCTGCCTGGTCTGGCATCCGCTGCGCCACCCCCACGCGATTGCCGGCGCTGGGGCCGCTGCATCTGCCCGGCATGCCGGGTGTGTGGGTCTGTACCGGCCTGGGTTCACGCGGGCTGACCTTTGCCGCCTTGTGCGCGGAGCTGCTGGCTGCACGCCTGCACGGCGAGCCGCTGCCGGTGGAGCAGCGCCTGGCCGATGCCCTGCTGCCGCAGCGCGTGGTCCGCTGAGCGCAGTCTTACTTCATCGCCTCGGCAGGACGGCGCGCCTTCACATACGCGTCGCTGGGCAGGTAGGCCTTGCCATCGGCATAGCGCCACTGCACCATCGTGCCCTTGTTGCCACGCAGGTCCAGCTTGCCGACAAAGGCACCCATGGTCGACTGGTGGTCGATCGCACGGAACTCGGCCGGGCCGAACGGTGTCGAGAACTTCAGGCCGCGCAGCGCGGTCACCAGCTTCTCGCTGTCAGTGGAGTTGGCTTTCCTGATGGCGGCAAAGATCGCCTGCATGGTGGCGTAACCGACCACCGAGCCGACCTTCGGGTACTCGTTGAAGCGGCGGTAGTAATTGGCAGCAAAGCTGGCGTGTTCGCGCGAGTCGATCTGGTCCCATGGGTAGCCGGTGACGATCCAGCCCTTGGGGGTTTCGTCTTTCAGCACGTCCAGGTATTCAGGCTCGCCCGAGAGGACCGAGACCACCGGCGTCTTCGGGAAAATGCCGCGCTGGTTGCCTTCGCGCACCAGCTTGGCCAGGTCGGCGCCAAAGGTCACATTGAAGATGGCGTCGGGCTTGCTTTGCATCGTCGCCTGCAGCGTAGTGCCGGCGTCCAGCTTGCCAAGGGCCGGCCATTGCTCGCCGACGAACTCCACATCCGGGCGTTTGGCCTTGAGCAGTTCCTTGAAGCTGGCCACGGCGCTCTGGCCGTACTCGTAGTTGGGGGCGATCGTGGCCCAGCGCTTGGCCGGCAGCTTGGCGGCTTCTTCCACCAGCATGGCAGCCTGCATGTAGGTGCTGGGGCGCAGGCGGAAGGTGTAGCGGTTGCCCTTTTCCCAGACGATGGCGTCCGTCAGGGGCTCGCTGGCGATGTACACCTGCCTGTTCTTCTGCGCGTGGTCGGCCAGCGCCAGGCCGATGTTGGACAGGTAGCCACCGGCCAGCACATCCACCTTTTCGCGGGACGTGAGCTCGATCGCGTGGCGCAGGGCTTCTTCGGGCTTGCCGGCGTCGTCGCGGGCAATCACCTCGACCTTGCGGCCCAGCAGGCCGCCCGAGACATTGATCTCCTCCACCGCCAGCTGCCAGCCTTGACGGTAGGGCGTGGTGAACTGGGGAATGGTGGAGTAGCTGTTGATCTCGCCGATGCGGATCGGTGGCTTGGTCGAGCTTTGCGCGCCCGCCAAAGTCGCCAGCGACGCCAGAACCAGGCCGCCCAGCCAGGCAGATGTTGTCAATTTCACGGTGTTCTCCAAGAAGTGCGGAATCGGGTCATCAGACCACCGGCTGCCCGCGCCTGACGACAGGCGGCAACAGCAGGCGCGGCTCGGGCGCTCACGGGGTGATGAAAAGCAGGGACTGTACCAGTGCCAACCCCGGGATGGGCACGCCAGAAAGACAAAGCTGCTTAGCCTTTAAGCCAACAGGCCGGCAAAAAGCCGTGGAACCCGCATGAAACCGTGCGAATAAGCTTATCCGCATAACGGCAGAACTAATGTGTAGTTTGTTTTCATATGCGTGGCCGTTACATTTTTGGGCTTATGCATGACATTGCCTTCATCTTTGCCGGTTTCATCGTGGGCCTCGTCGTGGGCCTCACCGGGGTCGGCGGCGGCTCCCTGATGACGCCCCTGCTGATCTTCGTGTTCGGCATCAAGCCGCACCTGGCCATCGGCACCGACCTGCTGTTCGCCGCCTTCACCAAGATGGGCGGCACCATCAGCCTGGCGCGCTCCCGCATCGTCGACTGGAAAATCGTCGGCCAGACCGCGGCAGGCAGCATTCCGGCCTCCCTGGCCACCCTGTATGCGCTGAACAAACTGGGACCGGCCAACCCGTCGACCCAGACCCTGATGACCACCACCCTGGGCGTGGCGCTGCTGCTCACGGCGGCGGCCACCTTCTACAAGGCGGTGCGCGGCAAGGCGGCGCCCGTCACGGTGGCGCCGGCCGCCCTGGCAGCCGCCACGCGTGCCCGCCATTGGGCCCTGCCGCTGCTGTTTGGCGCTGTGATCGGCACGCTGGTCACGCTCACCTCCGTGGGTGCTGGCGCCATCGGCGTGATCGTGCTGATGCTGCTCTACCCCGCCCTGCCGCTGCCGCGCATCGTGGCCGCCGACATTGCCCATGCCGTGCCGCTGACGCTGGTGGCCGGGCTCGGCCATGCCTCCATCGGCTCGGTGGACTGGCTCCTGCTCGCCAAGCTGCTGGCCGGCTCGCTCCCCGGCATCTGGCTGGGTGCGCACCTGATGAAGAAAACGCCTGACCGCGTGATCCGCTCGCTGCTGTCCGTGCTGCTGGCCTATGCCGGCGCCAAACTGATTTCCATCTAGACTCACCGTCCTCGACCTCAACCGTCTTCACCCGACCGACCACGAACGCCATGTACCAATACACCGAGTTTGACCGCCAGTTTGTCAAGGCCCGCGCCGACCAGTACCGCGACCAGCTCACCCGCTGGCAGGCTGGCCAGTTGCCTGAAGACGAATTCCGACCGCTGCGCCTGCAAAACGGCTGGTATGTGCAGCGCTACGCCCCCATGCTGCGTGTGGCCGTTCCCTACGGCGAGCTGTCGAGTGCGCAGGTGCGCGTTCTGGCCAAAATCGCCCGTGAGTACGACCAGCCCAATGCTGCGCTGTTCGAGCAGGCCCAGGCCTCGCAGGACAAGCTGGGTCCGGTCAACCTGAAAAACGGCCTGTCGGTCAGCTCGCACCTCACCGCCGGCTATGCCCACTTCACCACGCGCCAGAACATCCAGTACAACTGGATTCCGCTCGATAAGTCAGCCGATGTGATGGACCTGTTGGCCAGCGTCAGCATGCACGGCATCCAGACCAGCGGCAACTGCATCCGCAACATCACCAGCGACGAGCGTGCCGGCATTGCGGTCGACGAGATCGCCGATCCGCGCCCCTTCGGCGAGATCCTGCGCCAGTGGAGCACGCTGCACCCTGAGTTCGCCTTCCTGCCGCGCAAGTTCAAGATCGCCATCAGCGGCTCGAGAGAAGACCGCGCCGCCACCGCCTGGCACGACGTGGGCCTCTACCTGCTGCGCAATGCCGAGGGTGAGCTCGGCTTCAAGGTGCTGGTGGGCGGCGGCATGGGCCGCACGCCGGTGATTGGCACCACCATCCGCGAGTTCCTGCCCTGGCACCAGATCATGAATTACCTGGAAGCCGTGGTGCGCGTGTACAACCGCTATGGCCGCCGCGACAACATCTACAAGGCGCGCATCAAGATCCTGGTGAAGGCCGAAGGCCAGCGCTACATCGATGACGTCGAGGCCGAGTACCAGCAGATCATCACGCACGATGGCGGCCCGCACACCATCACCCAGGCCGAGCTGGACCGCGTCACCGCCTGCTTTGTGCCGCCCACGCTGCAGTGCGACCGCAAGAGCGCCGACGCCAAGATTGCCAACATCCTGCGTGCCGCCGCCGAAGACGACGTGGAATTCGGCCGCTGGCTCAAGCAGAACGTGGCGCCGCACAAGAACCCGGACTTGCGCATCGTCACGCTGTCGTTCAAGCGCCTGGGCCAGGCCCCCGGCGACGCCACCGCACAGCAACTGGAGATTGCCGCCGACCTGGCCGACCAGTTCAGCGCGGGTGAACTGCGCGTGACCCACGACCAGAACCTGCTGCTGCCCTGGGTGCGTTGCGACGAGCTGCCCGAGCTCTGGCGCGCCGCCCGCAAGGCCGGCTTTGCCAAACCCAACATCCGCCTGCTCACCGACATGATCGCCTGCCCCGGCGGCGATTTCTGCTCGCTGGCCAATGCGCGTTCCATCCCGATTGCCGAAGCCATCACCGAGCGCTACCAAGACATGGACGAACTCGACGACCTCGGCGAGATCGACCTGCACATCAGCGGCTGCATCAACTCCTGCGGCCACCACCACAGCGGCCACATCGGCATCCTGGGCGTCGACAAGGACGGCAAGGAGTGGTATCAGGTCACGCTGGGCGGCGCCGATGGCTCCCACCTGAGCGGCCCGGCCGTCGCCGGCAAGGTCGTCGGCCCGTCGTTCTCGGCGGCTGAAGTGCCCGAGGTGATCGAAGCCGTGCTGACCACCTACCGCAACCACCGCGAGCCGGGCGAGACCTTTGTGGCCACGCTGCGCCGCGTCGGCATCGACCCGTTCAAGGCCGCTGCCAACGGTGCGCGCTTTGCTGTCGTTGATCACGCCACGGCCACTGCCTGAGAAAGCACACCACCATGAAACTGCTCACTGCTGCCGACCACGCCCCCGTTACCGACAACCCTGCCGTGCTGGTGCTCGCCAACGATGCCGACCCGTTCGAGGCATCGCTCGACGGCATCACGCGCGTGGACCTGCACTTCCCCAAGTTCACCGATGGCCGTGCCTACAGCCAGGCCTTTTTGCTGCGCCGCCGACTCGAATTCCGCGGCGAAATCCGCGCCACCGGCGATGTGCTGGTGGACCAGCTGGCGCAAATGGAACGCAGCGGCTTTGACGTGGCCGTGCTGCGCGCCGACCAGAAGCTGGACATCGCCCAGCGCGTGCTGGCCGCCTACCCGGGCTACGGCGTGGGCAAGTACCAGGGCGATGCGGTGGATGTGGAACCCCACTTTGCAGCAGCCGTGGCCGCTTGAGGGACTGACCATGAGCGCCATTTCCCTTTACGCCAAACCTTCGGCCGACTTTGCCGACAAGGTGGCCCACAGCCTGGCCCTGCTGAAAGAGGCTGCCGCCACCTTCACCCCGCTGACCCAGGCCTCCAGCCTCGGCGTGGAAGACATGGTGGTGACGCACCTGATGCAGGAAGCCGGCATGAACGCCAGCATCTTCGTGCTCGACACCGGCATGCTGCACCCTGAAACCGTCGCACTGATAGACCGGCTGGAAGCGCGTTACGCCGTCAAGGTCGACGTGTACCGCCCTGACGACGCCGTGGCTGCGGCTTTCGTGCAGTCCAACGGTTCGGACGCCATGTACAAGAGCATTGACCTGCGCAAGCAGTGCTGCCACATCCGCAAGATGGAGCCGCTGGAGCGTGCCCTCGCCGGCAAGAAGGGCTGGATCACCGGCCTGCGCCGCGAGCAGTCCAACGCCCGCGCCGAAGTGCACGACATCGAGCAGCAGCAGGTGCAAAGCAACGGCCAGACCATCTCGCGCGCCAAGGTCAATCCGCTGGCCGCCTGGACACTGGGCGACGTGTGGCACTACGTATCCGTCAACCATATTCCCTACAACCCGCTGCACGACCAGTTCTTCCCCAGCATCGGCTGCGCGCCCTGCACCCGCGCCGTGACGCTGGGCGAGGATTTCCGCTCCGGCCGCTGGTGGTGGGAAAACGAAAACGCGAAGGAATGCGGCTTGCATGTATCTGGCGATGCGGCAGAGTCCTCGTCCCCGTCCAGCCCGCTTGCACGCCCCGCCAGCATCATCCCGATCAAGGAAGTCACCGCATGAACGCACGCGCAGAACCCCAACTGCTTGGCAAGCTGAGCAATTCACACCTGGATGCGCTGGAAGAGGAAACCATCTTCATCCTGCGTGAAGTTGCCGCCGCCTTCGAGCGTCCTGCCCTGTTATTTTCTGGCGGCAAGGACTCGCTGGTCATGCTCAAGTGCGCCGAGAAGGCCTTTGGCGTGGGACGCATCCCCTACCCGCTGCTGATGATCGACACCGGCCACAACTTCCACGAGGTAACGGACTTCCGTGACTTCAGGGCGAAGGAGCTGGGCGCCGAGCTGATCGTGCGCAACGTCGAAGACTCGATGAAGCGCGGCACCGTGCGCCTGGCCCACCCCGGCGAATCGCGCAATGTGCACCAGTCGGTCACGCTGCTTGAGGCGATTGACGAGTTCCGCTTTGACGCGCTGATCGGCGGCGCCCGCCGCGACGAGGAAAAGGCCCGCGCCAAGGAGCGCATCTTTTCCCACCGCGACAGCTTTGGCCAGTGGCAACCCAAGGCCCAGCGCCCCGAATTGTGGACGCTGTTCAACACCCGCCTGCAGCCCGGCGAGCACTTCCGCGTGTTCCCGATCTCCAACTGGACCGAACTGGACGTTTGGCAGTACATCGAGCGTGAACAGATCGCCCTGCCCTCCCTTTACTACGCCCACCAGCGCAAGGTGGTGGAGCGCAAGGGTCTGCTGGTGCCGGTGACCGAACTCACCCCGGCCCGTGAGGGCGAACAGGTGGTCGAGAAAACCGTGCGTTTCCGCACTGTCGGCGACATCACCTGCACCTGCCCGGTGGACAGCCCGGCCGCCACCGCCGCCGAGATCGTGATCGAGACGCTGGCCGCCGACGTGAGCGAGCGCGGCGCCACGCGCATGGACGACAAGACGTCCGATGCCTCCATGGAAAAGCGCAAAAAGGATGGGTACTTCTGATGAGCAACAACCAAACTGTTCAGGCTGATCTCGTCGAAGCCCGGCCCGCCCCTTCGACCGGCTCCGGACAATCGGATGTCAAATCCGCGCTGAAATTCATCACCTGCGGCTCGGTGGATGACGGCAAGAGCACGCTGATTGGCCGCCTGCTGGTCGACTCGCGCGCGGTGCTGCAAGACCACCTGGCCGGCGTGCAGCGCGGCGGCGAGACCGACCTGGCCCTGCTGACCGACGGCCTCTCGGCCGAGCGCGAGCAGGGCATCACCATCGACGTGGCCTACCGCTACTTCGCCACCGAAAACCGCAAGTTCATCATTGGCGATGCACCGGGCCATGAGCAGTACACCCGCAACATGGTCACGGCCGCATCGAGTGCCGACGCCGCCGTGGTGCTGGTCGATGCCACCAAGCTGGACTGGAAGAACCCGGCTCTCGAGCTGCTGGTGCAGACCCGCCGCCATTCGCTGCTGGTCAACCTGCTGCGCGTGCCGTCCATCGTGTTCGCGGTGAACAAGCTCGACGCAGTGGAGGACCCGACGCTCGCCTTCCGCCACATCAGCGATGCACTGGCCGCATTTGCCAGGGCCGCGCAGATCCCCGTGAAGGCGACAGTGCCGGTGTCGGCGCTCAAGGGCTTCAACGTGGTGGATGCCCAGCCGGGCTGGTGCGGCTATGAGGGCCTGTCGCTGCTGGAATTGCTGGAGCAACTGCCTGCCACGCCCGCCGAGACCACAGAAGCCTTTTCCTTTCCGGTGCAGTGGGTGGAGAAGTTCTCATCGTCCGCCGACACCTCTCAGGGACGCCGCATTTTCTGGGGCCGCGTGGCCACCGGTGGCGTGCAGGCCGGCCAGACCATCACCGTGCTGCCCAGCGGCCAGACGGCGGTCGTCGCCCAGGTGCTGAACCACGTGCGCGAAGCCAAATCCATCCTCGCCGGCCACAGCGCCGGCATTGTGCTGGACCGTGAAGTCGACGTTTCGCGAGGCGACTGGTTGCTGGCCACAGATACGTTCGACCCGTCACGCGAGCTGGCCGTCACCATCGCCTGGATGGACGACGAGCCGCTGGTGGCAGGCCGGGTCTATTGGGCCCTGCATGGCCACCGCTGGGTCAAGGCCAAGATCAAGCGCATCGTGCACAAGCTGGACATCAACACCCTGGCCGAAGAAAACGCGACCGAATTGCCGCCCAACGCCATCGGCCATGTGGAGCTGACGCTGCAGGAGGCCCTGGCCACCCTGCCCTATGCGCGGTCACGCATCCTCGGCTCGCTGGTGCTGGTGGACACTGCGTCGCACCGTACTTCTGCCGCTGCGCTGGTCCTCGGGAACTAACCCCCGTTCCCGTGCATCAGGCGACGCCGCCTGATGCATTGGGCGGTTTCTTCACCCTGTTACTGGAATCCTCTTAAAATCGAGGGTTTACATCGATACGTTTTCCAACATGACACACATCGTCTCTGAATCCTGCATCCGCTGTAAGTACACCGACTGTGTGGACGTCTGTCCCGTGGACTGCTTCCGTGAGGGTCCCAACATGCTGGTGATCGACCCGGACGAATGCATAGACTGCGCGGTCTGCATCCCCGAATGCCCGGTCAACGCCATCTATGCCGAGGAAGACGTGCCGGCGGAACAAATGGCCTTCATCAAGCTCAATGCCGAGCTGAGCCGCGCCGCCGGGTGGAAGAGCATCACCAAGCGCAAGCCCGCCCTGCCTGACGCCGACGACTGGAAAGACAAGACGGACAAGCTCGCCGAGCTCATTCGCTGACCTGCTGACGCAATCCCCCTGACCTCATCGCGGGCAGCCTCCCCTTCATCGCTGCCCCCGCCGTTTTAAAGCAAACTCGAACAACATGGAACCTCAACTGAACCAAGAAGTGATCAACACCGCCGCGCAACACGACGGCCCCATCGAAACCGATGCGGTCATCGTGGGCGCCGGCCCGGTCGGCCTGTTCCAGGTGTTTGAACTGGGCCTGCTGGAGATCAAGGCCCATGTGATCGACTCGCTCGCCTACCCTGGCGGCCAGTGTATCGAGCTGTACCCCGACAAGCCGATCTACGACATCCCGGCCGTGCCCGTGTGCACCGGCAAGGAATTGACGGACAGCCTGCTCAAGCAGATCGAACCCTTCGGCGCCACCTTCCACTTCGGTCAGGAAGTCAGCATCGTCGAGCGTCGTGACGACGGCCGCTTCTTCGTCGAAACCTCCAAAGGCACGCAGTTCCTGACCCGCACCATCTTCATCGCTGCCGGCGTGGGCGCCTTCCAGCCCAAGCTGCTACGCGTGGACGGGCTTGAGAAGTTCGACAACACCCAGCTGTTCTACCGCGTCAAGAACCCGGCCGACTTTGCAGGCAAAAACCTGGTGATCGTCGGCGGCGGCGACTCCGCGCTCGACTGGACGCTGAACTTCGTCGCCGAAGGCCCGAACAAGGCTGAAAGCGTGATCCTCATCCACCGTCGCGACGGCTTCAAGGCCGCGCCGGCGAGCGTCGCCAAGATGCGTGAGCTGTGCGATGCCTACGAGATGCAGTTCATCGTCGGCCAGGTCACTGGCTACGACGAAAAGGACGGCAAGCTCACCGGTGCGAAAGTCACCGGCGCCGACGGCGTGACCCGTGTGGTGCCGCTGGACGTGCTGATGGTGTTCTTCGGCCTCTCGCCCAAGCTTGGCCCGATCGCCGGCTGGGGCCTGGACATCGAGCGCAAGCAGCTGATGGTGGACACCGAGAAGTTCTCGACCAACATCCCTGGCATTTTTGCGGTGGGCGACATCAACACCTACCCGGGCAAGAAGAAGCTGATCCTGAGCGGCTTCCACGAGTGCGCACTGGCCGCCTTCGGCGCTGCGCCCTTCATCTTTCCGGACAAGAAAATCCACCTGCAGTACACCACCACCAGCCCGAAGCTGCACAAGGTACTGGGCGTGGAAACGCCAGTCTTCGACTGAAGAGACTTGGCCAGATCAAAAAAGCCCGCTCGCATGCGGGCTTTTTTGTGCCTGGCCGCAGACTGCACATCACCTGCCTTGCATTAGAGTAAGGTCCTGCCTGCCATCCACCTGGCGGGCATCGCCATCAACCGCTCCACCTGCCGCCCTGGAAAGCCTTCATGCCCGTCCCTGCCCAAGCCTCTGCCCCTCACAACACCGCCCTGGCACCCTTGCCTGACGGGGAGCGCCTCTTCGGCTGGCGCGACCATGCGTCGCTGTGGCTCAGCCTGGGCGTGGGCCTTCTGGTCATGCAGGTGGGCGCCTATCTGGTGCCGGCCCTCGGCACGCAGGCGGCTCTGGCCGTCATCGTGGCCGGCTCGGTGCTGGGCGCGGGCTTGCTGGCGTGGACGGCATCGATCGGCTGCAGCAGCGGCCTGTCCAGTTCCGGGCTGATGCACGCCACCTACGGCAGCGCCTTTGCGCGGCTGCCGGTGCTGCTCAACATCGTCCAACTGGTCGGCTGGACGACGTTTGAGCTGGTGATCATGCGCGACGGCACGGTGGCCATTGCCGGGCAGTCCGGCGGCCTGGCCGGCCCGGTGTGGCCTGTGCTGGCGACCTTGCTGTGGGGCGGCGTGCTGGTCGCACTGATGGCGGGCTCCATGGTCACCCTGGTGCGACGATTCATCGGCCGTTTTGGCCTCCCGCTGGTTCTGCTGTCGCTGCTGTGGCTGAGCTGGCAGTTTCTGGCCAAAGCCAATGCACAAGGCCTGGCCGCCTTCTGGGCGCGGCCGGGCGAAGGCGGCATGAGCACGCTGTCAGCGCTGGACCTGGTCATGGCCATGCCCGTTTCATGGCTGCCGCTGGTGGCGGACTTCGCCCGCCATGGCCGCGACGGCCGCAGTGCGCTGCGCGGTACCTGGCTGGGCTACGCGATTGCCAACATCTGGTGCTATGCGCTCGGTGTGCTGGTGGCCATCACCACGCCCAGCACCGACCTGGTCGCCGCCCTGCTGCTGGCACAGGGGGGATTGATTGCGCTCGGCCTCATCCTCATTGATGAAGTCGACAACGCCTATGGCGACGTGTATTCCGGCTCTGTGGCCGCGCACAGCCTGCAGCCCGGCTGGCCCGTGCGGCGCTGGGGCATGGGGATGGCCGCCGCGTGCACCGCCCTGGCGCTGGTGCTGCCCATGCACAGCCTGGAGCCGTTTCTGTTGATGCTGAGTTCGGTGTTTGTGCCGCTGTATGGGGTGATCCTGGCGCGCCTGGCGGGCCATCCGGACCCGGCCCGGCTCGTCAATTCACGCCGGGTGGATGGCAGCGCGGTGGCGATCTGGGTGCTGGGCGTGGCCTGCTACCACCTGTGCGCAAAGCTCGCACCCGACCTGGGTTCCACACTGCCCTCGCTGGTCTTGACCTTTGTGCTGGCCCGCCTCAGCCGGCCACGCCTTGCGGGCACGACGGCCTCGCCGGTCTGATCAAGCCCAGAAGCGCAGAGCGCTCAGAGCGGCAGCACCAGGCGCAAGCCCAGGGACCAGGTGCGACCGGGTGCCGGCTCGTAGTACTGGCCTGCCGCCTGGTTCACGATCACCGAGCCGACGTAGCGTTTGTCCGTGAGGTTGTCGATGCGGCCATAGGCGACGAGCGTCGCCGGACCGACAGCCCAGCCCTGGCTGATCCTGGCGTTGAGCGTGGTGTAGCCGTCGGCCGATGCGGTGTTCGTGTCGTTGGCGAACATCCGGCCTGCGCTGGTCAGCTCCAGCCCGGCACGGGTGCCCTGGCTGCTGCGGCGCGGCTGGGCCACGTCCAGGGTCTGGCTGGACCAGAGCAGTTCCGAAAAGACAAAACTGCTGGGGATACCCGGCAGTTTGTTGCCCTCGGCCACGCGGCTGGTGCTGTTGGCATAGGCCTGGGAGAAGCGGGCATCGATCCACGAAGCGGCCAACGAAGCCTGCCAGTGCGGGTGGAGCAGTGCCTTGGCGGAGATCTCCAGCCCGGTGCGCGTGGTGCCTGGCGCGTTCTTGAAGGCAGTGCGCCCGCTGCTGCTGCTGGCCACCACGATCTCGTCGCTGGCCCGAACCTGGAACAGGTTGGCATCGAGCCGGCTCTGCGGCGTGGGCACCCATTTTGCCCCCAATTCGTAATGCTGGCTGCTGGAAGCCCTGAGGCCCGGGTTGAACAGCGCCGTGGTGCTTGCCCCGTTGTCGGTGTAGGCCACTTCGGCCAGCGTCGGTGTCTCGAAGCCCTTGCCGTAGTTCACGTACAGGTTGAGGTTGTCCGTGGCGTGGTAGGTCAGGCCCAGCACGGGGCTGATGGCGCTGAAGCGCACCGACCCGGACCCGTTGCCGTCCGGCAGGTACAGGTCATCGCTGGCAAAGCGCACCGTGCTTGAACGCACGCCGGTGGTCACCGTGATGTCGTCGGTTGCCAGCGCAGTGGCCTGCGCAAAAAAGTCGCTGTTGCGGGCGATGTTGTCTTCATTGCGGGTGAGCGACGCCGGTGTTTTCTCGCCGCCGGTGGCGTTGCCGCCCTGGCGCCTTTCCTTCGAGTAATCAAACTCATAGCCTGCCAGCAGTGCCACCGGCCGACCGCCGATCCGCGTCTGTTCGTTGTACTGCAGACCGGCACCGTAGTAGTCGCGGTTCAGGCCCACCCAGGTGTTGTTGGCCTGGTACTGCAGGTTGTCGCGGGTGCCGTAGTAAGCCCGGGCGGTGAAGGACCGGTCGGTGTCCAGCATGTACTTCAGCGACGTGCCCACCTGGTTCTGCAGGGTGATCTTGCGTACCCGTGCGTCCACCGCGCCCGTGCCCGCCTGCTGCGGATTGGCCGCCAGTTGCGCGGCGGTCAGGCCCAGCGGGTCCTGGGCCTGCGGCATGTCGAAGCGGTTGAAGACCACATTGACGCGCGTCTGGTCGTTGGGCTCGAAGCTCAGTTTGCCATTGAACTGCTTGCGCTGGGTGCTGCTGTTGGCGCGGTAACCGTCTATGTCGAAGGTGCTGTAGTCGGCGACCAGGCCGTACTGGCCCACCTTGCCGGCGTACTGCCAGTCGGTACGGCGCAGGCCGTAGGAGCCGGTGTAGAGCTGGCTCAGGAATTCAGGTGTCTCGGGGGCGTCGCGGGTGAAGGCCTGGATCACGCCGCCCGACGAATTGCCGTACAACTGGGCCAGCGGGCCGCGCAGCACCTCGATGCGGTCGGTTGAGGTGAGGCTGATGGACGAGCCCTGCCCCTGCCCGTCCGGCGTCGTCGCTGGAATGCCGTCAATCAGCAGGCGGATGCCGCGGATGCCGAACGAGGCCCGTGAGCCAAAACCGCGAATCGAGATTTGCAGGTCCTGGGCGTAGTTCTGGCGATTGAGGATCGTCAGCCCTGGAATGCGGTTGAGCGACTCCGACAGGTTGACCTGCGGCCCGGCCCCCTGAATCGCCTCGCGATCCACCGACTGGATCGCCGCTGGCGCATCAAAGCTGCGCTGCTCGGCCCGGTTGACGCTGATGACCACGGTGTCGAGGGTGGGCTGCGCCTGTACGGGCATGGCCACCATCGTGCCCACGGCACAGGCCGTGAGCGACCACGCACCCGGGGCGTGCCGGCCGGTGGAGCGGGTATTGATTTTTCTGGAGCGCATGGCGAGATGGAAAAGAAATTGGAAGAAATGACGTGTGGGCTCTTGCAGCGGCTGGCACTTACCGGGCTTCCCGCACCTCGATCTGCAGCGACCCATACCAGGCGGCCAGGTTGTCAATGTCCTGGTCACTCAACGGTTTGGCGATCACGCTCATCACCTCATGCGTGCGCTTGCCGCTGCGGTAATTCCTGAGCTGCTCCGTCAGGTAGATTTCGGGCTGGCCTGCCAGGTGGGGCGCGTTCGGCAAGGCAGACAAGCCCAGTGCACCGTGGCATACCGCGCAGGCAGACGCGGCCCTGGCTTTGCCTGCACCGAGATCGGCCGCGCCGGCTGTGGTCGTCATGCAGGTGGCCGCCAGCAGCAGCCCGGTCATCCAGCTTCGCATGGAGGGTGTCCTTTCTTGTGTGTCGTGATCTATTCCGGCCGCATCAAAAAGACGGGGACCCTGACAGGCCCCCGTCTGACCGGCACCTTGCGGCATCTTGAAGCGGGTTGCCGCCAGGCTGATGCCGCTGGACCTTGATGCGCTGACCGACTGGCCAGCGGAGGGCCTAGTTGCTGTAGGTGACGCGGTAAATGGCGCCGGCATAGTCATCCGAAATCAGGATGGAGCCGTCCTTCATCGGCGCCACATCCACCGGACGGCCGCGGTAGGTGCCGGTCTCGCTGTCCAGCCAGCCCTCGGCAAACACTTCTGCCTTGCCCGCCGTGCCATCGGCCTTGACCGGAATGAAATTGATCAGCGCGCCGGTGGCCTTGGTGCGGTTCCATGAGCCGTGGGACGCGACGAACATGCCGCCCCGGTACTTGGCCGGGAATTTGTTGCCGTTGTAGAACGTCATGCCCAGCTGAGCCTGGTGCGCCGGAAACTCGACCTGCGGAAACACCGCGTTGGCCGGCTCCTTCATGTCCTTGAGATCGGCCGCAGCGGGGGAACCTGCCACCTTGTAGTGGCCGTTCCAGTAGGGGTAGCCGAAGTGCTGGCCGGCTGCCGTGGAACGGTTGAGCTCGCCGGGCGGGATTTCATCGCCCAGGCCATCGGTCTGGTTGTCTGTCCACCACAGTGTCTTGTCCTTGGGGTTGAAATCCAGGCCCACGGAATTGCGAACACCCCGCGCGAACACCTCGCGCTTGCTGCCGTCGAAGGCGTTCATGCGCACGATCCCGCCAATCCCCAGCTTGTCGTAAGAAGCCACCTTACCAGCTGGCTGCACATTGTGCGGCTGGCCAATCGTGATGTAGAGCTGCCCGTCGTCGGCCACACGGCACACGCGTGCACCGTGGTTGTATGACTCCTCCTCCACCGGAATCAGCCCGCCCTGCGGCACGACCTCGATCACGGCCACGTCCGGGCCTTCATAGAAAAACTCGGCGGCCGGGAAGTTGAGCACCCGGTTGTGCTCCACCACAACCAGAAAACCGTCTTTGGTCCAGCACACACCATTGGGCACCTTGAAGTTCAGCGATGGCGCAAACGGCTTGACCTCATCGGCCACGCCGCTGCCGGTGCGGTCCGTCACTGCCCACACCGTGGTCTTGCGGGTACCGACAAATAGCATGTTGGTGGAAGGCGCCACGGCCATGTGGCGTGCGTCGGGCACGATGGCATACAGGTCTATCTTGAACCCCGGCGGCAGCTTGATCTGCTTGAGATTGGCGCGGATGGCGTCGGCCTTGCGGCCATCCTGCGGCACCGTGGGGATGTTCAGGTCAGTGCCCGAGACTTTCATCTGCTTGAGGTTGGCAATGTTGTCCTTGCCCGCCTGGGCTGCAGCGCCCAACGCCAGGCCTGCACCGGCCAGTGCCAGCAAAAGTCGTGAGAAGTTCATGTTTGCTCCTTTTTAGAATTGATATGTACACGTAGATATCGGTCAATCCGGAAGCCATTAGGCGCAGTTGCCCTTGAAAAAACAAGCGCCCCATCGGGTGAAAATTTACTTTTCAGGGTAAATCCCGGGGTCAGGTTGTAGCCGGCTACTACATCTGGCCGGCAGGTGTTGCGAAAGCGGCGCACGTGCAGCCAGACGGTTCACAACTGGTTACAACAGACGCCCATCATTCGCCTGCGCGCAGTCGCGACATCAAACCTGAACATCAGCGCGGCATCGCCCGCCATGGGCATGTGGCTGACCGGTTTTAGAGCGGCTTGAGCCGCGACGGCATCGGTGCGTGACCGTGGTTGAGCGGCCCGCTGCCTGCGCCTGTGCGCACCAGAGCACCCGCCTCCAGCGCGCCCCGCACATAGGCGCGTGCGCCCTGCACCGCATCGATCAGCGACGAACCGGTCGCCAGATGCGCCGCGATGGCCGACGACAAGGTGCAGCCCGTGCCGTGCGTGTTCGGTGTGTCAATGCGCGGCGCGCGCATCCAGTGGACCATGCCACCCGGTAGCGCCAGCACATCACACACCATGTCGCCTGCGAGGTGCCCGCCTTTGACCAGCACCGCCTGCGCGCCCATGGCCAGCAGTTCCAGCGCAGCCGCTTGCAGGTCAGCCTCGGTGGTCAGCGCCCGGCCCACCAACAGCGCCGCCTCGTCGAGGTTGGGTGTGACCACTGCCGCACGCGGAAAGAGCTCTTTCACCAGCACGGCAATGGCCGGGTTGTCGATCAGCACCGCACCGCTGGTGGCCACCATCACCGGGTCCAGCACCACATGGGTCAGGCCGTGGCGGTCAATGGCTTCAGCCACGGTGCGCACAATCTCGGGTGAATGCAGCATGCCGATCTTGACGGCATGCACACCCATGTCTTCCAGCACCGCATCGATCTGGTCGCGCAGCATGGCAGGCGGCGCACCGTGAATGGACCGCACCCCCAGCGTGTTCTGCGCCGTCAGCGCCGTGATGGCCGTCATGCCATAGCACCCCAGCGCGGCAAAGGTTTTCAGGTCCGCCTGAATGCCGGCCCCACCACCGCTGTCGGAGCCGGCAATGGAAAGAACGCGAGGGTATTCGAACTGGAAGGGGTGGGCGCGCATGGGAAGGCTTTGGAGTTGCCTCTGAGTTTACGCAAGGATGCAGGGCGTATGACAATCACCCCCGCTCCTGCAGCAGCAGCCAAAAGAAAAGGGCACCACGTGGGTGCCCTTGTTCGGTGTCTCTTGGCTCCTCAACCTGGGCTCGAACCAGGGACCTACGGATTAACAGTCCGGCGCTCTACCAACTGAGCTATTGAGGAATACAGCCTAAGATTATAGCGTGGTTTTTCGGGCTTCCGGGCATGGCGTTGAATGGCGCAGCAAGGCATGCACCCGGCACGCCGCAGGACACAGTGCTGGACTAATATCAGGCGCATGTGGCCCGCCTTCGCTTCACCCCACCAGCCCGTGCAGGGCCGCAAGCCGTTATGGTGAAGCCGCCGCCACCGGTTCGCTGGCTGGCGCCGGGCGAGCCCTTTCCACCTCTGAATGCTGCCTGGGGCCTGCACGACCCGGCACCGGGCCTGATTGCGGCCGGCGGTGCGCTGGACACGCCGACGCTGCTGGATGCGTACTCGCACGGCATCTTCCCATGGTTCAGCGAGGGCCAGCCCACCTTGTGGTGGAGCCCGGACCCGCGCATGGTGCTGCAGACGGCTCAGTTCAGGCTGCACCGCTCGCTGCGCCAGGCCTTGAAGCGCTTTCGGGACGACCCGGCCTGCGAAGTCCGCTTTGACAGCGCCTTTGTGCAGGTGATCCAAGCCTGCGCAGGCCAGCCGCGTGAAGGGCAGTCGGGCACCTGGATTGTTCCCGAGATGCAGGAGGCCTACATCGCCCTGCACCGTGCCGGCCGCGCCCACAGTGTCGAGACATGGGTGCACGGCGAGCTGGTGGGCGGGCTGTATGGCGTGAACCTGGGCCGCATGGTGTTTGGCGAGTCGATGTTCTCGCGGCAGACGGATGCGTCGAAGATCGCGCTGGCGGCGCTGGTGGCTTTTTGCCGCGCCCAGGGCGTGGCGATGATCGATTGCCAGCAGAACACCCGGCACCTGGCCTCAATGGGAGGAGGCGAGATTCCCCGGCGCGAGTTTGCAGAGCATTTGGCAGCCACCGTGGGGGAACTTGCCCCCGTCTGGCGCTTCGAACCCGTATACTGGAATCAGCTTTTTTGAAGGCTCTTTGGAGGGCCATTCGAAGCCCGAAAAGCCTACCCGCCAGGACCGCTGCCCCCTTGTGACGCACAGTGAAAACCAGTGACACACCTTAAGGACCTGCCCCTTCAGACCTTGCAGTTCTATGCAACGGCCCCCTACCCCTGCAGTTACCTGCCGGGGCGGCAGGCCCGCTCGCAGGTGGCCACACCCAGCCACCTGATTCACAACGATGCGTATTCCGAGCTGGTGACCAACGGCTTCCGGCGCAGCGGCATGTTCACCTATCGCCCTTACTGCGACGGCTGCCAGGCCTGCGTGCCGCTTCGGGTGCCGGTGAAAACCTTTGTGCCCGGCCGCAGCCAGCGCCGCGCCTGGAAACGCCATGGCCATCTGCAGGCGCGCATCCTCAAGCTGTGCTTCATGCCGGAGCACTACCAGCTCTACCTGCGCTACCAGAACGGGCGCCATGCCGGCGGCGGCATGGACCACGACAGCATCGACCAGTACACCCAGTTCCTGCTGCAAAGCCGCGTCAATTCGCGTCTGGTGGAGTTCCGCGAGAGCCTGCCCAACGGCGAGCCGGGGCCGCTGAAGATGGTGTCCATCCTGGATGTGCTGGAAGACGGCATATCGGCGGTCTACACCTTCTATGAGCCCGACCTGGGCGCGAGCTACGGCAACTACAGCATCCTGTGGCAGATCGAGCAGGCACGGCAACTGGATTTGCCGCATGTGTACCTCGGCTACTGGATTGCCGAGAGCCCGAAGATGAACTACAAGGCGGGCTTCCAGCCCTGCGAGGTGCTGCTGGGCGGCCAGTGGGTGCCCGCCGGTGGCGAGGCGGCTGACGGCAGTGTGGGCCCCGTCCCACCGCCAGGCGGCAACGCATCGCCCTGATCGCGCCTGGCATCGCAGGCCGACGCGCGCCAGTCCAACGGTGAGGCCGGCGCCCGCCAACGCCGTTTCATTTCACAAGGTAAAATTTGCTGCAGGAAACCTGCACATGAAAACGCCTGACAACGCACTGCCCGCCAAGCCCACCGTCCAGGTCATTGAACGCATGTTCAACCTGCTGGAAATCCTGGCCAGCCGCGAGGAAGCGGTTTCCCTGAAGGAAATCAGCGAGAAGTCGGGCCTGCATCCCTCCACCGCACACCGCATCCTGAACGACCTGGCCACCGGCCGCTTTGTCGACCGCCCCGCGGCGGGCAACTACCGGCTGGGCATGCGCCTGCTGGAGCTGGGCAATCTGGTGAAGGCACGCCTGAATGTGCGCGACGCCGCCCTGGCGCCGATGCGCGAGCTGCACAAGCTGACGCAGCAACCGGTCAACCTCAGCATGCGCCAGGGCGACGAGATTGTTTACGTGGAGCGCGCCTACAGCGAGCGCAGCGGCATGCAGGTTGTGCGCGCCATCGGCGGACGCGCCCCGCTGCACCTCACCTCGGTCGGCAAGCTCTTTCTGGCGTTTGACGACCCGCAGCGCCTGCGCACCTACGCCACCCGCACCGGCCTGCCCGGGCAGACACGCAACAGCATCACGCAACTGCCGGTGCTGGAGCGCGAGCTCTCCAAGGCGCGCCAGTACGGCATCGCCCGCGACAACGAAGAGCTGGAAATGGGCGTGCGCTGCATGGCGGCCGGCATTTACGACGACCAGAGCAAACTGGTCGCGGGCCTGTCCATCTCGGCCCCGGCCGACCGGCTGGACGAGCACTGGCTGCCCAAGCTGCAGGCCACGGCCAACGAGATCTCGGCGGCGCTGGGCTACAAGACGCGCTGAGCTTCTGCGTTCGCATCGGGCCTGCCAGGCCAAGCGAGGCGCTTTACCGGCTGTTTACGCGACCCTTTCCTGTCCTACATCTGCTGCCAGGGGCTTGCCGCCATAATCATTTGGCATGCCAATGGGTAGGGGCGCGGGACGGTCTTTTCGCGCTCGTCCAGTCTTTCATGGATCATTCCCATCCAATAAAAACAATGCCGGACCGGAGAGCGGGCCCGGTGGGTAACGAGGACATTCGATGGATCCGATCACCAGGGCGCCGCAGGACACACCCGGCGCTGAATCCCCCGCCCACGGGCACACGAGCCGAATGAGCCGCATGAGCCGCCGGGCCAAGCTCATCGGCGGGCTGCTGGCCCTGCTGATCCTGGCTGGCACGGCCTGGCTGGCCTGGCACCTGACGCACCCGGGTGCTGACGCGGCCAGCACAGGCCCGGGCGGGCGGCGCGGGCCACCTTCCACCACCGTCGGCGTGGCCACGGCAGAAGCCACCACCATCCCCATCGTCATCGACGCGCTGGGCACCGTCACGCCACAAGCCACCGTCAAGGTGCGCCCCCAGGTGTCGGGCGTGATGGAAAAAGTCCTGTTCAAGGAAGGCCAGATGGTCAAGGCCGGCGACCTGCTCGCCACCATCGATCCGCGCCAGTTTGAAATGGCGCTGATGCAGACCAGCGGCCAGCGCCTGCGCGACGAAGCGCAACTCGACAGCGCCCGTGTGACGCTGCAGCGCTTCAAGACCCTGCTGGAGCAGGACTCGATTGCCCGCCAGGAGGTCGACACCCAGGCCGCGCTGGTCAAGCAGCTCGAGGGCACGGTGGTCATCGACAAGGCTTCGGAAGGCAGCGCCCGGCTCAACCTGGGCTACACCCGCGTGGTGGCGCCCATCAGCGGCCGCGTCGGCCTGCGCACGGTGGACGTGGGCAACGTGGTGAGCAGCAGTGACGCCAACGGCATCGCGCTGATCACGCAGGTCACGCCGATCGATGTGGTGTTCTCCATTCCGCAAGATCAGGTGGGTGAGTTGCAACAAACAGCGGCCAGCGGCACGCCAATGAAAGTCATCGCGCTGGACCGCACCCGCACCAACGTCCTGGACACCGGCGTGTTCGCCTCGCTGGACAACCAGGTGGACACCACCACCGGCACCGTGAAGGCAAAGGCGCGTTTCACCAACAGCAAGCTCACCCTCTTCCCCAGCCAGTTCGTCAATGTGCGGCTGGAAGTGCGGAACATCGAGAACGCCGTGGTGGTGCCCGTGACCGCGGTGCGCCTGGGCGCCAACGGCGACTATGTGTATGTGCTCAATGCGGCAGAGCGCACCGTGTCGCTGCGGCCCATCAAGCGCGGGCAGGCCACGGCTGAAAAAATCGTCGTGGCCTCCGGCCTCCAGGCGGGTGAGCGCGTCATCACCGAAGGCGCCGACCGCCTGAAGGACGGCGCCAGCGTGGTGTTGCCGGGCGACTCACCCCGCGGCCCCGGTGGCGGTGGCGGTGGCAAGCGCGCACGCCCCGGCGCCAGTGCACCGGCAGGTGGTTCACCTGCGGCAACTCCGGCTCCTTCCGCCGCACCTTCCGCCGTACCATCTCCTGCGCCATCTACCGAAACACAGGCACCTGGGCAGAAACCTGGCGCCACTGCGCCTTCAGCCAAAGCACCTGTTGCGGCACCTCCTGCTGAACCCGCTGCCGTCCAGGGGCCCACCGCAGAGCAACGCCGGCGCATGCTCGAGCAGGTCAAGGACGACCCGGTCGCACTGGAACGCCGCAAGCGCTTTCTGGAGAACCTCGACCGCGGCGACCCTGCGGCGCTGGAGCGCTGGCAACGCATGAAGGACAACCAGGGCCGGGGTGAACGGCCCGCGCAGTGAGCGGGCGACCGGATAACGCCCCATGAGTCCTTCACGTCCCTTCATCCTCCGCCCGGTCGCGACATCGCTGCTGATGGTGGCCATCGTGCTGGCCGGCATGGTGGGCTTCAAGTTCCTGCCGCTGTCGGCCCTGCCGCAGGTCGATTACCCCACCATCCAGGTGCAGACGCTCTACCCCGGCGCCAGCCCGGAGGTGATGGCGCAAACCGTCACCTCGCCGCTGGAGCGCCAGTTCGGCCAGATGGCCGGCCTGCAGCGCATGAGCTCCACCAGCGCCGCGGGCGTCTCCATCGTCACGCTGCAGTTTGGCCTGGGTCTGGGCCTGGACGTGGCCGAGCAGGAGGTGCAGGCCGCCATCAACGCCGGCGGCTCGCTGCTGCCGGCCGACCTGCCCGCGCCGCCGGTGTATGCCAAGGTGAATCCGGCCGATGCGCCGGTGCTCACACTGGCCATCACCTCCGACACCTTGCCGCTCACCGAGGTGCAGAACATCGTCAACACCCGGCTGGCGCTGAAGATCAGCCAGGTGGGCGGCGTGGGCCTGGTCTCGCTCAGCGGCGGGCAACGCCCGGCAGTGCGCATCCAGGCCGACACCCGGGCGCTGGCCTCTTACGGGCTGGGGCTCGATTCGCTGCGCAGCGCCATCACGGCGGCGAACGCCAACGGCGCCAAGGGCAGCATTGACGGGCCCACACGTTCGTATTCCATCAACTCCAATGACCAATTGGTGGCCGCGGCGGACTACCAGAACCTCATCATTGCGTACCGCAACGGCGCCGCCGTGCGGGTGTCGGATGTGGCGAAGGTGGTCGACAGCGCCGAGAACGTGAAGCTCGGCGCCTGGTCTGGTCTGAAACCCGCGATCATCTTGAACGTGCAGCGTCAGCCCGGCGCCAACGTCATTGCCACGGTCGACGCCATCAAGGCCCGTCTGCCGGAGCTGCAGTCTGGCCTGCCGACCCAGATGAAGGTCGACATATTGAGCGACCGCACCACCGGCATCCGCGCCTCGGTGATGCATGTGGAAATGGAACTGGTGCTGGCGGTGCTGCTGGTGGTGCTGGTGATCTTTGCCTTCCTGGGCAGCGTGCGCGCCACCGTGATTGCCAGCCTGGCTGTGCCGATTTCCCTCATCGGCACCTGCGGTGCGATGTACCTGCTGGGCTACAGCCTCAACAACCTGAGCCTGATGGCGCTGACGATTGCCACCGGCTTCGTGGTGGACGACGCCATTGTGATGATCGAGAACATCTCGCGCTACATCGAAAAGGGCGAAGAGCCCATGGCCGCTGCGCTCAAGGGCGCGACGCAGATCGGCTTCACCATCATTTCGCTGACGGTGTCGCTGATCGCCGTGCTGATTCCGCTGCTCTTCATGGGCGATGTCGTGGGCCGCCTGTTCCGCGAGTTCGCCATCACGCTGGCCATCACTATTTTGATCTCGGCCGTGGTGTCCCTCACCTTGGTCCCCATGATGTCGGCCAGATGGTTAAAAGCAAAGGCCCCCACGCTCCCCGCTCCGCGTGATTCGCTGCCCCCCGAGGGGGCTGGCCCGGCTTGGGGCGGCCCGGCGCTGGTGGCCGCAAACCATGAGCCTGCCACCGGGCGGCTGGCCGAATTGAGTGCCAGGATGCACCGCTTCTTCGAGGGCGTGATCGCACGCTACGACCGCATGCTGGGCTGGGTGCTGCTGCGCCAGGGCGCCACGCTGCTGGTGGCGCTGGCCACCCTGCTGCTCACGGTGCTGCTGTATGTGCTGATTCCCAAGGGGCTGTTCCCCACGCAGGACACAGGCCAGCTTCAGGCGCGGGTGGAGACGGCGCAATCGGTGTCTTATGCGCGCATGGCCGCGCTGCAACAGGCGGCCGCCAGGGCGATTCTGGAAGACCCGGATGTCGACACCCTGAGCTCCTTCATCGGCGTGGACGCTGCCAACAACACCATGCTGCACACCGGCCGCATGCTGATCAACCTCAAGCGTGACCGCACCAGCAGCCAGCCGGAAACCATGGACCGCCTCAAGCGGCGCGCAGCCACCGTGGCCGGCGTGACGCTTTACCTGCAGCCGACGCAGGACCTGACCATCGACGCCGAAACCGGGCCGACGCAGTTCCGCGTGTCGCTGGAAGGCGCCAGCAACGCCACGGTGATCGAATGGGCCGGCAAGCTGGCCGATCGTATGCGCAGCATCAGCAGCATTCAGAACATCGCTTCCGACGCAGGCTCCACCGGCGCCGGTGCCTACATCACGGTGGACCGAGACACCGCCTCCCGGCTGGGCGTGACCACCTCGTCGATTGACGACGCACTCTACAGTGCCTTCGGCCAGCGCATTGTGTCAACCATCTTCACCGAGACCAACCAGTACCGCGTCATCCTGGAAGCCCAGCCCGACCAGCTCGCCACGCCGGCCTCGCTCGGCGGCCTGCAGCTCAAGACCAGCGGCGGCACGACCACGCCGCTGTCGGCACTGGCCAGTGTGTCCGAACTGGCGGCGCCGCTGCAGATCACCCGCGTGGCGCAGTACCCGGCGACCACGCTGGGCTTTGACACCGCCCCCGGCGTGTCGCTTGGCAAGGCCGTGGACCAGATCAAGCAGGCCGCCAAAGACATCGCCCTGCCCGCCAGCGTGACCATTACCTTCCTCGGCGCGGCAGGGGCCTACCAGTCGTCGCTGTCGAACCAGCTCTGGCTGATTCTGGCGGCGGTGATCTGCGTCTACATCGTGCTGGGCGTGCTGTATGAAAGCTACATCCACCCGCTGACGATCCTGTCCACCCTGCCCTCGGCCGGCGTCGGCGCCCTGCTGGCGCTGATGATCAGCGGCTCCGACCTCGGCGTGATCGGCATCATCGGCATCATTTTGCTGATCGGCATCGTGAAGAAAAACGCCATCATGATGATCGACTTCGCCATTGATGCCGAACGCAGCGAAGGCAAGTCCGCCGAGGAGGCGATTCGCCAGGCGGCCCTGCTGCGCTTCCGGCCCATCCTGATGACCACGCTGGCCGCCCTGTTCGCAGCCGTACCGCTGATGCTGGGCTGGGGCGAAGGCGCCGAGCTGCGCCGTCCGCTGGGCTTGTCGATTTTTGGCGGGCTGATTGTGAGCCAGGTGTTGACGCTGTTCACCACGCCGGTGATTTATCTGGCGTTTGATCGGTTGGGGCGGAGGTTTGGGCGCGGGAAAGAGGTTGTGGTGTGAGGGGCCTTGTTTTTCCTTCTGGGGTGTGCACGGTTCCGGGGCCGGGTCTCGCCCCGGCGGGCGAGGTACTTTTCTTTGGCGAAGCAAAGAAAAGTGAGTTGCCGCCGGGCAACCCCCGGCCAACAGGCCTCAACAAACAACCCGACGATCAACACCCATCAGGCTTCGACAACCTCAGCCCGAACAGTGGTGCACCTGGCTCACGCGACACAAGCGGGCAAAGGAGGTTCACATGAATCTCTCTGAACCATTCGTCCGCCGCCCCGTCGCAACAGTCCTCCTCACCATCGGCCTGGCCCTCGCCGGCATCGGTGCGTTCTTCGTGCTGCCCGTCTCCCCGCTGCCGCAGGTAGACTTCCCCACCATCTCGGTCAGCGCCTCGCTGCCCGGCGCGAGCCCGTCCACCATGGCCAGCAGCGTGGCTACGCCGCTGGAACGGCGTCTGGGTGTGATCGCCGGTGTGAACGAGCTGACGTCCAACAGCGGCACCGGTTCCACCCGCATCAGCCTGCAGTTTGACCTGAACCGCAAGATTGACGCGGCAGCGCGCGAAGTGCAGGCCGCCATCAATGCTTCACGCGTGGATCTGCCGGCCACGCTGCGCAGCAACCCGACCTACCGCAAAGCCAACCCGGCGTCGGCGCCGGTCATCATCCTGGCGCTGACGTCGAAGACGCGATCGCCGGGGCAGATCTATGACGAAGTCTCCAACCTGGTGCAGCAGAAGATTGCCCAGGTGCCCGGCGTGGGTGATGTGGAGCTCGGAGGTGGTTCACTGCCGGCGGTTCGCGTCGAACTGCTGCCGTTTGCACTGAACCGCTACGGCGTCAGCACCGAAGACGTACGCGCCGCGCTGCAGGCCTCCAACGCCAACCGGCCCAAAGGAGCGATCGAAGGCAACGGCCAGCGCTTCCAGATCTATTCCGGTTCCAACACGGCCAGCGGCGGTCTCAAGGCGGCCGACTACCGCGACCTGGTCGTGGCCTGGCGCAACAATGCGGCCATTCGCCTGAGCGACGTGGCCGAGGTGAACGACGGTGTGGAAAACGTCAACACACTGGGCCTCTTCAATGGCGAACCGGCGGTGGTGGTGCTGGTGACGCGCCAGCCCGATGCGAATGTGATCGAGACCGTGGACGGCGTGCGTGCGCTGCTGCCGGAGCTGCAGGCGCAACTGCCGCAGGACGTGAAGCTGCAGGTCGCATCGGACCGCACCAACTCCATCCGCGCCTCGCTGCACGAGATCGAGCTCACACTGCTGATCTCGATCGCCCTGGTGGTGCTGGTGGTGAGCGCGTTTTTGCGCAGCGCACGGGCCACGGTGATTCCGGCGGTGGCCACGGTGGTGTCGCTGCTGGGTACTTTTGGCGTGATGTACCTGCTGGGCTTTTCGCTCAACAACCTCAGCCTGATGGCGCTCACCGTGGCCACCGGCTTTGTGGTGGACGACGCCATCGTGGTGCTGGAAAACACCAGCCGCCACATCGAAGCCGGAATGGACCGTTTCAAGGCCGCGCTGCTGGGCGCGCGGGAGGTGGGCTTCACGGTGCTGTCCATCAGCCTGTCGCTGGTGGCGGTGTTCATTCCGCTGCTCTTCATGGGCGGGCAGACCGGGCGGCTGTTCCGCGAGTTTGCCGTCACGCTGTCGGCAGCGGTGATGATCTCTCTGGTGATCTCGCTGACCACCACGCCGATGATGTGCGCCTGGCTGCTCAGGCCCGATGCCCATACGCAAAAGCCCGGTCGCATTTCCCGTTGGTTTGACGCGTCCTTCCAGCGCGTGCTGCGCACCTACGAGGTCAGCCTCGACTGGGCACTGGCCAGCAAGCTGGTGGTGATGCTGAGCCTGGTGGCGGTGGTGGGTCTCAATGTCTACCTGTACATTGCCGCCCCCAAGGGCTTCTTCCCGCAGCAGGACACCGGGCAGATCAACGGCGGGCTGCGGGCGGACCGCAGCATTTCCTTCCAGGCACTGCAGGCCAAGCTCAAGCAATTGGTGGACATCATCCGGCGCGATCCGGCGGTGGACACGGTGGTGGGCTTCACCGGCGGCTCGCGCGCGGGCGGCGGCTTCATGTTCATCAACCTCAAACCAGTGGCCCAGCGCAGCGACTCCGGCCAGGCCGTCATCGCCCGCCTGCGGCCGCAACTGGCACGCGTGACGGGCGTGAGCCTCTTTCTCAACCCGGTGCAGGACCTGCGCGGCGGCGGCCGGCAGACCAACTCAACCTACCAGTACACCCTCAAGAGCGACAGCTCGGCCGACCTCAAGGTGTGGGCCACCAAGCTGGCCGAGCAGATGAAACTGCAGCCAGCCTTGACCGACGTGGACACCGACCAGCAGGAAAACGGCGTCGAAACCATGGTCACCGTGGACAAGGAAAGCGCCGCGCGCCTGGGCATCAGCTCCAGGGACGTGGACAACGCCCTTTACAACGGTTTTGGCCAGCGCCAGGTATCGACGATCTATGCCGAGCTGAACCAGTACCACGTCATCATGGAAGTGGCACCCGCATACACACGCAGCCCGGAATCGCTGAAGGACATCTACATCCCGGCCAAAGGCGGTTCGGGCACCACGCTGGCAGGCGCCACGCCCGCCACGGCCGCCACCGTGGCGAACCCGGGCCTGCGTGACGCCTCCAGCGGGCAGGTGCTGAGCGCTGCAGCCACCAGCATGGTGCCGCTGTCGGCCATTGCCCGTGTGAGCGAGAACCCCACGGCCGCCTCGGTCAGCCATGAAGACGGCGAGCTCTCCACCACGGTGTCGTACAACCTGGCCGAGGGCAGTACCCTCAGCGACGGCGAGGCGGCTGTGCGCCTGTCAGAGGCGCAGATCGGCCTGCCCAACAATGTGCGCGGCAATTTTGCCGGCACAGCGCTCAGCGCGCAGCAATCGCAGAACGAGCAGCCGCTGCTGATTCTCGCCGCCCTGGTGGTGATCTACATCGTGCTGGGCATTCTGTATGAAAGCCTGGTGCACCCGATCACGGTGCTCTCCACCCTGCCCTCGGCGGGCGTCGGCGCGGTGCTGGCGCTGCTGCTGTTCAAGCTCGACTTTTCCATCATCGCGCTGATCGGCGTGTTCCTGCTGATCGGCATCGTGAAGAAGAACGCCATTTTGATCATCGACTTCGCGCTGGAAGCCGAACGCTCGCGCGGCCTGTCTGCTGTGGAAGCCGTGCGCGAAGCCTGCCTGCTGCGCTTTCGGCCTATCCTGATGACCACGCTGGCGGCCATCCTCGGCGCACTGCCGCTGGCCATCGGCTTTGGCGAAGGCGCCGAGTTGCGCCGGCCGCTGGGCATCGCCATCATCGGCGGGCTGATTGCCAGCCAGTTGCTGACCCTGCTCACCACGCCGGTGGTCTATGTGCTGATGGACAAGCTGCGCCGGCGCAGCCCCAGCGAGCGGCAACTGAGCCGGCTGGCCGCGCAAGAACCCACGCTGGACACGCCGCTGCCGGCACCCTGACGGACACACCGGATACACACCATGACTGCTCTCCTGCCTACCCCTTCGCTGCCGCACCGGCGCACCGCCAGTTCCCTGCTGGTGATGGCGCTGCTGGCACTTCTGGCCACCGGCTGTGCCGTCGGCCCCGACTACCAGCGCCCGACCACGGTAGACGTCACCGCCTTCAAGGAGGCCGAAGGCTGGGTGCCCGCCGCACCGGCCGACGCGCTGGAGCGCGGACCGTGGTGGGAGCTGTTCAATGACCCGGTGCTCAACCAGCTGGCCTCGCGTGTGGAGGTGTCCAACCAGAATGTGGCCGCCGCCGTGGCCGCCTATGCCCAGGCGCGTGCGCTGGTACGCGAGCAGCGGGCGGGCCTGTTCCCGTCCGTCAACCTCAGCGGGGGCGCATCGCGTTCGGGCAGCAGCGCCAGCACCAACAGTGCCACAGGCGTGACGACGGGTGGCCGCGTCAGCAACAACTACCAGGTCAGCCTGGGCGGCAGCTGGGAGCCCGACGTGTGGGGGCGTCTGGGCCGCACGGTGGACAGCGCACGCGCCAGCGAGCAGGCCAGTGCGGCCGACCTGGCCTCAGCCCGTCTCTCGGCGCAGGGTGAACTGGCGGTGAGCTACCTGTCGCTGCGGCAGACCGATGCACAGCTCGCCCTGCTGGCCACCACGCTCGCAGGCTACCAGCGCGCGGCAGAAATCACCCAGAACCGCTACACCGCCGGCATTGCCCCCAAATCCGACGTGCTGCAGGCGCAGACGCAACTGGCCAATGCGCAGGCCGACAACGCCGGGCTGCAGCGCCAGCGGGCTCAGTTCGAGCACGCCATTGCCGTGCTGGTGGGCGAGGCCCCGGGCAACTTCTCATTGGCCACAGCAGCATGGAGCCCGACGGTGCCAGAGGTGCCGGTGGGGGTGCCATCGACCCTGCTGCAGCGCCGGCCTGACATTGCCGCGGCCGAGCGCCGCGTCGCGTCGGCCAACGAACAGATCGGCATTGCCAAGAGCGGCTACTACCCCAGCCTGTCGCTCAGCGCGTCATTGGGCCAGGGCGCCAGCCGCCTGGCGGATCTGTTCAAGGCGTCGAGCAGCCTGTGGTCCATCGGCCTGTCGGCAGCCCAGGTGCTGTTCAACGCCGGCGCTACCGGCGCCAAGGTGGAAGGCAGCGAAGCCGCGCAGGCGCAGGCCGTGGCGCGCTACCGGCAGGCCGTGCTGGCCGCCTTCCAGGACGTGGAAAACCAGCTCTCGGCCACGCGGGTGCTGGCCACGCAGCAGACGCTGCGGCGCCAGGCCTCCGAGGCCGCCGACCAGGTGGAGCAGCAGGTGCTGAACCGCTACCGCAGCGGCCAGGTGAGTTACACCGAAGTCATCACCGCACAGGCCACCGCCCTGAGTGCGCGGCGCGCGCTGGTGCAGGCCATGGCCGACCGGCAGACCACCGCAGTGGCGCTGATCCAGTCGCTCGGTGGCGGCTGGCAGGCAGACACGCCCGCAGCGAAATAGCGCGGGCGGGACAGGACTCTAGGCAGCCCGCGCGCGCGGCTTCTCGTGCAGCGCTTCGAGAAAGTAGCGCGCAGCATCGCTGAGCGGCCTGTCCTTGCGGGTGATGGAGCCGAAGGCCTCCATCTTGTGCAAGATGCGGCAGGGCAAGACTTTCAGCAGGCCATGTTCGCTGTAATTGGCGGCAATCGATTGAGGCATCACGCCCACCATGTCGGTCTGCGCAATGAGGTTGGTGGTGGTGAGGATGGACGCCGTTTCAATCAGGCCCTTGGGCGGTGGCGCCTGCAGCATGCGGAACTCCTCTTCCAGCACCTCGCGCATCGGGCTGCCGACGGGCTGCAGTATCCACGGGTAGCCGAGCAGGCTCGCAAACGGCACCACCTTGCGTTTGGCCAGCGGGTGGTGCACGCCGACGACCACGGCCAGGGCTTCGTTCTCCAGCGCGGTGAAGGTGTAGTCGGCGCGGTGCTCGTCGCGGATGCGGCCGATCGCCACATCCAGCACGCCTTCGCGCAGCAGCTCGAACAGCCTGTCGCTGGTGTCCAGCTTCACATCCACCGACAGCAGCGGATAGGCCTTCTTCAGCGCAATGATCGCGTGCGTCAGCAGGTTGGGCGATGGCGCCATGATGCTGCCCACCGACACCCGGCCCGAGGACCCCAGGGCCAATTCAGCGAGCTCACGCGTCATCGACTCCACCGAACCCCGCATGCCGCGGAAGTAGCGCAGCACGCTCTCGCCGGCAGGGGTGAGCTTCTGCCCGCGCCCTACCCTCTCGAAGAGGCGTTGCCCCAGGGCCGACTCCAGCTCCTGGATCATTTTGGTGGCGGCCGGTTGCGTCATACCCAGCTCCGCCGAGGCCTTGCGCAGGGTGCCGTGCTCGCCCACTGCCAGGATCAGCGCGACCTGCCGCATGCGCAAGCGGTTGAGGAGCTGCGGAGTGGCTGCGGGTGTGGGAGCAGAGGAAACGTTGCGTGGCATGGCGATCCGATGTCAAAGCCTGAGGGGGCGGCACAGCGCCGCTTTAAATGATAACCCTGGATTATCAAATAATCATTTATTTTCAATTTACGTTAACAGTCAGGCTGCCTACCATCGATGCATTCGTTCAACAAAATGCTCCGGAGACAACCATGAAATTCCTTCCCGCCCTGATCGTGGCCGCCTGTACGCTGGCCGTGGCCGGCACCGCCGCTGCCCAGGAATGGCCGACGCGGTCGGTCCGCATCATGGTCGGCTCCGCCCCCGGCGGCGGCACCGACGCCATGGCCCGTGCCGTGGCTGACCGGCTCGGCCCGCTGCTCAAGCAACCGGTGGTGGTGGAAAACCGCCCGGGTGTGTCCAACACCCTGGCCGCCGACGTCACCGCCAAGGCCACCGACGGCCACACCATGGTGATGGGCGTGTCCACCGCCCACGCCATCGCACCGCACCTGCTCAAGCTCGGCTACGACAACGACAAGGACCTGGTGCCTGTGGTCTTCGTCGGCGCCGTGCCGAACGTGCTGGTCGTCAACAACGCGCTGCCCGCCGACTCGGTGCAGTCGCTCATCACACTGGCCAAAGGCAAACCCGGCCAGCTCAATTACGCCACCAGCGGCGCGGGCAGCACGCAGCACATTGCTGCCGAGCTCTTCAAGGACCGCGCTGGTGTCTTCATCACCCACATCCCCTACCGCGGCAGTGGCCCGGCACTGGTGGACCTGGTGGGCGGCCAGGTGCAGCTGAGCTTTGACACCATGCCGTCGGTGATCAGCCAGATCAAGGCCGGCCGCATCCGTGCGCTGGCGGTGGCCAGTGCCAAACGCAATCCGCAACTGCCGAATGTGCCGACGATGGAAGAAGCCGGCGTCAAAGGCGTCGAGATGAGCGCCTGGTACGGCATCTACATGCCCGCATCCACCCCCAAGGCGGTGCAAGACCGTGTCTACGCCGATGTGACCAGGGTGCTGGCGATGCCGGAAACCCAGACCCGCCTGAGCGCCATCGGCGCCGACCTGACCCCGATGACGCAGGCGCAGTTTGCTGCCTTCCACACCAGTGAGAACAAGCGCTACAGCGACCTGATTGCCAAGAAGAACATCAAGATCGACTGAACCCTCCCACCGATCGACAAGACCGACATGGCTGAGGCAATGGCTACCGCATGGGCGCCCTCATCGTCAGAGACAGCGACCACCGGACTGGCGCAGGACCTGGCCCAGGCACGCCGTGAGTTTCTGTCCACGGGCGACGATGCCCTGCTGCCGATCGTGGACGCTCACCACCATTACTGGGATGTGCAACACAACCCGCACCCGTGGTTGACCGATCTGCCGCGCATTGCCTTCCGATACGGCGACTACGAGCCGATCTGCCGCGACTACCTGCCTGACGACTACGCCGCGGCTTGCCACGGGCACCGGGTGTTGCGTCACGTGCTGATGGAGGGCGAGTGGACACCAAAGGACCCCACCGGCGAAGCATTTTGGATGCAGCAACTGGCTGCATCGCCGCAGGCTCCGGGCGAACCCATGCACCATAGGCCGCATGCCATGGCAGCGCAGATATGGCTGAACCGCAGCGATGTGGGCGAGGTGCTGCAGGCCTACACAAGCGCGCCGCTGGCCGGCTTTGTGCGCAGCGTGCGGCACAAGCCGACCTGCACGACACGGGAGCACTACCGCAACGACTGGGCAGTGCCCGGCTCCATGCGCTGCCCACAATGGCGGTCCGGTTATGCGCAGCTTGCTGGCGCGGGCCTGATGTTCGAACTGCAGGCACCCTGGTGGCATATGTCAGAGGCAGCCGAGCTGGCACATGATTTCCCCGACACCCTCCTCATTGTGAACCACGCCGGCGTGCCTGGCGCCCGGGACGCGGCAACGCTGGAGGCCTGGCGCACTGCAATGGCCGCCCTGGCGCCCTGCCCCAATGTGGTGGTCAAGGTGTCGGGTCTGGGCGTGCGCGGCGAGCGCTGGACCCCGGCGCAGCAGGCCCCGGTGCTGCAGGCGCTGCTGGAGGACTTCGGCCCGGGGCGATGCATGTTTGCCAGCAATCACCCGGTCGATGCACTGGTGGTGAGCCTGGACGATCTGTGGACCGGGTTCAAGCAGCTGACACGCCAACTGCCACCCGGGCAGCGCCTGGCACTGTTTTGCGACAACGCGGCACACACATACCGGCTGAGTTGATTTTCCGGATACCCCCTTTCCCCCACAACAACAACCCCGCAACCCATCCATCCCCAGGAGACAACCATGAACACCACGACACCGAACACCGCGAAACACACCACCCACCGCCGCGTCCTGAGCACGCTGTTGACCACCATGGTCAGCGCCGCCCTGCTGGGTTTCGGCGGCACTGCCATGGCGCAAGACGTCAAGGCCAAGCTCGGCACCTCCCTGCCCGAAACCCACCCCCAGACCCTGGGGGCCCGCAAGTTTGCCGAACTGGCCGACAAGAAAAGCAACGGCCGCATCAAGATCGCCGTCTACTCCGGCGCGCAATTGGGCAGTGACCAGCAGATGCAGGCAGCCCTGCGCGGCGGCACCCAGGAGTTTGCCGTGCCCTCCACCGCGACCCTGGCCAATCTGGTCAAGGAATTTGGCGTGATCGGTCTGCCCTTTTCTTTTTCCAGCGAGAAGCAGGCCGACGCCGTGCTGGACGGACCGTTCGGCCAGAGCCTGATGGCCCGCTTGCCTGAAAAGGACCTGATCGGCCTGGCGTTCTGGGAGAACGGCTTTCGCAACTTCACCAACAGCAAGCGTCCCATCCTGAAAGCCGAGGACATGGCAGGCATGAAGGTTCGCACCATGCAGAACAACCTCTACATCGACCTCTTCAACGGCCTGGGTGCCAATGCCGTTCCCATGCCCGTGAACGAGCTGTTCACCGCACTGGAGACCAAGGCAGTCGATGCCCAGGAAAACCCCTTCACCGTGGTTCATGCACAGAAGTTCTATGACGTGCAAAAGTACCTGTCGGTCACCGGCCACGCCTACGACGCGCTGGCGCTGGTAGCCTCGCGCAAGTTCTGGGATGGCCTGAAGCCCGAAGACCGCAGCATCCTGCAAGCGGCTGCGCTGGAAGCCACGACGTTCGAGCGCCAGACCAGCCGGGAGCTGAACACCAAAATGCGCGCCGAACTGGTCAAGCTGGGCATGCAGGTGAACGACGTGCCTGAAGCCGAGCGGCAGCACATGCGCGACAAGCTCGCACCGGTCATCGCCAAGCACCAGGCCGCCGTCGGCGACGACACGGCCAAGGCCTTCTTTGCGGCCATCGCCAAAGCACCGAAATAAGCGGCGACTGTCATGATTCCCCGTTTTGCAATGCGTGCTGTCGAGTGGCTGCTGGTGCTGCTGCTCGGCATCATGGTGGTGCTGGTTTTTGGCAATGTCGTGCTGCGCTACGGCTTCAACTCGGGCATCGTCTTTTCCGAGGAAGTCTCCCGCTTCGTCTTCATGTGGCTCACCCTGATTGGCGCGCTGGTCGCCATGCATGACGGTGCACACCTGGGCATGAACAGCGTGATTGCGGCGCTGCCGGTGGCGGGTCAACGGGTTGCGCGCTTTGCGTCCGATGCCCTCATGCTGGTGTGCTGCGCGCTGCTGGGCCATGGCACCTGGAAGCAGGTGGTGATCGGCATGGACGACAGAGCGCCGGTGACCGGCATCCCGATGGGGCTGGTGTTCTCTGCCTTGCTGATCTGCAGCGGCGGCATTGCGCTGATCCTGCTGCACTCCCTGTGGCAGCAAGTCACTGGCCGCATGCCGGCCTCCGAACTGGCGGCCTCCCACGCCGCCAACGTGGAATAAGGCGGCGCCATGACCATCCTCGTCTTTATCACCTCCCTGCTCGGCGCCATGGCGCTGGGCATGCCGATCGCGTTTGCCTTGCTGGTGTGCGGTGTGGCGCTGATGCTGTTCATGGGCAGCTTCGACACCCAGATCCTGGCGCAGAACCTGCTGGAAGGCGTCAACAACTACCCCCTGATGGCCGTCCCCTTCTTCATGCTGGCCGGTGAACTGATGAATGCCGGCGGCATTTCAGCGCGCATCATTGCCATGGCCGAGGCCATGGTGGGCCATGTGCGCGGCGGCCTGGGCTATGTGGCCATCATTGCCGCCCTGGTGATGGCCAGCATTTCCGGCTCCGCCGTCGCCGACACGGCGGCGCTGGCCGCGGTACTGATCCCGCTGATGCGCAAGGCAGGCTACAACATCCCCCGCTCGTCAGGGCTCATCGCAGCAGGCGGCATCATTGCGCCCATCATCCCGCCGTCCATTCCGTTCGTGATTTTCGGTGTGGCCGCCCAGGTGTCCATCACCAAGCTGTTCCTGGCCGGCATTGCACCGGGCGTGATGATGGGTGCAGCCTTGTGGATCACCTGGTGGCTGTGCGCCCCCAAGTCCACGCCGTCTGTCGAACTGCGGCCGTTTGAAGCGGCGCGACTGGGCCGCTCGCTGCGCGAGGGCCTCTGGGCACTGGCGCTGCCAGTGGTCATCATTGGCGGCATGAAGTTCGGCATCTTCACACCCACCGAAGCGGCTGTGGTGGCGGCGGTTTATTCGTGCCTGGTCGGTCTTTTCGTGTACCGCGAAATGCGCTTCAAGGAGCTGCCGGCGCTGATGCTCGCCGCCGTGAAGATGTCCAGCGTGGTGATGTTTCTGGTCGCAGCTGCGCTGGTCTCTGCCTGGTTGATCACCGTGGCCAACATTCCGCAGGAGGTCAGCGCCCTTCTCAGGCCGTTCATGGACAGCAAGATCCTGCTGATGCTCGCGATGATGGTGCTGGTGGTGGTGGTGGGCACGGCGCTGGACCTGATGCCTACCGTGCTGATCCTCACGCCCGTGCTGATGCCCATCGTCAAGGAGGCTGGCATTGACCCGATCTACTTCGGTGTTCTGTTCATCATGAACAACGCCATTGGCCTGCTCACTCCGCCTGTCGGCACCGTGCTGAATGTGGTGGCCGGTGTGGCACGCGTGGACCTGGGCAGCGTGACACGCGGTGTCTGGCCTTTTCTGGCGGCGCAACTCGTCTTGTTGCTGCTGTTCATCCTGTTTCCAGCGCTGGTCATGGTGCCTGCACGCTGGTTTTATTGATTCTGGGAGTTGACCGTGAACCATCCAAAACCCGTTATTGCGCTCACGCTGGGTGACGCCGCCGGCATTGGCCCCGAGCTGATCGCCCGGCTGCTGAGCCAGCCCGGCATCACCGATGGCGCCAATGTGGTGCTGGTCGGCGACCCCTGGCTCTGGCAGGAAGGCCAGACGATCGCCGGGCAGACCCTTGCCACGCAGCCGGTGGCCAGCCTGGCAGCGGTGCGCAACCGCCCGCAGCAGCATTTGCCTGCTTTCCTGGCAGTGGACACCATCGCCCGCGCGCAGGTGCAGCGCAGCCAGGCGCAGGCCGCTTGCGGCGCAGCGGTGCTGAAGGTGCTCAACCTCTGCATGGATGGTGCCAAGGCGGGCGAGGTAGACGCCATCTGCTTTGCCCCCCTGAACAAGCAGGCGATGAAGCTCGGCGGCCTCCAGCACGAGGACGAACTGCACCACTTTGCCGAGTACCTGGGCGTGACCGGGTATTTCTGCGAATTCAACACGCTGGGTGAGTTGTGGACGGCCCGGGTGTCGTCCCACATTCCGCTGAAAGACGCCGCCTCGGTGCTCAGCCAGGAACGCATCGTCGCGGCCACCGGGCTGATTTACCGCTCGCTGCAGGCCAGCGGCAACCCCGCCCCCAAAGTGGCCGTGGCCGCCTTCAACCCGCACGGCGGCGACGGCGGCGTGTGCGGCCGTGAGGAGATCGACATCATCGAGCCGGCAGTGAAGGCCCTGCGCGCCAGCGGCATCCCGGTCGATGGGCCCTTCCCGGCCGACACCATCTTCCTCAAGGCACGCGACGGGCTCTACCAGGCCATCGTCACCATGTACCACGACCAGGGGCAGATCGCGATTAAGCTGATGGGCTTCAGCAAGGGCGTCACAGTGCAAGGCGGCCTGCCGGTGCCCATCACCACGCCCGCCCACGGCACGGCGTACGACATTGCCGGCAAAGGCAGCGCTGACGTCAACGCCACGCTCAATGCATTCCGCATTGCCCAGCGCATGGGAGGACGCCTGACGGTGTCTCCCCAAGGGGAGTAATGGGGCTCACCCCACCCCAACCCTCCCCTTCCAGGGGAGGGCTCGAAAGACTTATCTCAAAGGACCTCCCATGAAAATCAAATCTGTCCGCGCCCGCGTCTTTGAATGGAAGGGCAAGACCGTTCCGCCCCAGGGCAACTTCTGCTCCAACGCCATGGACCTGGTGTACTCCAACACCGAGTCGATGAGCACCTTCCGCTTCCACTCATGGACCGTGGTGGAAATTGAAACCGACGACGGCATCGTCGGCCTGGGCAACGTGGCGCTGGCGCCGCACATTGCCAAAGCCATCATCGACCAGTACCTCACGCCACTGGTGGTGGGCCAGGACCCGTGGGATTACGAATACCTGTGGCAGCGCATGTACCGCGCCACCCATGCCTGGGGCCGCAAGGGCGTGACCATGGCAGCGATCTCGGCGGTGGACCTCGCCATCTGGGACATCCTGGGCAAGTCGGTGAACAAGCCGGTGTTCAAGCTGCTGGGCGGCCGCACCAAGGAAAAGATTCCCTGCTACTACTCCAAGCTCTACCGCACCGACCTCAAGGCCATGCAGGACGAAGCGCAGAAGTACAAGAACGAAGGCTTCACCGCCTTCAAGATGCGCTTTGGCTACGGCCCGGCGCACCTGCAAAAGGGTGTGGCAGAAAACCTGAAATCGGTCGAGGCGATCCGCGAAGTCATCGGCTACGACAACGACCTGATGCTCGAGTGCTACATGGGCTGGAACCTGGAGTATGCCAAGCGCATGCTGCCCAAACTGGAAAAGTTCGAGCCGCGCTGGCTGGAAGAACCCGTGATTGCCGACGACATTGACGGCTATGCCGAGCTGAACCAGCTCACCAGCATCCCCATCTCGGGCGGCGAGCATGAGTTCAGCCTGTATGGTTTCAAGCAGCTACTCGACAAAAAGGCGGTGAGCGTGGTGCAGTACGACACCAACCGCGTCGGCGGCATCACCGCCGCGCACAAGATCAATGCCCTGTGCGAGGCCTACAGCGTGCCGGTGATCCCGCACGCCGGCCAGATGCACAACTACCACCTGACCATGAGCACCATCGCCTCGCCGATGAGCGAATACTTCCCGATGTTCGATGTGGAAGTGGGCAACGAGCTCTTCTATTACATCTTCGACGGCGAGCCGGTGGCCGAGAACGGTTTCCTCCAGCTCGACGACAACAAGCCCGGCCTGGGCCTGACGATGAAGACCGAGTTCCTCAAAGACTTCAACATCGTCGAGTGAACGCCATGGCCGCCAGATACCAGGGCGTATTTCCGGTGGTGCCCACCACCTTTGACGAGACCGGTGCGCTGGACCTCGAAAGTCAGAAGCGCTGCGTCGATTTCATGATCGACGCCGGCTCCACCGGCCTGTGCATTCTTGCGAACTTTTCCGAGCAGTTCGTGCTGTCGGACGACGAGCGCGACGTGCTCACGCAAACCATCCTCAAGCATGTGGCGGGCCGGGTGCCTGTGATCGTGACGACCACCCACTTCGGCACCAAGGTCTGCGCCGAGCGCAGCCGCCGCGCGCAGGATCTGGGCGCCGCCATGGTGATGGTGATGCCGCCCTACCACGGCGCCACCATTAGAGTGAGCGAAGGGCAGATCCACGAGTTCTTCAGCCAGCTGTCGGACGCGATCACCATTCCTATCATGATCCAGGACGCACCGGTCAGCGGCACACCGCTGTCTGCTGCTTTCCTCGCACGCATGGCCAAAGAGATCACCAACGTCAGCTACTTCAAGATCGAAACCCCCGGCGCTGCCTCCAAGCTGCGCGAGCTGATCCGCCTCGGTGGTGACGCGATCGAAGGCCCGTGGGACGGCGAGGAAGCCATCACGCTGCTGCCCGACCTGCACGCCGGCGCCACCGGCGCCATGACGGGCGGCGGCTACCCCGACGGCATCTGCACCATCATGGATGCCTGGCAGGCGGGCAGGCATGATGAAGCTGCCGACGCCTACCAGCGCTGGTTGCCGCTGATCAACTACGAAAACCGCCAGGGCGGAATCCTCACCGCCAAGGCACTGATGAAGGCCGGCGGCGTGATTGCCTGCGAGGCGCCACGCCACCCCTTCCCCACCATGCAGCCGGAAGTGCGCCAGGGCCTGCTGGATACCGCGCGGCGACTGGACCCGCTGGTGTTACGCTGGACGAAATGAACCACCCCCGTGGCGGCTGATGCCGCCTCCCCCTCGAGGGGGCAACGCTGGCAGACTGGCGAAGCCAGATCTGCGGCGCTCGCTGACTTGGAGTTGGCGCTCGCGACCTTTGGCATTTGACCTTCACAGAAAACTGGAGACATCATGGCTCACCTCAACCTCATCAACGGCCAATGGGTCGCTGGCAGCAGCACTACCACCACCAGCGCCAACATCAACCCGTCCAACCTGTCGGATGTGATTGGTGAATACGCGCAGGCCGATTCGTCGGGTCTGGATGCTGCCGTGCAAGCCGCACAGGCGGCTTTTCCGGCGTGGTCCACCTCGGGCATTCAGGCCCGCTCGGATGCGCTGGACAAGATCGGCACGGAAATCCTTGCGCGCCGCGAGGAACTGGGCACCCTGCTTTCGCGCGAGGAAGGCAAGACCCGCCCCGAGGGCATCGGCGAGGTCACCCGCGCCGGCCACATCTTCAAGTTCTTCGCCGGCGAGTGCTTGCGCCTGGCCGGTGAAACCATGCCCTCGGTGCGCCCCGGCATCGGCGTGGAAATCACCCGTGAGCCTGTGGGCGTGGTGGGCCTGATCACCCCCTGGAACTTCCCCATCGCCATCCCGGCGTGGAAGGTGGCGCCAGCGCTGGCCTTCGGCAACTGTGTGGTCCTCAAGCCCGCCGACCTGGTGCCCGGCAGCGCCTGGGCACTGGCCGACATCATTTCGCGCTCCGGCATTCCAGCGGGCGTATTCAACCTGGTGATGGGCCCCGGCCGCGTGATCGGCGACGCCATGGTGAACCACCCCGGCATCCAGGCCATCAGCTTCACCGGCTCGGTGGGTGTGGGCAGCCGCATCCTGGAGGCCTGCGCAAAGAACCCCAAGAAAGTGCAACTGGAAATGGGCGGCAAGAACCCGCAGGTGGTGCTGGACGATGCCGACCTCGCGCAGGCGGTGGAGCTTTGTGCCCAGAGCGCGTTCTACTCCACCGGCCAGCGCTGCACCGCCTCCAGCCGCCTGATCGTGACCGAGGGCATCTACCCCGCGTTTGCGAAAGCCCTGCAGGAGCGCATGGCGCGCATCAAGGTCGGCGACGCGCTCACCACCGGCACCGACGTGGGCCCGGTGTCCTCGGAGGCGCAGCTCGAGCAGGATTTGAGCTACATCGCCATCGGCAAGGCCGAAGGCGCGACACTGGCCTTCGGCGGCGAGCGCATCGCCTGCCACACCGGCAGCGGCGCCACCGGCTACTTCATGGCCCCGGCGCTCTTCAGCGACAGCGCAGCCACCATGCGGATCAACCGCGAGGAAATCTTTGGCCCGGTCGCCAGCATCATCCGCGTGAAGAACTACGACGAAGCCCTGGCCACCGCCAACGACACACCATTTGGCTTGTCTGCCGGCATCGCCACCACCAGCCTCAAATACGCCACGCACTTCAAGCGCCACAGCCAGGCCGGCATGGTGATGGTCAACCTGCCCACCGCGGGCGTGGACTACCACGTGCCCTTTGGCGGTCGCAAAGGCTCCAGCTACGGGCCGCGGGAGCAAGGCAAGTATGCGCAGGAGTTCTTCACCACGGTGAAAACCGCCTACACACTGGCTTGAGCTTGACGCGGGACGCCGCCCCCATGATCAACACGGGCGCTTGCCAGGCGGGTATGCCTTGGTCCAGAATCGGGGCAGCCTGGCCGCTTTCACACAGCAAACACCCCGCATGATCCGCCGTGTCGCCTCCGTCGCTGTGCTCGCCCAGCTCTGACCCAATTGCAGTGCATGGCCTCGCCCGTCGAACCCTTTGTCCGCGAAACAGGCACCGGCCCCGGTGTCGTCTGCATCCATTCCAACGCCAGCAGCTCCAGCCAATGGCGCGGGCTGATGGACCTGCTGGCGCCGCACTATCAGGTGCTGGCACCTGATTCCTACGGCTCCGGCAAAAGCCCGGACTGGCAGTCCGACAGCGTGATCGCGCTGGCCGACGAAGTGGCGCTGATCGAGCCCCTGCTGGCGCGCGCCACCGCACCGCTGGTGTTAGTCGGTCACTCGTACGGCGGTGCCGTGGCCCTGAAGGCCGCGCTGACCCACCCTGCCCGCGTGCGGGCCCTGGTGCTGTACGAGCCCACGCTGTTCGCGTTGCTGGAAACCGAAAAGCCCGGCCCCAACCAGGCCGACGGCATTCGCGATGCCGTCAGCGCCGCAGCGGCTGCATTGGACAGAAACGACCAGAATGCCGCTGCTGAGGCCTTCATTGACTACTGGATGGGGCGCGGCGCGTGGGCGGCCACGCCCGAGCAGCGCAAGCCTGCCATTGCCGCCTCCGTGGTGAACGTGCGCCGCTGGGCGCATGCACTGATGACCGAGCCCACGCCGCTGGCGGCCTTCGGCGCCCTGAATATGCCGGTGCTGTACATGATGGGCCAGCGGTCACCTGATTCAGCGCACGGCGTCGCCCGGCTGCTGGTGCCGGTGCTGCCGCAGGCTCAGGTCGTGACCTTGGAAAAACTCGGCCACATGGGTCCGATCACCCATCCTGACGTGGTGAACGCGGCCATTGCCAGTTTTCTTGATCGGCTTTGAACTGCAGCCGCTCAGGCCCTCAGCGTGTCCGCCACGCGCTGCGCGCAGGCCCGCGCCTGCTCCGGGTTGCGTGCCTCCACCATCACGCGCAGCAGGGGCTCGGTGCCGCTGGGGCGGATCAGTATCCTGCCGGTGTTGCCCAGCTCGGCCTCGACGGCCCGGGTCGCATCTGCCATCGCGGCGTTGGCCTTCCAGTCCTGACCAGGACGCAGCCGGACATTGATCAGTGATTGAGGGAACAGCTGCACATCGCCCAGCAACTGGGCAATCGTCTTGCCGCTGCGCACGCAGGCCTGCAGCACCTGCAAGGCGCTGATGAGGCCGTCACCCGTGGTGTGCTTGTCGAGCGCCAGCAGGTGGCCGGAGCCTTCACCGCCCAGCAGCCAGCCGCGCTTTTCCAGCTCTTCGAGCACATAGCGGTCACCGACCTTGGCGCGCACGAACTCCACGCCCTTGTCTTTCAGCGCGACTTCCACCGCCATGTTGGTCATCAGCGTGCCCACCGCACCAGGCACTGCCTCACCGCGTGCCAGCCGCTCGTTGACCATCAGGTACAGCACTTCGTCGCCGTTGAACAGGCGGCCGTCGGCGTCCACCAGTTGCAGACGGTCAGCGTCGCCGTCCAGCGCAATGCCGTAGTGGGCCTTGTTGGCCTTCACGGCACGGATCAGCGCCTCGGGGTGCGTCGCACCCACCTCGTGGTTGATGTTCAGGCCATCGGGCGAGCAGCCGATGGCGATCACTTCGGCGCCCAACTCATGGAACACCTGCGGCGCGATGTGGTACGCGGCACCGTGGGCACCATCGACCACGATCTTCAGGCCCTTGAGCGTGAGGTCGTTGGCGAAGGTGCTTTTGCAGAACTCGGTGTACCGCCCCGCCGCGTCGTCCAGCCGCCGGGCTTTGCCCAGCGATGCCGAGTCGGCCCACACCGGCGGCTCCTGCAGGGCGGCCTCCACGGCCAGTTCCCAGTCGTCGTCCAGCTTGGCACCCTGCGCGCTGAAGAACTTGATGCCGTTGTCGGCAAACGGGTTGTGGCTGGCGCTGATGACCACGCCCAGGCTGGCACGCAGCGCACGGGTGAGGTAGGCCACGCCCGGCGTTGGCAAAGGCCCGAGCAGCACCACCTCCACACCGGCCGAATTGAAGCCGGATTCCAGCGCGCTTTCCAGCATGTAGCCGGAGATGCGGGTGTCCTTGCCGATCAGCACCGTCGGGCGGGATTCGGTTCGGCGCAGCACGCGGCCCACTGCATGCGCGAGGCGAAGCACAAAGTCTGGCGTGATGGGGGGCTGGCCTACCGTGCCGCGAATGCCGTCGGTGCCGAAGTATTGTCTGGTCATGGAAAAGTGTCTCAGGTAAGCACGGCTGTGATGCCATGCGGGGAACGATGCGGTGGGCCTGGTGCCGGCACCCATACCCACCGTTGGTAGCATTTTAGGGTGGGCACCCATGCTGCTCCGTACGGCATGACACAGACCGCCGGGCCCCTGCCCCGGACGCATTGTTCCAGCTAGCGGGCCGCCAACCAGACCTTCAGCGCCTGCACCGTTTCGTGCACATCATGCACCCGGACAATCCGTGACCCGCGCTCAACGGCCATCAGGGCGGCCGCCACGCTGGGCACCATGCGCTCGGCCACATCGAGCTGCGCCACGTCTGCCAGCGATGTGCCGCAGGCCGCCGCCAGCGAGGACTTGCGCGACCAGGCGGCCAGCACGGGATAACCCAGCGCCAGCAGTTCATGCTGGCGGCTCAGCAATGAAAAATTCTGCGCCACGGTTTTGCCAAAACCCACACCCGGGTCCAGCACGATGCGGGCGCGTTCCACGCCTGCCGCCTCCAGCCGCTGGGCTGTCTGGGCCAGGAACGCGGTGACGTGCGGCACGACGTCGCCCTCCATTGGCGCGGCCTGCATGGTCTGCGGCTCGCGGTGCATGTGCATCAGGCAGACGCCGCAGGCCGGGTGCGCCGCCACCACCTCCACAGCCCCGGGCTGGCGCAGCGCCCAGATGTCGTTGATGATGTCGGCGCCCAGGTCCAGCACGGCTTTCATCACCTCGGGTTTGTAGGTGTCCACGGAAACAGGAACACCCAGCGTCACGGCATGGCGCACCACGGGCAGGACGCGGGCCAGTTCTTCCTGAAGCGGCACCGGCGGTGCGCCCGGCCGGCTCGACTCTCCGCCGATGTCCAGCAGCTCAGCGCCGTCCTTGACGAGCTTCTCGCAGTGCGCAAGCACACTGGCCAGCTTGTCACTGCCGCTGAAATAGCGGCCACCGTCAGAAAATGAATCGGGTGTGGCGTTGACGATGCCCATGATCCTGGGCTGGCTCAGGTCGATTTGAAAACGTGCGGTTTGCCAGATCACGCGAGACTCCGGAGATGACAAAGGGCCCGGACAGACCGGGACGAATGGGGGCGAATGAGAAGAATGGCGGCCTGCAACGAAAAAACCGGGGCCTGGCCCCGGTTTTGATGAAACGCTGACCTGGCGGGACTCAGGCCACTCCGGTCGCCGGATCGGTGCTCACGGCAGGTGTGCCGCCACCGGGCCCACCCATGCCACCCACCGGCGGAACGCGCGGCGTCCAGTCCTTCGGCGGACGCGGCTCGCGGCCAGCCATGATGTCGTCCAGTTGCTCGACGTCGATGGTTTCCCATTCGAGCAAGGCCTTGGCCATGGCGTGCATCTTGTCCTGGTTGTCCTCGATCAGCTTGCGCGCCAGGGCGTACTGCTGGTCGATGATGCGTCGCACTTCGCCATCGACCTTTTGCAAGGTCGCTTCGCTCATGTTGTTGGTTTTGGTGACCGAGCGGCCCAGGAACACTTCGCCTTCGTTCTCGGCGTACACCATGGGACCGAGTGCTTCGGTCATGCCGTAGCGCGTCACCATGTCGCGGGCCAGCGAGGTGGCGCGTTCAAAGTCGTTGCTGGCGCCGGTGGTCATCTGGTTCATGAACACTTCTTCGGCAATGCGGCCACCGAACAACATGCTGATCTGGCTGAGCATGTATTCGCGGTCATAGCTGTAGCGGTCCTGCGCCGGCAGGCTCATGGTGACGCCCAGGGCGCGACCACGCGGAATGATGGTGACCTTGTGCACCGGGTCACACTTGGGCAGCATCTTGCCGAGCAAGGCGTGGCCGGACTCGTGGTAAGCCGTGTTGCGGCGCTCTTCCTCGGGCATGACCATGCTCTTGCGCTCGGGACCCATCAGAATCTTGTCCTTGGCCTTTTCGAAGTCCTGCATTTCCACGGTACGCGCATTGCGGCGCGCAGCCATCAGGGCGGCTTCGTTGCAGAGGTTGGCCAGATCGGCACCGGACATGCCGGGCGTGCCGCGGGCGATCACGCTGGGGTTCACGTCCTGGCCGAGAGGCACCTTGCGCATGTGGACGTTCAGGATCTGCTCGCGGCCACGGATATCGGGCAGCGTCACGTAGACCTGACGGTCAAAACGGCCCGGGCGCAGCAAGGCGGCGTCGAGGATGTCGGGGCGGTTGGTGGCGGCCACCACGATCACGCCGACATTGGTCTCGAAGCCGTCCATCTCGACCAGCATCTGGTTGAGGGTCTGCTCGCGTTCGTCGTTACCGCCACCGAGTCCTGCGCCACGCTGGCGGCCGACCGCGTCGATCTCGTCGATGAAAATGATGCAGGGAGCGTTTTTCTTGGCGTTCTCGAACATGTCGCGCACGCGGGCTGCGCCCACGCCGACGAACATTTCAACGAAATCAGAACCGGAGATGGAGAAAAACGGCACCTTGGCTTCGCCGGCAATGCCTTTGGCGAGCAGCGTCTTGCCGGTGCCGGGAGGGCCGACCAGCAGCAGGCCGCGGGGAATGCGGCCGCCGAGCTTCTGGAATTTGGCAGGATCTTTCAGGAAATCGACGACTTCCTTGACTTCTTCCTTGGCCTCGTCGCAACCAGCCACGTCGGCAAAGGTGACAGGGTTGGTCGATTCATCCAGCATGCGGGCCTTGGACTTGCCGAAGCTGAAGGCGCCGCCCTTGCCGCCGCCCTGCATCTGCCGCATGAAGTACACCCAGACGCCGATCAGCAGCAGCATGGGGCCCCAACTGACCAGCAGCGTCATCAGCAGCGAGCCTTCTTCGCGGGGTTTGACATCGAACTTGACATCGTTGGCGATCAGGTCGCCGACCAGGCCGCGGTCGAGGTAGGTGGCAGTGGTGCGGACCTTGCGGTCGTCCGTGGTGGTGGCAGCAATCTCGGTGCCGCCCTGGCCTTCGGAGATGGTGGCCGTCTTGATGCGCTTGCCGCGCACTTCTTCCAGGAACTCGGAGTAGCCCAGGTAGCTGGAGCCTGCGCCACCGCGTGTGTCAAATTGCTTGAAGACGGTGAACAGCACCATGGCGATCACCAGCCAGATTGCAATTTTCGAAAACCACTGATTGTTCAAGGACGACTCCGATGAAATAACCCAAAGCTCTTGGGATGGCACATGCGATTCATTTTAGGGGTTTCAAGGGTAAAACCCGCATGATTCCGGGCTGCCCCGCCGTTTGAAGTGGTTTTAAGTGACAAATGCCATCGCAAACACATCCGGACACAGGGATTTCAGCCGGAATGCCCTGGTTTTTTGAGACCGCGCCCGATCAGGAAGGTTTCCGACGATCCCGGCCGGGAGGCCTTGGGCTTGAGCGGCTTGACCACCTTGAAGGTGTCCTTGAAGAGCTTGACCAGCTGGTCGTAACCGCTGCCGTGGAAGAGCTTGACCACCAGGGTGCCGTCCTGTTTCATGCGGTTCTGGGCAAATTCGACCGCCAGCTCGATCAGGTGGGCAATGCGCGCCGCATCGGCCGATTCGATGCCCGACAGGTTGGGCGCCATGTCGGAAATCACCAGATCGACCGGTGTCGGGCCGTGCAGCGTGGCCAGGGTGTGCTCCAGTTGATCGAGCACCTCCGCCTCGCGGAAATCGCCCTGGATGAAGGTCACGCCCTCGATCGGCTCCATGGGCAGCAGGTCGAGCCCGATGATGCGGCCGTTGAGCGTGCCCGCGGCTGCACCCGTGGGCGACAGCTTGCGCCGCACGTACTGGCTCCACGCGCCGGGCGTGCTGCCCAGGTCGACCACGCAGTCGCCCGGCTTGATCAGGCCAAAGGTTTCGTCGATTTCCTTGAGCTTGTAGGCCGCCCGCGCCCGGTACCCCTCCTTGTGGGCCAGCTTCACATAGGGGTCGTTGATGTGCTCGTGCAGCCAGGCTTTGTTGACTTTCTTGCCCTTGGTGGCGCTCTTGGCGGTCGCCTTCGAGCCTGCGGGGGTGTTGTTGCCGGCATTTACTTTCATGGCCGCTATTGTCCTCCGAGCGTCTCCACCGATAATTGGGCATGGCTCAAATACAACTTACCCCTGCGCAGCGCAAAGACCACCGCGCCGATGCCCATCACCTCAACGCCGTGGTCATGATCGGCTCCGACGGCCTCACCCCCGCCGTGAAGAAAGAAACCGATGCGGCACTCAATGCCCATGGCCTCATCAAGGTCAGGGTGCAGTCCGATGACCGCGCCGGCCGCGAAGCCATCTTTCAGGCACTGGCCGACGAGCTCAATGCCGCACCCATCCAGCACATCGGCAAGCTGCTGGTGCTGTGGCGCCCGCAGCCCGAGAAGGAAAAGAAGGTCAACGAAGACCGCATGCCCGGCCCGCGTGACATCAAGGTGCTCAAGAACAGCTCCCGCTATGGCCAGCGTCCGGAAATCAAGACCCTGCGCGTGCTGGGCAACCAGCGCCTCACGCCCGGCGGCACCGTCAAGCGCGCCAAACCCAAGCAGCGCAGCGTGAAGAAAAGCGCGCAGGGTTGATCGGGCACGGGCTATCGCCCCATGGGCAGCAGCCACGGCGTCTATGGCGCCCATAGGGACTTTTTTCTTTGCAAGGCATCGCGAGCCCTTTAGATTCAAGGGTTTCGCCCACAGCTCCAGGCCATGACCCACCCACTTCCCGCGAACCCGCTCCTCGATTTCTCCGACCTGCCCCTGTTTGACCGCATCCAGCCCGGGCATGTCGGCCCGGCCATGGACGAATTGCTGGCCAGGGCAGATACCGCGCTGGAGCAGGTCACTGCTGCGGATTTCCCCGCGACCTGGACCGGTATCGCCCGGGTGCTGGATGTGGCCACCGAAAACCTGGGCCGCGCCTGGGGTGCGGTGAGCCACCTCAACAGCGTGGCAGACACACCCGAGCTGCGTGCCGCCTACAACGCCGCCCTGCCCCGCGTGACGGAATTCTGGACACGCCTGGGCGCTGACGAGCGGCTGTACGCCAAGTACAAGGCCATCGACGTGGCCAGCCTCGATGCCGAGCAGCGGCAGGCCCACAAGAACGCCATCCGCAACTTCGTGCTGTCCGGCGCCGAACTCACGGGGGTTGCCAAGGAGCGCTTCGCGCAGATCCAGGAACGGCAGGCCGAGCTGAGCCAGAAATTCAGCGAGAACGCGCTGGACGCCACCGACGCGTTTGCCTACTACGCGACGGACGCCGAGGTGGGCGGCATCCCGGCCGACGTGCTGCAAACCGCGCGCGCGCAGGCTGAAGCCGAGGGCAAGGCGGGCTACCGCCTGAGCCTGAAAATGCCCTGCTACCTGCCTGTGATGCAGTTTGCCGACAGCAGCGCCTTGCGTGAAATCCTCTACAAGGCCTACACCACCCGTGCCAGCGACCAGGCAGCGCCCGAGTTCAGCTGCTTTGACAACTCGGCCGTGATGCAGGAGATCCTCGCCCTCCGGCAGGAAGAGGCAAAACTGCTGGGCTACTGCAATTTCGGCGAAGTCTCGGTGGTTGCCAAAATGGCAAAGTCACCGGACGAGGTGATCACCTTCCTGCGGGACCTGGCCCGCCGCGCACGTCCCTATGGCGAAAAAGACGTGGCCGACCTGCGCGCCTTTGCCGCCGAGACCTTGGGCCTTTCCGACCCCCAACCCTGGGACTTTGCCTACATCGGCGAAAAGCTCAAGGAAGCCCGCTACGCCTTCAGCGAGCAGGAGGTCAAGCAGTACTTCACCGCTCCCAAGGTGCTGGCCGGGCTGTTCAAGATTGTGGAGACGCTGTTTGAAGTGGCCATCCGCCAGGACACCGCACCAGTGTGGAAGCCCGGCGTGGCGTTTTTCCGCATTGAACGCAATGGCCAGCTCCTGGGGCAGTTCTACCTTGACCAGCCGGCCCGCACCGGCAAGCGCGGCGGCGCCTGGATGGACGATGTGCGCTCGCGCTGGCTGCGACCGGACACCGGCCGGCTGCAAACCCCGGTGGCGCACCTGGTCTGCAACTTTGCCGACGGTGTGGGCGGCAAGCCCGCCCTGCTCACACACGACGACGTGACCACCCTGTTCCACGAGTTCGGCCACGGCCTGCACCACATGCTGACGCAGGTCAACGAGCACGATGTCTCCGGCATCAGCGGTGTCGAATGGGATGCGGTGGAGTTGCCCAGCCAGTTCATGGAGAACTTCTGCTGGGAGTGGGACGTGCTCAAGCACATGACGGCCCATGTAGACACCGGCGAACCACTGCCGCGGGCACTGTTCGACAAGATGCTGGCGGCCAAGAACTTCCAGAGCGGCATGCAGACGCTGCGCCAGGTCGAGTTTTCGCTGTTCGACATGCTGCTGCACACGGCGCATCAGCCTGGCGACGACCTGATGGGCCTGCTGCGCCAGGTGCGCGACGAAGTCGCCGTGATCCAGGCCCCCCCTTACAGCCGCACGGCACACACCTTCAGCCACATCTTTTCAGGCGGCTATGCCGCTGGCTACTACAGCTACAAGTGGGCCGAGGTGCTGTCGGCCGACGCTTATGCCGCGTTCGAGGAATCCGCCCAGCCGCCGCACAACCAGGCAGGTACAAACACTGATAACGGCAGCGCAGCCAGCACCGTTAACGTGGAGACAGGCCGGAAATACCGGCAGGCCATTCTGGAAGCGGGCGGAAGCCGCCCGGCGATGGAGTCCTTCAAGGCCTTCCGGGGCCGCGAGCCCTCGCTGGACGCCTTGATGCGGCATCAGGGCATGGCCTGAGCCTGCAGACCACTGCTTGAGCTGATACCTTGAAATTCCGTGGTGAGCCATTTATAAAGATGCCTATGAAACCCATCATCTCCCAGCGCCGCACGTCAGGCGCAGCCCGTTCAGTGGCATGCGTGGCGGCCTTGTGGCTGGCCGGCGCTGTGGCGCCGGGCCTGGCATCGGCGCAGCAGGTCTACCGCATCATCGGCGCGGATGGCAAGGTCACGTTTTCGGATCAGCCCCCGCCTCCGGGGAGCAACACCAAAGCCAGCGCGGCCAATGCGGGCGGCGCAGGCGCTGCAACGGCTGCCGGCCTGCCCTTCGAGCTGCGCCAGGTGGCGAGCAAATTCCCGGTGACGCTTTACACCGCCAGTGGGTGCACAGGTTGCGACTCCGGCCGGGCACTGCTGATCAGTCGGGGCATCCCCTTCAGTGAAAGAACCATCGCCACCGCCGAAGACGCCCAGGCGCTTCAACGCCTGGCTGGCGAGGCGTCACTGCCCTTCCTCACGGTGGGCGGCCAGCAGATCAAAGGCTACGCGGATGTGGAATGGACGCAGTTTCTCGACGCGGCTGGCTACCCGAAAACATCCATCCTGCCGCCCAGCTACCGGAGGGCACAGCCCACGCCACTGGTCGCGGCACCCGCGCCCGCTTCGCCTGCGGCAGCACCTGCTGCAGCACAAAATGCGGCAGCCAAACCAGCTCCCAGGCCGGTGGTCGCCCCCGACGAGAACCCGGCAGGCATCAAGTTCTAGGGTCAGGGTAGCCTGGCCTTGATGGGGCCGCGGCGCCTTATCGGGTCTGTGCCGCAAGCCATGCCAGACCCGATGAAGTCCCCCCCGGCTGGCCACCGCGCAGGGGCCGGTATTCGCATCCGATCCAGCCGTCCCAGCCACAGGCGGCCGACACCTCGTCAATGACGCCGAACAGGTAGGGGTAGTTCAGCTCGCCGATGTCTGGCTCATGCCGCTCCGGCACGCCGGCAATCTGCAGATGACCCACCGATCCGCCCGGCAGGTAGTGGCGTATCTTCATCGCCACGTCGCCTTCCACAATCTGGCAGTGGTACAGGTCCATCTGCACTTTCAGGCGCTCTGAACCCACCTCGGCGACGATCTGGTGCGCATGATCCTGCCGGTTGAGGAAAAAGCGCGGGATGTCGCGCGTGTTGATCGGCTCAATGAGGACATCGCGTCCCTGCTGGCCTGCCTCGGCGGCCGCCCATCGCAGGTTGGCCACATAGGTGGCCTGCGCCGCGGATCGCTCCAGCCCGTCGGGAACCAGGCCCGCCATCAGGTGGATGCGCGGGCAATCCAGTGCCTCGGCGTACTGCAGCGCGAGGACCACACCGGCCCGGAATTCCGCCTCGCGGCCCGGCAAGGCTGCGGTACCCCGGTCACCCGCCTTTTCCCATGCCTTGGCAATGGCGTCGGCGTCGGTGCCGCCAGGCGGCGCATTGAACAGCACCTGCTGCAGGCCGTTGGCCTTCAGTCGTGCGGCGAGTTCTTCCCGGGCATACGCATACGGAAACAGGTACTCGACTGCCTTGAAGCCGTCCCGGGCCGCCGCCTCGAAACGGTCCAGAAAAGGCACCTCAGGGTACATCATGGAGAGATTGGCTGCGAATTGGGGCATGAATGGGGCCTTTGGAGGATGAGGGTGAGATCGCGTGGCCGCTCAGGCCAGCATCGCGAAGGCTTTGGTGAAGAAATCATCGGTGCCGAAATTGCCCGACTTCAAGGTGATGTGCAGACCGCCCGACGCGGGCGGCCGCAGCATGGCATGACACCAGGGCACACCCGGGTCGATCTGCGGCCCGATCTGCAGTTGCGAGATGCCCAGCGCCTGGACGCAGGCACCCGAGGTTTCGCCACCCGCCACGACCAGCTGCTGCACACCCAGCCGAACCAGGCCCTGGGCGATGGCGGCGATCGCGTGCTCGACCATGGCGCCGGCAGCGTCGACGCCCAATTGGCCCTGCACAGACTTCACCGCGTCAGGCTGGGCCGTGGAGTAGACCAGCACCGGCCCGCTGGGCAGCAAGGGCGCGGCCCAAGCCAGCGCCTCGCCCACCACATCAGCGCCTGAGGCAAGCCGGAGGGGATCAATGGCCAGCGCGGGGCGGCCTTGCCGGATGAACTCCAGCACCTGGCGGTTGGTGGTCAGCGAGCAACTGCCTGAGACCACCGCCTGCCATCCGCTGGCGGGCGGCAGCGCACTGGCCTGTGAGGACGGCATGATCCCGAAGTTCTGCGGCAGGCCAATCGCGACGCCCGAGCCGGCAGTGACCAGCGGCATGGCTTGGAGCGCCGGGCCCAGCCGCACCAGGTCGTCGTTGGAAACGGCATCGACGATGGCCACCCCCACGCCTTCCGCCCGGAGCTGGGCGATACGCTCACGGACCGCGGCCTCTCCGCGTGCCACCACCGTGTGATCGATGAGGCCCACGCGGCGTTTGGTCTGCGACTGCAGGACCCGCACAAGGTTGGCATCGGTCATCGGGGTCAGCGGGTGATTCTGCATGCCACTCTCATTGAGCAGCACATCACCCACGAAAAGATAGCCCTTGAAGACCGTCCGCTTGTTGTCGGGAAAGGCGGGCGTGGCAATGGTGAAGTCTGTTCCCAGCGCATCCATCAGCGCCTCGGTCACTGGGCCGATGTTGCCCCCGGCCGTGCTGTCAAAGGTCGAGCAGTATTTGAAGTAGATCTGCGCCGCACCCTGCCCCTGCCCCTGCCCCTGCCCCTGCAGCCAGGCCAGGGCCTCCAGCGATTGGGCTACCGCCTCGGTGGCAGGAATGGTGCGCGACTTGAGGGCAACCACCACGGCATCCACCTCCGCGTCCAGCGGTCCATTGGGCACACCAATCGTCTGCACCACCCGCATGCCGGCGCGCACGAGGTTGTTGGCCAGATCGGTTGCCCCCGTGAAGTCATCCGCAATACACCCCAACAATAGGGCCCCCACGCTCGCCACTGCGTGTGCGTCGCTGCCCCCCGAGGGGGCCGAGCTTGCTTGGGGCGGCCCGGCGCGGCGCTCGCTTTTGCTCATGGCTTTTTGGGCAAGTCGATGCCCGGGAAAATCTTGATGACGGCGCTGTCGTCCTCGCGCGCAAAGCCTGCCGTGGAGGCCTGCATGAACATCTGGTGCGCCGTGGACGACAGCGGCAGCGGAAACTTGCTGCTGCGCGCCATGTCGAGCACGATGCCCAGATCCTTCACAAAAATATCGACGGCCGACAGCGGCGTGTAGTCCGCGGCCAGCACGTGGGCCATGCGGTTCTCAAACATCCAGCTGTTGCCGGCGCTGTGGGTGATGACCTCGTACAGCGCCGCCGGGTCCACGCCCTCGCGAATGCCCAGCGCCATCGCTTCGGCGGCCGCCGCAATGTGCACACCGGCCAGAAGCTGGTTGATGATCTTCACCTTGCTCGCAGGGCCGGCCTGGTCGCCCAGCTTGTACACCTTGCCGGCCATGGCGTTGAGCACCGGCTCGGCCAGCGCGTAGGCCGCGGGTGAACCGGATGTCATCATCGTCATCTGGCCACTGGCTGCCTTGGCCGCGCCGCCGGAAATGGGCGCATCGATGTAGAGGATACCCATGGCGGCGAGCCGCTTTTCCAGCGCCACCGACCAGTTCGGCTCGACGGTGGAGCACATGACAAACACGCTGCCCGGCTTCATGGCGGCGGCGCAGCCCTCGGGGCCGAACAGAACGGCCTCGGTTTGCGCGGCATTCACCACCACCGACACCACCACGTCGCACACAGCCGCCAGCGCGGCCGGTGAGTTCCAGGCCTTGCCGCCGTCCTTGGCAAATGCCGCCGATGCCTCGGGCCGCACGTCAAACACGTGCACGTCATAGCCGCTACGGCGCAGCGACTGGGCCATGCCGCCCCCCATGGCACCCAAGCCGATCAGGCCTGCAATCACTGTCATGTTGTTCCTTCCATCGCCCGGCCCAGCCGGCGTTATCTGCAAAGTCTGCCACAGGCCAGGCTTGTCAGGACTGCCGCATACCCTGATCGGATGGCGCCATGAACGCGGCGCACCCGGTCGTCAAAACACCATGGTCTTCACGCCGGTTTCGGTGCCAAGCAGGCACACGTGGGCTTTTTGCAGTGCGAAGACCCCGACCGTCACCACGCCGGGCCACTGGCTGACCTGCAGCTCAAACGCCGCGGGCTGCCGGATCTGGAGCCCGGTCACGTCCAGGATGTGCTGGCCGTTGTCCGTCACCAGCGGTGCCCCGTCCTTCAGGCGAAGCGTGGCGGTGCCGCCCAAGGCGGCAAACTGGCGGGAGATGTGCCTGGCCGACATCGGAATGACCTCCACCGGCAGGGGGAACCTGCCCAGCACGTTCACCAGCTTGCTTTCGTCGGCAATGCACACAAACTGGTGCGATTGCGCCGCCACGATCTTTTCCCGGGTCAGGGCCGCGCCGCCGCCCTTGATCATGCAACCCGCATGGTCGATCTCGTCGGCGCCGTCGATGTACACGCCCAGCTCATCGACCTCGGTCGCGTCCATGACGCGAATGCCGAGCGCGCGAAGACGTATCGTGGAGGCCTCCGAGCTCGACACCGCACCGGCGATCTGGTCCTTGATGGTGCCCAGCGCATCGATGAATTTGTTGACGGTGGAGCCCGTGCCGACGCCCACGATGGTGCCGGGCTTCACGTAATGCAGGGCCGCCTGGCCGACCAGGGTTTTGAGTTCGTCTTGGGTCATGGAATGGGAAGTTGGAGGAAGACTGCAAAGGCACCATGGAGGTTTTGAGACAATCAGTCCAGTGCCAGTTAACCTGGCTGAACCGGCTCACCGCTGCCATCTGTTCCCAATTATCCAATGTCCCTGCTGCCCTACGCCCTTGCCCGCCCTTTTTTGTTTGGCCTCGACCCTGAAACCGCGCACGACCTGACGATGGCTTCGCTGGCCAGGACGCAGGGCACGCCGTTGTCCCTGGCCTACTGCGCAAGCCGGGTGAGCGACCCCGTGGAGCTGGCGGGACTGAAGTTTCCCAACCGGGTCGGTCTCGCGGCCGGGCTGGACAAGAACGCCCGCTGCATTGACGGGCTGGCCGCCATGGGCTTTGGCTTTGTCGAGGTGGGCACCGTCACGCCGAAAGGCCAGCCGGGCAATCCCAAGCCTCGCATGTTCCGTCTGCCGGAAGCCAACGCGCTGATCAACCGGCTGGGCTTCAACAATGACGGGCTGGAGGCCTTCCTCGCCAACGTGCAGAAGTCCGCCGTGCGCAAGGCGGCCGCTGGTGAGCCAGGCCGCCTGCTGCTGGGCCTGAACATCGGCAAGAACGCTGCCACACCGATCGAAAACGCGGTGGACGACTACCTGCTGTGCCTCGACGGCGTGTACCCGCACGCCGACTACGTGACGGTCAACATCTCCAGCCCGAACACCAAGAACCTGCGTGCGCTGCAGAGCGACGAAGCACTCGACGCCCTGCTCGGCCGCATTGCCGAGCGGCGCGAAGTGCTGGACCGGCAGCACGGGAAACGTGTGCCGATTTTCGTGAAGATCGCTCCTGACCTGGACGAAGCCCAGGTGGCGGTGATTGCGGCCACGCTGCAGCGCCATGCCATGGATGGTGTGGTGGCCACCAACACCACGCTGGGCCGCGAGGCGGTGAAGGGCCTGCGCCACGCGGAGGAAGCCGGCGGCCTCAGCGGTGCACCGGTGCTGGCCCCGAGCAACCAGGTGATTCGCCAGTTGCGTGCGGCCCTCGGCAAGGGCTTTCCCATCATCGGCGTCGGTGGTGTGATGAGCGGCGCCGATGCGGTCTCGAAAATCAAGGCGGGCGCCGACGTGGTGCAGATCTACACCGGCCTCATCTACAAGGGCCCGGCGCTAATCACCGAAGCCGCCAGGGCCATGGCGCAAATCAAGACTGCACGCTGAGCAATCGGCGCAGCCAGCGTGATCAATCACGTCGGGATTCACGCAGGGGATCGAGCAGCGGCTTCAGGCCGTTGTGGTCAATCTCCTGCATCAATGCCAGCAGGCGGCCGATCTCGCCCCTGGGAAAGCCTTCACGCGCAAACCAGTTGAGGTAGTTACCGGGCAGGTCGGCCAGCAGCACACCCTTGTGCTTGCCAAAGGGCATTTTCAGGGTCACCAGTTGTTGCAGGTCTTCGGGTTTCATCGGTGCGTCACGGCCTGGAGTCGCCGCCTCCAATGGCTCGGCACGCTCAGCCTGCTCTCTTGGCGGCATGGCCGTGCTTCTGCAGGACGGCAACCAGCAGATCCGCATGGTCGCCCTGCACTTCAATCGTGCCATCCTTCACCGTCCCGCCGGAGCCGCAGGCCGCCTTGAGCTGTTTGGCAAGCTGCACCAGCGCTGCGGCATCGAGCGGCAGTCCACTGACGACCGTCACGGTCTTGCCGCCGCGCCCTTTCGTCTGCCGGGTCACACGCACGGGCCCACCCTGTGGCGCAATGCCGGCCCGGCTGCACACACAGACAGCCACCGCCTGCCGGCAGTCCGGGCACATGCGTCCGGCGTCTGTGGAATAAACAAGCCCGCTGGCCCCGCGTGCAGCGGCAGACGCAGTGATTAATACGTTTTTCTTCATCTTCAATGGCTACAGTCACCTTGCTGCAGAACAGCTGTCGTTTTGGGACGACCGTTCGCAATTAAACGTGACTTATTTCACGAAAAAATACCAAAGTCACTTATAAACACGGTTGGGGATTGCGCGCGGAGCCGGAGACATCAGAACCCATAACTGCTGGTCGCGCGACTTGAGGGTAGCAACAATGAGTATCAGCGATCTTCTGATTGGCTTTTTCATCGTCGTGGGCAGCATGGCTGCGGGGGCACTGGGCTACGAACGCTGGCTGAACCACGTGGTCTCGGCCCGAAAAAAAATGGCGCGCAACCACGCATTGCGCCGAAAACCACTGATCACCCGGGACGAGCAGCAAGTCTGGCGCTGGCTGGAGGAGGTATTCCCGGAGCATCAGATCGCCGTCAAGACCCCTCTGACCGGCTTCGTGGAACCCAACCATGTGGGCGGTGATGCGCACTGGCAGGCTTTGCTCGGCAGTCTGAATTTTGCCTGCGCGGTGATGGATCGTCGCGGCACCGTCTTCGGTTGTGTGGATGTGCTGGGACGCGGCGAAATGGCTGGCCGCATGCACGCCTTCAAGCGCGACCTGCTGGGCCGGGCGGGCATCCCCTACTGGATCGTCGAAAACCAGCGTCGACCAGCACCCGAGGCGTTGCGCGCCCGCTTCACCGAAGAGCCGCGCACCAAGCCGGAAAGCCCGGAGCTGTTGGCACAGGCACGGCAGGCCGCGCTGACGGCGCAGACACCCATCAATCCCACGGCCCTGGAGCAGCCGATGCTCTCGCGCGTTTCCAGTCATGCCGTCAACCTGACGCAGACCGGCGTCACGCCGGTGCACCTGAAATCCTCACTCGGACTTCCGGCCGTAGCCCGCGCACTGGCCGCCCGCCTGGGCGCTGCGCACCACGTTTCGTCACCGCGCAAGCCGCTCGGCTTTCCTCCGACAAGCAGTTCCGTCCCCTGAGGCCCTTGCCGGGTCAGGCGTCCTTGAGCAGGAACTCCATTTCGGTGCCAGCCAGGTTGAGGATGTCGCGGTGATCCAGCAGCAAGGCTTTGGGCCCGATGGCCTGCCCGTTCAGTGACGGTGGCACGTTGCCATCCATGCGCACCACGTAGTAGCCATCGCGCCGGTGTGAAATGGACACCACCGCCACACCCGGCTGACCGAAGGTGGTCACCGCCTTCACCACCGGCACTTCCAGCCCGGCCGAGGTGCCGGAAAGCACCCGCAGGCTTGCCTGGCGCGTGCCCGTGGTGCCCGGCAAGCCCAGCGCGTCCAGGGACATGGCCATGGTCCGCTCGGGCTTTTCGGCTGCCTCATGCATGGACGAGCTGAGGTACTGCACCCGGAAATTGCCGATGGAGATGATGTCGTTGTTGCGCAGCAGCTGGCGCGACTTGATCATCTGCCCGTTGATGTAGGTGCCATTGGTACTGCCCAGATCCTCGATGTAGACATCGGCAATGCCTTCGAGTTCGAAGGCGCAGTGCTCACCGCTCACCACCAGGTTGTCCAGCACGATGTCGTTGAAGGGTTTGCGGCCCAGCGTGGTGCGGTCCTTCTGAAGATACACGTGCTTGATTTCGACACCCTCGACGGATGCAATCAGTTGCGGCATGGCGACTCCTGCTGATATTTTTCTCAAGCCATCCTAGCCGTCTGTCCGCCGGGACACAAGACCGGCCACCCCTGGCCACGCGGTGCGGCGGAGCAGCACGGCGGCATGAGGCCGTCAACCAGCCGTGGCACCCACGCCCTGGCAGGCGGCACGGACAATCCGGCCGCCCGGGTCACCGGTCACGTCCGGCAACTGCAGCCAACGCGGTGACTCTGCCGTGTATTCGACCTTTCTGGAAGGCTCGCCCTTCCAGAGCGGCAGGGCATAGAAGTCCACCGAGAGGTGCTGCGCCGTGCTTTGGGTGCAATCGAACAGCACACGCGAGACGTAGGAGCGATGGGCAATGCCCTCGGCGGTGGCGGTTGCCGGTATGTTGACACGCAGCCGCAGGGTGCGCAGGTCGCCCTGGGTCATCACGGGTGCCGGGTCCACCTCGATGGTGACGGCGCTGGCGTCGGCCGGGTCACCCACGACCGTGAGCCAGGCGGACTGCGCCGTCGCGCCGGCATCGGCAGCCACCATCCCCGCGCCAATGCACACACCCGTCCATGCGAGGCGCACCGCCGCCATCACCGGCAGCAGGCGAGCGGGCAGAGACAACAGTGGGAAACGCATCCAGCCCATCATGAGGCGTCAGCGCGGCAGCGAAAACCGCGGGCCGTCGGCCGGCATGCTGTCGGAAGGCATCACCACACCAGGCATGGCAGCGCCTCCAAAGGACGAGTCCGTCACCGGCTCCCGGTGAGGTACCTGCGGCCGGTTGCCGCCGATGCCGAGCAGGCCGGACAGCCAGTTGCCAAGCTCGGAAGCCGTTTCGGCCAGCACATCGACGGGCTCAGGAGCGGCCATGGGCGCCGCAAAACGGCTGCGCACATCGATCACCCGGCTCTTGAGCGACTGCTGGAAAAACTCGCCCACCATGGGCAGCGCGCTGCGGGCACCAGGGCCCCAGCCATTGCCCATGGTGATGCGGTTGTCGTTGAAGCCTGCCCAGGCACCGGCCACCAGTTGCGGATGCATCAGGATAAACCAGCCGTCGGTGTTGTCCTGGGTGGTGCCGGTCTTGCCCGCCACGTCCGCCGTGATGCCGTACTGGCTGCGGATGCCGGCCCCCGTGCCCTGGGCGATGACGCCGCGCATCACGTCCAGCAGCGTTTGCGCCACAGACACAGGCATGGCTGTTTCCGCCAGCTTGGGCTGCATCACTTCCAGCACCTTGCCGTTGCGGTCCTCCACCTGCAGGATCAGCGTGGGCTCGATGTAGCGGCCATCGTTGGCAATGGTGCTGTAGGCCGCCACCATTTCCCTGAGCGTGACCGGGCTGGTGCCCAGTGCCAGCGAAGGCACCGCGTCGAGCTTGCTTTGCCTCACCCCCATGGCCTGGGCAAGTTGCGCCACCTGCGCCGGGCCCACCGCCTGCATGACCTGCGCCGTGATGGTGTTTTTGGAGTACATCAGGCCCTGGCGCAGCGACATCATCTGGCCGCTGGGGCCACCGGCGTCGCCGGGGCGCCAGAACGCGCCGTTGCCCAAGGGGATTTCGATGTCGCCGTCCAGGAAACGGTCGGTCGGCAGCATGCCTTTCTGGAACGCCGCACCGTACACAAAGGGCTTGAAGGTCGAGCCCGGCTGCCGGCGCGCCTGCGAGACGTGGTCGAACTGGTCGTCCGCGAAGTCGCGGCTGCCCACCCAGGCCTTGACGTAGCCATTGCCCGGGTCCATCGCCAGAAAGCCCGCCTGCAGCCGTGTCTTGTCCGCCTGCAGCTTCTGCATGAAGGTCGCGTTGGCCAGCAGGGCCTTGAGCGCCTGCTCATCGTTCTGGCCGGCGTCCCTGGCGGCCTTGTAGTCGGGTGTCTCCCGCACGAACGCCTGCACCAGTTCCCTGTTGCGGCCCGCCTTGGCCTGCCAGATCGCCCGCCCACCCCACTGCCCCGTGGCCAGGCCCTGCAGCCGGGTGGTCTGCCGCACCACCGCCCGGTTGGCCAGGGCCTGCAGGCGCGAATCCAGGGTGGTGCGCAACACCAGGCCATCGGCATAGATGTTGTAGTCGTGGCGGTCGGCCCAGTCGATCAGCCAGCGGCGCAACTGCAGGGCCACATGCGCTGCCGGACCCAGGGGTTCCGTCTGCCGTTCGAACTCCACCTTCAGGGGGGATTTTTTCAGGCGCTCCAGCTGGGCTGCGGGCAGCTTGTCGTGCTTGACCATCTGGGCCAACACCGTGTTGCGGCGCTGCACGGCGCGCTCCGGGTTGATCACCGGGTTGTAGTAGCTGGTGCCCTTGAGCATGCCCACCAGCGTGGCGCTTTCGAGCACATTCAGCTCATCGGCCGATTTGTCAAAGTAGGTCCGTGCCGCCATTTCAATGCCATAGGCGTTGTACAGGAAAGGCACGGTGTTGAGGTAGGTCTCCAGGATCTCCGGCTTGGTGTAGATGATCTCGATCTTCAGCGCCGTGATGGCCTCCTTGATCTTGCGCGTGAGCGTGGGCGCACGGCCGATTTCCTCCGGGTACAGGTTGCGCGCCAGTTGCTGCGTGATGGTGGAGCCGCCCTGCGTGTCACCGCCGACGGTGTGCAGGATGGCCGATGCCGTGCGGGTGAAGTCCAGCCCATGGTGGTCATAAAACCGGTGGTCTTCGGTGGCCACCAGCGCGGCCGTGACATTGGGCGAAATATCGTCGAGCTTCACCCAGTCGCGGTTGGCGCGCTTGAACAGGGCCATCTCCTTGCCGTCGGCCGACATCACCACCGAAGGCTTGGCCGCCTTGGCTTTGCGCAGGTCTGAAATGCTGGGCGTGAAAGGAATCAGCACCAGCACGTACAGCAGCAGCAGCGCCGGGATCAGCGCCAGGCCCAGCAACACGCCGCGCTTCGTCGGGTGCCGAAGGCGGTCCGCATGGGCCGGCAGTTGGCTGGCGAACTGCTGGAGCCGGGTCTTGAGCGAAGCGGTCAATCTGTGGAACAGGCTGGAAAGATGGGAAATCATGGACACAATCAGGGGTTGACGCGAGTCTAGGCGCCATGACGCTGCCGTGCTGTAGGACGCCAGCGCAATAGCCCGGTAACAAACATGGTTTCTAGGTGATCGGCACCCTGCGCTTCGGTGTGGCCGCCAGTGCCATGGGGTGACGCGGGGACGGTTTGGCCCTGCTGCTGTCCGGGCTGTAAGAAGTCATCGGCCACGGCGACCAAGCAGCACGGCCACAATGAACCAGGTGCCCATGAGCCGTGTACCAAGAGGAATCCATGATGAGCCGTCGACATATTTTGCTGGGCGCGGGCCTTTTCACCAGCGCCCTGGTGGGCCTGCGAGGTCTGCTGTCGGGCGCTCCGGCGCACGCCGCCCGGGCCTACGAAGTCACGCACACCGACGCCGAGTGGAAAAAGCTGCTCAAGCCCGACCAGTACCATGTGCTTCGCGAGGCCGGCACCGAATACCCGGGCTCCAGCCCGCTGAACAAGGAAAAGCGTGCGGGGACCTTCCACTGCGCGGGCTGCGGGCTGGCGCTCTTTTCATCCAGAACCAAATTCGAGAGCGGCACCGGCTGGCCCAGTTTCTGGCAGCCGCTGGACAAGGCCGTGGTCGAGGAAAGCGACGCCAGCCTCTTCATGAAAAGAACCGAAGTCCTGTGCCGCCGCTGCGGCGGGCACCTGGGCCATGTGTTTGACGACGGCCCCCAACCCACCGGCCTGCGCTACTGCATGAACGGTGTGGCCCTCCACTTCAAGGCGGCATGACCATGCGCAACTCGTTCGTCCTCATGATAGGCGGCCTGATCGCCATGTCTGCCTGGGTGTACATGGGAGGCGGCCTGATGGGCAGTGCCGCCGCAGAAAACGCCGTGAAGCTGCCGGCACCCGCCGTGGATGCCACACCCGGCACCCCGGCTGCGCGCGAGACGGCCGTGTTCGCCGGTGGCTGTTTCTGGGGCGTGCAGGCAGTCTTCCAGCACACGAAGGGCGTGCTGAATGCGGTGTCAGGCTATGCCGGTGGAGACAAATCGACCGCCAGCTACGACCAGATTGGCTCCGGCCGCACCGGTCATGCCGAGTCGGTACGCATCACCTACGACCCGAAGCAGATCAGCTACGGCAAGCTGCTGCAGATCTATTTTTCGGTCGCGCACGACCCGACCACGTTGAACCGCCAGGGACCGGACCGCGGCACGCAGTACCGCTCAGCGATCTTCTACCAGGATGCCGGCCAGAAGCAGATCGCCGAACGCTACATCGCACAGCTCGATGGCGCCAGGGTGTTCCCGGACAGGATCGTGACGCAGCTCACGCCCTTCACCGCGTTTTATCCGGCGGAGGCCTACCACCAGGACTACGCCACGCTGCACCCGAACCAGCCCTACATCGCGCGCTTTGACTTGCCCAAGATTGCCAACCTCAAGGCCATGATGCCGGAGCTCTACCGCGACCAGCCGGCGCTGGTGTCGCAGGCCGCCAACTAGGGGCGCTGGGGTCAACTGCGCCTCACGACCGCTCTCCGTGCGTGATTGCCCCTGGCATGGCCATGGCCACGCGCGCACCTTGCCTCCTGCATCGTCTTGCCGCCACAATGGCTGGAGCCGAACCGCCCCGTGAGGGTGTCAAGGTGCACAGGAGGTATTGCCATGGTGTCGCAGCCATCTGCCCAGTCATTTCATGTCCTCACGCGCCGCGCAGCGCTGGCGGCCCTGCCTGCCGCACTGCTCGCCCCCGGCCTCGCGGCCGCACAGTCGCCCCCTGCCCCGCGTCTGCAATCATGGCCGCTCCAGGCACGCACCTTCACCGGCATCCACGACCTGGCACCGGCGCCCGATGGCGGCGTGTGGTTCTCCGCGCAGCGCAGCGGCCACCTCGGCTGGTTTGACCCGCGCAACGGCCAATCGGCGCTGATTTCCCTGGGCGGCGGCTCGGCGCCGCACGGCGTCATTGCCGGGCCTGATGGCGCCGCCTGGCTGACCGACGGCGGGCAGAACGCCATCGCCCGCGTGCGCTGGCCTTCGCGCGCCGTCCAGCTCTTTCCCCTGCCCGCCGGCATGCCGCATGCCAACCTCAACACCTGCGCCTTCGATGGCGAGGGCGACTTGTGGTTCACCGGGCAAAGCGGCTACGTCGGCAAGCTGGAGGTGCGCACGGGCAAGGTCAGCGTGAAAGAGGCGCCGCGCGGTCGCGGCCCTTACGGCATCTGCGCCACCCCCCAGGGCGACATCTGGTGGTGTTCGCTGGCCGGCTCCTTCATTGCGCAGATCGACCGCAAGACGGGCGCTTCGCGCATCGTCGAGCCACCCACGCCCCACCAGGGCGCGCGCCGCGTCTGGTCGGACAGCCGTGGCCGCATCTGGGTCTCGGAATGGAACAGCGGCAACCTTTCGGTACACGACCCGGCGCTGGGCGCAGGGGCCAGCAGCTGGCGCACCTGGAAGGCACCCGGTGCGGAACCCCATGTGTATGCCGTTTACGTGGACAACAAGGACATCGTCTGGGCCTCGGAGTGGAGCGGCAATGCCACGCTCCGCTTTGACCCGGCCAGTGAAAAGTTCGACGTGATCACCATGCCCCGGCCTGCTGCCAGCGTCCGCCAGATCCTGGGCCGACCCGGGGAGGTGTGGCTGCCGGAAAGCGGGACTGAATTCATTTCAGTCATCAGGACGGGGTAATGGGTAGGGTGAAGAAGTTGCTCGATTTGGTGTAACAGATACCTCGAAGCTCTTTAGCCGTACCAACTGAATTATCGAATGAGTTTTTCTTTTAAGTGATTCAAAGTACTGTCTATGCTGGAAAGCATAGTTGCTTCGTTAATCATCATTCGATCCAAACGAGCCAAGAATTCGTCGATTACACCTACATTGATGTCAATTGCACTGACAACTAGCTTTGAATTTTTCTTTTCCTGATGCATAAAAGTGGTCAGAACATCCACGCAAGGAGTTAAGAGAAATATGCCCTCTTGCGCCGTAACCCGCGAAGTCATGGGTGTGGGTATTTCAGCGAAAGGACCTCCCAAATTAGGCATCAACAGCGCTTTTTGCACGTCAGCCACCACTGAAATTCCGTCGTGATTCAAGCAATACACTCGGCAGCAAGCCAAATCTTTCCCATTTTTACTTTGAGCTCTGGCGTTAGAAATAGCGAAATAAAGCGCAACCCAAGGTGATTTAGACCAGTCCATTATTGGACTGGGAAAACCGTGATGGCGAATCAACGCCAAAATTTCGGCTAATCCGTCAGGAGCACTAATGTCAATGCGCAATCCATGACGCTTCAACAACTCTGCACGTACTCGGGGAAGTATTTCAACTAAGTAGTGATGCAGGTCAAAAATTCCCGAACGGTGTGCGGTACTCACTAGCGAATACCGACTATCGCCTAATCCGCGATATACAGAACTCTCGGCATCCTGAGAGAACGCCCAATCTGAAAATTCATTCCAATTCTTTATTAGCGGGATATTGTCTCGCTCAAAAGGACGAGCATGTAACTTCGTCATTTCGAACATGCCTTGGTAGCCTGCAGTTGAATGCCAACTTCCCGTCCACTGATTCGATAAGGAGTCAACTTCACGACGCCCTTCGAAAGCTACTTCGCCAGGAGTTTGCGAATTGATCTTCCTTGCGGTCGCTTTAAAGACACAGCTACTTACCTCATGGACCGCCACCCTGCCTTGCAGAAGAAGAAATGGAGTATCTTCCCCCGAATTCTCATCCTGGTAGAGAGACAAATAACCACCAGGATGACCAAAGGTATTGAAGCTGAGAAGACCATGTCCACTCTGCTTTCCCTTGAAAAATACGAGCCACTGTCCACTAAGATTTTCAACAAAAGATGACATCACTGTCCTCACTCCTATGGTGCTTTCATTTTCGAAATCTCAATTCATCGGTCGTCAATCAAGCGGATGGTCTGCCACGCCGTCGCAGCGCCCAGGCAAAGTAAGCCCCTTCCACCGCCATCGCGGCGCCACCCAGCGCCACCACCGCGCTGCTGCCCATCCGCTCCACCAGGCTGGCGGCCAGCACCACACCCAGCGATTGCCCGAGGAACAGGCTGGAGGCAAACAGCGACACCGCCGTGCCGCGTGCCTGCGGCATCATCTGCGTGGCGTTGGTTTGCATGGTGTTGTGAAACATGAAGAAGCCAAACCCGGCGAAGAAGCTGGCAGGAACAGCGGGCGCCCAATGCGGGGTGTAGGCCAGCACCAGGGCGCACACACCCACCAAGGTCCCGCCGACCAGGACCAGGCCCTGCTGGCCGAGGCGACGGATCAGGTGCCCGCCCAAGGCCATGTAGCCCATGCCGCCCAGGCCAAACAGCGCCACGATGGCGCCGCAGGTGGACAGCGACAGGCCCAGCGAGCGGTGCAGGTGCGAGGCCCACATGGCCAGCACGCCGAAACCGACGGCACCCTCCACCATCGCCAGCAGCAGCACGGTGCGCGGCCAGGAACCGCCGAGGATGACCAGGGTCTGCTTCAGGAAATGCGGTCTCACCACGGACACACTTCGGTCCGGCAGTGATACAGCGGCCGCCGGTGCGACCTGCTGCTGGCGCAGATCGCGGTAGAGAAGCGAGCCAACCACGGTGAACAGCAGCACCAGAAAACCAAAGGCCCAACGCCAGCCCAGGGCATCGGTGAGCAGGCCGCCCATCAACTGCCCCCCCACGATGCCCAGCGTGCTGCCCAGGCCAGTGCGGGTGAGCATTTCCTGCAGTTGATCGGCAGGCACGGAATCGCCCACCCAGGCCATGGCCAGCGGAATCATGGCTGCGGCACCGAGCGCCATCAACAGCCGCGCCACCACCAGCATGTCGAGGCTGGTGGCAAACACGGCCAGGGCACTGCCGATGCTGCATCCCAGCGTGGCAAAGGTGACCACGCGGAACTTGCCCAGCCGGTCCCCCAGCGGTCCGTAAAAGAGTTGCGAGGCGCCGTAGGTGATGGCAAAGACCGACACCACCTGTGCCGCCTGCGCCAGGCCGACCGAGAACACGCGCGCCAGTTCAGGCAGCATGGCGTCGCAAATGCGTTGCGCCGCCATGCTGGAAAACGTACCGCAGGACAGCAGAAAGATGGAGCGCCGCGTGGCGGCCGGAAGGGGAGCGTGAGGAACTGTCAAGGCGCGAAAATCGATTCTGGGTCAGGGCCCGTCAGGACATGAAGAGGCAGGCAGCGAAAGGAAGGCCGCGCAATTCGCGTGGCACCCGTACGCGGCATCGGCAAGGTCGAGCTTAGCGCTTTGCACCCTTGCCTGCAGGCGCCCGGGATGCGGACCGCCCGGCCACCGATTGTCCGGCATGCGCCAGTTGCGCCCACATCGCGGCAGCCGCCATGGACAGGCTGCGGTGCCGGCGCTTGACCATGTAGATGGGGCGCAGGGCCTTGCGATCAGACACGGGCACCGCCACCAGGCCCGGCCTTTCGCACAACCGCACGGAAAACTGCGGCACCACACTGATGCCAAAACGGCTGGCCACCAGCCCGGCCAGCGTACCGAACTGCGACACCTCCAGCCCGCTGTCGTGCACACCGGCTTCTGCAAGCATGGGCTGCATCTGCTGCCACACGCTGCCCGAGCGCACCGTGTGGATGAATTCGCGCCCCCGCAAGTCCTTCAGGGCCAGGGTGCTGTGCCGGGCCAGCGTGTCGTCGCTGCGGCAGACCACGAAGAGGCGCTCGTTGAACAGCAGTTCGGCCTCGAACTCCAGGGTGTTGCCGCGTTGCGCGTTGAGCCCGAAATCCACCTCGCCCGCGGCGACAAGCGTCATGCACCGGTCCGACACCACATCGTGCAGGCGCTGGGCGATGCCCGGGTTGTGCGTGCGGAAGACGGCCATCTGCTCGGGCAGCCAGGCGGCGCACAGGGACGGAGGCGCAGCGATCGCCACGCGCCCGACGGTCCGGCTGGAACGCTCCCGCAGCTCGGCGAGGGAGGCGTTCATCTCTGCGGCAATGCGATGCGCACCCTGGGAAAAGATCTCGCCCTCCGGAGTCAGCGCCACGTGGCGCGTGTTGCGGTCAAACAGGCGCGCGCCGACCAGCTCTTCCAGCCGGGCGATGATCTGGCTGAAGGCCGACGGTGACACATGGCAGCGCTGGGCGGCCACGGCAAAGCGCTTGGTGTCCTCCAGCGCCAGGAAGGCGTCTATCAGACGCCCTGAAAGATGTCCGGAGAGATTCATCGATAAAACAGCATAATTATTTCAATAATCGCAGTTTACATAGACAAATCCGCAAGGCAAACTGGCCCCTTCAAAGAGGATTTCTGGATGGAGACATTGGCTGTGGGTTGCGGTGCCGGCTTTTCCGGCGACCGCGTGGACGCAGGGACGCCCGTCGTGCGTACGCTGGTCGAGCGGGGTGGGCCGGCGGCCCTGATCTTCGAGAACCTGGCCGAGCGCACGCTGGCCACCCAGCAACTGGCCAAGCGCGCCAACGCGGCGCTGGGCTATGAGCCGCTGCTGGAGTTGGAGCTGCGCCCCATCCTGGCCGACTGCCTGCAGCACGGGATCACCATCGTCGGCAATTTCGGTGCTGCCAACCCGGACGGCGCCGCCCTGCTCATCCAGCGCCTTGCCAGGGAACTGGGCCTGCCGCCGCCGCGTATCGCAGTCGTGCGGGGCGATGACCTGTCCAGCCCCCAGGGGCGCGCCATTGTGCGGGACCATCTGGGCGACCAGTTCGACGAAGCCCGTTTTGTCTGCGCCAATGTGTACCAGGGCGCCTTTGAAATCGCCGAAGCGATTCGCGCTGGCGCCCAGATTGTGGTCACCGGCCGCGTGGCCGATCCCTCGCTGACCCTGGGGCCGGCCATCGCCCACTTTGGCTGGGCGCGGGACCAATGGGATGCCCTCGCCGGCGCCACCATGGCCGGCCATCTGCTGGAATGCGGCGCGCAGGTCAGCGGCGGCTACTTTGCCGACCCCGGCATGAAGGACGTCGCCGGGCTCGAGGATGTGGGTTTTCCGATTGCCGAAATCGCAGCCGACGGCAGCTGCATCGTGGGAAAGGCACTGCGTACCGGCGGCTTGGTGGACGAACGTACGGTGAAGGAGCAACTGCTCTACGAAGTGCATGACCCGGCGGCCTACATCACCCCGGATGTGGTGGCCGACATCACCCAGGCCACGGTCGCCCAGGTCGGCACGCACCAGGTGCGCCTCTCGGGCGTTCGCGGCCATCCCCGCACCCCCACGCTCAAGGCTAATGTCTTTTTTGACGGCGGCTGGTTTGGCGAAGGCGAAATCTCCTACGCCGGGCCGAACGCCGAAGCGCGCGCACGGCTGGCGATGGACATCATGCAAAAGCGCATGGGCGCGCAGCTGGCTCTGCGCTTCGACCTGATCGGTGTGGCCAGCATCCTGGGAGACGACGCCAACCGGCAACTGAAAGCCACCCCTGTCGGCGCAGTCCACGACATCCGCCTGCGCGTGGCCGGGCAGCACCTGGAGCTGCCGGTGATCGACCGCCTGCTGCGCGAACTCACGGCGCTCTGGACGGGCGGCCCTGCCGGAGGCGGCGGTGTCCGCGTCGCCAAGCGCCAGCGGCTGTCCACCCAGTCCTGCCTGATTGCGCGCGAGCGCGTTCCGGCCAGCTTTGACTTTGCCGCCTGAGGGCACTGCAGGAGCCACCATGAACAGTCCGATGCCCGATTCGACGCCCGCCACGCTGTACCAACTGGCCCACGCCCGCACCGGCGACAAGGGCAACAAGGTCAACATCAGCGTCATCGCCTACCGCGCCGAGGACTACGATCTGCTGGTGCAGCAGGTGACGGAGGCGCGCGTCGCCGCCCACTTTGCGCACCGCCAGCCGAGCCGCGTCACCCGCTACCTGCTGCCACGGCTGGGTGCCATGAACTTCGTGCTGGAGGACGTGCTGGACGGCGGTGTCAACGATTCGCTGAACCTCGACATGCACGGCAAGGCGCTGTCCTTCCATCTGCTCACGCTGCCGATGGAGATGCCCCACGCAGCACACCGCTCTTTGACAAAAACCCAGGAGACAACATGACAAACAATCCGCTGATCCGAACCCTTGGCGCAGCGCTGGGGGTGGTGATGGGCCTGGCACTGACGGCTGCGCCAGCCCAGGCGCAGGACTACCCCACCCGGCCCATCAAGATGATCGTGCCCTTCCCGCCCGGCACGGCCACCGACATGGCTGCCCGTCTGGTCGGCCAGCAACTGAGCCTCTCGCTGGGCCAGCCCATCGTGGTCGACAACAAGCCCGGCGCCGGCGGCTCCATCGCCGCCATGGAAGTGGTCCGTTCCGCACCGGACGGCTACACGCTGCTGTTTTCCTCCAACTCGGCCATCTCCTCCAATGTGGCGCTGCTCAAGAAAATCCCGTACGACCCCAACAAGGATTTCACCCCGGTGGCCGGCGTCGGCGAGACGGCGCTGGTGCTGCTGGTCAAAACCAGTTCCCCGGTGAAGAACCTGCAGGAGCTGGTGGCCTACGTCAAGCAGCGGCCCGGCAAGGTCACCGCGGGTTATGGCTCCTCCAGCTCGCAGGTCAGCATCGCCATGCTCAACAAGCTCGGCGGGCTCGACACCCTGCTGGTGCCCTACAAAGGCATTCCGCTGGCCGTCAATGACGTGCTCGGCGGCACGCTGGACTACACCTTTGCCGACATCGGCAATGCCTTGGCGCAGACCAAGGGGGGCACCATGCGGGCGCTCGGCGTGACCTCGCCCAGGCGCAGCCCGCTGGTACCCGAGGTGCCGGCCATTGCCGAACTGCTGCCCGGTTTTGACATCACCGCATGGTTTGCCATGGTTGGCCCGGCGGGCATCCCCAAGGACGTGGTGGACAAACTCAATGCCGCCACCACCCAGGCCATCAAGCCCGCCGACATGAAGGACAAGCTCGCGCACATCGGGCTGTCTCCCATGCCCTTGCCGCCCGAGCAGCTCAAGGGCTTCATCGGCACCGAAATCACCAAGTGGACACGCCTGGTGAAAGACGCCAACATCCAGCCGGAGTGACCATGCAAAAAATCATGCTGGTCACCGGTGCCAGCCGCGGCATTGGCGCCGAAATCGCCCTGCTGGCCGGCCGCAGCGGCTACCGGGTGGGCGTGAACTATCTGCACAGCGAAACGGCGGCGCGCGCTGTGGTGGCCGCGATTGAAAAGGCGGGCGGGCAAGCCGTGGCGCTGAAGGCAGACGTCGGTCGCCTGGAAGACGTCACGGCCATGTTCAGGCAGCTTGACAGCACGTTCGGCGCACCCGACGTGCTGGTCAACAACGCTGGCGTGCTCGCCAATTTCCGCGTCGATACGGCCGATGAAGACAAGGTCGCCGCCGTCTTTCGCGCCAATGTCTTCAGCGCCTATTTCTGCTCGCGCGAGGCCATCCGCCGCATGTCCACCGCCCATGGGGGCAAGGGCGGGGTCATCATCAACATGTCCTCGGTCGCCGCCCGTACCGGCGGCCTGGGCGGGGGCGCTGCCTATGCCGCCAGCAAGGGCGCCATCGACAGCTTCAACCTGGCCCTGGCCAAGGAAGTGGGGCTGGAAGGCATTCGGGTGAACGCCATTCGCCCCGGCCTGATCTCCACCGAAATCCACAACCTGCACGGCGGCATCGCCCAGATGGAGACCATGGCCAGGACCGCGGTGCCACTGGGCCGGGCCGGCTCCGCACTGGAGGTGGCCGAGGTCGCGCTGTGGCTGGCCTCCGACGCCGCCTCCTATGTCCACGGCAGTGTCATCGACGTCGCCGGCGGGCGCTAGAAAAAGAAGTCCATCGCAACCATCGCACCCAATGCGTCACACCGAGTTCCCATGGCCCAAAGGCTCCGAGTCATCATCAGCTGTACCGTGACCGGCTCCATCCAGACGCCGTCGATGTTGCCCTACCTGCCGGCTACCGCGCAGGAAATTGCCGATACTGGACCGCTTGCAAGGACTTCCAGCACGGCTGGGAGCTCAGCTACCTGGAAGGCACGCGCGACCTGGTGTTCAAGAACACCTTTGCATACATCGAGTGCGTGCTGACGGCCGACACGGCCAACAGCACCCGTTTTGAATTCGAGTGCTACGACACCGCCCATCTCCGCAATCAAAGGGCCTTGCCCAGCCGCGCCACACCCTCTTCGATCTTGGCGACATCGGCGGTGGCAAAGCTGAGCCTGAAGGTTGCGTGGTCCGGCTTGGCCGCATAGAACGGGGCGCCGGGCACAAAGGCCACCCCCTGCGCGATGGCCTTCTTGGCGAACTCGCCGGCGTCCTGCGTCTTGCCGCCGGCGCCCGTCAGACGGGCCCAGAAGAACAGGCCGCCGCCGGGCTGGCTGAACTCAATCGCGTCGCCCAGCGCATGCTTCAAGGCCCGGCCCATGGCCGCCGCACGCTCGGCGTACACCCTGCGGACGTTCTCCAGCGTGGCCGGCATGCGGCCGGCCTTCAGGTATTGCGCGGCGGTGGCCTGGGCAAAGGTGCTGGTGTGCGCATCGCTGAACTGCTTGCACATGGTGGCCTTGGCCAGCAGCTCGGCGGGGGCAATCATCCAGCCCACGCGCAATCCGGGCGACAGCACCTTGCTGAGCGAGCCGCAATGCGCCAGCAGCTCGCGCGAGCCCGGCACGCTGTCGCTCAGGGCCAGCAAGGAGGGCGGCGGGGCCTCCCCGAAATACAGGTCGCCGTACGGATCGTCTTCCACGACCAGTGTGTTGTGTTTGACCGCCATGGCCAGCACCTGCTTGCGGCGCTCCAGGCTCAGCATGGCGCCGCTGGGGTTGCCGAACGTGGGAATCAGGTACACAAACCTGGGCTTGTGCTCGGCGATGAGCTGCTCCAGCTCGTCTGTCTTCACGCCCTGGGCGTCGATGGGTGCGCTGATGAGTTCTGCACCGTAGAGGCGAAAGCACTGGATGGTCGCCAGAAACGTGGGGCCTTCGACGATGACCTTGTCGCCGGGGGAAATCAGGGTCTTGCCCAGCAGGTCCAGTGCCTGCTGGCTGCCGGTGGTGACGATCAGGCCCTCCGGCGCCACCTGCGCACCCTTGGTGGCCATGAAGGTGCTGAGCTGCTCGCGCAGCGGGCCGTAGCCCTCGGTGGCGCCGTACTGCAGTGCGCCACCCGGTTCATCGCTCAGCGCCTGGTTGCTGGCGGCGCGGATGCCGTCCACATCAAACATGGCCGGGTCGGGAAAGCCGCCAGCGAAGCTGATGATGCCCGGCTTGCCCAGCAGCTTGAAGAGCTCACGGATCGCAGAGGTTTCAACGTTGTTCAGGCGGTCGGCAAATTGCAAGGGCATGGTGATGGTTTTCCTTCGAAGCCCCCATTCTCGCCAATATTCACACTCTGTTTCTGCGATCAGGGATTGACGCGCTTTTTTCAGTTTGGCACCATCGAACGATGGTCAACAAGGCAGCGCCTTTTGTTGCTGGCCCCGGGGAGGTCGAAGTCGAGCGGATCGTCACCGCCTGCATGTCCAACCTGAAGGGAGCCGTTTTTGGTGAGATGGAGCGCATCCGCAAGAGTGCGCTCCGCCACAACAGCGAGCACGGCATCCATGCCGTGCTGCACTACCAGAGCGGCTGGTTCGTGCACTGGGTCGAGGGACCCCTTGCCGCCGTACAGGACCTGCTTGAGCGTCTGCACCGCGACGCGCGCTACCACTCCTTCCACACGCTGCACACCAGCCGGGGCCTGCGCCTGCTGCCCACCCTGTGGTCCATGGCCATGTCACAGGCCAGCGAAGACCCGGTGCAATTCGGCCGCCGCGTCATGGCTCTGCGCGACCAGCTTGAAAAGGGCAAGCAATACGCGCCGCCCTCTGTGCTGCGGCGGCTGTCGGCCCCCATGCAGTTGACGCAGGCTCAGGCCCTGCCCGACCCGGAAGCCTTTCACCGCGTAGGCATCTGCGCTGCCAGTGGCGACACCGCTTTTGAGATGGTCGAATGGCTGGCCACGCAGCATCTCACGCAGGTGGTCCGACGCCGCTTTGCCGGCGAGCGCGACATGGACGGCAGCAGCGAGTATGTGGACTTCATGGAAAGCGGCCACCCTTGCCGGATGATCGCGGTGTCGCGCGGTGGCCTGCTGCACGGCCTGCGCCGGGCCTTTCTGCCGGACTGGCCTTACTTCCTGATGCTGTTTGTGGGCTCGCCGCGCTTCGACGACGACCTCATGGTCCGCATGGTCGCCGCCTGCGAGGGCCTGCCTGTCACACCCTGCCTGCTGGGCGTGGCCCCCGACTCGATGACCCACCAGCGCATGAAGCACATGGCCCAGGCGGCCGGGCTGGACTACGTGATAGGTGACACCACCTCCGCCGACAACTCCCATGCCGTCTGGCAAGTGGTGCGCGAGCAGCTGCAGCAGGCCGGGCCGCCGCCCAACTCGGCCTGGGATGTGCCGCGGCTGGCGGCGTGAACCGACCCCGAGCCCGCGCTGATCGCACCCATCGAACGTCATAGCGTGTCCGGCGACACCTCTTGAGACTTTTTTGCGCGCTCTCCGAGCTTGACTCCAGCCGACAAGCTGGCGGCGGCCCGTCAATTCTGTCGAGTGCTGCATCGGCCGTCGACCCAAGCCCTCAACGCTGCACAGCGGCAGGACGTCCGAACTGATTCATTGCCCGGCGCCTGCGGGCAACGAACTTCACCCCACGCCGATACACTCCCCAGCATGAAATCCGCCGACATCGCCCCCTTCTTCGCCACCCTGAAAGCCGCCAACCCGATGCCGGTGACGGAGCTGGAGTACACCAGCGTGTTCGAGCTGCTCACCGCCGTGCTGCTGAGCGCGCAGGCGACCGATGTGGGGGTGAACAAGGCCACGCGCCGCCTGTTCCCGGTGGCAAACACGCCACAGAAAATCCTCGGCCTGGGCCTGGAAGGGCTGGAGGGCCACATCAGGACCATTGGCCTGTACCGCAGCAAGGCCAGGCACCTGATGGAGACCTGCCGGATATTGGTGGAGCGGCACGGCGGTATGGTGCCGCGCAGCCGGGAGGCGCTGGAAGCCCTGCCCGGCGTCGGCCGCAAGACGGCCAACGTGGTGCTGAACTCGGCGTTTGGCGAGGCCACCATGGCGGTGGACACGCACATCTTCCGGCTGGGCAACCGCACCGGCCTGGCGCCGGGCAAGACGCCGCTGGCGGTGGAGTTGAAGCTGCTCAAGCGCATTCCGGCCGAGTACCTGGTGGACGCGCACCACTGGCTGATCCTGCACGGGCGCTATGTGTGCCTGGCGCGCAAGCCGATGTGTTGGCAGTGCGGCGTGGCGCCGTTCTGCGATTTCAAACCCAAAACGCTTCAGCCGGGTTGAGCGCGGCTTGTCCTGAGCCGGCATCGGCACGCCGACTCAGCGAACAGCTCAATGCCCCTTCTGGCGTCGGCGTGCCGGCATTGAAGTCCGCGCACCACGGCGCGTGCCGCTCAGGACGTAGATGCCGCCCAAACCCCTGGTCTGGATGTCAATCCCCTCCAGTGAAGCGGCCAGCAGGTCCCAGGGCTGGTGCAGCCCTTCGAGCGAGGTGGTCGAATGCAGCGCCGCGGACAGTACAAAATTGTTGACTGGCCAGTTCCACGGCCCGGCCCACTGCAGGCCCGCTGCGGCCACATGCGCCCCGGGCCTGAGATGCGCCACCACATTGCCCACCGCCTCGGGGCGGCGCAGGATGTCGTGGGTGAAATTGAACAGGGCAGCGTCTGCCTCTCCTGACATCGCAGCGGCTTCGACAGGCGCGCACAGCAGGGTCACGTTCTGCCAGCCCTGCTGGTCCACCCGGCGCTGCACGCGCTGCATCATCTCGGGGCACTGCTCGATACCGATGAGGTGGCCTGTCGGCCCGATGTCGTGCTCCAGGCGCGCAAAGCTCAGGCCTGTGCCGCAGCCCACATCGACCACCGTGTCTCCGGGCTGCAGGGCCAGCCGCGAAATCGCCTCTTCACGGATGGGCTCGAACAGGGCCAGTTCCAGGTCGTAGACTGCGGCGCGGCCGCGGTACTGGGCCAGCGCTGCGGCACGGTCGGGTTGTGCTGCGCGGCGCATGGCGGTCATCGTCTCCATGCCTTCAATGCGTGATGACGACCAGCACGCTGCACGGGGCTTTTTCGATCAGCGCCTTGGACACGGAGCCGCGCCACCAGCGTGCCGTCCAGCTGTCCAGGTGCTTGTGGCCCACCACAATGAGGTCCACCTTGAGCTCGGTCGCGGAGCGGGTGATGACATCCGTTGCGTCGCCAGTCACCACCTCGCCACGAACGGAGTGGCCCGATTGCGCAAGCCGCTTGAGCCCGTCGTCCAGCACGACCTGGTATTTCTGCCTCTCGATCTCCTCGAGTTCCTTGTTGTAGACGCCGCCTTCCACCCCGCCGAAACCGATGGGCAGGGGCATGGCGGCAATCAGGAACAGCTCGGACTGGCTCCACTGCGCCAGATCGTGACAATCGAGCAGGGCTTTTTGCCCTGCCTCGGAGCCGTCATAAGCCAACAGTATTCGCTTGTACATGGGGCACCTCCTGACTTGCATGTGGGGCACACTCGCCCGCCATCCAAGCATAGACCCAAGAAGGTGACAAAGGGGTGAAAACTGCAGTCGCCAACCCGGCTTTTCGCCGCGAAAGGGAAAAAAATCCTGCCCAGTTGACGCGTGTCAACTCCCCTGCCAGACAGGGCTGCGTTTGGCGACGAATGCGCTCACGCCTTCACGGAAGTCCGCGCTGCCATAGCAGCAGTGGATCAGGTCCTCATCGGCCGGCAAGGCGTGGGTCACGATGCGGCGCAGCGCCTCGCGGGTGACCTGCTGCGTCACCGGGGCCAGGCCCGCCAGGCGGCTGCACAGGCTGGCGGCGGCCGCATCAAGCGCCTCTGGCGCCACCACCTCCTTGAGAAATCCGCAGGCCAGGGCCTCGTCCGCCGTCAGCACCTCCGCCAGCAGCAGCATACGCTTGACGCGGGGCAAGCCCCACACCGCCACCTGCCGCGCCAGGTTGGCCACCGACAGGCAATTGCCCAGTGTTTTCGCAATCGGCACACCGAAACGGGAACCAGGCGTGGCGATGCGGAAATCGCAGGTGGTGGCAATCGCCAGCCCGCCGCCAATGGTCCAGCCTTCAATGAGGGCCACCGTCGGCATGGGCAGCGACTCCAGCTTGTGGATGCACTGGTCGATCTGCTTTTCGTAGGCCACACCGTCGTCACCGGCCGGGCGGTCGCGGCCAAAAGCCGTGAACTGCTCGATGTCGGTGCCGGCCACAAAGGCCTCACCGCCTGCGCCGCGGAAGGTCACCACCCGCACCGAAGCATCGGCCGCCAGTTGGTCACAGATCTGCATCAGCTGGCCGTACATGGCCCAGGTCATGGCGTTGCGGGCCTGCGGGCGGTCAAACACCACCGCAGCGATGCCAGCCTCGATGTGCAGGCGAACCACGCCTTCGGTCGGCGTACTCATGATGGAGCGAAGGCGCCCTGCGCTGCCAGTTCCGCCCGTCCTGCGGCATCAATGCCCAGTTCGGCCAGCAGTTCGTCGGTGTGCTCGCCCAGCAAGGGCGGATGGCGACGCACCTGCTGCGGCGTGCCCGAAAGCTTGACCGCAAAGCCGATGTTGGGCACCTTGCCTTCGATCGGGTGGTCGATTTCCATCTTCATCTGGCGCGCGGTGCCGTGCTCGCCTTCGAACGCCTCCGGGTAGGTGAGGATGGGGCCGGCGGGAATGCCGGCGTCCAGCAGCGTGCCAACCCAGTAGTCCTTGGTCTGCTGGCGGAAGGTTTTTTCCAGCTCGGCCTCCAAGGCCGGGCGGTTGTTGAGTCGCAGCGAAATCGTCTTGAAACGTTCGTCGGCCAGCAGCTCCTCGCGGCCCATCAGCCGGCAGAGCTTTTCCCACAGCTTCTGGTTGTTGGCACCCATCACGAAGTAGCCGTCCGAGCAGGCCATGGCCTGGTACGGTGCCGTCATCTTGTTGGAAGTGCCCAGCGGTTGCGGCGGATTGCCCGTGCCCCAGTAATCGCAGATATCCCACACCGAGAAGGCCAGTGCGGTGTCAAAGAGAGAGGCATCGACATACTGCCCCTGCCCCGTGTTCTTGGCGCCGATATAGGCAGACAACGTGCCGTACACCGCGAACAGCGCGCAGCCGATATCGGCCACCGGCACGCCGCACTTCACCGGCGGGGAGTCGGGATAGCCTGTCACGCTCATCACGCCGGACATGGCCTGCGCCATCAGATCAAAGCCCGGCCGGTCCGCCCAGGGCCCGGTCTGGCCGAAGCCCGAGATACTGGTGTACACCAGCTTGGGGTTGACCCCCTTCAGGTCTTCATAGCCCAGACCCAGGCGCTTCATCGCGCCGGGTCGGTAGTTCTCGATCAGGATGTCGGCATCCTTGACCATGCGCAGCAGCACCTCGCGGCCCGCCTTCGATTTGAGATTGAGCGTGACGCTGCGCTTGTTGCGGTTCATGTTCAGGAAGCCCATCGAGTCCGGCCCCTTCATCTTGAAACCCATCGAACCCCGCGTCTGGTCACCCGTGCCGGGCGGCTCGATCTTGATGACGTCAGCGCCCAAGTCAGCCAGCAACATGCAGGCATAAGGCCCCGCCATGACCTGGCTGATGTCCAGCACCCGCACGCCTTCCAACGGCAACGGCCTCATCAGTACGGCCTTTCTTCACAAGCAGCCGCGACGGAACCGGCTTTGCCGGGCCGAAGGCGGCGCCCCCTTGAGGGGGGAAGCGGCCATCGGCCGCTACGGGGGGGAGTCATGTCAAGCCTCACCTTTCACGCCACCATCCTTGATGATCTTGGCCCACTTGATCTGCTCGGCCGCCATGAATTCGCCAAACTTCTCGGCAGACCCACCGCCGTCCTGCGCGCCCGAGGCCGCCAGCTTTTCCATCACGTCGGGCATCAGCATGACCTTGTTGACGTCTTCGTTCATGCGCTTGGCCAGGGCCGCGGGCATTTTGGCAGGGCCGGCCAGGCCGTACCAGGTCGTGGCCTCGAAGCCGGGAAAGCCTGACTCGGCCATCGTCGGCACGTTGGCATAGGCGCCGACGCGGTTGAGGCGCGTCTGGGCGATGGCAATCGCTCTGCCGCTCTTCACGTGCGGGGTGGCCGCCGTCATGGTGTCGAAGCTGTACTGGATGGTGCCGCCGATCAGGTCGGTGAGCATCGGGCCCGAGCCCTTGTACGGCACGTGGATGGCCTTGACCTTGGCGGCCAGCATGAACATCTCCAGCGCCAGGTGTTGCGCGCTGCCGGTGCCGGCCGAGCCGAAGCTGATCTTGCCGGGGTTGGCGCGACACAGCTCGACCAGGTCTTTCACGGTCTTGGCCGGCTGGTTGTCATTGCAGATCAGCAGGTTGGGCGTGACGCCGACCAGCACGATGGGCTGAAAGTCCTTGGCGGGGTCGTAGTTGACCTTCTGCAGGTTGGGCGTGATGGCCTGGCTGTTGATGTGCGCCATCAGCAGCGTGGTGCCGTCGCCGGGCTGCTTGGCCACATAGTCGGCGGCAATGGTGCCCGAGGCGCCCGCCTTGTTCTCGACGATGACCTGTGTCTTCCACATCTCGCCCAGCTTCTGGCCGATGACGCGCGCCAGGATGTCGGTGCCGCCGCCCGGTGCAAAGCCCACGATGATGCGGTAGGGCCCGTTGGGCATGGTTTGCGCCCCCAGCATGGGGGCTGCCAGGGTTGCGGCAGCTGCGGTGGTGGCACTGATGAAGGTTCTGCGTTGCATGGTGTTGTCTCCGTGTAGGAATCGATGGAATGAAGAAGGTCTGCCCATGCGCTGTGGGCCTGGAATCAATGAAATTGCTGGATCAAAGGATGAGGCTCAGGCCGCCTTGCGCTGCGGGATCACCGCGGCGTGGCTGGAGAAGTAGTCCATCGCGGCCTGCACGCCGGAGCCGGCAAGCTTCACGCCCGACAGCTTCAGGCCCATCTCGCAGCCGCTCAGGGCCGCCATCAAGGTGAGGTCGTTGCAGTCGCCGAGGTGGCCGATGCGGAACATCTTGCCCTTGACCTTGCCGAGGCCGGTGCCGAGCGAACAGTCGAAGCGTTCGTAAATGACCTTGCGCACGGCATCGGCATCCACACCCTCGGGTGTCATCACACCGGTGAGGATGGGCGAATAGACCGATGGATCGGCGCACTGGATCTGCAGGCCCCAGGCCTTGACGGCCGAGCGCACGCCCTCGCCCCAGCGCTGGTGGCGCGCGAACACCGTATCAAGCCCATGCTCGAGCAGCATGTCGCAGGCTTCGCTCAGCGCATACAGAAGGTTGGTGTTGGGGGTGGACGGCCAGTAGCCGCTCTTGTTCATCTCGATGATTTCGTCCCAGGCCCAGAAGGCCTTGGGCAAGGTGGCTTTCTTGCTGGCCTCGATGGCCTTGGCCGACACGGCATTGAAGCTGATGCCGGGCGGCAGCATCAGGCCTTTTTGCGAGCCGCTGATGCTGACGTCCACACCCCACTCGTCGTGGCGGTAATCGGCGGAACCGAGGCCGGAGATGGTGTCGACCAGCAGCAGCGCCGGGTGCCTGGCTGCGTCAATGGCTTTGCGGACGGCCGCAATGTTGCTGGTCACGCCGGTGGAGGTCTCGTTGTGCACCACGCAGACCGCCTTGATGCTGTGCCCTGTGTCGGCTTTCAGGCGCTCCTCGATCAGCGCGGCCTGCACGCCATGGCGCCAGACCTCGGCACCAGGGTAGGACAGCACTTCGGTCTTCAGGCCCAGGCGCGTGGCCAGCTTTTGCCACAGCGCGGCAAAGTGGCCGGTTTCGTACATCAGGATGTGGTCGCCGGGACTCATGGTGTTGGACAGCGCCGCTTCCCAGGCACCGGTGCCGGAGGCCGGGTAGATGATGACCGGCTGGCGCGTCTGGAAAATCTTCTTGATGTCGGCCAGCACCTTCAGGCCCAGCGCCGCGAACTCGGGGCCGCGGTGGTCAATGGTGGGCAGGCTCATGGCACGCAGAACGCGGTCCGGCACGGGCGACGGGCCCGGGATCTGCAGAAAGTGGCGACCGGTGGGGTGGAAGTCGAGGGTCAACATGGCAGAAAAGTCTCCTGAGGAATGGTGTCGTGATGTCGCTATTTTTTGCATACAAAATGCATTTGTCAACACAAATATTGGATTTATCGGGTTTATACGGCATTTGACAGCTCTTTTTTTTGCATACAAAATGTTGCCATGTCTGCTGAAATCATTTCCATTCCCCGTTCGGCCCTGCATGAACAGGTCGCCCACCGCCTGCGCCAGATGCTGGTGGAGAACCGCATTCCCCCGGGCGCCAAGCTCAACGAGCGGGAGCTGAGCGAGGAGCTCAACGTCTCGCGCACGCCCCTGCGCGAAGCCATCAAAATGCTGGCCGCCGAGGGCCTGGTGGAACTGTTGCCCAACCGCGGCGCGATTGCCGTGGAACTGACGGAAACCGATGTGCTCAACACCTTTGAGGTGATGGCCGGGCTGGAAGCCCAGTCCGGCGAGCTGGCGGCCCAGCGCATCACCGAGGCAGAGCTGGCCGAGATCAAGGCCATGCACTACGAAATGCTGGCGGCCTACACCCGGCGCGACCTGCCCACTTATTACCGGCTCAACGCCGCCATTCACCGGGCCATCAACGCCGCCGCCAAGAACCCGGTGCTGCTGAACACCTACAACCAGGTCAATGCCCGCTTGCAGGCGCTGCGTTTTCGCTCCAACCAGAACGAGGAAAAGTGGCGTGACGCCGTGAAGGAGCACGAGCAGATGGTGGCGGCACTGAGCGCCCGCGACGCCGCCGCCATGCGTGCCGTGATGGCAACCCACCTCGCCAACAAGCTGGACACCGTGATCCAGCAACTCCGCAGCCAGGGCACGGCCATGCCGGCTGACCACAGCGCCAGCGCCTCCAACGCCTGACGTCACTCGACGCCTGGACAAGCGACCCGCTGCCCCCCACCCGCGCCCGGCTACTTCGCCGCGCCAACCTTGTGAACCTCCGATGAACGCTCCCCTGCCCCTGAACATCACCCAAGGTACTGCCGCCCAGGCCTATGACGACGTCGCCCGCGTCAGCAACGAAGTCGCCGGCAAGCTGGCGCAACGCCTGGCCTTTGAGACCACCGGCGAGGTGCTGTTCTCGGCCGCCGACCGCGGCCGCTACGCCACCGATGCCTCGATTTACCAGCAGATGCCGGTGGGCGTCTTTGTGCCGCGCACGGCGGCCGACGTGAAAACCGCACTCGACATCTGCCGCGACCTGCGGGTGCCGCTGGTGCCACGCGGCGGCGGCACCAGCCAGTGCGGCCAGACCGTGGGCGCCGGGCTGGTGATGGACCACAGCAAGTACATGCGCAGCATCCTGAATGTCGACGTGGCGGCACGCACGGCCGAAGTCGAGCCCGGCATCGTGCTGGACCACCTGAACGCGGCCCTCAAGAAACACGGCCTCTGGTACCCGGTGGATGTCTCCACCAGCGCGCAGGCCACCCTGGGCGGCATGGCCGGCAACAACTCCTGCGGCAGCCGCAGCATCGCCTACGGCAACATGGTGCACAACGTCATCGGCGCCACCGCCTGGCGTTCTGACGGCACGCTGCTGGAACTGGGCCGCTACGAGAACGCCAGCGGCGCGGCGCGCGAACTGGGCGACTACGTCAAGACCCTCGCCGACCAGCTGCGTCCGGAGCTCGAAGCCCATTGGCCCAAGGTGCTGCGCCGTGTGGCCGGCTACAACCTGGACATCTTCCACAACCAGAACGAGAAGCCCTACACCACCGATGGCTCGGTCAACCTCGCCCACCTGCTGGTCGGCAGCGAAGGCACGCTGGCGCTGACGCAATCGCTCAAGCTGCAGCTGAGCGAATTGCCCCGCACCAAGGTGCTGGGTGTGGTGAACTTTCCGACCTTCTACAAGGCCATGGACTCGGCGCAGCACATTGCCAAGCTCGGCGACGGCACGCTGACAGCTGTTGAGCTGGTGGACCGCACGATGATCGAGCTGTCGCTGCAGAACCCGGCCTTCGCGCCCACGGTACGCACCGCGCTGATCGGCCAGCCCGATGCCATCTTGCTGGTGGAATTCTCCGGCGCGTCCAAGACCGAGCTCACGCCCAAGATCAAACAACTGGTGGACCTGATGGGCGAGCTCGGCCTGCCCGGTTCGGTGGTCGAGATGATCGACGACGCGCCACAGAAAAACCTGTGGGAAGTCCGCAAGGCCGGCCTCAACATCATGATGAGCCTCAAGGGGGACGGCAAGCCGGTGAGCTTCATTGAAGACTGCGCCGTGCCGCTGGAACACCTGGCCGAGTACACCGAGGCGCTGACGCAGGTGTTCCGCAAGTACGGCAGCAAGGGCACCTGGTATGCCCACGCCTCGGTCGGCACGCTGCATGTGCGGCCGATTCTGGACATGCGCCGCGAAGGCGGCCAGAAAATGCGCGCCATTGCCGAAGAAGCCTCGGCCCTGGTGCGCCACTACAAGGGCGCCTACAGCGGCGAGCACGGCGACGGCCTGTGCCGCGGCGAATGGGTGCAGTGGCAATTCGGCCCGAAGATCACCGAGGCCTTCGCGCAGATCAAGACCTTCCTCGACCCGATCAACCTGCTGTGCCCGCAGCGCATCATCGACCCGCCGAAGATGGACGATGTGCGCCTGATGCGCTTTCCGCCCAGCTACAAGGTCATCCCGATCCAGACCGTGCTGGACTGGAGCGCGTGGAATGTGCAGAACGACCCGGTGACCGAGCAGACCAGCGCACCCGGCACTGGCGGCGACCCGGCGCAGGGCTTTGCCAAGGCGGTGGAGATGTGCAACAACAATGGCCATTGCCGCAAGTTCGACGCCGGCACCATGTGCCCCAGCTACCGCGTGACGCGTGATGAAAAACACCTCACGCGTGGCCGCGCCAACACGCTGCGGCTGGCACTGAGTGGTCAGCTTGAAGGCATGAACGCCCAGGATGCCTTCACCAGCGAAGCGGTGCAGGACGCGATGGAGCTGTGCGTGGGCTGCAAGGGATGCAAGCGCGACTGCCCGACCGGCGTGGACATGGCCAAGATGAAGGTGGAGTTTCTTCACCACTACAAGGCCAAACACGGCCACACCCTCAAGGACAGGCTGGTGGCGCAACTGCCCGACTACGCGCCGTGGGCCGCGCGGCTGGCGCCGCTGCTCAACCTGCGCGACCGCATTCCCGGCCTGGCGACGCTCAGCGAAAAACTCATGGGTCTTTCAGCCCGGCGCACCCTGCCACAGTGGAAGAGCGCGCATTTCTTCAACACGCCGCGCCGCAGCGCCACGCGTGAGGAGGTGCTGGCATCCACCCGGCCGGTGGTGCTGTTTGTGGACACCTTCAACGGCTATCTCGAATCGGGCAACGCCAGTGCTGCCTTGAAGGTGCTGCAGGCTGCAGGCTACACCGTGCACGTCGCCACCAAGGCCGCGGCAGACGGCAAGGCACTTTGCTGCGGCCGCACCTACCTCGCCACCGGCATGGTCGAGCAAGCGCGTGCCAAGGCCCGGGAGCTGCTGGACGCCCTGCTGCCCTTCGCCGAAAAAGACATTGCCATCGTCGGGCTGGAGCCCTCCTGCCTGCTCACGCTGCGCGACGAGATGCTGGTGATGGGCCTGGGCCAGGCGGCTGTCACCGTGAGCCAGCAGGCGATGCTGCTGGAAGAGTTCCTCGCGCGGGAGGCCTCAGCCGGCAAGCTGCAGGCGCTGAAAGACCAGCTCAAGCCGATGACAGAGCCGCTGCTGCTGCATGGCCATTGCCACCAGAAGGCCTTTGGTGCCGTCACGCCGATCATGGAAGTTCTAAAACTGATTCCAGGCGCCCAGCCGGAATTGATCGAGTCAAGCTGCTGCGGCATGGCCGGCAGCTTTGGCTATGAAGCCAGTCACTACGAGGTGTCGATGCAGATGGCCGAGCTGAGCCTGCTGCCCGCCGTGCGCCAGCAACCCGATGCGGTGGTGGTGGCCGACGGCACGAGTTGCCGCCACCAGATCCACGACGGCGCGCAGCGTGAGGCGGTGCATGTGGCCGCCCTGCTGGCGCGGCAGCTGAGCTGAGCCGCCGGGAAGCTCAATCCTTAGGCAGAACGCACACCTCGCCCGTGGGCGCGATGCCGGCCTCTTCTTTGGCGGCCGCGACGCCGCTGACCCGGTGGCTGTCGACGCCGTTCTTCACCGCCGTCAACTCCGCCAGAATGGATACCGCAATCTCCGGCGGCGTCTTGCTGCCGATGTAGAGGCCAATCGGGCCATGCAGCTTGTCCAGTTCAGCGTCGGTGAGGCCAAAGTGCTCGGCCAGCCGCTCGCGGCGACGCTGGTTGTTCACGCGCGAGCCGATGGCGCCGACATAGAACGCGTCGGAGCGCAGGGCCTCCATCAGCGCCAGATCGTCCAGCTTCGGGTCGTGCGTCAGGGCAATCACGGCGCAGCGCGCGTCCAGCTTCATGGCCTGCACCACGTCGTCCGGCATGCCGGTGGCCAGATGCACGCCGGGCGCAGACCACGACTCGCGGTATTCCTCGCGCGGGTCGCACACCGTCACGGCGTAGTCCATGCCCTGCGCAATCTGCGCGACAAAGCGGGACAGCTGCCCGGCACCGATGATCAGCAGCCGCCAGCGCGGCCCGTGCACGGTGACCAAAGCCGCCTCGGAGACATGCATGGACTGGCTGGGCAGCGCGGCGTTCAGCGTGACGGCGCCGGTGTGCATGTCGAGCCGACGCGCCACCAGTTCACCGGCTTCAAGTTTTGCGAGCAGGGTGTCGATCTGGCTGGCCGCCGTCAGCGGCTCGATGGCCAGCTCGATGGTGCCGCCGCATGGCAGGCCGAAGCGGTGCGCCTCGTCGGCCGTGATGCCGTAGGTCACGATGGCCGGCGCGCTGCGGGTCAGGCCGCCCTGCCGCGCCTTGTCGATCATGTCGTCTTCGATGCAGCCACCCGAGACCGAGCCCACCACCCGCCCGTCTTCGCAGATCGCCAGCATCGACCCCGGCGGCCGCGGGCTGGAACCCCAGGTGCGCAGCACCGTGACCAGTTCGCCGCGCAGGCCGGAAGCCAGCCACTGCGAGCAGGTTTTGAGCACTTCCAGATCGATGTTGTCCATGGCGCCGGTTCAAAGTGAGTTCAGCACATGCTAACGGCAAGCCCGTCAGGACGCCATGCGATCGCGGATTTGCTGCAGTGCCGCGGGGTCATCCATGGTCGTCAGGTCGCCGGCATCACGGCCCTCACACACGGCCTGGATAGCGCGGCGCAGCAGCTTGCCGCTGCGGGTCTTGGGCAGCAGGCTGACAAAGCGCACCCGTGACGGGCGGGCCACCGCACCCAGGTCACCGTCGACGCGTTTCATGATCTCGCCTTCGAGCTTCATCGCTGCGGCGGTGTCGCCCAGCACGGTGGAATCCTTGGGCACCACAAACGCCATAGCCACTTGGCCCTTGAGCGCATCGGCCACGCCCACCACCGCCACCTCGGCCACGCCGGCATGGCCTGAAATGCTTTCTTCGATCTCGCGCGTGCCGAGCCGGTGGCCGGCCACATTGATCACGTCGTCGGTACGGCCGAGGATGAAGTAGTAGCCGTCTTCGTCGCGAATGCCCCAGTCAAAGGTGCTGTAGACCATTTTGCCGGGCACGGTCTTCCAGTAGGTGTTCACAAAGCGGGCATCGTCTTTCCACACCGTCTGCATGAAGCCGGGCGGCGTCGGGCCTTCCAGCACCACCACGCCCTTTTCATTCGGCTGGGTCAGCTCTTCGCCGGTCGACTCATGCAGCAGCTTCACGCGATAGCCGTACATCGGAATGCCGGGGCTGCCGAACTTGCTCGGCGTCTTCTCCACCCCGTTGGCCACGGTCAGCAGCGGCCAGCCGGTTTCGGTCTGCCAGTAGTTGTCGATGATGGGCACGTTCAGGCCTTCACTGATCCAACGCGCAGTCGGTTCATCGAGCGGTTCGCCGGCCAGGTACAGCGCCCGCAGGCTGGAGAGGTCGTATTTCTTCAGCAGCGCCGGGTCCTGCTTTTTCAGCACCCGCACGGCGGTCGGTGCGCTGAACATGCCCGTGACCTTGTACTTTTCCACCAGGCTCCACCAGATGCCGCCGTTGGGTTGGCCGTCGAGGCCCTGCGTGGGCAGGCCCTCGTACATGATGGTGGCCATGCCGGCGATCAGCGGGCCATAGATGATGTAGCTGTGGCCTACGACCCAGCCGATGTCGCTGGTGGAGAAGTAGGTCTCGCCGGCCCGGCCTTCAAAAATATGCTTCATGCTGGCGGCCAGCGCCACCGCATAGCCACCGGTGTCACGCTGCACGCCCTTGGGCTTGCCGGTGGTGCCGCTGGTGTAGATGGTGTAGCTGATGTCGGTGGAATCCAGCCATTCGCAGGGCACCTGCGCGCTCATGTACTTGGCGCGCAAATCGCTCCACAGCAGGTCGCGGCCGGTGACGCGTTCCATGGTCGCAAGCCCGCGGTCCACCAGCAGCACCACATCGGGCTTGTGTTTCGCAAGCTTGATGGCTTCGTCGAGCAGCGGCTTGTACGCCACCACCTTGCCACCGCGTGAGCCGGCATCGGCGCTGATGATGACCCGGGGGGTGGCGTCGTCAATGCGCGAAGCGAGGGAGCCGCTGGCAAAGCCGCCAAACACCACGCAGTGAATCGCACCGATGCGCGCGCAGGCCAGCATGGCAAAGGCCGCCTCGGCAATCATGGGCATGTAGATCAGCACGCGGTCACCCTTGACCACACCCATGGCCTTCAGGCTGGCGGCCATGCGCTGCACTTCGTGGTGCAGCTCGCGGAAGGTATAGGTTTTTTCCACCCCGGTTTCGGTGGAGACATAAATCAGCGCCGCCTGGTCAGGCCGGCTGGCCAGGTGCCTGTCGACCGCGTTGTGGCACAGATTGGTCTGGCCGCCTTCAAACCAGTGTGCGAACGGCGGCTTGTCGAAGTTGCAGACGCGGGTGAAGGGCCGGTGCCAGTCGATCAGCTGGGCCTGTTCGGTCCAGAAGGCGTCGGGCTGCTCGATGGAGCGGCGGTAGAACTCGGCGTAGCTGGTCATGGGGATGTCTCCGTTTTTTTTGGGGGCCGATCAGTGCCAGGCCCGGTCACACGCGTGCGCTGGACTTCAGATTTTGACGACCACCCGGCCGCGCACCTTGCCCGCCATCAGGTCGGCGGCTTTTTCTGCGGCGCGCTCCAGCGGCACCTCGTCGACCATCGCTTCGAGCTTGGCGGCGTCGAGGTCTTTCGCCAGCCGCTCCCAGGCCTGCTGGCGGCGGGTCAGCGGTGCCATCACGCTGTCGATGCCGGCCAGCGTCACGCCGCGCAGGATGAAGGGCATCACGGTCGAGGGGAAATCAGCGCCTTGCGCCAGCCCGCAGGCCGCCACCACGCCGCCATAACGCGTCTGCGCGCAGGCATTGGCCAGCGTGTGCGAACCCACGGCGTCCACCACGCCCGCCCAGCGCTCCTTTTGAAGCGGCTTGCCCGGGGCCGACAGCTCCGCGCGGTCGATCACGCTGGTGGCGCCGAGTTGCTTCAGGTAGGCCTCTTCGCTGGCTTTGCCGGTGGCGGCGACCACGGTGTAGCCCAGCTTGCCGAGCAGGGCCACGGCCACGCTGCCCACGCCCCCGGTAGCGCCGGTGACCAGCACCTCGCCCGCACCGGGCTTCACGCCGTGCTGCTCCAGCGCCATCACGCACAGCATGGCGGTGTAGCCTGCCGTGCCGATCGCCATGGCCTGGCGGGTGGTGAAGGCCGCTGGCAGCTTCACCAGCCAGTCGCCCTGCAGGCGTGCACGTTCGGCCATCAGGCCCCAGCGTGTCTCGCCCAGGCCCCAGCCGTTGTGCACAAAGCGGTCACCGGCCTTCCAGCCGGCGTGGGTGGATTCGATCACCGTGCCTGCACCATCGATGCCGGCCACCATGGGCCAGGTGCGCACCACCGGCCCCTTGTTGGTGATGGCCAGGCCATCCTTGTAGTTGAGCGTGGAGTAGTCAACCTGCGCCAGCACATCGCCAGCCGGCAGTTGGGATTCGTCGATCGACGTCACGGCGGCAGCAAAGCCCGCCTCGCCCTTGGTGAGTTGAAGTGCCTTGAACAAAGTCTTGTCTCCGTGTGTTGGCTGTCTGCAGTCCCGTCGATGAAGCGGTGACGCGACGCAGACGGATGTGAAGTACCCGAAATTGAATTCTTAATTATGGATAACGGGCTTGCAACAGGCTGACGAGGGACAAGATGACCCCATGGCGCCATCAGCCACTCCCCGGTCGGGAGCGCTCCTTTGAGACTGGGACCGGCGGCTCCATCAGCAGCCCAGTGCGGCAAAGGATGAAGCGCCCCCCGATGGCGGCGAATGACATGATGTGACTGGCGCTTGACCGCATGGAAGACTATGCTGATTTCCCGCAATGGAACATGCACACACCAGGCCGTGCATCGAATCCTGCCAGCGTTCAAGCGGACAGAGCGAAAGGATTGCATATGCTGACCAATACCTCCGTCACAACCATGCTCCCCGTGGTCGATATGGTTCGCGCGCGAGTGTTCTATGAGCAATGCCTCGGGTTGACGCCCAGTGGCTTCAGGCCCGACGGCAAGTTCATCTACCAGGTGGGTGGGAGCACGCTCGCACTCTTCCCCAAACCCGAGGGAACCAAAGCAGAGCACACGGCCATCAGCTTCCGGGTTCCCGATATTGCCGCCAGCATTGCTGAATTGAAGAAGACGGGCGTGGTCTTCGAGAGCTATGACCTTCCGGACTTCAAGACGGTCGATCACGTGTGCGTCCTCGGTGCAGAGAAGGCGGCCTGGTTCAAGGACACAGAGGGCAACTTTCTCTGTCGTCATGAAGACCTCGCCTAGCGCGACCCGGCAGGCGGCAACGGGCGCCGCTCTGGTGGGCCCACTACTCACCCGATGAGCACGCCTCAATCCAGTCGGCATACAGTGCAGAGACGTTCTCGATGGCCACGGCATGAATGGCTGGCAATTCGTAGCTGTGGAGTTCACGGATGGCGGCTTCGACGGCAGCGAACTGCTCGGTCCTTGTCTTGAACAGGATGCGCCACTCCGCCTCGTTCTGCACGGCGCCCCGCCAGGTGTAGAAGCTCTCGATTTCCGATATCTGGGCGCACGCAGCCAGCTTTCGCTCGACCACGGCGCGAGCCATTCGGCGGGCCTCTTCGTGCCCTGCCACCGTTGTGTAGACCGCAATAAGCTTCATGACATCACCTTCCAGCAGCCGCTCCCCGATGGATCAACCGCTCGATGGAAGCGGCTGCACGGGCGCCAGCAGGTTCGCGTCACGGGCGAGAAGCCAACGACCTTGTTCTTTCCTGAGCACGGTCAGCGTGTGGCCGGCACGTTCGATGGGCGGTGAGCCATCGGCTGGCGTCACGAGCACGCTCAGCTTGGCCCACATGAACGCCCATTCACCGAGCACCTGGATCTCCTGGATGTCACTGCGGCCATCGATCGTCGGGCCACCCGGCGCCGCCTGGGCTCTGGCGGCATCGGCAAACTCGCGCTTTCGCATGGGCGCTCTGCCAGGCACCAGAAACACGGCGTCCCCGGTCATCAGGCTCAGGACGGTGTCCACATCGCCTGATCTGCTGGCGCTCATCCAGGTAGCAACCAACTGGCGTATCTGCTCCTCATCGCCGGGCATGACGACCTCCGGGGCCTTCGTCAGCCCTGAATCTCGGGCTCGACAAGCTTGGCCAGTTGCGCGAGCGACTCCTGCCAGCCGAGATAACACATCTCGAGCGGAATGGCCGCAGGCACACCCTCCTGCACCGCATGGATCTCGGTGCCACACAACACCGGCTTCAAGGTCACGGTCGTTGTCATGTCGCCGGGCAAGTTCGGGTCGTCGAACCTGTCCGTGTAAACAATTTTTTCGAAGGGCACCAGCTCAAGGTATTCACCCCCGAACGCGTGGCTGTGGCCTGTGGCGAAGTTCGTGAACGACATCTTGTAGGTGCCGCCCACTTTGGCATCCATATGCTGCACCTTGCAGGTAAAGCCATAGGGTGGAAGCCACTTGGCCATGGCGTCGGCGTCCAGGAAGGCGCGGTAGACGCGCTCGGGACTCGCACGGAGCACGCGGTGAAGCCGGAGAGTACCTGCAGGCATGGTCAACCCACCTTTCAATTCATGGCCCGGCAGAACTCGGGATGGCGACCGGGCACGGAAGCATTGGAAAATTCGTCAGGCGCCTCGCGGATATTTTCCCCGACTTTGCAGGCACAAACAACCCGCAGCCACCCTACTTCACCAGGCCCAGCACCTCCCTGAACGCCGGGTGGTCGGCCGTGCCCAGCCACTCGAACGCCACCATCTCGGTGGTGACCAGTTCGGCCCCGTTGCCTGCCAGCCGGTCAAACGCGGCGTCGCGGTTGCGTTCGGTGCGGGAACCGCAGGCATCGGTCACCACCCACACCTCGAACTCGTCCTCCAGCAGGTCCAGTACGGTCTGCAGCAGGCACACATGGGCTTCGCAGCCGGCAATCACGATGGTGCTGCGGCCGGGCTCTTCCGCTGGTGCGGGCTTTTGCAGGTGTTTGGGCAGGCTGCGGGCATTGGGGCCGGCCTGCGCCTTGCGCACCGGCGGGCGCAGGCAGTCGGCCAGGCCGTCGGCCACAGCGCTGAAATGCATCTTGGACAACACCCTGCCGCGGGCGGCTTCGATGGCGCCGTGCACCTCGGCCGTGTTGGGGCCGAGCTTGTCGGGGTTCTGCGCCGTGCCCCACACCGGTACCTCCAGCAGCCGGGCCATGCGGGCCAGCCGCACGGCATTGGCCAGCACCTGGTCGCCCTCGAAGATGGCGGGCATCAGGCGGGTCTGGTAGTCCACCAGAACGAGTTGGGAGTCATCGGCATCGAGCAGCATGGAAGTCCTGGAATCGGCGTTGAAAAATGGGTGCGGTTCAGCGCGTTGCCTATGGGCAGCCTGTCACCGGACGGGCTGCCTGCAAGCGCTCGATCAGATGGATCAGGTAGGCCTCAAACAGCATGGCGGGGTCTTGTTCAAACAGACGGATGCGGCCTGTGTGCTTGAGCAACAGCAGGCCCACACCGTGCGCAAACAGCGAGGTGTTCTCGCGCAGCGCGTCTTCGGCGCTCAGGCCCAGCACCTGCAAGGCCAGCTCGCAGGGGAGCAGGGCGTCGTGCAGCCTGTCATTGAGCGTGTAGTTCAGCTCGGCCGTGAGACCGCGGGGGCGCATGCCTTGCACGAGGTAAAAGCCCAGGTCCAGGTCGCGTGGGTTGTCGGCATAGAAGTTGAACCAGGCGTTGGCCTTGGCCATCAGCAGGTCGGCGGTGTTGTCGGCGCCTGCGGCATCGACGGCCCGATGCAGCCGGTCCAGCGACTCGGCCAGCAAGGCGCCGTAAATCGCCTCCTTGTTGTCGAAGTAGGAATAGATGGCGCCGGGCGTGTAGCCGGCGGCCCTGGCGATTTCACGGATGCTGGCGCCCTCAATGCCCAGGCGCTCGAACACCGAGCGGGCAGCGTCCAGCACCAGGGCGCGGCGCGAATCGTTCATCGCCTGCTGGCGTTGCTGTCTGGCTTCCATCGCTTGAATATAGCCGTAAATGCACCAACGGCCCCTCGCGGCACGGTCCCGGCTGATGCCTGTTTTATGGATTGAACAGCGTTCAAATTTGACTAGAATCCAGAAAAACCAACTGGAGACAAGCCATGAACGCCCCTGCCCCCACCGCCACGCTGATGTCGGGTGACGACTTCCGCGAGTCGCTGCGCCGCTACAAGCCACGTGTGTTTCTGGACGGCCAGCAGGTGGACAGCGTGGCCGACGAGCGCGGCTTCGGCCCTGGCATCAATGCGATCGCGCTCACCTACGACTACGCACTGAAGGCGCAGTACGCCCCGATCATGACGGCAGTACAGCAGACCAGCGGCAAGCTGGTGAACCGCCTCAGCCACATCAACACCAGCAGCGGCGACCTGCTGAACAAGCTGGAAGCAGTGCGCCTGGTGTGCCAGGAAACCGGCTGCGCGCAGCGCTACCTGACGCACGATGCGCTCAACGCCATCGGCCAGGTGTCCGCCCGCATCGACGACGCACAGGGCAGCACGGAGAGCACCGCCCGCTTCCTGAACTACCTGCACCGCGTGCAGGACCAGGACCTGACGCTCGGCGTGGCCATGACCGACGCCAAAGGCGACCGAAGCCGCCGCCCGCATGAGCAGGCCAACGTGGACAGCTATGTGCACGTGGTGGAACGCAATGCCATGCACAACGGCAAGCGGGGTATCGTCATCTCGGGCACCAAGGCCATCGTGACCGGTGCGCCCTACATGCACGAACTGCTGGTCATGCCCTGCCGCAACATGGGCCGTGAGGACGCCGACTTCGCCGTGTGCTGCGCGGTGCCGGTGGATGCGCCGGGCATCACCATCATTGCGCGGCCGGCAGGCCGCCCCGGTGAAAAGCTGGAGCATGGCGCTGCCCTCTTCAGCCACAAGTACGGCCAGAGCACGGGTGTGGTGATGTTCGACAAGGTCTTCGTGCCCTGGGACAACGTGTTTTACGCCGGTGACAAAGGCAGCTGGGAGCACTCCGGCCACCTGACCTACAGCTACGCCACGCACCATCGCCACACCTGCATTGGCGCACGCGCCGGCTTTGGCGATCTGCTGATCGGCGCCGGAGCGTTGATGTGCGAGGCCAACGGTTTCGACCCGGGCAAGGAAACCCACCTGCGCGAACAGATGGTGGAACTGATCACCATCACCGAGAGCTTTTTCGCCTGTGGCGTCGCCGCGAGCGTGTACGGCAAGCCCGACGCACATAGCAAGACCTTCATGCCCGACCCGGTGTTCAGCAACATCGGCAAGCTCCTGCTTGCCACCAAAATTTACGACATGCACCGCATTGCCCACTACGTGAGCGGCGGGCTGATCGTGACCCTGCCCGGGCCTGATGAAGACCACAACCCTGAAACCGGCGCCAGACTCTCGGAAGTGCTGCGCGCCAACCCGGATGTGCCCTACGAGCAGCGCATTGAAACCGCGCGCTTCATCGAAGACCTGACGGCCGGCTACCAGGGCGGCTGGTACAGCGTGATCAGCCTGCACGGTGGCGGCTCCCCGGCGGCGATGAAGCAGGAGATTTACCGCAATTACCCGGTGGGCTCCAAGGTGGAACTGGTCGAGCGGATCCTGGAGCGCGGCCTGGCGGCTGACGGCTCACCGGCCGCTGCACCGCATGATCCAAAGCGCGCCATCACGCAGAACCGGCAGCCAGGCAAGTGCTGCGACACCGGTTGCACCACACCCGGTCAGCCGGTGATGGTGGATTTGCCCGCAGTGCAGGCCACCCTGCCCTCGCGCCACGCCTGAGGCAAGGCCCCAACAGACTGCCCGGACGTGACAAGGGCTCCAGCGCCGCGAAGCGTGGAGCCCTCGTTCGGACCAGCGGCGATCAGAGTCGGCCGAGATCCTGGATGGCATCGACCACCATGCTGGTGCCCACGGCAATCAGCAGAATGTCGGAGGCCACGCGCACATACTTGTAACCGGACGGCGGCGCGCCGAGCTGCACGACCACGGATGAAGGCACGGGGTAATACACCACGCCCGCCGGCAAAGGCTGGCCCAGCGAATATTTCTTGGCCTGGCCCGGAGGCAGGCAGCCATTGTTCTTCTTGGCCAGGCCCGGAGGGCAATGGCCAGCCTTGAACTGCTGGCCGTAATAGTTGTTGGCCGCCATACGCTGCTGCTCGCCAAAATAGGCGCCGACACGGACATCGCCGCCAGATTGGGCCTTGCCAGGCTGGTTCATGCCTTGACCGTGGTCTTCGCGCTGCTCGGATTGGCCATGTTTGCCACCCTTGCCGCCTTTGCCACCACCCGCCCACTCAGGCTTTTCGGCCAGTACCGTTCCGCAGGTGAGCGCACAGGCCAGCATCAAAGCCAGGCCACGGCTTGCGGTTGAAAGTGTTGAATGGGTCATGGGGTATCTCCAGTTTGAAAGAGTTTCGGAACTGCTTGCCGGTTCACACGCTGACACGACTCAGGATGTTGACCGGTCGGCTGTCGGACAGTGGCGACCAAACGCCTGATTGTCCAACGGGCTGCCTGCGGACAGGTTGACCGGGTTCACCCGATGACCTGGCTAAACCTTCCGCAAGGAGGTTCCGCATGGCGTCCAGCGAATCTTAATTTCGAGGCCGCCGCACCGCTGTCAGAGAACATCCCGTTTCCCGGTGATACGTTTCCTCACATCGCGCAGGCGTGGCAGCAGCGCAGGGCGGCGGAGCGGCACCGGTCAGCGTCAGACCGGCGGATGCTGCACGGGCAATTCCGCAAACTTCAGCAGCCGGGTTGCCAGCAAGGTTTCCGCCAGAAAACACACCAGCGCCAGCAAAAAGCAGACCACGCCAGAGAGGAAGCACACCGTGGCGATGCGCAAGGTGGGCAGTTCACTGGTCTCGCCCAGGAACAGCAGGATGATGGTGGTGCCGATCAGGATGGAGCAGAAGGTCAGCAGGGCAATGCAGATGTTGACCAGCCACCCGCGATGCCGCAAATCGCCCAGCTCGGCATACATCTTGGCGGCCCGGGAGGCTTCCACATCGTCCGATTCCAGGCGATGTTCCAGATGACGGGCGCGGTCGATGATGCGTGCCAGCCGCCCAGCCACCGCCGCAATCATGCCGGCCACCGCCGTCAGCAGGAACACCGGCGCCACCGCCAGCTGGATGCCGTGGGTCACCGTTGCAAGATCGGGCGCGAAGATCATCCGGGAACTCCAGTGTCGTGCAGGTCAGGGGTTGAAGAGTCCCGTATTTTGTCACGCTGCCCACCCGCGAGGCCGTAGACCCCAGCCGGGGAGTGTGCGCCTGGCGCACTTGGCTGACGGCAATGGCGAATTCACGGCTGGGATGGGCATGCTGGTGGACAAGAGCGACCTCGGTTTCGGCAAGCGCTCATGGCGGTATTCGATGCTGGTGAAAGATGGCGTCATCAGCAAGATGTTCATCGAGCCCGAGAAAGACGGCGACCCTTTGGAGGTGTCCGACGCCGACACACTGCTGCGTCACATAGCGCCCACCGCCAGGGTGTCCGAACCGGTCACGATCTTCACCCAACCCGGTTGCCCGTTCTGCGCCAAGGCCAAGGCTCTTTTGGAAGAGGCCGGTCTGCACTATGAGGAAATCAGCCTGGGCCACGGCATTTCCTCACGTTCGCTGCAGGCGGTGGCCGGTGCGGCAACAGCACCACAGGTGTTTGCCGGCGGTGAAAAGATTGGCCGCTCCGAGGCGCTGCAAGCCTGGCTGGCCAAGCGCGAACACTGAGCGCCTCAGACGGTCCGCTCCGCAGTCGCCGGGCCAAACTTTCGGACGGCATCGAGTGCCAGACCGGCGCCGATGCTGCCAAACAGATCGCCCTCGACATGGCGCGCCTGCGGCAGCAGCGCTGAAATCTGCTCGCGCAGCAGCGGCACGCCACTGGAGCCTCCAGTGAAAAACACCGTATCGACATCGCGCACGCCAATGCCCGCATCGCGGAGCAGAGCCGACACCGTTCGCTCCACCGTGGTGACCAGCTCGCCAATGGCAGCGTCAAAGTCGGGGCGATGAAGCGCCAGTGTTTCGCCCGGCGCGATGCGGCCGAGGTCAAGCGTGGCCAGCGGCGCATCCGACAAGGCCATCTTGGCGGCCTCCACCTGCATGGCCAGCCAGTGGCCGGCGCGCTCCCGCACCAGGTTCTGCAGGCGCTCGATCTTGTCCTTTTCCACCGCGCCGCGCTGAATGTCGGTGATGTGCGCCCAGGCCTTGCGGGTGTAGGCCATGTTGATGGTGTGCCAGGTGGCCAGATTGAAGTACTGGGCCGACGGCACTTCCAGCCCGCTTTGCAGCCGGCTGCCCAGGCCCAGGCCGGGCATCACGCTGGCCAGGCTCAGGTATTTGTCGAAATCGGTCCCGCCGATGTGCACACCGCCGCTGGCCAGAATGTCGCTGCGCCGGTCGGCCTTGCCGGCGCGCTCCGGCCCCAGGCGCACCAGCGCGAAGTCGGACGTGCCGCCGCCGATGTCCACCACCAGCACCAGTTCTTCGCGGGTGATCTGTGATTCGTAATCGAAGGCCGCGGCAATCGGCTCGTACTGGAAGGCGATGTCCTGCAGGCCCACCGAGCGCGCGATCTCGGCGAGCGTTGTCTCGGCCTGCTGGTCGGCGCGGGCATCGTCGTCCACGAAGAACACCGGCCGCCCCAGCACCGCCTGCGTGCAGCCCTGCCCTGCCGCGCTTTCGGCACGCCGCTTGAGTTCGCCAATGAATTGCGCGAGCAATTCCCGGAAAGGCAAGGCGCGACCGGCCACTTCGGTGTGGTCGTCGATCATGGCCGTACCCAGCAGGCTTTTGAGGGAGCGCATCAGCCGCCCTTCGTAACCCGCCAAATAGTCCGCCAGCCCGGCCCGGCCATAGCTGACGTGGGCATCGTCGGCATGAAAGAACACCACCGATGGCAGGGTGACCTTGCCGTCTTCCAGGGGCAGCAATGCCGGAAGACCGGGCCGGCTCCAGCCCGCGGTGGAGTTGGACGTACCGAAGTCGATGCCCAGCGCGACGGCGCGGCTCACCGCTCGCCCGGCCGGGCAAAGCCGCTTTCTGCCCAGGCCACGGCACTGGCCCGCGTGAGCTTGAACGAGGGCGCCACGCGCACTTTGGCCAATTCGTCGCCCGCATCGCCCACCGCGCTGAGCAGTGCGTACGGGTTGTCGTCGTCGGGAACAATGTCGAGCGACACCGTCACACGCTGGCCGTCGGCGGTCACCACCATGCTCTGGTGCAGCGTGGCATGCAGTTGCTGCTCGTGCCGGCGCACAAATTCAGAGGCCGTCTTGACCAGCGTGCTGAACGCCGGGCCATCCAGCGGCTTCGGGTTCTTCTTGTCCCGGCCCATGGTCCAGGGGCCGACCAGCGCCGGCTCGGGCTCGCCGTCCTTGATCATGGCCACGGCCCAGCCGTCGTCGTCTTCGTTCTTCAGGACCTGGGCGGTCCAGCCGTCACCGCACCACCGTCGGGCTTCCTGGACCGGGGGGCGGGACTCGGAGCCGTTGAGGTCGGTCGCGTCAGCGTGTGGGCGGCGGGAATCAGTCACAAGAATCACTCAGGTTATTGCCGCGGCGGGCAAAAAGGCACTTATCGACCGCCGCTGCAGATGCAGCAACTCGTCGGTGGCAACACATCAGTCGCCAAAGGTGCGGGAGCGGGATTCTACGTCGCGCTCACAAACCCAGATCGCTCAGGCTGGGGTGGTCGTCCGGCCGGCGCCCGAGGGGCCAGTGGAATTTGCGCTCGTCTGCCTTGATCGGCAGGTCGTTGATGCTGGCATGGCGCACGGCCATCAGGCCGTTCGCGTCGAACTCCCAGTTCTCGTTGCCGTAGGAGCGGAACCAGTTGCCGGCATCGTCGTGCCACTCATAGGCAAAGCGCACCGCAATGCGGTTGCTGCCAAAAGCCCACAGCTCCTTGATGAGGCGATAGTCCAGCTCGCGGTTCCACTTGCGGGTCAGCAGACCGACGATTTCCGCGCGCCCGTTCACAAACTCGGCGCGGTTGCGCCAGCGGCTGTCGGGGGTGTAGGCCATGGACACCTTCTGCGGGTCCCGGTTGTTCCAGCCGTCCTCGGCGGCGCGCACTTTCTGCACCGCGGTCTGGTGGTTGAAGGGAGGCAGTGGCGGGCGTGATTCCATGGGTGACCTTGAAAGGGGTGGGAGGTGAGAGGGGACGTCTGCCAACGCAGACCGGCCCGCCTTGCCGCAGGAATTCTGGCACACATTGCACTGGCCGGCCCCGGTCCCGCCGCCCTGCCCGGTCAGGCAGGAAATACGCCTTGCTGTGATGGGTTGCAAAACTACAATGAAGGGGCAGCGGGCAAGTCCGCCTCCACTGCTCACCAAAGGTCTGCCATGAGCGAATGGGTTGTCAAAATACTCGCGCTGGTCAAAAGCGGCAACATTCCAGCGGTGCTGGCCCAGATCAAGGCCACCACCAGCAGCAAGGATGTGCGCCAGCTGCATGCCGCGCTGGACAAAGCCCGGTTGCTGCCACGCCTTCCGGGCGTGGAGCAGGCCATCGATGACCAGCTGCTGGCGCTGGCATCGCCCCGCCAGAGCCGTTCACCTTGACTGCGGTCTGACGCTTTCGGCTGCAGCCGCATCCACATGCATGCCCGAATCCCCGGTTGGCAGTAGGGACTAGCGCCCCGCTATCGGAGACCCAGGGTGGCTGGCGCATAGTGGAGTGTCGGACACCCCGTGGCGTCCGCGGCGTTCCTGGAGGCCTTCATGGCGTCAGCGCGCAAGTCCCTGCACACTCGGATGGCCGAGGCAACGCGCCGCAGCAGGCGCGGGATGGCTTCGTGTGCTGCGTTTGTCATCGCGCTGCTGTTGCTGCTGTGGGTCACGCCGGCCGTGAGCGGCCCGGTCCTGGTGTTGCAGGTTCAGAATGCCATTGGCCCGGCCAGTGCCGATTACCTGATCCGCGGCATGCGCCAGGCCAGGGACAGCAGTGCGCCACTGGTGGTGATCGAACTCGACACCCCGGGCGGGCTCGACACGTCCATGCGGCAGATCATCCAGGCCATGCTGGCCTCCCCCGTGCCGGTCGCGGTCTATGTGCATCCGGAAGGCGCGCGCGCAGCCAGCGCCGGCACCTACATTCTTTATGCTGCCCATATTGCCGCCATGGCCCCGGCCACCACGCTGGGCGCCGCCACCCCCGTGGCCCTGGGCATGCCAGGCATGGGCCGCGAAGCCCCCGGGAAAGAAGGCAAGGCCGACAAGGCGCCTGACCAGGACGTCGGCAAAGCCCCGGCAGCCAGGCCCCCTGCAGACGCGATGACCGCCAAGCAGGTGAACGACGCGGCAGCTTTCATCCGCGGCCTGGCCCAGTTGCGGGGCCGCAATGCCGTGTGGGCCGAGCGGGCCGTGCGCGAGGCCGTCACCCTGACGGCCAGCGAGGCGCTGCGCGACAAGGTGATCGATGTGGTCGCGAGGGACCTGCCCGACCTGCTGGGCCAGATCGACGGCCGCACGGTGCGTGTGCAGGCCGGCGACGTGAAACTTGCCACACGCGGCCTGGCCTACGAGACGCGGCTGCCCGACTGGCGGCAAAAGCTGCTGTCGGTGATTGCCAACCCGAGTCTGGCGCTGATCCTGATGATGATCGGCATGTACGGCCTGATCATCGAGTTCTCGTCGACCAGTTTCGGGGTGGCCGGTGTGGCGGGCGCGATCTGCCTGCTGCTGGCGCTGTTCGCCCTGCAATTGCTGCCGGTGAACTACGCCGGCCTGGCGCTGATCCTGCTGGGCATGGGGCTGCTGGTGGCCGAACTGTTCCTGCCGACCTTCGGCGTGATCGGCCTGGGCGGAGCGGTCGCCTTCATCGCCGGCGCCATCCTGCTGTTCGACAGCGACGCGCCTGACTTCGGGGTGCCGCTGCCACTGGTGCTGGCCCTTGCCGTCACCACGTCGGCGGTCATTTTGCTGGGCGGCGGCATGGCGCTGAAGGCGCGGCGGCGGCCGGTCGTCAGCGGGCAGGAGGAATGGGCCGGTGCACAGGGAGAAGTCCTGGAGGTGGCCGACGACGAGGCCTGGGCACGGATCCGGGGCGAGCGCTGGCGCGTGACCAGCCCCGAACCGCTGGCGCCCGGCCAACACATCCGCGTGCTCGGTTTGCACGGCCTGACGCTCGACGTGCAGATCGACAACCCGGCCCGACCCAACACCCTCACCAACAACAAAGGAGTCCCATCATGATCACCAGTTTCACCCTGGGCATGGGCGGCGTGCTGCTGCCGCTGCTGATCCTGTTGATCGTGATCGCCGTCAACGCGATACGCATCCTGCGCGAATACGAGCGCGCAGTGGTGTTCCAGCTCGGACGCTTCTGGAAAGTCAAGGGCCCTGGGCTGGTGCTGCTGATCCCCGGGATACAGAAGATGGTGCGCGTGGACCTGCGCGTGGTGACGATGAATGTGGACCCGCAGGACGTGATTTCCCGCGACAACGTCTCGGTGAAGGTCAGCGCCGTGCTGTTCTTTCGCATCATCGATCCGCAAAAAGCCATCATCCAGGTGGAGAACTTCCTGATGGCGACCAGCCAGCTGGCCCAAACCACCCTGCGCGTGGTGCTGGGCAAGCATGAGCTCGACGAAATGCTGGCCGAACGCGAGCGGCTCAATGTCGACATCCAGCGCATCCTGGACGCCCAGACCGACGGCTGGGGCATCAAGGTGACCAATGTCGAGATCAAGGACATCGACCTGAACGAATCCATGGTGCGCGCCATTGCCCGCCAGGCCGAGGCCGAACGCGAGCGCCGCGCCAAGGTGATCCACGCCGACGGCGAGAAGCAGGCCGCGGCCGCACTGCTGGAAGCCGCGCAGATGCTGGCGCGCCAGCCTGAAGCGATGCAGCTGCGCTACCTGCAGACGATGACGCAGGTCGCCGGCGACCGCGCCTCGACCATCGTGTTCCCGCTGCCAATGGACCTGCTGGGCTCGCTGCTGTCCAGCAAGCGCGGTTGAGGCTCTACCGGCCGCCTCAATCGCCGATCTCGAACTGCGCATCGCCCATGTAACGGTGCGGCCCCAGCGCGGCCGTCATCGCGGCAGACTCGGCCGCCTGCCACTGGGTGAAGATCTCCAGTTCCTCGGCCGACAACACATCTTCCGCAGGCGACTCCCCGTAGGTCGCCACCAGCTTCATGTAAGCACGGTAGACCGGCAACACCAGGCTGGCGTCACCCAGCGCGGCATCGAGCGCGGCGCTGAAGCGCTGCCGGGCCGCCTGCACCTGCTGGGGTGTGGCGTCTTCATAGGCATAGAGCTTGAGGCGGTAACTCACGATATCGGGCTCACCTTCGAAGGCTCACGGTTTGGCCGCAACCGGGTCCTGCGTGAGCGAGATGCGGCGGCGCAGGCGTGCGGCCTCCTGCGTGTCACCGCCCTGCTCTGCGCGCTGCAGTTGCACGCCCAGCCAGGCGAGCAGCGGGCGGCGCCAACCCTGGGCCGACGCGGTGTCGATGGCCACGCGGATGACCGTCGGGTCGGCCTGGCCGGTTTGCAGCAGAACGCCCGCCGCCACCAGTCGGGACAGCGGGTCCGCAATGCCCGGCAAGGCGCTGGCGCCGCCCGTGGCGACACCGCGCTGCGCTTCCGGCAGCAGGGCCACGGCTTGCGGCTGCACCCTGCCCTTCAGGTAGTCGGCGTAGGCACGTGATGCCTCGGTGGCGTCCTGGCTGATCGCTTCAAAACCCGTGCAGGGCTCGAACACCAGACTGGCCACACGGCTGGCGCAGTGCAGCAGTTCGGCATTGGCGAGCAGGTCGGCCCGGCCGGAACGGGACAGTTGACTCCGTGCCCGGTGCAGCTCGGCCAGTTCGACGCGGGCATTGCCTTCCATGTAGGCCGTCACAGAGCGCTCTATCGAGCCCTTGGCCTCCAGCTGCCATTCCGGCGCCTGGGGACCGCTGGCGCAGGCCGCCAGCAAAACGCATGGCACCACCAGCGTGAAGAGTGAAGTGCGAATGAGCTTCATGGCAGCTTGATCTCCGCATCCTTGGCGCCTTTGGCAAACGGCCATTTGCGGCTGATCTCGTTGATCAGGCCCTCGACCTTGCGCAGGCTGGCCTCCACCTCGGCGCGCAGTTGCCCCAGATCGGCGGTGGCGTCTTTCGCGTTGGCCGTCACCGCCTGCACGTTCTGCAAAATCGCATCGGCCTGCTTCAGGCTGGTCCGCGCCTCGCCCAGCAGGGCATTGAGCTGGACCACGGTGGCTCGGCTTTCGGGCAGCAGGCCCTTGTCGCCGAAAACCTGGGTGTCGGTCTTGGCGGCCAGGGTGTCCAGACGGGCCAGCAGGGAATTGGTGCGCTCCAGAGTGACCGCCAGTTTTTGGGCCTCGGCCTCGCTGCCCAGCAGCACGGTGAGCGCACCGCCAGGGCCGTTCAGCCGCGTCGTCAGGGTTTGCAAATTGGCCAGCGTGGTGCCGACCGAGCCACTGCTGCTGGTGAGGCTGTTGAGGTTCTCGATCAGGTCCTTGGCGGCGGAGATCACCTTGGGGATTTCCGCGCTTGCATCGCCCTGCAGCACGGTGCGCACGGCGCCGTCGGGCAGCAGCGGATCGTTCAGCAGGCCGGTGTAGGCGCGGATATTGGGGCTGCCGACAATCCCGCGCACCAGCGTGAAGACACTGGTGGTGCGCAGCCAGTGGGCGTCCTTGCTGGCCACGTCCACCAGGATGCGGGCCTTGCCGTCTTCGGCCAGTTCGATGCGCCTGACCCGGCCGATCGGGAAACCCGAGAACGTCAGGTTCATGCCCACCACCACGCCTTCGGAATCCTCGGCCACCAGCACCAGCCGTTGGGTGCTTTCAAAGGCGCCCCGGGCGTACATCACGTACAAGGCAGCGCCGCACACCAGCAGCAGCATGAAGACCAGCAGCATGCGGGCCTTGAACTCCAGATGGGGCACGGCGTCACGCGGCTTCGTTGAACCAGGGGATGCGGCAGGCATCTGCAGCGCGTCGGCAGGGTCTGCTTCGGCCTGCGTATCAGGCGGCGGTGGATTTTGTGGAGTGGGAGGTAGGCTCATGGAGGCAGGGGGTGACTCGGGTGAAGGGGGCAGGTCAATAGTAATTGCCAACCAGTGACGCCACTTCGATCAGCAGGATCACGGCAAACATGCGCACCAGGCCGCGCATCTCGGCGCTGGTCCGCACGCTGGCGCCGCGCAGCCCGTAAAGGGCCGAGGCCATCGGAATCAGCGACACCGCCAGGCAGAAAAACAGGGTCTTGAGAATGAAAATCAGCGTCACCGCAGGCGAAAACACTTGGCCGAAGAGCCGCGTGAAAGACGCCAGCGCGGACACATCAAAGCCGTAAGCCGCAACATAGGCCACCACCAGCGCCACCACGCTGCTGAGCGCCGCCAGCGTGACGCCGGAGAACATGCCCGCCACCACGCGCGGCAAGACCTCGCGCGGCACCGGGTCCAGTCCCTGCCGACGCATCTCGTCCAGCTCGCCGCTGGCCTGCATGGCCGCGAGCTCTGCGCCGTCAGGAATGGTGCAGCGCAGCGCGACGAACAGCGCGGCGGTCAGCGGAATCAACTCCAGCACCAGCACGCGGATGACCACCTGCAGCGCATACTGCGACAGGCCGTAGCTGAGCGCCGTGACCAGCACGATGCGCGTCAGCACCACGGTGACCAGGGCGCAGAGCACGGTGAACCAGAGCAGGATGGGCGCCGTGTTGATGTAGATATGGCGCGCCAGGGCATCGCGGCCGGCCCGCGAGTAACTGGACGGCGAAAGCGCCAGCACCAGGATCATGGCGCCCAGATGCACCAGCCGCCACCATTCCACCAGCCAGTGCTGTGCGAACGTGCCGGACTGGCTCAGCAGGCGTTGCAGGGGATCGGCAGAATTCATACGGCCATGATAGCGGCGCCCCCTCGGGCCGGACTGTAGGATGTGGCCCTCGGCTGGTGCGCACCGCAGGAGCCCGGACCGGCCCTGTGCCGGGCAAACCTCACCGCGGTTCAACCTACTTTCTCGGTTTTTTCGGGCTTCTTCATATCTTGCCAGGTACCGCATGCGCATCCAGGCACCGACGGATGCACCATCAAACCTATAGAAATCGTTACAAATCAATGATTTGTAACTGTTATCTAGAAACAACTGAAGGTTGACCCCCGGTTGTCACATCAAGTATCCTCGAGCCCATGCCAAAAATCACCCCGGTTGCACTCCTCGCCGCTGCCCTGCTCCTCGCAGGCAATGCGCACGCTGCACCCGGCAACACCGGGGATGACATGGACAAACTGCTGGCCGACAAGGGCCTGCTGACCCGCATCGACAACGTCCGCCAGAATGTGACCAACAAGGCCTCGGAGCTGGTCGTCAATGCCATGGGCTTCCTGGGCGTTCCCTACAAGCGTGGCGGCAACAGCGTGGAAACCGGTTTTGATTGCAGCGGTTTTGTGCGTTCCATCTATGAGCAGAGCGTGGGCCTGCTGCTGCCACGCAAGGCAGAGCAGCAGGCAGCAGCCACGCAGCAAATCGACAAAACCGAGCTGCAGCCCGGAGACCTGGTTTTTTTCAACACCCTGCGCCGGGCCTTCAGCCATGTCGGCATCTACGTCGGCGACGGCAAGTTCATCCATTCCCCCAAGCCGGGCGCTGAGGTCCGCGTCGAAAGCATGGGCGTGAGCTATTGGCAGCGCCGCTTTGACGGCGCCCGCCGCGTCGTGCCGGCCAATGGCAGCAGCACCCAGGATTCGCTGCGCACACCGGTGGCTGCACTGGCACCCCGCCAGCCAACCGGCATGACAGACACGGCCACCACACTCACCCCCAACCAGCAGTGGCAACTCCTGCAGCAGCAGGAACAACTGCGCCACTGAGCGCACTCTCCGGCATTCGCCTGGCGCCGTCAAACCACGCGCTGCGGGCTTTCAGCGCCAACCCCTCCACGCACCACCGTCAGACCGAGCCCCAGGCCAGGGATGCCGCAGGCATTGCCACGCGGGTTTACCCTGCACATTCGGGCCCGTCAGACAGCACCTGACTCGGGTATCGCACCGGCCGGTACACGCACCGCAGGGCATCGCTACCATCGACAAGGCAAATGTCAGAAAAACACCGTTCCCCGAACCATCCTGCGAGGAGCAACTGAATCTGTCCTGCGCCCAATGCCACGACCAGAACGCCGGCGGGCGCCTGGGCGGCAGCGTGATCCCGCAGGCGCACCCCACGGGCTACCCCATCTACCGGCTGGAGTGGCAAGGCCTGGGCTCGCTGCAGCGGCGCCTGCGCAACTGCATGACGGGTGTGCGCGCGGAGCCTTTCGCCTATGGCGCACAGGAGATGGTCGAGCTGGAGCTGTACCTCGCGGCACGCGCCAGGGGCATGGCCTCGGAAGCGCCGGCAGTCAGGCCCTGAGCACTCAGGCCCCCGCCAGGGGACACAGCGCATCAGGCACGGGCCGGCAGGAACACTTCAGGACATTTCACCTGGGGGAAACTGCAAACAAATGTGACAGGGTGACTTGATTCTTACAGCGACAAACGCCCCCAAGGGTTTGCCCTGTATGTAGTCAGCTATCACCTGCCGGAGTGTCAACGGTGAAATACTGAACCACAAGCTGCATGGTGCAACACGCAGTCATTTCTACAAACAACAGGAGACAACGATGCGAGTCATTCCCATTGCAGGGCAGAGCCCTGAAGCCGAGGGCTGCAACGAGGACAGCGGCGTGGTACGCAAGGTGAATTTGCCATTGGCACGGCGTGAGTTCCTGAAAGGCTCTGGTGTGCTGTTTGGCTCGCTTGCCACAGGCACCCTGCTGGCAGGCCTGGCGCCATCGAGTGCGTGGGCGCTGGAGCTCAAGAAGCTGTCCACAGCAGAAGGCGAAACACTGATGGCCATGGGCCGCGTGCTCTATCCCCACCAGAAACTGCCCGATGCGGTGTATGCCCTGCTCGCCAAAGACCTGGACGCCAAGGCAGCGGGCGACGCCGCAGCGGCCAAGCAGTTGCAGGACGGCATCGCATGGCTGAATCAGTCGGCCGGCGGCAACTTCGCCAAAGCCAACGCCACCCGCAGGGAAGAGATCGTGCGCGGCATGGAAGGCACGGCGTTTTTTGGCACGGTCCGCGGCCAGTGCATCACCTCGCTCTATGACAACGACATGGCTTACGCGGTGTTTGGTTATCCAGGCTCGGCCTGGGAAAAAGGCGGCTACATCACACGTGGCTTCCAGGACCTCAAATGGCTGCCCGCACCGTCGAAGGAAGCCAGCCCACCGCCCTACATGGGCTGAGCATCCGCCTGACCAGCAAAACAAAACATATCCGGAGACACACATGGCTAAATTTGATTTCGCGGACGACTCCGTTGTCCTGATCATCGGTTCGGGCGCAGGCGGTGGCACATTGGCCAACGAGCTGTGCCAGAAGGGCATCAAGGTGGTGGTGCTGGAAGCAGGCGCCCTGCAGTCCAGCGCCACCTTCATCAATGATGAATGGAAGTCCTTCAGCCAGCTGGCCTGGCTCGACAAGCGCACCACCTCGGGCTCCTGGCGTGTCGCCAAGGACTTTGCCGGACTGCCGGCCTGGATCTGCAAGACCGTGGGCGGCACCACCACCCACTGGGCCGGCGCCTCGCTGCGCTTCCAGGAGCACGAGTTCCGCACCAAGACCGTGTACGGCGACGTCAAGGGCGCCAACCTGCTGGACTGGCCGATCACACTGAAAGACCTGGAGCCCTACTACGCCAAGGCCGAAAACAAGATGGGCGTGACACGCACCAACGGCATTCCCGGCCTGCCCGGCAACAACAACTTCAAGGTCCTGCATGCAGGCGCCACCAAGCTCGGCTACAAGGAAGTGCACACAGGCAACATGGCCATCAACAGCCAGCCGCGCGACGGGCGTGGCCGCTGCATGCAACTGGGCTTCTGCTTTCAGGGCTGCAAGAGCGGCGCCAAGTGGTCCACGCTGTACACCGAGATTCCCAAGGCAGACGCCACCGGCCACTTCGAGATCCGGCCGCAGTCGCATGTTTCGCGCATTGAACACAATGCGGCCGGCAAGGTGACGGGCGTGGTGTATTTCGACAAGGACGGCAAGGAGCAGCGTCAGAAGGCCCGCATCGTGTGCGTGGCCGGCAACTCCATCGAGACCCCGCGCCTGCTGCTGCTGTCGGCCTCCAACATGTTCAAGGACGGCCTGGCCAACTCGTCCGGCCAAGTCGGGCGCAACTACATGCGCCACATGACGGGCTCGGTCTATGCCGCCTTCAAGAACCCGGTGCACATGTACCGGGGCACCACCATGGCGGGCATTGTGCGCGACGAGGCCGGGCACAACCCGAACCGCGGCTTTGTCGGCGGTTATGAGCTGGAGACGCTCTCGTTGGGCATTCCGTTCATGGCTGCTTTCCTGAACCCGGGCGGCTGGGGATCGGAGTTCGCCTGGTGGATGGACCACTACACCAACCTCGCCGGCATGTGGCTGGTCGGCGAAGACATGCCGCGCGAAGGCAACCGCGTCACGCTCAACACCAATGTGAAGGACCAGTGGGGCAACTATGCACCGAACGTGCACTTTGACGACCATGACAACGACATCGCCATGCGCAACCATGCCTTCACCCAGGGCGAGCGCATTTATCAGGCAGCCGGCGCGATCAAGACCTTCCGCACGCCGCCCTACCCCTCCACCCACAACATGGGCACCAGCCGCATGAGCGCCCGCCCGCAGGACGGCGTGGTGAACAAATGGGGGCAGACCCACGACATCCCCAACCTCTTCATCAGCGACGGCAGCCAGTTCACCACGGGTGGCGCGGAAAACCCGACACTCACCATCGTGACGCTGGCCATCCGGCAGGCCGACTACATTGCCCAGCAGATGACCGAGCGCGCGATCTGATCCCCTGAATCCATTGAACTCCGGAGGTTTGCATGTGTGAATATTTCGTCAAGGCCGATCCCATCCAGTACGAGCAGCGCTCCAGGACCGTCCGCATCCGTAACGTGCTGACCAGCCTTCGCCTGGAAAACATGGTGTGGGACATCCTGGCCGAAATGGCCGAGGAAGAAGGCTGCACCACCAATGCGCTGATTGCCAAGTTCCACGATGAAATCCTCGCCCACCGGGGCGAGGTGCCGAACTTCGCCTCCTTCCTGCGGGTCACCAGCATGCGCTATCTGCGGCGCTGCCTGCTGGCGCTGGAAAAGGAAAAGACCCAGGCGCAACCTGCGGTGGCACTCAAGGTTCTGAACCACCCCAGCGCGTCACAGGCTTCGGACAGCAGCCCAAAGGCGCTCACGGCGGTGGGACGGTAATCACGCTGCCCACCGCAGCCAGGTGCACCGCAAGCCCAGAGGCTGCGCTGCATCCGGGCCTATATATGACTTTTTCCAAGGACCTTTTTGTCATGAGCTTCACCACCGAAACCCATGCCGGCGTCAGCCCCGAGGTGGCCGGCGCCACGCGCGGGTTCGTCTTCAACCACAGCATGCTGCGTGTCAAGAATCCGCAGGTAGCGCTGGACTTCTACACCCGTGTGATGGGCATGCGCGTGCTGCGCAAGCTGGACTTTCCCGAGATGAAGTTCTCGCTTTATTTCCTCCACCGAAGCGCCGAAGGCGAGGCTGCTCCTGACGACGCCGGCGAACGCACCGCCTGGACGTTCAGCCAGCGCGGCATCCTGGAGCTGACCCACAACTGGGGCACGGAAAACGAGCCTGACTTCAAGTACCACGATGGCAACGCCCAGCCGCAGGGCTTTGGCCACATCTGCTTTTCGGTGCCTGACCTGGATGCGGCCGTGGCCTGGTTTGACCAGAACCAGGTACCCTTCGTCAAGCGACCGGACCAGGGGAAGATGAAGGATGTCGCCTTCATCAAGGACCCTGACGGTTACTGGATCGAAATCGTCGAACCGGCACGACTCAAGAACCTAGGACGTGGATGACCATGAGCGCTGCAAATCACTCCCACCTGATCCACAGGACACTGCGCAACGTCTTCGTCCTGACAGCCGCTTCGGGCCTGGCCTTCAGCAGTTGGGCCAACGAAGCACTGGCCAGAAAAAACGACTGCCTCGGTTGCCACGCCGTTGGCACCAAGCTTGTCGGGCCCGCCTACAAAGACGTGGCGGCCAAATACGCCGGTCAAACCGATGCCGTCGACCGGCTGGTGGAGAGCATCCGCAATGGCAGCGTGGGCAAGTGGGGCGATATCCCGATGCCGGCTCACCCCAAGCTCTCACCGGCAGATGCACGGAAACTCGCCGAATGGGTTCTGAAGGCCAAGTGATCTGCAGCGAATGAAATACCTGCACACGATGGTCCGGGTCAGCGACCTGGAAGCATCACTTCGTTTTTACCGCGATGCGCTGGGCCTGGAACTGCTGAGTGTTCGCGACTTTCCTGACGGGCGCTTCACACTGGCATTTCTCGCAGCACCGGGAGACCGCAGCGCCCAAGTGGAACTTACCCACAACTGGGAAGCGGAAACGCTGTCGGGTGCACGCAATTTCGGTCACTTGGCGTACGCGGTGGATGACATTTATGCCGTCTGCGCCCGGTTGCAGGCCCACGGCGTGATCATCAACCGCCCGCCTCGTGATGGCTACATGGCCTTTGTGCGATCGCCCGACCAGATCTCCATCGAGTTGCTGCAGTGCGGTAACCCCCTGCCGCCTGCAGAGCCCTGGCGGTCCATGTCCAACTGCGGTCAATGGTGAACATATTGCAGACCCCATCCGCCTCCTGGCCTGCACACCGCGCGGTAGCCCATCTGCCCGGCTCCCTGCCCATGGGCGGCGTTGTGCCCATGACACCGGTGCACGCGTTCGATCAACCCGCACCCGCTCTGCGATTTCCGGCCGTTGCCACGCCTGCCTTGCGACCCCGGCGCCACGACATCCCCCTCGGAGGGTTGCTGGCCTTCACCATCGACGATGTCATTACGGAGGACGAAGCCGACGTGATCGTGCAGGCTTCTGAGCGCTTGGGCTACCGCGACGAAGCCCCGGGAATTTCCACGCCACCGGGCATGCGAATGAACAAATCCGTGCACTGGGTGGCAGACGAAGACCTCACGGTTCCCCTCTTCAGTCGCATCGGCCACCTGCTGCCAACGTCGGTCGGCGGCGCACCGCTTTACCCACGCTTCAGTCAGCGCTGGAACATGTACCGCTACGATTCCAACGACGTCTTCAACCGACATGTAGACGGCAATTGGCCGGGCTATGGACTCAGTAGCGACCGGCATCAAATGCAGGAATGGGATCCAGGTCTGCGATCAGGTCTCACCATGCTGCTGTATCTCAATGGTCCTGCCAACGGTGTGCAAGGCGGCAACACAAGGCTGTTCCGCCAAGACGGTAGTTGGGTGGATGTCGCACCGGTCAAGGGTTCAGCCCTGTTCTTCCGGCACGGGTTTGACCGCGACTCTGTGGTCCACGAAGGCTGTCGCGTCACCGGCAACGTCGCCAAATACGTGGCACGCATTAATGTCATGTACGGTGAAACGTCGAAAACGCCCTGATCGGCATAACCCGCCGTACGGATAGAACGTGGCCCTGTCAGCCAGTGCCAGTGCCCACCACCCTGCATATCACCCCACAGACAGTACAGCCGTGTCAAAGGTCAACTGGACCGGCACACACCGCTTTAACGTCTGGATCACCACACACGAACGCTCAGCCGCACGGGTGAGCTGCCCCACGCGCTGCGGATCGGTTGACGGCGCGACACGCAGCCGCACATCGACGGCAAACGACTGAAAGCCGACCGGCACCGTCGGGTCCATGCCCAGCGTGCCGCGCACGTCGAGCTCGCCGCGTACCTGCACCTGCAGCTCTGTGATCTCCACCTGCAGGATGGTGGCCACCATGCGCAGACTGGACTCCTGACAGCTGGCCATGGCCGCGCACAGAATATCTCCCGGGCACGGCGCATCGTGCGGGCCGCCCAAGGCATCGTGCACCGCAAAGCCGAACGGGACCGACGGCCCGCCACCCACCCTCACCTCACCGTGAAACGGATCCTGCGGCCCCGTGCTGCCGGTTGAGGCATGGTCGGTAACCAGTGCCAGCGCGGGATTCTGGCGGTAGCTGTCCCGCAGCGCCGACTGGCGCTGACGCAATGGTTCTGCGATGTTCACGGTGTACCCCTCACCGGCGTGTGATGACGATTTCAAGGTAATCGCTAGGCACGACCAAGCTGGTGTCGCCCCGGGTGTTGAAGCGGGCCAGCAACGCCAGCAGGTCGCTCTCCAGGGCGGGGCCTTTGTCGCCCAGCGCCAGAAAAGCCTTGTGGACGGGGCCGTACCAGGTGCGGAACACCTCCAGCCAGTGCTGGGCCGAGCGGTAGCGGAAATTGAACTGGCGCTTTTCGCAGCGGATCTCGCTGGCCCCTGTGCCGAACAGGGCCTGCAGGTGGGGTTCGGTTCCCCACAGCGCAGGCGACTGCACGCCAGCCGGCGGTGGAAGGTGCTTGCCGATGGTCTTGAAGACCTGGCCGATGAAGCCGTCTGGCGTCCAGTTGGCCAGCGCAATGCGCCCGCCCCCGCGACACACCCGCAGCATTTCAGCAGCAGCTTTGTCCTGCCGCGGTGTAAACATCACCCCGAAGGTGGAGATCACGAGATCGAACTGCCCGTCGGCGTAAGGCAGCGCTTCGGCATCGGCGATCTCGAAAGTGACCGGCAGACCCTCTGCCTCGGCACGCGAGCGCCCGCGCTCCAGCAAGCTGCCCACGTAATCGGTGGACAGCACCTTCGCACCACGCCGGGCCGCGGCCAGGGTTGCATTGCCGTTACCTGCGGCGACATCGAGCACCGATTCGCCGGTCAGGACGTCTGCAGCTTCGCACAGGGTTTCGCCGACGATCTGCAGGGTGGTGCCCACCACTGCATAGTCGCCCGACGACCAGGCAGCCTGCTGCTTCTGCTTCACGGCGGCAAGATCAGGAGGAGCGACTGACGCTGCAGGCGCTGGGGAATTCATGACACTGGACATGCAAGTCTCCTTGAGGTGGATTCATCGTCCGGCTGGCGATGTGCTGGCAGTGTGTTGCAGAACGAGCGCGGCTTCCTGCCGCAATCACCGGCAAAACTGACCATCCTTCCGGCAGTTGCTGCGAGTTGCCAATCCGGTTGCCCAAGCGTCCCGGATGCCTGACCAACCGTCCGGCCGATTGCCACGCGACTGTGGTGGATTGCCACAGCCTGGGGAGCCACAGCACAATCAAGGGCATCACCGCCCATGGAGTCCCGAACATGTCTGACTCGTCCATCTCCCTCTCTCTGCAACGCGCCGAAGATGCTTTTGCGCAGAAGCCTGGCCTGGCATTGCAGCCTGATGCGCCGGCAAAGGCCGTTCTCACGGACGGCCTGGCGATGCAGGTGACCCACCCTTCGGGGCACACGTTGAACACCGACATGCCCATCACTCTGGGTGGCACCGGTACCCACACCACCCCGGGGTGGCTGATGCGCGCAGGGCTGGCATCGTGCACAGCAACGGTGATTGCCATGCGTGCGGAGCGTTTGGGCATTCGCCTGACGCGGCTTTCGGTCACGGCCAGCAGCCGTTCAGACGCCCGTGGCTTGCTGGGCCTGGACCCACTGGTTCCCGCGGGGCCGCTGGAAATCAATCTCGACATCGACATTGACGCGGAGGGACAGACTCCGGAGACCCTGGCCGAACTGGTGGCCTGGGCCGACGCGCATTCACCCGTCGCCAACGCGCTGCGCAGCGCCATCGACGTGCAGTCACAGGTACGCTGCGGCGCCACCGCGTCCGCCTGAAGATGGACGCATTGTCTGAAGTGCTGCGGGTGGTGCGCCTGAGCAGCGCGATTTTCTTCAATGCCCGCTTCACTGCCCCGTGGTGCTTCAGCTCACCGGCGGCGGCCGATGTGATGCAGACCCTGCACCCCGGTGCCGAGCGGCTGGTGGTGTTTCATCTGCTGACCGAAGGGCAATGCCATGTACAGATTGAGGGCAGCCCGCCGCAGGTGCTGAACGCCGGCGACGTGATCATTTTTCCGCACGGCGACGCCCACCTGATGGCCTCGGCCCTCGGTGTGGCGCCCGCAGGGCCAACCGACCTGCAGGCCATCCTGAAGCGCCGCCCGCATCTGCTGAAGTACGGTGGCGGCGGTGAAGCCACCCGCTTTGTCTGCGGCTATCTGGTCTGCGATCCGCGGCTGTGCCGCTCCATATTGAACGCGCTTCCGCCGATGCTCATCGTCAGCCTGCGCACCGACGGCGAGAAAGACTGGCTGGAGCAGTCGATTCACTACGCCGTGGCCGAGGCTGCGTCGCCACGGCCGGGCGGCGAAGGCGTGCTGGCCAAGCTTTCGGAGGTGCTGTTCGTCGAAACCCTGCGCCGCCACATTGCCCAGTTGCCAGCCGAGCAGACCGGCTGGCTGGCTGGCCTGCGCGATCGACTGGTCGGCAAGGCCCTGGCCCTGATGCACGAGCGACCGCAACAGGCATGGACGCTGGAGGGTCTGGCCCGTGAGGCGGGAACCTCCCGCTCGGTGCTGGCCGAGCGCTTCAGCCACTTTGTCGGGCAGGCACCGATGAGCTACCTCACGCACTGGCGCATGGCATTGGCCGCCAACCTGCTGCGCCACAGCGCCATGGGCATGGACCAGATTGCGGCCGAGGTCGGTTACAGCACCGACACCGCGTTCAGTCGCGCCTTCCGACGCGAATTCGGTGTGCCACCCGCCAGCTGGCGGCGGCAGCAATCCGGACCTCCAATCTCAGCCGAGTCACCACCCCCACACTGAAGGCTCGGCCCGAAACAGCAGAGCGATTACTTCCGCGCCGGCGGCAAATCGGTGCAGCTGCCGTGTGCCACCTCTGCCGCCATGCCGATGCTTTCGCCAAGCGTGGGGTGCGGATGGATGGTCTTGCCGATATCAACCGCGTCTGCGCCCATCTCGATGGCCAGTGCGACCTCGCCAATCATGTCGCCAGCGTGCGTGCCGACGATGCCGCCGCCGAGGATCTTGCCGTGGCCATGGGCCTCGGGTGAGTCATCGAACAGCAGCTTGGTGAAGCCTTCGTCGCGGCCATTGGCGATGGCGCGGCCAGAGGCCGTCCAGGGGAACAGGCCCTTTTTGACCTTGATGCCTTGCGCCTTGGCCTGGTCTTCGGTCAGGCCGACCCAGGCGATTTCAGGGTCGGTATAGGCCACGCTCGGAATCACCCGGGCGTTGAAGGCGGCGCTGGCCAGTTCCTTGTTGCCCTGCAATTCACCGGCAATCACCTCGGCGGCCACATGGGCCTCATGCACCGCCTTGTGGGCCAGCATGGGCTGGCCCACGATGTCGCCGATGGCGAAGATGTGCGGCACGTTGGTGCGCATCTGGATATCGACCGGGATGAAGCCGCGGTCCGTCACGCTGATGCCCGCCTTGTCGGCGGCCAGCTTCTTGCCGTTGGGCGTGCGGCCCACGGCCTGCAGAACCAGGTCATAGGTCTGCGGTGCGGGGGCGCCCTCGCCTTCGAACGTCACTTCAATACCCGCCTTGGTGGCCTTGGCGCCCACGGTCTTGGTCTTGAGCATGATGTTGTCAAAACGCGGGGCATTCATCTTTTGCCAGACCTTCACCAGGTCGCGGTCGGCGCCCTGCATCAGGCCGTCCATCATCTCGACCACATCGAGGCGTGCACCCAGCGTGGAGTACACCGTGCCCATCTCGAGGCCAATGATGCCGCCGCCAAGGATCAGCATGCGCTTGGGCACTTCCTTCAGGCCCAGTGCGCCGGTGGAGTCCACCACGCGCGGATCGTCTGGCATGAAAGGCAGGCGCACGGCCTGCGAGCCGGCCGCAATGATGCAGTTCTTGAAGGCGATGGTCTGCTTCTTGCCCGATTTTTCCTGGGCACTGCCGGTGGTCTCTTCCACCTGCAGGTGATGGGCACCGACAAACTGGCCCAGACCCCGCACCACAGTCACCTTGCGCATCTTGGCCATGGCGGTCAGACCGCCCGTCAGCTTACCGACGACTTTTTCCTTGTGGGTGCGCAGCTTGTTGATGTCGAGCGTGGGCTCGCCAAAGCTCACGCCCAGGCTGTCGAAGTGCTTGACTTCGTCCATCACGGCCGCCACGTGCAGCAAGGCCTTGGAGGGGATGCACCCCACGTTCAGGCAGACACCGCCCAGTGTGGCGTAGCGCTCGACCAGTACCACCTTCAGGCCCAGATCGGCCGCGCGGAAGGCAGCCGAATACCCACCGGGGCCAGCGCCCAGCACCAGAACGTCGCAGTCGAGATCAGCGGTGCCGGCAAAGCTCGCGGCGGCGGGTGTCGGCAATGCGGGCGCTGGGGCGTTGGAAACGACCGCTGGTTTGGCTCCCTCCCCCTGGGGGGAGGGTTGGGGAGAGGGAGAGCCCATTGCACCTGACAAGGAGCTCGCGCTTGTGCTTTCAAGCACAAGTACGAGAGAGCCTTGTTTGACCTTGTCGCCCAGCTTGACGCGAAGGTCCTTGACCACGCCCGCTTGCGACGCCGGGATTTCCATCGAAGCCTTGTCGCTTTCGACGGTGATCAGGCTCTGCTCGGCCTTGATGGTGTCGCCGGGCTTGACCAGCACTTCGATCACGGTCACTTCGTCAAAGTCACCGATGTCCGGCACCAGAATATCGACGAGGGAAGATGCACTCATTTGGAGGCTTTCAATTTGAGGGTGAATATCTCGACCGGTCCCGCGGTGTTCTTGTCGAACTCGCAACCGGCATTCATGCCGGCCATCGCGACTTCGCGCGCCGTTTTGGCAGTGTTCCAGACGGCATGCATGGCACCCAGCGCAAAGCTGCGGCCGGAGCCGATGCCCCAGAACTCCTTGAACTCGAACACTTCGCGGTAGCTGTAGAGGCCATAAATGCCGCTGGCGTTGGCGATGACCACGGTGAACTGGCTGGACTCGTAAGGGTCGTTGTCGTCTTCCTTGGTCTGCAGGAAAAACGACTCCTTGAGCAGCGGGTGCAGCTTGATGAAGGTTTCAAACACCTCGTCGCGCGAACCCAGCCTGAGCTGCTCCTTCGGCAAGGCGGCCATGGCCAGGCGAAGCACCGGAAAATGCGCCACCGTACCGGCCATGCCGACATAGCTGATGCCGGCTGGCGTGTCGACCTTGAAGATCTTCCCGTTGGCTTCATAGCGGTGCGACAGGCTGGTGTCCCCGAAGGTCACCAGCGTGTCGGCTGCGATGGCCACCTGCCCGGCTTTCTTGACGACGACAAGCGTTGTCATTGGCTGGCCTCAGGCCTCAAAGCAGAACTCGGCGGAAGTCCGCCAGGATCTGGCCGAGGTAAGCGTTGAAGCGGGCCGCAGCGGCGCCGTCGATCACGCGGTGGTCCCAGGTCAGCGACAGCGGCAGCATGAGGCGCGGCTGGAAGGCCTTGCCATCCCACACCGGCTCCATCTGGCTCTTGCAGACGCCCAGAATGGCGACCTCGGGCGCATTGATGATGGGTGTGAAGTAGCGCCCGCCAATGCCGCCCAGGCTGGAGATGGTGAAGCAGGCACCGCTCATGTCGGCCGGACCCAGCTTGCCGTCGCGCGCCTTCTTGGCGAGTTCGCCCATTTCCTGGCTGATCTGCAGCACGCCCTTCTTGTCGGCGTCCTTGATCACCGGCACCACCAGCCCGTTGGGCGTGTCGGCCGCAAAGCCGATATGGAAGTACTGTTTGTAGATCAGGGCATCACCGTCCAGCGAGCTGTTGAACTCAGGGAATTTCTTGAGCGCGGCCACACAGGCCTTGATCAGGAAGGCCAGCATGGTGACCTTGACGCCGGACTTCTCGTTTTCCTTGTTGGTGGACACGCGGAAGGCTTCCAGATCGGTGATGTCGGCATCGTCGTGGTTGGTGACGGCCGGAATCATGATCGCATTGCGCAGCAGGTTGGCGCCGCTGATCTTCTTGATGCGCCCCATCTCCTTGCGCTCGATGGGGCCGAACTTGCTGAAGTCGACCTTGGGCCACGGCAGCAGGTCCAGACCCGCGCCGCCGCCCGACACCGCCGCCGGGCCTTTGGCAACCTGCGCCTGGGTGCGTGTGTCGCCCGCCATCACGGCCTTGGTGAAGGCCTGCACGTCGTCCTGGGTGATGCGGCCTTTGGGGCCGCTGCCCTTGAGTTCAGCCAGCGGCACGCCGAGTTCGCGGGCGAACTTGCGGACCGAGGGCGACGCATGCGGGAGGTTGCCCTGGGGGGCCACGGTCGGGTCGTGCGCAGGCGCTGCTGCTGGTGCAGCGGCCGAAGGCGCCGGTGCCGGCGATGAAGCGGCTGCAGGCGCTGGCGCGGCAGCCGGTGCCGCAACCTGAGCTGCAACCGGTGCGGCAGCCGCTGCCGACCCTTCAAGGATGGCCAGCAGATCACCGATGTTGACGGTGTCGCCCAGCTTGACCTTGAGCTCCTTGAGCACGCCAGCTGCAGACGACGGAATTTCCATCGAGGCCTTGTCAGACTCGACCGTGATGAGCGACTGCTCGGCCTTGATGGTGTCGCCCACCTTGACCAGCACTTCGATCACCGACACGTCCTTGAAATCGCCGATGTCGGGAACATGCACTTCCACAGGGCCGGATGTGACGGCCGCTGCAGGCGCAGGGGCTGCAGAGGGTGCAGGTGCAGGTGCAGGTGCAGGTGTGGCGGCCGGCGCAGCAGGAGCGGCTGCGGGTGCCGCCGCGCCGGCAGCGGCCGCGCCCTCCACCTCCAGCGTCAGCACCACCGAGCCCTGCTTGACCTTGTCGTCCAGCTTGACCTTGAGCGCCTTCACCACGCCGGCGTGGCTGGAAGGAATCTCCATCGACGCCTTGTCGGACTCCACAGTAATGAGCGACTGCTCGGCCTTGACGGTGTCGCCGGGTTTGACCAGCAGTTCAATCACGGTGACTTCATCGAAGTCGCCAATGTCGGGGACCTGAATTTCTACGGTTGCCATGTTCTTTGTCTCCAGGTCGGTATCAGGCGTACAGAGGATTGATTTTGTCGACACTGATGCCGTACTTCTTGATCGCCTCGGCCACCTTGGCCACTGGCACGGTGCCCTCTTCGCTCAAGGCCTTGAGTGCAGCCACCACAATGTAGTGGCGGTTGACCTCGAAGTGCTCGCGCAGCTTGCTGCGGAAATCACTGCGGCCAAAGCCGTCGGTACCCAGCACCTTGTAGGTCCTGCCCTTGGGAATGAACGGCCGGATCTGCTCGGCGTAAGCCTTCATGTAGTCGGTCGACGCGACCACCGGGCCGGCGTGCTTTTCCAGCTGCTGAGCCACAAACGGCACACGTGCCTTGTCGGTCGGGTGCAGCAGGCTCCAGCGCTCGGCGTCCTGGCCGTCGCGGGCCAGTTCGTTGAAGCTCGGGCAGCTCCAGACGTCGGCCGCGACGCCCCACTCTTTCTCGAGCAGTTCCTGGGCGGCAATCGATTCGCGCAGGATGGTGCCGGAACCCAGCAACTGCACGCGTGGTGAAGGGGTGCCCTTCGCCGGTACGCTGGCGCTTTCATTGCAGAGGTACATGCCCTTGATGATCTGCTCTTCGGTGCCGGGCTTGAGGCCTGGCATCGGGTAGTTTTCATTCAGCAGGGTGATGTAGAAGTACACGTTGTCCTGCTTCTCAACCATGCGCTTGAGGCCGTGGTGCAGGATCACGCCGACTTCGTGTGCAAAGGTCGGGTCGTAGGAAATGCAGTTCGGGATGGTGCCGGCCAGAATGTGGCTGTGGCCGTCTTCGTGCTGCAGGCCTTCACCATTGAGCGTGGTGCGCCCGGAAGTACCGCCCAGCAGGAAGCCACGCGCCTGCATGTCACCCGCCGCCCAGGCCAGGTCGCCAATACGCTGGAAGCCGAACATCGAGTAATACACATAGAAGGGCACCATGATGCGGTTATTGGTGCTGTACGAAGTAGCCGCCGCAATCCAGCTGCTCATGCCACCGGCTTCATTGATCCCTTCCTGCAGAATCTGGCCCTTGACGTCTTCCTTGTAATACATCACCTGGTCTTTATCGACGGGCGTGTATTGCTGGCCACCCGGGTTGTAGATGCCGATCTGGCGGAACAACCCTTCCATGCCGAAAGTGCGGGCCTCGTCCACCAGGATAGGCACGACGCGCGGGCCGAGCGCCTGGTCGCGCAGCAGCTGCGTAAGGAAGCGCACATAGGCCTGCGTGGTGGAAATCTCGCGGCCTTCGGCCGTAGGCTCCATCACGGCCTTGAAGGTGTCCAGCGAAGGCACGGTGAATTGCTCGTCGGCCTTGACGCGGCGGTGCGGCAGGTAACCGCCCAGGGCCTTGCGGCGCTCGTGCAGGTAACGCATCTCGGGCGTGTCGTCAGCGGGCTTGTAAAACGGCAGCTCGGCCAGCTGGCTGTCGGGGATGGGGATGTTGAAGCGGTCGCGGAAGATCTTGATGTCCTCGTCGGTGAGCTTCTTGGTTTGGTGCACGGTGTTCTTGCCCTCACCGATCTTGCCCATGCCAAAACCCTTGACGGTCTTGATCAGCAGCACGGTAGGCTGGCCCTTGTGATTCACCGCAGCATGGAAGGCGGCATAGACCTTTTGCGAGTCGTGTCCGCCGCGGCGCAGGTTGAAGATGTCGTCGTCGCTCATCTTGGCGACCATCTCCAGCGTCTTGGGGTTCTGGCCGAAGAAATGCTTGCGAACGTAGGCGCCGTCGTTGGCCTTCATGGCCTGGTAGTCACCGTCGACGGTGTCCATCATGACCTTGCGCAGCGCGCCGTCCTTGTCGCGGGCCAGCAGAGGGTCCCAGTTGCTGCCCCAGATCAGCTTGATCACGTTCCAGCCGGCACCGCGGAATTCACCCTCCAGCTCCTGGATGATCTTGCCGTTGCCGCGTACCGGGCCGTCCAGGCGCTGCAGGTTGCAGTTGATGACGAAGACCAGGTTGTCGAGATTTTCGCGGGCCGCCAGGCCGATCGCGCCCATGGACTCGACCTCGTCCATCTCGCCGTCGCCACAGAAGACCCAGACCTTGCGGTTTTCGGTGTTGGCAATGCCGCGGGCATGCAGGTATTTGAGGAAGCGCGCCTGGTAGATGGCCATCAGCGGGCCCAGACCCATGGACACCGTGGGGAACTGCCAGAAATTGGGCATCAGCTTGGGATGCGGATAGCTCGACAGGCCCTTGCCATCGACTTCCTGGCGGAAGTTGAGCAGTTGCTCTTCGGTCAGGCGGCCTTCCAGGTAGGCACGGGCGTACACGCCGGGCGACACATGGCCCTGGATGTAGAGGCAGTCGCCGCCGTGGTTCTCGCTTTCAGCATGCCAGAAGTGATTGAACCCTGCACCGAACAGGCTGGCCAAGGAAGCAAACGAGCCAATGTGCCCGCCGAGGTCACCACCATCCACCGGGTGCAGGCGGTTGGCCTTGACCACCATGGCCATGGCGTTCCAGCGCATGTAGGCGCGCAGGCGTTCCTCGATCTCGAGGTTGCCGGGGGAACGCTCCTCCTGGTCGGCTTCAATGGTGTTGACGTAGCCGGTATTGGCCGAGAAAGGCATGTCGATGCTTTTCTGGCGGGCATGTTCAAGAAGCTGCTCCAGCAGGAAATGGGCGCGCTCCGGGCCCTCGCTTTCAATGACGGCCGACAGCGCGTCCATCCATTCGCGGGTTTCCTGGGTGTCTTTGTCCAGCGCCTCGTTGGCGGCGGCACGCAAGTTGTCCGTGCCAGTCTGATCGGGATTCGCAGCCATGCGTTTGTCTCCTGCTTGATGCTTGTAAAGCTTGTTCTCCCTGCGCAGCGACCTCTTGTCGGGCCACTTGCAGAGCCGTTGCCTAAGGTGCGTTCACGTGTTGTAAACCCAAATTAGATTCAAGTCCCTAGTTTCTCATAATATTTTCATAATTTCAAATCGTGCTTATTCATTTCATATTAAGAAATAAAAAGATTGCACACAATCATTCAAGACCCGCACTCCGCCACCACCCAAGGCCACACAAGACCGTTGAAAAACACGGGGCTCCAGGCGCAGCAAATGCTTCTGACCTTAAACTGCATCTCCCCTCCGGATTCACATGGCCCAGCAAGACACCCCGCCCTCCCAGACCACCACCAGCCCGGCCCCACTGGCCCTGTGGCGCCGCTGGTGGCGCAAGCAATCGCCCTCGCGGCAGGACCGCTTCATCACGCTGGGCCCACTGGCTGCCGTGGCGCTCTTCCTCGCGGCGGTGATTGCCGCCTTTGGTTACCTGCGCATCGAAGAGATCGACCGCGAGCAGCAGGCCGTCAAGCGCGACGTCGAGTACGCCCAGCAGCGGCTGCGTCTTCGGCTGCTGGAGCGGCAGGAGCAGTTGATGCGGATTGGCCGGGACGTCTCCAACAAGGAGGTGGACCGCGAGGAATTCATATCCCAGGCCGAGTCGCTCGTGAACCAGTACCCGGAGCTGATGGCCGTGACCTGGGTGGACAGCAAGCGGCGTGTGATCGTGGCCTATGCGTCCCCCAGTGCCAACGCGGGCCAGCTCCGCAGCGCCGGCGACACGCTCAAGACCGGCGAAACCGACGGCACCTACGAGCTGGCACGCGACCTGCGCCAGCCGGTGTATTCCAGACCACTGGTGGCCAGGGAATCGAGCGACTACAAAACCCCGACCCTGCAACTGCAGGTGCCACTGGACGACCAGGGCAAGTTTGCCGGCGTCATCATGGGCGAATACTCCATCGACGGGCTTCTGCGCTTTGGCGTACCCACGGAAGTGGCTGCCAAATACGCCGTGACACTGGTGACCGACAAGAACGAAGTGCTGGCCGGTAGCATGCCGCCGCCGCGCAACCGCGTCGCGCGCCTGCTGCCCTGGTCCGACGCCGCCGCCGAGTACGAGATTCCCGTGTCCCCCGTGGGCAATGGCCTGCTGATTCGCGCCGAAGGGTATCGTGCGTCGCTGGGCGTGGTGGGCAGCGGCTTCTTCTGGCTGGTCAGCGCCCTGAGCGCGCTCACCGTGTGGATGCTGCTGGGAACCTGGCGCCACACGCGCCGCCGCGTCCAGGCGCAGCAGGCCCTGATATCCGAGACCAATTTCCGTCGTGCGATGGAAAACTCCATGCTGACCGGCATGCGTGCGCTGGACCTGCAGGGTCGCATCACCTATGTGAACCCGGCTTTCTGCCAGATGACCGGCCTCACCGAAGCCGAGCTGGTGGGACAGACACCACCTTTTCCCCATTGGCCCGAATCCGAAATCGACACCCTGATGGCGCGGCTGGACGACGAACTGCACGGCCGCACGCCACCGGGCGGTTTCGAGGTGCGCGTCCAGCGCAAGAACGGGCAGATTTTCGATGCCCGCATGTATGTCTCGCCACTGATCGACCCGCGCGGCCAACAGACCGGCTGGATGACCTCGATGACGGACATCACCGAGCCCAAGCGGATTCGCGAGGAACTGTCGGCCTCCTATGAACGCTTCACCACCGTGCTGGAAGGTCTGGATGCTGCGGTGTCCGTGGCACCGTTGGGCAGCGAGGAACTGCTGTTTGCCAACAAGCTCTACCGCGCATGGTTCGGAGCCGAGGTGTCAGGGCACGTGAACCTGATTGCGCAGGCCGGCGTCCCGGCCGCTGCGCCCAGTGAGGATGCCATGGACGCGGTGGATGGATTGGCGGGCCTGCCCACCGACACGCTGACCGACGCCCTGGCGGAAAACGCCGAGATCTTTGTGCCGGAACTGGCCAAATGGCTGGAAGTGCGCTCGCGTTACCTCACCTGGGTCGATGGCCGCCTGGCGCAGATGGTGATCGCCACCGACATCACCCCCCGCCGCCATGCCGAGGAACAGGCGGCACTGCAGACCGAGCGGGCCCAGACCGCCAGCCGCCTGATCACCATGGGCGAGATGGCCTCCAGCGTGGCGCATGAGCTGAACCAGCCGCTCACGGCCATCAATAACTATTGCAACGGCATGGTGTCGCGCATCAAGGCCCAGCAGATCAGCAACGAAGACCTGCTGGTGGCGCTGGAGAAGACGGCCAGGCAGGCGCACCGGGCGGGACAGATCATCCAGCGTATCCGCGCCTTCGTGAAGCGCAGCGAGCCCAACCGGACCCGCTCGGATGTGGCCACCATCGTGAGCAATGCGATAGAGCTGGCCGACATCGAATTGCGGCGCCACCATGTGCGCCTGTCGCACTACATCGCAGCGCGCCTGCCGCCCATCCTGGTCGACCCGATCCTGATCGAGCAAGTGCTGATCAACCTGATGAAGAATGCGGCCGAGTCCATCGAGCAGGCCCGCCTGCCGGCAGCGCGGCGCAGCGTGGAACTGCGCGTGGTGCCCAAGACCATTGAAGACCAGTCCGTGGTCGAGTTTTCGGTGCTGGATTCGGGCCGCGGCCTCTCGCCGGAAGTGATGGGGCGTCTTTACGAAGCCTTCTACTCCACCAAGGCAGAAGGCATGGGCATCGGCCTCAAGTTGTGCCGCAGCATTGTGGAGTCCCACCAGGGCAGGATGGATGCGGAGAACCTCTACAATGGCGAGGAGATCGTCGGGTGCCGGTTCACCTTCTGGCTGCCGGTGACGCCCCTGCTGTCATCGGCGCCGGCCGCAGACGGCGCAGCCACCAGGGACGCACGCATTCATTGATTCAATCAAAGAGACAAGGCAGGACCACACTGCTGACAAAAACGAAAATTCGAGACGAAGAAATTCACTGAAAAGGTTTGGCATGAGTTTGATCCCCAAAAAAGGCACGGTCTACGTCGTTGACGATGACGAAGGCGTGCGCGACTCACTGCAATGGCTGCTCGAAGGCAAGGACTACCGGGTGCGCTGCTACGACTCGGCCGAGACCTTTCTCTCCCGCTATGACCCCCGCGAAGTCGCCTGCCTGATCGTCGACATCCGCATGGGCGGCATGACCGGCCTCGAGCTGCAGGACCGCCTGGTCGAGCGCAAGTCACCCCTTCCCATTGTGTTCATCACCGGCCACGGCGACGTGCCCATGGCGGTCAACACCATGAAAAAGGGCGCGATGGATTTCATCCAGAAGCCCTTCCAGGAAGACGCACTGGTCAACCTGGTGGAGCGCATGCTGGAGCAGGCCAAGGATGCCTTCGCAGGCCACCAGCAGTCCGCCAGCCGCGACGCCTTGCTGGCCAAGCTCACCTCGCGCGAGGCGCAGGTGCTGGAACGCATCGTCGCCGGGCGCCTGAACAAGCAGATCGCCGACGATCTGGGCATCAGCATCAAGACGGTGGAAGCGCATCGCGCCAACATCATGGAAAAGCTCAACGCCAACACGGTGGCCGATCTGCTCAAAATTGCCCTGGGGTCCAACGCACCCAAGGTCTGAGCCCCGCCCTTCCGCGGCCCTTGCGGCCGCGTCTCACGCCCGTATTGATTGGACCAGCGGGCGTTTTTACTTGAGAAACCGATTCAAAAATGAGCGCCCAACTGATTGACGGCAACGCCCTCTCCAAACAACTGCGCGCTGAAGTCGCCACACGCGCCGCCGCCCTGCGTGCCCGCGGCGTGACGCCTGGCCTGGCGGTGGTGCTGGTGGGCGACAACCCGGCCAGCCAGGTGTATGTGCGCAACAAGGTCAAGGCCTGCCAGGACAACGGCCTGCACTCCGTGCTGGAGCAGTATCCGGCAACCCTCAGCGAGGCCGATCTGCTGGCCCGTGTCGACGCGCTGAACAAGGACCCGGCGATCCACGGCATCCTGGTCCAGCTGCCGCTGCCCTCACACATCGACGCGCACAAAGTCATCGAGGCGATTTCCCCGGCCAAGGACGTGGACGGCTTTCACGTCGCCAGTGCCGGCGCGCTGATGGTCGGCCAACCCGGCTTCTGGCCCTGCACGCCTTACGGCTGCATGAAGATGCTGGAGAGCATCGGTTATGAACTCAAGGGCAAGCATGCGGTGGTGATCGGGCGCAGCAACATCGTGGGCAAGCCCATGGCGCTGATGCTGCTGCAAAAGAACGCCACCGTCACCATCTGCCACAGCGGAACTGCCGACCTCAAGGCCCTGACGCTGCAGGCCGATGTGGTGGTGGCTGCGGTGGGCAAGCGCAAGGTGCTGACGGCCGACATGGTCAAGCCAGGGGCGGTGGTGATCGACGTCGGGATGAACCGCAACGACGAAGGCAAATTGTGTGGCGACGTGGACTTTGCCGGCGTGAGCGAGGTGGCGGGCTACATCACGCCGGTGCCGGGCGGCGTGGGCCCGATGACCATCACCATGCTGCTGGTCAACACGCTCGAAGCGGCCGAGCGCCTCTAGACCTGTTCGGTTGCCGGGTCTGCGCGCGTCAGGCGCCACAGGCTGAAGCTGGCGCACAGCCATTGCGCCAGATACATCGCACTGCCCAGGCCATGCCAGAGCCTGAGGTTGCCTCCTTGAGCACGCGCAGTCACGATGCGGGGCGACACGCCAAACTCCACCAGCAGGGCCAGCAGCAAACCGGCCACCACCAGCTTCATGGCGGCCACCACCCAGGCCGAATGCGCCGGCCCGTCCTTGCGGTTGAAGGCTGTCAGCAGCAGCATGGTGCACGCCACGCTGAGCCAGGTCTGTGCGGTGAAGAGCCTGGCGGCCATGGCGCCTGCGGCAGCGGGACTGCCAAGATGCACAAACAGCATCGGCACGACCAGAAACCCCAGCGCGGTGAGGCTGCCCCACCACAGGGCCGCGATCACCATGCACAAACGCTGCCGGGTGGAAGTCATCAGGACACTGACAGGAGAAGAGATCAGCTGGCCGGTGTGCTCAGATGTAGGAGACCTTGACGATTTCGTAGCGCTTCACGCCGCCCGGTGTCTGCACCGACACCGTGTCGCCTTCGTCCTTGCCAATGAGTGCGCGGGCAATGGGCGAGCTGATGTTCACCCGCCCATGCTTGATGTCGGCTTCGTCCTCCCCGACGATCTGGTAGGTCACATCGTCGCCGGAGTCTTCGTCCTGCAAATTGATCGTGGAGCCGAACACGACCTTGCCGCCCGCGTCGAGGCCAGCCGGGTCGATGATCTGGGCCGCTGACAGCTTGCCCTCGATTTCCTGGATGCGCCCTTCAATGAAGCCCTGGCGGTCCTTGGCGGCGTCGTATTCGGCGTTCTCGCTCAGGTCGCCCTGGGCACGCGCCTCTGAAATGGAGTTGATGACCCACGGGCGGTCCACCGTCTTGAGCTGGTGCAGCTCTGCCTTGAGCTTTTCAGCGCCGCGTTTGGTGATCGGAAGGGTTGCCATTTGATTTTTGCTCCTGCAAAAGCGAAACCGCCACCAGTCACCTGGCGGCGGAATATGTAATCGGCTTGAAGTTTAATGCAAAACCACCCGGTGGATCCGGGTGGCTGACGGAGAGCCGGGGTCCTGCGGCTGATCTTCGATTCAACCCAGCTGTGCGTGGAGTTCCTGGACGGAATACACCGGCAGGTTGTCGAGGTACTTCATGCCCTCGACGGCCGCCTCGGCGCCTGCGATGGTGGTGTAGGTCGTCACGCGCGCCAGCAAGGCGGATGTGCGAATCTGCCGCGAGTCGGCAATCGCATTACGACGCTCTTCCACGGTGTTGATGACCAGCGCGATTTCCTCGTTCTTGATCATGTCCACCACGTGCGGACGCCCTTCCGTGACCTTGTTGACCACCGCACACGGCACGCCAGCGGCCTGGATGGCTGCTGCCGTACCCTTGGTGGCCACCAGATCGAAGTTCATGGCGACCAGCTTGCGCGCCACCTCCACAGCGCGGGGCTTGTCGTTGTTCTTCACCGTGAGGAACACCTTGCCCGAGGTCGGCAATTTCGTGCCGGCGCCGAGCTGCGACTTCACAAAGGCCTCGCCGAATGTCTTGCCAACGCCCATCACCTCGCCGGTGGATTTCATCTCGGGGCCAAGAATCGTGTCCACACCAGGGAATTTGACGAAGGGGAACACCGCTTCCTTGACGCTGAAGTAAGGCGGCGTGACTTCTGCCGCGATGCCTTGCGACGCCAGTGACTGGCCCACCATGCAGCGCGCTGCCACCTTGGCGAGCTGGATGCCGGTGGCCTTGCTGACAAAAGGCACTGTGCGCGATGCGCGCGGGTTGACCTCGAGCACGTAGATCACGTCCTTGCCGTCAATGTTCTGGATGGCGAACTGCACGTTCATCAGGCCCACCACATTCAGGGCCTCGGCCATGGCGGCCGTCTGGCGCTTGATCTCGTCCACCGTCGCCGCACTGAGGGAGTACGGCGGCAGCGAGCAGGCCGAGTCGCCGCTGTGCACGCCGGCCTGCTCGATGTGCTCCATGACGCCGCCGATGAAGGTCTGGCCAGCCGAGTCGCGGATGCAATCCACATCGCACTCGATGGCGTCGTTCAGGAAGCGGTCCAGCAGAACCGGCGAATCATGGCTGACCTTGACGGCTTCGCGCATGTAGCGCTCCAGATCGCGCTGCTCGTGCACGATTTCCATCGCGCGGCCACCCAGCACATAGCTGGGGCGCACCACCAGCGGGTAGCCCAGGGCCGCGGCCTTCTCCAGCGCCTCGGGCTCGGTGCGGGCCGTCGCGTTGGGCGGCTGGCGCAGTTCCAGCGCATGCAGCAGTTTCTGGAAGCGCTCGCGGTCTTCGGCCGCGTCAATCATGTCGGGTGAGGTGCCAATGATGGGCACGCCGTTGGCTTCCAGGCCCAGCGCCAGCTTCAGCGGGGTCTGCCCGCCGTACTGCACGATGACGCCGAGCGGCTTTTCCTTGTCGACGATTTCCAGCACGTCTTCGAGCGTGAGCGGCTCGAAGTACAGGCGGTCACTGGTGTCGTAGTCGGTCGAGACGGTCTCGGGGTTGCAGTTGACCATGATGGTTTCGTAACCGTCTTCGCGCATGGCCAGCGCGGCATGCACGCAGCAGTAGTCAAACTCGATGCCCTGCCCGATCCGGTTCGGGCCACCACCCAGCACCATGATTTTTTTCTTGTCGGTGGGCGCGGCTTCGCACTCGCTGCCTTCGGCCTCGTAGGTCGAGTACATGTAGGCTGTGTTGGTGGCGAACTCGGCCGCGCAGGTGTCCACCCGCTTGTACACCGGCCGTACACCGAGTTCCTTGCGCTTATTGCGGATGGCGGTGTCTGTGGTTTTGAGCTGCTTGGCCAGGCGGCGGTCCGAAAAGCCTTTTTGCTTCAGTGCGCGCAGCGTGGCGGCGTCGATCTTGTCGAGCGAGGTCGTTTCCAGCTCCAGCTCGATCTTCACGATCTGCTCGATCTGCACCAGGAACCAGGGGTCGATTTTCGTCAGCGCAAATACCTCGTCCACGCTCATGCCCTGGGCGAAGGCATCGCCCACGTACCAGATGCGGTCAGGGCCGGGGGCGCCGAGCTCTTTCTCCAGCACCTCGCGGTCCTGCGTCTTCTCGTTCATGCCGTCCACGCCCACTTCCAGGCCGCGCAGCGCTTTCTGGAAGGACTCCTGGAAGGTGCGGCCCATGGCCATCACCTCGCCGACCGACTTCATCTGCGTGGTCAGGCGCGAATCGGCCGTCGGGAACTTCTCGAAGGCAAAGCGCGGAATCTTGGTGACGACATAGTCGATGCTGGGCTCGAAACTCGCGGGCGTGGCACCGCCGGTGATTTCGTTGCGCAATTCGTCGAGGGTGTAGCCCACGGCCAGCTTGGCAGCCACCTTGGCGATCGGGAAGCCCGTGGCCTTGGACGCCAGTGCCGAAGAACGCGACACCCGCGGATTCATCTCGATCACCACCATGCGGCCATCGACCGGGTTGATGGAGAACTGCACATTGGAGCCGCCGGTGTCGACACCGATCTCGCGCAGCACCGCCAGCGAGGCATTGCGCAAGATCTGGTATTCCTTGTCGGTCAGCGTCTGGGCGGGCGCCACGGTGATGGAGTCGCCGGTGTGCACGCCCATCGGGTCCAGGTTCTCAATCGAGCAGACGATGATGCAGTTGTCGGCGGTGTCGCGCACCACCTCCATCTCGTACTCTTTCCAGCCGAGCAGCGACTCTTCGATCAGCAGTTCGTTGGTGGGCGACGCTTCGAGGCCACGCTTGCAGATGACCTCGAACTCCTCGGAGTTGTAGGCAATGCCGCCGCCCGTGCCGCCCAGGGTGAAGCTGGGGCGGATGACCGTCGGAAAGCCCACCGTCTTCTGCACGGCCCAGGCTTCGTCCATGCTGTGCGCAATGCCGGAGCGGGCTGAGCCCAGGCCGATCTTGGTCATCGCGTCCTTGAACTTCAGGCGGTCTTCGGCCTTGTCGATGGCTTCGGGCTTGGCGCCGATCAGCTCGACCTTGTATTTTTCGAGCACACCGTTGTGCCAGAGGTCCAGCGCGCAGTTCAGCGCGGTCTGCCCGCCCATGGTCGGCAAAATCGCGTCAGGCTTTTCCTTGGCGATGATTTTCTCGACCGTCTGCCAGGTGATGGGCTCGATGTAGGTCACATCGGCCGTGGCCGGGTCGGTCATGATCGTGGCCGGGTTGCTGTTGATCAGGATGACCTTATAGCCCTCCTCACGCAGCGCCTTGCAGGCTTGCACGCCCGAGTAGTCGAACTCGCAGGCCTGGCCGATGATGATGGGGCCTGCGCCGATGATGAGGACGCTTTTAATGTCTGTGCGCTTAGGCATTCTTCTTCTCCCCAGCCTGTTCCATCAGCGCGGTGAAACGGTCAAACAAGTATGAAATGTCGTGCGGGCCAGGCGACGCTTCCGGGTGACCCTGGAAGCAGAACGCCGGCTTGTCGGTACGGGCCAGGCCCTGCAAGGTGCCATCGAACAGACTGATGTGTGTCGCGCGCAGGTTGGTGGGCAGCGTCTTCTCGTCCACCGCAAAACCGTGGTTCTGGCTGGTGATGCTGACGCGGCCGTTGTCGAGATCCTTCACCGGGTGGTTGGCACCATGGTGGCCGAACTTCATCTTGAATGTTTTCGCACCGCTGGCCAGCGCCATGATCTGGTGGCCCAGACAGATGCCGAAGGTCGGTATGCCGGTCTCGATGAGTTCCTGCACGGCGGCTATCGCGTAGTCGCAAGGCTGCGGGTCACCGGGGCCGTTGGAGAGAAAGATGCCGTCCGGCTTGAGCCTGAGCACATCGGCCGCCGGCGTTTGCGCAGGCACGACGGTGATGCGCGCGCCGCGCTCGGCCATCATGCGCAGGATGTTTTTCTTGACGCCGAAGTCGAACGCCACGACGTGGAACTTCGGGGTGATCTGCACACCGTAGCCCGAGCCAAGCTTCCACTCGGTCTGCGTCCACTCGTAGGTCTGCTGGACCGACACGACCCTGGCCAGATCGAGCCCGGCCATGCTGGGCGCGGCCTTCGCGGCGGCAATGGCCTTGTCGATGGCTGAAGGACTCACGGCCTCGCCAGCGGCCAGCGCAAGGATGCAGCCGTTCTGGGCACCCTTCGTTCGCAGGTGGCGGGTGAGCTGGCGGGTGTCGATGCCGGCAATCGCGACCGTTTTTTCGCGGATCAGGTAGTCCGACAGACTCATCGACTGGCGGAAGTTGGATGCCAGGAGCGGCAGATCCTTGATGATCAGGCCGGCGGCGTGAACCTTGTCGGCCTCGATGTCTTCGGCATTGACGCCGTAGTTTCCGATGTGCGGGTAAGTGAGCGTGACGATCTGCTGGCAGTAGCTGGGATCCGTGAGGATCTCCTGGTAGCCGGTCATGGCGGTGTTGAACACCACCTCACCGACGGTGGAACCGGGGGCTCCAATGGAATTGCCGATAAAGACCGTGCCGTCTGCGAGCGCCAGGATGGCGGGAGGGGTATTTCCCTTGAGAGACAAAAGCACTGGGTTCTCCGGGTTGGTTACGGTTCGCCCAAGCGTGCACAGAGATCATCTCGATCGAGACTCCTGCAGGCTGCTTTATGAGGGTGTTTGCTTTGTGTGCGCTCGGGCGAGGCTGTGTTTTGGAAAGCCCCTGATTATATATCGCCCCCACGGTCGCGCACTGCGTGTCGCTCCCTGCCCCCCGAGGGGGCCGCCCGCCTGTGGCCCGGCTAAGCCGGTTCCACGGCTCCGCTGGTGAAGACAGGCTCTTAATGGGAGCCCACTGAATTCCGTTCGTGCTGAGCCTGTCGAAGGATTCTTCCAGTCAACGCCAATTCGTCAGCTCCCTCGTAGCGCGAGTGAACTCGCGTAGAGGCAGATCGCCGCCGCCGCCGCCACATTGAGCGACTCCTCACCGCCCGGCTGGTCGATGCGGACTTTGAGCGCGGCTCTTGCCATCAGGTCGTCGCTGACGCCCTGCCCCTCGTGGCCCATGGCCCAGGCGCAGGGCATGGGCAGTTTTTGCTGGTGCAACAAGCTGCCGTGGTGCGAGCTCGTGACGACGATGGGCACCGTCAGGGCCGCCAGCGCCTCGGGCTCCACGCCCTCCACCAGTTGCAGGGCAAAGTGGGCGCCCATGCCGGCGCGCAGCACCTTGGGTGACCAGAGCGCAGCCGTGCCCTTGAGGGCGATGACCTGGCCAAACCCGAAGGCAGCCGCACTGCGCAGGATGGAGCCGACATTGCCGGCGTCCTGCACGCGGTCCAGAATCACTGAAGCGACCTGCGGCTGCAGGGCCGGCGCCGCGGGCAAATCGAGCACAAAGCCCATGTGGCCGGGCGACTCGAGGCTGCTGATGTCGGCCATCAACCCATCGGCCAGCACCATGTTTTTGCCCGCCGACTGGACCCATTCGGTTCTGGCCTGTGGCCACCAGGATTCGGCATACACCGCCATGGCCGGCTTCAGGCCACGGGCCAGTGCCGCCCGGCACAGGTGGTCGCCCTCCAGCCAGACACGCCCCTGCTTGCGGTATGCGGTGCTGTCGTGTGACAGCTTGCGCAAATCCTTGACCAGCGGATTGTCCCGCGAGCTGATGTACGTCGCGGCGCTGGACGGGGTGGCCGGCACGATGGGAGAAGTCACCGCAGCACCTCTGCCACTGGCGCAAACGACTTGCGGTGCTGCGGGCAGGCGCCGTGCTCGCGCAGCGCTGCCAGATGAGCGGCCGTGCCGTAGCCCTTGTGCCCTGCAAAACCGTACTGCGGGTAGGCCAGATGAAACTCGTCGCACCAGCGGTCGCGGTAGACCTTGGCCAGAATCGATGCGGCAGAAATCGCCGGCACCAGGGCGTCGCCCTTGACGATGGCTTCGGCGAGGATGTCGAGCACCGGCAGCCGGTTGCCGTCCACCAGCACCTTGTGGGGCTTGAGGCGCAAGCCCTCCACCGCGCGCTTCATCGCCAGCAGGGTGGCCTGCAGGATGTTGAGCGAGTCAATCTCCTCGACGGTGGCCAATGCAATCGAGCAGCACAGCGCCTTGGCGCGGATCTCGTCGTAGAGCTTCTCCCGCCGCAAGGGCGTGAGCTTTTTGGAATCGGCCAGCCCCTTGATGGGGTGCAGGTCGTCCAGGATCACGGCGGCGGCCACCACGGGCCCGGCCAACGGCCCGCGGCCGGCTTCGTCCACGCCCGCCATCAGGCCGGGCACGTCCCAGGACAAGGCGGTTTGCTCAGCCTTCAAGAATTTTCTGGATCGCATCGGTGGCCAATTGGGAGGTATCGCGCTGCAGTTCGGCATGCAGCGCGGAAAAACGTTGTTCGACGGCCGCTATTTTCTCAGGCGCGGACGCCCTGGCGTCCAGCCACTGCAGCACCGCAGCCGCCAGCGCTTCGGGCGTGGCGGCGGCCTGGAGCAGTTCAGGCACCACGAAATCCTGGCACAGGATGTTGGGCAGTCCGACCCAGGGCTGCAACTTCTTGCGCCGCATGATCTGCCATGACAGCCAGTTCATGTTGTAGGCGATCACCATGGGCCGCTTGAACAGCGCTGCCTCGAGCGTGGCTGTGCCGCTGGCGATCAGGGTGACGTCGCACGCTGCGAGTGCCGCATGCGACTGCCCCTGCAGAATCAGGACATCATCCTGGATACCCGTCTGGCGGGCCATCGCCTCGATGCGCTGCTTCAGCAGCGGCACCGCCGGCACGATGAACTTCGCCCTCGGCCGCGCCTTCCTGATGAGTGTCACCGCGCGGAAAAACCGCTCGGCCAGGTACTGGATTTCGGACGCGCGGCTCCCGGGAAGCACCGCCACCACAGTGTCGTCGGCTTCCAGGCCCAACTGGCGGCGGGCGGCGGCGCGGTCTGGCCGCATCGGAATCACATTGGCCAGTGGATGCCCGACATAGGTTGCCGCAATGCCGTGCCGGGCCAGCAAGGCCGGCTCAAACGGAAAGATGCACAGCACGTGGTCGACACTGCGGCGTATCTTCTCCACACGGTCGGCACGCCACGCCCAGATGGAGGGGCTGACGAAATGCACGGTCGGAACGCCCGCGGCTTTCAGCGAGGCCTCCAGATCCAGATTGAAGTCGGGTGCATCGACCCCGATGAACACGTCGGGGTGGCTGGCCAGCAACCGGGTTTTGAGCGCCTCGCGAATGCCGACAATCTCGCGGTAGTGGCGCAGCACCTCCACATACCCACGCACAGCCAGCTTGTCGCTGGGCCACGCCGGCTGGAAGCCGCGGGCGACCATGTGCGGCCCGCCAATGCCGGTGGAGACCAGACGCGGCCAGCGCCGGCTCAAGCCGTCCAGCAGCAGACCGGCCAGCAGATCACCGGACGTTTCACCCGCCACCATCGCCACATGAAGCGCATGGGCGGAGTGGTCAGGTGCAGGCCTCTTTGCAGGAGTATCGGGGCCCGCGCCTGCTGGGGTTGACCCGACGGCATTCATCGGTCGACTAGCGGACGATCCCGCGCTGCGGTGAGGTGTGGGCGAGGAAGGTGGACATCATCTCCACATCCGGCGAGGACCCGGGGTACTGATCCGCCAACCCTGAAATCTGCGCGCGCGCCTGCTCCAGCGTCAGGTCTTCCCGGTACAGCGCCTTGTGCATGGCCTTGACGGCCGCGATGCGCTCCGGTGAAAAACCGCGCCTGCGCAAGCCTTCGAAGTTCATGGAGCGGGCTTCGGCCGGCTGTCCCTGGCACATCACAAACGGCGGCAGATCGGCAAACAGCAGGGAGCACATGGCGGTCATGCTGTGCGCGCCGAGTCGCACAAACTGGTGCACCACGGTGAAGCCGCCCAGGATGACCCAGTCCCCCACGTGCACGTGGCCCGCGAGCTGCGCGTTGTTGGCAAAGATCGTATGGTTGCCCACCTGGCAGTCGTGGGCGAGGTGCACGTAGGCCATGATCCAGTTGTCATCGCCCACGCGGGTCACGCCGGCATCGCCGGGCGATCCGATGTTGAAGGTGCAGAACTCGCGGACGGTATTGCCGTCCCCGATCACCAGCTCGCAGGGCTCGCCTGCGTACTTCTTGTCCTGCGGAACGGCACCCAGCGAATTGAACTGGAAAATCCGGTTGTTGCGGCCAATCGTGGTGTGGCCTTCGATGACGCAATGGGCGCCCACGGTCGTGCCCGCGCCAATCCGCACGTGGGGGCCAACGACGGTGTAGGGCCCGACGCTGACCGAGCTGTCAAGCTCGGCAGCGGGGTCGATCAGGGCGGTGGAATGTATGGCCGTCATCAAAAAATGAACTGTTCAGGGAATAAGTCAGGGCAGCCGCGCAGGCAAGGCGCCATCGGGGGCATCGACATGCATGCAGCAATGCGCGTGGAGGCCATTCAGGCAATGGTTCGCATGGTGCACATGAGTTCGGCTTCGCAGGCCACCACATCACCCACGCGCGTGACACCCTTGAACTTGAAGATGCCCGCCTTCATGCGGTCGAGTGACACGTCCATGATCAGCTGGTCACCGGGCTCCACAGGGCGCTTGAAGCGCGCACCGTCGATGCCCGCGAAGTAATACACCGTCTTGTCATCGGGCGTGACGCCCAGCGTGTCAAAAGCCAGCAAGGCGGCCGCCTGGGCCATTGCTTCGAGCATGAGCACACCCGGCATCACCGGGCGATGCGGAAAATGGCCCATGAAAAAAGGCTCATTGATCGTGACGTTCTTGAGCGCCTTGATGCGCTTTCCCTTTTCAATCTCAAGCACCCGGTCCACCAGCAAAATGGGGTAACGGTGTGGCAGGGATTTGAGGATCTGGTGGATGTCCATCATGATTTTTTCGGGTTGTCCTGAAGGCGCAACAGTGTTTTTTCGGCGTTTTTCAAGCGTTCCCGAAGCACATGGAGCTGCTTCAGGGACGCTGCATTCTTTTCCCAGGATGCATTGTCGTCGATGGGAAAGAGCCCGGTGTATTGTCCCGGCTTGAGAATCGAACGGGTCACCACCGACGCGGCAGAGATGTGCACATGGTCGGCCAGCACCAGATGGCCGAGCACGACTGCACCGCCACCCACCGTGCAATGGGCACCAATCGTGGCGCTGCCGGCCACCCCGGCACAACCGGCCAGCGCGCTGTGCCTGCCGATGCGCACGTTGTGACCGATCTGCACCAGGTTATCGAGCTTCACGCCGTCTTCCAGCACCGTGTCCTGCAAGGCACCGCGGTCAATGCAGGTGTTGGCACCGATTTCGACATCGTCGCCAATCCGCACGGCACCCAGTTGCTCGATCTTGATCCAGCGCCCCTCGTGCGGCGCGAATCCAAAACCGTCGGCACCAATCACAGCCCCGGAATGAACAATGCAGCGCTGGCCCACACGGCATCCATCGGACACCGTCACGCGGGCACTCAGGCAGGTGAGGTCGCCGATCACCGCCTGGCGGCCGATGACGCAGTGCGCGCCAATCGTTGCGCCCGTCCCGATCGTCGCCTCTGGCCCCACACAGGCAAATGCACCAATGGAGACGCCCTCTCCGATGCTGGCGGACGGATCGATCACGGCACTGGCATGGACATGGGGCGCGGCAGCAGGCTGGTGGCTGCGCTTCCAGAGCTGGGTGACCAGCGCGAAGGCGTAATAAGGATCGTCCACGACGAGGCAACTTCCCCGCGCCACCGCCGCATCACGCGCAGAAACAGCGACCAGCACGCACCCTGCCCGGGAGGCGGACAGTCTGGAGGCGTATTTGGGGTGGCTCAGGAAGCTCAGGTCACCGGATGTGGCGGCATCCAGTGTGGACAATCCCTCGATCACATGGTCGGGATTTCCAGCCAGCTCCACCGGCATGTGGCCAGACAGGAAGCTGGCGATATCGGCAAGGCGTAGCGTCACACTGCGCCTTCTTTGCTGACGTCGTTGCCAGACGTGCGCCTCAAGCTCAGCGGGACGCGTTCAGCGCCTTGATCACCCTGTCGGTGATGTCGTGCTTGGGATTGACGTAAACCGACTCCTGAAGAATCAGGTCGTATTTTTCGGTTTCAGCCAGGGTCTTGACGACCTTGTTGGCGCGCTCGATCACGAGCTGCAGTTCTTCATTCTTGCGGGCGCTCAGGTCTTCCTGGAACTCACGGCGCTTGGTCTGGAAAGTGCGGTCCTGCTCAACCAGCTGGCGCTGGCGGGCAGTGCGCTGGCTCTCGGCCAGCGTCGGCGCTTCGCGCTCGAACTTGTCAGACAGTGTTTTCAACTGCGCCGCCAGATCGTTGAGCTCTTTCTCGCGCTTGCTGAACTCCTGTTCAAGCTTGGTCTGTGCCGCCTTGGCGGAGTTCGCTTCCCGGAAGATCCGGTCCAGGTTCACCACGCCGACCTTGAACTCCTGGGCGCTCGCAGAAAACCCTGCAAGAGCCACCACAAGACCAAGAAAAAGTTTGCTTGAGAAATGCTTCATTAGAAAGATGTACCAATTTGGAATTGAAACCGCTCTATTCTATCGCCTGGCTTCTTGCGCACCGGTGTGGCGATTGCGAGCCGCAACGGTCCGACCGGAGAAATCCAGCTGATGCCGATACCCACGGAAGCGCGCAGATCGTTCAGGCGGTACTGTTCGGTCTCGCCGAAAACATTGCCCACGTCGAAGAAGCTGTAGAGGCGCAAGGTACGGTCGTTGCCGGCGCCGGGAAACGGCGCAATGATTTCGGTGTTCAGCGTCAGCTTCTTGGGGCCACCGACGGCCAAGTCCGACGAGTCACGCGGGCCGAGTGACCCTTGCTGGAAACCCCTGACGGAACCCAATCCACCCGAGTAATAGTTCTTGAAAAGTGGAAAAGGCTGGCCGCTGAGCCCTTTGCCCCAACCCACTTCGCCATTGAGCGCCACCGTGAACTGCTTGTTCAGCGGAATGTATTGCTGGACCTGGTAGTTCATGCGCACGAAACGCAATTTTCCTGCGACACCCCAGTCACCGTAAAGGCGCTGGTAGCGGCCCTTGGTCGGCACCAGCGCACTGTCCCGGTTGTCGCGCGACCAGCCCACCGTCAGAGGTATGGAGTTGCTGGAGTACCCAAACTGATTGGCGTAGTTCTGGTAGCTGACCGGCAGGTTGTTTCCGGGCACGATCTTCAGACTCTCGTAGGCAGTGCCGAAGTAAACCGTGTCTTCCTCGGTGAAAGGAACACCAAAGCGCAGGCTTGCCCCGCGGGTTTTCAGGCTGTAGTCGCCTTCCTGGTTGTTTTGCGGCTTGCTGGTGCGGTCGTAAACGTCAATGTTGCGGGAAATGCCGTCAGCGGTGAAATAGGGGTCAATGGTGCTCAGGACCAGCTGCCGGTTGGTCTTGCTGGTGTTCAGCTCAATGCCCAGATAGTTACCGCTGCCAAACACATTTTCCTGCTTGATACCAAAAATCAGTGACAAGCTGTCGGCGCTCGAATAGCCCGCACCGAGCTGGAGGTTGCCGGTGGGTTTTTCCACCACGGTCATGGACAAGTCCACCTGGTCCTGCGTCCCCGGCACCTCCTGGGTTTCGACATTGACCTCATTGAAAAATCCGAGGCGGTCCACGCGGTCACGCGACAGCCGGATCTTGTCACCGTCATACCAGGAAGACTCGAACTGGCGGAACTCGCGCCGCACCACTTCATCGCGGGTGCGGTTGTTGCCTGCGATGTTGATGCGCCGCACGTAGGCGCGTCTGGAAGGGTCCGCCTGGATCACAAACGCCACCCGGTTGTTGGTCCGGTCGATTTCAGGGACCGCATCGACGCGCGCAAAGGCAAAACCGAAGGTTCCGAAATAATCCGTGAAGGCCTTGGTGGTCTCCGCCACGGTATCCGCGTTGTAGGGCTGGCCCGGCTCTATCTTGACCAGCGTCTTGAACTCCTCGTCCTTGCCGAGGTAGTTGCCTTCCAGCTTGACGCCGGACACCACAAAACGCTCGCCCTCCGTCACGTTGATGGTGACTGCAATGCTCTGCTTGTCCGGAGAGATGGCCACCTGGGTGGAGTCCACCTTGAACTCGAGGTAGCCACGGGACAGGTAGTAGGAGCGCAGGGTCTCGATGTCGGCGTTGAGCTTGGCGCGGGAATAGCGGTCGGACTTGGTGTACCAGCTCAGCCAGCCACCCGTGTCGAGATCGAACAGGTCGAGCAGCGTCGATTCGCTGAACACCTTGTTGCCCGTGATGTGGATTTCCTTGATCTTCGCGACATCGCCTTCGGTGATGCTGAAGGTCAGGTTGACCCGGTTGCGCTCGATCGGGGTGACCGTCGTGACGATCTCGACACCGTAGAGGCTCTTGTTGATGTACTGGCGCTTGAGCTCCTGCTCGGCCTTGTCTGCCAACGCCTTGTCGAAAGGCTGGCCGTCGGCGACGCCTGCTTCACGGAGCGCCTTCTTGAGCGCATCCTTGTCAAACTCCTTGGCGCCGATGAAATCGACATCGGCCACGGTGGGGCGTTCTTCGACGATCACCACCAGCACGTCGCCACTGACCTCCAGGCGGACATCCTTGAACAGGCCCAGGCCGAACAGGGCCCGGATGGCGGTGGAGCCCTTGTCGTCGTTGTAGGTTTCGCCGACCCGAAAAGGAAGGGAGGCAAAGATGGTTCCGGGTTCGACCCGCTGAAGGCCTTCAACCCGGATGTCGCGGACCGTGAAAGGGTCGACGGCCCATGCGGATGTTGCGGCGAAAAGACTGGCGGCGATGGCACAGATTGCCCGGACCTGGAAACGTTTGAATTGTTTTTGCATGAAATGTAAAGAGTTAGCCCAAATACCGGGAAACATCATTGAACAGGGCAACAGACATCATGCCCAGCAGGATCGCGACACCGCCGCGTTGCAACCGGTCCATCCAGGCGTCGGACACCCCGCGCCCCGTGACCCACTCCCAAAGATAATACATCAGGTGTCCACCATCCAGAACCGGCAACGGCAGCAAATTGAGGACGCCCAGACTGACACTGACCAGCGCCAGGAACACAAGGTAAGAGGTCCAGCCCAGGCTCGCGGACTTGCCCGCGTAGTCGGCAATCGTCAAGGGTCCGCTGAGGTTTTTGAGGGAAGCCTCACCGATCACCATTTTCCCCATCATCTTCAGCGTGAGCGCCGAGACCTGCCAGGTCCGCACCGCGCCGAGCCACAGGCCTTCCAGGAAGCCGTAGCGGACTTCCACCATATCGGGCGGTGCACCCACGTAAGCCCCGATGCGGGCAACGCTGGTACCCGCCTCCACCTTCAGTTGGGGCGTGACCTGCAACTCCAGCACTTGCCCGTTGCGAAGGACCTGCCACGGCTGCGCAGCGATGGCTCGCGCGCCGGCTGCGCCCTGCGGCGCCGACGTGCGGATGAGTTCGCGCAATTGCTGACCATCGATCACCGGCACACTGCCCACGCGCTGGACCACGTCCCCGGCACGCAGGCCCGCCCGCTCTGCCGGGCTGGCGAGGGTGACATTCCCCATCACGGGCGCCGTCCATGGCCCCAGCAGGCCAATCTTGCGGAACAGCTGGGCATCGGCGTCAGGCGTCGCGAGCGTGCTCAAGGGCAAACGCACCACCCGCCCGGCGCCTGACTCGCGGGTGCCCACCACCAGCGTGAGGTCGCGCCCTTCCAGTGCGCCCTGCGTCAGGCGCCAGCGCAGGTCCTCGAATGAGCGGACGGGCTCCGGCTCGTCGCCTTCAAAGGCCGCCTGCTGGACGATCTCACGGCCCTGAAGCCCGGCCTTTTCGGCCAGCGACCCGGCGACCGGACTGGCCAGCACCGCCCTGGGCTCCTGCAGGCCGCTCCAGTTGACGATGGCGTACAGCAGGACAGCCAGCAGCAAATTGGCGGCCGGGCCAGCAGCCACCACCGCCGCGCGGTACTTCAGCGGCTGCGTATTGAACGCCAAATGGCGCTCGGCAGGATCGACAGGCGCTTCGCGCTCGTCCAGCATCTTCACGTAGCCACCCAGTGGCAACATGCCGATGGAAAAATCGGTGGTCTTGTTTTTCAATCGCCAGGTGTAGAGCGGCTTGCCAAAGCCGATGGAGAACTTCAGCACCTTGATGCCGCAGGCCACCGCCACCCGGTAGTGGCCGTATTCATGCACGGCAATCAGGATACCCAGCGTCACCACAAAGGAAAGGAGCGTCAGCATGTCAGGACTCCAGTTGTCGGGCGATGCGCGTCGCCCTCTGCCTCGCCTCGGTGTCAATGGCCAGCAAACTGCCGAGGTCGCCCGCATCAGAGAGGGTCATGGCCTCCAAAGTTGCATGGTTGACGCGGTGAATGTGGTCAAACCGGATTTTCCCCGCCAGAAAGGCGGCGACCGCCACCTCGTTGGCCGCATTGAGCACGGCCGTGCTGCCGACCGGCGCGCCCAGCACCTGCCACGCCAGCGGCAGACCCGGAAACCGCTCCGGGTCCGGCACTTCGAAGGTCATGGTGGCCAGCGACCTGAAATCCAGCGCCTTGGCGCCCGAGGTGATGCGGTCGGGCCAGGCCAGGCCATAGGCAATGGGCACCCGCATGTCAGGGGTTCCCATCTGGGCCACCACCGAGGTGTCGCGGTACTGGACCATGGAGTGGATGACGCTTTGCGGATGAATCACCACCTCGATCTGTTCCGGGGCCAGCCCGAACAGGTACTTGGCCTCGATCACCTCCAGCGCCTTGTTCATCATCGTGGCCGAATCCACAGAAATCTTGCGTCCCATGACCCAATTGGGATGGGCGCAGGCCTGGTCCGGTGTGATGGTGGAGAAACTGGCAGGGTCGCGGGTGCGGAAGGGGCCGCCTGAGGCCGTCAGGATGATTTTCTCGACCCGCTCCGCCCATGTTGAGGGGTCTTCCGGCAGTGACTGGAAAATGGCCGAATGCTCGCTGTCGATGGGCAGCAGTTGCGCCTTGCCGGATCGCACGGCCTGCATGAACACTTCGCCGCCGACGACCAGCGCCTCCTTGTTGGCCAGCAGCAGGCGTTTGCCGGCGCGTGCCGCAGCCATGCAGGCCCCCAGGCCGGCGGCGCCCACAATCGCCGCCATCACGGAGTCGACGAGTTCGTGCGAGGCGACCATCTCCAGCGCCTCTGGCGCCGACAGCACTTCGACAGACAACTGGTTCGCCTGGACCTTGTCAGCAAGCTGGCGGGCATGCGGCTCGCTCACCATCACGGCATACCGCGGCTTGAAGCGCGCGCACTGCGACAGCATCAGGTCCACCTGCGTCGCGGCGCTGAGTGCGAACACCTCGAATCTCTCGGGATGGGCCTCCATCACATCGAGGGTGTTGACCCCGATGGAGCCGGTGGACCCCAGAACCGTGACGCGCTGCTTGTGGAAACTCATGAGCACTGCCTGAGAAGGGTATGGAAGGTTTCAGAAAGGCTGAAAGCTGGCCAGCATCATGGCCAGAGGGACGGCGGGCAACAGGGCATCCACGCGGTCCAGCACGCCGCCATGGCCGGGCAGCAGGCCACTCGAATCCTTGACACCGGCGCTGCGCTTGATGAGCGACTCGACCAGATCACCGACGACGCTCATGGCCGTCAGGAACAGCACGGCCAGCAGCATCATGGGCACGCCGTGCAAGGCCACCAGCCGGCTGTACAGGGTTTCGGCCGCGAGCGCATCATGCCAGTTGCCGGGCGATGAGACCGGCGCACCCAGACCGACCCACACCAGGGACAGCAGGACGACACCGAGCATCCCCCCCCAGACACCTTCCCAGCTCTTGCCGGGGCTGATGGACGGCGCCAGTTTTCCGCGGCTGAACCGCCCGCCCAGCGCACGGCCGGCAAAGTAGGCCGAAATGTCGGCCACCCACACCAGCAGCAGCACCGACAGCAGGAACTGAACACCAATCGCCCGGGCCTGCGCCACTGCCAGCCATGTCAGGCACAGTGCCAGCAGGCCACCGATCAACCTCACGGGGGCCGGAATCCGTGGCCAGCCCACGACGCCACGGCGCAACAGCCAGCCGCCAGCCAACACCCACACCGCACCTGTGACGGCCCAGACCACCGGCAGCGGCTGCGTCAGCAGGCCGGCATACCAGAAGGCGCTGCATAGCAGGAAGCACAGCACTGCCAGGATCACGGAACCAGCTTGTCCAAACCCATTGAGACGCCCCCATTCCCAGCCACCGGCAGCAATCAGCACCAGGGCCACCGCGCAAAACGGCGTGGGCGTCCGGTAGAACAACGCGGGTAAAAGAATGGCCAGCAGCACCACGGCGGTGATGACGCGCTGCTTCAACATCAGGCAGCCTTCGGACCGTGTCTGCCGGCATCCGGTGCAAGCTGCGCCGAGGTCTTGCCGAAGCGCCGCTCCCGGCTGCGATAGGCGGCAATGGCCTCGTCGAGCGCCGCCTCATCAAATTCAGGCCACAGCTTTTCGGAAAAATGCAACTCCGAATACGCCACCTGCCAGAGCAGGAAATTGCTGATGCGCTGCTCTCCGCCGGTGCGGATGAGCAGGTCGGGGTCGGGCACGTGGGCCAGCGCCATGGCACGGTCCAGCGCCAGTTCGGTGATGGGCTCGCCCCGGCTGGCCAGTTGCTGTGCCGCCTGGGCGATGTCCCAGCGCCCGCCGTAGTTGAAGCAGACATTCAGGACCAGGCGGCTGTTGCCCGCCGTGCTGAGTTCGGCCTCGGCCAGGCCTTCACGGACGCGCCCGGAAAGCTGCTGGCGGTCACCGACGAAACGCAGCTGCACACCGTTGGCCGTCAGGCTGGGCACCTCGCGCGTGAGCGACAACACCAGCAGCTCCATCAGGCCAGACACCTCGTCGGCGGGACGGTTCCAGTTCTCGGAAGAAAAAGCGAACACCGTCAGCACCGGAATGTTGCGCTCCAGGCAGGCGCGAACACAGCGGTTCAGGGAATCCACGCCCTGCTTGTGGCCGGCAATGCGCGGCAGGAAGCGGCGGGTGGCCCAGCGTCCATTGCCGTCCATCACGATGGCGATGTGGCTGGGGCCTGAAGAGGTCTGGTTGGCCATGGTTGTTCGTTCAGGCCACATGCGGTGGAGTCAAACCGCCATGATGTCTTGTTCCTTGCCGGCGACCAGTTTGTCGACTTCGGCAATGAAACGATCGGTGAACTTCTGGATGTCTTCCTGCGAACGGCGCTCGTCGTCCTCGGAAGCGAGCTTGTCCTTCACCAGCTTCTTGATGCCGTCGTTGGCATCCCGGCGCAGGTTGCGGATCGCCACCTTGGCATGCTCGCCCTCGCTGCGCACCACCTTGGTCAGTTCCTTGCGGCGCTCTTCCGTCATCGCCGGCATCGGTACGCGGATCAGCTCACCCTGTGTTGCGGGGTTGAGACCGAGGTCGGAGTCACGGATGGCCTTTTCGATCTTGGCGCCCATGCCTTTTTCCCACGGCGAGACGCTGATGGTGCGCGCATCCAGCAGCGACACGTTCGCCACTTGGCTGATCGGCACCATTGAGCCGTAGTAATCGACGTGCACCGTGTCCAGCAGCCCCGGATTGGCGCGGCCGGTGCGGATTTTGGTCAACCCGTTCTTGAACGAATCGATGGACTGCTGCATCTTCTGCTGTGCGTGCTGCTTGACTTCGTTAATGCTCATGCTCAACTCTCCGGATTTTGATCAGCGAAAAGACAGACTGGAATACAGGATGAAGGGGTGAACGGGCGAATCAGACATGCACCAGCGTGCCTTCGTCCTCTCCCTGGACCACGCGCTTGAGCGCGCCGTGCTTGAAAATGCTGAACACCTTGATGGGCAGCTTCTGGTCGCGGCACAGCGCAAATGCCGTGGCGTCCATCACCTCGAGGTTCTTGCCCATCGCCTCGTCAAAGGTGATGTTGGTGTAACGGGTGGCCTTCGGGTCCTTCTTCGGGTCTGCGGTGTAAACACCATCGACCTTGGTGGCCTTCAGCACGATCTCGGCACCGATTTCAGCGCCCCGCAATGCCGCTGCCGTGTCGGTGGTGAAAAACGGGTTGCCGGTACCGGCCGCAAAAATGACGACCTTGCCCTCTTCCAGGTACTGCAAGGCCTTGGGGCGGACGTAGGGCTCGACCACACGCTCGATGCCGATGGCCGACATCACGCGGGCGATCAGGCCCGCCTTGTCCATGGTGTCACCCAGCGCCAGCGCGTTCATCACGGTGGCCAGCATGCCCATGTAGTCGGCCGTGGCGCGGTCCATGCCGACCGAGCCCCCGGCGACGCCGCGGAAAATGTTGCCGCCGCCAATCACCACCGCCACCTCGACACCCATGCGGGTGACCTCGGCGATTTCTTCCACCATGCGCACGATGGTGGCGCGGTTGATGCCGAAGGCATCGTCCCCCATCAAGGCCTCACCTGACAGTTTTAACAAGATTCGCTTGTAGGCTGGCATGTGAGGGCTTTCCGTGGTTGGTTGGATTGAAGTTTAGCGGCCTTCCCGCAGGATTGGCATTTGCCGCGCCTGTTGCAGCGCTTTGGGCAGTGCAGAGGGCGCGCTCAGGCCGCCTTGGCAGCGGCCACCTGGGCCGCCACTTCAGCCGCGAAGTCGTCGACCTTCTTCTCGATGCCCTCGCCCACCACATAGAGGGTGAAGGACTTGATGGTCGTGGCCTTTTCCTTGAGCATCTGCTCGACCGTCTGCTTGTCATTCTTGACGAAGCTCTGGTTGTACAGGCTGACTTCCTTCAGGTACTTCTGCACACCGCCCTCGATGCGCTTGGCAACGATTTCAGTGGACTGCACCGGCTTGCCTGCGGCAGTGGCCACGGCAGCATCTTCAGCCGCCTTGGCAGCGGCCACGGAACGCTCCTTGGCGACCAGCTCGGCGGGCACGTCGGCGCTGGTCAGCGACACGGGCTTCATGGCAGCCACGTGCATGGCGACATCCTTGGCGGCGGTCTCGTCGCCTTCAAACTCGACGACCACGCCGATGCGGGTGCCGTGCAGGTAGGACGCGAGCTTGCTGCCCGAGAAACGCTTGAAGCGGCGCACGCTCATGTTCTCGCCGATCTTGCCGATCAGGCCCTTTCGCACGTCTTCCACCGTCGGGCCGAAGCCGTCGAGGGACAGCGGCATGGCACCGATGGCTTCCACGCTGGCGGGGTTGTTCTTGACGATGCCTTCCACCACGGCCTTGGTGAAAGCCAGGAAGCTGTCGTTCTTGGTGACGAAGTCGGTTTCGCAGTTGACTTCGACCAGCGCGCCGACGTCGCCTTCGCGGTGGGTCGCGACCACGCCTTCAGCCGTCACGCGGGAGGCGGCCTTGCCGGCCTTGTTGCCCAGCTTGACGCGCAGGATTTCTTCAGCCTTGTCGAAGTTGCCTTCGGCTTCGGTCAGTGCCTTCTTGCACTCCATCATCGGGGCGTCGGTCTTGGCGCGCAGTTCGGCGACCATGCTTGCGGTAATAGCCATGTGTAATTTCTCCGTTTGTCGTGTTTCACCGGCGCGGCGGCTCCAGCCACCCGCACCATCTCGTCAAGTTGTGAAAAAGGGGCTACGCGAGCCCCTTTTTCGCGTCAGGCGCAGCGCCATGACTGGCGCCGTCATCAGGCGGATGCGTTTTCCACTTCCACAAATTCGTCAGAGCTCTCGGCAGAGACTGCCTTGACCACGTCGTTCACGGCGTTGGCCCGGCCTTCGAGGATGGCGTCTGCGATACCACGGGCGTACAGGGCGACAGCCTTGGAGGAGTCGTCATTGCCAGGGATCACGTAGTCGATGCCGATGGGCGAATGGTTGGAGTCCACCACGCCGATCAGGGGAATGCCCAGTTTCTTGGCTTCCAGGATCGCGATTTTGTGGAAACCCACGTCAATCACGAAAATGGCGTCCGGCAAGGCGTTCATGTCCTGAATGCCGCCGATGTCTTTTTCGAGCTTCTCGATCTCGCGCTTGAAGGTCAGCTGTTCTTTCTTGCTGATGGTGTCGAGGCCGGCTTCCTGCTGGGCCTTCATTTCTTTCAGGCGCTTGATGGAGGTCTTGACCGTCTTGAAGTTGGTCAGCATGCCGCCCAGCCAACGCTGGTCAACATAGGGAACGCCAGCGCGCTTGGCTTCGGTGGCGACGATCTCGCGGGCCTGGCGCTTGGTGCCCACCATCAGGATGGTGCCGCGGTTGGCGGACAGCTGCTTGGCGAACTTCATCGCCTCCTGGTACATCGGAAGCGATTTTTCCAGGTTGATGATGTGGATACGGTTGCGATGGCCGAAGATGAACGGGGCCATCTTGGGGTTCCAGAAGCGGGTCTGGTGACCGAAATGGACGCCAGCTTCCAGCATTTCACGCATGCTTGTCGACATAGTAGTAACTCCAAAGGTTGTGTCTAAAATCAGCGCTTATCGCCTGCATGCACTGCACACATCCGTGTGACTGGCCGCCGGCAACACCTTGAGTGGCTGATTCGCGATTTGCCTTGCAAAAGGTTGAAGTCGGTTGAAATCCAATCCTGGATTCCACCAGCATCCGGACATCCAGATGCGCCATTCGCAAAGCCTGTCGAGTATAACACCCTTCCACCCATGAGTCACCCCCCTGCCCCCAGCGACATTCACTCTGCCCGCGAGGCCCTCCAGGGCGGGAAAACCACGGCCCAGTTCCTCATTCGCGAGGCCCTGGCAGCCGCCCGAAGTGACGCCTGTCGCCACGTCTTCATGCCGGGCAGCCCGTTGGACGAAAGCGCCATCCAGAGCGCTCTGCCGGCCCACCCTTCAGCCCCTGGCTTGCCGCTGGGCAGCATTCCGGTATCCGTCAAGGACCTGTTTGACGTGGCCGGCCAGACCACTGCCGCCGGGTCCACCGTGCTCGCCGGGTCGGAACCGGCTGCAGCCGACTGCCCGGCCGTGGCACGCCTCAGAGCCGCAGGCGCGGCCATCATCGGCCGCACCAACATGGTGGAATTCGCCTTTTCGGGCGTGGGCATCAACCCGCACTACGGCACACCCGCCAACCCGGCCGACCCGCAGGTGCACCGTATCCCCGGCGGCTCGTCCTCCGGCGCGGCCGTGTCGGTGGCTGCAGGGGCGGCCATGGTGGGTCTGGGCTCCGATACCGGTGGTTCGATCCGCATTCCGGCCGCCCTGTGCGGCATTGTGGGGTTCAAGAGCACCGCCCGCATGGTGCCCACCACGGGCGCCATTCCACTGTCCACCAGCCTGGATACGGTCTGCGCCATGACACGGTCCGTGCGCGACGCCATCACCGTCCATGAAGTGCTGGCCGACCGCAAGGTGGCCTTGCCGGGCAAGCCGCTGTCGGCCCTTCGCTTCGGGCTCGTGCGCACGCAGATGCAGGACGGCCTCGACGCCACGGTGGGCCAGGCCTTCGAGCGCAGTCTGAAGCTGCTGCGGGATGCCGGCGCGCGCATTGAAACCATCGATCTCGCAGAGATCAACGAGCTGGCCGCCATCAACGCCACCGGCGGCCTTTCCGCTGCCGAAAGCCATGCCTGGCACCGCCAGTTGATCGGCAAGTACCAGAGCGACTACGACCCGCGCGTGGCACTGCGCATCCTGCGCGGTGCCAGCATGAGTGCGGCCGACTACATCGACCTGCTGGCTGCACGCCAGGACTGGATCACCCGGGTGGAACAGCGTCTGGCCGGGTTTGACGCCATCGTCTCCCCGACCGTGCCGCTGGTCGCGCCGCCCATTGCCAGCGTCCTCCATGACGACACCGAGTTCTTCCGCGTCAATGGCTTGTTGTTGCGCAATACCGCCGTGGTCAACATGCTGGACGGCTGCGGCATCTCCCTGCCCTGCCACACCCCCGATCAACTGCCGGTGGGCCTGATGCTCTGGCATGCCGCGCTGCACGATGACGCGGTGCTCGACGCATCGCTGCAGGTGGAGTCGGTGTTGCGCCGTTCGCTGTAAAGTCGGCGACCGCCCACAACCCGTTTTTTCGAATGCCTCCGAATTCACCGCTCACCATGCACCATGAACCGCAGCCCCTTCGTCGTGGACCCGTCCGCGGCAAGGCGTCCGAATGAGAGTGGCCGTGATCGGTGCCGGCATCGTCGGCATCACGACCGCTTACGAGCTTGCACTGGATGGCCATGAGGTCACGGTACTGGAGCGCCGCGGCGCTGCGGCCGAGGAAACCAGTTTCGCCAATGCCGGCGTCGTGGCACCCGGGTATGTGACGCCCTGGGCCGCGCCAGGCATGCCGGGCAAGGTGCTGCGTCACCTGCTGAGCCGGCATGCCTCCGTCAGGCTGGCACTGCCCTTGTCAGCGAATGATGTGCGCTGGATGTGGAAGTGGTGGCGCGCCTGCCGCCTCGACACCTACCTGGCCAACCGGGCGCGGCTGCAGCGCCTGGCGTTCTACAGCCGGGAACGCCTGCACCACCTGACCGCCGAACTGCAGCTCGAATACGACCGCAGCCCGGGTTACATGGTGCTGCTGCGCTCGGAAAAAGACAGCGCCCAAGTCGAGCCCGGCCTGCAGGTGCTGCGCGACACCGGCGTGAGGTTCCGGCAGATCGATGCGGCCGAGGTGCTGAAGATTGAACCCGCCATCAACCCCGACACCGAATTTCTTGGCGCGATTCACCTGCCGGATGACGAAGTCGCCAACTGCCGCCAGTTCGCACTGCTGCTGAAAAACGAAGCCCAGCGACTGGGGGCGCAGTTTGAATTCAATGCGCCGGTGGCCCGGCTCAACCCTGCCGAGCCCACCCGCCTGGTGTTGGCGGCCGACGGATCGGAACGTGCTTTCGACAGCGTCGTGGTGTGTGCCGGTCTGGATTCCGCGGCGCTGCTGCGTCCACTGGGTGTGACGATTCCGATGACCGCCGTGTACGGCTACTCCATCAGCGCCCCCATCCGCGAACCGCTGAACGCGCCCCGCAGCGCGTTGATGGACGAGCGCTACAAGGTGGCCATTTCCCGCCTGGGCAACCGCGTGCGGGTGGCCGGCAGCGCCGAGTTGGGCGGCAGACTGGAGAACAAACGTGCCGCGTCCATCCAGACGCTGTACAAGGTGCTGCACGACTGGTTTCCGGGCGCGGCACAGCTTTCCAGCACGGGCACCAGCGTGCAGGAATGGAAAGGCGCCCGGCCCATGCTGCCCGACGGCCCGCCACTGGTCTGCAGCGGCGGACGGCCGGGCCTCTGGCTCAATCTGGGTCATGGCTCCAGCGGCTGGGCCTTGAGCTGCGGCAGCGCGCGCGCCGTCGCCGACATGGTGGCCGGCCGCCAGCCTGGGATCGACATGGATGGTCTGGATCTGAGCCGATTGGGCTGAAGGCTGGCGCTACGGCTTGGCCCCGCCCCCGCACAGGCCGACAATCAGGCCATGCAGAGAATCTCCAGCGCGCAGTCCTGGCCGCTTCACAGCGTGGCGGCCACCCGCCTCATCGAGCAGGCCCGCGCAGCCAGACTGCCACCCCACACACTGATGCAACGCGCCGGGCTGGCTGTAGCCCGGCTGGCACTGGCGCTAGCGCCCCACGCACGCCACATCTGGATTGCCTGCGGGCCCGGCAACAACGGTGGCGACGGCTTCGAAGCGGCCCTGCACCTGCACCGCTGGGGCAAGGCCGTCACGGTCAGCTGGACCGGGCTGCATGGCGGCGACAAGGCCCAACCCGCAGACGCCGCCGCTTCACGGCAACGCGCCATTGACGCCGGCGTGCCCATCCAGGCCGGGCCGCCCGCCGACTTTGACCTGTGCATCGATGCGCTGCTGGGCATAGGCGGCACGCTCGATGCCGCCCGGCCCGGTTCGGCGCTGATGCGCGAGTGGCTCGCTGCCATGGACCAGAGCGGCACCACACGGCTGTGCGTGGACGTCCCCACCGGGCTGAATGCCGATACCGGCCATGACGCCGCCGCAGAACGCCGTCGCGGCCCAGGCAAGCGGGTGAGCTTGAGCCTGCTGACCCTCAAGCCCGGCCTTTTCACCGCCAGCGGCCGGGACAGCGCCGGGGAGGTCTGGTTCGACGACCTGGACACCCGCACGGACGATGCCGCAGCGCCGGACGCCTGGTTGCTGGGTCAGGACTGTGCCGGGCCGCCGGGACGCGCCAGCGCCGACCACGCCAGCCACAAGGGCAGCTTCGGAGATGTGGCTGTGATCGGCGGCGAATCCACCGCCATCAGCCACATGGCCGGCGCGGCGCTGCTGGCCGCCCGCGCCGCCCTGCATGAAGGCGCTGGGCGGGTCCTGGTCGCTTTGCTCGACCAGCCGCAGCTCACGGTGGACACCGTGCAGCCGGAGTTGATGTTCCGCAGCCTCCAGGCCCTGGACATGGCACAGGAAGTGGTCGTGTGCGGCTGTGGCGGCGGGGATGCCGTTCGTGCGGTACTGCCCAGGGTGCTGTCCACAGCCACCCGGCTGGTGCTGGACGCCGATGCCCTGAATGCGATCGCTGGCGACACCGCGCTGCAGACGCTGCTGGCGGCGCGGGCAGGCCGCCGGTGGCACACTGTGATCACCCCGCACCCGCTGGAAGCAGCGCGCCTCGGCGGCACCACCTCCGCCGCGGTTCAGGCCGACCGTATCGCTGCTGCCCAGGCCCTGGCCGACCGGTTCGGCTGCGTGGTGGTCCTCAAGGGCTCAGGCACGGTGGTGGCCACGCCCGGTCAGCCGCCGCACATCAACAGCAGCGGCAATGCATTGCTGGCCACGGCGGGAACCGGGGATGTGCTGGCGGGAATGGTGGGTGCGGGTCTGGCCCAGGGGCTCAGCGCGTGGGATGCGGCCTGCAGCGCCGTTTTTCGGCACGGGCAGATCGCGGACCAGTGGCTTGCCCAGAGGCCAGCGCAGACCCTGACGGCCTCTGACCTCGCGGCACCGCAGGCCTGGACCTCAACCGAGCAGCATCAACCCGATTTGTAGCAGCAGCAACAAGACCAGCGCAGACAGGTCAACGCCGCCGATGGTGGGGATCACGCGCCGCAGCGGCGCCAGCAGGGGCTCGGTCAGGCGCCCGAGCAGCGCGTAGACCGGCGAGCCCGGCTGGACCCACGACAGGATGGCGTAGCCGAGCACGAGCGCGAACAGGGTTTGCAGGATCACGCGAATCAGCATCCGGAGCGCAAAGCCCAGCAGCGTGAGCACCGCGGGGCCCGAGAACACGGCCAGCAGCGCACCCAGCAGCAGGCCCCACAAGACGGTGTACACCAGCGCCAGCAGCACGGCCGCCACCACGCTGGCCCAATCAACACGTGACTGGGCCAGGGCTTTGGGCAAGGTGCGCCGCAGCGGTTTGACGATCCAGTCGGTCAGGGCCATCACAAAAATGCCGGGCTGGCCGCGCATGTTGATGCGCAGCCAGTTCATCCACGCACGCAGCAGCGCCGCAGCGATCAGCATGAAAAACACGGTTTCCAGCAGAAAGGCCAGAATTTGCATCAGCATGGCAATAGGTTCCTGCAGTTCAGCGGCGCGGCTTCTTGCCCTGCTTGCGGCCCGGGTTGCCGGCCGCCTTCTTCACCGCCGCCTTCAGCGCCTGGATCGGTGATTTGACCGTGCGCTCACCGCTGCCGCGCACTGAAGCGCCAGTCGATCCCCCCGCGCGGGATGCCGAACGCGACTCTCCGCGGCTGGAAGATCCCTTGCCGCCGCCTTTGGGGCTGGCCCCCGCACGTTCACCGCCGGCGCGCCGGGACGGGGCACGCTCCTGCCCTGGAAGCTCATCGGCGTGTCCGCCCGCCTTGTCCTTCATGGCACGCGCCACCAGGTCCGGTCCTTCGTTGACGAGGCGGAAATCAATCTTGCGGCCGTCCAGATCAACCCGGCTGACCTGTACCCGCACCCGCGTGCCGATGGCATAGCGGATGCCCGTGCGCTCGCCGCGCAGTTCCTGGCGCGCCTCGTCGAAGCGGAAGTACTCGCCGCCGAGTTCGGTGATGTGCACCAGCCCTTCAACATACATCGCGTCCAGGGTGACGAAGATTCCGAAGCCGGTGGCTGCCGTGACGACACCGCCGAACTCCTCGCCCAGATGGCCGCGCATGTATTTGCACTTGAGCCAGGCTTCCACATCGCGGCTGGCCTCGTCGGCCCGGCGCTCATTGGCGCTGCAATGCAGGCCGGCGGCCTGCCAGGCGAGCTCGTCGGCGCTGGCCTTGCGGGGTTTCTGGGTCGGTTCCTTCACGCGGGAAGCCAGGCGCTTGGACAGCTTGGCTTCGGCTTCGCCCGGTGTGGGCAGGGTCGGCAGCTGGTACTTCGCCTTGTTGAGCACCGCCTTGATGACACGGTGCACCAGCAAGTCCGGGTAGCGGCGGATCGGGCTGGTGAAGTGGGTGTAGGCCTCATAGGCCAGGCCAAAGTGGCCGCTGTTGATCGGCGTGTAGATGGCCTGCTGCATGGAGCGCAGCAACATGGAATGGATCTGCTGCGCGTCGGGCCTGTCCTTGGTGGCCATGGCGATCTGCTGGAACTCGCCCGGTGCCGGGTCATCGCTGATGGTCATGCCGATGCCGGCCGCCTTCAGGTAGTTGCGCAGCATGTCCTTCTTCTCGGGCGTGGGGCCCTCGTGCACGCGGTAGAGGCCCACATGCTTGCTCTCGGCAATGAAGTCGGCCGAGCACACATTCGCGGCCAGCATGGCTTCTTCGATCAGGCGGTGGGCCACATTGCGCGTGCGTGGCACGATCTTCTCGATGCGCCCGGCTTCGTCGCAAACGATCTGCGTCTCGGTGGTTTCGAAATCCACCGCGCCCCGCACACTGCGCTCCTTGAGCAGCGCCTGGTACACATCGTGCAGGTTCAGCAGATGCGGCACCAGTGTCTTGCGCTGCGCGGCTTCGGGGCCACGTGTATTGGCCAGAATCGCCGCGACTTCGGTGTAGGTGAAACGCGCCTGGCTGAACATCACCGCCGGGTAGAACTGGTAGGCGTGAACCTCGCCCTTGGCGTTGACCAGCATGTCGCACACCATGCAGAGGCGTTCGACATTCGGGTTCAGCGAGCACAGGCCGTTGGAGAGCTTTTCCGGCAGCATGGGAATGACGCGGCGCGGAAAGTACACACTGGTGGCGCGGTCGTAGGCATCGATGTCGATGGCGCTGCCGGTTTCCACATAGTGGCTCACGTCGGCGATGGCCACCAGCAGGCGCCAGCCCTTGCCGCGGCCGACCTTGGCGGGCTCGCAGTACACGGCGTCGTCGAAATCGCGGGCATCCTCGCCGTCGATGGTCACCAATGGCACATCGGTCAGGTCCACCCGGTGCTGCTTGTCCGCGGGCCGCACGGCATCCGGCAAGGCGCGCGCCAGGGCCAGGGCTTCGTCGCTGAACTCATGCGGCACACCGTATTTGCGCACCGCAATTTCAATCTCCATGCCCGGGTCGTCAATCTCCCCCAGCACCTCGACCACGCGGCCCACCGGCTGGCCAAACAGCGCCGGCGGCTCCGTCAGCTGCACCACCACCACCTGCCCGGCCTTGGCCGTGCCTGTAGCGCCCTTGGGGATGAGCACGTCCTGCCCGTAACGCTTGTCTTCCGGCGCGACCAGCCAGACGCCGCTTTCCTGCAGCAGGCGGCCGATGATGGGGTTGGACGAGCGCTCGATGATCTCGGTGACGCGCCCTTCGGGACGGTTCTTGCGGTCATGGCGGACGATGCGGGCCTTGACGCGGTCCTTGTGCAGCACCGCGCGCATTTCGTTGGGCGGCAGATAGATGTCTGCTTCGCCGTCGTCGCGCAGCACAAAGCCGTGGCCGTCGCGGTGGCCGGAAACCGTGCCTTCGAATTCGGCAAGCAGTCCGGACGAAGCGCCGGCGTGGGAATGAGTGGTTTTGATAGGAAATCTCTTGGTGTTGGAGGCAGCGCTTTTGAGTATGCAACTGAAAATTTCAGTCAGGCTGTCTGGAAAATCGTTGAACTAATGGTACACTGCTAGCTGTGCCCGGGTGGCGGAATTGGTAGACGCGCACGGTTCAGGTCCGTGTATCGCAAGATGTGGAGATTCGAGTTCTCTCCCGGGCACCATATTTACCCAGACAGCAATTCCAGCAGTGATGCAGGGGGTTGAGGTCAAGCAAAACAAAGCCACTGTTCGCAGTGGCTTTTTTGTTGCCCGCGCCTGTCTCGAAGTGAACTCTGGAATCAAAAAGGCACGGCAATCAGGTCGTGGCCCTGGGTGCCCACGATGCGCGCCCGGGTGAACTCGCCCACCTTCAGCGTCTTGCTGATTTTCTCGGGTGGCAGCAGCTTCACCACGCCGTCGATTTCCGGTGCGTCCGCATACGACCGCCCGGTACCGCCCTTGCGGCCCAGCGCAGGCGCCGAGTCCACCAGCACCTGCATGGTGGCGCCGATGCGCTGCTGCAGTTTCTGGCTGGACACTGCTTCAGCCACTGCCATGAAGCGGGCACGCCGCTCTTCACGGACTTCCATCGGCAGCATGCCCGGAATGTCATTGGCTGCAGCACCTGCCACGGGGCTGTAGGCGAAGCAGCCGGCGCGGTCGATCTGTGCCTCCTGCATGAACTCGAGCAGATGCTCGAACTCGGCTTCCGTCTCGCCGGGAAAACCGGCAATGAAGGTGCTGCGAATCACGATCTCGGGGCAGATTTCGCGCCAGCGCGCAATCCGCTCCAGGTTTTTCTCGCCACTGGCCGGCCGCTTCATGCGCTTGAGCACGTCCGGGTGGCTGTGCTGCAGCGGCACATCCAGATAAGGCAACACCTTGCCGGTGGCCATCAGCGGCAGCACGTCATCCACGCTCGGGTACGGATACACATAGTGCAAACGCACCCAGGCGCCGTAGGGCTCAGCAATCTCGCCGAGGGCCTGCACCAGATCCAGCATGCGCGTCTTGACGGGCTTGCCGTCCCAGAAACCCATGCGGTATTTGACGTCCACACCGTAGGCCGAGGTGTCCTGACTGATCACCAGCAGTTCCTTCACGCCACCCTCAAACAAGGCCCGCGCTTCATTAAGCACATCTCCAATCGGGCGCGACACCAGGTCGCCGCGCATCGAAGGAATGATGCAGAAAGTGCAGCGGTGATTGCAGCCTTCGCTGATCTTGAGGTAAGCGTAGTGGCGCGGCGTGAGCTTGATGCCCGCAATGCCGAACGAATTGGGCACCAGATCGACAAACGGATCGTGCGGCTTGGGCAGGTTCAGGTGGACCGCGTCCATCACCTCCTGAGTGGCATGCGGGCCGGTGACAGCCAGCACGCTCGGGTGCATCTGGCGCACCAGATTGCCGCCGCCCTCGCCCGCCTTGGCACCGAGGCAACCGGTGACGATCACCCGGCCGTTTTCGGCCAGCGCTTCGCCAATGGTGTCCAGGCTTTCCTTGACGGCGTCATCAATGAAGCCGCAGGTGTTGACGATGACGAGATCAGCGCCTTCAAAGGTCTTGGAGGTCTGGTAGCCCTCGGCGCTCAGCTGGGTCAGGATGAGTTCGGAATCAGTCAGGGCCTTGGGGCAGCCAAGGCTGACAAAGCCGACGCGCGGGGCAGGCTTGGCAGGGGATGAACTCGCAGGGGAAATAACTTCACTCATTCAGGGATTGTCTCAGAGCAGCGCTGGCGCAGGGGGTATTCGGTCGCCGATTCAGCGTTTGAGCCCAAAAGCCGAGAGCATCTGCTCGCTCTGCTTTTGCATCTGCTCCTGCATCTGCGTGAATACACTTTTGGACTGCTCCACATAGGTGCCCATCAGCCCCTGCATCATCGGCGACTGGGCATTCATGAACTGCGCCCATTTTTCAGGGCTCAGTCCTTTCGATTGCTCCGCCATCTTGACCTGCAGATCCATGAAACTCTGGACGTTTTTCTCCAGATAGGCGCCCATGAAGCCCTGCATCGCATTGCCATAAAAACGGATGATGTTGCCGAGTACCGCTTCGGTGAACATCGGCGCACCGCCAGTCTCTTCTTCCAGGATGATCTGAAGCAGGATACTGCGCGTCAGGTCTTCGTTGGTCTTCGCATCGCGCACGACAAAGTCTGCAGTGTCCATCACCAGTTGGCGCACATCAGCCAGGGTGATGTAGGCCGAGGTTTCGGTGTCGTACAGCCGCCGGTTCGGGTATTTCTTGATCACACGCGATGCAGCCGTCTTGCCGGGCGCCGTGGCATCCGGGGCCGGAGTAGCCGACTCGTTTGTCGCTGAATGGCCGGCCTTGGTAGCGGTGGATTTGCTTTTTGGCACTGAATGCTCCTGTGAATGTCAGCCTGACTGACGCGCAACCAGCATGGGCCGCGTCTCCTAGCAAAGCTTAGGGCATTCTAGAAATTATGTAAGGACCAATTCCCTTGGTTTTCCCTGTGCATGCTGAAGGCACCGTAGAGGTGCAATGCGGAATCAGGAAACCGTCTGAGGGACTTGGTAGGCGCGATTGGACTCGAACCAACGACCCCCACCATGTCAAGGTGGTGCTCTAACCAGCTGAGCTACGCGCCTAAGGACTGTTCGAAGCTCAAAGTATAGCAGACAGTCAGCGCACTTCCGGCGGCACCGTCAGTCATCGCCACCATTCATCGCCGACGGGCAGACCGCACACCGGGCACTTCGGCCACGATGCCCAGCACCTGGTTGAGCCGACCGGACTGCGCCACCTCCACGGTGAACGTCATCCACGCCGTGCCGCCGCGGTTGTCCTTGACGGACTGCGTCTGCACGCCAATCACGTTCATTTTTTCCTTGGCAAACACCTCGGAGATGTCGCGCAGCAAGCCCTGCCTGTCGGCCGCTTCCACCGACACGTCCACCGGATACACCGCGCCGTCGGCCGCCTTGGGCGAGTTCCATTGCACCTCGATGACACGGTCCGGGCTGCCGGCGGCCATGTTGCGGAAATTGCTGCAATCGCTGCGGTGGATGCTCACGCCCTTGCCCTTGGTCACAAAGCCGCGGATCACATCGGGGGGCGCGGGCTTGCAGCACTTGGCCAGTTGCGTCAGCAGCGAACCCATGCCGACCACCAGCACGCCGCCGCCTTTGGCGCTCTGGCTCGCGGGGCGCGCCTTTTTGGCCAGCACATAGTCGTCCTGCGACGGCACCGGCTCCTGGGGCCTGAGCATGTTCTCGATGGTCTTGAGCGACAGCTCGTCCTTGCCCACCACTTCAAACAGGTCGTCCGCGGCCTTGAAGCCGAGCTGGATCGCCAGGTCGTCGAGCTTCATCGCGGTCTTGCCTTCGCGCTGCAGCAGCTTCTCCACCGCCTCGCGGCCTTTGGCCACCGTCTGCTCCATCACTTGCGCATTGAACCAGGCGCGCACCTTGGCCTTGGCGCGGTGGCTGGCGAGGAAACCCAGCTCGGGGTTGAGCCAGTCGCGCGAGGGGCCGCCCTCCTTCACCGTGATCACCTCCACCGTCTGCCCGTTCTGCAGCGGCGTGTTGAGCGGCACCATCACGCCATCGACCCGCGTGCCGCGGCAGCGATGGCCCAGGCTGGTGTGCACGCTGTAGGCGAAGTCCACGGTCGTCGCGCCCTGGGGCAGCTCCACGATGGCGGCTTCCGGCGTCAGCACATAGATGCGGTCTTCGAACAGGCCCTGCTTGGCGTCGCGCGCACGTTGCGCTGCCGGTCCCGACAGGTCGCGCTCCCAGGCGAGCAACTGCCGCAGCACGGCGATCTTGGCGTCGTACTCGCTGCTGGCCGATACCCCGCCGTAGCCCTTGGCGCCCGCCTCCTTGTAGGCCCAGTGCGCCGCCACGCCATGCTCGGCATGGTCGTGCATGGCCTGGGTGCGCACCTGGATTTCCACGGCCCGCCCGGCCTCATCGCGCACCACGGTGTGCAGCGACTGGTAGCCGTTGGACTTGGGCTTGGCGATGTAGTCGTCGAACTCCCCGTCGACCGGCGTGAAGCGTGAATGGACGAAGCCCAGCGCGGCGTAGCAGCCCTTCACGTCAGCGGCAATCACCCGCAGCGCCCGGATGTCAAACACCTGGTCGAAATCCAGCGACTTGCCGCGCATCTTCTTCACGATGCTGTAGATGTGCTTGGGCCGGCCCTGTACCAGTGCGGCGATGCCGTTCTGGTTCAGTTCACGCTCCAGTTGGGCGCGCAGCGCTTCCATGAAGCCCTCGCGTTCAGCGCGCTTTTCGTCGAGCAGCTTCGCGGTCTGCTTGTAGGTGTCGGGTTCCAGAAAACGGAAAGCCAAGTCTTCCATTTCCCACTTGATCTGCCAGATGCCCAGCCGGTTGGCCAGCGGCGCAAACACATGGAGCGATTCATGGGCCAACGAACGGGGCGCCGTCTGGCGGGTCGCCGCGTAGTGGCGCAGCGTCTGCAGGCGCGAGGCCAGGCGCAGCATGACCACGCGCAAATCGCGCGAGAAGGCGAGCAGCATCTTGCGCACGGTTTCGGTCTGGGCGGCCGGATCATCAAGCAGTTGCGCCTTGTAAATAGGGCCCCCACGTTCACTCGCTTCGCGTAGCTCACTGCCCCCCAAGGGGGCCGCGCTTGCTTGGGACGGCCCGTCGCCGCGCGCTGCCGCTCGTACCTGTCGCTGCACCTGAACCAGCTTGGTGGTTTCCATCGCCAGGGCGGCGTAGTTGGCACCGAAGGCCTTGGTGATGACCTCCTGCGGCTTGTTCAGGTGCGCGCAGGCATAGACCAGGTAAGTGGCGGCCTGCATCGCCTCGGAACCCCCAATGGCTTTGAGGGTTGCAGCTACCGCATCGGCGTGCTCGAGGATGTTCTCGCCGGTGTCCAGCGTCTCGCCGCCGATCAGCGGTTCGGCAAAGGCACGGGCACGGGCCAGTGCGTCGGGCTGGTCAGGCAGGCTGTCGGCCGTGGCCGTGACGATGGAGGCGTTCAGCCCTGGTGAACCGCCAGGGCCACTCGGCCCCAGCACATTGCTTTTCATGACACTCAATCCCAGAAATAGCCTAGCCCATCAGGAAGGCGGTCACCGCGGCCACCTGGTCGCTGGCGATCAGCGTCGGCGCATGGCCTACCCCGGCAAACTCCACCAGCCGGGCACCTGGGCCGCGGCGGGTCATCGCCTCGGCTGTTTCGGGGCTCAGCAGGTCGGACGTCTGCCCGCGCAGCAGCAAGGTCTGCGCCGTGAGGTGGTCGTAAAGCTGCCAGAGGCTGGCTTCGCCCTTGGCGGCCGAGGCCTCGTTCGCCTGGGCAAAGGGCACGGCAATGGCCGGGTCGTAGTGCATGCGCCACTGGCCGGGCGATCCCTCGACGGGCCGGAGCATCGGCTGCGACAGTGCCATCCACTGTTCGGGCGTGTGCGGGCCAAACCCGCTGGAAATCGCCCACATCGCATCGGCCGCCTGCTGCACAGACCCGAAGTGCCCGGCCTTGCCGAGGTAGGTACCGATACGCACCAGCGCCTGCCACTGGATCACCGGGCCCACATCGTTGAGCACCAGGCGCCGCAAGGGGGCGGGAAGCGGCAGCCCCGGATGCCCGAAGACCGCGAGCCCGATCAGCCCGCCCATGCTGGTGCCGACCCAATCCAGCGCCGTGATGGGCGCCTGCTGGTGGAGCCGGGCCAGTAGCGCCAGCATGTCGGCGGCATAGGTCGGGATCTGGTAGCCCATCGGGTCCTTCAGCCAGTCACTCTCGCCACGCCCCACCACATCGGGGCAGATCACCCGGATGCCTCCCGGGTGCGACACCGCCTGATCGCACAAGGCCTGCGCCAACACGTCGAAGTCGCGGCCCTGTCTGGACAGGCCGTGCACGCACACCACCACGTGCGCAGATTGCGGGTTGCCCCATTGCCAATAGGCCATGCGGTGGCCGCCGCCCGCATCGGGGCAGCTTACGTAGTTCAGCGTAGGTTCAGTCATCGTCAAGTCGATCGCCAGCACAGGCTGGATAATGAAAAAGTGGAAATATCGGGGCACGAGCCGCTGACCTGTCAGTCCTGGCCATCCGCCCCGCGTTCGTTCATCGTAAATCATCCGGAGAATCACCATGCTCAAAGGCAAGACAGCGCTCGTCACGGGCTCCACCAGCGGTATCGGGCTGGGCATCGCCAAGGCCCTGGCAGCGCAGGGTGCCAACATCGTGCTCAACGGCTTTGGCGACGTCGAAGGCCCGAAGGCCGAGATCACCGCGCTGGGCGTGAAGGTGGCCTACCACGGCGCCGACATGAGCAAGCCCGCCGAGATCGAGGACATGATGAAATTTGCCGCCGCCCAGTTCGGCCGGGTGGACGTCCTGGTCAACAACGCAGGCATCCAGCACGTGGCCCGCATCGAGAACTTCCCTGTCGAAAAGTGGGATGCGGTGATCGCCATCAACCTGAGCAGCGCCTTCCACGCCACCCGTCTGGCGCTGCCCGCGATGCTGGCTGCCGAGGGTGGCAAGGGCTGGGGCCGCATCATCAACATCGCCTCGGCCCATGGCCTGGTCGGTTCGCCGGAAAAATCAGCCTACGTGGCGGCCAAGCACGGCATCGTGGGGCTGACCAAGGTCACGGCACTGGAAAACGCCACCACTGGCGTCACCTGCAACGCCATCTGCCCGGGCTGGGTGCTGACGCCTCTGGTGCAAAAGCAGGTGGATGCGCGCGCAGCAGCAGGCGGCATTTCCAACGAGGCCGCCAAGCAGCAATTGCTGGGCGAAAAAGAGCCCTCGATGCAGTTCACCACGCCGGAAGAACTGGGCGCCCTGGCCGTGTTCTTCTGTTCGGAAGCCGGCAACAACGTGCGCGGCGTGGCCTGGAACATGGACGGCGGCTGGGTCGCCCAATAAACCCCCCATCGTCGTTAAAGCTCAGCCCAGCAGCCGGCTGACGTACTGTCCGATGGCCAGCGAACTGGTCAGCCCCGGCGACTCCACGCCGAACAGGTTGACGAGTCCGGGCACCCCATGCACCGCAGGGCCCTGGATCACGAAGTCGCGGGCCGGCTCGCCGGGCGCCTGGAGCTTGGGCCGGATGCCGGCGTAGCCCGGCAGCAGTGCGCCGTCGGGCAGGCCGGGCCAGTACCTGCGCACCTCTGCATAAAACGCCTCACCGCGCGCGGGGTCCACCACCAAATCCTCGGGTGACGCCACCCACTCCACATCGGGGCCAAATTTGGCCTGGCCACCCAGATCGATCGTCAGGTGGACGCCCAGCCCTGCGGCCTCGGGCACCGGGTAAATCAGCCGGTTGAACGGCGAGCGGCCAGCCAGTGCAAAGTAGTTGCCCTTGGCAAAGTGGCTGGGCGGTACATGCGCGGCATCCAGCCCGGCAAAGCGCCGCGCCAATGCCTGCGCGCCCAGCCCCGCCGCATTGACGACGGTGCGGGCGGCCAGTTCGGTGCCGTCTTCTGCCGTCAGGGTGATGTTGCCCTGGCCGCACACGGCTTGTTGCAGCGGCGAATTCAGCACCACCATGCCGCCTGCATTTTCGAGGTCGCCCTGCAGGGCCAGCATCAGCGCATGGCTGTCCACAATGCCGGTGCTGGGCGAATGCACGGCGGCCACGCAGGCCAGGTTGGGCTCCATCGCCAGCGCTTCCTGCCGGGTGAGCAGCACGAGGTCAGGCACGCCGTTGGCCACCGCCTTCGCCACCATGCCCTGCAACTGCACCACCTGCGCTTCACTGGTGGCGACGATCAGTTTGCCGCAGCGCCGGTAGCCTACCCCGCGCGCCTCGCAGTAGGCGTAGAGCAAGGCTTTGCCTTCGACACACAGCGTGGCTTTCAGCGAGCCCTGCGGATAGTAGATACCGGCGTGGATGACCTCGCTGTTGCGCGAACTGGTGCCGGTGCCGATGGCGTCCGCTGCCTCCAGCACCAGGACCTCGCGGCCCTGCAGCGCAAGGGCCCGCGCCACCGCCAGCCCCACGACACCCGCACCCACCACCACGCAATCGACCTGGTCCATCAGCAGCCCTCGAATCCTTCAATCACATTCACGGCATTGGTGCCCAGCGCGGCGGCGGCATAGCCGCCCTCCAGCACAAACACCGTGGGCAATCCCAGCGCACCGAGGCGCTGCCCCAGGCGGCTGAAGTCGCTGGCCCGCAAGGCGAACTTCGAAATCGGGTCCTCGGCAAAGGTGTCCAACCCCAGCGACACCACGAGGGCATCACCGGCATGGACCGCGATGCGCTGGCAGGCCACTTCCAGCGCCTCAAACCAGCGCGCCGCCGTGCAGCCCGCAGCCAGCGGCAGGTTCAGGTTGAAGCCTGCCCCCTCCCCCGCACCGGTCTCATCCGCATGGCCAAGGTAGAACGGGTATTCGGTCAGCGGGTCGCCGTGCAGGCTGACGAAGAGCACGTCGGCCCGGTCGTAAAAAATGCTCTGGGTGCCGTTGCCATGGTGGTAGTCCACGTCCAGCACGGCCACCCGCCTGGCGCCTGCGTTGCGCAAGGCCTGCGCCGCCACCGCGGCATTGTTCAGAAAGCAGTAGCCGCCCATGAAGTCGGCCCCGGCATGGTGCCCTGGTGGGCGGGTGCAGTTGAAGACACCCCGGACGCCGGAGGTGCCCGCTGACAGCACCGCAGCGGCACTCGCGGCCGCATCCGCACCGGCTTTCGCCACCGTCCAGCTGCCGGCCGACATCGGCGTGCCGTTGTCCATCGAATAAAGGCCGAGCTGCGCAATGAAGTTGACCGGCTCCGCATCGCTGCGCAGGGTACGCACCGGCCACACCGACGGGAAAGGCTGGCGCGCCTCGTTGCCGGCCTCCAGCGCCACCCAGTTCGCCCATGCCTGTTCCAGGAAACGGAGATAGCGCGCCGAATGGACTTGTTCCAGCACGGAGCGGCTGTCCACATGCGGTGCGCGCAAGGCATGCCCGCGGGCCAGCAGACTGTCCCTCACGTGTTCGGCGCGCGCTGGCGTTTCAAAACAGGGCACGCGCTCCCCGCGGTAGAACTCGTACTGCGGCGCGTGTGCCAGATGCTGGTCGTTGAAGAAGGTGATCACGGCGCCAAAGGGTGAGACAGTGTCGCTGGATTATCCCCGTGCGCCGACACCCGGGCCGGGCTGTGCGTGTCCCGCAGGCACAGCATCACAACAGCCTGGGGTCCGTCCTCAGCAGCAGTTCCACCAGCGACCGCAAGGTCGCTTTCAGCGGGATCGCCTGGGACGTCATCTCCAGCGTGCGCTCGTTCATGTAGAGCTTGCGGTTGATCTCCAGCTGGATGCTGTGCCGGTGGCGGGCCGGTTCACCGTAGCGACGCACCAGCTCCACGCCTTTGTAGGGGTGGTTGTACGACACGCTGTAGCCCTGGGCCGTCAGGTGATCGCACACCAGCCGGGACAGCACCGGGCTGGCGGTCGTGCCCTCCCGGTCGCCCACCACGAAGTCGGCGTGGGCCTCACCCGGAAAATCCGTGGCGTTGCTGGACGCGATGGCCGGCATCGAGTGGCAATTGATGTGGATGCTGTAACCCCGGGGTGCATAGGCCGCCTCGATGGCCTGCGACACCGCCAGGTGGTAGGGCCGCCAGCACTGCGCAATGCGCGCCTCGACCTCCGCCACGCCGAGCTGGCGCTTGTAGATGGGCACGCCATCGTCGGTGGCTCGCCAGATCAAGCCCTTGCCCAGGCGCACCTTGGAGAGGACGGCGGGATCGGTTTCCAGCGCTCCCGTCCAGGGCCCATCCAGCAGGGACACATCGACCTCGGTGAGGTTGCGGTTGGCATCCAGGTAGCTGCGCGGAAACAGGGCCTCCACCCAGTGCACCCCCAGGGCGGGTGCAAAGTCATACAGCTTCTCGACGTGGGTGTCTTCTGCGGTGCGCAGGGCTGCGAGATCGCAGGCATAGGCAAAATCGTCCGGATAGACCGTGCCGCTGTGCGGCGAGTCGAGGACAAGGGCGGCGGAGCCGGGCAGATGACGGACAGGCGGGTTCATGGCCCTCATTGTCACCCGCCCGGGACTGTGCGCAAGCAGGCATTGGTCGCCCTCGCCAGGCGCCCGGCAAGCGCTGGTGCCCCCGGTACGTGCGGCCTGCTTTACAGGCTTAAGGAATGTCCTACAGACATCCGACAGCGGTGACTACAGCGCCGGGGGGTGCCGCCACCTAAAGTGCACTCATCTGCAACCCCGTGCAGCGCCTGGCGCCCGCACGATCCCCATGAAAGACTTCACATGACGCACCCATCCCGCAAGATCTCGACACGGCTGATTGGCATGACTGCTGCGGCAGCACTGATGGCCCTGGGCGCAGCCACTGCGGCGCAGGCACAAACGAATACCAATATGGGTTCCGGCTACAGCCTCTACGGTCCGGGCTCCAGCTACATTGGCCTGAATGCCGGTCAATCCAATTTTTCCGTGGGCAATGGCACCGGCATCTTCCCGTCTGACAAGAAAGACCGCGCCATCGGCCTGACCGCCGGCAGCTATTTCAACAACAACTTCGGCGCAGAACTGGGCTACACCGACTTCGGCCGCATCACCCGGGGTGGTGGCAACACCAAAGCTCAAGGTGTCAACTTCAGCCTGGTGGGTCGTTTACCACTGGGCAATTCCTTCAACCTGCTGGGTAAAGTCGGCACCACCTACGGCCGCACCAGCGTGTCCTCCGCCCCCGGCTCCGGCGTGACCGCTGGCAATGCAAGCGGTTTCGGCCTGTCTTACGGCATCGGCGCTGAATACCTGTTCACCCCGGCCTTGTCTGCCGTGCTGCAATACGACAGCCACGACCTGAAGTTCGCAGGCAACGGCCGCGACCGCGTCAGCGCCACCACCCTGGGCCTGCGCTACCGCTTCTGATGAGGCAGACACGCACGCGCCCCTGAGGGCGGGTGCTCCAGCCTGAGACGGGTTCAAGCTGCCACGGCAACGTGGTCAGGTTGAACCCGTTGCTTTTGGCGCGTGCGTCTTGTGTTGAGCAGCCTGACAACCACCCACGTCGCGGATGGGCGTGCAGGGCTCGGGACAGGGGCGGATAGGATAGAGGCCGCCTCCACCCCAGCCCATGACCGCACGCAAAACCACCACCGAACGCTTTGTCCATGCGCTGGCCTTCGAGCTCCTGGCCATTGCCATGTGCGCCCCGCTGGGGGCCTGGCTGCTGGACAGGTCCGCCACGCACATGGGCCTGCTCACCTTGACGATTTCCCTGATCGCCATGGGCTGGAACATGGTCTTCAACGCCCTCTTTGACCGCGCAGAACGCCTCTGGCGCTTCCGGCGCAACTTTGGCGCGCGCGCGGTTCATGCCGGTCTGTTCGAGCTGGGCTTGCTGCTGCTGACGGTACCGCTGATTGCCTGGTGGCTGGACATGGGTCTTGGGCAGGCGCTGCTGCTGGACCTCGGCCTGGTGCTGTTTTTTGTTCCCTACAGCATGGCCTTCAACTGGTGCTATGACCAGTTGAGGCTGCGCTTCGTCCGGCACACGGCCTGACAGCGGCGGCTGCCGGCCCGCCGCCTCACTTCATCTGGACCGAACCGGAAACAGTGACCAGCACCGTGCTCTTGCCGGCTTCCACCGGCACTGGCGCCTCGGACATGTCGGACTTGGCCTGCATGGCCATCATGCGCGGACGCGGCGAGTAGCCCTGGTCATTGGCTGTCACCGACACCTCCCGGAGCGTGTAGCCGCCAAAGCCGAAGTTGCGGGCGATATCCGCCGCCTTGAGCTTGAAGCGTTCGATCGCCTGCCCTTGCGCCTCGCCCTCCACCCGTGCGCGCTGCTCGCGGCTGAGGGCGAAACCGGCATTGGCAATCGTCAGGGTCTGGATTTTCCCGGCCGCCGCAGTGATGCGCGGAAAGTCCTTTCCTTCCAGCACCAGTTCGGCGCTGCCTTGCCAGCCATTGATCTTGCCGTCCTTGCCGTAACGCGGATAGAGGCTGAAGTTGCCGGTGCGCACATCCATCAGGCCCGGCGAGGCGGCCTGTTTGGCCAACGCCAGCGCAGCATCCAGCGCCTGTTTGAGCTGCGTCTGCACGACTGACGCCTCGGCGCCATCGCGCGTGGTGTTCATCGAGAGGGTGAGCAGGTCCTGCTGGACTTCAACCGATCCCGTGGCCGACAGCTGGGCCACATTGCGCAGCGGTTCAGGCACCAGGGCCTGGGCGCCCGCAGGCAGCGCAAAGCTCGCCATGCACAGGGCACACGCCGCCATCCGTTGTTGAAAAGTCATTGAAAGCATCCTCCCGGAAATATGAAAAATCGCAGTGTGACGGGCCTCAGGCAGCGGCGCCGCCAAACGCGCATGGGTAACCCGAATCTGAAGCACAGTCGGCAGCACACTTCAAGTGCCCCAAGCATGCGCGAAGAGCGCCTGCACGGCCAACGCCCCAGCGTGCGGTACATCCTGCAAAGCATTCTTGCATGGGGAAATGAACTCCCTGTGTACGCTGTCCAACTTGCTTGCGCTTCGCCGCAACTTTTGTAACAGTATGTCAAAGTGACTGAAAAATGAGACAGATGCTGTTTTCAGCCCGCAAAATGGCTCTGTTACAAATTACCAGATGACCATGACCCAAGCCCAACCCAATGCCCGCGCCGACAAAATCCTGATTCTTGACGACGATGCCCGCATCCGCGACCTGCTGCGCCGCTACCTGGCGCAGGAGGGCTTTGAAGTCATCCTGGCCGAAGACAGCAAGGCGCTGAACCGCATCATGCTGCGCGACGCGGTGGACCTGATCGTGCTGGACCTGATGATGCCGGGCGAAGACGGCCTGTCCATCTGCAGGCGCCTGCGCGCCGCCAACGACCGCACCCCCATCATCATGCTGACCGCCAAAGGCGAGGATGTGGACCGCATCGTCGGCCTCGAGGTGGGCGCCGACGACTACCTCGCCAAGCCCTTCAACCCGCGCGAGCTGCTGGCCCGCATCCATGCCGTGCTGCGCCGCCGCCCAGCGGCCGAGGTGCCGGGTGCCCCTTCCAGCGACCAGGAGGTCATCACCTTCGGTCCGTTCTCGTTCGACATGGGCCTGCGGACCTTGCACAAGAACGGCGAGGAACTGCCGCTCACCACGGGCGAATTTGCCATGCTCAAGACGCTGGTTCGCCACCCGCGCCAGCCGCTGTCGCGCGAGAAGCTCGCGCAACTGGCGCGCGGACGCGAGTTCGAGCCGTTTGACCGCAGCCTGGACGTGCAGGTGTCACGCCTTCGCAAGCTGATCGAGGTCGACGCTGCCGTGCCGCGCTACATCCAGACGGTGTGGGGCATCGGCTACGTGTTTGTACCGGACGGAACCAACTGACGCCGGACGCACACTTGACGTCCCATGTGCACCGTGGATACGCTGGTCAAAGCCGGCACATTCCGGTCGCCACAGTTGTTTGACTTTTCGGGTACACACTGACATTTCATGGACGCTACCGGCCCGGCCATTCTTGAAACCGCCCCAGCCCCGCTGGAAATGCGTCCCCGGCGTGGCGTCAGCCTGTTCTGGCGGACATTCTTTTTCCTGTCGCTGCTGCTGTTCGGCTCCATCGTGGCCTGGCTGCAGACCTTCCGGGCGCTGGAGTCCGAGCCACGGGCCATCCAGAGCGCGCAGCAACTGGCCTCGCTGGTCAACCTGAGCCGGGCTGCACTGCGCTATTCGGACTCCATTGCCAGGGTGTCCCTGATCAAGACCCTGGCCGAGGAAGAGCGGGTGCGCATCACACCGCGGGAGCCCAAGGACCAGTTCGACCCCTACGTCAGTGATGAGTTCGGCGAGCGTACAGCCGAGGAGCTGAAAGCGCGGCTGGGTGTGGGCACCGTGGTGGCCAGCGCAGTGAACGGACAAAAAGGCCTGTGGGTGGGTTTTTCCATCGACGGTGACTCCTATTGGCTTCTCACCGACCCCTCCAAGATAGGCCCTTCGCGGAACAGCACCTGGGTGATCTGGCTCATCATCGCGGCGGCGCTCTCGTTGGCGGGGGCGGCCTTCATCGCGCGCCTGATCAATCGCCCGCTCAAGCAGCTGTCGTTTGCCGCCAGCCGCATGCGCGACGGTGACTTTGATGCCAGCCTGCTGGACGAGCGCGTCGCCACCAGCGAGATCCGCGAGGTCAACATCGGCTTCAACCGCATGGCCGAGCAACTCTCCAAGATTGAGCAGGACCGCGTGATCATGCTGGCCGGCATCTCGCACGACCTGCGTACGCCGCTGGCGCGGCTGCGCCTTGAAACGGAAATGAGCGTGGCCGACGCCGATGCGCGTGAGCACATGGCCGCCGACATCTCGCAGCTCGACGCCATCATTGACAAATTCCTCGACTACGCCCGTCCCGAGCCACCCCGGCTGGAGCGGGTGTCGCTGAACGCGGTGGTGGATGCCGCTGTCTACGCCGTGGCCGACTACGAAGACATGCGCGTCACCGTGACGATTCCCAACGACATGGCGGTGCTGGCCGACGAGGTCGAGTTGTCACGGGTGATCTCCAACCTGCTGGAAAACGCCAGGCGTTACGGCAAAACCCCCGAGACCGGCATTGCACTGGTCGACATCGCAGCCAAGGGTCGGGACCAGTGGGTGCTCATCAAGGTGCGTGACCACGGCATGGGCGTGGCGCCGGACACGCTGGCCAAGCTGACACGCCCCTTCTTCCGGGGTGACGCGGCCCGCACTGCAGCCACGGGCGCGGGGCTCGGGTTGGCGATTGTGGAAAAAACCATCCAGCGCATGGGGGGGGTGTTCGGCCTGGCCAACACCGGTTCGGGCGGCCTCGCGGCGCACATCAAGCTGCGGCGCAGTTGATGCAGGGAACGCCCGGCAACTCAATAAAGCAGCACCACCGCACGCGCTTCCATGCTCAGCCCCTGACCAACCGGGCCCAGCTTTTCAGCGGTTTTCGCCTTCACGTTCACACGCCCCTCCGCCAGCCCGAGTGCCCCGGCGATGCGCGCACGCATGGCCGGAATGTGCGGCGCCAGCTTGGGCGCCTGGGCAATCACGGTGCTGTCGATGTTGCCGATGCGCAGCCCTTGAACAGCCACCAGGCGTGAGGCCTCCTGCAGCAGCGCCACAGAATCAGCCCCTTTGAAGCGGGCATCGGTGTCCGGGAAATGGGTGCCGATGTCGCCCAGGCCTGCGGCGCCCAGCAAGGCATCGGTGATGGCGTGCAGCAGCAGGTCGGCGTCGGAATGACCCAGCAAGCCGGTGCTGTGTGGAATCTCCACGCCACCGATGATGAGCTTGCGGCCAGGCACCAGCGCATGGGTATCCCAGCCCTCGCCGATGCGCCAGGTGGGGAGCGAAGGAGTCTGTTCAGGGTTCATTGCGATACTTTCCTGGCGGCCACGGCACTTGCATACGCCCGATGAAGGAGGATGGCCTCGGCCAGCGCGAAATCTTCCGGGTAGGTGAGCTTGAAGTTCTGGGCATTGCCAGGCACCAGCCGGGGCGCCAAGCCCATGGCTTCCATCGCGCTGGACTCGTCGGTGACGGCAACGCCGCCCCGCTCCAGCGCCTGCACCAGCAAGCCGATACGGAACATCTGCGGCGTCTGGGCCAGCCACTTGTCGCTGCGGTCAATCGTCTGGCGCACACGCCCCGCGGTTTCGCTTTTCAGCGTGTCTGGCAGCTTGTGCGCCAGCAGGCCGCCCACCTCGTCGTCGGCACAGGCGTCCATCAGCTGGTGGATCTGCGCCGGCGTGATCAGGCAACGCGCCGCGTCGTGCACCAGCACCCAGTCGCCGGGCTGCGCACCATCCTGCACCAATTGCCGCAGGCCGCCCAGCACGCTGGCCGCGCGCGTCGCGCCGCCGCACTCCGCCACCTCAAAAGCGGCATCGGCTTCCGGGGTCAAAAACGCATCGCCGGGCGCCACCACCACCAGCGTGCGGGCGATGCGCCCCACCCCGGCAAATGCTGCCAGGGTGTGAAGCACCACCGCACGACCCGCCACGGGCTGGTATTGCTTGGGAACCGGTGAGCCTGCGCGGCTGCCTTGTCCGGCGCAGGGAATCAGCGCAAAAAAGCGGGGAGCCCCTGAATTACGAGAATTTTCGCCGGTTGTCGTCATGACTTCATCATAGATTCTAAAATCAGGGCTCAGGCGATTGCAGACACCCCACTCCAGCCGGTTTGGGGTGTCTGCCTATTGCCGTCAATGTTCCGTCCCTTCTCCACTTCATGCCACTTCCCCTCCTTTCGACCGGCAAGCGCTACACACTGCCCCAACCTGCCGGTTCTGCCGATGCCCTGCTGCTCGCCGAGCTCGGGCAGCGCGAGAAGGCAGCGGGCAAGCTCATGGCCATCGTCACCTCCGATGCGACGACCGCCCAGCGGCTGATGGACGAACTGGCCTTCTTTGCGCCGGATCTGCGCTGTGCACTGTTTCCCGACTGGGAGACACTGCCTTACGACACCTTCTCGCCGCACCAGGACCTGATCAGCGAGCGGCTGGCCACGCTGTGGCGCATCCAGCAGCGCGACAAGGACACAGGCGCCGACCTCGTCATCGTGCCGGCCACGACGGCGCTGTACCGGCTGGCGCCGCCGGCCTTCCTGGCGGGCTACACCTTCCAGTTCAAGGTCAAGCAAAAACTCGACGAAGCACGGCTGAAGGCCCAGCTCACACTGGCTGGCTACAGCCACGTCACGCAGGTGGTGAGCCCCGGCGAATACGCGGTGCGCGGCGGGCTGATTGACCTCTTCCCCATGGGTTCGCTGGTACCTTTCCGCGTCGACCTGTTTGACGACGAAATCGACAGCATCCGCACCTTCGACCCGGACAGCCAGCGCAGCCTCTACCCGGTGCCGGAAGTGCGCCTGCTGCCGGGCCGCGAGTTTCCGATGGACGACGACGCCCGGGCCCGCTTTCGCAGCCGCTGGCGCGAACTGCTGGACGGCGACCCGACACGCAGCCGCATCTACAAGGACATGGGCAATGGCGTGGCCACCGCCGGCATCGAGTACTACCTGCCGCTCTTTTTTGAAGAAACGGCCACGGTGTTTGACTACCTTGGCGAAGGTGCCACCGTGGTTCTGCATGGCGACCTGGAGCCCGCCTTCCAGCGCTTCTGGCAGGACACCAAGGACCGCTACCGCCTGGTGCGCGATGCGCCCGACCGCCCGGCGCTGCCGCCCGAGTCGCTGTTCCTGACGGCCGAGCAGTTCTATTCGCGCGCCAACGATTACGCCCAGCTGGCGATTCGCGCTGGCGTGGAAGACGTTGCCGACAACGCCCAGTTTCACAAGCTGGACGAGATGGCCGTGGTGCGCGGCGCCGAAGACCCGCTGGCCCGCTTCAAAAGCCACGCCCGCAACACCGCCCACCGCGTGCTGGTGCTGGCCGAAAGCGATGGCCGACGCGAAAGCCTGCTGGACTTCCTGCGCGCCAGCAATGTCAACCCGCCGGCGTTCGAGTCGCTGGAAGAATTCCAGGCCAGCGATGAAAAGCTGGGCATTGCCACTGCGGCGCTGAACACCGGCTTCAGCTGGCTCGAGCCCGGCATTGACTTCGTCACCGAAACCGAGCTGTTTGCCGCCGGCGTGACCACCCGTCGCCGCAACAAGAAGCAGGAACAGGTCAGCGACGTTGAAGCGCTGATCAAGGACCTCTCGGAGCTCAACGTCGGCGACCCGGTGGTGCACAGTGCACACGGCATTGGCCGCTACCGCGGTTTGATCAACATGGACCTCGGCCAGGGCGTCAACGAGGACGGCACGCCCCTGCTGCAGGAGTTTTTGCACCTCGAATACGCCGACAAGGCCACCCTGTATGTGCCGGTCAGCCAGCTGCACCTGATCAGCCGCTACACCGGCGTCAGCGCGGACGAGGCACCGCTGCACAAGCTGGGCAGCGGTCAGTGGGAAAAGGCCAAGCGCAAGGCCGCCGAGCAGATTCGCGATTCTGCCGCCGAGCTGCTCAACATCTATGCACGCCGTGCCGCCCGAGAAGGTCATGCCTTCCGTTACTCGCCAGGCGACTACGAAACCTTTGCCAACGATTTTGGCTTTGAGGAAACCGCCGACCAGCGCGCTGCCATTCACGCGGTGATACAGGACATGATCAGCCCGCGCCCGATGGACCGGCTGGTCTGCGGCGATGTCGGCTTTGGCAAGACCGAAGTGGCCCTGCGCGCCGCTTTCATTGCCGTCACCGGCGGACGGCAAGTGGCCTTTCTCGCGCCCACCACGCTGCTGGCCGAGCAGCACTACCAGACGCTGGTGGACCGCTTTGCCAAATGGCCGGTGAAAGTGGCCGAGATGAGCCGCTTTCGCTCCGGCAAGGAAATCACCGCCGCCATCAAGGGGCTGGCCGATGGCACGGTGGACATCGTCGTCGGCACCCACAAGCTGCTCAGCCAGGACGTGAAGTTCCAGCGCCTGGGCCTGCTCATCATCGACGAAGAACACCGCTTTGGCGTGCGCCACAAGGAGGCCATGAAAGCGATGCGTGCCGAGGTCGACGTGCTCACGCTGACCGCCACGCCGATTCCCCGCACCCTGGGCATGGCGCTGGAAGGCCTGCGCGACCTGAGCGTCATCGCCACGGCGCCGCAGCGCCGCCTGGCCATCAAAACCTTTGTGCGCAGCGAAAGCAATGGCGTGATCCGCGAAGCGGTGCTGCGCGAACTCAAGCGTGGCGGGCAGGTGTACTTCCTGCACAACGAGGTTGAGACCATCCAGAACCGCCGCCAGAAGCTTGAGGAAATCCTGCCCGAAGCCCGCATCGCCGTGGCTCATGGCCAGATGCCCGAGCGCGAGCTGGAAAAGGTGATGAAGGACTTCGTGGCCCAGCGCTACAACCTGCTGCTGTGCTCGACCATCATTGAAACCGGCATCGACGTGGCCAGCGCCAACACCATCGTCATGAGCCGCGCCGACAAGTTCGGCCTGGCCCAGCTGCACCAGCTGCGCGGCCGTGTCGGCCGCAGCCACCACCAGGCCTATGCCTACCTGATGGTGCCGGACATCGAAGGCCTGACCAAGCAGGCCAGCCAGCGGCTCGAAGCCATCCAGCAGATGGAAGAGCTCGGCTCGGGCTTTTACCTCGCCATGCACGATCTTGAGATTCGCGGTACCGGCGAGGTGCTGGGCGAGAACCAGAGCGGCAACATGCTCGAGGTGGGCTTTCAGCTCTACAACGAAATGCTCAGCGAAGCCGTGGCCTCGCTCAAGGCTGGCCGCGAGCCCGATCTGCTGTCGCCGCTGAGCGTGACCACCGAGATCAACCTGCATGCCCCGGCCCTGCTGCCCAACGACTACTGCGGCGACGTGCATCTGCGCCTGTCGTTTTACAAGAAGCTGGCCACCGCCAAAAACACCGACCAGATCGACGCATTGCTGGAAGAAATCGTGGACCGCTTCGGCAAGCTGCCGCCGCAGGCACAGACGCTGATCGACGTGCACCGCCTGCGCGTCATTGCGCGGCCCTACGGCGTGGTCAAGGTCGATGCGGCCCCGGGCATGATCAACATCACCTTCAAAAAAGACCCGCCCATCGACTCGATGGCGATCATGCACCTGATCCAGAAAAACCGGCACATCAAGCTGGCCGGCAACGACAAGCTGCGCATCGAGCGCGAACTGCCGGAACCCAAAGACCGCGCCCAGATGGTGCGCGACGTGTTGCGCTCACTCGGACAACCCACCACGGAAGCCACCCCTGCATGACTGCTGCTGAAATTTCCCCCGGACTCGTCGTCAACACGGCTGTGCCTGAGCGCACGCTCAGCGACTTCAAGCTGATCGCCTTCGACATGGACTCCACCCTCATCAACATCGAGTGCGTGGACGAAATAGCCGACGCCGCCGGCCGCAAGGCCGAAGTGGCGGCCATCACCGAGGCCGCGATGCGCGGCGAGATCACCGACTACAAGGAAAGCCTGCGCCAGCGCGTGGCCCTGCTCAAGGGTGTCAGCGTCCAAAGCATGGAGCAGGTGTACCGCGAGCGCCTGAAGCTCAACCCCGGCGCTGCGGAACTGGTGCGTGCCTGCAAGAAAGCCGGCCTGAAGGTGCTGCTGGTCAGCGGCGGCTTCACGTTTTTCACCGACCGTGTCCGTGACGAGCTGGGCATCGATTACACCCGCTCCAACGTGCTGGAAGTGGCCGATGGCGAGCTCACCGGCCGCATGGTGGATCAGCCCTGGGGTGACATCTGCGATGGCGAGGAAAAGCGCCGCATGCTGCTCGAGACCTGCGCCCGGCTGGCCATTGAGCCGCGCCAGGCGATTGCCATGGGCGACGGGGCCAACGACCTGCCCATGATGGGCGTCGCCGGCCTGTCCGTGGCCTACCACGCCAAGCCGCGGGTGCGCGAACAGGCCATGGTGGCCATCAACAGCGGCGGGCTGGACCGCCTGCTGGAGATCGTCAAACCCGGCTGATCGCGCCGGAGCCGGGCCTCATCCCCGGGGAGGGTGGCCCGCTTCAAAGCATCACGCCCGGGGTTTTGCGGCAGCGCGCCGGGCGACCTGCCCGGGCGAGTCGCCAGACACCGGCACCCGGCCGCTGGCGTGGCGCTGGCCGTTGCACACCTCGTGGCTGATGGCCAGGTTGTCCTGGTGGCTGTTGCCGCCCTCGCTCAAGGGCTTGATGTGCTCCAGCGTCGCGGCCTCGGGCTGGACATGTTCGCCGCAAACCCAGCACGGCACCACGCCGTGCAGCTGGCGCGCCACCGTCCGGTAAATTTTCTCGCGGGTATGTCCAAGTCGGCTCACAGGCAGATTCTGCCGCAGGATGCCGCGAACCTACTCGAGCTTGGCCGGACGGGTTTCAGGGGGCTGGATGAAGGAGTCGTCCCACTGCATTGCAAAGCGGTCGTCGCTGTCCACCGGCTGGATGCCACCGGTGCCGTAAGAGTTGAACCCCACGCTCTGCTGCGCAGGGGCCGACGCGCCCTTCTGGGCGTCCTTGTTGAGCTCCTTGAGGGCAGCGTCCTTGGTGTCCTTCATCCGCTGCCGGGTGAAGGCGTCCAGATCCGCGTGGAAACTGCTGTCTCCGCCCCGGGTTTCCTCGGTTTCCTGTGCGATTTCAACCGGGATCTCCCCGAGGAAGGCCGCCCGCATGGCGCTGCCATGGGGCAAGCGGTTGACGCGCACCGTGGTGTAGGCGATGCCGCAATCCGACAGCAGGGATTCCTTGAGCTCCCGGCTCGCCTTGCTCTGGCCCCGTTTGCCGATGAGGTCCACGCACCCCACCACCTTGCCGTCGGTGGTGCAGACCGTGAAGGTGGTGTAGACGCCGTTGAGCATTTCCAGCCAGCGCTCGCTCTCGCTTTTCCCCTTGTCGCGCTCCAGTGGAATCGTGAAGCGGAGAACAGGTATCTTGACCATCACCAGATGGTCTTTGAAGACATCCCGCAGCCACCCCAGGGCTTCGTGCTCGTCGGTGGTCACCACGCCCCGTGCACCCAGCGGCCATTTGCGCGGCACGCGCAGTCGGGCATTGGCCTCGCTGCGCATCCATGCAGCGTATGCGAACGCACCGGCCACACCGCCCACCAGCAAACCCACCAGCGCCATCAGCCATGTCAAAAGGTTCAAGATCGTGTCTCCCCTGTCTGCGTCGGCAACACCGCGGCCTGTACGCTGGCACACTTGGCCGCTCCTGCGGCATCCGCGGCTCCCGCTCAGCACTTATTAAAGCAGGATTCAAGCAGGAATGGGCCGGTTTGTTGCCCACGGCAGAGTGCAAACATCTGCCAGCCCTGCACAAAAGCAACACCTGCAGCTACGTTTTTTGTAGCAAATTGCAAGGCAGTCAACAACGCGGGCCAAGCACCCCCTTCACGGTTTTGGCGCAGGCTTTGCACATCCTGCATGGAATGGCTATGCTGCGCTTTTACAAGGAGCCCGCATGACACGCAAGACAGCCCAGGATTTTGACCAGGAACTGCTCATCCTTTTTGATGCCTATGTCCACGGCACGCTCGACCGGCGGGGTTTCCTCGAGCGGGCACAGAAATTCGCCACGGCCACCATGAGCGCAGGCGCCTTGCTGGCGGCCCTGAGCCCCAACTTCGCCGCTGGCCAGCAGATTCCCAAAGACGACAAGCGGTTGAGCACCGAACTGCTCAGCTACCCGTCCTCGGCGGGTACCGGCACCGTCAAAGGCTACCTCGCCAAGCCCGCCGGCGCCACGGGCAAGCTGCCCGGCGTGCTGGTGATCCACGAGAACCGCGGTCTCAACCCGCATATTGAAGACATCACCCGGCGCCTGGCGCTCGACAACTTCGTCGCCTTTGCGCCGGATGCGCTGACGCCGCTGGGAGGCTATCCGGGTGACGAGGACAAGGCCCGGGAGCTGTTCGCCAAACTCGACCAGAAGAAAGCCACCGAGGACTTCGTGGCTGCGGCCGCCTTCCTGCAGGGCCGCAGCGACTGCACCGGCAAGATCGGGGTGGTGGGGTTCTGCTACGGCGGCGGCATGGCCCACACCCTGGCCACCCGCCTGCCTGGCCTGGGCGCCGCCGTCCCCTTCTATGGCAACCAGCCGGCGGCCGAGGACGCAGCCAAGGTGAAAGCCCCCCTGCTGATCCACTTTGCTGCAGTGGACGAACGCATCAATGCGTCCTGGCCCACCTATGAAGCCGCACTGAAAGCCGCCGGGGTGCGCTACACCGCGCAGCAGTACGCCGGAACGCAGCACGGCTTCAACAACGACACCACGCCGCGCTACGACGCCGCCGCAGCCAAACTGGCCTGGGAGCGCACGACGGCGTTCTTCAACGCCCAGTTGCGCAGCTAAACCCGTCCGCCTCAGGATGCCGCCGGAGTCACCCCGGCGGCCGGGCACCATCGGCCCCGCCTCACCGGCCAGCCGCCCTGTAGCCTGCGGGGCACGAGCGCGGCAAGGCACGGCTTTTGCTGGAGTTAACATCGGTGCACTCCGGCTTTCACCGGGTTGGAAGGCATGCCCCATGCCGCTCCGCCCCTGAAGGCTTTATTCACTTTCACCACCCGGATACTCCCCATGAAACTGATCCAGAACCTCACCCTCGCGGCCGGCCTGTTCGCCATGGCCCTGACCACCGCCCAGGCCCAGACCCGGGAGCTGGTGGTCGGCTCCAGCGCCACCTACCGCCCGTTCGCCTATGAGAGCCCGACCAAGGAAATCGTCGGCTACGACGTCGACATGATCAAGGCCATCGCCCAGAAGGCCGGGCTGCAGATCAAGATCGTCAACACCCCGTGGACCGGCATCTTCGCTTCGCTCAACAACGGCGATGTCGACCTGGTCATCTCCGGCGTCACCATCAACGACAAGCGCAAGCAGTCGTATGACTTCACCACGCCCTATTTCGAGGCGCGCCAGCTGCTGGCCGTGCCGACCGGCAGCCCCGCCAAAAGCCTCAAGGACCTGGCCGGCAAGAAGATCGGCGTCGTGACCGGCAGCACCGGCGACGACATGGCCTCGCGCGAATTCGGCAAGACCAGCCCCGACATCCGCCGCTTCGAGAGCACCCCGGTGGTGATCTCCGAGCTGGCCAACGGCGGGCTGGACGCAGCCATCGGAGACAACGGCGTCATCGCCTTCCGCGTGCAGGAGCACAAGCAGCTCAAGACCCTTGAGGACGCGAGCTTTCCCAAGGAGTACTTCGGCATCGTCGTCAAACAGGGCAACAAGGACCTGCTGGCCAAGCTCAACAGCGGCCTGGCCGCGGTGAAGGCCGACGGCAGCTACGCCACCATCTACAAAAAGTGGTTCCAGGCCACAGCCCCCGCACTGCCTGCGCAGTGAACGTCGCAGTGAGCGACGCGACAAAAGCCTGAGCCCACCTCATGGAACACACCCTCTGGTTCGGCTGGTTCCGGGCCGACATCATCGCCGAGTACGGCGTCCTGTTCTGGCGCGGCCTGCAGATGACGATCGCCGTCACGCTGATCTGCATCGTGCAGGGCACCGTGCTGGGCCTGGCCATCGGCATGGCGCGCGTGGCCGAGGCGCGCCATGCGCCCGCCCGCGGCATCTGCAAGTATGCGCTGCGCTGGCCGTCGACCATCTACGTCAGCTTCTTTCGCGGCACGCCGCTCTTCGTGCAGATCCTGCTGGTGCACTTTGCCGTGCTGCCGCTGTTCATCAACCCGACCGACGGCCTGCTGATCTCGGGCGAGACGGCGCGCGACATCAAGCAGAACTACGGCGCCTTCGTCTCCGGCATCGTGGCCCTGACGCTCAACGCCGGCGCCTACATTTCCGAGATCTTCCGGGCCGGCATCCAGTCCATCGACAAGGGGCAGGTCGAGGCCTCCCGCTCGCTGGGCCTGTCATTTCCCCGCACCATGTACCACGTGGTGCTGCCGCAGGCGTTCCGGCGCATGCTGCCGCCGCTGGGCAACAACGCGATCTCGCTGCTGAAAGACTCCTCGCTGATCTCGGCCATCGGCCTGGCCGAGCTGGCCTACGCCGCCCGCACCGTGGCCGGCGCCTACTCCCGCTACTGGGAACCCTACCTCACGATCTCGCTCATGTACTGGGTGCTGACGCTGGGTCTGGCCTATCTTGTGAAGAAACTGGAGGCTCGTTATGGACGAGGTGATTCGCGTTAACCGGCTGACCAAGCAGTTTGGCCACGTCCCGGTGCTGCGCGGCATCGACTGCGCCATCCGGGCGTCGGAAGTGGTCTGCGTCATCGGCCCCTCGGGTTCGGGCAAGAGCACCTTCCTGCGCTGCCTGAACGGCCTGGAAGAGGCCACCGGCGGCGAGGTGCTGGTGCACGGCGTCTCGGTACATGACCCGAAGACCGATGTGGACGCGCTGCGCTCGGAGATCGGCATGGTGTTCCAGCGCTTCAACCTGTTCCCGCACAAGACGGTGCTGGAGAACATCATGCTGGCGCCCACCAAGGTGCGGGGGCTGACCACGCTGGAGGCGCGCAACCGCGCCAGCGAGCTGCTGCTCAAGGTGGGGCTGAGCGAGAAGACCGATGCCTACCCGAACCAGCTCTCGGGCGGGCAACAGCAGCGCGTGGCGATTGCCCGGGCGCTGGCGATGCAGCCTCGCATCATGCTGTTTGACGAGCCGACCTCGGCGCTGGACCCGGAGATGGTGGGCGAGGTGCTTGCCGTGATGCAAGGGCTGGCCGAAGAAGGCATGACCATGGTGGTGGTCACACACGAGATGGGCTTTGCCCGTCAGGTGGCCGACCGGGTGCTGTTCATCGATGAGGGCCTGGTGGTCGAGGAGGGCTCGCCGGCCGGCATCTTTGACAGCCCCCGCGAAGAGCGCACCCAGCGCTTCCTGAGCAAGGTGCTCTGAGTCGCCTCCAGAGCCGTCGTCCCGGCCATCAGTAGGCTGGCAGGTGCAGCGCCCTTGCCAGGTACTCAAAAAACACGCAGTACAGCGCAATGGGCAGCGGCAGCCCCAGCACGGTGCCCAGCATGTAATGGCGGAATTTCAGCCCTGACATGGCCAGCGCGTAGTTCAGCGCCGGCACGGTCTGCAGCAGCACCCGCAGCACGATCACGCTGCTGACCGGGTGTGCGTCCAGCCGCCCCAACAGCCGAAGCGCCCAGGGGCTGTCCAGCTGCCGCAGGGCATCACCGCCCACCAGGCGAATGACACCAAAGGTGAAGGCGCAGGAAACCAGGGCGGCCACATAGGTGGCCAGACCGCCCCACAACTCCCCCAGCGCCAGCACGGCAGCCGCCAGAAATATCCAGCCCGGCACCTGGATCAGGTTTCCCAGCGCGAAAAGCACCACAAAAATCACCAGCCCGCTGGCCTCGTTCTCGATGAACTTCTGGTGCAGGTAGGCCAGGCTGAAGTTGTCGCGAAGACCGGACCACTGGAACACCGCCAGCAGAACGCCCAGAAAAGCGGCGACGAAAAGAAGCCGTTTATAGCGGGACATGGGCGGCGGACAGCATCAAGACCCTGATTCTAGGGGTGATGGTTTGAACCCGCCCCCGCAGCCGGTTGTAAATAAATGCAATCCGGTTGTAAGAAGCCGGCTTGTACTGCGACCAAACCGCAACAGTTCGCCGTTACGGCCAACACAAGCCCATCCACCATTACCCGGGAACGTTGACATGAAACATTCCACGCAAGTCGTTCACCCCGGCTGGTTGCGTGCCATGCACTGGCTCAATGCCGTGGCGGTGGTGGTGCTGATGATGAGCGGCTGGCGCATCTACAACGCGACCTCGTTTCTGGGTTTTGGCATTCCCAAGGACCTCACGCTGGGCGGCTGGCTGGGAGGTGCCCTGCAGTGGCACTTCGCCGCCATGTGGCTGCTGGGCCTCAATGGTCTGCTGTACCTGCTGCTGAATCTGTCCACCGGTCGCCTGCTGCGCAAGTTTTTCCCGCTGTCACCAAAGGCCGTGGTGGCCGACCTCCGGGAAGCCCTCAAAGGCAGGCTGGCCCACGCAGACCCCACGCACTACAACATGGTCCAGCGCCTGGCCTACCTGTTCGTGATGGTCGACAGCGTGGTGCTGGTGCTTTCCGGTCTGGTGCTCTGGAAGTCGGTTCAGTTTCCGCTGCTGCGCGATCTGATGGGCGGCTACGAGAGCGCGCGGCTGGTTCACTTTTTCGCCATGGCCGGCTTGGCTGCGTTTGTGGCCGTCCATCTGCTGATGGTGGCCCTGGTGCCGCGAACGCTGGTCTACATGGTTCGCGGCCGCTGAATGGCAGAACAGTTGTCCACACCACACGATTGCCGACCATGATCATCAAACCACCTCCCCGCCTGAACATTGACCAGGCTGCCGTGCTGGACGAAGCCGTCAGCCGCATCGGCCACGCCCACCAGCTCAGCCGCAGCCGCCGCAACTTCCTGCGCTCGTCCCTCACGCTGGGCGGCCTCTCGATGCTCACCGGCTGCATGCTGGACGACAGTGAGAGCGTCGGTAACGCACTGGCCCGCGTGTCGCGCCTCAACGACGACGTGCAGGGCTGGCTGTTCGACCCGAACCGCCTGGCGCCGACCTACCCCGACTCGATGATCACGCGGCCCTTCCCCTTCAACGCCTACTACACCGAGAGCGAAGTGCGCCAGGTAGAGGAAAGCAGCTACCGCCTGGAGGTGGCCGGCATGGTGGCCGACAAGCGCCAATGGACGCTGGCTGAACTGCGCACGATGCCGCAGGTCGACCAGATCACCCGCCACATCTGCGTGGAGGGCTGGAGCGCCATCGGCAAATGGGGCGGTGTGCCCTTCGCCAGTTTCCTGAAGCAGGTGGGTGCGGACACCACCGCCAAGTATGTCGGCTTCAAGTGCGCAGACGACTATTTCACCAGTATCGACATGCCCACGGCACTGCATCCGCAGACCGTGCTGGCGCTGACCTATGACGGACAGCCGTTGCCGCCCAAATACGGTTTCCCGATGAAGCTGCGCATGCCGACCAAGCTCGGCTACAAGAACCCGAAGCATATTCAGGCCATTTTTGTCACCAACACCTACCCTGGCGGCTACTGGGAAGACCAGGGTTACAACTGGTTCGGAGGTAGCTGAGCCCGCTCAGAGACCCTGAAACGCCGGCAATGCCCGTCATTGCCTTTTCTCTCCACGATTGATCAATCGGTTCATTAAGCAAGGAAAACCATGAAAAACCTGAAAGCACTCCTCGTCATTTCCGCACTGCTCAGCGCTGGCATCGCCCAGGCGGCCTCCCACGCCGGCGCACCCATGGCCAAGGATGCCATGGGCAAGGACGCGATGGCCAAGGACGAGATGAAGAAAGACGCCATGGGCAAGGATGGCATGGCCAAAGACGGCATGAAAAAAGACGCCATGGCCCACGACGGCATGAAGAAAGATGCGATGAAGAAAGACACCATGGCCAAGGACGGCATGAAGAAAGACGCCATGGGCAAGGATGCCATGGCCAAGGACGAGATGAAGAAGTAAGCGCCCGACCCTCAGGGACCAAGGGGAGGCTGCCACGCCGGCAGCCTCCCTTTCTTTTTTCCGGTACCGGCTTGACGCCAGCTATTCATAATCAGGCTACCGGGTTGATTGCCCTTTTTGCCAAAGAGTGCCTGTGTTGAAGAATTTTCTGTTGTTGCGGGCCTGCCTGCTCCTGCCTTTGACGGCGCTCAACCCTGCCGCCGCCCAGACGGGGACACCCGCCCGCACGGCCTCGCCAGCCTCCACGGCGATCCACCCGCTGACCGGCACCTGGAGCTGGACCTTGCCCGGCAAGGCCTGCAACGAAACCCTGCAATACCGACCCAATGGCAGCCGGCTGGCCACCAGCGGCGAGGAAGTGACGGACGCCGACTATCAAGTCACACCCTTGCCGGGTGCTGCCGGTTTTTACCGGTTGACGGAAACGGTCACCCAGACCAACGGCAAACGCGACTGCTATGGCGACCTGCATGAGAGCAGCGACGAGCCGGTGACGCGCTTCATCCAGTTCAGCCCCCGGCAGGACCAGTTCATCGTGTGCAAGGCGGAAACGCTGGAGGCCTGCTTCGGCCCCTTGCGGCGGGTGCTTTAAGCGGCGACCTCAGGCGCGCGCCTCAGCCTTCAGCAGGCTGAATCAAGGACTGCAGGACACCCGGCTCGAAATGCCGTTCGATGTAATCGGCCAGGCCGTCAAACACCACCTCCAGCGTCGGCACACGGGCACCGAAGAGCGCCTGCAGCACGCGCGCATCTTCGAACATGCCGTGCAGGTACACACCCAGCACATTGCCGGCCGCGTTCTGCCAGGCCAGGCCGTCGGGCATCACCGCCTGGGCCACGTCACCCGCAGCCGCCATGGCCGGATGGGCGCGGGTCTGACCGTGGTGAATCTCATACCCCTGAACCGAAACGCCTGAAAGCGCCGCCCACGGGCCACCCACGGCGCCAAAGGCTGCCGTCTTCTGCTGCACGGTTTTGGATTCCTCGAACACCGTGACCACCGGCAGCAAGCCGAGGCCGGGGGCATTGCCGTCAATGCCGTGCGGGTCGATCAGGGCTTCGCCCAGCATCTGCAGCCCACCGCATACCCCCAGCACCGCACCGCCGCGGGCGGCATGGGCGGCAATGGCCTGGTCCAGGCCTTGCGCGCGCAGCCAGGCCAGGTCGCCACTGGTGTGCTTGGAACCCGGCAGGATGACCCAGTCGGCATCCATCAGATCCACCGGGCTGCGCACCCACTTCAGACGCACACCGGGGACATTTTTCAACGGCTGGAATTCATCGAGATTGCTGATGCGCGGGTAGGCGATGACAGCGATCACAGGCGGCGAACGCAGCGAAGGGCCGCCCCGAGCAACTTCAGCCCCTACCTCCAATGAAAGGGGCAGCGAGTCGCCGGAGGCTCGGCCAGTGCCGAGCGTGGGGGCCATGTCGAAAACACCGTCTTCCTCTGGCAGGCCATGCTGCCACCACATGGGCAAGGTGGCCACGGTGGGCACACCCGTCATGTCCTGCAGCATCTGCGGGCCGGGCGCCAGCAGGCTGGCGTCACCGCGGAACTTGTTGAGTACAAAGCCCTTGATGAGCTTGCGCTCCGTCTCGTCCAGCATGGCCCAGGTGCCATACAGGTGGGCAAAGGCGCCGCCGCGGTCAATGTCGCTCACCAGCAGGCAGGCCGCATGGGCATGCTGCGCCACCCGCATGTTGACGACATCGCTGGACTTCAGGTTGATTTCGGCCGGTGAGCCTGCGCCTTCGATCACCACCACATCGTTCTCGGCCATCAGCTCATCCAGTGCCTGCGCCATCACCGGCCACACCGAGGCGCTCCGCCCGCGCCACGGCATGCGCGAGAGTTCGGCGTTGACCTGGCCCATCAGTACCACCTGGCTGTGGGTGTCACGTTCAGGCTTGAGCAGCAAGGGGTTCATGCGGACATCCGGCACTGCGTTGGCAGCCAGCGCCTGGAAATATTGAGCACTGCCAATTTCAGCCCCCACGCTTGTCACTACGTGTACTGCGCTGCCCCCCGAGGGGGCTAATTTTCCTTGGGGCGGCCCGGCGGAAAATTGCCTCCCCGCCACCACCCGAGCGTTGTTGCTCATGTTCTGGGACTTGTAGGGTGCCACTTTCAGGCCCTGCCGGGCGTAGTAGCGACACAGCGCCGTGGTCAGCCAGCTCTTGCCGGCGCCGCTGGTGGTGCCCAGCACCATGACACATCTGGCAGTCACGGCTGCCAGCCTTGTAGATATTCCGCAGTCATTGACGAGCCCTGACGAGTTGTTGCCATGCATTGTGCAACGCGTCCTGCTCCGCCGGCGGCTGCACGCTGAGGCGGACATGGCCCGGCAAGCCGAAGGAGGCGGTGTCGCGCAGCTTGATGCCCTGGGCGCGCAGCGCTGCCAGCGCCTGCGGCAGGCTCATGCCCTCTGGCAGCGCAGGCCGGGCGCAGAAAAAATTGGTCTCGCTGGGCAGGCCCTGCCAGCCCCATGATTCGCACAGCATGCGCTGCCGGGCCTTCCATGCGCGCAGGATGTCAAGACTTTCACGCAACCAGTCCTGTGCTTCGTCGCTCACCCAGGCCTGCAGCATGGCCACACCGTGTGCACCGATGGGCCATGACGGACAAAGCTGCTCCATCGCTGCGGTGGCTGCGCCCTGCCCCTGCGGCGCAATCGCGTAGGCTGCGCGCACGCCGGTCAGCCCCAGCGCCTTGTTGGGCGTCCAGAGCTGCCACACCGCGGCCGGCACGCGGCTGGGTGCACCGCTCAGGCGCAAGGGTTCGTAGGCACGGTCCAGCACCACCATGGCATCTGAATCCAGACCGTCGGTTAGCTGCTCCAACCCGGCATGGGCAACACCCAAGGGACTCGATGGCTCGCAGGCCCAGAGCAGTTGCGCATCGCCAGGCTGCGCTGTCACCGCCAGCCGGTTGGCCCGGGCCGCCTGTGCGTAGTCGCCATAGCTGTGCGGCGGAAGCCACACGGCCTGCCCACCCTGGCGCGCCACCTGCGCCGTGATCCGGAAAATGAATTCGCTGGCGCTGGCGGCCAGCAGCAGACGCGAACTGTCAACACCGTGGAAGGCGGCGAGCTGCGACCGCAGCAGCGTGTAGCCCGCATCGGGGTAATGTGTGGCGTCAGCCTGCTGAACGGCCGCCTGGGCTGCCGGACAAGGGCCGCAGGCATTGCTGTTGGTGGAAAAATCGTGCAGCGGCACGCCTTGCTCATCGGGGCCACCGTGCGTGCGCGTGGTCATCAATGGCTCCCAGGCCATGACCAGCCAGCCGCGGCGGCAAGACACATCGCTGTCACCGCACAGGCCAGCAAAAGCCTCAACGCCTTGCCGGCTTGCGCCTGCGCCATGGCCACGTCATGCGCCTGTGGCGGTCGCCCGTTGGGGTTGAGGATATACACACCGGGCTTGCCGAGCGAGATGCCCAGCGCCAGCGCCATCGCCGCCATGGGCCAGCCACTGTTGGGCGATGGCGTCTTGCCGGCCTCCAGACGCAAGGCGGACAGGCGCACGCCCCGCGACACGGCCACCAGCAGCCATGCCGTCAACCGCGCCGGCAGCCACGACAGCACATCGTCAGCCCGCGCCGCCCACTTGCCGGCCCATTCCCAGTGCTGCCCGCGGTAGGTGCCGCGGTAGCCCCACATGGCATCGGCCGTGTTGGCGAAGCGGTACACCGCGGCCCCCGGCAGTCCCAGCAACACAAACCAGAAAATGGGCGCCACCACCGAGTCGTTGAGGTTTTCAGCCAGCGACTCGATGGCGCTCTCACGCACCTGGCTTTCAGTGAGCTGCGCCGTGTCGCGGCTGACCAGCCACGACAGGCGCTCACGGCCGGCTGCCAGCGAATGCTGCAAGGCAGCCTCCACCGCACCGGCTTCGTCATGCAGCATGCGCCAGGAAAACATGCATTTGAGCCCCCAGGCCATCAGGAGCACGAGCAGTGCAGCCTGCGTGCACTGCAGCGGGTCCGGCATGGCCAAGGCCTGGCTGGCCTGCCAGAAGACCATGCGCTGCAGGCCCCAGGCCACAGCGCCGGTGGCCGCCGCCCCCACCCACCAGGCCAGGGCACCCAGCACAAAGGCCGGCGCAGGCCGGCACCGTACTGCGACACTGCCGCAGGTTTTGAGAAAACGGCCCATCCACACCACCGGGTGAATGGCCACTGGCGGCTCGCCAAGGCGGCGGTCAATCCACAGTGCCAGCAACAGGGCGAGCGCAGACACCCCCACCAGCCCCCCCGTCAGAAGGACGATGTCCGTCCAGGGTGCCATCGTTTTGTCAGCCATCAGCAGTTCAGGCAACCCTGGCGCCCACGCGAGGCCCCGCGCGCCAGCGGCGTGACTGCTGCCACGCACCCAGTGCCAACAGCAGCGCCACCCCCCAGAGAGTGGCCAGGCTGCTCACCACCGCAGCAGGCGCCCTGGAGGCTTGCGCCTGCAACTCCAGCTTCAGGCCGCGCACAGCCGTCGGCGCCGCCGGGTCCTGCGGCGGCTCAAGGGCTGCGCTGCCATCGCGTGCGCGCGCTGGCGCCGGCTGGCTTGCCTCGGCGTCTGCCGCAGGCTGCGGGCGGGATTCTCCCGGGGCCAGGGCCGCATCCGCTGCAAAGCGCTGCACCGCGGCATTGCTTTCGCGCAGACCGGTGGCCTGGCGCGCTGCGTTGTACGCCTGGGCCAATTCGCGGCGCGTGGCGGCATCGGGCTGCCAGTAGTTCAGCCGTATGGCATCGAGCATGCGCTCCAGCGTCTGCGCGAAGGCGGCACGGTTGTCGCCCTCCAGCCATTCACGGGTGCCCAGCTTGTACTGGTCCCGCACATAAACGTTGTGCAGCGACTGCCAATGGTCTTGCCGCACCGCCTGCGGCGCGGTGACTTGCCAGCCCCACAGGAACTGCGCCGTTTTGAGCACCTGCAGCGTGCCGCTGTAGCCTTCGGATTTTTGCGCGCTGATCCACTGCGGGTGCAGATAACGGGTCTGCATTTCCTTGGCGATGGCACTGCCTGCACTGTCGGTCGTCACTTCCGTGGTGTCGCGCAGGTTCTGCACATACAGGGCGGGATCTTTGCCGGTGAGCTGGCGCACCGCCAGCGCGATGCCGCCCAGGTACTGGAACGGGTCGTCGCTGGTCAGCACACCATAGGTGTTGGAGGTGCGCGACAGCAAGGCCGCATCGACCTGCGCAAGATTGCGGGCATAGGCTTTGCCAAATGCCTTTTGCCGCCCGTCATCGTTCAGACCGTCGCCGTAGGCGTGGCCCATGCGATCCATGTAGAGCTGTGCCATCTCGGCATCACCCCCGCCTTTGCCGGTTTTTTTCCAGACGTCGGTGGCCTGCACGGACTCACTCAGGCCGGTGCTGTAGCTGCCCTGCTCGTTGGAAAACACCCGGGCCGTGGCCCAGCGCTGGGCCTGCGCGGCCGTGGCCCCTTGCGCGGCAAAATCCTTCGCCAGTTTTTGGGTGTTGCGGGCCACGATATTGTCGCCTTCGCCGCCCTCCCTGAGCTGGGCCACCTGCCGCACGCCCTCGTCGATCCAGCGCATCACGGTCGGGAACTGGTCACGGTAGGAGCCGGTGACGCTGACCAGCACATCCAGCCGCGGGCGCTTGAGTTCGCCAGCGGGCATCAGGTCCAGTCCGGTCACGCGGCCGGCGTCATCCCAGCGCGGCTTCACGCCCAGAGCGTACAGAGCCTGCGACTCCATCACACCCTGGTGCCGCATGGTTTCACCGGCCCACAGCGTGAATGCGATCTTCTCGGGCCAGCGGCCGCCGTGCGCCTGCCGGTGCTGCTTCATCCAGGCCTCGAAGGCAGCCACACCGGTGTCCCAGGCCTGCCGGGTCGGCACTCGGCTCGGATCAAAACCATAGAGGTTGCGGCCCGTGGGCAGGCTCTCGGGGTTGCGCACCGGATCGCCGCCGTAACTGGCCCTGACATGCCGGCCCTCCAGCGCCGCGAGAAAACCCGAGATCTCTTCGTTGCTCGCAAGTGCCGCTTCCAGCTGCCGGGCCCGCAGGGCCAGCGCCAGCAGCACCTTGGGGTCCAGCAGCTTGGCCTCGGCGCGGTTGGGCACCGAGCTGTGGGCGCCGGCTTTCGCAGCCTCGGCGGCATCCTGTACCCGCAGGTCCAGCGTGCTGGCCGCCTGCGGATCTTTCAGCGCCACCTGCAGCCAGCGCGCCGGCCGCGAGTGGATGATTTTTGTCGAGTCCAGCAAAAACACCTCGTCGATGTCTTCACCCAGCGCATCAATCAGCGGCTTGCGCAGGGTCTGCATCACGGTGCCAAAGCGGCGCTGGGCATCGGGCACCTCGCCAAAAGCCGCCAGGCCCAGCGGCTGGGCGGTCTGGGCAATCTCGTCCAGGTAAGGATGGAGCAGCTCCATGAAACCGGCAAAGTCAGCGCGGATTTTCTCGGTGCTCCAGCCGATGTCGCGATGGAACTGGTTCTCGACAAACTGCGCGGTCAGGCGCGCCTCCATCTCCTGCTTCACCGGGCCGGGCGCCACGGTTTCCCAGTCGTGCATCAGGTCGTGCATTTCATGCACACCGGGGCGAAAACCGGCCGGTGAGAACATCGGCGTGGAATGGCTCACCAGCACAGCCCGGCCCCGCCGTTTGGCGGTGAGCGCTTCGCCCAGGTTGTCCATGATGTAGGGGTAGATGTTGGGCAGGTCGCCTAGCGCCAGCAGGGGGTCGTCCTCGCTTGACAGGCCGCGCTCCTTGCCGGGCGCCCATTCGAGCGTGCCGTGCGTGCCCACATGCACCACGGCGTTGGCACCCAGCTGGGTGCGCAGCCACAGGTAGGTGGCCAGGTAGTTGTGGCTGAGCGGCACCTGCGAGCGGTGGCTGATGCGTTTTTTGCGCAGCTCGGCTGCGGTGCCTGCGGTGATCTCATGGCGCAGCGGCTGCGGCATGACGACCACGTTGCCCAGTAGCACGCGGGGGATGATGAAGCCCGGCTCCGCTGGCTCCGTGGACCCCGTTTTTCTGGCCATGTCCGGTCGCACCATCAGCGACTTTTCAGGCGTGCCCCAGTAGGCTTCAATGCGGCGCTGCGTCTCGGCTGGCAAAGCGCGGAACCAGGCCAGGTAGCGGCTGAGCGGCAGCACATCGGCCAGACCCTGGGCCGGCAAGCCGGCCAGCGTTTCGGGTTTGTAGAAAGCGCCCAGCGTGGCTTGCACCTGCGGCGTGATCTGCTCGGCGCTGGGGGCCTCGGTCTGGTAGCCGGCGGCCTGCATGGCGGCCAGCATGTTGTGCAGGCTTTTGGGCACGTTCAAAAACGAAGCGCCGAAGTTGCCCTCACCCTGCGGGTAGTTGTAGACCATCATCGCCACGCGCCGCTGGGCCGGTGGTGTCCGCTGCAGGCGCACGAGGGCTGCGGCCTTGTCGGCCACGGCGTTGATCTGAGACGGGATGGGCTGCAGCGCGCCGGTGTTGGCGTCGCGTGCGGTGATCAGCATGGCGTCGACCATGCCCGAGAGCTCGCTGGGCGTGTAGTAATACGCCACGTCCGACAGCGCCAGCCCGTCTTTGCTTTGTGCCCACTCGCCCGCATTCATGGCCAGTGCGGGCAGGGTCTGCAGCACCGGTACGCCGATGCGCTCCAGCTCGGCCTTGCGCTCGGTCGGGTTGAACACCAGGGCCGAGTTGATGATGACGTCGGCAATGCGCCGTGGCCCAGTGGCTGTCTGCACATGCGTCATCTGGAAGAACAGGTCTTTCTGCTGGCGTGGCCCGTAGAAGGCATAGGCGCGCAGCCCGCGCTGCTCCAGCGCCGTGATCAGCGCGTCCAGCCAGGGCGTATCGTCCGAGGTGAAGACCGCGTTGTTGACGGCAATCGCCACGGTCCGGGTGCTGGCAGAAAGGTCCGGCAAGGTATCGAGCGTCTGCGGCTGGCTTTCGATGTGCGGCCACTTCGGATGGTAGAAACCCGCCAGCGGAAGCTGCACGGCGGGCGGCAGGACGGCCAGCGCCTCGGCGCCCTGCCCACGGTTTGACCCATAGGCTTTCAGCGCGGCCATGGCCAGGCGCATGTTCTGCGCGCCGCCGAAGCGCCAGTACTCGCGCAGGCGCTGGGCCCAGTCCGCGCCCACGCCGCGTTCGGCCTGCAAAGGCGCAGCAACGACCGGCTGGTTTTTGGCCACGGCGCTGAATTCACCCACCACCACATACGGCGTGCCGCTTTGGCTCACCACATTGCCAAACCGTGCAGCCACGTTTTGCGCCACGCTGCTGTGCGGCGTGTCCATCACCAGCAGGCGCGCACCGCGCAGCGCCTGCTGCAGGGCGTCGGGGCTGTCCTCCTCGGCCGACAGGGTTTGCAACGGCACGCCGGCCTGCTCGGCTGCGGCGACCAGCTTGGCCAGGCGGGCCGGGGACACCACATAGGTGGTCAGCAGCACCATGCGTGACCCTGTCGGCAGGGTCTGCGCCTGAACCGGTGCCAGGCATGTGAGGCACGCCAGCCACCACCCGCCCAGCACGGCGACCCTGGGCCAGAGCGCCATCATTTCTCGGCGGGCACGTAAACCATGGTGCCGTCTTTCATGCGGTAGGCCGTGCCGGCTTTCTCGCCATCGCCCTCACCCGAGGCGCCACTGGCCTTGAAGCGGGTGACCTTGGTGCCCTCCTTGGTGATGATCTCCATGTTGGGTTGACCCTCGTTGCGGATGATGGTCAGTTTGTCGTTGGCAAACGGATTCATCGGGTTGTTGATGACGGCAATCAGCAGCATGCCGATGACCACCAGGAACACGTCGATCAGGTTAATGGTGGAGAGCACCGGGTCGTCATCGTCTTCGTCCAGAATGCGCAGGCGCGGCCGCGCGGCGGCTTGTGAAGGCGCAGCGGTCGGGCCGTTCATGCCGTGGTCCCGTCCAGCAGGGCGAGCATTTCCGCCAGCAGCCAGCGCCGGCGCACGCTGTAGACCACAAAGGTGATGGAGGCGGCGACCAGCGCCACGATCACGGCCGCAAACGCGGGGGCGAGGCTTTCAGCCACACCCTGTGACTGGCCCGACGCCACCGCCACCAGCGCAGGACCCATGGGAATCATGGTGGCCACCAGGCCCAGCATGGGGGCAACACGGCTGCACAGGCGCAGGCCTTCGAGTTCCTTGAGCACCGCGAGCTCCAGCGTTTCGGTCGAGCCGCCGCTGACACGGGCCAGCACCAGCACGCTGCCGGGTTGCTTGCGGCGGCGTGCCCACTCGACACCAAAGGCGCCCAGGCTCATCACGGCATAGGCAAACGCGGCAAGCACCAGCATCGTAACCGGCCAGAGAAAGGTCTGCGCGAGCTGGAACAGGGTATTTTCAAACGGCATGTAAAACTCTCTCTCGGTTGGCTATTCAATGGGATGGAGCGACGGGGTTTCTGCCCCCGCCAGGGAAAAGCTGGATGGGGATGGCCCCCAGTGATCTTCAAACACCATCTCGGCCAGCGGCGCGCGGCAGGCCCATTTTTCGGTCTGCAGCATGGGCTGGTCGTAAAAGGCTTCCACAGGGCCCAGGCACAGCACGGCGATCGGCTTGCTGCCTTCGGGCATCTGCAGCAGTGCCGCAAGCTGCAGCGGATCGAAGAGCGAGACCCAGCCCATACCCAGGCCTTCCGCGCGCGCGGCCAGCCAGAGGTTCTGGATCGCACAGGCGGCCGAGGCCAGGTCCATCTCGGGCAGGGTGCGGCGGCCGAACACATGCTGCTCGCGCCCGGGCGGCAAGGCCACCACCAGCACTTCCGCGGCGTCCAGCACGCCCTGCACCTTGAGCTTCATGAACTCGTCTTCACGCTCGCCGAGCGCCTGCGCGGTCAGCACGCGCTCCTGCTCGATCAGTGCATGCACACTGGCGCGCAGGGAAAGGCTGCGCACCCGGATGAAGCGCCAGGGCTGCATGAAACCCACGCTGGGTGCATGGTGCGCGGCCGACAGCAGACGCTGCAGCACCTCGTCAGGCACCGCACCACCACTGAAGTGGCGCATGTCCCGCCGCTCGTGAATGGCGCGGTACACCGCCGCACGCTCGGCAGCGCTGAAGGCATGGGGTGCAGCCGTTGAGCCCACTGCGATTCCTAGTCTTCTATGCCGCGCTGGGCCGGAATCCCCGCGTTGAAGGCATGCTTGACCTTGGTCATCTCGGTCACGGTGTCGGCCAGTTCGATAATCTCGGGCGGGCAGCGACGGCCGGTGATGACCACATGCACGTCTTTGGGCCGATCGCGCAGGGTCTGCAGCACATCGTCCAGCGGCATCCAGCCATAGATCAGCGGATAGGTCAGCTCATCCAGCACCACCATGAAATGCTCGCCGCTGAGGATGGCTGCGCTGGCTTTTTTCCAGCCATCGCGCGCCAGTTGGGCGGAGTGCTCCAGGTCCTGGCTTTTCCAGCTGAAGCCGTCGCCCAGGCCTTCGACCGACAGGCCGATCTGCTCGAACATGCGGTGCTCGCCAAAGCGGGCGCTGGGCACTTTCATGAACTGGAAAATCTTCACCGTCTTGCCATGCACATGGTGGCGGCCGTGGGCCCGCAGCGCGAGGCCGAACGCCGCCGTGCTCTTGCCCTTGCCGTCGCCGGTGTGGACGATGACGATGCCGCGGCGCTCGCCTTCCGGCTTCTCGTAGGGCTTGACCGAGGGGGGTGTTTCAACTTGCATGATGCAGGGTTTCCATGGTGGGGCGATCCAGATGTCACAGACGGGGCAAGGCCACCCACTGGCCGGCCAGCGCGTGCACGGCGATGCGGTGGTCAAAAACCTGTTCCAGCGCGCGGTGCGTCGCCGCATCGGCGCAGGCGCCCTGATGGGCAATGCGTCCTTCGGCCATCACCACCAGCTCATCGGCCTGCAGTGCCAGCGAAATTTCATGCAGCACGCTGACGACCGTCTTGCCGCCGGCGACCAGTTCGCGCGCGAGCAGCAGCCAATCGGCCTGGTGCGGCGGGTCGAGGTTGGCCAGCGGCTCGTCCATCAGCAGCACCTCGGCCTCCACGGCGAGGGCCCGGGCGAGCAGCACCCGCTGGCGCTCACCGCCCGACAGCTGGCCAAGCGCCCGGCCCCGCCAATCCCAGGCCTGCGTGGCGCGCAGCGCGCGCTCCACCGCAGCATGGTCGGCCGCGCTGGGCGGCGCCAGCCAGGGCTGGTGCGGCAAACGGCCCAGCATGGCAACGTCATAGGCAGTCAGGTCATCGGCAGAGCTTTCGTTCTGGCCCAGCCACGACAGCATACGGGCGCGCTGGCGGGCTGCCGGCACGCCCGGACCATGGCCCAGCAGGCTGACTTCGCCTTTGTAAGGCGTCAGTCCTGCCAGCACCTTGAGCAGCGTGGACTTGCCGGCGCCGTTCGGTCCCACGATGCTGGTCCAGCGCCCCACAGGCAACACCAGCGAGATGTCGTGAAGCACCTCGACGTGCCCCAGCGTGGCCCGGACGGACCGGGTATGAAAGGCGGGTGGCGCTGCCGCTGAGGTGCGGGTGTCGATCACAGCATGGCTCCCCGTGCAGCGCCACGGCCGGTGCCGCGGTGCATCAGCCACAGCAGGTAGCCACCGCCCAGCACGGCGGTGAGCACGCCCACCGGCAGTTCCTGGGGCGCCACGAGCCAGCGCGCCAGCACATCGGCAGCGGTGAGCAGCACCGCACCCATCAGGCTGGACAGCAGAATCAAACGGCCATGCGTGGTCTTGATGACGGATCGCACCAGGTGCGGCGCGGCCAGCCCGACAAACGCGATCAGCCCCGTCTGGGCCACCGCAGTCCCGGTGGCCAGCGCCAGCACCGCCACCAGCGCAGCGCGCATTTGCGGCAGCTTCAGGCCCAGGCTCTGCGCCGTGGCCTCGCCCAGCGCCAGCCCGTCGAGCACATGGCTCATCATCCACGCAGCCAGCAGGCTCGCGGCGAACACTGCAGCCATGACCACGCAGGACGAAAAGCCGACAAAGGCCGTGCTGCCCAGCATGAAGGACTGCATCGACTGCATGATCTCGGGCGTGAGCAGCAGCACCAGCGAGCTGAGCGCACCCAGCACTACGCCGACAATCACCCCGGCCAGCAGCAGCCGCAGGGTGTGCTGCACGCCCTTGGCCAGCAGCAGCGTGAGCAGCACCGCCAGCACCGCGCCGACGAAGGCAGCACCGGTGATGCCGATGCGTGCCACCCACTGCGTCGCCAGCGGCGACACGCCGAACAGGGCCATGGCCAGCGCCACGCCCAACGAAGCACCGGACGCACTGCCCAGCAAATATGGATCAGCCAGCGGATTGCGGAACAGGCCCTGCGCCACGGCGCCGGCCAGCCCCAGCAGCGCGCCGGCCAGCCAGGCCCCCACCGTGCGCGGCAGGCGGATTTCGCGCACGATCTGCAAGGCCTGCGCGTCGCTGTGCATGTTCAGCACACTGTCAAAACCCGTGCTGCCCACACTCACCCCGAGCAGCATCAGCGCGGCGGTGGCCAGCAGCAGGCCGGTGGCAAGCCAGTTGGCCTTGCGATGTTCTGGCGTGGTGCCGCTCATGACGTTGTTCATGGCGCCTTGCCGGTCCCGCCGGGCGTGGCGTATTTTTCGAGGCAAGCGGCCATCAGGCGCGCAGCCTCGGCCATGCGCGGACCCGGGCGAACCACCACATCGGAATCACCCGCACCGAACACGCAGATGCGTTGCTCACGCACCGCCTTGATGCTGCCCCAACCCGGGTAGGGCACCATGGCCTGCATGCTGCGGTTGCCGATCAGGATTACATCGGGGTTGGCACGCACCACATATTCCGGGTTGAGCCGCGGGAAAGGCCCGAGCGATGCAGGAATGACGTTCTTCACGCCGAGCCGGGTCAGCGTCTCGCCGATGAAGGAGGATTCGCTGGCGCCATAGGGCCCCCGGCTGACTTCAAAGTACACCCGCAGGGCCCGCGCCTGCGGCGACAAGGATTGCGCCGCCGCTGACACACTGGTGTCGATAACGCGCCACAGCCGCGCGGCACCTACCTCGTCGGGGATCTCCAGCAGCGCGCCTATCTTGCCCAGCACGCGGCGCACATCCGCATGGCTCTTGGGCTCCAGCGCCACCACCTTGATGCCCAGCGATTCCAGCCGCAGGCTGGCACGGGACGAGGTGGCAAGCAGCACCACATCCGGCCTGAGCGCCACGATGCCCTCGATGTTCGGGTCCAGTCCGCCACCCATCACCGGCAGGCTGCGCACCGAGGCCGGGTAGTTGGAATAACGGTCCACCCCCACCAACCGCTGGCACTGGTCCATGGCGCAGACACTCTCCGTCAGCGACGGCAGCAGGCTCACGATGCGCTGCGGTGCCTGGGCGAATTCGACAGTGACACCGCGGTCATCGGTGAGCTTCAAGGCCTGCACGGGCAGCACGGAACAGAGCAGCAGGCAGGCCGTGACCATCCAAGGCTTCATGGGGCGCCTTTCAGGAACAAGGGAAGACCGGCAGCCATCAGCGTGACACGCTCACACGCCGCCGCCGCCTGCTGGTTCAATTGGCCCAGCGCGTCGACAAAGGCGCGTGTCTCGCGGCCGAGCGGAATGACACCCAGGCCGATCTCGTTACCCACCAGCACCACCGGGCCAGAGGCCTCGCGGAGGGCGCGCAACAAGGCATCGATCTGCGCTGGCACATCGGGCGCCAGACCTGCCAATGGCGGCGCTGGCATCAGCAGATTGGTCAGCCACAAGGTCAGGCAGTCCACCACCACCAGGGTATCGGTGCGGCTGCACTCTGCCACGGCCTGGCCCAGTTGCAGGGCTTCCTCGACGGTCGTCATGCCGGGCACCCGCTCCGCGCGGTCCCGCTGGTGGCGCGCGATGCGCTGCCGCATCTCGTCGTCCCAGGCCTGGGCGGTGGCCACCAGCACCGCACGGTGCGCAGGCGACCGTGCCAGCCACTGCCGCGCCAGCAGCTCGGCACGGCGCGACTTGCCGCTTTTCTGGCCACCCAGGATGAGTTCGCTGCGCGCGATGGCCAAGGGCTCAACCATGAACCAGGCTCCATTGAAGAATGATGCGGTGCAGTTGTTCAACCCCTTCGGTGAGTGCCGCGGGGCCAGGCTGCAGGATCTCGGCCGACTTGATCTCGAACAACTGCTGGTTCCTGACGGCGTTGACCTCTCCCCAGCCCGGTCGCGCCAGGACATGGGCCGGGCGGAACCGGCGGCCACACCAGGAACCGAAGATGATGTCGGGGTTGCGCCGCACGATCTCGCTGCCGTCGGCAATGATGCGCTGCTTGCCCATGGGGTTGCACGCCAGTTCGGGGAAGCAGTCGTCGCCGCCGGCAATGCCGATCAGCTCGGACACCCAGGCAATGGCGCTGATGTGCGGGTCGTACCACTCTTCAAAAAACACCCGGGGCCTGCGCTTCAGGCTTCTGGCGGCCTGCTCGATCTCGAGCAGGCGCTTCTGCATCTGCCGTATCAGTGCCAGCCCCTGCGCCTCTTGCCCCACCATGGCCGCGAGCTGGTACATCATCGAAAAAATCTCGGCCACGCTGCGCTGATTGAAGATCGTGACCTGGATGCCGTGACGGATAAGCTGCGAGGCGATGTCGGCCTGCAGGTCGGAAAAGCCGATGACGCAGTCCGGTTGCAGCTCCACGATCTTCTCGATCTTGGCATTGAGGAAGGCGCTGACCTTGGGCTTTTCTTCGCGTGCCCGCGGCGGCCGCACGGTGTAGCCCGAGATGCCGACAATGCGCCGCTCCTCGCCCAGCAGATAAAGCCATTCGGTCGGCTCTTCGGTCAGGCAGACGATGCGCTGCGGGCCCACGTTCGCCCGTTGAAGTGCCGCATCGGCGCCGGTCGCCAGCAGGCGCCAGTCGGTGGTCGAAGTCATGCGGGCTCCTTCAGAAAAAGCCGGGCCGTGGCTTCCGGGCTGGACGCAAACCAGGCGTGGAAATAACTCGCCTTGACCGACCCCTGCACATAGAGCGCCTCGCCCTGCCCGCGCAAGGTGCGCCCGGGCGCGGCCTGGGTGCGGGCTGTCGCAGGCAGCGCGGTGCCTGCCGTGGAATAGTGGAAGGTGTGCCCACGCAAGGTGCCGCCCGGCAGCTCAAGTTGCTGCGGACCCAGGGCGGCCAGGCGTTGCTGCATGGTCACCTGGCCCGGCAACACGCCCCACATGGCATGGTGGTTGCCCTCGGTGGTGGTGATGCCGTCAAACAGCGCCATCATGCCGCCGCATTCGGCCCACACCGGCCGGCCAGCCTGCACATGGCGGCGGACGCTGGCCTTCATCGCCAGATTGCGCGCCAGCGCCGGGCCGTGCAGTTCAGGGTAGCCGCCGGGCAGCCAGAGCGCATCGCACGCGGGCAGCCCCGCGTCCGCCAGCGGCGAGAAGAACACCAGCCGCGCGCCCAGGTCCTGCAGGCACTGCAGATTGGCCGCATAGATGAAGCAGAAGGCCGCGTCGCGGGCGACCGCAATCGTCGTGCCCTGCAAGGGCTGAGCCGCCGATGGCGTGCGGGCGACATCCGCGCCTTCAAAGAAGACGGCCCACGCCTGCAGGTCCTCCGGCGTCATGCGCCCCAGCGGCGTGGCCTCCAGCGCATCGGCCGCGGCGTCAAGGCGTTGCAGGGCTTGGCCCCCATCACCCAGTGGATCGCCCAGCTCGTGGGTCATCACCAGACCCAGATGCCGCTCGGGAAGCGTGAACCCGGCATCGCGCATCAGTGCCCCCATCCACTGCGCCGGCTCGCGCAGGCTGTGCTCCAGCATGCCGGCATGGCCAGGCGATGCCACGCGGTTGGCCAGCACGCCGGCAAAACGCAGGCCCTCGCGGTAACTCTGCAGCCCCCAGGCCAGCGCGCCAAAGGTGCCCGCCATCGCACTGGCGTCAATCACCGCCAGCACCGGCAGGCCAAAGCGCTGCGCCAAATCGGCCGCGCTCGGTTCGCCGTCGAACAGGCCCATCACGCCTTCCACGATCAGCAGGTCCGCCTCCTGCGCCGCTGCGTGCAGGCGCTGGCGGCAGTCGGCTTCGCCGGTCATCCACAAATCCAGCTGGTGCACCGGGTGGCCGCTGGCCAGCGTGAGCCAGTACGGGTCGAGAAAATCCGGCCCACACTTGAACACCCGCACCCGCCGCCCCTGCCGGGCGTGCAGGCGCGCCAGCGCACAGGCGACGGTGGTTTTCCCCTGCCCCGAGGCGGGTGCGGCGATCAGCACGGCGGGGCAGTTCGCGGTTGCAGCGGTTTGCGGGCTCATGTGGGCGATTGGACTGGCCATCAGCCGACAGTAACGCTCACAGTGGCGCCCAGGTCAAGCCGACATACAAGGTGCGCCGGGCCATGGCATAGCCCATGGCCGTCTGGTATTCCTTGTCGGTCAGGTTGTCCACCCGCGCCAGCAGCTTCCAGTCGCGGGACAGCGGCGTGGAGGCACTGAGGTTGACCAGGCCGTAACCGGGCAGCACGGTGGTATTGGCCGCCGTGTCATAACGGCGGGCCGACAGCAGCAGGTCGGCAGCGACTGTCCAGCCGCCCAGCATCGTGTCGACACCCAGGGTGGCATGGCGCCGGGCACGCCGGGCAAGCTGTTTGTCGAGCAGCACGTCGCGCGGATCCTGCAGGTCCAGCGAGCCATAGACCCTGAACCCGGTGAAGCGTTCCGAGCCTGAGAAGGTCACGCCCTGATAGCGCGCCTGCGCGGTGTTGCCGTAGCAGCCCAGCGCCGGGCTTGGACAGCCGGTCGCCGAGGCACCCGACAGGAAGGTCAGCAGGTTGTTGATGCGGTTGCGGTACAGCGTCACGCCGTAGTCATGGCTGCCTTCGGCATATTTCAGCCCCAGCTCGACGTTCCGGCCGGACTCCGGCTGAAGATTGGCAACGCCGTACTGGCTGAAGCGCTGGTACAGCGTGGGCGTGCGGAACGAGGTGCCGGCACTGGCCGAGAGCTTCCATTGCGGCGTCAAGGCGTAGGCGTAGGCAGCAGAGCCCGTCGTCTTGCCGCCGAACTCGCTGTCGTTATCGTGGCGCAGGTTCAGCTGCACGGTGTGCGCGGCCTGCGACCAGCCGTAGCCCAGCGCCAGGCCGCTTTGCGACTTGCTGCGGTCCACCCGGGGGGTGCTGGTGAGCAGGAATTCGTCGCGGCGCTGCTCCAGCGTGGCACTCAGCTGGTGCGGCCCGACCCGGTACTCGTTCTGCCAGACAACACCGTTGATGCGGGTCTGGTCGACCGTGCCGCCTATGCTTTCTTCGCCGCGGTCCGTGCTGTGCGTCAGGCCGACCTTGGTGCTCCAGCGCTCGGTCCAGTTGGCCAGCCAGTTCACGCCCACCGCCTGCAGCTTGTTGATGCGGCGGTAGTCGCGCGTGGCGCCGCTGTCGTACTGCGCGTCCACGCGGCTTTGCAGCAGCGTGGCTTCCAGGCGGTGGTCCGGATTGATCTGGAAGCCCAAACGGGCATTGGCACTGTTGCTGCGGTAACCGTCGGCGTCCGGGTTCTGCAGGGGTGTCACGTTCGGTCGGATGTTGAAGCCTTCACTGGTGGCCTGCGAGAGCCCCACCGAATAGTCGAAAGACCCGCTGGAACCGCTGGCCGCCAGGTCCAGCTTGCGGGTGTTGTAGGAACCGTAGCCGAAGCCGATCGAGGGCGAGAACGCGCCCTGGCCTTTCTTCGTGAAGATCTGGATCACGCCGGCCACGGCATCCGAACCGTACACCGCACTGGTCGGACCACGGACAATTTCGATCCGGTCAATCTGCGCCAACGGAATGGCGCTCCAGGTGGCGCCGCCGCTGGTGGTGTGGGAGTCCACCCGCACCCCATCGATCAGCACGGCGGTATGCCGCGATTCCCCTCCGCGGATGAACACGCTGGTGGCATTGCCGGTGCCGCCGTTGCGGGTGATTTCAATGCCTGGCACCCGCGCCAGCACGTCGGCCACCCCTACCGCACCGCTACGCTCGATCACCTCGCGATCAATGATGGTGACGTCAGCAACCACGTCCCCGAGCGGCCGGGCGCTGCGGGTCGCCGTGACCACAGTTTCTCTCAGTTGAGGGGTGGGAGCCGTCTGGGCGACAGCGGAAACGGACAGGGAACACGCAGCCGAAGCGGCTGCAGCCAACGCGGCGAGGTGCACGCGGTCAATACGGTTTTTCATGGATCAAACAATCAATACAAGGGCTCTCACCGGCTTCCCCGCCAGTGCATGAGCGTCACAAACGCGGCACCGGAATACGGACGCACGCGTTCACCTTGTTGGCCGGTATCCGGGCTGACGGAACTGTTTTCATCGCCTTCCCAAGCGCTTGTTCGGCGCGCTCAGTGGCGAATGATGAAAGCTGAATGGATTTCCGGCTGGAACCAGAAATGCGGCATTCGTCCGTTTTACCGTTGCGGGGGCAGCGCAGGTTAAAAGTCGCAGCGCTTCCGGCAGGCCCCTGGCCCGGTTCCGGATGGCATTGACTCCCTCCTGCTTCCCGTTGAACTGCGGCGTGTGAACCACACCGCGAGCACCAACAGACCAGATTCTACGCGCCACCTTGCCGCAAACCCTACAATGCTTTTTCCATGTCGAATCAAACCCAAATCGACCAGATCACCGAGCGCGTCGAACGCCTGCTGGTGCGCTACGAAGAACTGCAGCGAACCAATGCACTGCTCAATGAGCAGGTGAGCGTCCTGACGCACGAGCGGGATTCTCTGCGCTCGCGCCTCAGCGCCGCGCGGGCCCGGGTGGACGCGCTGCTCGAACGCCTGCCCGAGGCCAGTGGCCAGGGTCAGCACAGCACGGTGGGAACCGAGTGATGAAGCAACTCGAAGTACAGATCATGGGCCAGAGCTACCTGCTCGGCTGCCCTGAAAACGGCGATGCCCGCATGCTGGACGCCGTCAACCGCGTGGACATGGCCATGTGCAAGATCCGCGATGCCGGCAAGATCAAGGCGCGCGACCGCATTGCCGTGCTGGCTGCGCTGAACCTGGCCTTCGAACTCCCAGAACGTGTCGGCACGCCCCCGGCGGCCAGCGCTGCCCCGGCAACACCGGCCACCACGGCCACGCAAGAAAACGGTCAGGAAACAGCCAACACCCAACTTGGCGCCTTGCTGCAGCGGCTGGACGCGGCCCTGGGAACTGACGGCCAGCTTCTCTGAACTGGGCGCCCTCGGGCGGCTACCTCCCACGACGCCTGCCCCGCCCCGGAAGCTGCACGATCAGGCCGCGCGCCATTCGGCGCAAAAGCCTACAATCCGTCTGTCTGCGATGCGTGCCGGGCTTTATATTTCCTTGAACCAATGCTCTTTGAGCCCGGGCTTGGTAAATTGTCAGGCAGGTGTGATCGTCTCGCGTCAGACGAACCCGAAACCTGACTGCCCTTGCCCACCTGAACCCCGGTTCAGGATGCCGGTCCGGTGGCATTCGCAGACACCTTCTTTTCGCCACTCCATCCCGATCCACACCCGCAACGCCGCGAGCCACTGCAACGGCAGGCCTTGACCTACTCCTTCACTTTGCACCATGACCTTTGAACCTCTTCTCGTTCTCGAACTGGCCATTCTGGGCGTGGGCACCGGCTTTCTGGCAGGTCTTCTGGGTATTGGCGGCGGCATGCTCATGGTGCCCTTCATCACCATCATCATGTCGAACCGGGGTGTGGCGCCGAACCTGGCCGTGAAGATGGCCATTGCCACGTCGATGGCTACCATCATCTTCACGTCGATTGCGAGCGTGCGGGCGCACCACAAGCGCGGCGCGGTGCGCTGGGACATCGTCAAGCGCCTGTCGCCCGGCATCATCGTCGGCAGCTTCATCGGCAGCCTGGGCGTATTTGCCGTCCTCAAGGGCTCCTACCTCGCCATCTTTTTCGGCCTGTTCGTGAGCTTCTCGGCCACGCAGATGTTCCTCGACAAGAAACCCAAGCCGACGCGCCAGATGCCTGGTACGGCAGGACAGTTTGCCGCCGGCGGCTTCATCGGCTTTCTCTCAGGCCTGGTCGGTGCAGGCGGCGGCTTCATCAGCGTGCCCTTCATGACCTGGTGCAACGTGGCCATGCACAGTGCCGTGGCCACCTCTGCCGCACTGGGCTTTCCCATCGCAGTGACCAACGTGATCGGCTACATCATCAGCGGCATGAGCGTGCAGGACCTGCCGCCCGCCTCGTTCGGCTACATCTGGCTGCCCGCGCTGCTGGTGATTGCCGTGTGCAGCTTCCTCGTGGCGCCGCTCGGCGCCAAGGCCGCACACAGCCTGCCGGTCGGCAAACTCAAACGCGTGTTCGCCAGCATCCTGTACGTGCTGGCCGCCTACATGCTCTACAAAGGCCTGAGAGGCTGAGCAAGCCAGAAAACGGCGCCCCACCCTTCGAAACGCATTGCCCACCCTGTCCTGAGCCTGTCGAAAGGTCAGGGCGATCGAAAACCCCCAGGGCATTCTTCGCCAGGTTCGGGACGAACGGAATTCAATGAGCGATCGTGGGGACCGTCATTTACCGGTCACTTTCCTGATGGTGGGCTTGATGTTTTCGCGCCGCGCCGGCAGCACCACGGCGTTCTCGCGTGGGGCATTGAGCACGATGCAAGTCGAGGTCTCGGTGAGGATGCAGAACTTGGTCACCACCGCGTCCAGATGGGCCACATCGATCACCGCGATCTCCAGCACCCAGCTGTCCTCGCCGGTCACGTTGTAGGCGTTGATGACCTCCGGCGTCTGCTCGATCAGCTTCACCACCCGCGCGTACTCGGCCCGCGCCACCCGGATGATGGCGCGAATGCCATAGCCCAGGCGCGACAGGTCCACCTCGGCGCGGTAGCCCTTGATCACACCATTGAGCTCCAGCTTGCGCACCCGCTCGGTCACCGCCGGCTGACTCAGGTGCACACGCCGGCCCAGCTCGGCCATGGTGATGCGGGCATCCTGTTGCAGTTCGGCCAGGATGCGGCTGTCGTAGTGGTCGCACTCGGTGGTTTCAGTCATCGGGCTTGAAAAAATTAAAAATTAAAGCAGCAGGAGGTTCAAGCCTTTATTTATACATGGCACTGGCAGACATGGCAATCTACGATGAAGCCCATGACAACACCTGCTTGCGCCAACGCATCTTCAGCCTCGCACCCAGGCAGCGGCGCCACCCTGCTGCTGCCTGCGCTGCTGGCCTGCTACCTGGTGTGGGGTTCCACCTACCTGGCCATCCGGCTGGCGCTGGTGAGCTTTCCGCCTTTCTTCCAGATGGGTACCCGCTTCCTCACGGCCGGCGTGCTGCTGATGGCCTGGGTGATTTTCCGCAAGCACCCCATGCCGTCGGCGAGACAGTGGTGGCACGCGGCCGTGGTCGGCACGCTGATGCTTGGCGGCGGCATGGGCCTGACGGCCAGCGCCGAATTGCACATCGGCTCCGGGCTCATCGCCGCCTTCATCGCCGTCGTTCCCATGCTGGTCTGCGCCTGGGGTCTGCTGATGGGCAAGCAACCCGGCCGCCTCGAGTTTGCCGGCATGCTGGTGGGCCTGGCCGGCGTGCTGCTGCTGGTGCGCGGCAGCAGTTTTTCTGCCGCGCCCGCGGGTCTGGCCTGCATCGCAGGGGCCACGCTGGCCTGGTCGCTGGGCTCGGTGCTCCCCACCAGCGCCATGCCGCTGGCCGAAGGACCCGCCGGCTTTGCGAGCGAAATGTTGTGTGGTGGCGCCGTGTTGATGGCGATTTCTCTCGCACTGGGTGAGCAGTTTCCATCGGGAAAATCGAACGCGGTGGACGCAACGGCGCTGCTCGCCTGGGTGTACCTGGTGGTGTTCGGCTCACTGATCGCCTTCAGCGCCTACCTCTATCTGCTCGCGCATGCGAGCCCCGCCATGGCCACCAGCTACGCCTTCGTGAACCCGCTGATCGCGATTTTTCTGGGCGCTTTTTTCGCCTCAGAGCAAGTCACCAGCGGCGAATGGGCCGCCTGCGGCGTGATTCTCGTGGGCGTTTTTCTGATTTTCAGAGGTAAATCTGCAACATCCACGCGCAAATAAAGTGCTTTTTCGCTAGGAAACTGCGTTTTTCTCCAGTAGCATCCGATCTGCCACAAGGAAGTAGTTATCCGTGTGGTGATTTATCAACTTCTAGAAGGAAAATCAATCATGGCAACTGCAAAAAAAGCTCCGGCAAAAAAAGCAGCCGCAAAAAAGGCTGCACCGGCAAAGAAAGTAGCTGCGAAGAAAGCAGCCCCAGCGAAGAAGGCTCCCGCCAAAAAGGCGCCTGCCAAGAAAGTAGCCGCCAAGAAGGCTCCTGCGAAGAAAGTCGCAGCGAAAAAGCCAGCTGCGAAAAAAGCGCCTGCCAAAAAGCGCACCCCCAACGCAGCGTTCATGAAAGCACTGACGCTGAGCCCCGCGCTGTCGGCTGTGGTGGGCGACAAGCCTCTGCCACGCACCGAGATCGTCAGCAAGCTCTGGACGTACATCAAGTCCAAGGGCCTGCAGGACAAGGTCAACAAGCGCATGATCAACGCCGACGAGAAGCTGCGCGCCGTTTTCGGCAAGGCCCAGGTGTCGATGTTCGAGATGGCCGGCCTGATCGGCAAGCACGTCAAGTAATCAGTCCTGAACTGAACCTCCAAAGGCCGGTCTTCACCGGCCTTTTTTCATGTCTGCGTGGCTCGGTTGAATCCCGCATTGCAGCGGCCGGCACGTGACCTCGTGCACCCCGCACCGAAGGCTCGCTGGCACGCTTCATGCGTTGACTGGGGGGTGTTGTCCGGTGCCCTGCGCTTGATTTGTCGCCTCAGTATGTGGGGCAGGACACTAGGGTTTACTGGGTGGCTCCACCCGGCATGCACCGCGCAAAATCACTGGCTACCCAACCTGATCCGGTTCCCTTCACAACAGCTTCCTCTTCCTGGACCCATGATCACCGTGACGCAGACTTCCTCTCCCCCCATGCCACCGATGCATCGCCTGACTTGTCGCATCGGCGACCGGGGCTGACGAGCCGCCACCACCGCCTGTTTTAGCATCTCGCCCCAATGTTGCGCTTTATCTTCACCCGCCTGAGCCTCATCATCCCGACCTTCCTCGGCATGACGCTGCTGGCTTTCTTCCTGATCCGGCTGGTGCCAGGTGACCCGATTGAAACCATGGCCGGCGAACGCGGCATCGATGCGGTGCGCCATGCCCAGTTGCTGAAGGAATACGGCCTCGACCGACCCGTGATGGTGCAGTACGGCATCTACATTGGCCGTGTGCTCAAGGGCGACCTCGGCAAGTCCATCATCACGCAGGAGCCGGTGCTGCGCGAGTTCCTCACGCTGTTTCCGGCCACCATCGAGCTGGCCCTCTGCGCCATCGTGTTTGCGCTGGTGATCGGCATCCCGGCCGGCATTCTGGCGGCGGTCAAGCGCAATTCCATCCTCGACCACGGTGTCATGGGCGTCTCGCTCACTGGTTACTCCATGCCGATCTTCTGGTGGGGGTTGCTGCTGATCCTGCTGTTTTCGGTGCAGCTCGGCTGGACGCCGGTTTCGGGCCGCATGTCGGTGCAGTACTTCATCGAGCCCTCCACCGGCTTCCTGCTGATCGACTCGCTGCTGTCGGAAGACAAAGGCGCCTTCTGGTCTGCGGTCTCGCATCTGATCCTGCCGATGATTGTGCTCGGCACCAACCCGCTGGCGGTGATTGCCCGCATGACGCGCTCGGCCATGCTGGAGGTGCTGGGCGAGGACTACATCCGCACGGCGCGTGCCAAGGGCCTCTCCAACCTGCGGGTGGTGGCGCTGCACGCGCTGCGCAATGCGCTCATTCCGGTGGTCACGGTGATCGGCCTTCAGGTGGGTGTGCTGTTCACCGGCGCCATCCTGACCGAGACCATCTTCTCCTGGCCCGGCGTCGGCAAGTGGCTGATCGAAGCCATCAGCCGCCGCGACTACCCGGTGCTGCAAGGCGGCATCCTGCTGCTGGGCACCATCGTCATGGCGGTCAACCTGCTGGTGGACATCACCTACGGCATCATCAACCCACGCATCAGGCACCAGCGATGAGCACGGCCACCTTGAAACCCGCCGCCAAGCCCGGCACCCCACCAGCGCCGCCGCATCCGCTGCGCGAGTTCTGGACTTATTTCAGCGCCAACAACGGCGCGGTGATGGGCCTGGTGATCGTGCTGGGCGTGCTGCTGGTGGCGCTGTTCGCGCCGTGGATCGCCCCGCATGCGCCCAACATCACCGACAACAGCGTCTTCCTCAAACCACCGGCATGGCAGGCCGGCGGCGACTGGACTTACCCGCTGGGCACAGACGCTATCGGCCGCGACATCCTCTCGCGCCTGATGCATGGCGCCCGGCTGTCGCTGGTCATTGGCCTGGCAGTCGTCGCCCTGTCGGTGCTGGTCGGCACCGTGCTGGGCCTGCTGGCGGGCTTTTTCCGCGGCGTCTTTGAAATCGCCGTGATGCGGCTGATGGACATCATCCTCACCCTGCCCAGCTTGCTGCTGGCCATCGTCATCGTTGCCATCCTCGGCCCCGGCCTGATGAACGCCATGCTGGCCGTGGCCATTGTGGTGCTGCCGCACTATGTGCGCATCACCCGCGCAGCAGTGATTGCCGAGACCTCGCGCGACTACGTGACCGCCGCCCGCATGAGCGGCGCCAGCCGCATGCGCCTGATGTTCAGCGAAATCCTGCCCAACTGCACCGCGCCGCTGATCGTGCAGGCCTCGCTGGGGGTGTCCACCGCCATCCTCGACGCCGCAGCCCTCGGCTTTCTGGGGCTGGGCGCACAGCCGCCCTCGCCCGAATGGGGCACCATGCTGGCCGACGCCCGCGAGTTTGTCCTGCGCGCCTGGTGGGTGGTGACCTTCCCCGGTCTCGCCATCCTGATCACCGTACTCGCTTTCAATTTGTTAGGCGATGGACTGCGCGACGCCTTCGATCCCAAGCTAAAACGATGAACACCTTCCGCTCGCTTGACCGAAGTCTCTTCGCCAGTAACAGCGCGGAACCGGCCTTGGCCTGTCCTGAGCTTGTCGAAGGGCCGGGCCGCAGCTGTTGCCCCCTGAGGGGGGATCCGGCTACACGCAGTGAGCCGAGAAGGGGGAGTGCTTGATATGGCTTTGTTGGAAATCGAGAATCTTTCGGTTGAATTTCCCTCGCAAAACGGCGTCATGCATGCCGTCGATGGCATCAGCCTGTCGGTCGAGGAAGGCGAAGTGCTGGGCATTGTGGGTGAATCAGGCTCGGGCAAGAGCGTGACCATGATGGCGCTGATGGGTCTGGTGGCCTACCCTGGGCGGGTGAAGGCCGACAAGCTGCGTTTTGCCGGGCATGACCTGCTGGCGCTGTCGGCCGGCGAGCGCAACAAGCTCATTGGCAAGGACGTGGCGATGATCTTCCAGGAGCCCACCACCAGCTTGAACCCCTGCTTCACCGTCGGCTTCCAGATCACCGAATCACTGCGCCTGCACCTGCACATGGACGCCAAGGCGGCCACGCGCAAGGCCATCGAGCTGCTGGAGCAGGTGGGCATTCCAGCGCCTGAGAGCCGCCTCAAGGCCTACCCGCACCAGCTGTCGGGCGGCATGAACCAGCGCGTGATGATCGCCATGGCCATTGCCTGCAACCCGCGCCTGCTGATTGCCGACGAGCCCACCACCGCGCTGGACGTGACCATCCAGGCGCAGATTCTCGACCTGCTGCGCAGCCTGCAAAAAGAGCGCGGCATGGCGCTGGTGCTGATCACGCACAACATGGGTGTGGTGTCTGAAATGGCGCAGCGCGTGGCCGTGATGTACGCCGGCCAGATCATGGAAGAGCAAGGCGCGCATGCGCTGTTCAACACGCCGCAGCACCCTTACACCGAGGCCCTGCTGGCCGCCTTGCCCGAGCGCAGCGACGGCAGCGCCCGCCTGGCCACCATTCCCGGCATGGTGCCTGGCCTCTATGACCGGCCCCAGGGTTGCCTCTTTGGCCCGCGCTGCGCCTACGCCACCGAGCATTGCAGCCAGGCCCGCCCGGCGCTGCGCGGCTGGCAGGACGGCATGGTGCGCTGCCACTACCCGCTGGGCGATGCCGGGCGCGACGCCCGCATCCAGCATGACAAACCGCTGGTCGAGGCAGCGATATGACTACCGCCACCCTCGAACCCATGCCCACACACGCGGCAGCAAGACCAACCGGCACCGTGGTCGAGGCCAAGGACCTGCGCCAGGTCTATGAGATCAAGCGCGGCTTCCTGCGGTCTTCTGACCATCTGCAGGCTGTTGGCGGTGTGTCCTTCAGCGTGCAGGCCGGCAAGACGCTGGCGGTCGTCGGCGAATCCGGTTGCGGCAAGTCCACCCTGGCGCGCATGGTGTCACTGATTGAAAAGCCCGTGAGCGGCGAGTTGCGCATCACTGGCGTGGATGTGGTCGCGGCCTCGGACGACACCCGCGCCGGCCTGCGCAAGGCGGTGCAACTGGTGTTCCAGAATCCCTATGGCTCGTTGAACCCGCGCAAGAAAATCGGCGCCATCCTCGAAGCGCCGCTGGAAATCAACACCACGCTGTCAGCACCTGAGCGCGCCGAACAGGCCCGCGCGATGCTGGCCAGGGTGGGCCTGCGCCCCGAGCACTACGACCGCTACCCGCACATGTTCTCGGGTGGGCAACGCCAGCGCATTGCGATTGCGCGGGCGCTGATGCTCAACCCCACGCTGCTGGTGGCCGACGAACCGGTGTCGGCGCTCGACGTGTCCATCCAGGCGCAGGTGCTCAACCTCCTGGCCGACCTGCAGCAGTCCATGGGCCTGGCCTACCTGTTCATCTCGCACGACCTGGGCGTGGTGCGCCACATTGCCCACGATGTGCTGGTCATGTACCTCGGCCATGCCGTCGAGCAGGGCGAGAAAAGCCGCCTGTTCGCCCAGCCGCTGCACCCTTACACCCAGGCGCTGCTGGCCTCCACCCCGGGTCTTGCCGGCAGCAGTGGCGTGAAGCAGCGCATTGTGCTCAAGGGCGAGCTGCCCTCGCCGCTCAACCCGCCGGCGGGCTGCGTGTTCTCGACCCGCTGCCCGCACGTCACCGACCGCTGCCGCAGCGAGCGGCCTGTGCTGCGCGAGCTTGCACAAAGGCAGGTGGCATGCCACCATGCAGAGGATTTCGTCAATGCGTGACGTGAAACCATGCTCACCCTGCATCTTTTCACGCCACGTTTTTCAATGACCACAAAGCGCGCACCAAAAATGCAACGCCAACTGGTCACCAACCCGCTGCACCGCAGCATTTCTCTCGATGGAGTTTGTCAAATGATTCAGACCAAACCAAGTGCAAGCCTCCGCGCAAGCCGGTTGCGCCCGGTCCAGCGCGCGCTGCTGTGCGCTGTCGCCCTGCCAGCACTGCTGGCACTTTCTCCGGTGTCTGCCAAGACGCTGGTGTTCTGCTCTGAAGGCAGCCCCGAGAACTTCTACCCCGGTGTGAACACCACCGGCACCTCATTCGACGCCAGCGAACCCATCTACAACCGCGTGGTCGAATTCGAGCGCGGCGGCACCAAGGTCGTGCCCGGCCTGGCCGAAAAATGGGACATTTCCGCCGATGGCCTGGTCTACACCTTCCATCTGCGCAAAGGCGTCAAGTGGCACAGCAACAAGGCCTTCACGCCTTCGCGCGACTTCAATGCCGACGACGTGATCTTCGGCATCCAGCGCCAGTGGATCGAGAACGACCCCTACTACAAGGTCACCAGCACCAACCACTCCTACTTCAACGACATGGGCATGCCCAAGCTGCTGAAGTCCGTGGACAAGGTTGATGACTACACCGTGAAGTTCACGCTGAACAAGCCCGAGGCGCCCTTCCTTGCCAACCTGGCCATGCCTTACGCGGCCGTGCAGTCCAAGGAATACGCGCTGGCCATGCTGAAGGCCGGCACACCCGAGAAAACCGACCAGGAGCCGATCGGCACCGGCCCGTTCTCGCTGGTGCAGTACCAGAAAGACGCCGTCATCCGCTACAAGGCCTTCCCGAAATACTGGGGTGGCAAAGCCAAGATTGACGACCTGGTCTACGCCATCACGCCCGATGCCTCGGTGCGCTGGGCCAAGCTGCAAAAGGGTGAGTGCCATGTCATGCCCTACCCCAACCCGGCCGACCTGGAAGCCATCCGCAAGGACCCGAACATCCAGGTGCTGGAGCAGCCCGGCCTGAACGTAGGCTACCTCGCCTTCAACACGCAGAAGAAACCGTTTGACGATGTGCGCGTACGCAAGGCCATCAGCATGGCCATCAACAAAAAGGCCATCATCGACGGTGTGTACCTGGGCACCGCTGTGGCGGCCAAGAACCCGATTCCGCCTTCCATGTGGTCTTACAACGATGCCATCAAGGACGACGTGTACGACCCCGATGCCGCCAAAAAGCTGCTGGCCGATGCCGGCTTCCCCAACGGTTTGACAACGGACGTCTGGGCCATGCCGGTGCAGCGCCCCTACAACCCCAACGCCAAGCGCATTGCCGAGCTGATGCAGGCCGACCTTGCCAAGATTGGCGTGAAGGCCGAGATCAAGAGCTTCGAGTGGGGCGAGTACCGCAAGCGCATGCAGGCCGGCGAACACCAGATGGGCATGCTGGGCTGGACGGGTGACAACGGCGACCCGGACAACTTCCTGCACACCCTTCTGGGCTGCGACGCCGCCAAGACCAACGGCAGCAATGTGGCCAAGTTCTGCTACCAGCCCTATGAAGACCTGGTGCTGAAAGCCAAGACAGTGTCCAAGCAGTCCGAGCGCGACGCGCTGTACAAGAAGGCCCAGGTCATCTTCAAGGAACAGGCACCGTGGTTTACGATTGCCCATGCCGTGCAAATCAAGCCGATGCGCAAGAGCGTGATCGACTTCAAGAACAGCCCGTTTGGTCGCCACAACTTTTATGGTGTGGATATCAAGGAGTAATTTCCTGTGACTCAGCGGCCTTTAACCGGTCGCCATGCAGAAAGCCGGGCAGTGCCCGGCTTTTTTTATAGTTAGTAACCCGCGAATAAAAAAACGTTCGTCCAGCCCAGGGGCAAATTAACGTTCGAGTTGAGGCGGGACCGACGGTGTTGCGCTTGGCCCGCGGGGCGCATCATGTACCAAGGCGCTTCGCGGGCCAAGTGCAACGCCGTTGGGCCTCGCCTCGAACGAGGGGTTAGGCCGCATGCTTGGGCGGTGCGTCCATTCTGCTTTTGGCGCCCCAGATGTAGTACGACGGCAGGCGCTTCTTGATGCCAGAACGATAGATGCCGACGCCGCTGGTCAGCTTTGCTTCTCTAAGGTGGGGAATCTGGAGTGCGTGTGCGAGATGCAGGACCTCATTCTCGGTGAAGTACTTTCCGTTCTGCGCATGGACCAGGGTTGCGGGTTTCGCGCTGTCTCGGGGACCAAAGGGTTCCAGGAAGAGTGCCGGCGATTCGAGGGTAGGCTCGGACACTGGCGCGCGGCTGGCAACCGCAGTAGCAGGAGGTTTGTGCCACGGTTCGTACCACGAGAGATCTGATCGCTTTGCAAACTCAAACGGTAGGTCGGGTCGATGCACCTTCTGCTCTTGTTCGGAGTATGGATCGGTTCTCAGGTGCCTAGAGTGAGATTCAAAGTATGCGCGCGGCAAACGGTAGTAGCTGAAAGAGCCGAGTAGTTTGCTCATTGCCCAGGCATTCTTGTGCGGCCACCACGTGTCGTACATGATGACGTTTTCGTCGAATGCGACAATGCGTACGGGTTCAGGCGACCAGTGCGCTTCATATACGGCTCCTAGTGCAACGGGCGGTGCATTCATGCGGCCTAACGTTTGAGTTGACCGGCACGCATGTACCGAGTGCGCGCAGCGCAAAGGGCGACTTGCGTGTCCGCGTCGAAGGAAGGGTTAGGCGGCTGCACCGAGAGAAACTCCAAAGAGTCTGCGGACCGTCGATACGGCGACGCCGGTAACCATATCGTTCGCGCCGGCCGTCACGTGGACGACGCGGCCGGTACTGTAGAGGATACCGGTCTCATTCCAGTAAGTGCACACGAGGTGAGTTGGGCTTGTCCACACGCACTCGGGGTCCGGAGACACACCCGGAGCAAGGTGATGAATGTCCTTACCCACGAATGCGCTTTGACCTAGAAATTGGTTCTTATCGGCCGATACTGCCGTGCCTGCATAAGGAACATAGATCGACATCTGACCAGCCATAGATGTGAGGTCCGGTTCACATCCGCAAGCCACCGGCGACGTGACCAGCAGGGGAACAAGCAAGAGAGGCAGCAGGAGCGCGGCATATCGCATGTGCATGTTCTTGGACGCCTAACGTTTTAGGCAACCAGACCACAACAAATGCGGCGGAGCCGCCTCCGCTGTTGTGGGTCTGTGTTGGCCGACCAGTTAGACGACATACCCTTCACAGGCAATCTCCGAAACTGCAAGCGGAGAACAATGCCAAGAAGGCGGCCAGAAAATAAAGCGGCACCACGCCAATAGCCGAAATGAGCGCCAACCTGAGCTTATTTACTTCGCGAGTCCTCGCCATAAAAACAATGACCATGAGGTACACAGCAAGTGGCACAACCAGAAGGACGTGCCTAGACTCGCCCTCTCGGACCAAGTTGAATGCGTACATACCGAGGCACACGACGGTTACCAAAAGCATCGCCACGCCTGCAGCGCAAGAAACAATAGCGGCTGGCAGGAACTGGCGGGCATATGCCAAGCTCCAGCGACCTAGCACCACGAAAAGAACTCCAGGCAAAAATGCCAAGAAAAGAAAGAATGGCACATTGGGCAGGACCATTTGATGCCGTCTAACGTTTGAGGCAACCGGACCGCAACCTTTGCGGCGAAGCCGCCTCCTGCCGTTGCGGGTCCGCATTGGCCGACCTGTTAAAGCACATAGCGCTTCGGATGAAGTTTATGGGATGAGATCATTTGCCGGCCCATTTTCAATTGCGTTGCAAGGATTCCCTTCGCGATAGCCAAGCTCGCGAGGAGGTTCATATGAGTCGTGAAGTCTTAGGAAAAAATGACAAATGACCGCGCCCACCAGGGGTAATAGCCAGACGAGCGCGCCTTGGACACCCAACTGCCACCTACTCAGTGCCCCAGATCGAGCCAAAAGCACCGTCACATAGGCTTGATAGCCTACGACAACCAATGCCACCAGTACAGTCACGAACGCGGTTTGATCCATGAGCTTTAACGTTGGAGTTGACCGGCGACCAGGAGGCGTGTGCGCGCAGCGCACTGCAGCACCTGGGCGTCCGTGTCGAACAACCTGTTAGACCGCATCATCACCGCTCACTGTCTTCTCGTCGCTTCTCGGTCAGCCAATTGACGACCAGTCCGCCCATGAATCCGGCGGCAACCAGCCCAGCTTCCAAGGCTATGGGTTCTGGCGAGGGAACGAGCCAATGCACCAAGCCTGCCGCAAGCAATCCGAGGATGCCGCCCACCACAGCTTCCGGCACAACGAGTAAATCTAGCAGGCCCATGTCGTTCGTGCGGTCTAACGTTGGAGCTGCCGGGCACGCCACACGAGCCGCGAATCGGCCTCCTGCTGTGGCGTGTCCCTGCCGAGCGACTTGTTAAACCGCTTCATCGCTCTGGCTCCAATGAATGCTTAGACCACAGTTTAGGCACTTCGGCGTGAGCTGATTTCTGTACGTGGACGTTTCGTCGTACCAGAACTTTTTACCGCAACGAGGGCAAGCTGCACCAACCAAGTAAAAGTTCGCCCCGACGGCAAAAAAGAACAGTAAAAACATGATCGCGGTCACCGGTCCTGGAGCCCGGTCCCAACCGAATGCGTCACCAGAGAAGAAGACAAACGCTCCAAGGGCGATGAACATGAGGGGCGCTATCACCAAGCCGACTCGAAAGAACTGGCGGCGCCGGAGTGCTAGACGGATAAATGGATCGTCCATGCGGATTAACGTAAAGTTGTGCAGCGAGCGAAGCAAGTCGGAACGAACGTAATGTTAAACATTACGCTTCACCAATATGGCAATGCTCAGTGCTACCAGCATCAAGCCTAAAGTGCCAAGGAATCCAGCACCAATAAATCCACCCATGCGTTCCCCAAATATGCCGAAAAGCAAGCCGAATATATCAAGCTGCGGCGGCATAAAAAAAGGCCATTTTGCGTTCGTGAAACCGTAGTACGCCCCCACAAGTAGGTACGCGCCAACACCTAACAGAAAAAATACAGACGCTGCCGAAGGTGGTGGAGTTTTTGTGCGAATTTCCATAGCCATTCCGCTGATGTTTAACGTTGGCGTTGTACGGCGTGCAGCACACGCCGCGAAGCGGCCTTTTGATGCTGCATGTCCGCGACGAACAACCTGTTAACCATACAGCTCACTTCCGCACTTCCGCACTCCCGCCTTGAATTTTTCGTACATAGCCCACTTGGGGTCGGCCGCCGTGTGTACATCAATTGGGAATGCAACTTTGCCGGTGAGTGCCTTGTTCAAGCGAGCTATGAACTCGTCTTCCGATTTTGCATAGTAGGTCCATTCTCGCAAGTTTTCCCCTGTGGAAACCAGCGCCAGAGTTGCAAATCCATCCTTTCCCATCAGGGGCTCCAACGCGTCCTCCATTAGATCCATGTGCTGCCGCTCCTCCAGGACTGGCATCCCCTTTTCGGATTGATACTTCCACGCCAGAATGATCCGAGCAGGCTGGCTCGACCGATTGAAGCTTGGGCTAAATGCCTCGATGTAACGAAAGATGATGACCCGGCCATTGCTTTGGTTAGTTGACGTTGCCGTGGCCCATGTCTGGGCGTGCGCATTGGTACTCATAGCAATTGCAAAGAGTGCAAGAAGAATCAGGCGCTTCATTGGATGGTTAACGTAAAAATGACCGGACCACCAACACAAGCGGCGAAGCCGCCTCCTGCTGTTGTGGGTCCGTGTCGATTGACATGTTATGGGGCAGGACGGCCTTTTTGCACGTGCCCATTGTTTGCCGCGCGATTCGCATGACCATAGTTTGCCTCACGGGCGCAGGCAAACCAACTCGCCCGAATGCTGCGCCTCCCCCAATTGGATGAGGCCGTGGCGCGAAGGCCAACGAACGAAGAACCCTGGCCGGAGATGTCGGCAGCCAGCTGCTTTGATGCAGGCGCCGTGACTCACCCGAGCGCCACAGTGCGACCCCCAGAAAAGCGGAGCCACTACGCGCGATGTGCAACGCGTGACGCCACGTGTGCGGTGCGAAGCCAGCCGCGTGAAAGCTTCGCGAACCACTGCCTTCACCCCGCCCTATAACGTAATGTATAGAGCAAAAACTGCTCGATAAACTGGCCCGTGCTCGATATTCTGGACATGAAATCTCCCTGAAAGTGGCTTTTAGCTTGGGTTTCAAGTGCTTATACTGTATTAATGTACAGTTATAATTCATTCCATGAAACCCCGCACCCCCGAGCTCAAGTCTGTCCGCTTGATGGATCAGGTGCGCGAGCGGATTCGCTATTTGCACTATAGCCTCAGCACCGAGAAGGTCTATCTCTACTGGGTGCGGTTTTTCATCCGCTGGCATGGGCGCGATGGGCAAATGCAGCATCCGCGCAACATTGGTGCATCGGGCGTAGAGGCTTTCCTGACCATGCTGGCGAACGAGCGCAAAGTTTCGGCATCTACCCACAACCAGGCCTTGAGTGCCATCTTGTTTTTGTACCGGGAGGTTCTTGAGATTGACCTGCCCTGGTTGCATGACATCAACCGGCCAGCCCAGACCAAGCGAATTCCCAGCGTCTTGACCAAAGATGAAGTCGCTGGCGTATTGGCTCAGATGGAGGGGCAGACGGCCTTGTTGGCCCGCCGGCTCTATGGCACTGGCATGCGGCTCATGGAGGGCATGCGCCTTCGCATCAAGGATGTCGATTTCGACCGTCACGTCATCATCGTGCGGGAGGCCAAAGGGGGCAAAGACCGGGTGGTGATGCTGCCTCGCTCGTTAGTCCCAGCATTGCGCGCGCAGATGCTGGCGGCTCGCACTCAGTGGGAGGCTGATCGGCAGGCGCAGCGAGGTGGTGTGGAAACGCCGCATGCGCTGGAGCAGAAATATCCCCGAGTCGGGCATACCTGGGCATGGTTTTGGATGTTCCCATCGCCTACGCTGTCCATTGATCCTCGGAGCGGGATAGAAAGACGGCACCATTTGTATGAGGACCGGGTTCAAAGAGCACTGAAAGTGGCTGTAGCCAAGGCGGGTATTGCCAAGCCTGTTTCGGTTCACACGCTCCGTCATTCCTTTGCCACGCATTTATTACAGGCTGGCACGGACATCCGTACGGTGCAGGAGTTACTGGGCCACTCCGATGTCAGTACCACCATGATCTATACGCACGTGCTGAAAGCTGCGGCTGGCGGTACAGCCAGTCCGCTTGATTCTTTGGCGAACATTCAAGGCTAGGGTATTTATCACCAACTCGCAGTTGGTTAGCATTTTTCAACGCGGCAGACTTCGCTCGACATTGCTGTCAGATCAACCCTCAACCCCCACCCTTCAACGCATTCTGCGTAATCGCCGACAGTGTCCCCCGCGTGGTGATGACCTCCGGGTCCAGCATCACCTCGATCACCGTGCCTTCGGGCCGCGCCAGCGCTGCGAGCAGTTCCGCCTCGAACTCACCCGTGCGGGTGATGCGCACACCGGCATAACCGTAGGCGCGTGCGAGCGCTGCAAAGTCGGGGTTCTGCAGGCGTGAGCCGCTTTCGTGTTGCGGGTACTCGCGCTCTTGGTGCATGCGGATGGTGCCGTACATGCCGTTGTTGAGCAGCACGATGATGCTTTTGGCGCCGTGCTGCACAGCCGTGGCCAGTTCCTGGCCGTTCATCAAAAAGTCACCGTCACCCGCAATCGTGAAAGCCACGCGCCCGGTGGTGATGGCCGCTGCAATGCCTGCAGGCACGCCGTAGCCCATGGCGCCCACGGTGGGCGCGAGTTGCGTCTTGTGCCCTTTGACAAGGCCGTGGTGTTTGAAGAAGCGGTGCACCCAACTCGCAAAGTTGCCGGCGCCGTTGGTCAACACCGCATCGGCGGGCAAGTGCTTTTGCAGCAGGCCGACGATGGTGGGCATGTCGATCTCGCCGGGCAGGTTGGCCCCTGGAGTGGGTTGCAGGTTGTCCAGGTAGTCCTGGTTGGCAGAGGCTGCCCAGGCCTCCCACGGCAAATCTTTGGGTGCCGTCAGCACCTCGAGCGAACGGGCGGCGGCGTTCATGGTCGCGTTGATGGCCAGGTCGGCGTGGTAAACGCGGTTGAGCTCTTCGGCGCTGGCGTGGATGTGCACCAGCTTCTGCACCGACTTGGGCGCCTGCAGCAGCGTGTAGCCACCGGTGGTCATCTCGCCCAGGCGCGGGCCGATGGCGATGATGAGGTCGCTCTCCTTCACACGCGCTGCGAGCTTGGGGTTGAGGCCAATGCCCACATCGCCGGCATAGAGCGGGTGGTGGTTGTCAAAGGTGTCCTGGTAGCGGAAGGCGTTGCCGACCGGCAGCTTCCAGTTTTCGGCAAAGCGCTGCAGGGCTTGTGCGGCCTGGGGAGTCCAGCCGCCGCCGCCGGCAATCACCAGGGGCCGGCGCGCGGCGAGCAGCATTTCACGCAGGGTGCGCAGCGAACCCGGGTCGCTCCAGGCCTGCACCGCTTCCACACGCGGCAGAGGCTGGGCGGCGGTGTGCTGGGTCAGCATGTCTTCAGGCAGCACCAGAACCACCGGGCCGGGCCGGCCGTTCATCGCGGTGGCGAAGGCGCGGGCCACGTATTCGGGCAGGCGGTCTGCCGAGTCGATTCGTTCCACCCGCTTGGCAAAGGCCTTGGTGCTGGGGCCGAAGAAGTTGAAGTAATCGACCTCCTGAAAGGCCTCGCGGTCGCGGCAGTCGCTGGCCACGTCGCCCACCAGCAGCACCATGGGGGTCGAGTCCTGGAAGGCGGTGTGCACACCGATGGAGGCATTGGTGGCACCCGGCCCGCGCGTGACCATGCACACGCCGGGGCGGCCGGTGAGCTTGCCATGCGCTTCGGCCATGAAGGCGGCGCCGCCCTCCTGCCGACAGGTGATGAACTGGATCTTGCCCTGCCGGGCATGCAGGCCGTCGAGCACCGCCAGGTAGCTCTCGCCCGGAACACCGAACGCATGGGTGACGCCCTGGGCCAGAAGGCAATCAACGAGAAGGTGGCCGGCGATTTGAGTAGTCATGGAGCAATTATGTGCCCCCACGGTCGTGCACTTCGTGTCACTCCCTGTACGTGCCCACGCCTGAGGCATGGGCCCTTCCTCCCGTCCAAACCTGCGCAGGCAGGTTTGGAGCCGCGGTCGTCAGCCCCTCGGGCCGCTGCGCCTGCGGCCCGGCAAAGCCCGTTCCGCGGCTCCTGCTGGTGAAGACAAAGCCCGCACGGTCACTCACGAATTCCGTTTGTCCTGAGCCTGTCGAAGGCTACGCCTGCGGCCGCGGCTGATCGAACCGGCGCCTTGGTTTCGGACGCCGCTGCGTCTATTCCGGCGTTGCTGGATCTGCGTCGCCACCACCGGCTTCGAGGGCCTGGCGGGCCAGCTCTTCATCGCTGAGCGGAGGGGCGTCGCCCAGTGCGGCCAGTTCTTCCAGGAATTCTGGCGAAGGTTCTTCGTGCTCCAGCAAAACCTCTTCGAGCTTCTGGCGCCCCGTCTCGACGTGGACTGAGGGTGAGTGCAGCACCGTGGGTGGGACTGGAAACTTCTCGCCCAGCTCAAACTTCAGGGCTTCAGATTTCTCTTCGACCCAATGCGCGAAATCACCGTCTTTGGGTGTGTTCGGGTTGCTCATGGTCGTCTCCTTGGCGTGCAGGGTGGCCCAGACACCAGCGGCCTGAGCCTGCTTCATTATGAGCGCAGGCAAGCCGCAGCGATAGGGCATTGCGCCTACACGTTGCGGTGGGTCAACAGGGGTTTGGCAGGGGCGCTGAGCGCCGCCGCAGCAGTGATTTACTTGAAGCGGTAGGACACCGCAATGAACCCGGTGTCCTGCGTGGAGCGGCTGACCAGCGGGCTGCTCCGCACGCTAGACGCCAGCCATGCACGGCGGAACTGCATGCTCAGCACCCAGGGCTCGCCCAGCGGCACATCCACGCCCAGCCCGAGCACAGGCGTGGTGGAAGCGCCCGCGTTGTAGGCCGCATAACCACTGGCGGCCGATTCGGCGGGCGACACACCGTAAAAATAGTTGGTGTACTTGGCGTTACGGTACTCAACGCCGAGCTGCGGGTAGAACGACCAGCTGCCCAGCTTGAACTGGGCGGCGTAGGTGGCCTCCAGCAAGGTGCCGTGCGACTTGTTGGCATCGACAAACGCATTGAGGAAGATGCCGCCATAAGGCGTCTCCTGAAAGGTGCTGAGGCCCAGCGGAATGGCGGTCTTGCGGTCGCTCAGCCCGGCCAGCGCGGGGGTATCGGCACGCCAGCCGTCCTGGCTGATGCGGCCAGAGAGCTCCAGATAACCGTAGCCCAGCTTCGCGGTCTTGATGCCCAGCGTGTCCACTCGCGCAAAGAAGCGCCCGTAGTCGAAGTAGCCATACGGCAGGGCGCGGGTTTCATTGCTCTTGCTGCGGATCACGCTCTGGGTGAAATACGCCGCGGCGCCGACATCGCCGACCAGGTGGTCTGGCAAGGGCGCCACCTGCGCCGCGGCCATGCCAGACATCAGCATGGAACACGAGACCACTGGCGCCAAGGCCCAGGCAAGACGCAGGTTTTTCATCAAAGGCTTTCCTGAAGTGACGCGGCCCAGTATAGGACGCCGTCCGCGCATCAGACGGGTACCAGCGCCGTGCGGCGCACCCGGCGCACATTGAAGGCGCTGACAATCAGCACGCCCTGCAGCAGCACCAGCCCGAGCCACACGCTCTGGAACTGCTGATGGTCCATCAGCACACCGAAGATGAGCGGCGCCACCGCCTGGCCGATGTCCAGCCCCGAGTACACAACGCCATAGACGCGGCCGGTGGCGTTCTCGGGGGTGGAGCGTTTGACCAGCATGTCGCGCGACGGCCCGGCCATGCCGGTGACAAAGCCCATGGCGCCGAACAGCACCGGTACCAGCACGCCCGGCACGTTGGCAAAACCCACCAGCAGTGCAATGCAGGCGGCAATGCCGAAGCCGATACCCACGATGCGCTCGCAGCGCGCCGGCTTGCTGGCCAGAAAACCGCCCAGCGCCATGCCGCTGGCACTGCACACCATGTAGACGGTGATGCACAGCGCCACCAGCGCCACCGGCACCGCGTGCAACTGGCGTGCGGCTTCCGGGGCAAAGGCCTGGACGACGCTGAGCGTCATGGCGTAGATGAAGAAAAAGGCAAAGCACATCCACACTGCGGGAATCTTCAGGAAATCCATGTTGTCGGCAACCGCCTGCCCACCCTGGGATGGGGGTGGCGCAGCCGGCAGCACCAGCCGGCCGTGGTTGCACACCAGCACGGCCAGCACCCCAAAGGCCAGCGCACCGGCACTGGCCAGCGCCACCTGCCACGAAAACGCCAGCGCCAGCGGCACCAGCATGGCCGGCGCCAAAGCCCAGCCCAGGCTGCCCGTGATGCCGTGCACGCTGTAGGCGTGGCCCAGCCGCGGTGCGCTGACCTTGCGGTTGAGCAACGTGTAGTCCACCGGGTGAAACACGCCGTTGCCGACACCGGCCAGCGCCGCAAAGCCCGCCATCATCCAGTAACTGGTGCTCATGGCGTAACCCATGGCCGCGGCGCCCAGCAGCGCCAGGCCCAGGTACAGCACCGGGCGCGGGCCAAAGCGGTCGACCACAAAACCGGCGCCCGTCTGCACTGCACACGAGACGACAAAGAAGATCGTCATCAGAAAGCCAAGCTCGGCATAGCTCACTGCGAAGGCTTCCTTGAGCCAGGGAAAGAGCGGCGCCAGCAGAAGCTGGCTGAAGTGGCTGATCATGTGGGCCAGGCCGACCAGGCCGATGATGCCGGCATCGCTGCGCAGCGGCACGGGCACTGCGCCGGCGCCCGAAAGGGTGCTTGATGAACTCATGGGCTTATCGTAGTATGGGCAGCGTTTGCCGGAATGCGACAGAACGCCATTGTTCGGCGAATTCCGGACAAAACGCAGAACGTCCTCCACCCTCCTTCATGCCGACACGCCCTGCCCCGCTGCGCCACATTCCGGTCGGCGACACCGATCTCTTCACGCCCAGCCGGTCGCACCCGGTGCGTCTGCGCGCCCGCGCCATGCCGGCAGACACGCACTTCGAGCCGCACGCCCATGCCTGGGGCCAACTGGCCTACTGCGCCACCGGCGTGGTGCAGGTGACGGCGCAGCGCGTCGCCGGCGACGGTGCGGCGGGCGAAGTCACCTACATCGTGCCGCCGTCGCGGGCGGTGTGGATCGCACCGGGTGCGCTGCACCACATCACGGTGCTGGAGGCGGCCGAGTTCCGCACGCTTTACATCCACGCCGGTGCCACACCCAAGGGCTGGAAGGGCTGCCGGGTGCTGATGGTGTCGGCGCTGCTGCGCGAAGCGGTTCACGCGCTGGACGGTGCGCTGACGGCGCAGGCTCGCGGAGGCCTCACGCCGGCGCGCGAGAAACTGCTGACGCAGCTGTTGCTGGACGAACTGGCCCATGCCGACACGCAGGCGCTCGGCGTGCCCATGCCCCATCCGCTCAATGGCGACAAGCGGCTGCGTGCGCTGTGCGACGCAGTATTGCGAGCACCCGGGGATCGCACCACGCTGGCAGCGTGGACGGCCGACATTGGCGCCAGCGAGCGCACCATGGCGCGCCTTTTCCGCGACGAACTCGGCATGAGCTACCAGCAGTGGCGCCAGCAGGCGGTGCTGGCGCATGCGCTGCCGCTGCTCACGGGCGGGCAGTCGGTCAGCGCAGTAGCCGCGGCCAGTGGCTACGCCAGCGACAGTGCGTTCTCGGCGATGTTCCGCGCGGCGATGGGGCAGCCGCCCAGCCACTTCCAGAAAAAGAGCACGCTGTGACGCGGACCCATATCTGCCAGCAGGTTTACACGGCACGCACACGAAAAAGGGTGCCGCCGCCTATCATCGGCCGATGAGCATGGTGGAATGGATGAAACGCATGAAGCAGTGGCCCCGTCGGTGGCATGCAGCGGTGGTGCGGTCGACCCTCACCGGCCTCCTCGGCACCTGGATAGGCGCGGCCATCGTCGGCGCATCCGGCCTCTGGCCCTTCGCCGCTGGGGCGCACCCCGTGGCCAGCGACGGCGATCACGCCGCCATGATGGCCGCCCTGAACACACTGCGCCAGCGCGGCTGCGTGGGCAGCCCGCTGCCCGCCGGGCCGGTGCGTGAGAACCGCGCGCTGTCCGAAGTGGCACGGCTGGTGGCCGAAGGCAGCTCCCTCGACAACGCCCTGAAAACCGTGGACTTCCGGGCCGTGCGGGCCTCGCAGATTTCCATCGTGGGCCAAGGCATCGCCACCAGCCTGTCACGCGGCCAGGTGGGCGACTCCTGCCTCACCATCATGTACCCGCCGCTGAGCGAAGCGGGTTTTCACCAGCATGGCAGCCAGGTCTGGATCGTGATGGCGGCACCCTTTGTGTTGCCCGAAGCAGCACGCCCCCAGGACCTCCAGGCGCAGATATTGGCATTGGTAAACGACGCGCGGGCCAGGCCACGGCGCTGCGGCAACGAACCCTTTGCCGCCGTCCCGCCCCTGCGGCTGAATGCCGCGCTGTTCAACACCGCCAGCGCCTACGCCCGGGAACTCGCCACCCACAGCCATTTCAGTCACACCGACCGCGACGGCAACCGGGTGGACTACCGCGTCAGCCGCTCCGGCTACCCGTGGCGCAGCGTGGGCGAGAACCTCGCGGCAGGGCAGACGACGCCCGAGGCCGCAGTGCAGGGCTGGCTGGACAGTCCGGGGCACTGCGCCAGCATCATGTCGCCGGTGTTCGAGGAAATGGGTGTGGCCATGGCCGTGAACGCCAAAAGCAGCAAGGGTGTGTACTGGGTGCAGGTGTTTGGCACGCCACGGTAACAACGGTAAAGACGGTAAAAGCAGTGGCTGAAGCTGCTGCGGCGGCTCATAAAAACCGCTTCATCCACCCCATCATCCGGTCAAAGCGGGGGCCGTACGGCGGGTAAAACAAATCACCTCGCGCCCATCTGGACTGCACCATCACCGGCTTCTGCTGGGTCAGGCGCAGGAAGCCCGCCTCGCCGTGGTAGGCGCCCCAGCCGCTCTCGCCCACGCCACCAAACGGCAGGTTCTCGTGGGCGATGTGCATCAGCGTGTCGTTCACAGTGACGCCGCCGCTCACCGTCTGGGCCAGCACGTGGTCGCGTGAGCCGGCGTCCGTGCCGAACCAGTACAGCGCCAGGGGTCGCGGTCTGGCGTTGATGTGGTCGATCGCCTGCTGCAGCGTGTCATACGGCAACACCGGCAGGATGGGGCCAAAGATTTCCTCGCTGAGCAAACCCGAAGAGGCCGGCACGTCGAACACCAGCACAGGCGGCATCTGGCGTGACTGCGCAGCGGTGCCGGCAGGGCTGGCGCCAGTGCGGATGGTTTGCAGGCGCGCGCCCTGCCCTTCGGCCTGTGCCAGCAGCGCCTGCAGGCGCTCCAAATGGCGCGGGCTGATGATGGCGGCGTAATCCGGGTTGCCCTCCATCGTGGGGAAGAGCGTGGACACCGCATGTACAAAAACCTCGGCAAACTCGGTCTCGCGGCCCCGCGGCAGCAGCAGGTAATCGGGTGCGATGCAGGTCTGCCCGGCATTGAGCAGCTTGCCGTGCGCAATCTTGAGGGCGGCGTCTGCCATGTCGCAGGACGCGTCGATGATGCAGGGCGACTTGCCACCGAGCTCCAGCGTGGTCGGCGTCAGGTTGGCCGCAGCGGCCTTGGCCACCTCACGCCCGACGGCCGTTGAGCCGGTGAAGAACAGGTGGTCAAAGGGCAGGCTCACAAAAGTTTGCGCCACCTCGCTGCCGCCCTGCACCACACACAGCTCGTCGGGCGCAAACGACTGCGCTATCAGGCTGGCCAGCAAGGCAGACGTTTGCGGCGTCAATTCACTCGGTTTGAGCATCACTCGGTTGCCCGCCGCAAGCGCCGTGATCACCGGGCCCAGCGCCAGTTGCACCGGATAGTTCCACGGCGACACCACACCCACCACGCCCAGCGGCTGGCGCTGCAAAAAGGCGCGCGAGGGCTGCAGGTACCAGGGCGTGCGCACTTTCACCGGCTTCATCCATCGCGGAAGCTGCCTCAACGTGCTGGAGAGCAGCGAGCGCAGCACAAACAGGTCGGCGATTTCCGTGAGCTGCGCCGAGCGCACGCCGAAATCGGCATTCACCGCCTGCGCCAGGGCATCGCCGTGGTCGTCAATCAGGCGCTGCAGACGCAGCAGCCGGTGGCGGCGCAGTGCGAGGGGAACCTCGGGCTGGGTGCGGCTGGCGCGTTGCTGGGCGTCAAACAGGTCGCGGAGGGATGGCTGGTCGGCACTGAAGGTCATCCGGCGATGATAGGTGGCGCCCCCTTGCCGCAGTAGGGTGGCGACTCCAACCGGACGACGGCGCGGCGGGTGGCGCCCTGTCGGGGGCCGGCCTCAGGTCTGCGCCTGGGCCACATCCCCGACCGCACTGAACAGGCTGCGAATCGCCTGCTCCCGGATATTGCGTGTGATGAACACCAGCCGCGTGTCGGTGTCAGCGCTGGGCCATTGGTCCAGGGTGACGGGTGGGTGAAAAATATGCTGCACGCATTGAACCACCATGGGCCGGCCATCCACATTGACGATGCCCTTCACGCGCAGCAGGTCAGCCCCCCGCATCGACGTCAGCAGCTCCATCGCGGCGGAAAACGCCGTCCAGCTGAAGGGCTTGTCAAAGCGCATCGCGAGCGTCTGGATGTTCGCCATGTGCCCGCTGACTGGCTGCGTGAGGGGCTGCCCGGGGAACACCAGCGAGCCACCCGACTCCCTGCCCTCACCCAAAAAGCGCAGCGTGTGCGGCCCGGCTTTGGAGCTGGTCAGCCCGATGCCGGTGACTTCTGAAGGATCAATCGCGCCGTTGAGCACGGTGCGGACCGTTGCGCTCTGGTTGATGGCCGCAATGCGTGCGATCAGGTTGTCCACCTGCGCGGCATCGACCAGGTCCGTCTTGGTGACCAGCACGCGGTCGGCCAGCGCCACCTGTTTCTGCGCTTCGGCTTGCGTGTCCATCTGGGCCGGGCCATTGAGCGCATCGACCAGTGTGATGATGCCGTCGAGCCGGTAATGGGCGCTGAGCATGGTGTCGCTCACCAGCGTCTGCACCACCGGCGCCGGGTCGGCCAGGCCCGTGGTTTCAACAATCACGCGGTCGAAATCGGGAATTTCTCCGGCGCGTCGTTTGCCGAACAGCTCGCGCAGGGTTTCCTGCAAGTCGGTGCGCACCGTGCAGCAAATGCAGCCATTGGCCAGCAGCGTGATGTTTTCGGACGAGACCTCCACCAGGTCGTGGTCGATGCCGATCTCGCCGATCTCGTTGATCACCACCGCCGCGCGGTTCATGCCCTCATGCTGGAGCAGGTGCGCCAGCAAGGTGGTTTTGCCGCTGCCCAGAAAACCGGTGATCAGCGTGATCGGCAGCTTGCCTGCCAGCGGTTCGCGTTGTGAACTGTCCATGATGACGGCGCCTCGATGCTGCGTTGTCACACGTCCATCTCGAGCACATAGAGGCCGCCGGTGAAGCGGTCCACGGTGTAGACAATGCGGTTCTCGTCCACATGCACATCGTTGAGCTGCACCGCGCCCACTGGCGACAGTTTGGGTGCGCCCGGCACGTAGTAGGCGATCTCCTGCACCTGGTAGGGATTGCTGGTGTCGTACACCCGCACACCGGCATTGAAGAAGGTGCCGATGATGATGGTGTCAGACCTGAACGAGGCCGGGCCGGGCAGGTTCTCGTGCAGGTTGTGGGCTCCAAAGCGCCCCCCTCGCCTGGCAAAGGCGTCAAACGGTGGCGCCGGAAAGGTGCTGATGGGCACCGGATTGGATTCGCTGCGGGCATCGACCACCCAGACCAGCTTGGGCCAGTCGGCGCCGTTGTCCTGCACGCACTCGTCGCTGACGATCCAGAGGCCCCGGTCGAACAGCGGCAGCACGGTGTGCGTGAAACCGTTGAACGGTGGCGAATGGTTCCACTGCGACACGACTTTGGGCGAGGCCATGTTGGAGATGTCCAGCACCACCGCACCGCCGTCGATGTAGCCGACGTAGGCGCGGTCCGGACGCTCCGGGAACACATTGGTGTTGTGGGTGCGAAAGCCGGTGTCGAACTTGGCTGGCAGGCGCGGCGGCTGCGGTGCCGTGTCGCCCACGCGGGTGCCCGGCAGCCACCAGCGTCCGGCTTCCACCGGATGGGCCGGGTCGCGCACGTCGATGATGCGGTAGAACTGGTCGTCCAGCGGGTTATGCGGCTGGAAGTCGGGCGCACCCGAGGCCATGTGCACAAAGCAGCCATCGACAAACCACAGCGCATGCACACCGCGCGAATACGGCCCGGAGCAGTCGAAATGCGAGATCAGCCGCGGCCGCTCTGGCACGCTGATGTCGAACAGGTCGAAACCGGCCGGCTTCATGCCCACCACCTGGCATTGGTAGGCCACGGCCATCAGGTCGCCCGAGACGTCCAGCGAGTTGGAGCGCACCTTCATGTGCGGCAGCTCGGTCTGCACGATCACGCGCGGCTGGCGCGGGTCGGTCACATCGACGCCGGTGAAGTTCTTGGGCGCGGCCTCATGCGCCAGCCACAGGATGCGCCGGCCGTCCTTGGTGAGCTGCATGGCAATGCCCTCGCCCAGGCCACCGAAGCCTTCCAGCTCATGCTGGCTCAGCAGCTTCATGTTGAAGGCCATGGTGGTGTCGGCGCGGGCGGCCTGGTTCGGCGTGGGAAATTTGTTCATGGTTGTTGTCTCTACGTCTCGTTATCTCTTCGTCGATACCGCTTGATTCTCGCGTGATTCATCACCTCACACCGTTCGGGCTGAGGTATCGAAGCCCTGTCACTCATCTGCCCTTCGATACCTCAGGGCGAACGGAAATGAGCAGCATGTGGGCCAAGATCCTTCCGGATCACTTCCGCATTACTGGTGCAACAACCGCGTCACTTCCCGGGCCGCAGTCTCCAGCATCGGCAAAATGGTCATCAGCCGCCGCTCGTTCATCCGGCCCTGCGTCGCGGCCACCGTGATGGCCGCGATGGGGCTGCCGGACAAATCAAAAATCGGCAAACCGACCGCGCGCACGCCGGGCACGGCGTGGTTGCCGGTGAAGGCATAGCCATTGACCTTGGCCAGCGCGCACAGTTCACGCAGTTTTTCGATGTCCAGGTCACCGTAAGCGCCCAGCCGCGGCTCAACGGCCGCAATGACGGTTTCCATCTCGGTTTCTGGCAAGGCACTCAACAAGGCCAGCCCGCCGGCGCTCACACCCAGCGGCTGGCGGCTGCCGATAGGCACCGACGGCGTCTGGATCGGGTAGGTGCCCTGGGTTCTGGAGATGCACACCGCGTCGTAGCCGCTGCGCAAAAACAGGAAGGAGGTGTCGCCAGTCTGCTCGGCCAGCGCCGTGCACACCGGCTGGCAGATGTCCTTGAGATTGAACTGGTGCGTGGCGGAAATGCCCAGCTCGAACAGCAAGGGCCCGAGGCTGTAGCGCCGATTGCCGGCGTTCTGCACCAGCATGCCCTCCTGCGTCAGCGCCTTCAGCAGGCGGTGCGCGGTGGGCCGCTCGAGACCCATCTGCTGCGACAGGTCGACCAGCCGCATGCCTTGAGGCGCCTGCGCAGCCACCAGACGCAGGGCCCGGATGGCCCTGCTGATGGTTTGCGTACCGGCAACTTCTCGGGTTTCAGATGGAATGGAAAACCTCGCGCTTCAGGACAAGCCCGTCAAATCAATCCAGCACCACGTTGGCCAGCGTGACGGCCTTGGCCATCCTGTCGGCCTCGACTTTCATCAGGGCTGCAAATTCTGCGGGCGTGCTGGCCAGGTCTTCGGCGCCGGCATTGGCCAGCGTCAGCTTCATCTCCGGGCTGGCCAGGGCTTTTTTGACCTCGGCACCCAGCCGCTCGACGATGGCCGGTGGCATGCCCTTCGGACCCATCAGGCCACTGTACAGCACGACCTCGAGGGGAATGCCCAGTTCCTTGAGTGTGGGCACATCGGGCGCCGCATTGACACGCTTGGCCGACGTGACCGCCAGGCCGTTGATCTTTCCGCCCTTCATCTGACTGATGGCCGGTGGCATGGTGGAGAAGGTGTACACCACCTCGCCGCCGATCACCGCCTGGGTGGCCGGTGCACTGCCCTTGTAAGGCGCATGCAGGGAGTTGGTGCCGGTGAGGTTCTTGAAGGATTCGCCGGCCAGGTGCGTGATGGCGCCATTGCCGGACGAGGCATAGGCCACCTGGTCGGGCTTGGCCTTGGCCAGTGCGACCAGGCTCTTCACATCTTTGGCGCCGGAAGGCAGGCTGGAGATCAGCATCAGCGGCGTGGAGGCCACCAGGCTGATCATGGTGAAGTCATTCCAGGAGTCGTACTTCAGTTTCTTGTAGGCGGCAGCGGCAATGGCATGGCTGGTCATGTCCTGAAAGTACAGCGTGTAGCCGTCAGGTGCCGCGTTGGTGATGTAGGCCGAGGCAATGGTGGTGGCTGCGCCGGGCTTGTTTTCCACGATCACGTTCTGGCCCATCTGCACCGTGAGGCGCGCCGCGAGTGCACGAGACAGCACGTCGGAAATCCCGCCTGGCGTGAAGCCTACGATCATGGTGATCGGCTTGGAGGGATAAGCAGCCGTCTGCGCTGCAGCGGGTGCCGCAAAACAGGCGGCGCAAAAAAGGGCAGTCCAGAAAGTATGGTGATGTGTCTTCATGTGCGTGTCCGGTTGAGGGCTTGTTGACGAGGAGGCATTGGCAGATTCAGATGGCTTTGAACCCTGCCTTCAGCAGCTCCTGGGGTCGCTTTGAAAGCGGCGCGGGAAGGGTCTGCATTCATCGTAGGGGGCGCCCAGTTTTACTGTCAACACAAGCTTCGAATATTGCACTATTTGGACTTCTCTGATGGGGAAAACCATGACATGCACCAGCCCCGGGACGGGTATCGCTGTTTTGGGGCGCAGAACGATGCACGCCGGTGCAGGACGGCAATCAAGCAATTCGAAAACCGGCTGGAGAAAGGAGCCACCGCCACACCCCGCCCTGCAGGCACTGGACAGTGACGTGAGTCTGAATTTAATTCCAATATGTGGACTAAATCAAGCGTGCGTTGACAGCGTTTTTAAGGGCAGAGTAGGATGAATTTCAAGGCGGCGCGACTTGACGGCGCGACCTTGTTTCCAGGGCCCGGCAGCGCCACCGGCACGCCATAAAACCAACGAAAGACACACTGTGAACCGCCCCCCTCGCCCACTCTTGCCCCGCCACAACCGCTACGACTACGTCCCCCTCACCGAACGCAAGGATTACAGCTGGCCCGGTGGCGCCCGGTTGGCGTTTGTCTTCACCACCAACATCGAGTGCTACGCCTTTGGTGCAGGCCTGGGGCATGACCCGGCCAAGGTGGGCGAGCCACAGACCCATCGCAACTACTCCTGGCGCGACTACGGCAACCGCATCGGCATCTGGCGACTGTTCGAGCTGCTCGACGAGCTGAAGATTCCAGCCGCGCACAACACCAACAGCCTGGTGTACGACTACGCACCGCAAATCATGGACGAGATCCGCCGCCGCGGCGACGAGATCGTCGGCCATGGCCGCACCAACGCCGAGAACCACCGCGGCATGTGGGAAGCCGATGAGGAACGCATCATTCAGGAAGTGATCGACAAGTTTGTGGCCCATGAAGGCAAGGCCCCCACCGGCTGGATGGGCTCGGGCGCATACGAGACCGCGAACACGCCCGACCTGCTCAAGGAAGCCGGCTTCAAGTACCTGATGGACTGGCCCATGGACGACCAGCCGATCTGGATGCGCACGCGCAGCGGCCCCATCCTGTCGGTGCCCTACCCGGTCGAGCTCAATGACGCGCAGATCATCACCCATCGCAAGCAGGACGCCAGCGAGTTCTGCGACATGATCGTGCAGCAGTTCGACGAAATGATCGAACAGTGCGTGCGGCACCCGCTGGTGATGAACATCTCGGTCCACCCCAATGTGTTCGGCCAGCCCTTCCGCCTGCGCATGCTGCGCAAGGCGCTCCAGCACTGCGTGCAGGGCCCTCACAAGGACAAGGTCTGGCTGGCCCGGCCCGGCGAGATTGCCGACTACTGCTACAGCCTGCCCGCCGGCCTGATCCCGGGCAGCTGAAGCTTGCCCATTCATGCTTTTCACGGCGCCCGCCCTGCGACACGCAGGGCGGCGCCTTCTGCCCAGCAGCACCCAGGCACCACACGACAATTTATCCGGAGTATTCATGAGCATTCCCCTTGGCGCCAGCGTCCGAGCACGCGCACCCTACCAGTCCATCGTCAACCGTCCACCGCTGGCGCTGCCGGGTGGCGCCCGCGTGGTGATCTGGAACATCGTCAACGTGGAAGTGTGGGAACCCACCGGCGCCATGCCGCGCGCCGTGCTGTCGCCACCCATGGGCAGCCCGCTGCTGCCCGACGTTCCCAACTGGTCCTGGCACGAGTACGGCATGCGCGTGGGCTTCTGGCGCATCCTGGAAGCGCTGAGCGACCGCAAGATGAAAGCCACCTTCGCACTCAACGGCGCCACCTGCAAGATGTATGAAGAGGTGTGCACGGCAGCGTTGAAGGCGGGCTGGGAGTTCATGGGCCATGGCCTGGTGCAGCGCCCCATGCACAAGGTAGAAGACCAGCTCGGCGCCATCAGGGAAACGATGGAGGAAATCCGCCGCTTCACCGGCAAGGCACCGCGCGGCTGGGAAAGCCCGGGCCTGACGGAAACCGACGAGACACTGGACAACCTGGCCGAATGCGGCATCGAATACGTCGCCGACTGGGTGCTGGACGACCAGCCCGTGGCGCTCAAATCCGCCAAGGGCACCATCACCTCCATCCCCTACACCGTGGACCTGAACGACGTGGTGATCTCGGCGGTGCAGCAGCACCCTTCTGATGAGATGCTCAAGCGCGGCAAGGCGCAGTTTGATCGCCTCTACCGCGACGGCGCCAAAACGCCGCGTGTGATGGCGATCTCGGTCCATCCCTACCTCAGCGGCGTGCCGCACCGCATCGGCTACCTGGAACAGTTGTACGACTACGTGCTGGGCCATGAAGGTGTGCTGGTGTGGACGGGCGAGCAGATCCTCGACTGGTTCCTCGCGCAGCAGAACGCAGCGAAGTAAGAACGCATGACACTGCCTCGCATTCTTCCCCGCGTCGTGGTCGTGTCGCTGGGCGGCACCATCACCATGACTGCCAGCGCCGCTGGCGGCATCACACCCACGCTGACGGCCGAGCATCTGGTGGCCAGCGTGCCGCAGCTGTCGTCCGTCGCCTCGCTTGAAGCCCTCACCCGCTTCAGCCTGCCCGGCGCGTCGCTGAGCATCCAGAACCTGGCCGATGTGGCCGCCCTGTTGAAAGAGCGCTTTGCAGCGGGCTTTGACGGCGCCGTGGTGGTGCAAGGCACCGACACGATTGAAGACACCGCCTTTGTACTGGACCTGCTGACCGGCGGCACCCACCCGGTGGTGGTGACCGGCGCGATGCGCGGCCCGCAGGCGGCAGGCGCGGACGGCCCGGCCAATATCCTCGCGGCCGTCACAGCCGCTGCCGACCGGCGCCTGGCGGGGCGGGGCGTGGTGGTGGTGCTCAATGATGAGATCCACGCGGCGCGCTGGGTGCAGAAGTCTCACACGGCTCTCACCAGTGCCTTCACCTCGCCTGGCACCGGCTGCATCGGCATCGTGTCGGAAGGCCGGGTTGAGCTGATGGTGACGCCGCAGCGCGACATTGCGCCCATCAGCGCGCCGCTGCAGCACGACCGCCGCATCGCCCTGGTGTCGCTGGGGCTCGAAGAAGACGGCCGCCTGCTGCCCACGCTGGCGGGCCTGGGCTACAGCGGCGCCGTGATCGAGGGCATGGGGGCCGGGCACGTTCCTGCGGCCGCTGCCGAAGCGGTGGCCAAGCTGGCAACAGAAATGCCGGTGGTGTTGTGCACGCGGGTGCGGGCCGGGCGCGTCTTCACGAAAACCTATGGCTTCCCCGGCTCCGAGATGGACCTGATCGCCAAAGGCGTGATCCCCTGCGGTCACCTGAGCGCCGGCAAGGCGCGGCTGCTGCTCACGCTGCTGCTGCGCACGGGCGCCAGCACGGAAGACATCCGCCGGGCCTTTGGGCCGCAGGCCGGTTCATCACACCCCACATCCCAGGATTGACCATGTTTGTGACCTGCAACGCACTGAACCACGACCAGTGCACCCATGACGTCAGCGCTGGCGCAGACACGGCGGCGATTGACTCCGGCACCGAGAGCCACCCGGGCCGCAACCGCATCGGCCGCAGCAGCACCGGTCCGCTGCGCATCGACATTCATTGCCACTACTTCAACGCCGACGCTGCCACCAAGGCGGCGCCGCTCAAGCCGTTCGAAAAAGAGCCATCCATCGTCTACGCCAACCAGCAGACGCGCGACATCAACATGAGCCAGATGAAGGTACGCGGACCGCAGCTCTCCGACATCGCCGTGCGCCTGCGCGACATGGACCGCATGGGCATTGACGTGCAGGCGGTGTCGCCGGCACCGGCCCAGTACTACTACTACGCCGAGGCCGATTTCGGTCTGGAGCTGGCACGCGGCATCAACGACCGGATCGCGGCGATTGCCGGCGCGCACCCCGATCGCTTTGTCGGTATTGGGTCCGTCCCCCTGCAAAACGCCGCAATGGCCACCAAGGAGCTGCTGCGCTGCGTCAACAAACTGGACATGCGCGGCATCGAGATCGGCACCAATGTCAACGGCATCGACCTGGCCGACAAGCGGCTGGGCCTGGACAAATTCTTTGCCAAGGCCGAAGAGCTGGGCACCGTGCTGTTCCTGCATCCCATGGGCTTTACCCATGCGGACCGCATGACGGACTACTACTTCAACAACATCATTGGCAACCCGCTCGAATCCACGCTGGCGGTGGCGCACCTGATTTTTGGCGGTGTGGTGGACCGCTTCCCCAAACTCAAATTCTGCGTGGCACATGGCGGCGGCTACATGCCGCATGCCTTTGCCCGCATGGACCACGGCTGGAAGGTGCGGCCCGATGCGCAGACGGCCATCAGCAAAAAGAAACCATCCTCGTACCTGAAGAAGTTCTACTTCGACACCGTGACGTTTGACACCGGCCTGCTCGCCGCGCTGGTGGAACAGATGGGCGCGAACCACGTCATGCTGGGCAGCGACTACCCCTTTGACATGGGCGATGAAGACCCGGTGGGACTGGTCGAGCGTGTGGCGCAGCTGTCAGACGCAGAGCGCCAGCAGATCCTGGGCGGCAATGCGGCCAGGCTGCTGAAGATTCGGGCCCGACGCGGCCACAAGGCCTGAGCGCCCGCCCCGCGAGGGGACTGGGGCGACTTTGGGGCGTTCAGGGCCGTTCAACGCCTTCAGGCGGCCAGACGCGCGTTTTGCGGGAAGAGTTGCTTGCGCGCGTCTTCGTCCACCTCGGCCTTGAAAGTGAACTTTGCCTTCAGGGCTTCGGCGCGTTGTGCCGCGGGCCGGGCGCTGATCTCGTCGAGGTGGCGCTTGAGGTGGGGGAACTGCGCCCAGGCCTCGGCACCAAGAATAAAGCCCAGCACCCGGGCCCAGCCCCACACCGCCATGTCCACCAGCGTGTAGGTATCACCCAGCATGTAGCGCTGCGTGGCCAGGTGCGCGTTCAGGATGCCGAAGTGGCGCTCTGCCTCGAAGGTGTAGCGGTTCACCGCATAGGCCTTGGGTTCGGGGGCGAAATGCTTGAAGTGCACCGCCTGTCCGGAATACGGACCCACACCGGTGGCCACAAACATCAGCCACGACAGCATCTGCCCGCGTACCGCCGGCGTGTTCTCGGGCAGGAACTGGCCTGACTTCTCGGCCAGGTACAGCAGGATGGCGTTGCTATCGAACACCGTGGCGTCACCGTCGGTGATGGCGGGCGTTTTGGCATTGGGGTTGATCTTGACGAAATCCGGCTGGTGCTGCTCCCCCTTGCGCGTGTCCACGGGCACCACTTCATACGGCAGGCCGGATTCTTCCAGGAACAGGGCCACCTTGAGCGGGTTGGGCGATGGGTGGTAATAAAACTTGATCATGACTAGGTCTTTCGTTTGGGTGATCGGTCGGTTGTCGGTGTGGTTGCACATGGCGCCACGATGAGCCCGCGCCCTGCAGGGAAACCCGAAGGCAGAAAAATCCATAATACCGACAACGCCAAAAACCTGCTTACCGCGGCCTATCGCATCAGAGGAACCCTTCATGACCACCCTCACACCCTCCACCCGCCGCAGCGCCAAACCGCGCGCCCTGTACTGCGGCGCCGCCGCCATTGCCCTTTTTCTGGCGGCCTGCGGCGCCAACAGCGAAGAAATTGGCGCTGTCGACACCGTGTTCAAATTCTTCGGCCCGGACCACAAGATCGTGGTGGACGCCTATGACGACCCCAAGGTCAGCGGCGTGACCTGCTATGTCTCGCGCGCCAAGACGGGTGGCATCAAGGGTGCGCTGGGACTGGCCGAAGACAAGGCCGAAGCCTCGATCGCCTGCCGCCAGACCGGCATCATCAGCTTTGGCGATAAGCCCATCGAGCGGCAGGAAGAAATGTTCAGCGAACGCATCTCGCTGGTGTTCAAGCGGCTGCGCGTGGTGCGCATGGTGGACACCAAACGCAACACACTGGTCTACCTCACCTATTCCGACCGGGTCATTGAAGGCTCACCGCAAAACAGCGTGACGGCCGTGCCGGTGCCAGCGGGTACAGTCATTCCCATCAAATAAATCAGACAAGCACACCAGACATCAGGGGCAGCACAACCCTTCATCCCGACACATCCACACAGCGCCGCGGAGCGCGACAACATCAAGGAGCATCGCCATGGGCGCGCAATGGAAAGCAAAAGGCAAGGAACTGGCGGCGAACGCCAAGGGCAAGGTTTTCGGCAAGCTGGCCAAGGAGATCATGGTGGCGGCGCGCAGCGGCGCCGACCCGGCCTCGAACGCCCGGCTGCGGCTGGTGGTGGAGCAGGCCCGCAAGGTGTCCATGCCCAAGGACACGCTAGAGCGCGCCATCAAGAAGGGCGCCGGCCTGAGCGGTGAGGCGGTGCATTTCGAACACGTGATGTATGAGGGCTTTGCGCCGCACCAGGTCCCGGTGATGGTCGAATGCCTGACCGACAACCTGAACCGCACCGCGTCCGAAGTGCGCGTGCTGTTCCGCAAGGGGCACCTGGGCACCTCCGGCTCGGTGGCATGGGACTTTGACCACGTCGGCATGATCGAGGCCGAACCCGCGGCCGCTGGCGCCGACGCTGAAGTCGCCGCCATCGAAGCCGGCGCGCAGGATTTCGAGCCCGGCGAGGAAGCTGGCACCACGCTGTTCCTCACCGACGCGGCCGACCTGTACCTCGTCAGCCACGCGCTGCCAGCGCAGGGATTCACCGTGCTGTCGGCCAAGCTGGGCTACCGGCCCAAGAACCCGATAGACCCCGGCTCGCTCAGCCCAGCCCATCTGGAAGAGGTCGAGGCCTTCCTGGCGGCGATCGATGCCAACGACGACGTGCAGAATATTTTTGTGGGGTTGGCTGGCTAGGCCCGATTGCCACCCCCTTTGCAAGAGGCGTTGAAGGTCAGTTCACACAGGTAACAACCAGCACCCATGAAAATCGACCTGCGCCTCACAGTCCATTACGGCCTCACGATTTTTCTCAGTGCGTTTCTTCTGTTTCAGGTGCAGCCCCTCATCGGCAAGATGATCCTGCCGTGGTTTGGCGGCTCGGCTGCGGTGTGGACCACCTGCATGCTGTTCTTCCAGGCCGTGCTGCTGCTGGGGTATTTCTATTCGCACTGGGTGGTGCGCTACCTGGCGCCTTCACGGCAGAGCCTGGTGCATGGCACGCTGCTGCTGGTCAGCCTGCTGCTGATTCCCATCAGCCCCAGCCTGGGCTGGAAGCCCCTGGGCGACGAGAACCCCACGCTGCGCATCCTCGGGCTGCTCACCGTTTCCATCGGCCTGCCCTACTTTGTGCTTTCAACCACCGGCCCCTTGCTGCAGGCCTGGTTTGCACGCGAGCGCTCGGGGCTGGTGCCTTACCGTCTGTTTGCGCTGTCCAACTTCGGCTCCATGCTGGCGCTGCTGGCCTACCCGGTGGCGGTGGAGCCGGTGTTCCCGACGCTGTGGCAGTCCTACCTGTGGTCCAGCCTTTATGCCTGCTTTTGCGTGGCCTGCGCGCTGCTGGCATGGCGCGGGCGCAAGGGCGTGGCCATGGTGCATCACGCCGAACACAAGGACACCGACCCGGCCCCGCGCTGGACCGACCAACTGCTGTGGGCTGCGCTGGCCGCGTGCCCGTCGATTCTGATGGTGGCCGACACCAGCTTTCTCACCACCAACATCGCCCCCATTCCGCTGATCTGGGTCGCGCCGCTGGCACTGTACCTGCTGTCCTTCATCCTGACATTCGAGCGCCGCGGCTGGTACCAGCGCCAGGTGTTCGTGCCGCTGCTGGTGATAAGCCTGGGCGCACTGGCCTGGCTGCCCACGCTGGGCATCAGCGATCTGCCACTGTGGCTGTCGATGGGCATCAACCTCATCGCCTTTTTTGTCGCCTGCATGGTCTGCCACGGTGAGCTGGCCCGCATGCAGCCGCACCCGAGCCACCTGACGGGTTACTACCTGATGCTGGCCGTGGGCGGCGTGGTCGGCGGCTTCTTTGTCGGCGTGATTGCGCCCTACGCCTTCAACAGCCATTACGAGCTGTCCATCGGCATCGTGCTCACCGGGCTGGTGTGCGCCATGGCCATCATTCCACGCCAGCGCTACGCACGCCCGTGGCTGCGACCGGCCGCCGTGGTGTTCAGCGCGGCGGTGCTGCTGGCACTCGGCTGGGTTCGCGTGGCCGACCACCTGCAGGAGACCACCGGCGCCGAGCTGTCGGTGCGCAACTTCTACGGCACGCTGCAGGTGTTCAACAGCGTCAAGGGCCAGTACAAGACGATGTTCCACGGCCAGATCATCCATGGCCGGCAACACACCGCCCCCGGCCGGCTCGACGAACCCACCACCTACTACAGCCCCGAAGGCGGCGCCGGCAAGGCGATCCAGATCAAGGCCGACGGCGGCCCGCTGCGCGTGGGGGTGATTGGCCTGGGTGTGGGCACGCTGGTGAGCTATGGGCGAAAGGGCGACTACTTTCGCCTCTACGAAATCGACCCGCTGGTGATCGACCTGGCCCGCAACAACTTCAGCTACCTCTCGCGCACGGCTGCCGCCACCGAGATCGTGCTCGGCGACGCTCGCCTGCAACTGGAGCGTGAACCCACGCAAAAGCTCGACGTGCTGGTGGTCGATGCCTTCTCGGGCGACTCGGTGCCCATCCACCTGCTGACGCGCGAGGCCTTTGCGCAGTACTTCCGGCATCTCCAGCCCAACGGCGTGCTGGCCGTGCACATCACCAACCGGTTTCTCGACTTGCGGCCCGTGGTGAAAACCGCAGCCGATCATTTCGGCAAGAACGTGCGGCTGGTGGATGCAGAAAGCAATTCCGAAAAGCTGGTACTGCGTTCGCGCTGGGCGCTGCTCAGCAGCGACGCGGGGTTTTTCAGGGATGTGCGTCTGGCAGCGTCCACGGGCGTGGAAGCGCCTGCAGGCTTTCGGCCCTGGAAGGACGACTACAGCAGCATCTTTTCGATTCTCAAATAGACAGCCACAGCGCCAGTGTCTTCGGGGCTGTTCAGTGCCCCCTCACTGCACCGGCACCTCGAACTTGAACACCCCCGGCTCGCGGATCGGGTCCACGTCCACCGGGATGGTGCTCTTGGGCGGGAAGCGCCCTTCCAGCAGCAGCTTGGACAGCGGGTTCTCGATCCGCTGCTGAATCGCGCGCTTGAGCGGCCGGGCGCCGAAGACCGGGTCGAAGCCGACCTTGGCCAGTTCTGAAATCGCGGCTTCTGACACCTCCAGCGTGAGGTCCATCTTCTGCAGACGCTCCAGCAGCACCTTGAGCTGGATGCGGGCGATCGACTCGATGTTCTTCGCGTCGAGCGCGTGAAACACCACGGTCTCGTCGATGCGGTTCAAAAACTCGGGGCGGAAGTAGTTCTTCAGCTCGTCCGTCACCGCGTCCTTGATCTCGTCATACGGCTTGCCGACCATGCTCTGGATGATGGGCGAGCCGATGTTGCTGGTCATCACGATGACGGTGTTCTTGAAGTCCACGGTGCGGCCCTGGCCGTCGGTCAGGCGGCCGTCGTCCAGCACCTGCAGCAGCACATTGAAGACATCGGGGTGGGCCTTTTCCACCTCGTCGAGCAGCAGCACGCTGTAGGGCTTGCGGCGCACGGCTTCGGTCAGGTAGCCGCCCTCCTCGTAGCCCACATAGCCCGGGGGCGCACCGATCAGGCGGGCCACGGAATGCTTTTCCATGAACTCGCTCATGTCGATGCGGACCAGGTGGTCTTCGCTGTCGAACAGGAAGCCGGCCAGCGCCTTGCACAACTCGGTCTTGCCGACGCCGGTGGGGCCGAGGAACAGGAAGGAGCCGGTGGGCCGGTTCGGGTCACTCAGGCCTGAGCGCGAGCGGCGGATGGCGTTGGCCACCGCGCCAATGGCTTCGTCCTGGCCGACCACGCGGTCGTGCAGCTTGACTTCCATCTGCAGCAGCTTGTCGCGCTCGCCCTGCATCAGTTTGCTCACGGGGATGCCGGTGGCACGGGCCACCACTTCGGCAATTTCTTCCGCGCCGACCTGGGTGCGCAGCAGCTTGGGTGCGTTGTCAGCGCCCTTCTTCGCCTCGGTGTCCTGCGCCTGCTTCAGGCGCTTTTCCAGCTCGGGCAGCTTGCCGTACTGCAGCTCGGCGACCTTGTTGAAGTCGCCCTTTCGGGTGAACTCCTCGATCTGGAAGCGGATGCGGTCGATCTCCTCCATCACGTCCTTGGAGCCGAGTGCCTGCGCCTTCTCGGCCTGCCAGATCTCGTCGAGGTTGGAGATTTCCTTTTGCAGCTTGGCAACTTCTTCCTCAATCAGGCCGAAGCGTTTTTGCGAGGCTTCGTCTTTCTCGCGGCGCACGGCTTCGCGCTCGATCTGGAGCTGGATCAGCCGGCGGTCGAGCTTGTCCATCACCTCGGGCTTGGAGTCCATCTCGATCTTGATCTTGGCCGCTGCCTCGTCGATCAGGTCAATCGCCTTGTCGGGCAGGAAACGGTCGGTGATGTAGCGGTGGCTCAGCTCGGCCGCCGCCACGATGGCCGGATCGGTGATCTGTACGCCATGGTGCACCTCGTATTTTTCCTGCAGGCCACGCAGGATGGCAATCGTCGCCTCCACCGTCGGCTCACCCACCAGGATTTTCTGGAAGCGGCGCTCCAGTGCGGCGTCTTTCTCGATGTATTTGCGGTATTCGTCCAGCGTGGTCGCGCCCACGCAATGCAATTCACCTCGCGCCAATGCAGGTTTCAACATGTTGCCGGCGTCCATCGCACCCTCGGCCTTGCCCGCACCCACCATGGTATGCAGCTCGTCAATGAAGACGATGGTCTGGCCTTCGTCCTTGGCCAGTTCCTTGAGCACGGTTTTCAGGCGCTCTTCGAACTCGCCGCGGAACTTGGCACCGGCCAGCAGCGCGGCCATGTCCAGGCTCAGCACGCGCTTGCCCTTGAGCGACTCGGGCACCTCGCCCGCCACGATGCGCTGGGCCAGGCCCTCCACAATCGCCGTCTTGCCGACGCCGGGCTCGCCGATCAGCACCGGGTTGTTCTTGGTGCGGCGCTGCAGCACCTGGATGGCGCGGCGGATTTCGTCGTCGCGGCCAATCACCGGGTCGAGCTTGCCCAGGCGGGCGCGCTCGGTCAGGTCCATGCAGTATTTCTTCAGGGCTTCGCGCTGGCCTTCGGCGTCGGCGCTGCTCACGCCCTGGCCGCCGCGCACCGCGTCAATGGCGGCCTCCAGCGACTTGCGCGACAGGCCGTTCTCTCGGGCGATCCTGCCGACATCAGCCTTGCTGTCGGCCACGGCCAGCAGGAACAGCTCACCGGCGATGAACTGGTCGTTGCGCTTGATGGCTTCCTTTTCGGTGGCCTGCAGCAGCTTGGCGAGCTCCTGGCCGACCTGTACCTGATCTTGCCCCTGCACCTGGGGCAGCTTTTTGACGGCGGTATCGGCAGCCTGGCTCAGGCCATTGACGTTGACGCCTGCACGCTCCAGCAGCGCGCGCGGGCCGTCGTCCTGGCGCAGCATGGCCGCCAGCAGGTGGACTGGCTCGATGTAGGCGTTGTCGTTGCCCAGGGCCAGCGATTGGGCATCGCCCAGGGCTTCCTGGAACTTGGTGGTGAGTTTGTCTTGGCGCATGGAATGGGGCCTTGTGTGAGGTCGCAAGGAAATTGAACTGTCATACAGTTCGGGGTGGTCCCTCCATTTTCAAGCGCCCGGACCCTGCGCCCCTGCGCCAGGTCAACCGCAGCCCATTCTGCACCGCTGAAGCCGCCTAAACCGCTTTGGGAGCATCGCGCGAAAACCCGGCAATCTGCGCGTAGTTTTCGGAAATCTGCCGCAGCTCGGCCCGGCTGATCAGGTCGTCGATGTGGCGGAAGGGCTTGCCGCCGCTCAGCTCGTCGGCCTTCATGATGATGAAGTCGGGCGGTGTCGAGCGGTTGGTCAGCACGATGTTGGCGGTGGCGGGCCGGCGCCGGGCCTCGTAGGCCAGCAGCGCATCTGCCGGGTTGCCGCCCGCCTGCGCTCGCGCCTTCAACTCGGCCGCCAGCACGCGGCCGTCGATGATGGCCTGGGCCGAGCCATTGGAGCCGCGCGGGTACATGGGGTGCGCCGCATCGCCCAGCAGGGTGACGCGGCCGAAGGTCCACTGCTCTACCGGGTCCTTGTCCACCATGGGGTATTCGAGGATGCTGTCCGCGCCCTGGATCAGTGCCGGCACGTCGAGCCAGTCGAACCGCCAGTCCTTGAAGATATCGGCAAAGTCCCCGGGGCTGCCGCTGCGGTTCCAGTCGTTCATGGCGTCGCCGTGGCGCTGGATTTCAGCCACCCAGTTGATGAGCTGCGTGCCATCGGCGTCGAGGTTGTCGACGATGGGGTAGATCACCATCTTGCCGGTCTGGATGGAGCCGATGCGCAGATAGCTCTTGCCGGTGAGGATGGGCTTGTGCCGCGTCACGCCGCGCCAGGTGTTGATGCCGGCGAAGGCGACTGTCTCATCGGGGTAGAACTGCTTGCGCAGCGTGGAGTTGACACCGTCGCAGGCGATCACCACATCGGCCTGCACAGGCGCCAGTTGGGCGCCGCTGGTGCTTTCGGTGAAGTGCAGCGTGGCGCCGGCATCGCCTTGCTCGACCCGCATGCAGCGGTGGTTGGTGTGCACATGGGCGCTGCCCAGGCGGGCCAGCACGGCTTCGTAGAGGATGCGGTGCAGCTTGCCGCGGTGGATGCCGATTTCGGGCTGCGCATGGCCGGCGTGGCGGCCGCGCGGCTCGCGGTAGATGTACTGGCCGTAGCGGTTGAAAAACACGCTCTCGAGGTTTTCAATGCCCGCGGCTTCCAGCTCGGCCTGCAGGCCCAGTCCGGCCAGCTCGCGCATGGCATGCGGCAGCAGCGTGATGCCGACACCAATCTCGCGCACTTCGGGCACGGTCTCATACACGTCACAGGCCAGCCCTTGCTGGTGCAGCGCCAGCGCGAGGCTCAAGCCCCCGATGCCGCCGCCGACGATGGCTGTCTTCATGGCTTTCACTTTCCCTTATTCGGCGGTGATGTGCTGGGCCTTGATGAGCTGCGCCCAGCGCACCGCATCTTTTTCGACCAGGGCCCTGAATTCTTCGGGTGAGCTGCTGGCCGGGTCCATGCCCTGGGTCTGGAAGGCGCGCTGGATGTCGTCGCTGGCGAGAATCTCCTTGAGCTCCCGGTTCAGGCGCGTCACCAGTTCGGGCGGCGTGCCGGGCGGCGCGAACACGCCGTACCACATGTCCACATTGACCTTGCCGACACGGGCTTCGGCCAGCGTGGGCACCTCGGGCAGGAGGGCGTGGCGCTTGTCGCTGCCGATGCCCAAGGCCACCAGCTTGCCCGCCTTGATGAAAGGCAGGGCCACGTGGATGGGCAGGAACATGGTTTCGATCTGGCCCCCCAGAAGATCCTGCAAGGCCGGGGCTGTGCCACGGTAGGGAATGTGGGTGAGGAACACGCCAGTGGTCGTCTTGAACAGCTCCATCGACAGGTGGTGCGGTGTGCCGACGCCGGGTGAGGCGTAGTTGATGCGGCCGGGGCTGGCCTTGGCGGCAGCCACCAGCTCGGCGGCGGTCTTGTAGGGTGCCTTCGGATGAGTGACCAGAATCAATTGGCCCCAGCTGGTGAGGGACACGGGGATCAGGTCCTTGACCGGGTCGAAGGGCAGCTTGGGGTAGAGGCTGCGGTTCATCACCAGGGTGTTGACGGACACCAGCAAGGTCGTGCCGTTGGGCGCCGAGCGAACGACCGCCTCGGTCCCGATGTTGCCGGAGGCACCGACGCGGTTGTCCACCACCACCGGTCGGCCCAGCCGCTCGGCCAGCTTGGGGCCCACCGTGCGGGCGATCAGGTCAATGCCGGTGCCGGGCGTGAAGGGCACGATGAGGCGCAGCGCACTGCCCGCGGGCAGGTTGGCAGCAGGCAGGGCCGCACCCGGTGTAGCCTGCGCCCAGACGCCGGAGGCCCCGAGGAGAAAGCCGAGAAGGCCAACCATGGCCTGGAGCCGGCGTACAGCGCGGCTCAGCGGCTGGCATCTGTTGCTTTGCATGGATTGTGTTTGCATGCTAACCATTTTTTCGCGATGATGCGCCCTGGACAATTGACGGTTTCCCTAGGCCCCCCCATCCACCCCTGCATCCCACACGTGCCTGCCAAACCTCCTGCCAAGCCCGGTGGCCTCGCCCACCTCTACACCCGTCCCGGCTTTCTGCTGCGGCGCGCGCACCAGATCTCGGCCGCGATTTTCGAGGACGAATGCCGCAGCGCCGGGCTCACGCCCGCACAGTTCGGGGTGCTCACCGTGCTGCACAGCGAACCGGGGCTGGACCAGTCCAGCCTGGCGCGGGCGCTGGGTTTTGACAAGGTGACGGTGCTGCGCGTGCTGCGCGGACTGGAGGCGCGCGCCTTGATCGAACGCTCGCCGGCCGCCAGCAGCCGGCGCAAGCTGTCCCTGGTGCTGTCGCCTGCGGGGGAGCAGTTGCTCCGCCAGGCGCAGCAACCGGCCGAACGCGCCTGCCGCCAGCTGATGGCGCCGCTGTCCGCCGCGCAGCAGACCGAGCTGGTGCGGCTGCTGACACAGCTGACGCAAGGGCTGGAGCAGCATGCCCGCGCCGCTTTCGTGCCGCCCACCCACAGCTGAGCCACGCGCGTCTGTACAGGCCGTCCCGCCCCGGCCTAGAATCATCCGATGAACATCAAACAGATGTCCGTCAATTACGTGAGCGAGCAGGACCGGCTGTTGCTGCGCATCAGCACGGGCAGCGCGGAAGAAATCCGGCTCTGGTTCACGCGGCGTTTCACCCTGGCCTTGCTGCCGGTGCTGCGCAAGTCGGCGGCTGAGCAGTTGTCGCGGCTGGCGCCACCGGTCGATCCGGCTGCACCGCTGGCGGACCAGCGCCAACGCCTGCTGGAGCAGTTCCAGAAAGAGGCCACGGCCTACAGTGGCGATTTCAAGACGCCCTACGCACCGCCTGCCGCTGGTGGCGATGCATCCTCGCCGCCAGCCGAAACACCACCGCTGCTCATCACCGAGGTGAAGATCACTCTGCAAAAAACAGGACAGATGCAGGTGCAGTTTGTTGAAAAGCTGCCATTGCAGAACAAGCAGGTGGAACTGACCGTGGAGGCGCAGTTGATCCAGGGCTTGCTGCACCTGCTGCACCAGGCGGTGACCCAGTCGCAATGGCTGGAGACCCCACCCAGGCTGCCGATGCTGCCGGAACTGCCCACCGCAGAACCTGCGGCGGAGCAGGAGCCCGAAGGCTTGCCCCTGCCTGCCGACAGGCCCAAATACCTCAACTGAGCCACAAAGGACCCGGGCGCGCTGCACCGCCTCAGGCGTTGCGGGCCTCGATGCCCCATTTGGCCAGCGCCGCGTCGTCGCTGACCCGGGCATCCACCCACCGCGCGCCAGCCGGCGTTTCTTCCTTTTTCCAGAACGGTGCCTGGGTCTTGAGGTAGTCCATCAGGAACTCGCAGGCCTTGAAGCTCTCGCCGCGGTGCGCCGAGGTGACGGCCACCATCACGACCTGGTCCAGCGGCTGCAGCAACCCCACCCGGTGAATGACACGGGCGCCCAGGATGTCGAAGCGCTTCATGGCCTCATCGATCATGGCCTCGATGGCTTTTTCGGTCATGCCGGGGTAGTGCTCCAGCTCCATGCTGCTGACATTCTGGCCGTCATTGCGATCCCTGACCGTGCCGATGAAGCTGCAGACGGCACCCACCGCCTTGTTGCCGGCGCGCAGGGCGGCAACCTCGTCGGCGAGGTCGAAATCCTGGGTCTGGATGAGCACACGGGGCGAAGTCATGCAGCAATTTTGCCACTGTGCCTCTTATTCCACGGCCCGCATGGTGACAAAAGCTTGGTGGCTCGCAGGCCTTCGGCTAGCATGAAGCCATGTCGAGCGCACACCCCCCGTCTGCTGCCTGCCTGACGCACCGCGTCAGCGGCAGCCTGCCGTGCGCTGGCAAATCGAAAAAACCGATGCTCATTTGACCGGGGCTTCGGTTCCGTCGTCGAATGAGCGATGGAACCGCCTGCCACACCCGGCACTGACCCACGATCTTTTTGCGGACACCTTCCCTCATCTGATGACGGCCCTTCCAGCCGGTCAGTTTTTTGGAAAGTGTCCCCATGTCAACATCGCTGATTGCCCATTCCTCAAGCCCCTCTCAACCGGATTTTTCCGGCCTGTGGATTCCTCTGGTCACGCCCTTTCGCGGCGGCGACGTCGACCACCCTGCATTGAAGCGGCTGGCCAGCCACTACGCCGGCTGCGGCGTTGCGGGCCTGGTCGTCTGCGGCTCCACCGGCGAGGCCGCTGCGCTCGATGACGACGAGCAGATGGCCGTGCTGCAGACCGTGCTGTCGGCGACCCCGGGCCTGCCGCTCATCATGGGTGTGTCGGGCTCTCACCTGGGCCAAACCCAAGCCCGCATCCAGGCCCTGAACTCCCTGGCCCTGGCGGGCATCCTGCTGCCGGCACCCAGCTATGTGCGGCCCTCGCAGGCGGGCTTGCTCGACTGGTTCACCGTGCTGGCCGATGCCAGCCAGCTGCCGGTGGTGCTGTATGACATCCCCTACCGCACCGGCAGTACGCTCACCACAGAAACGCTGCTGACCCTGGCTGGGCATCAACAGATCCGCGCGGTGAAAGACTGCGGCGGCGACCCGGCCAAGACCCGCGCCGTGATCGCCGATGGACGGCTGCAGGTGCTGGCCGGCGAGGACATCAACATCCGGCGCACCATGACGCAGGGCGGCAGCGGCGCCATTGCCGCGGCAGCGCACTTTCACACGCAGCGTTGGGTGCAAGTGATCGACAAGGCCCGGGCCGGCGACGTGGCAGGTGCCGAAGCGCTGTGGGCGCCCTTGCCAGCGCTGATCGAGGCGGTCTTTGCAGAGCCCAACCCGGGGCCGCTGAAAGCCCTGCTGGCTCGGCAGGGGTGGCTGGCCAACGAACTGCGCAGCCCGATGACGCGGGCTTCAGCGGAACTGGAGGAGCGCCTGGAGCACCTGCATTCGCTCGCCGCCTGAGCGGCCCGCATCAGCCGCCAGTGACAGGCGGGAAGAACGCGACCTCGCAGCCTTCACTGAGCAGTGCGGCCTCGTCGCTCATCACCTGGTTGAGCGCCATGCGCACCGCCTTGCCGCGCGCCAGGCTCTGGGCATGCAGCGGGCTGCTGCCCAGCAGTTCGTCGCGCAGGCCTGCCAGCGTGGTCGCGGCGGTGTCGCGCAACTCGCTGCCCTGGCCGATGGCCTCGCGGATGGAGGCAAAGTACTTGATGGTGACTTTCATGCAGATGCCACAAAGGGTCAGGCGAGAAACGCCGAGAAGGGAATGAACCTGACCACATCGCCGTGCGCGATGGTCTGGCCGGCCGGGTTGTCCACCAGGCCGTCTCCCCACACCGCCGAGGTGAGCACGCCCGAGCTCTGGTTGGCAAACAGATCCAGGCCCCCTGCCGCATTGCGCCGCACCCGCAGGAACTCGCGCCGCTTGTCGGCCCTGGGCCAGCTGAAGTGCGCAGGCAAGTCCATCGCGGCGGGCACCCGTTGCGCAGCACCCTGCAGAGCCAGCAAAAAGGGCTGCACCAACAGCAGGAAGGTGACAAAGCTGGACACCGGGTTGCCCGGCAAGCCGATGAAGTGCGCTGCGCCCACATGGCCATAGGCAAAAGGCTTGCCGGGCTTGATGGCGATCTGCCACAGATTGAGCTCACCCAGGGTCTGCACCGCGGGCTTGATGTGGTCTTCTTCCCCCACCGACACGCCACCGCTGGTGAGAATCAGGTCGTGCTGCCGGCTGGCGCCCTGCAGCGCGGCGAGGGTGGCGTCGAGCCGGTCGGGCACGATGCCCAGGTCGGTCACCACGCAGCCGAGGCGTTGCAGCAGGGCCCGCAGGAAGAAACGGTTGGAGTTGTAGATCGCACCGGGCTGCATGTCGGCAGGCGCCACATCGCCCGGCATGACCAGTTCATCGCCAGTGGAAAACAGGGCCACGCGCACACGCGGCGCCACGCTGAGCTCTCCAAAGCCGATGCTGGCCGCCAGACCCAGCGACGCCGGCGTGAGCCGCTCGCCCCGGTGCAGCACCACGTCGCCACGGGCCACGTCCTCACCGCGGCGGCGTATCCATTGACCGGGCCGGGGGGCTTGCTGAACCTGCACCGCAGGCGATAGACTGCCGGCCGCCGGCAACGGGGTGGTGCAATCCTCCTGCATCACCACTGCATCGGCACCCGGTGGAATGGGGGCGCCAGTGAAGATGCGGGCGACTGTGCCCGCCACCAGCGCCTGGCCATGGCTTCCCGCCGGAATGCGCTGGCTGACCGGCAGCCACGCCTGTGGATCGCCGCATTCCGCCACGCGTACCGCATAACCGTCCATCGAGCTGTTGTCGTGGGCCGGCACATCGAGAGCGGACACCAGATCCTCTGCCAGCACGCGCCCGTCGGCATCAAAGGTGGACACGCGCGCTGCACCGGCCAGCGGCGTGGCGCGGGCCAGCAACTCGGCCAGCGCGGTGTCCAGAGGCTTCAGCGGTACACGGACAGGTAATTGGCTCATGGCAAAAGTGGGAACTGGATGAATCAACGGCGACCGGGTGGTGTCAAGCAGAGTCAACCGCCGTCAAACCGCTGCTCAAAGGAGTAATGGAACCGGTCGTGATTGTTCACCAGGTACTGCGCCACCGCATCGGCGTCGTTCAAATCCAGCACCGGCCGCAAGGTTGCCTGCGGCAGACGGTCCGGCGCGTCGGTGGCAATCGCCACGATGAAATCGTCGTCGAGGTAGCGCGCCGGGCTGCCACTGTAATCTGCTGTGGGTGCACGCCACACCTCGATCTTGAGGATGTCGCTGCTCTTGAAGCCTTCGACCAGCACCCAGTCGACACCACCGTAAAGCTCCGCCAGCAGGTGGTGCACGGTTAGCGACGTGGTTTGCTCGAATTCACGCACCAGCGCGAGGCGATTGCCGGAAGCCACCACCACCTCGAAGGCACCTGCCTGCCGGTGGCGCCAGGTGTCCTTGCCGGGCTGGTCAATGTCGAAGCTGTGGTGGGCATGCTTGGCCACCGACACCCGCAGCCCCCGGGCCTTGAGCGCGGGGATGAGCTTTTCCACCAGCGTTGTCTTGCCGGAGCCGGAAAACCCGGAAAAACCAACCACATTCATGCGTGCGCTTTCGGACCGGCTCAGTTCACCGACGCCGCGATGTAGCGCTTCACGGCAGCGGCGTCGGCGGGTAGTTCCAGCACCCGCTTGGGCAGGGCCTCGATGCCCTCGAACTTCGCGGGCCGCGGGGGCGTCTGACCCAGGGCCTCTTCAATGGTGGCGGCGAACTTGATGGGCAGCGCGGTTTCCAGCACGACCATGGGCACGCCGGGCTGCAGATGCTCCCGGGCAACCTTCACGCCGTCGGCGGTGTGGGTGTCGATCATGGTGCCAAAGCGCTGCCAGGTGTCGCGGATGGTGGCCAGGCGATGGGCATGGGTGCTCTTGCCGCTGACGAATCCGTAACGCGCACGCGCCTGCGGGAATGACGGATCAGCGCCCAGGTCAAAGCGGCCATCCGCTGCCAGCTGGTCATGGAACAGCGCGCGGGTCCTGGCGCCATCACGCCCCAGCAGGTCGAACACAAAGCGCTCGAAGTTCGAGGCCTTGGAGATGTCCATCGACGGGCTGGAGGTCTCGTGCGTATCGGCGCTGCCGCGCACGCGGTACACGCCGGTGCGGAAGAACTCGTCGAGCACGTCGTTCTCGTTGGTCGCGACCACCAGGCGCTCGATCGGCAGACCCATCATGCGGGCCACATGGCCGGCGCAGACATTGCCGAAGTTGCCCGAAGGTACCGTGAAGCTGACCTTCGCTGCCCCCGTTCGGGCTGAGCCTGTCGAAGCCTGCGTTGCCTGGAAATAGCCTGCAAAGTAATACACCACCTGGGCGAGCAAACGCGCCCAGTTGATGGAGTTGACGGTGCCGATCTTGTACTGGCGCTTGAATTCCAGGTCGTTGCTCACGGCCTTGACAATGTCCTGGCAGTCGTCGAACACGCCTTCAATCGCGATGTTGTGGATGTTGGCGTCCTGCAGGCTGAACATCTGGGCCTGCTGGAAGGGGCTCATGCGGCCCTTGGGCGAGGTCATGAAGACGCGCACGCCCTTCTTGCCGCGCATCGCGTATTCGGCGGCACTGCCGGTGTCGCCGCTGGTGGCGCCGAGGATGTTGAGCTCTTCGCCGCGGCGCGCCAGTTCGTACTCGAACAGGTTGCCCAGAAGCTGCATCGCCATGTCCTTGAAGGCCAGCGTGGGGCCGTTGGACAGGGCTTCCAGGTACAGGCCGCCCTCGAGCGGACGCAGCGGAACGATCTCGGGCGTGCCGAACACTGCTTCGGTATAGGTCTTCTCGCACAGCGCCCGCAGGTCAGTGGGCGGAATGTCGTCGATATAGAGCGAGAGAATTTCAAACGCCAGCTGCGCATAGCTGAGGCCGCGCCAGCTTTCCAGCGTGGCGGGGCTGACCTGCGGATAGTGCTCGGGCAGGTACAGGCCGCCGTCGGGCGCCAGGCCTTCGAGCAGGATTTCGCAGAAGCGCTTGCGGTCGCCGGCATCAGCCGACGCCGCGCGGGTGGAGACGTAGCGCATCAGGCCAGATCCTCCTTGCGGATGCGGATGATGGGTGCCAGCACGGTGGGCAGCGCCTGCATTTGCGCCAGGGCGCCGTTCATCTTCGCTTCCACGCAATCGTGGGTGAGGATGATGAGGTCGGTGTGCGTGGAGCCCTCGCCGCCCACCTCGTCGGCTTCGCGCTGCAGCACGGCATCGATGCTGATGCCAGCCTGGGCCAGGATGCCCGTGACCTTGGCCAGCACGCCGGCTTCATCGGCCACCTTGAGGCGCAGGTAATAGCTGGTGACGACCTCCGACATGGGCACCACCGGCAGATCGCTCATCGCGTCGGGCTGGAACGCCAGGTGCGGTACGCGGTGCTCGGGGTCGGCCGTGTGCAGGCGGGCAATGTCCACCAGATCGGCAATCACGGCGCTGGCGGTGGGCTCGCTGCCGGCGCCCTTGCCGTAGTACAGCGTGGTGCCGACGGCATCGCCCTGCACCACCACGGCGTTCATCGCGCCTTCCACATTGGCAATCAGCCGCTTGGCAGGCACCAGGCTGGGGTGTACCCGCAGCTCGATGCCGTTGACGGCGCGCTTGGTGATGCCCAGCAGCTTGATGCGGTAGCCCAGTTGCTCGGCGTAGCGGATGTCCTGGGCGGCGAGGCCGGTGATGCCCTCGACATACGCCTTGTCGAACTGCACCGGAATGCCGAAGGCGATGGCCGACATCAGCGTGACCTTGTGACCGGCGTCCACACCCTCGATGTCGAAGGTCGGGTCGGCCTCGGCGTAGCCCAGGCGCTGCGCTTCCTTGAGCACCACGTCGAAGTCCAGCCCCTTGTCGCGCATCTCGCTGAGGATGAAGTTGGTGGTGCCGTTGATGATGCCGGCGATCCACTGGATGCTGTTGGCCGTCAGGCCCTCGCGCAGCGCCTTGATGATGGGGATGCCGCCGGCCACTGCGGCCTCGAACGCCACCATCACGCCCTTGCGATGGGCGGCAGCGAAAATCTCGGTGCCATGCACGGCCAGCAGCGCCTTGTTGGCAGTGACCACATGCTTGCCCGCCTCGATGGCCTCCAGCACCAGCTGTTTGGCGATGCCGTAGCCGCCGATGAGCTCGATGACGATGTCGACATTCGGGTTGCTGACCACCTGGCGCGCGTCGCCCACCACCTCCACACCCTCACCCACCAACGCTTTGGCGCGGGCGGTGTCCAGATCGGCCACCATGGTGATCTCGATGCCGCGGCCGGCGCGGCGGCGGATTTCTTCCTGGTTGCGCTTGAGCACGTTGAAGGTGCCGCTACCCACGGTGCCTATGCCCAGAAGGCCTACCCGGATGGGGCTCAGAGTCGTCGATTTCGTCATGGCTGGAGTCTTGCGTTGCTGTCGGTGTGGCGGGTCGCCCGAAGGCGGCACATCACGGGGGAAAGGGTAAAAAGGGAATCAGACCCGGTTCTTGCGGTAGTTCTCGAGGAACCTGGCGATGCGGCCAATGGCCTCGCGCAGGTCTTCCTCATGCGGGAGGAACACGATCCGGAAATGGTCAGGCGCCGGCCAGTTGAAGCCGGTGCCCTGCACCAGCATGACCTTGGTTTCCTTGAGCAGCTCGAGGAAAAACTGGCGGTCGTCCTGGATCGGATAGACCGCCGGGTCCAGGCGCGGAAACATGTAGAGCGCGGCCGTGGGCTTGACGCAGCTCACGCCTGGAATGGCGGTGATCAGTTCATAGGCCAGGTCGCGCTGGCGGCGCAGGCGCCCGCCTTCGCACGTGAGGTCGTTGATGCTCTGGTAGCCGCCCAGCGCCGTCTGGATGGCCCACTGGCCGGGCACGTTGGAGCACAGCTTCATGTTGGCCAGCATGTTCAGGCCCTCGATGTAGTCCTGTGCGCTTTTCTTGGGGCCCGAGACGACGAGCCAGCCGGCGCGGTAGCCGCAGGAGCGGTAGCTCTTGGACAGCGAATTGAAGGTCAGCGTGAGCACGTCGGTGGACAGGCTGGCAATCGCGGTGTGGCGGGCGCCGTCGTAGAGCACCTTGTCATACACCTCGTCGGCCAGGATCACCAGCCCGTGCTCGCGGGCGATGCCGACGATCTGGCGCAGCAGGTCGTCGGAGTACAGCGCACCGGTCGGGTTGTTGGGGTTGATCACCACGATGGCCTTGGTTCTCGGCGTGATCTTGCTGCGGATGTCGGCCGGGTCGGGCATCCAGCCATTGCTCTCGTCGCACATGTAGTGCACCGGCGTGCCGCCGGACAGGCTGGTCGATGCCGTCCAGAGCGGGTAGTCGGGCGCCGGCAGCAGCAGTTCGTCGCCATCGTCCAGCAAGGCGTTGGTGGCCATGGCGATCAGTTCGCTGGCGCCGTTGCCCAAATAGATGTCGTCCAGGGTCACGCCCTTGATGCCCTGCTTCTGCGTCTCGTGCATCACCGCCTTGCGCCCCGCAAAAATGCCCTTGCTGTCCGAATAGCCGGCCGACGCCGGCAGGTTGCGGATCATGTCCTGCTGGACTTCCTCGGGTGCGTCGAAGCCGAACACGGCCAGGTTGCCGATGTTGAGCTTGATCAGCTTCTGGCCTTCTTCTTCCATCTGCTTGGCCGCATCCATGATGGGGCCGCGGATGTCATACAGCACATTGGCCAATTTGGCAGATTTGGTGATCGGTTTCATGTCGTTTTTCAAACAGGGAGTCTCAAGCCGGTGCTCGCCAGTGTTCCCAATGCCGGCCACCAGAGGCACCTGTGAGCCTGGAACAGCGAAAATTCAGGCGGAATCTATAATTTGACCACATAAAAACCGCTTTTTCCCTGCCCGGCAGGGGCAAAAGCCGCCATGGCAGCCGCCCCGCGCGCTGCCTTGTGGCCCGGGGCAGCCCTTTCATCATCCACTTCACCCACGACGGACCGGACAGCGCATGAAACTCCAACCCGATCGACTCGACGTGCAATCCATCCTGGGCTACGGCCCGGGCTGGGTCGGGCTGGGCAGCAACGGCGTGGCAGAGCGCATCGAGCGCAGCATCGTCATCGGCTCGCGCGGCGAGAAGTTCGACTGGAACTGCCCGCGCTTCGAAGACCTGACAGCGGCCCACTTCGAACTGCTCGGGCAAACACAGCCTGAACTGGTGATTTTTGGCAGCGGGACGCGCCTGCGCTTTCCGCCGCCGGCCTTTTTGAGGACCCTGATGGCGCGGCGCATCGGTGTCGAAACCATGGACACACTGGCCGCCTGCCGGACCTACAACATCCTTGCCGGCGAGGGCCGGCAGGTCATGGCAGCGCTGCTGATTGAAACAACGCAGGCCTCGCCCTGAGACGTTTCGTCTTTCAGGGTAAAATCTAGGGTTGCATTTGGTACCACCACCCCGGTCTTCCCGCCGGGGGCAGTCCGAACGCCGCGGCCAATTACAACTACTTTCGTCAGGGTCTATTCAGTATGGCAGTCGTCGTTAACAAACCACTCCCCGAATTCGAAGCCAATGCCACCGGCGGCGTCAAGGTTTCCAACCAGTCCCATCTCGGCAAAGTTGTGGTGCTGTATTTCTATCCCAAGGACAACACCCCGGGCTGCACCACCGAAGCGATGCAGTTCCGCGACCGCTACAAGGATTTCGTCAAGGCAGGTGCCACCGTGTTTGGCGTGTCCCGCGACAACATGAAGTCGCATGACGACTTCAAGGCCAAGCTCGAACTGCCTTTCGAACTGATTGCCGACACCGAAGAGAAGATGTGCCACATGTTCGGCGTGGTCAAGAACAAGATCATGTACGGTAAGAAGGTCAAGGGCATTGAGCGCAGCACCTTCCTGGTGGGCGCCGACGGCCAGCTGAAAGAAGAGTGGCGCGGCCTGAAAGTGCCTGGCCATGTCGATGAAGTGCTCAAGGCCGTCAAAGCCCTCAAGAAAGCAGCCTGAACGGTGCGCAAGCCCGCCTGAGGCCGCTGAGCAACAACAGATTGCCCTGCCACATGAGTTGTGCATAATGGCCTCATGCTGTTGACCTTCGCAACTGCGCTCACTGAAAAAGCCGCCCTGGTCTCAAGGCGGCTTTTTCACTTCTGGAAACTTCTTTTTGAGAGTTTTACGCACCATGCCCCTGCCCCCCGCCCCGACCAAACGTGCTGCCCTGCTCTCGCCCGACGCGCTTGACGCGCCTGCGCGCTCGTCATCCCGGGGCGCGCGAAAGACGGAAAACACGGAATCGGCGCAAAAACCCCCGGTGATGGACCTGTTTGACAGCCGCGCAGCCGGTGACGGCGCCCACCCGGTGGCCTACAAGGAAAAGCCCGCCGCTCGCTCCGAGCGCGCGCCGGCCCCCTCCGTGAGTTATCACAAGGAGAGGGAGCCGGCGCCGCAGGTGGTGGAAAAGCCGAAAAAACCCAAGCACACCGGGCCGACCAAGCTCTTCGTGCTGGACACCAACGTGCTGCTGCACGACCCGATGTGCCTGTTCCGCTTCGAGGAACACGATATCTTCCTGCCGATGATCGTGCTGGAAGAGCTCGACGGCCACAAGAAAGGCACGACCGAGGTGGCGCGCAATGGCCGGCAGACCAGCCGCACGCTCGACGCGCTGGCCGGTGCGCAGGGCGCCGACATTGCCAAAGGACTCAAGCTCGACACCACCGGTCACCGGGAAGCCGGCGGTTCGCTGTTTTTCCAGACCAAACCCCTGGACTACACCCTGCCGATCAGCCTGCCCCAGGGCAAGGCCGACAACCAGATCCTCGGTGTGGTCGAAGCGCTGCGCCGGGAATACGCCCCGCGCGAGGTGGTGCTGGTGTCTAAGGACATCAACATGCGGGTCAAGGCCCGCGCCCTCGGGCTGGCGACCGACGACTACCAGAACGACAAGACGCTGGAAGATGGCGACCTGCTGTATTCCGGCTCGCTCGCACTGCCCCCCGACTTCTGGACCCGCCAGAGCAAGACCATTGAAAGCTGGCAGCAGGGCAGCCACACCTTCTACCGCATCACCGGCCCCATCGTGGCCAACCTGCTGATCAACCAGTTCGTGTTCTTCGAGGCCCCCGGCGAGCCGCCGCTGTATGCCCGCGTCACGGAAATCCGCGCCAAGACGGCGGTGCTGAAAACCCTCAAGGACTACAACCACCTGAAGAACGCGGTGTGGGGCGTGACCACGCGCAACCGCGAGCAGAACTTCGCGATGAACCTGCTGATGGACCCGGAAGTGGACTTTGTCACGCTGGCTGGTACCGCCGGTACCGGCAAGACGCTGATGGCGCTGGCCAGCGGCCTGACGCAGGTGCTCGACGACCGCCGCTACACCGAGATCATCATGACGCGCGCTACGGTGTCGGTGGGTGAAGACATCGGTTTCCTGCCCGGCACCGAGGAGGAAAAAATGGGCCCCTGGATGGGCGCACTCGACGACAACCTGGAAGTGCTGGGCAAGACCGACAGCGGTTCCGGCGAATGGGGCCGTGCCGCCACCAACGAGTTGATCCGTTCACGCATCAAGGTCAAAAGCATGAACTTCATGCGCGGCCGGACTTTCCTGAACAAGTACGTGATCATCGACGAGGCGCAGAACCTGACGCCCAAGCAGATGAAAACGCTGATCACCCGCGCAGGCCCGGGCACCAAGATCATCTGCATGGGCAACCTGGCGCAGATCGACACGCCCTACCTGACGGAAGGCTCCTCCGGCATGACCTACGCCGTGGACCGCTTCAAGGGCTGGCCGCATGGTGGCCACATCACGCTGGCCCGCGGTGAACGTTCGCGTCTGGCGGACTTTGCCAGCGAGGTGCTGTAAGCCAGCGCCCGCTAAACCCACGTAAAGACTGCACAAATAAAAAGCCAGGTCCATGACCTGGCTTTTTTCATGGCCCTCTGCGATGTTGTGCGCGTCTTCGCGCTAAGGCCGGCATAGCATGGGCGGCGGGCACCTGTCCACCCACTGCGTCGCCTGCTCGTAGGCGAAGGCCAGTTGCAGCACGGCCAGGTCCGCCTGCGCCTTGCCGATGATCTGCATGCCCATGGCCTGACCGCCTGCGTTGAAGCCCACCGGGACACCGGCGACCGGGCAACCCGACATCGTCCCGGGCACCACCACCTCCATCCAGCGGTGGTAGGTGTCCATGGCGGTGCCGTTGATCTGCTGCGGCCAGTGGGTGTGGATGTCAAACGCAAAAACCTGCGCCGACGGCAGCACGAGGTAGTCACAGGTCCTGAACAGGGCTCTCAATGCCTGGTACCAGGCGCTTCGGGCGGCCATCGCCTGCTGCACCTGCAGGGCGCTCAGACGCAGGCCGTGCTCGATTTCCCACACCGCTTCCGGCTTGAGGTGGCGTCGCCCCGCTTCGGTTTGATAGAGCACGCCTGCAGGGCCCGCCGCCACCTGTGATTGCCTCAGCACCAGCCAGGCATCCCACAGCCGCGCCATCGGGAAGCCGGGCGCCACCGCCTCGACACGGCAGCCCAGTCCGGTGAACACCTCGAGCGCGTCCTCGCACAGTGCCATGACGCCGGGCTCCATGGCGAGGTGGCCGCCCAGATCCCCCAGCCAGCCGATGCGCGTACCCTTGAAGTCCCGCTGCAACGCGCCGGCAAACACCGCCGGGTCCTGCTGGATGGAGGTGGGCACTTCGTCATCGAAACCAGCCTGCACCGACAGCAGCATGGCCAGGTCGGTCACGGTGCGGGCCATCGGGCCGCTGGTACCCAGCTGGTTGGTGAACACATCCACCGCCGGTGCGCTGGGCACCCGCCCGATCGAGGGGCGCAGGCCGAAGACGTTGTTGAACGCCGCCGGATTGCGCAGCGAGCCCATCATGTCGCTGCCGTCGGCGACCGGCAGCATGCGCAGCGCCAGCGCACTGGCAGCCCCGCCGCTGCTGCCGCCGGCGGTGCGGTTCACATCGTAGGCGTTGGCGGTGGCACCGAACACCGTGTTGTAGGTCTGCGAACCGAGGCCGAACTCGGGCGTGTTGGTCTTGCCGATGAGGATGGCGCCGCTGGCCCGAAACCGCTTGACCATCAGCGCATCCTGCGCCGGTACGAACCCGGCAAAGGCGGGTGAGCCGAAGGTGGTGGCGATACCCGCAGTGGCGGTGAGGTCCTTGATGGCCTGAGGAAAACCATGCATCCAGCCCATGGAATGCCCTTTGGCCAGCTGCGCATCGCGCTCGTCGGCCTGCCGCAGCAGCAAGTCGGCATCCACCATCGAAACCACGGCGTTGACTGCGGGATTGACGCGCCCGATGTGCGCAAGATAGGCCTGCATCACTTCCCGACAAGACCACTGGCGCGACTGGATACCCCGCGCAAGATCCACCGCACTGGCCTGAACAATTTCCGGCACACCCACCATGACTGGCTTTTCCATTCGATCCTCTGCATGCAGTGAACCCATCCACCGGGATCGAGACGTTCGACAGCGCATGGGATCGGCTGGCTCGACTGTATCGCGGGTCCACATGAGTCACCTGCGGATGAACCCTCCTCAGGCCTGTATGCCGCCCTGCATGGTGCGCATGAAACTTGCAAGAGGAATGACGACAGTGACGCCCACAGCGCGGTGACTGTTATATTGAACCTTACCCGTCACACCGATGATGATCAACCAAATCCAACCAATCAAGGCACCTGCACCCATGATGAAGATTTTTTGCAAATCGACCTGGCACTTCCAGATGATCGCTGGTGTGGTGTTTGCCAGTTTGCTGGGCGCAGGCGCGTCTGCGGTGGCGTCCAAGAAAGACGACACCGTGCGCTTTGCCTACGACCAGGCGCCTGAAAGTGTGGACCCGTACTTCAACAACGTGCGGATCGGCGTGATCATCGGTGCCAATGTGTGGGACACGCTGATTTACCGCGACCCGGCCACCAATGAGTACAAGGGCTTGCTGGCCAAGAGCTGGAAGCAGATCGACGAGCGGGTGCTCGAGTTCGACCTGCGTGAAGGCATCAAATTCCACAACGGCGAGGAGTTCGATGCGGACTCGGTGGTCTACACGCTCAACTTTGTGGCCAACCCGGCCAACAAGGTGATCACCCAGCAAAACGTGAACTGGATCGAGAAAGCTGAAAAGATCAGCAAGTACAAGGTCCGCGTGACCACCAAAAAAGTGTTCCCGGCCGCCATCGAATACCTGGCCGGACCGGTCGTGATCCACCCGGCGAAGTACTACCAGGAGGTCGGGCCCAAGGGCATGAACGCCAAGCCGGTGGGGACCGGACCGTACCGTGTGACGCAGTACCAGCCGGGCAAATCGATTTCGCTGGAGCGCAACCCCGCCTATTTCAAGGACTCGCCGAAGGCAGCGCCGAAGATCGCGAAGATCGACATCCGCTTCATCCCTGACCGGCAGACCCAGATGGCAGAAGTGCTGTCGGGCGGGACCGACTTCATCATGAGCGTGCCCAAGGACCAGGCCGACCAGGCGGCCAATGTGCCCACGCTGCAGGTGGTGAGCGGCGAGACCATGCGCATCGTCTTCATGCAGATGAACACGCTGGACGGCTCGCCGGCACCGCAGCTCAAGGACATCCGTGTCCGCAAGGCGATCAACCACGCGATTGATCGCGAGGCCATCTCCAAAAATATCGTGGGCAGCGGCTCGCGCGTGATCCACACCATCTGCTTTCCGTCGCAGTTCGGCTGCACCGATGAAGGTGCGCCGCGCTACAAGTACGACCCGGCGCTGGCGCGCAAGCTGCTCGCCGAGGCCGGCTTTCCGAACGGCTTCGAAACCGAGATCGTGGCTTACCGCGAACGCAACCAGACCGAAGCCCTCATCAGCAACCTGGCCGCCGTGGGCATCAAGGCCAAGCTGAGCTTTCCGCAGTACGCGGCCATGCGCGAGGTGATCCGCGCCAACAAGGCGCAACTCACGCACCAGACCTGGGGCTCTTTTTCCGTGAATGATGTGTCCGCCGCCACGCCGGTGTATTTCGGTTTTGAAGGCGATGACATCACCCATGACGCCGAAATACGCGACCTGCTGGCCAGGGGCAACAACTCGGTGGCGGCCACCACTCGCAAGGCCTACTACAAGACCGCACTGACGCTGATCGCCGAACGCGCCTATGCTGTGCCGCTCTGGTCACTGCCGGCCTATTATGTGGCCGCCAAGGGACTCAGCTTCAAGGCCTACCCCGACGAAATGGTGCGCTTCTGGGAGATGAGCTGGAAGTAACCGCGGATGCTGACCTACATCCTCAAGCGCATCAGCCTGGCGGTGCTGGTGGCACTGGCGGTCTCGGTGATCGCCTTTTTGCTGCTGCGCCTGTCGGGTGATCCGGCCGTGGCCATTGCCGGCGAAGGCGCGCGGCAGGCCGACATCGACCTGATACGCCAGACCTACGGCTTTGACAGGCCGCTGCCGCTGCAATACATGGAGTGGCTGGGCAAGGCCCTGCACGGCAACTTCGGCGATTCGATCTACTTCAAGACGCCGGCCGGTCCGCTGATCTTTGCCAAGCTGCAGACCACCCTGATGCTTGGCCTCGCCTCGCTGGTGTTTGCGCTGGTGGTGTCCGTGCCGCTGGGGGTGCTGGCAGCCATCTATAAAAACACCTGGATAGACAGGCTGTGCCTGGTCACCGCCGTGGTGGGGCAGGCCCTGCCCAATTTCTTTTTTGCCCTGCTGCTGATCATGCTGTTCTCGATCTCGCTGCACCTGCTGCCGGTGTCCGGCAGCGACACCTGGCTGCACTTCGTGATGCCCACCATTGCACTGGGCTACTACGTGGCGCCGGCCTTCATGCGGCTGATACGCGCCGGCATGATCGAGGTACTGGAGGCCGATTACATCCGCACGGCCCGTGCCAAGGGCCTGCCGGCCTCCACGGTGATCTTCAAGCATGCGCTGCGCAACGCCATCATCCCCGTCGTGGCGCTGACGGCGGTGCAACTGGGCTTTCTGCTCGGCGGCTCGGTGGTCATTGAAACCATTTTTGCGCTCGACGGCCTGGGTTACCTGGCCTACCAGAGCATTGCCTTCAAGGACTACCCGGTGATGCAGATCATCGTGCTGCTGCTGTCGGTCATCTACGTGGTGCTGACGCTGGCCTCGGACATCGCCAACGCGTGGCTGGACCCGCGCATCCGGATCGGCTGACTCATGCGCACCCTGCTCCAACCCGACTTCTGGCACCGCATGCTGCGGCACCCGGCCTTTGCAGCCGGTGCCGGGCTGCTAATCGTGATCCTGCTGATCGCGGTCTTTGCGCCCTGGCTCTCGCCGCACGATCCCTACGCCCAGGATCTGGTCAACCGCACCGTGCCACCGGTGTGGGACGCGCGCGGCACCTGGATCCATCCGCTGGGCACTGATCCGCTCGGGCGGGACTATCTGTCACGCGTGCTCTACGGCTCGCGCATCTCGCTGCTCATCGGCTTCAGCGTGGCCGTCATCTCCGGGCTGATCGGCTGCACCATGGGCATGCTGGCTGGCTACTTCGGCGGCAAGACCGACATGCTGGTGACCTTTCTGGTCACCACGCGTCTGTCCATGCCGGTCATCCTGGTGGCCCTGGCCACCGTGGCCATGGTGGGCGGCTCGTTGTGGATCGTCATCGGCGTGCTGGGCCTGCTGAAATGGGACCGCTTCGCCGTCGTGATGCGCAGCGCCACCCAGCAGGTCCGCTCGCTCGACTATGTGGCGGCCGCCCAGTCGGCCGGCGCCTCCACCGGCCGCATCCTGCTCGGCGAAGTGCTGCCCAACGTGATGCCCCAGCTCATCGTGGTGGCCACGCTGGAGGCGGCCAGCGCCATCCTGCTCGAATCGGCCCTGTCCTTCCTCGGCCTGGGCGTGCAGCCGCCCCTGCCCTCCTGGGGACTGATGATTTCCGAAGCCAAATCGTACATGTTTTTCTCGTTCTGGCTGATCGCCATTCCCGGAAGCGCCCTGGCGGTGCTCATCCTGGCGATCAACCTCGCTGGTGACGGCCTGCACGACTTTCTGGCGCCGCAGGGCAAGTCATGATGGCCGGCACGATGCAGGAACCCATTCTCGAGGTGGACAGGCTGTCGGTGGACATTGCCACACCGCGCGGCACGCTCCACGCGGTCAGGCAGGTGTCCTTCCATGTGAAGCGTGGCGAGACGCTGTGCATCGTGGGGGAGTCCGGTTGCGGCAAATCCATGACCTCGCTGGCCATCATGGGCCTGCTGCCCAAGGCGGCCCGGCGAAGTGCGGCCCGCCTGGCGTTCATGGGCGAGGATCTCGGCGCAGCCTCCCCGCAGCGCGTCAATGCCTTGCGCGGCAGCCGCATGGCGATGATCTTCCAGGAGCCCATGACTGCGCTGAACCCGGCCTACACCATCGGTGAACAACTGATGGAGTCGTATCTGCACCACCGGAAAAGTACCCAGGCCGAGGCACGCGATCGCGCCATCGAACTGCTAGGGAAAGTCGGCATCGCCTCCGCTGCCGAGCGGCTGGGCCAGTACCCGCATCAACTCTCGGGCGGTCTGCGCCAGCGGGTGATGATCGCCATGGCCCTGATGTGCGGCCCGGACCTGTTGGTAGCCGACGAACCCAGCACCGCGCTGGACGTCACGATCCAGGCCCAGATTCTGCGGCTGCTGGCCGACCTGCAAAAGGAACTGGGCATTGCCATGGTGCTGATCACGCATGATCTGGGTGTGGTCGCGCGCATCGCCGATCGCGTCGCGGTCATGTATGCGGGCGAGGTGGTGGAGGAAGGCTCGGCCGCCGAATTGTTCTCCAGGCCTCACCACCCCTACACCCGCGGCCTGTTGCGCTGCATTCCCATTCCGGGGCGCACCGCGCCGGGCGGAAAGCTGGGCCTGATCCCGGGCACGGTGCCCTCGCTGGTCGGCGACATCGAAGGCTGCAGCTTCAGGGATCGCTGTGAATTTGCGCAGCCGGCCTGTGCGCGGACGGTGGCGATGCAAAGTACACCGGCAGGCCAGCGCTGGCGCTGCATTCTCGGGGAGTTGCCGGCATGAGCGCACTCCTCGAAGCCCGCGGCCTCACCCGTTCCTTCAAGCTGGGCGGTGGTATGTTCCGCGCCCATCGCACCTTGCACGCCGTCAATGGTGTGGACATCACCCTGCGCCAAGGCGATGTGCTCGGGGTGGTGGGCGAATCAGGCTGCGGCAAGTCCACGCTGGCCCGGATGCTGCTGGGCCTGATGCCGCCGAGCACAGGGACGGTCCTGCTCGATGGGCAGGACATCCACGCCATGCCGCGCCGGGAACTCGCCCGGCGGGTGCAACCGGTGTTCCAGGACCCGTATTCCTCCCTGAACCCCCGGCGCAGCATTGCCTCCATCGTGGCCCTGCCGCTGGAGGTACAGGCCATGGGCAACGCCGCTTCACGGCGCCTGAAGGCCATCGACATGCTGGAACGGGTCGGGCTGCCGGCCCGCCTGGCCGACCACACACCGGGGCAGCTGTCGGGCGGGCAGCGACAACGCGTGGCCATTGCGCGCGCGCTGGTGATGCGCCCCGAGGTGGTGATCTGCGACGAGCCCACATCGGCGCTCGACGTGTCGGTGCAGGCGCAGATTCTCAACCTGCTGCTCGACTTGCGCAGCGAGTTCAATCTGACCTATGTGTTCATCAGCCACAACCTGGCGGTGGTCGAACACATTGCCACCGAGGTGGCCGTGATGTACCTGGGCAAGGTGGTCGAGCAGTCACCGACGGCAGCCCTGTTCCGGCAAACGCGCCACCCCTACACACAGGCCCTGCTGGCCTCGGTCCTCACGCCCGAGCCCGGGCTGGGAATCCCGGAAACCGGTTTGGGCCTGGCCTTCCCCGACCCGCTCAACCCGCCAGCCGGCTGCAGCTTCCACCCCCGCTGCACACAGCGACTGGCGGCCTGCAGTACGGCGGTGCCCGCGCTCTGCACGCCCGATGCGCAGGCGCCCGGCCTGGTGGCCTGTCACCTGCATCCCTGTGCTCTTCCCGCGCCTGGGCGCACCGCTCTCTCCAGCCCCCTCATCAGATCCACCGCAGGAACCTCATCATGATCCGCTCAGACGCCATCCAGCAGTCACACACCCAGTTTGACTCGGGCGAGTTCCAGCAGACGCTGGCGCGCCGTGTCGCCATTCCCACCGAAAGTCAGAACCCGGCGCGGGCCGACGTGCTGGCCAGCTACCTGGACACGGAAATGCGGCCGGCCTTCGAGGCCATGGGCTTTGTCTGCCAGACGCTCACCCATCCCAAGGCCAAGGCGCCGTTTCTGTTTGCGCAGCGGATCGAGGACGCCAGCCTGCCCACGGTCTTCGGCTATGGCCACGGCGACGTCATCCGCGGACTGGAACCCGAGTGGAAGGACAGTCTGTCGCCGTGGGCGCTCACAGAGCATGAAGGCCGCTGGTACGGCCGTGGCATCGCCGACAACAAGGGGCAGCACTCGGTCAACATGCAGGCGATGGCCAATGTGCTCAAGACGCGGGGCCGGCTGGGCTTCAACGCCAAGTACTTGATCGAGATGGGCGAGGAAGTCGGCTCACCCGGTTTGCGGGAGCTGTGCGAGGCGCATCGCGAGCTGTTCCGCGCCGATGTGATGGTGGCCTCGGATGGCCCCCGGCTGAGTGCGGAGCGGCCCACCGTGTTTCTCGGCTCGCGCGGAAGCCTCAATTTCGACCTGACGATCGAGTCGCGCAAAGGCGGCGCCCATTCCGGCAACTGGGGTGGCCTGATCTCGAACCCGGGCATCCAGCTGGCGCACGCCATTGCCAGCATCGTGTCGCCCACCGGCCAGATCCGCATTCCCGAATGGGTGCCCAAGGAGTTGCCTGCATCCGTGCGGCGCGCACTGGCCGACTGCGAGGTCGATGGCGGACCGGACGGCCCCACCATCGAGCCCGAGTGGGGCGAGCCCGGCCTGTCGCCCGCCGAGCGGGTGTTCGGCTGGTGTTCATTCGAGGTGCTGGCGTACAAGACCGGCAACCCCGACACGCCCGTCAATGCCATTCCACCGCGTGCCTGGGCGCGCTGCCAGCTGCGGTTTGTCGTTGGGATGAATCCCGACGACATCCTGCCGGCGCTGCGCAGCCATCTGGACCGGCAAGGCTTTCCGATGGTGAAGCTGGCGTCGGCACGCGACGAGATCTTCCACGCCACGCGGATTGATCCGGAGGACGCCTGGGTCCGCTGGGCCGTCGAGTCGATTGCCAACACCAGCGGCAAGACGCCGGCGGTGCTGCCCAATCTGGGGGGCTCCCTGCCCAACGACATCTTCACGGACGTGCTGGGGCTGCGTACGGTGTGGGTTCCGCACTCCTACCCCGGCTGCTCGCAGCACGCACCGAACGAGCACCTGCCACCCGCCATCCTGCGCGAGGGGCTGGGCATCATGACCGGGCTGTACTGGGACCTGGGCACCGGCAACACACCGCACCAGGCTTGACCCCTTACGTCGCAAGGATTGCCCCATGACCACCCGCTACACCAGTTATTGCCAGGTCGCCGACCTGGCGGACTCCAAAGACTTCCTCACGCAAATCCGCCACCACCTGCACCAGAACCCCGAGCTCTCCTTCAAGGAAGCCGCCACCTCGGAACTGGTGGCCACGAAGCTGGGCGAATGGGGTTACGAGGTGACACGCCACATCGGCGGCCACGGCCTGGTCGGCCGGCTCACGGTGGGCGACGGCACACGCAGCGTCAGCGTGCGGGCCGACATGGACGCCCTGCCCATTCTGGAAGAAAACCAGGTCGCGCACGCCAGCCGCAACCCCGGCACCATGCACGCCTGCGGACACGATGGGCACACCACCATGCTGCTGGGCGCTGCGCGGCAGCTGGCCAGGACGCGCAATTTTTCAGGCACCGTCAACCTCGTCTTCCAGCCCGCCGAAGAGGCCGGGCGTGACAGCGGTGCACAGCAGATGATTGCCGACGGACTGTTCGAGCGCTTTCCGTGCGACGCCATCTTCGGGCTGCACAACCACCCGGGTTATCCGGTCGGCACCTTCATGTTTGGCAGCGGTCCCTTCATGTCGGCATCCGACACGGTGTTCATCACCATTCATGGGCGAGGCGGCCATGCCGCGCGCCCCCATCTGGCGGTGGACCCGGTGCTGATCGCCGGCAGCCTGATCATGGCACTGCAGACCGTGGTCTCGCGCAACATCGACCCCACGCAAACCGCCATCGTCACCGTCGGCACGCTCCAGTCCGGCATCGCACCGAACGTCATCCCTGAGACGGCCTCCATGGGCCTGAGCGTGCGCTCGTTCGACCCGGAGGTGCGCAAGAAGCTGCGCCAGCGCATCACCGAACTGGTGACGCTGCATGTGCAAGGCTACGGCGGCACGGTCGAGATCGATTACCAGGAGGGCTACCCGGTGCTGGTCAACACTTCGGCGGAGACCGCGTTTGCCCTGGGCGTCGCCGAGGAACTGGTGGGCAAGGCGCACACCATGGCGCCCTTCGGACCGGTGACGGGCAGCGAAGACTTCGCCTACTACCTGCAGCACAAGCCCGGCTGCTTCCTGCGCCTGGGCAATGGCGAAACAGCGCCCATGCTGCACAACGCCAAATACGACTTTGACGACAACAACCTGACGGTGGGCGCGGCCTACTGGACCCGGTTGGTGGAAAAATTCCTGGCACCGACCGCCGCCTGACAGGGCCTTGGGCGCGACCGCCCCAGGCCCTGTGTGTCCGATGGACGCTACAGGTTCGCTATCGGGGCTGAACCTGGCAACTTGCGCGGGTCCCGCACCGCAAGTCAGCTACCTTGTGCAGCGTCAGGCGGATACCGCCATGCCCTCTTCAGGCTCCCCGTCCGGTGCTTCGCTGCGCAGGCGATGGATCATGAAATCGGCGGCCTGCGTGATGTGCTGGCGCGCCATTGTTTCGGCTTTCGCGCCATCGCCCGCCATCACCGCCTCGAGCAGGGCCTCGTGCTGGTCCCAGATGTCGCGCGGGGTCTCGTCGCGCATCAGCACCTCGCCCATCACGCGCTGGGTGTTGGTCCACTGCGCTTCGATCGTCGGCGCGATCAGCGGGTTCTCCGAGAGTTCGTAGATGAAGTCGTGAAACCGGATGTCGGCGTCGATCATCGCCGCCACTGATCCGCTCTTGACGCCCTTGCGGCCACTCTGGATCAAGGCCGGACCGAACTTTTTCGCGCGTTCGGGATTGTTCTCGGCCGCCTTGCGGAACGCCAGACCCTCTATCACCGCACGAATGTCGTACATGTTGCGAACCTGCCCGAGATCGAGCGGCGCGACGATCAGCCCGCGCCCGGCCGCGTCGCGCAGCACACCCTGGTTCTTCAGCAAAAGCAGCGCCTGCTGCACCGGCTGGCGCGACACCCCGAGCACCTGCGCGATCTGCTCCTGGATGATTCTTTCGCCAGGCTTGAGCTTGCCCGCGGCAATTTCGGAAACGATGGCCTCGCGGACCTGTTCAGCGAGTTTGGGTTGGGTTGCGAGTACTTTCATGCGGTCAAGTATAGCCAGGGGACCGATTTTTGAATTCAGAATCCAATTACTTCACCGCAGCACGGTGAGTTCTTCGAGGTGGACGTTGCTGCGCAGCGCGCTCTCGTGGTCGGCCGGCATGAGCCGATGCTCACGCAGCCCTCCAGCGCCGCTCGGCCTCATCCCATGCCGCCAGCGGCTGTAGATCAGGCACCCAGGCCAGGCCGGACTTGGCATCCGACGACACCGCCTCGGGCGTGACAAGCACGTCCAGCAACGCAGGCCGACCTGAACGGACCACCTCCAGCGCACGATCGATCGCACCGGGCAAGTCTTCGACACGCTCGACGCGCTCACCATGAAGGCTGAAAGCGCGCGCCATCGCCGCGTGGTCAGCGAACTGCAGGCGCGTGCCCACCACCTTGCCGTGCGTTTCCAGCTGGTCGCGCACCTCGATGGCCCATGAGCCGTTGTTGGCAACGACGATCAGCACCGGTGCCTTGTGGCGTGCCGCGGTGTCGATCTCCATCGCGTTGAAACCGAATGAGCCATCGCCAGTGACGACCGCGACGGTGCGCTCCGGCAGTGCCAGGCTGGCAGCGACGCCGAACGGCGTGCCGACACCGATGCAGCCGAGCGAGCCGGGGTCGAGGTAAGTCGATGCCGGCAGGCCGACGCGCGCGAAGCTGAGGAAGTCGCCGCCGTCGGCGACGATGACCGCATCGCGCGGCAGTTTCTCGCGCAGCGCAGCGAGCAGCCGGTTGGGATGCATCAGGCCATCGCTGCCCGCAGGCGCAGCTTTCATCGACACGAGCAGCTTGTCGGCACGTTCGAGGTGCTTGGCCCGAACCTTGCGGGCCCAGTCCCGGTCGGTTGCAGGCCCCCGCTGGCCTGCTGCAGCCAGAATCGCTTCGAGCGCAGCGCTCGCAGTCGCGAAGATCTCGACCGCGCCGCGCCGGTTGTCGCGCAGTTCCGCCCCACAGTCGGCGATGCGCAGGAACTTCGCCTCGCCGAACACCGCGGGCGAGCCGTAGGCAAGCTGGAAATCAAGCCGACGGCCCACGGTGATCACCAGATCAGCTTCGCTCATCACGGAGCCGCGCATCGCCGCCACCACGGATGGATGGTCGTCACTCACCAGGCCGCGGCTTTCGCCGGTATCCAGGTACAGCGCACCCAGCCGGTCAAGCAGACGCGTGAGCGGTGCGCCGGCGCCGCGGGCACCGCGGCCGGAGATGAACAGCGGCCGCCGCGCAGACCACAGCAGGTCTACCGCGCGCTGTACCGCGGCCGGATCGGGCAGCAGCAGGTCGCGCGATTTCGGCGCGAAGTGCTCGGGCAACTGCAAGGCAGCCGGCACCTCTGCGCGCAGCGTGTCGACCGGGAAATCAAGGTAGACCGGCCCGGGCTCGCCGCCCTGGCCGAACGCGCGCGAGACGGCTTCGTCCAGCTCCTGCAGTACCAGTTCGCTCTGGCGCACCGTGCGTGCGTAGCGGGTCAAGGGCCGCACGAAATCGGTGTGCGCCATGTCCTGCAGCGCACCGCGGTTTTCCTGCAGGCGCGGTGGCGTACCCGACAGCACCAGCACCGGCGCGCGCGCCACATGGGCGTTCGCGATGCCTGTCATCGCGTTCGTGACCCCGGGGCCGGCAGTGACCATGGCCACGCCCAGCCCGCCGGTCAGTTCTGCATGCGCGTGGGCCATGTAGACGGCGGCGCGCTCATCGCGGACATCGACGATGCGGATCCCCTCGGCGTCCAGGCGCATCCAGATCGGCATGATGTGGCCGCCGCACAGTGCGAACACCCGGTCGACGCCGCGCGCCTTCAGGAAGCGTGCGATCAGCGCCGCGGTGGAGTTCTCGGAAATGCTCGGTGTCATGGTCAACCTTTCAACAGGCCGGTAGAGAGAAATGCTCTGCAAGTCATCGCGCTGCCCGTGGTGACGACCGCCTGTGTGGGGACGTTCGGGACTCGTGCGGATCCTGGATTCAGTGAATTTTGTTGCAGTGTATTCGGAATTCAGAATTCTTCAAGACAGGAAATTATGGTATTTACCCTAATTGAACTCCGAATTCAGAGTTCAATAATTCAACCTGATTCAAGATACCTTCGGCAAGGTGCCGCCATACCAAAAAACCAGCTTTTCCAGGACTTTTCAGGAGATCCCGCATGAGCCATTTGCTCACCGTGTCCGAGGCCATTGCCTCCCACGCCCGCCTGCAACCAGGCAAGATTGGCACCCGCGACTCGCAGCGGGCCCTGACCTTCGCCGACTGGGATGACCGCGCCACCCGCCTGGCGAACGGCCTGCTCGGGCTGGGGCTGAACAAGGGCGACCGCGTCGTCCTGCTGGCCTACAACTGCATCGAATGGATGGAGATCTATGTGGCGCTCGCGCGGGCCGGACTGGTTGCCGTGCCGGTCAACTTCCGCCTGCTCGCTCCGGAGATTTCGTACATCGTCTCTCACAGCGAAGCCCGCGCAGTCATCGTCCAGGACGACCTGCGGGACCGCATCGAACCGATCCGGGGCGAGCTGCCCATCGAGCCGCGCCACTGGATTCACTTTGGCGCGTCCACGCCGGCCGGCTGGTCAGACTATGAAGTGCTGATCGCTGCCGCATCACCGCGCACGCCGTCGGTCATCACCCTGCCGCAGGACCCGTTCGCGTTGATGTACACGTCAGGCACAACGGGCCGCCCGAAAGGAGCGATCCGGAACCACGAAGGCAATGCCCTGCTCGCGCTGGCCACGGCGCTCGAGTTCGGCTTCTCGCGCGCGGACACCGGCCTGCTGGTCATGCCGATGTGCCATGCGAACTCGCTCTACTTCGGCCTGACCTTCATGTACCTGGGCGCGACGATCGTGGTCGATGACCACAAGAGCTTTGACCCGGAGGCTTTGCTGGCCACGCTGACACGCGAGCGGGTCACATTCACCTCGCTGGTACCGACCCACTACATCATGATGCTGGGACTGCCGGAGGCCGTGAAGGCACGCTACGACGTGAGCGTGGTGGACAAACTCCTGATCTCGTCAGCCCCGGCGCGCAAGGACACCAAGCTGGCGATCCTCGGCCATTTCAAAAATTCAAGCCTGTTCGAGCTCTACGGCGCCACCGAAACCGGCTGGGTCACGGTGCTGAAGCCGCAAGAGCAGCTTGAGCGGCTCGGCTCGGTGGGCCGCGAGTGGAGCGGCTCGGGCGCGATCCGGATGCTGGATGCCGATGGCCAGGAGGTCGCTGACGGCGAGGTGGGCGAGCTGTTCTCGCGCACGCCGTATGTGTTCGACGGTTATTGGAAGAACCCGGACAAGACCGCCGAGGCGTTCCGCGGCGAATGGTGCTCGGTGGGCGACATGGCACGCCGCGACCCGGATGGCTACATCCACCTGGTCGACCGCAAGAGCAACATGATCATCAGCGGCGGCGAGAACATCTACCCCTCGGAGGTCGAGGGCGTGCTCGGCGCACATCCGAAAGTCAAGGACGTCGCCGTGATTGGCCTGCCGGACGCCAAGTGGGGCGAAGCGGTGCAGGCCGTCATCGTGCTTCACGATGGGCAGCAGGCCTCGGTAGCGGAGATGCTCGATTTCTGCCGCGACCGTCTCGCCGGCTACAAGCGGCCGCGCGCAGTCCTGTTCATCACCGATGCCGACATGCCGCGCACCGCCACCGGAAAGATCCTGCACCGCACGCTGCGTGAACGGCTCGTGACAGCCCAGGCGCAGGCTTGAGCGTCACCAGCAGATCGAATGTCGAGGGAACCCTTGCCTGGCGGTGGCTCAGCCCGGATGGGAGAAGATCGGACACACCAGGCCCGAAGAAAGCATGCCATGACACCGACCCTGAAAAGCGTGGACACCTCCCTGCTACGGATAGCCTACGAGGAATGGAACCCCACCGGCGGCCGCACAGTGCTGTTGCTGCATGGCTGGCCCGACAGCATCCGCTGCTGGTCGGGTGTCGCCCCCGGGCTGGCCCTGGCGGGCTGGCGGGTGCTGGTGCCGGCCTTGCGCGGCTTCCTGCCCACGCAGTTCCTGCACGCGGACACGCCACGTACAGGCCAGCTCACCGCACTGGGGTGCGACCTGCTGGAATTTATCGATGCGCTTGGCCTGCAGCAGCCGGCGCTGGTCGGGCATGACTGGGGTGCCCGCGCAGTAGCGATTGCCTGCGGCCTGCGCCCGGGCGTAGCCAGCCACCTGGTGATGCTGTCGGTGGCTTATGGCACGAACGATCCTTCGCAAGCACTCAGCCTTGAGCAGGCGCGCAACTACTGGTACCACTGGTACATGGCCACGCCGCGCGGCGAACGCACCGTGCGCGAGGACGGGCGGAATTTCGCCCGTGTCATGTGGGACACCTGGTCGCCGCCTGGCTGGTACCTGCGGGAAGAGTTTGAAGCCACGGCGCAAGCCTTCGAGAACCCCGACTGGGCCGACATCACCCTGCACTCCTACCGCCACCGCTGGGGCCATGCGCCCGGCGATCCGCGCTATGCGCAGGATGAATGCCGACTCAACCCGGCGCCGGTGCTGGACGTGCCCACCCTGCTGCTGCACGGTGCGGCCGACGGCGTGAATCACTGCGACACCAGCCTGGGCAAGGAGATCTTCTTTCGCGGTCCCTATGAACGCCGCTTGCTGGCGGGCGTGGGGCACTTCCCTCAGCGCGAGGCACATGATCAAGTGCTAGCCGCGCTGTGCAATTTCCTCGAGCCCCCTGCCGCAGGGACCCACCAGAGTCCGACGCAGCACGGCGCCGCGTGCCCTCTGGCAAATCAGCGATGAACCGCAGACGGGGAGTCCCGCGAAATAAGGGGGCAAGATCAGAGACCCAACTTATCCTCATCCATCCCGCAAGAACTCGGGCTGGCTGTAGTGATATTTCATAAATCAATTGACGCCTGACATACAGCGACAGCTACTCGCGCTGCGCAAACACTGCATAAATGACGTTGGCCGGCACAGCAAAATCGTCCAACAAGGTAACCAGGCGGCCGAATGAGATGTAAGACACCTGCCAGAGACCGCTTTTAGCCCGGCAGCTGCCGTCGAGACAACGCGGAATCCCATGCGTTCAAACTGATCAGCCCGAAGCCGACACTAGCCAAGCCCTAATGTGTTGATTGCGGTTGAATTTGGTTCAATTTGCGTCTGGAATCTGTCGTCTGGCTCGCCAGCCAGCGCGCGGTCTGCGCCAGTGCCTTGTCCAACGGTGCTGCACTCCGCTGTACTCGGGATAGCAGCGTCGCACCCAGCCACTGCTGGTACAACTGCTGGGCCACCTCGGCCGGTTCAGGGCAGGCGGCCAGTTCGCCTGTTGCAATGCCTTCCGCCAAACAGGACGTCAGCCGGTCGATCACTCTGGCGGTGCCCCGCTCAAGCACGACCCGCATTGCCTCGGACAGATCGCAGACCTCGGCGCTGAGCTTAACAACCAGGCACCGGGCCTGCAGATAGTCGCCAGATTGGCTGGCATGCCACTGGCTGAAAAACGCCAGCAAGCGCTGCGGCGCCGTCTGTCCTGCTGCAAACAGGCTGGCGTCGACCTCCACCAGGTAGCTTTCGAAATGGTGCTCGAGCAAGGCCTCACCAAACTGTTCCTTGGATCGGAACCAGTGATAGAACGAACCCTTGGGTACCGCTGCGGCGCCCAATATCTCGCTCAGCCCCACGGCCGAGAATCCACGGCCAGCGATGAGAACCTTGGCGCTGTCCAGTATCTTCAGGCGCGTGTCGGTCGCCGGCTGGGTACTCATCGCTTGCGCTCTGGTCAGACGGTCGCGCCCACCGCGGTCAACGACGGGTAGTCGTCGTAGCCTTCGGCGCCGCCAGCGTAGAAGGAGTCCGGTCGGGGAGCGTTGTACGGTCCGTTGCGACGCAGACGTTCCGGCAGATCCGGGTTGGATATAAACAACTTGCCGAATGCGATGAAGTCGGCGCGATCTGCGTCTACCGCTGCAATTGCACTGTCGTGGTCGTAGTCGCCATTGGCAATATAGGCTCCATTGAAGATCTGGCGCAGGCGCTGGAAATCAAAATCGCTGGCCCGGTCTTCCACCACATGCAGATAGGCCAGTTTGTACGCGTTGAGCTGTTCTGTGACCGCGTCGAACGTCGCCTGCGGCGCGCTGTCGGCGATATCGTTGAACGGGTTAACCGGCGACAATCGCACACCGACCTGGCCAGAATTCCAAACGGTAAGTACTGCCTCAGTGACTTCGCGCAGTAAGCGGCTGCGGTTGGAAACCGATCCCCCATAGCCGTCATTTCGCTGGTTGGTTCCGTCGCGCAGGAACTGATCGATCAGGTAACCGTTGGCCGCGTGGATTTCGACCCCATCAAACCCGGCGGCCTTGGCATTCGCGGCGGCGCGCCGAAAGTCTTCTACGAGGCCCGGGATCTCCGCAGTCTCAAGAGCACGTGGGGTCACGAACGGCTTCATGCCCTGGTCCGTGTAAATCTCCCCGGCGGGCCTGATCGCCGACGGCGCCACGGGCAAGCCACCGCCCGCTAGCGTGACAGGATGTGAGATCCGACCCACATGCCACAGCTGCAGGAAGATCTTGCCGCCGCGCTGGTGCACAGCCTGTGTGACTTCCTTCCAGCCATCGATCTGCTCCTGGCTATGGATACCAGGCGTCTTGGGGTAACCCTGACCCTGCGGAGTGATCTGGGTGGCCTCGGAAATGATCAGACCGGCACTGGCGCGCTGGGCGTAATAGCGCGCATTTAGTGCGTGCGGGACATTGCCTGGTGCGGCGCGACTGCGTGTCAGGGGCGCCATGATGATACGGTTGGCCAGCTGAACGTCGCCAAGAGTTGAGGGAGCGAACAGGGCGCTGGAAGTTGGAGAAGTCTGGTTCATGGATTGAATCGGATTTGGTTAGTGACTATGTGCGGAATTATATTAGACCGGTCGTCTAGTAAGCTTATCCATCGCACTATTCACCGCTTTCGAGTGGGGCTTTACTGCATGCTGAGTCGCGACTCGATGGCGCCATCAGAGAAGGCAGAAATTTGAGGTGCCAATCTGGCCGGTGGCGGGGTGAGGTTTGACCTTCAGTTACCGGTCATGTACGAATCTTAACTACCGGCCCACGAGCCGCAGTCGAGAAAAAACGCACATTTCGCCCCAGGCAGTCAATCCGCTGATCCGTACACTGATCCCGTTTGGAAGACCTTGCATGTCGATAGCTGTCAGTGAATAGGACTTTTGAGGTGCCCGGCCAGCACATCTGCAACGCCCTGAAGAGCGATCAGGTCGTGTTCATGAATAACATCACTGGGACTGAAGCTGAAACAACACAGCGTGCCGTAAATTCGCCCGTCGGGCAGTACAACAGGCGTGCTCAGGTGGGTGCCAATGTCGAATGGTGGCGTTGGCAACTGGTCCTTGTCAGGCAGCGCTGCCGCATCCGGAATGAACCGCGGCAGTCTTCCGTCGACCACCCGTTGGCACCATGAACTCTCCAGCGGATCAGACTGGCCCGGTGCAATCACGGGCGGGTCACCTGCGGCATCCACGTGTCGGAACACTCGGTGTCCGTCGACAAACTCCGACACAAACACCACGTCCATCTTCAGCACATGCCGCAGCATACCCAATACCTCAGGAACGCCCCAATCGATGCCTTGGTCGGCACCATCGGCGGTTGCCACCAACATATTTGAGGCTGCGGCAACCAGCCCACGCGGATCAGATCTCTCATTGCTGATGTGCTGCATGATGAAGCCTCGTCAGTGATAGTTTCAAGCAGGTAATGCAAAAGAAAAAGTAGCACCCTCGTTCACTTCGCCCTCGGCCCAAACACGGCCGCCGTGGTGCATCACGACGCGATGGACGATGGCCAGACCGATGCCTGTTCCTTCGAATTCCGAACTTCCGTGCAGGCGCTGAAAAATTCCGAACAGCTTGTCGTACTGAGCCATATCAAAGCCGGCGCCGTTGTCCTGCACTGAATAAATGATTTCAGACCCTTCCCGCCTTGCGCTGATCCTGATTCGGGGCTTGAGTGACTTGCTGCTGTACTTCACGGCGTTGGAGATCAAGTTGACCCAGACCTGAGCGATCAAGGCGCTGTCGGCCTGTGCAGGTAGAAGTTCACTTTGTTCGATATCCGGTAACTGTTCATGAGGAACATGCTGCAATACGGTCGCCACGGTTTTTCGAACCAACTGGTCCATGTCCACATCTGTTTTCTTCAAGGCTTGTCGAGCCAGCTTAGAGAAGGCCAGCAGGTCGTTGATCAAGGCGTCCATGTGCTTGACGCTTTTATCGATCGCGCTGAGGCAGTGAAGGCTTTTTTCGTCCCCGCGGCCAGCCCACTGTTTTTTGAGCAAACCCACATAGCCGCCGATGACGTTGAGCGGCGATCGCAGATCGTGTGCGATGGAATAGCTGAAGCTCTCAAGATCCTTGTTGCTGGCCTCCAGTTCCATCTTGCTGACATCGAGTTGTGCGACTTGCTCGGACAGTGTGGCATTGAGTTTCTGAACAAGGGCTTCCAGACTACTCCGTAGAGTGACATCTTCCGAAATCCCGATCAAATAACTTGGCCGTCCCTGCTCGTCAGGCAGCGTAAATTTTTTGATGTGGAGTACGCGTTTGCCATTATTTCGCGTGTGAAGGACTGTCTCCTGAATGTCCAGAACAGCCCGCCTATCCAAAGCCTCTCGGTCAATGGTCAGGCAAGGATCAGCATCTTCTGGGGGAAAGATTTCATCGTCTCTTTTGCCCAGAATCTCGTCGCGCCCAATTCCCGTCAGAGTTTCGAAGGCCCGATTGATTCGGGTGTAGCGCAGCGTCTCGGCATCTTTGATGGAAATAACATGAGGGGAGCTTTCAATCAGGGAGTCCAGAAACCGCTGGGCTCTGATGGCTTGCGCATTGCTTTCGAGCAGTTGCCGTTTAGCCAGAGCAACCACCTCATAGGCCGATAGCAGGAAATTGATAGACTGCACCGGACGCATGCTGATGCGGTGCTGACGTCCTCCGAATATGACATCCACATCCACTTCGGACTGTGGGGGTGTATTCCTGTCTTGATGGGTCAGGGCTTGTCGTACCGAGTCCAGTAGATGGTTTGTTTCGTAGGGTTTGAGGACAAAACCGTCTGCGCCACAGGTGAGCCCTTGAATGACATCCTCTGAATCTGTGATGGAGGTGGCAAGAAGCACCGGAGTCCGCGAAAGCGAGGGCGCTTTTTTGACGTGAGCGGTCAGTTGATACCCCGTCATCTCTGGCAGATCGACAGCACTGATGATGAGCGAAGGCCCAATTGCCTCAGCCATGTCCAGCGCCTGACGGCCCTTGGTGGCGATGCCGACCGCATAGCCGTGCGCCTCAAGAATATCTCTGAGGACAAAAGCCTGAGATGGGTTTGCTTCGGCAATCAAAATTGACGTGGGCATAGCACTCGCTTGAAAACGGTTTTTCCGGCTTCAGAAACTGAGACGTGCTCTCCTTTGGCGATGGATCCAAAACCCGTTTGGTTGTAAATCCAGAGGCGGCATAAAAGAGCCCGCTCGTGGATTGCTTTACTGAATATTTACATAAGCCAAGTTTTTTTGCACGGTCTCTCCCTAATTCGGGAACGGGCTATGGGGTCGAGATGCTCCTGGATTAACGCTTGCTGGCGATCGTTAGGCTCCTAAGACTCTTCTGGTCCACTGACGGCTAACGAGTCCATTGATGCGTGGCTGAAATTTTGGGCGACACCCCGCAGCCAACATGTTTGCACCACATCAGTGCAACAGAGCAGAAATGGCAATCTGTATGGCACTGGAACTTTGTAATCTGAGAAAACTATGCCCCGTTGATGCCTCAAACCCTAAGAGGTTGACCGTGAAGGGCCATTAGCTATCGGCACTTGGATTGGGCTGCCCCCGGTGAGGTAGACAAGCCTGCCCTATCCTTTGAGCATAGGAGGCAGTCAAGTGGGAATGATCGGGAAAAGAAAAAGCCTGTAGTCTCAATGACTTACAGGCTTTTCGGTGGACCGTGAAATGGTGGGCGGTGCAAGTTTCGAACTTGCGACCCCTGCAGTGTGAATGCAGTGCTCTACCCCTGAGCTAACCGCCCTATCGGTCAGCCTCAGATTATATGCTGTTTTGAAAGCAGCCTGCGGGCGTCATACGCCGGCCAGTCGCCACACTGTTCTGCCCTTGCTGGATTTGTCGATGTCTGCGAGCAGTTTTTCGTGGATGCCGATTTCCTGGTCGTTGGCGGCCAGCACAGGCAGCTCAAAGGTGCGCAGGTCGATCGCCGGCAAGGCATCGCCTTCGGCCGATGGGCCGCCGACCTCCATCATCAGCGTATTCTGGCCCCGCGTGAGGTTGATGTAGACATCGGCCAGCAGTTCGGCGTCCAGCAGGGCGCCATGCAGCGTGCGGCCCGAGTTGTCGACTTCCAGACGGTCGCACAGCGCGTCCAGCGAGTTGCGTTTACCCGGGAACACCTCCTTGGCCATCATCAGGCTGTCGGTCACCTTGCCGACAAAGTGTTTCAGCGGCTGCCGCCCGATGAGCTCGAGCTCCTTGTTCAGGAAGCTGACGTCGAACGGGGCGTTGTGGATGATGATCTCGGCGCCGTGCAGGTAGTCCAGCAGTTCGTCGGCGACGGCCCCGAACTTTGGCTTGTCTTTCAGGAACTCGTTGCTGATGCCGTGGACCTTGAGCGCATCCTCATGGCTGTCGCGTCCGGGGTTCAGGTAAAAGTGCTTGTTGTTGCCTGTGAGCTTGCGGGCGATCAGCTCGACACAGCCGATTTCAATGATCCGGTCACCGTTTTCAGCGGAAAGACCTGTGGTTTCAGTATCCAGAACAATTTGGCGCATCGCACGACTATAGCGCGCAGCCCCTGCCGGTGGCCCCGGAACTGCATGCCACGGCGCCCGGTGTCCCCGCCGACAGCAAGGCACTTGCAAATGATAACGATTAGCATTTAGAATCACTTCGACGGCTGATTTTCAAATCCGCCGCTGAGCCGCCCTCAACAACAACACCTCTCCATCGAAGGCAAACCGTGTACGAAACCCTGTTGATCACCTTTCGCGAAGGCCTGGAGGCCTTCCTCATGGTGGCTGTGGCCACCCTCTACCTGCGCAAAACCGACCGCGAGACCCTGGTGGCTGCGGTGCGAACCGGCCTGGGCGTGTCTGTGGCAGGCTCTGCAGTGCTGGGCTTTGTGCTGGCGCAAATCGGTTCCATGTCACCGCTCTGGGAAGGCATTCTCGCCCTGGTGGCCGCGGCCGCCGTGGTCTGGTGCGTGCTTCACATGCGCAAGATGGGTCGCCACATGGGTGCCGAAATTTCGGGCGGCTTGGGCAAGGCGTCCCTGCTCGATGGCTCCAAAGCCTGGTGGGCCGTGTTTGGCTTCACCTGCTTTATGGTGGGCCGCGAAGGCGTTGAAACCGCCGCCATGCTGGCCTCGCTGGCCGGTAATGCCGAACTGCGCTACATGAGCGTGGGCGGCGCCATCGGTGTGGCTTGCGCCGGCGCTGTGGCGTGGGCCTGGGTGCGCTTCGGGCGCAGTGTGGACCTGTCGCGCTTCTTCAACGTGACCGGTGTCTTCATGCTGATGTTCGCCGTGATGCTGGTGTTCAAGGCTTTCCATGAGTTCACGGAAGGCGGGCTGATTCCGCTGATCGACAACGCGTACTGGCATCTGGCGACCGAGCCGCTGGCCGAAGGCTTTTATGCCCAGTTGGTGTCGATGCTGCTGGTGATGGCGCCCACCGTCTGGCTCATCGTCGCTCACTGGCTGGACAAGCGCACCAAGGTGCAGCCCGCCTGACAGGCCTCCATCCCCTCGCCCATGGGCCGGCGTTCCGGCCATGCGCCAGCGGGCTCGTCGCCCGGGCAAGCCAGCTCAGGGCTCAGTGATTCTCTTTGGCGTGATTGATCGAGTATTTCGGAATCTCGACGGTCACATCGGCCTGCGCCAGAAACGCCTGACAGCTCAGGCGTGACTGGGGCTCCAATCCCCAGGCGCGGTCCAGCAAATCCTCTTCGCTCTCATCGAGCTCGTTGAGCGAACTGAAGCCCTCGCGCACCACCACGTGGCAGGTCGTGCAGGCGCAGCTCATGTCGCAGGCGTGCTCGATGTTGATCTTGTGGTCCAGCAGCGCCTCGCAAATGGAGGTGCCCGCCGGCGCTGAAATTTCAGCCCCCTGGGGGCAATACTCGGGATGGGGCAGGATTTTGATGATCGGCATGGTGTTCAGTCCCTTCAGACTGCCTCGATGTTCTTTCCGGCCAGGGCTTGTCGGATGCCCCGGTTCATCCGCTGTGCCGCGAAGGCTTCGGTGCCCTTGGCCAGCGCCTGGGTCGCGGCTTCGATGGAAGCGGCGTCTCCGTGCGTGCGTGCGTAGCTCACGCCGATCACCAGCGTGTCAATCTGTGCCCGTTCGTTGGGACTGAGCAGATCGGCATCGGCCGCCAGGGCGCTTTGCGTGGCCAGCACCATGCGGTCGGCATCCACCTGGGCCTCGGCCAGCGCCCTCGCCTGCATGTCCTGCTGGGCGGTTGAAAAGCTGTCCTGCAGCATGCGCGCAATCTCGTCGTCGGTCAGGCCGTAAGAAGGCTTCACGTCAATCGTCGCTTCCACCCCGCTGCCCTGTTCTTTGGCATGGACGCTGAGCAGGCCGTCCGCATCGACCGTGAAGGTCACGCGGATGCGCGCGGCGCCCGCAGCCATCGGCGGGATGCCGCGCAGCTCGAAGCGTGCCAGGCTGCGGCAGTCGGCCACCAAGTCGCGTTCGCCCTGCACCACATGCAGCGCCAGCGCCGTCTGGCCGTCCTGGTAGGTAGTGAAGTCCTGCGCCATGGCGGTCGGAATGGTCTGGTTGCGCGGCACGATGCGCTCGACCAGACCGCCCATGGTCTCGATGCCCAGAGACAGCGGGATCACGTCCAGCAGCAGCAGGTCAGCGCCGCTGTTGTTGCCCGCCAGCTGGTTCGCTGAAATGGCGGCGCCCAGGGCCACGACTTCGTCCGGGTTCAGGTTCACGAGCGGATCGCGGCCGAAGAAGCTCGCCACCGCCTTGCGCACCTGCGGCATACGGGTCGAGCCGCCGACGAGTACCACACCCTGAATCTCGTCCTTGGCCAGCCTGGCATCGCGCAAGGCCTTGCGAACCGCCGTCAGCGTTCGCTGAGTCAGGTGCGCCGTGGCGGTCTCGAAGTCCTCGGCCTTCATCTCGAAGTTCACCAGCGCCTTGGCCAGCTGCACATTGAAGGGAACGGACGGTGCCGCAGACAGCGCCTCCTTGCAGGCACGGGCGGCACGCTGCAGGGCGGCGGTGTCGGACGGCGTGAAGGTATCGGCCGACAGGCCCGCCTTGATCAGCACCCAGTCGACCAGCGCGCGGTCGTAGTCGTCGCCGCCGAGCGCGGAATCGCCGCCGGTGGCCACCACTTCAAAAACGCCCTGCGTCAGGCGCAGGATGGAGATGTCGAAGGTGCCGCCGCCCAGGTCATAGACCGCGTAGACGCCTTCGCTGGCGTTGTCCAGGCCATAGGCAATCGCCGCTGCCGTGGGCTCGTTGATCAGGCGTAATACATTGATGCCCGCCAGCTGCGCGGCGTCCTTGGTGGCCTGGCGCTGGGCATCGTCAAAATAGGCCGGCACGGTGATCACCGCACCATAGATATCGTCATCAAAGGTGTCTTCCGCGCGGTAGCGCAGGGTCGCCAGGATCTCGGCACTGATCTCGACCGGGCTTTTCTCGCCGGCCACCGTTTGCAGCGTCACCATGCCCGGCTTGTCGTTCAGCGCATAGGGCAGCTGGTGGCGGCTGCCGATGTCATCGATACCACGGCCCATCAGGCGTTTGACCGACGAAATGGTGTTGCGCGGGTCGTCCACCTGCGCTGCCAGCGCATCGGAGCCGATCTGCCGCTGGCCGCCTTGCAGGTAGCGCACGACGCTGGGCAGCAGCACACGGCCGGCTTCGTCGGGCAGGCACTCGGCCACGCCGTTGCGCACGCTGGCCACCAGCGAGTGCGTGGTGCCCAGGTCGATGCCGACGGCAATGCGGCGCTGGTGGGGGTCAGGGGCCTGACCGGGTTCAGAAATTTGCAGGAGTGCCATGGGGCTTTAAGGGGGAAACTGGGTTGTATTGCGCCAGGCGCATCATTGCTCAAGCCGTTCCATGCGGGCTTCCACCTCATGGACAAAGCGCTCGACAAACATCAGGCTTCGCACCTGCTGCGCCGCCGCCTTGAAATTCTTCTCGGTGTCCAGCAGTTGCTCGATACTGGACCGCGTCGTGCTGGCGTAGGCATTGGCCATGGAAGCGATCTCTTCAAACGCTTCCGGGCTTTCCGCGTCATCGAGTGCCTCGCGCCACTGCATCTGCAGCATCAGGAACTCACCCGGCATGGCGGTGTTGTTCTCGGCCTGGATCGGCACGCCGTTCAGCTCGCACAGGTAGCTGGCGCGGCGCAGCGGATCCTTCAGGCGCTGGTAGGCCTCGTTGATGCGGACCGACCACTGCATGGCCACGCGCTGGGCAGCAGCCCCCTGTGCCGCAAAACGGTCAGGATGCGCCTCGCGCTGCAATTCCTTCCAGCGAGCATCCAGCGCAGCGCGCTCCAGCGCAAATTGCGCCGGCATGCCAAACAGCTCGAAGTCAGTGGATTGAAGGTTCATGCCAAGAAAAAGCCGCCTGCACACGCGGTGGGGCGGCGTTTGAAAACGGGGAATGGAAAGATGCCAGGCAGCTGGCGCGCATCAGACCCTGAAGCTCTCGCCGCAGCCGCAGCGGTCACGCTCGTTCGGATTGATGAACTTGAAACCCTCGTTGAGGCCTTCGCGCACGAAATCCAGTTTGGTGCCGTCGATGTAGGCCATGCTTTTGGGGTCCACCAGCACCTTGACGCCGTTGTCCTCGAACACGACATCCTCGGGCGCGATCTCGTCCGCGTACTCGAGCTTGTAAGCCAGGCCCGAGCAACCGGTGGTCTTGACGCCCAGGCGCACCCCCACCCCCTTGCCGCGTTTGGTCATGTAGCGGGTTACGTGGCGGGCAGCAGCGTCGGTCAGCGTTACAGACATGGGGTTCACTCAGAAGAAAACGGCCGAAGTGGCGAAAAACGCGTCAGTGCGTGTGCTTTTGCTTGTAGTCGTTCACGGCCGCCTTGATGGCGTCTTCGGCCAGGATGGAGCAGTGAATCTTCACGGGCGGCAAAGCCAGTTCTTCAGCAATAGCGCTGTTCTTGATGCTGGCCGCTTCGTCCAGCGTCTTGCCCTTGACCCATTCAGTCACCAGGGAGCTCGAAGCAATCGCCGAACCGCAGCCATAGGTCTTGAAGCGTGCGTCTTCAATCACACCGGTGAGCGGGTTGACCTTGATCTGCAGCTTCATCACGTCGCCGCAGGCCGGTGCACCCACCATGCCGGTGCCGACGGTCTCATCGCCCTTTTCAAAAGAGCCGACGTTACGGGGGTTCTCGTAGTGGTCTACCACTTTTTCACTGTATGCCATTTGATGTACCTCTTTAAACGTTGTGCGGGCGGTCTCAGTGGGCGGCCCACTGGATGGTGGAAAGGTCCACGCCATCCTTGAACATCTCCCACAGGGGAGACAGTTCGCGCAGCTTGGCCACGTTTTCCTTGATGGTCGCGACTGCGTAGTCAATCTCTTCTTCGGTGCTCCAGCGGCCAATGGTCATGCGCAGGCTGCTGTGGGCCAATTCGTCGCTGCGGCCCAGGGCCCGCAGCACGTAGCTGGGTTCGAGGCTGGCCGACGTGCAGGCTGAGCCGCTGGACACTGCGAGACCCTTGATGCCCATGATGAGCGACTCGCCCTCGACATAGTTGAAGCTCATGTTGAGGTTGTGCGGCACGCGTTTGTCGGCATGCCCGTTGAGGAACACCTCTTCCACGTCCTTCAGGCCGTTGAGCATGCGCTCGTGCAGGGCACGGATGCGCTTGTTTTCCTCGTGCATCTCGGCTTTGGCGATGCGGTAGGCCTCGCCCATGCCCACGCACTGGTGCGTCGGCAAGGTCCCCGAACGCATGCCGCGCTCGTGGCCGCCACCGTGCATCTGGGCTTCCAGCCGCACACGCGGCTTGCGGCGCACATACAGGGCACCAATGCCTTTGGGGCCATAGGTCTTGTGGGAGGTCAGACTCATCAGGTCCACCGGCAGGGTCTGCAGGTCGATGTCCACACGCCCGGTGGCCTGCGCCGCATCGACGTGGAAGATGATGCCTTTTTCACGGCACAGGGCGCCGATGGCCGGGATGTCCTGGATCACGCCGATTTCGTTGTTCACGAACATGACGCTGACCAGGATGGTGTCGGGACGGATGGCCGCCTTCAGCGCCTCCATATCCAGCAGGCCGTCGGCCTGCACATCCATGTAGGTGACGTCAAACCCCTGGCGCTCCAGCTCGCGGCAGGTGTCCAGCACCGCCTTGTGCTCTGTTTTGACCGTGATGAGGTGCTTGCCCTTGGTCTTGTAGAAATGGGCAGCGCCCTTCAGGGCCAGGTTGTTGGACTCGGTCGCACCGCTGGTCCAGACGATTTCACGCGGATCGGCGCCGATCAGGTCAGCAATCTGGCCGCGCGCCTTTTCAACGGCGGCTTCCGCCTCCCAGCCCCAGGCATGGCTGCGCGATGCCGGGTTGCCGAAGTGCTCGCGCAACCAGGGGATCATCGCATCCACCACCCGCGGGTCGCAGGGGTTGGTGGCGCTGTAATCCATGTAGATCGGGAAGTGTGGGGTTTCCATGTGGCTGGCTCTTTAAATTCACAAGCAGGTGGTTGTCTCGAACATCAGGTCCGGGTGGGCGTCAGGTCCAGAGGAGGCAGCCGGACGCAGGTCCGGCCCCGGCCTCATGACTTGGAAAAGGCGTTCCCGAGGGCAAACACCGAATTCGGCGCATTCACGCGGATCGGCTTGACGGCCGGCGCGGTGAAGATGGCTTTCTTGACCTGAGGGGTATTCTCGATGACCACGCCCTTGGCGATCTGGTCTTCCACCAGCTTCTGCAAGGTCACCGAATCGAGGAACTCCACCATGCGGCTGTTCAGCGATGCCCAGAGCTCGTGCGTCATGCAGCGGCCGCCCTCGCCCAGGCAGTTTTCCTTGCCGCCGCACTGGGTGGCGTCAATCGGCTCGTCCACCGACACGATGATGTCGGCCACGGTGATTTCCGAGGCCTTGCGGCCCAGGGTGTAACCGCCGCCGGGGCCGCGGGTGGACTCCACCAGCTCGTGCCGGCGCAGCTTGCCGAACAACTGCTCCAGATAGGACAGGGAAATTTGCTGGCGCTGGCTGATGGCCGCCAAGGTGACGGGGCCGCTGTTCTGGCGCAGGCCCAGGTCAATCATCGCAGTGACCGCAAAGCGGCCTTTGGTCGTGAGGCGCATAACAAGCTCCTTTAAAAATGGCTTGACTGTCGTTTCGACCCTGAAGCGCATGCCTTCAAGGAACTCTTCCTCCAGCCGCCCAGGTCAATCAACCGGCTATCGGGGGCTTTTCTTCTTCTAGATAGGTTCTTGACTGAATTCGTCAAGTATACCATCGACCTGAATTTTCCATGGGCACTCAACCAACCAGTAACAAAAAATACTTGTTGGTATTGCTTGGGTACTCCAGAAGCGCCAAAGTTCCGCCGATTCCGTCAGTTCCGGCGCTGGCGGCCCGTAGCCGATGAAAAAGTCAGGGGCGGCCGGGGACGGCCGCCGGCAGAACGACGATGTTGTCGATCCCCGGGGCGCCGAATGCCTGCGCCTTGAGCACGTGCAGCTGGTCGCGCACACGGGCGGCCTTCTCGAACTCGAGGTTTTTGGCATGTTCGATCATCAGCTTCTCGAGCCGCTTGATCTCCCTGGCGACGTCTTTCTCGCTCATGTCCTCGACCAGCGCCTTCTGCATCTCGAGTTTTTCGGCTTCCTTGCCCGACTTCTCGCTGTAGACGCCGTCGATCAGATCGCGGATGCGCTTGACGATGCTGCGCGGCGTGATGCCATGCGCCAGGTTGAAGGCAATCTGCTTGTTGCGCCGCCGCTCGGTCTCGTCCATGGCTTTCTTCATGGAGTCGGTGATGCGGTCTGCGTACAAAATGGCCCGGCCATTGAGGTTGCGCGCTGCCCGGCCGATGGTCTGGATCAGGCTGCGCTCGGCCCGCAAAAAGCCTTCCTTGTCGGCATCCAGAATCGCCACCAGCGACACCTCGGGAATGTCCAGCCCCTCGCGCAGCAGGTTGATGCCCACCAGCACGTCAAATGCTCCCAGGCGCAGGTCGCGCAAAATCTCGACCCGCTCGACGGTGTCCACATCGCTGTGCAGGTAGCGCACCTTCACGCCGTTGTCGCTCAGGTAATCCGTCAGTTGCTCGGCCATGCGCTTGGTCAGCGTGGTGATGAGCACGCGCTCGTTCTTGTCGACGCGGATGCGGATTTCCTGCAGCACGTCGTCGACCTGATGCGTGGCGGGCCGCACTTCGACCTGCGGGTCCACCAGGCCGGTCGGGCGCACCACCTGCTCGACCACCTGGCCGGCATGCGCCTGCTCGTAGGCCGCGGGCGTGGCCGAGACAAAAATCGCCTGGCGCATCTTGGCCTCGAACTCCTCGAACTTCAGTGGCCGGTTGTCCAGTGCGCTCGGCAGGCGAAAGCCGTACTCCACCAGCGTAGTCTTGCGCGCCCGGTCGCCGTTGTACATCGCGTTGAGCTGGCCGATCATCACGTGGCTCTCGTCGAGGAACATCACCGCGTCCTTGGGGAGGTAGTCGCACAGGGTCGAGGGCGGCGAGCCCGGCGGTGCGCCGCTCAGGTGGCGGGTGTAGTTCTCGATGCCCTTGCAGTGGCCGATTTCGCTGAGCATTTCCAGGTCGAACCGGGTGCGCTGCTCGATGCGCTGGGCCTCGACCAGTTTGCCGTCGGCGACAAACTGCGCCACCCGCTCCGACAATTCAAGCTTGATGGTCTCTACCGCCATCAGCACCTTGTCGCGCGGGGTGACGTAATGGCTTTTCGGGTACACCACAAAGCGCGGAATCTTCTGGCGAATGCGCCCGGTCAGCGGGTCGAACAGCGACAGCGTCTCGATCTCGTCGTCAAACAGCTCGATGCGGATGGCCAGCTCCGAATGCTCGGCCGGAAACACGTCGATCACGTCGCCGCGCACGCGGAAGGTGCCGCGGGAAAAGTCCTGGTCGTTGCGGCTGTACTGCATGCGGATCAGGCGTGCGATCACGTCCCGCTGGCCCAGCTTGTCGCCGACGCGGGCGATGAAGCGCATCTGGGTGTAATCCTCAGGTGCCCCGATGCCGTAGATCGCGCTCACCGTGCCGACAATGATGGTGTCGCGCCGCTCCAGCACGCTTTTGGTGGCCGACAGGCGCATCTGCTCGATGTGCTCGTTGATGGCCGAGTCCTTCTCGATGAACAGGTCGCGCTGCGGCACATAGGCCTCGGGCTGGTAGTAGTCGTAGTAGCTGACGAAGTACTCCACCGCATTCTTCGGGAAGAACTCGCGGAACTCGCTGTAAAGCTGGGCCGCCAGCGTCTTGTTGGGGGCAAAGACGATGGCCGGCCGGCCGAGGCGGGCAATCACGTTGGCCATGGTGAAGGTCTTGCCGGAGCCGGTCACGCCGAGCAGGGTCTGGAACACCTCGCCGTCATGGACGCCCTCGACCAGCTTGTCAATCGCCTCCGGCTGGTCGCCCGCCGGCGGGTAGGGCTGGAACAGCTCAAACGGGGAGTCCGGGTAGCGCACAAACGTGCCGGCTGCAGGCGCATCTGCTGCTTCCGTCATGACTTCCACTGCTTCTGGCATAGATCCCCTGTCTGGCTTCGTTAAAATTACGGGCAATCAAACAGAATACGACATTCAGCCGCTCTTTGGAACCCGGTCGGCGCGATCACCTTGTCCGCGAGCGGCCTTCCGCTTCCCCATGCGGGTGGGCTGCCGTTTTCAGCTGGTCAGATTTTTCGATTTTTTTCATTTCTGAGGATTTTTCATGTCTTTGTTCACCGCTGTCGAGATGGCCCCCCGCGACCCGATTCTGGGTCTGAACGAGCAATTCAACGCCGATCCCAACCCCGCCAAGGTCAACCTCGGCGTGGGTGTGTATTACGACGACAACGGAAAGCTGCCCTTGCTCAAGTGCGTCCAGGCCGCTGAAAAGCAGATGATGGAATCTCCCAAGCCGCGCGGCTACCTGCCCATCGACGGCATTGCAGCCTACGACTCGGCCGTCAAGGCGCTGGTGTTCGGCGCTGATAGCGAGCCGGTCAAGAGCGGCCGCGTGGCCACCGCCCAGGGCATTGGCGGCACCGGTGGCCTCAAGATCGGCGCCGACTTCCTCAAGAAGCTGAACCCCAACGCCAAGGTGCTGATCAGCGACCCGAGCTGGGAAAACCACCGCGCACTCTTCCTTCAGGCGGGCTTTCCTGTTGAAAGCTACCCGTACTACGACGCAGCCAAGCGCGGCATCAACTTCGACGGCATGCTCGCCGCACTGAACGCGGCGGCCAAAGGCACCATCGTTGTGCTGCACGCCTGCTGCCACAACCCGACCGGCTACGACATCACGCCCGCCCAGTGGGACCAGGTGATCGCCGCCGTCAAGGCCAGGGAACTCACCCCCTTCCTCGACATGGCCTACCAGGGCTTCGGCCACGGCATCGCCGAAGACGGCGCCGTGATTGGCAAATTCGTCGCCGCCGGCCTCAGCTTTTTTGTCTCCACCTCGTTCTCCAAGAGCTTCAGCCTGTACGGCGAGCGCGTCGGCGCCCTCTCGGTCGTGTGCGAAAGCAAGGACGAAGCCGACCGTGTGCTGTCACAGATCAAGCTGGTGATCCGCACCAACTACAGCAACCCGCAGATCCACGGCGGTACCGTCGTGGCCACGGTGCTCAACACGCCGGCCCTGCGTGCGCAGTGGGAAGAAGAGCTCGCCGAAATGCGCGTTCGCATCAAGGCCATGCGCCAGAAGCTGGTCGATGGCCTGAAGGCTGCGGGCGTGAAGGAAGACATGAGCTTCATCACCACGCAGATCGGCATGTTCAGCTACTCGGGCCTCTCCAAAGACCAGATGGTGCGCCTGCGCAGCGAGTTCGGCGTCTATGGCACCGACACCGGCCGCATGTGCGTGGCAGCGCTCAACAGCAAGAACATCGACTACGTCTGCGCGGCCATTGCCAAGGTGATGTGATCCGCCACTGGATGGTGGATTGACCGGCTCGTCGGGACATGACAACGCCGCCCTCGGGCGGCGTTGCTGTTTCTGGCGCAGTACGCTGCGACGGGGCTCAGCCCCACACCACGGAACGCATGGAGATGGAGCCGCCCTGGAAGCTGGTGTTGAAGAAACGCATCGGCTCGCCGGCCTCCACTGCGCCTGCGGCATACAGCAGCGGCAGGTAATGCTCATGCGTCGGATGAGCCATTTTGGCCACCTGGCCGAGCTTGAGGAAGTTCTGCAGCGCATCCAGGTTGCCCTGCTGCACATACCCGCCTATGGTCTGGTCAAACTCCAGCGCCCAGTCATAGGCCTGATGGGCTGCGGCGCCCCGCTGCATCTGCCGCAGGTTGTGCACGATGTTGCCGCTGCCCACCAGCAGCACGCCGCGCTGGCGCAAGGCCTTGAGCTGCCTGGCCAGTGCATAGTGGTCTTCCGGGACACGGCTGTAATCCATGCTGAGCTGGATGACCGGAATATCGGCCCCGGGAAACATGGGCTTGAGCACCGACCAGGTGCCGTGGTCCAGCCCCCATTCGGTCATGTCCAGCCCCAACGGGGCGGAGGCGCGCTGGCGCACCGCCTGGCTGATGGCCTCGGCCGCAGCGGTGTCGCCTGGCGCCGGGTATTGCTGATCGAACAGCTCCTGCGGGAAACCGCCGAAATCATGGATGGTCTTGGGCTGCGCCATGCCAGTGAGCCACCAGCCCTCGGTCAGCCAATGGGCCGAAATGCACAGAATCAGCTGCGGCCTGGGCAGCTTGCTGCCGAAGTCGGCGCCCAGCGCCTGCCAGCTGCGCCGGTACTCGTTGTCGCCGATGGCATTCATCGGGCTGCCGTGCCCCAGGAAGAGCACAGGCAGCCGGTCGGATTTTTTGAGTGAGGCCACCGTGTCAAGCGTGGCCAGGGAATGGACGGAGGTCATGGTGCTCTGGCGAATAGGTGTTGAAAAAGCAACAGCGGGGCGCGAAACATCCATCGTAAACCCGCGCCGCGGCATCTGGATACCTGGGTGCGTCCAGGGTCTGCCGCTTCGAAGCATGGATGCACCACATTTGAGCATTTGTTGCTGGCGCGAAGGCTGGGACGGGTTCAGAATTAGGAGTCGCACTACAACTAAAAGCGGACAAGCCTGTTATATTGTGCAGTGCAGCAATTTACAATGTGTACGTACGGACCGTACAGCTCTAACACCGGAAAACTGACCATGCTTTACCAAGTCTATGAAACCCAGCGCACCCTGATGGAGCCCTTTGTGGATTTTGCGCAGGCAGCCGCCAAGCTGTACGGCAACCCGCACTCCCCTATGGCGCAGACACCTTTCGCCCAGCGTGTGGCGGCCGGTTACAGCCTGATCTATCGCCTGGGCAAGGATTACGAAAAACCGGCCTTCGAGCTGCCCACCATCGACATCGAGGGCACCAGCATCGCCATCCATGAGCGGGTTGAAATTGACAAGCCGTTTTGCGAACTGCGCCGCTTCAAGCGCTTTTCCGACGATCCGGCCACGCTCACCCGCCTGAAAACCCAGCCTGCAGTGCTGATCGTGGCGCCGCTGTCCGGCCACTACGCCACCCTGCTGCGCGACACCGTCAAGACTATGCTCAAGGACCACAAGGTCTATATCACCGACTGGAAGAACGCCCGCATGGTGCCGCTGTCGGAAGGCTCTTTCCACCTCGACGACTACGTCAACTACGTGCAGGAATTCATTCGCCACCTGCAGGGCCAGTACGGCAACTGCCATGTCATCAGTGTCTGCCAGCCTACCGTTCCGGTGTTCGGCGCCATCTCTTTGATGGCCTCCCGCGGTGAAACCACCCCGCTGTCGATGATCATGATGGGCGGCCCGATTGATGCGCGCAAGTCGCCCACAGCCGTGAACAACCTGGCCATGAACAAGAGCTTCGAGTGGTTCGAGAACAACGTGATCTACCGCGTTCCGAGCAACTTCCCGGGCGCCGGCCGCCGCGTGTACCCGGGCTTCCTGCAGCACACCGGCTTTGTGGCCATGAACCCGGACCGCCACGCCACCAGCCACTACGACTACTTCAAGGACCTGCTCAAGGGCGACGACGCCAGCGCCGAGGCGCACCGCAAGTTCTATGACGAGTACAACGCCGTGCTGGACATGGACGCCGATTACTACCTCGACACCATCCGCACGGTGTTCCAGGAGTTCAAGCTGGTGAACGGCACCTGGGATGTGGTCGCGCCTGACGGCACGCTGGAGCGGGTCAAACCCGGCGACATCAAGCGCACCGCCGTGATGACGGTCGAGGGCGAACTGGACGACATCTCCGGCTCCGGGCAGACGCGTGCTGCGCTCAGCATGTGCAGCGGTGTTCAACCCCAGAACAAGCAGCACTTCGAAGCCAAAGGTGCAGGCCATTACGGCATCTTCAGCGGCCGGCGCTGGCGCGATCTGGTGTACCCACAGGTGCGGGACTTCATCCTGTGGCACCACTCGGCGGCGACCCCGGCGGTCAAAGCCGCTTCTGCCCAACCGGTAGCCAAAAAAGTGACTTCCAGGACCGTGAAGACGGTCAAGGCCGTCAAGCCAGCAAGCAAAGCACCCGTCAAAGCGGTCGCCAAGGCACCAGCCAAAGCGGCGCCGAAAGTGGTGAGCCAGGCCACCGCCAGGCCGGTCGGCAAGGCGGCCTCCAAAAAGCCCTCGGCGAAGTGACAGGACGGGCTTGAAGGCCGGACAATAGGCCGGTGAAACTGCCCGTCCAGCCTGCTTCCAAGCCCGCGCCACCTCTGGCGGAGCGGCTCCATGCCGCGCTGCCGCAGACGCAGTGCACCCGCTGCGGCTACCCCGATTGCGCAGCCTATGCGCATGCCATCGCCAGCGAGGGAGCGGCCATCAACCAGTGCCCGCCGGGCGGTGCCGAGGGCATTGCACGGCTGGCAGCCCTCACCGGCCAGCCGGTCATCCCGCTCAATCCCGTGCACGGCACCGAAGGGCCCCGCAGCATCGCGGTGATCGATGAATCCTGGTGCATCGGCTGCACCTTGTGCATCAAGGTCTGCCCCACCGATGCCATCCTGGGAAGCCACAAGATGATGCACACCGTGATCGAGCCGGACTGCACCGGCTGCGAGCTGTGCATCCCGGTCTGTCCGGTGGACTGCATCACGCTCGAAAACGTCACCGGTACCGCCACCGGCTGGGCCGCATGGTCCGAAGCACAGGCCCACACGGCACTGAGCCGCTACCAGGTTCACACCGCAAGAATCAGGAAGGCGAAAGATACCGGGCCGAAAAAACCTGGGGCCGCTGAAAAGGCCGCTCCCCAGGAGCCGGCCGTCAACGCGGTGCCCGCGCGCGAGGACAGCGGCCCGGCCGTCGCCGACCGCAAGCGGGCGGTGATCGAGGCCGCCCTGGCGCGCGCCCGGGCCCAGCGCAACCCGAAAGCCTGAAGCCCGGCGGCCAAGAGCCATCCGGATCAGGCCATCAAGCTCAGGCCGGCAGTTCTTTCAGGCCCAACACTTCCGCCTCGTAGGCATGCAGCGACGGCGCGCCGCCCGTGTGGATGAACAGCACGTTCTCGTCGCGCTGGAAGTAGCCCTGGCGCGCCAGCCCGATCAGGCCAGCCACGATCTTGCCGGTGTAGACCGGGTCCAGCAGGATGGCTTCGGTACGGGCCAGCATCTGCACCGCTTCGACCATGGCCTGATTGGGCACCGAGTACTTGGGCCGCCACCAGTTGCCAAAGCTCAGCACCGCCTCGCGCGGCACCGTGATCTTCACGCCCAGCAGGTCCATCACGGCCTGGGCTTCCTTGTGCACCAAGGGGTCCTGATCGGACGGATCCCGGCTCACGCCAATGCCGACGATGGGAATGTGGATGTGGTTGCCCAGAAATCCCGCCAGCAGCCCGCCATGCGTGCCCGAGCTGCCGGAGCCCACCACGACGCGATCGATCTGCACACCTTGTTCAAACATCTGCTGCTGCAGTTCCTGGGCACAAGCCACATAGCCCAGGCCACCCAGCGCATTGGAGCCGCCGCCCGGCACGATATAGCCCTTGCGGCCCAGCGCGGCCAACTCAGCCGCCACCTTCTGCATGGCGTCCAGCATGGGCGTGCCCGCCGGCACCACGGTGATGGCTTCGACACCCAGCAGGCGGAACAGGAAGTTATTGCCACTGGCGTCCTCTGCATAGCTGTTCGGTACGCGCTCCTCGATCACGAAGCGGCACTTCAGGCCCTCCTTGATCGCCGCACACAGCGTGGCGCGGCAGTGGTTGGACTGCGGCGCGCCGCAGGTGATCAGCGTGTCGGCGCCCTGCGCCAGTGCATCGGCGACCAGAAACTCCAGCTTGCGCGTCTTGTTGCCGCCGGGCGTGAGGCCCAGCATGTCATCGCGCTTGATCCACACGCGGGGACCCTGGCCAGACGGGCACGAGGCGCGCAGGGCCTCGGTGAAATGCGGCATGAATTCCAGCGGCGTGGCGCCCTCTGAGTAGCGGCGGCGGGGGAAACGGCTCAAGTCCATGCGGGGTTGCTCCAGGCAGTCATTGTTGAAAAAGTCGAGGGTGCATTGTGCCGTGCGCCCACTTTGCGGCGCAGGACAGATGCGACAGGATCAGCCCAGCGCGGCAAAGGCCTGGATGACCTCGGGCGGCGCCTGCACCATCTCGATCAGCACGCCCTCGCCGGCGATGGGGAACTCATCATTGGCCTTGGGGTGCATGAAGCAGATGTCGAAACCGGCAGCGCCCTTGCGAATGCCACCCGGCGCAAACCGCACGCCCTGTGCAGTGAGCCATTCCACGGCCTTGGGCAGGTCGTCTATCCACAGGCCCACATGATTCAGTGGCGTGGTGTGCACCGCGGGTTTCTTGTCGATATCCAGCGGCTGCATCAGATCGACCTCGACCTTGAACGGGCCGCTGCCGATGGCGCAGATGTCTTCATCGACGTTCTCGCGCTCGCTGACAAAGTTGCCGGTCACATCCAGGCCCAGCATGTCCACCCACAGCGTGCGCAGGCGCTGCTTGTCCGGTGCGCCAATGGCGATCTGCTGGATGCCCAGCACCTTGAAGGGCCGCGCCTGGCCCGGCGCGCTGCTCATGCTGCCACCATGCGGCGACCGACGCGGTAGCTCACGCCGGAAGGGCCGGCAAACTCTTCGTGCACGACATGAGCGGCCAGGCGAAAGATCTGCCCGGCCGGGTAGTTGGTGGCGACACCGTCAACCACCAACGTGATGTCGCCGGCAGTGATGTAGGCGCAGGCGTCGAAGGGGTGGTCATGTGCGCCCAGCGCGTAACCCACACCCCGCTCCACCGAGGTGATTTCCCCGAACTGCTCACTCTGCAGCATGGTTTCAAACTCATTCAAGGTCATGGCAAGCTCCTCAGACATCGCACGCTTATGCAAACTCGATGATGGGCTGGTCCACGCTGAGCGATTCGCCCTTGGCAGCCAGCACCTTGCCGACCACCCCATCGGCGGCGGCGAACAGCACATTTTCCATCTTCATGGCCTCAATCACGGCCACACGCTCGCCGGCCTGCACCTTCTGCCCCACCTGCACCGCCACATCGACCAGCAGGCCGGGCATGGGTGACAGCACGTAGCGGCTCATGTCAGGCGGCGCCTTGAAGGGCATCAGCGCATGCAGTTCGGCCGCACGCGGCGACAGCACCAGTGCATCGAGGCGTGTGCCGTTGTGGGCTACGCGAATGGCCAGCGGATTGCGGCCCACCCCGCGCTCCACCTGCGCCGCAAAGGGCTGGCCGTTCACCGTGCCCCGAATGCGCGCACCGCCCAGGTGCCAGTTGCTGCAGATCTCGTACCGCTTGCCGCCAGTCTCGACAGCGCTGGAGCCCGACTCGGCCACATAGTCCCGCACCACCACCGACTGCGACGAGTTCTGGCCAGTTGCACCCAGACCCACCACCACAAACTCCTCACCCACCGTCACGCCGTGACCGGGCAACTGGCCGCTGATGCCTGCTGCGCGACCGAGCAGGCGCCGGTTCACATAGGCTGCCAGCGCGACCAGGAACGAGGGGTCGTCGTGCGGCACGTCCTCGGCATGAAAGCCCTTGCCGTAGTTTTCGGCGATGAAGCCGGTGTTGAAGTCGCCGGTGACAAACTTCGGGTGCGCCAGCAGCGCGGCCTGGAAAGGAATGTTGCTGCTGATGCCGCGGATGACAAAGGCGTTGAGCGCCGCGCGCATCTTGGCGATGGCGTCCAACCTGTCCTTGCCGTGCACGATGAGCTTGGCAATCATCGAGTCATAGAACATCGGAATCTCGCCGCCGTCCTGCACACCGGTGTCGACCCGCACACCCATCAGCTGGTCTGGGTCAGCCGCAAACATGGTCTGGTGCGGTGGCTGGAAGCGCACCAGCCGCCCGGTCGAGGGCAGGAAGTTGCGGAACGGGTCTTCCGCGTTGATGCGGCATTCGATGGCCCAGCCCTTGCGCTGCACGTCCTTCTGCGCCAGCGGCAGCTTTTCGCCGGCAGCCACGCGGATCATCAGCTCCACCAGGTCCAGGCCGGTGATGCACTCGGTGACCGGATGCTCCACCTGCAGGCGGGTGTTCATCTCCAGGAAATAAAAGCTCTGGTCCTTGCCGACCACAAACTCGACCGTGCCTGCGCTCTGGTACTTCACCGCCTTGGCCAGCGCCACCGCCTGCTCGCCCATGGCCTTGCGCGTGGCGTCGCTGATGAAGGGCGACGGTGCTTCCTCGATCACCTTCTGGTGCCGCCGCTGGATGGAGCATTCGCGCTCGTTCAGGTAGATCACATTGCCGTGACTGTCGCCAATCAGCTGGATCTCGATATGGCGCGGTTCCTCGACAAACTTCTCGATGAAGACCCGGTCGTCGCCAAAGCTGTTGCGTGCCTCGTTGCGGCAACTGGTGAAGCCTTCGAGTGCCTCCTTGTCGTTGTACGCCACCCGCAGGCCCTTACCACCACCGCCGGCACTGGCCTTGATCATCACCGGGTAGCCGATGCCCCGGGCAATCTCCACCGCCTTCTCGGCGGTTTCAATCGCGTCGTTGACGCCGGGGATGCAGTTCACGCCAGCCGTGCCCGCGAGCTTCTTCGACTCGATCTTGTCGCCCATGGCGGCAATCGAATAGTGCTTGGGGCCGATGAAGGTGATGCCCGCCTCCTCGACGCGCTTGGCGAAGTCGGCGTTCTCGCTCAAAAAGCCATAGCCCGGATGCACCGCCTGCGCGCCGGTCTGCTTGCAGGCCGCGATGATCTTCTCGGCCTGCAGATAGCTGTCGCGGCTGGGCGCCGGGCCGATGTTGACGGCTTCATCGGCCAGCTCGACGTGCCGTGCATCCTTGTCGGCATCGGAATACACGGCCACCGTTTTGATGCCCATCTTGCGGGCAGTGAGGATGACGCGGCAGGCGATTTCGCCGCGGTTGGCGATGAGAATTTTTGTGAACATATACATGCTTTCGAAAACTGATTCCCTTCAAGCGAACACCGCGGAACCGGCTTTGCCGGGCCGCAGGTGTTGCCCCTGCAAGGGGGAGGCAAGCGACACGAAGTGCGCGCAGCCACGGGGTGTGCCAGTCATAAAGGGATGTTGCCGTGCTTGCGCCACGGGTTTTCCAGCTTCTTGTCCTTGAGCATGACCAGCGAGCGGCAAATGCGCTTGCGGGTCTCGTGCGGCAGGATCACGTCGTCGATGAAACCGCGGGCACCGGCCACAAACGGGTTGGCAAAACGGGCCTTGTACTCGGCCTCCTTGGCCGCCAGCTTGGCCGGGTCGCCCTTGTCTTCGCGGAAGATGATCTCCACCGCGCCCTTGGCGCCCATCACCGCGATTTCGGCATTCGGCCAGGCGAAGTTGACGTCGCCGCGCAGGTGCTTGGAAGCCATCACGTCGTACGCCCCACCGTAGGCCTTGCGGGTGATGACGGTGATCTTGGGCACCGTGCATTCAGCGTAGGCATAGAGCAGCTTGGCGCCGTGCTTGATGATGCCGCCGTATTCCTGGCTGGTGCCGGGCATGAAGCCGGGCACATCGACAAAGGTGATGACCGGAATGTTGAAGGCATCACAAAACCGCACAAAGCGGGCGGCCTTGATGGAGCTCTTGATGTCCAGGCAACCCGCCAACACCAGCGGCTGGTTGGCCACGATGCCGACCGACTGGCCTTCCATGCGGGCAAAGCCGATGATGATGTTCTTGGCGTACTCGGGCTGAATCTCGAAAAAGTCGCCGTCGTCCACCGTCTTGACGATCAGCTCCTTCATGTCATAGGGCTTGTTCGGGTTCTCGGGCACCAGCGTGTCGAGGCTCAGGTCCATGCGCCCGGCCGGGTCTGCGCTGGGGCGCACAGGCGCCTTCTCGCGGTTGTTCAGCGGCAGGTAGTTGTAGAGGCGGCGCAGCATCAGCAGCGCCTCGACATCGTTCTCGAATGCCAGATCGGCCACGCCACTGCGGGTGGTGTGGGTGATGGCGCCGCCCAGTTCCTCGGCGCTGACTTCCTCGTGCGTCACCGTCTTCACCACCTCGGGGCCGGTGACGAACATGTAGGAGCTGTCCTTGACCATGAAGATAAAGTCGGTCATGGCCGGCGAGTACACCGCCCCCCCAGCGCTGGGCCCCATGATCATGCTGATCTGCGGAATCACACCGCTGGCCATCACGTTGCGCTGGAACACATCGGCATAGCCGCCCAGCGACGCCACGCCCTCCTGGATGCGGGCGCCGCCCGAGTCATTAAGACCGATCACCGGCGCGCCGACCTTCATGGCCTGGTCCATCACCTTGCAGATTTTCTCTGCATGGGCTTCGCTGAGCGCACCGCCGAATACTGTGAAGTCCTGGCTGAACACGAATACCAGGCGCCCGTTGATCATGCCGTAGCCTGTGACCACGCCGTCGCCAGGCACCTTGTTGTTTTCCATGCCGAAGTCGGTGCAGCGGTGCTCGACGAACATGTCCCATTCTTCGAACGTGCCTTCATCGAGCAGCAGCTCCAGCCGCTCGCGCGCCGTCAGCTTGCCCTTGCCGTGCTGCGCATCAATGCGCTTCTGGCCGCCACCCAACCGTGCGGCGGCGCGCTTTTTTTCGAGTTGTTCAAGGATGTCTTGCATGGTGTGTTTCCCGTTGCTGGATATTTTTTGATCGCACCGTCGATGGAATCGCTCAGAGGCTTTGTTTCAGCTGAGCCCGCAGCAGCTGCCGCGCTGCGGTGGAAGCCGGCAGACTACCGTTGGCCACTTGCGTGGTGATGATGGGCAGCAGTGCGCTGACGGCTGGGTCATGCCGGAACGCCTGCTTCAGTCCCGCGTCAATGCGCTCCCACATCCATGCAAGCGACTGCTGGCGCCGGCGTTCCGCCAGGCGGCCATCGCGGTTCTGCAGGTCACGGAACTGCGTCACCGCCGCCCAGAAGGCATCGACACCCTTGTTGTGCAGCGCACTGAGCTGCAGCACCCGGGGGTGCCAGTGCTGGTCAAAGGTGGCGGCCTGCTCCTTGCCCATGGCGTTGTTGACGAGGCCAAACAGGCGCATGGCCGAGGTGATCTGCGCTTCGGCCCGCATGGCGGCGTCAGCATCGAGATCGGCCTTGTTGATCAGCACCAGATCGGCCAGCTCCATCACACCCTTCTTGATCGCTTGCAGGTCATCGCCGGCGTTGGGTAACTGCATCAGCACGAACATGTCGGTCATGTTGGCCACCGCGGTTTCACTCTGGCCCACGCCCACGGTCTCGACAATGACGATGTCGTAGCCGGCTGCTTCACACACCAGCATCGCCTCGCGGGTTTTCTCGGCCACGCCGCCCAGGGTGCCGCTGCTGGGACTGGGGCGGATGTAGGCACGTTCGTGGACGGAGAGCCTTTCCATCCGCGTCTTGTCGCCGAGGATGGAGCCGCCCGACACGCTGGAGGACGGATCGATGGTGAGTACCGCGACGCGATGCCCTTGCGCGATCAGGTGCAGGCCCAGTACCTCGATGAAGGTGGACTTGCCAACACCCGGCACGCCACTGATGCCGATGCGAAACGACTGACCAGTGTGGGGCAGCAAAGCGGTGAGCAACTCGTCGCCCTGCGCGCGGTGGTCTGCGCGGGTGGATTCCAGCAGGGTGATGGCTTTGGCGATGGCGCGGCGTTGGCGGATGGCGTCACCGGCCAGAACCGCTTGTAGCAACTCATCCGTTCGCCCTGAGCTTGTCGAAGGGCTTGTCTCCTCCATCCGCCCGTCCTGAGCTTGTGCAGGGGCTTCGACAGGCTCAGCCCGAACGGTGGGAGTGGAACGAGCCAATGTCTTGATCAATTCCCAATCCCCGCGAATCAACGCTTCCTTCTTCGCTCGCGACCACCCCTTGATTTGCTGCTCAAACGCAATTGCACCTTCACGCGCCTCAAACTCACCCTGCCAAACCAACACAACCGGCTTGCGCGTCGACGTGTAGCCAATCAAGCCCTCCCCATGCTGCTGCATGCGCGCATCGAGGTCATCCGTGTGCCCGCAGTAGTACGTACCGTCAGAACACTTCAGCAGATAAACAAAAAAGGGCTTCACGTGGTTTTATAGAAGAGGCTTCGACAGGCTCAGCCCGAACGGATTGAGAATTAAGCCAAGGCCTTCTTGATCTGCTCCAGCACATCCTTCGCACTGGCCGGAATCGGCGTACCCGGGCCGTAGATGCCCTTCACGCCCGCTTCATACAGCATCTCGTAGTCCTGCCGCGGAATCACACCGCCGACGAACACGATGATGTCATCAGCGCCCTGCTTCTTGAGCTCTTCAATGATGGCCGGCACCAGTGTCTTGTGACCGGCGGCCAGCGTCGACACGCCGACGGCGTGCACATCGTTCTCGATGGCCTGGCGGGCGCATTCTTCGGGGGTCTGGAACAGCGGACCCATGTCCACGTCGAAGCCCAGGTCAGCAAAGGCCGTGGCCACCACCTTGGCACCGCGGTCGTGGCCGTCCTGGCCAAGCTTGGAGATCATCACGCGCGGCCGGCGGCCATGGGCTTCGGCGAAGGCGTTGATTTCGGTCTTGAGGTTTTCCCAGCCTTCGGCCGAGTCATAGGCTGCTGCGTACACACCAGTCACCTTTTGTGTATCGGCGCGATGGCGCCCGTAAACTTTTTCCAGCGCATCGCTCACCTCGCCCACCGTGGCGCGCAGGCGGATGGCCTTGATGCTCAAATCCAGCAAGTTACCGCTATTGGTTTCAGCCGCGGCGGTCAGGGCATCCAGCGCGGCCTCCACAGCGGCATTGTCGCGCCGGGCCTTGATGACCTTCAGGCGTCCAATCTGACCCTCGCGCACCGCGACGTTGTCGATGTCGCGGGCATCCACCGCGTCTTCAGTCTTGAGCTTGTATTTGTTGACGCCAACGATCACATCCTTGCCGCTGTCAATACGCGCCTGCTTTTCGGCTGCTGCTGCTTCAATTTTCAGCTTGGCCCAGCCGCTGTCCACGGCCTTGGTCATGCCGCCCATGGCCTCGACTTCCTCAATGATGGCCCAGGCGGCGTCGGCCATGTCCTGGGTGAGCTTTTCCATCATGTAGCTGCCGGCCCAGGGGTCGATTACATGGGGGATGTGGGTTTCTTCCTGGATGATGAGCTGGGTGTTGCGGGCAATGCGCGACGAAAACTCGGTGGGCAATGCAATCGCTTCGTCGAAGCTGTTGGTGTGCAGACTCTGGGTGCCGCCAAACACTGCGGCCATGGCCTCGATGGTGGTGCGCACGATGTTGTTGTACGGGTCCTGCTCGGTCAGGCTCCAGCCGGACGTCTGGCAGTGCGTGCGCAGCATCAGCGACTTGGGGCTCTTCGCGCTGAAGCCCTTCATGATGCGGCACCACAGCAGGCGCGCGGCCCGCATCTTGGCCACTTCCAGATAGAAGTTCATGCCAATGGCCCAGAAGAAACTCAGGCGGCCGGCAAAGTCGTCCACATCCAGGCCTTTGCCCAGTGCGGTCTTCACGTACTCCTTGCCGTCGGCCAGGGTAAAGGCCAGTTCGAGCGCCTGGTTGGCGCCGGCTTCCTGCATGTGGTAACCCGAGATCGAAATCGAATTGAACTTCGGCATGTTCTTTGCCGTGTACTCGATGATGTCGCCGATGATGCGGATGCTGGGCGCGGGCGGGTAGATGTAGGTGTTGCGGACCATGAACTCCTTGAGGATGTCGTTCTGTATGGTTCCGCTCAACTGCGCCTGCGACACACCCTGCTCTTCGGCGGCCACCACGTAGCCCGCCAGCACGGGCAGCACCGCGCCGTTCATCGTCATCGACACACTGACCTTGTCCAGCGGGATCTGGTCGAACAGGATCTTCATGTCCTCGACGCTGTCGATCGCCACGCCGGCCTTGCCGACGTCACCGGTCACGCGGGGGTGGTCGCTGTCGTAGCCGCGGTGGGTGGCCAGGTCAAACGCCACGCTCACGCCCTGCCCGCCAGCCGCCAGCGCCTTGCGGTAGAAGGCGTTGGACTCTTCGGCGGTGGAAAAGCCGGCGTACTGGCGAATCGTCCATGGCCGCACCGCATACATCGTGGCCTGCGGCCCGCGGATGAAAGGCTCAAACCCTGGCAACGTGTTGGTGTGCGGCAGGCCCTGCAGGTCTTCGGCGGTGTACAGCGGTTTGACGCGGATGCCATCGGGCGTGTGCCAGTTCAGAGCATCCACATCGCCACCGGGGGCTGATTTGGCGGCAGCCTGGGCCCAGGCCTCCAGACTGGAAGCAGGGGACACGGGAGGAACAGCAGGGTTTTTGGGGCTCATGGCGCAGTAGGTGCAGGGCTGGATGCGGTGGGAACGCAAAAACGGAACGGAGCAAGGGCCATCCCGTTGCGGACCCCATCAGGTTGTACGCCTGCTTTGAGGTTTGCCTCGGAATTCGCTGAAAATTTTACATCATTTATAATTATTGATACAAAATTCAGTTTCAAGTAAGATCAAATCCGCGCCGCCCGACCGCATCCCGAGGGATGGCCGCCGGGAGATCCCGGTGCGGGCGAACCCTTTGCACATGACAACCTGACCCCCCATGGCTGCTGTTTCACTGACACCGCGAGCGCTTTACGAAGAAGTGGCTGAGCTGCTGCGCCAACGCATCTTCAACCGCGAGCTCACTCCTGGCAGCTGGATCGACGAACTCAAGCTTGCCGAGGAGTACGGCATCAGCCGAACCCCTTTGCGCGAAGCGCTGAAGGTGCTGGCCACCGAAGGGCTGGTGACCATGAAGGTGCGCCGGGGTGCCTACGTGACGGAAGTCTCCGAGCGCGACCTGGCCGATGTGTACCACCTGCTGGCACTGCTCGAAAGCGATGCCGCCAGCGTGGTGGCCACCCATGCGACCGACGCGCAACTCAAGGAACTTCAGGCGCTGCACCAAGAGCTGGAAAAAGCCACCCGGGACCGCGAGCGTTTCTTCGAGATCAATGAGAAGTTCCACATGCGTCTGCTGGAAATCGCCAACAACCGCTGGCGCGACCAGATGGTGGCCGATCTGCGCAAGGTGATGAAGCTCAACCGGCACAATTCCCTGCTCAAGAGCGGGCGCATCGAGGAATCGCTGGCCGAACACCGCGCCATCATGGACGCACTGCTCGCCCGCGACCCTGACGCCACCGCCCGGCGCATGCAAGAGCACTTCAGGAGCGGGCTGGAGGCTGCGGCTTAAGGCCGCAGAAAACGCCGGCCCCGGGGCTTGCATGCCGCCCGACGGTGGCGCGGCCCCGTCAGGCGTGGGACCTCGCCTCCCAGTGCTGCAGCACTTTTCCGTGCTTGTCCACACTCTCGAGCAGTACATGGAACCCCCACAGCCGCGCGACGTGCTTGAGCACCTCCTGGACCTCGTCTGCCAGTGGCCTGTCGTTGTGGCGGGTATGGCGCAGGGTCAGGGAGCGGTCGCCGCGAACGTCCACATTCCAGACCTGGATGTTTGGCTCCCGGTAGCTCAGGTCAAACTGGCGCGACAGCGCCTCGCGCACATGCCGGTAGCCCGCATCGTCGTGAATCGCCGCCACTTCGAGTTGTGTGGCACTCGCATCATCGACCACGGAAAACAGGCGAAGCTCCCGCATCAGATGCGGCGAGAGGTATTGCCCGATGAAGCTCTCGTCCCTGAAATGCCGCATGACGTGATCCAGGGCCTTGCGCCAGTCGGTGCCGGCGATGTCGGGAAACCATTGCCGGTCCTCGTCGGTGGGCGTTTGGCAAATGCGCTTGATGTCGCTGAACATGGCAAACCCCAAGGCGTAGGGGTTGATGCCGTTGTAGCCCGGGTGCGTCACCGGCGGCTGGTAGATGACGTTGGTGTGAGACATCAGGCATTCGATCATGAAGCCATCGGTCAGCAGGCCCTCGTCGTACAGGGCATTGAGCAGCGTGTAGTGCCAGAACGTGGCCCAGCCTTCGTTCATGATCTGGGTCTGCCGCTGCGGATAGAAGTACTGGGCGATCTTGCGCACGATGCGAACCACCTCGCGCTGCCAGGGCTCCAGAAGAGGCGCGTTCTTCTCGATGAAATAAAGAATGTTTTCCTGCGGCTCCGGCGGAAAACGGCGGCTGACCGTCTCGGCCTGCTTCTCTGCTGATCTGGGCACAGTACGCCACAGGTCATTGATCTGCTGCTGCATGTAGGCCTCGCGGTCCTTGCGGCGCGCTTCCTCTTCCGCCAGCGACAGCTTCTGTGAGCGCCGGTAGCGGTCCACGCCGTGGCTCATCAGCGCATGGCAGGAGTCGAGCAACTGCTCGACCGCCTCCCAACCGTGGTGCTCCTCGCATTCGGTGATGTAGGCCCGCGCATAGACCAGGTAGTCGATGATCGAGCTGGCATCGGTCCACATGCAGAACAGGTAATTGCCCTTGAAGAAGGAGTTGTGACCGTAGCAGGCGTGCGCCATCACCAGCGCCTGCATCGGCATCGTGTTTTCCTCCATCAGGTAGGCGATGCAGGGATCGGAATTGATCACGATTTCGTAGGCCAGCCCCATCTGCCCGCGGCGGTAACTTTTTTCAGTCGCAATAAACTGCTTGCCGAAGGACCAGTGCCGGTAATTCACCGGCATGCCGACCGACGCATAGGCATCGATCATCTGCTCGGCCGTGATCACCTCGAGCTGAACCGGGTAGGTGTCCAGGCCGAACGAGCGGGCCATGCGGGCGATTTCCGTGTGGTAGGTCTCGATCAGTTCGAACGACCAGTCCGATGGGCAGGGCAGACAGGCGCGCGCGCCCGCCGGTCGATCCGCCGCAGGCGTGGGAGCGGGCGGGCGAGATTCGGTGGGTGTCATATGCTGGCGCCCTTCCTGAACAGCTCCCGGAACACCGGGTAGATCTCCGCAGGCGTGCTGATCTTGCGCATGGCGAAGTTTTCGTTCGCAGCCAGGATACGGTCGTACTCTTCCCACAGGTTCTGGCTTTCCTCCCCTACCTGCACATAGGCGAAATACCGGGCAACCGGCAGCAATTTGTCCACCAGCAATTCACGGCACCTGGCAGAGTCATCGTGCCAGTTGTCACCGTCTGATGCCTGGGCCCCGTAGATGTTCCAGCCTGAGGACGGGTAACGCGCCTGGATGATCTGGTGCATCAGCATCAGGGCGCTCGACACCACCGTACCACCCGTTTCGGTCGACCGGAAAAACTCCTCTTCGGAGACCTCGGTGGCCTGGGTGTGGTGGCGGATGAAGATGACATCTGTCCTCTGGTAATGCCGCTTGAGGAACAGGTAAAGCAGGATGAAGAACCGTTTGGCAATGTCCTTGCGCGCCTCGTCCATGGAGCCCGAAACATCCATCAGGCAGAACATCACGGCCTTGGCGGCGGGCAGCGGCACACGGACCCGGTTGCGGTAGCGCAGGTCGAATGGATCGAAGAACGGGATCGTCTTGAGCAGCCGGTGAAGCGCCTCGATTTGCATTTTCAGCGCGCTGATCTCCTCGGGCGGCGGACCCGGGCTCTGACGCAATGCTTCGGCCAGCCGGGCCTCGAGCACTCGCAACTGTCGCCGGGCTTCACCGCCCAGGGCGATGCGCCGGCTCAAGGCCACCCGCATCGACCGCACCACATGCAGATTGGTCGGCGTTCCCTCGGACACGAAACCCGCACGCCGCGACTTCCAGTCTGGCGCATCGGGCAGAAGCTGGGTCCGCACCAGATGCGGCAGCGCCAGATCGTCAAAGAAGTACTGCATGAACTCTTCACGCGTGATGCGGAACACGAAATCGTCGTCGTCGGTCCCGTCCTGGCCAGCGCCCGGCCCGGGCCCGCCCGCCCCCCCACCCTGCGGCCGGTCGATGCGATCACCGCGCACGTATTCGCGGTTGCCCGGATGGACCATTTCGCGGATACCGCCAGGCCCGTGGCCAAACACGGGCTCGGACACATCGCGCCGCGGCAGTGTGATGTCCTCCCCCTGCTCGATGTCCTGGATGCTGCGGCCTGCGACCGCGCGGCGAACGGCTTCCCGTATCTGCTCGCGGAAGCGGCGCAAAAAGCGGTCGCGGTTGCCGATGGACTTGTTCTTGCCCGACAGGCGCCGGTCGATGACTTGCTGGAGCATGCTGATCTCCGGTCTGGTGCGGATGGCGCGGCTGCAACACGCCGGGCGCGTCAGGAACTCTTGCGAACCCGCAGGTACCAGTCACACAGCAACCGGACCTGCCGTGTGGTGTAGCCCTTGTCGACCATCCGGTTGACGAAGTCCTCGTGTTTCTGCTGCTCGTCCGCGCTGGCCTTGGCATTGAACGAGATCACCGGCAGCAGGTCTTCGGTGTTCGAGAACATCTTCTTCTCGATCACGGTCCGCAGCTTCTCGTAACTGGTCCAGGTCGGGTTCTTGCCCGCATTGTTGGCCCGCGCACGCAGTACGAAATTGACGATTTCGTTGCGGAAGTCCTTCGGGTTACTGATGCCCGCCGGCTTTTCGATTTTCTCCAGCTCGGCATTGAGCGATGAGCGGTCGAAAATCTCGCCGGTGTCGGTGTCCCGGTATTCCTGGTCCTGGATCCAGAAGTCGGCGTAGGTGACATAGCGGTCAAAAATATTCTGGCCATATTCGGAATACGACTCGAGGTAGGCCGTCTGGATTTCCTTGCCGATGAACTCGGCATAACGCACCGCCAGCGTTTCCTTGATGAAGGCCAGGTACTTCTGCTCGATTTCAGGCGGGAACTGTTCGCGCTCAATCTGCTTTTCGAGCACATACATCAGGTGCACCGGATTGGCAGCGATTTCGGTGGAATCGAAGTTGAACACCTTGGACAGGATCTTGAAGGCAAAGCGCGTCGAGATGCCGCTCATGCCTTCGTCCACACCGGCGTAGTCGCGGTATTCCTGGTAGCTCTTGGCCTTAGGGTCGGTGTCCTTCAGGTTCTCGCCGTCATAGACCTGCAGCTTGCTGAACATGCTGGAATTCTCCGGCTCCTTCAGGCGCGTCAGCACCGCAAATTGCGCCATGATTTTCAGCGTGCCGGGGGCGCAGACCGCGTTCATCAGCGAGGAATTGCGGATCAGCTTTTCGTAGATCCTGACTTCCTCCGAAACGCGCAGGCAGTACGGCACCTTGACGATGTAGATCCGGTCCAGGAAGGCCTCGTTGTTCTTGTTGCCCTTGAAGGCCGTCCACTCGCTTTCATTGGAGTGCGCCATCACAATGCCGTCGAACGGAATGGCGCCGAACCCTTCAGTCCCCTTGAAGTTGCTCTCCTGGGTGGCCGTGAGCAGCGGGTGCAGCACCTTGATCGGCGCCTTGAACATCTCGACGAATTCGAGCAGGCCCTGGTTGGCCAGGCACAACCCGCCGGAGTAGCTGTAGGCGTCCGGGTCGTCCTGGGCATAGGTTTCCAGCTTGCGGATGTCGATCTTGCCGACCAGGGACGAGATGTCCTGGTTGTTCTCGTCGCCGGGTTCGGTCTTGGCGATGGCGCACTGCTTCAGGATGGAGGGAAAGCGCTTGACGACACGGAACTTGCGGATGTCCCCCCCGTATTCCTCGAGGCGCTTGACGGCCCACGGTGAAATCACCCGTTGCAGGTAGCGCGGCGCCACGCCGTACTGGGATTCGAGCACCGGAGCGTCTTCGGCGTTGTTGAACAGGCCCAGTGGCGACTCGTTGACGGGTGAGCCTTTGAGCGCATAGAAAGGCACCTGCTCCATCAGCTGCTTGAGCCGCTCGGCGATCGACGACTTGCCGCCGCCCACGGGCCCGAGCAGGTAAAGAATCTGCTTTTTCTCCTCCAGGCCCTGCGCGGCGTGGCGGAAGTAGGACACCACCTGCTCGATCGGATCCTCGAGTCCGTAGAAGTCGCGGAATGCCGGGTAAATCTTGATGATCTTGTTGCCGAACAGCCGGGACAGGCGCTGGTCATGCCGGGTGTCGACCATCTCCGGCGCTCCGATGGCCGCGAGAATCCGCTCCGCCGCCGTCGCATAGACCAGGGGGTCTTTTTTGCAGGCGTCGAGGTATTCCTCGATGGACAGTTCTTCTTCCCGCGTTTGTTCGTAACGCGCCAGAAAATTGCGGACGACATCCATAGGACCTCCTGCGCACGCAGCAACTCAAGGGGCATGACCCCCGGTGAAGACTCGCTCCAAGGTTACCGCGCTATGACTCGAATGTACACCTCACGATTGAATAATTTATCGACAGCAGATTCGCCATAAAGTTCCGCTGTTGCCGGCCTCTTTCTGCCGGCAGCTTGCCTGGCATTGCACCTGCAGAACACCGGTTCGAGGACATGTTTTCCACACCCCCGATCACCGCCCGGAACACGGCACGGGCGGTGCCGGTCTGCTGGTGACCAGAAACACGCCCGGAAGAATCAGCAGCGCGCCCGCCAGGTGATGCCAGCCCGGTGGTTCGCCCAACACCCACGCGGCACCGGCCGCATAGAGCGGCCCAAGGTAGAGGGACACCGCCACCCGGCTGGCGCCCAGCACTTTCTGCGCCCAGCCATAAATCCAGTACGCTCCCAGGCCGGGCACCAGTGCCGCCACCACCACCAGCCACAGGGCTGGCCAGCCCCACTGCGTCATGCCGGGCTGCTGCAGCTCCCAGGCGGTGAACGGCAGCAGCACCACCACACCGCCGGTGCAGATCGCCGCCAGCCGCGCGGTGGCACTCAGGGGACTGGACCATTTTTTCTGCAGCAGCGCATAGCCCGCCCATGCCACGGTGGCGGCCAGGATCCAGGCATCACCCGCCACGAACTGCACATCGGCCAAGGCGGTCCAGTGACCCTTGACCACCACGTGCAGCACACCCCCAAGCGCGAGCATCACACCGAACACCTGCCGCATCACAAACCGCTCGCCCAGCCACAGCACCGAACCGATGCCGATCAGCACAGGGGACGCCGAATAGATCAGCGAGATGTTCATCGCACCGGTCGAGCGGGCGCCCTGGTACACCCAGGCACCACAGATCAGCATGCCCAGCGTGCCGAGTACCAGGTACTGGCCCCATATGCTGACCAGATGCCGGCGCTGCTGCCAAAGCTCGGACCCGGCAAGCGCCAGCAGTACCAGGGCCGCAAGGCCCCAGCGACCCAGGGCCAGCAGGTAGGGCCCGATGATGCCGGGCGCCTTGCGCGCCACGATGTAGTTGATGGCCCACAGCGCAGGCACCAGCCACACCAGCGTCAGGGCCAGCCGGGTCTGGCGTGCGGCGGTATCAGGCATGCACCGGTTCCGCGGCCGACTCAAAGGGCATGGACGCGGCATGCGCACGGTCCATCACCGCATGCGGAGACAGATCGCGCAGGGTGTGGTCGCTCCAGACCTGGCGCCAGCGGCGTGCACCGGGCAAGCCGTTGCGCAGGCCCAGCATGTGGCGTGCAATGGCACTCCACGGCGTGCCGTGGTCGCGCTTCTCGCGCACCATGTAATCGCACATGGCGGACTCGACCTGCTCACGGGTCAGGCTTTCATGCGGCGCCGGGGTTGGCGTGGCCGACAGAAACTGGCGGTCCCACGAGGCCAGCCACCAGGGGTTGTGGTAGGCCTCGCGGCCGATCATCACACCGTCGAGTTCCTGCAGCTGGGCCGCCACCTGCTCGCCGGTGGTGATGCCGCCGTTGATGCAGAGGGTCAGCGCTGGAAACTCGCGCTTGAGCTGGTGCACGAGGTCATATCGCAAGGGCGGAACCTCGCGGTTCTCCTTGGGGCTGAGCCCCTTGAGCCACGCATTGCGCGCATGAACGATGAACACCTTGCAGCCGGCCTCGCTGACCGTGCCGACAAAATCGCGCACAAACCCGTAGCTTTCCACCTTGTCGATGCCGATGCGGTGCTTGACCGTGACGGGCACGCTCACTACGTCGACCATGGCCTTCACGCCATCGGCTACGAGTTGCGGCTCCGCCATCAGGCAGGCTCCGAACGAACCGCGCTGCACCCGCTCACTGGGGCAGCCGCAGTTGAGATTGATCTCGTCGTAGCCCCACTGCTCGCCCAGCTGCGCGCTGCGCGCCAGATCGGCCGGCTCGCTGCCGCCCAGTTGCAGCGCCACGGGGTGCTCTTCGGCGTTGAAACGGAGGTGGCGGGGAACGTCGCCATGGATCAGCGCACCGGTGGTGACCATCTCGGTGTACAGCAGGGCACGCGAGGACAGCAGGCGATGGAAGTACCGGCAGTGGCGATCGGTCCAGTCCATCATGGGTGCCACGCTCATGCGCCAGGGCTGCATGGGGTGCGCCGGCGGAACGGGCGGCGTCAGAGGCGGGAGCAAGGACAAGTCGGACATTCCCCATTTTCCCAGAAACACGCACTTTGCCTCTGGCACCGGAAGTTGAGCCACGGTTAACATGGGGAAACCGTTGCCTGTCACGCGATGACGACGGCAACTCACCGACACCTTCGATGAAGCCGCGCAGGACCCCCGCATGAGAACTCCATCCTTACTGGTCACGCCTTTCCTGACACATCAGCCACTGGCTCGCCACGCCCGCCGGTCCCTGCTGGCACTGCTGGCCGTCACCGGATTGGTCGCGTGCACCTCCGTGCCACTGCCGCCGTGGACGCCGACGGCCACGCGGCCCACCGGTGGTCCGCCACCCAGTGCGTCATCCCAGACGCCACGGCCCTCGGAGTCGGCTGGCATTCGGGTCACGCCTGTCTCGCCCCAGACGCCGCTGTACCCGGCGCCACCGCCCACCGCAACGACCGCCTCCCCCGCCCCGGCCCCACCGCCCTACAGTGCCGCCGTGGCGGCGCGCTTTCCGGCACCCGCGGTGATCTACAGCACACCGGGGCTTCAGGCGGGCCGCAGCAGCTACACCAGCGCCGGTGAAATGCAGGCCTGGCTGCGCGAGCAGGCCAGCGCCGCCTCCCGCGCCGGCATCAAGTCAGCCGTGCTGTCCATCGGGCCATCGCAGCGGGGCGACCCCATTGAAGCCTTGCTGCTGACCCGCGCCGCCGGCACCGACCCGACCGCCGTGCTGGCCAACGGGCACCCGACCGTACTGCTCATCGGCCAGCAGCACGGTGACGAACCGGCCGGCAGCGAGGCGCTGCTCGTCATTGCCCGTGAGCTGGCGCAGGGGCTGCTGCAACCGGTGCTGGAACGCGTCAACGTGATCATCGTGCCGCGCGCCAACCCGGACGGCGCCGCCACTGACCGGCGTGTCACGGCCAACGGCCTGGACATGAACCGCGACCACCTGCTGCTGAGTACGCCTGAAGCCCAGTCGCTGGCCAGACTGCATCGCGACTACCACCCCACGGTGGTCGTGGATTCGCATGAATACACGGTGGTGGGCCGCTACCTCGAGAAATTCGGGACCATCCAGAAATTCGACGCGCTGTTCCAGTACGCGACCACGGCGAACCTGCCAGAGTTCCTGACCAAGGCGTCAGAAGAGTGGTACCGCCGGCCGATGCTGGCGGCGCTGAAAGCCCAGGGCCTGAGCAGCGAGTGGTACTACACCACCTCCACGGATCTGGCCGACAGGAAAATCTCCATGGGCGGCACGCAACCGGACACCGGCCGCAACGTCAATGGCCTGAAGAACGCCGTGAGCCTGCTGGTGGAAACCCGCGGTGTCGGTATCGGGCGGCTGCACCTGCAGCGCCGAGTCCACACCCATGTCACCGCGATCACCAGCGTGCTGGCCAGCACCGCGCAACGCGCCAGCGAACTGGGCCAGCTCCGTCCCTACCTTGAGAAAGACACCAGCGCACAAGCCTGCAAGGGCGAAGCAGTGATTGAAGCCGGTGCCACGCCGGCGCGCTACGAGCTCGTGATGCTGGACCCGGCCACCGGCGCCGACCGCCCGGTGATGGTGGACTGGGACTCGGCACTCGCCCTGCGCTCGCTCAAGACCCGAGCCCGGCCTTGCGGCTATTGGCTGGCAGCCGGCTCGACCGGTGCGGTGGAGCGGCTTCGGCTGCAAGGCGTGCAGGTCATGCGCGTGGTCGAGGCCGGCTCGATGCTGGGCGACAGTTACCAGGAAACCGGCCGCTCCGAAGGCGAACGGCAGGATGTACGTGGCACGATTCCCGGCAGTGAGGCGGCGGCAGGGCCCACCATCAAGGTGCAGGTCAGCATCACCCGCGGCGTGGTGGACGTGCCCCGCGGCAGTTTTTTTGTGCCGCTGAACCAGCCTTTGGCCAATCTGGCACTGGCCGCCCTGGAGCCCGACACCCAGAGCAGCTTTTTTGCCAATCGCATCCTTCCGGACCTGCAAAGCACCGTGCGCGTGATGGCCGACCCGACGGTGCGTATGGAAGAGATGCCCTGAGCCGGCCGCAACCCGCTGGGCACAAACCCTGCAGCGAAAGGCCCGTGTCCGACACGCACATGCCGCTGCTGCTGATTGGCAAGAGGCTCTTTTTGCGCTTGAATGAGGGCTTACAACGCACGAAAGGGCTGCCATGAAAGACTTTGTACTCACCCCCAAGATGTTGAGCCTGGGCGGCGTGTTCTATCCCAAGGGTTACGCCTTCATCATGTTTCCTGATGTGGAAGACGCCAGGCGTGTGGCCGAGGCGTTCGCAGGCCAAAGCACCGACATCATGCTGCTTACACCGGACGACATCCTGAGCAAGATCAGCCAGGTCGAGGGGCACCATGCCGATCTCGCGCTGCCGGGCGTGGGAACGGAGAGCGCCACCGTCCGCAAATACATCGATCTGGCGCAGGATGGCGACCACGCCCTGATGGTGGCGGTCAACTCGGACGACGCCACAGAGGCGCTGATGAAGCTCGTACGCGAGCGCCCCTTCTCCTATGCCCAGCGCTACCACCTGCTGGCGATTGAAGACCTCGAGTAATCCGCGCGCGTGGCGGCAGGCGGCACACCGGGCGGCCTGGTGGCGCGCCGGGTTTGAGGCACACTGAGGCCCATGCCCCTGAACCCGTCTCCCCTGCCCGGGCAACGCACACGCCAGCGCATCGAACAGTTGCAACTCTTGCCGCACCCGGAAGGCGGCTGGTACCGCGAGGTGTTCCGGTCGTCCGGACAGGTCACGCCCATGGACGGGCGGCCTCCGCGCGCCGCCCTCACCTCTATTTACTTCCTGCTGGCCGCGGGCCAGCACTCGCGCTGGCACCAGGTGCTGTCGGACGAGGTGTGGGTGCATCTGGAAGGCGCGGCGCTGAACCTCTGGACCTGGCATGCAGAGGCCGGACAGGCCATTCACACCGTCATCGGTCCGCTGGAACTAGCTCCCAGCAAGGACGCGTCGATGCAGCCCCAGTGCGTCGTGCCTGCAGGGCTGTGGCAGGCGGCACAGCCGCGCCCCGAGTCCGACCAGCCACACACCCTGGTCGCGTGCGTGGTCGGCCCGGGTTTTGACTTTGCCGATTTCCGGATGATGCAGCCTGATGGCCCCGAAGCCATACGGCTCCGGCAAAGCCAACCACAGCTGGCCCAGTGGATCTGACAACCCCTCCCAACCCTGCACACCATGATTGACCTCTACTACTGGCCCACCCCCAACGGATGGAAAATATCCATCATGCTGGAGGAGTGCGGATTGCCCTACACCCTCTGCCCCATCAACATCGGCAAGGGCGAGCAGTTCTCGCCTGAATTTCTGGCCCTGAGCCCCAACAACCGGATGCCGGCCCTGGTGGACCATGCGCCCGAAGGCGGGGGTGATCCCGTCGCCATCTTCGAGAGCGGCGCCATCCTTCTGTACCTGGCCGAGAAGACCAGGCGTTTCCTGCCCCGGGGTGTGCGGGCGCGCTTTCAGGTGATGCAGTGGCTGATGTGGCAGATGGGCGGCCTCGGGCCCATGGCCGGGCAGAACGGGCACTTTCTGCTCTACGCCCCTGAGAAGCTGCCCTACGCCATTGACCGCTATGGCAAGGAAGTGGACCGTCTATATGGCGTGCTGGATGCCCAGCTGGGGCGTACACAGGCTTTTGTGGCCGGCGCCGATTACTCCATTGCCGACATGGCGATTTTTCCGTGGGTCCGCACGCACAAGGCGCAGCAGGTGGACCTCGCCCGCTTTCCGCATGTGCAGCGCTGGTACGACGCACTGTTCCAGCGCCCCGCCGTCAAAAAAGGGCTGGATCTCGGCAAGGCACTGCGCGCACCGGCACTGACCGACGAGGCGCGCAAGGCACTCTTCGGCCAGACGGCCCAGAGCGTGCGTGAGGGCCGGCACCAGGCGCCTTCGTGATCCTTTGCATCTTTTCACCCACCACAAGCCCCCGAGAGACACCCATGATCGAATTCTTTTTTGACTGCTCCAGCCCCTGGACCTACATCGCCTTTCGCAACATCCAGCCGCTGGCCGCCGCGCTGGACGAGCCCATCCGCTGGCGGCCGGTGCTGGTCGGCGGAATTTTCAACAGCGTGAACAAGGGCATCTACACCTCGCGGGAGGACATGAACGCGCCCAAAAACCGCTACATGCTCAAGGATGTGCAGGACAACGCACGCGAGTACGGCCTGTCGATCAGTTTCCCGCCCAAGGTGTTCCCGGTCAACAGCGTCAAGGCCATGCGCGGCTGCCTCTGGATCGCCCAGGATGCTTCCGCCAAGGCGCACTACCTGCCGTTCATCGAAGCGGTGTTTGCGGCCTACTTCACCCGGGAAGAAGACATCTCGCAGGACGAGGTGCTCGCCGCTGTCTGCCGCAGCGTGGGCGTGGACGCTAGCGCGTTTCTGGCCGGCATCGCAGAAGCCGGCATCAAGGAGCAACTCAAGGCCAACACCGACGAAGCCATCCGTCGCGGCGCCTTCGGCGCCCCCACATTCTTTGTCGGCGACGACATGTACTTCGGCAACGACCGCCTGCCGCTGGTCCGCTCGGCCGTGCTGCGCCAGCGTGCAGCAAGCCACACCTGAGACAGACATGAAAAAACCCGCCGAAGCGGGTTTGACCAATTGGAAGCGGGTTGCCGAGGGCATCAGCCCATGTGCAAGCCACCGTTGAGCGAGAAGTCGGCGCCGGTGGCGTAGCCACCTTCGTCCGACGCGATCCACGAGATGATGGACGCAATCTCTTCCGGCTGGCCCAGCCGCTTGGCCGGGACGCCCGCCACGATTTTCTCCAGCACGTCGGGGCGAATGGCCTTGACCATGTCGGTGCCGATATAGCCGGGACTGACGGTGTTGACCGTCACACCCTTGGCCGCCACTTCCTGCGCCAGCGCCATGGTGAAGCCGTGCAGGCCCGCCTTGGCGGTGGAATAGTTGACCTGGCCGAACTGCCCCTTCTGGCCGTTGACCGACGAGATGTTGACGATGCGGCCGAAACCCGATTCGATCATGCCTTCGATGACCTGCTTGGTCACGTTGAACATGCTGTTCAGGTTGGTCGAGATTACGGCGTCCCAGTCGGCCTTGCTCATCTTGCGGAACTGGCCGTCGCGGGTGATGCCGGCGTTGTTCACCAGCACGCTGACGTGGCCGTGCTCTGCCTTGACCTTGTCGAAGGCGGCCACGGTGGAGTCCCAGTCACCCACATTGCCCACAGACGCGTAAAAGGAGTAGCCCAGGGCTTTCTGCTCGTCCAGCCATTTGGCGAAGTCACGGGTCGGGCCGCAGCCCGCGATCACCGTGAAGCCGTCCTTGGCCAACCGCTGGCAGATGGCGGTACCGATGCCGCCCATGCCACCCGTCACATACGCTACTCGTTTTGTCATAGTGTTCTCCTGTTCAGTTTTTCATGCCATGAATTCAGTAGCGATTTGCAGCCGAACCAGCCCGAATTCAAAAGACGGCAAGCCGTCTGCGATCAATCTATCTGAAATTCAACGCTCCAGTGTCAGGGCAACCCCCATGCCGCCACCGATGCACAGGCTGGCGATGCCCTTCTTCGCATCACGGCGCGCCATCTCGTGCAGCAGCGTCACCAGGATGCGGCAGCCGGACGCACCGATCGGGTGGCCGATGGCAATCGCCCCGCCATTGACATTGACCTTGCTGGTGTCCCAGCCCATTTCCTTGTTCACGGCGCAGGCTTGTGCGGCAAAGGCTTCATTGATCTCCAGCAGGTCGAGATCCTGCGGCTTCCAGCCCGCGCGCTGAAGGGCCTTGGTGGAGGCTGGCACCGGGCCCATGCCCATGTAGGCCGGGTCGAGGCCGGTGGTGGCATAGCTGGCAATGCGTGCCAGGGGCTTGAGGCCCAGGGCAGCCGCCTTCTTCGCCGTCATCACCATCACGGCCGCAGCACCGTCGTTGATGCCCGATGCATTGCCGGCCGTGACGCCGCCGGCCTTGTCAAAGGCCGGGCGCAGGCCTGCCAGGCCTTCCGCATTGGTCTTGCGGTTGATGAATTCGTCGGCGGCAAACACCACCGGATCACCCTTCTTCTGGGGAATGCTGATGGGGATGATCTCGTCCTTGAACTTGCCGGCGTCCTGCGCTGCCGCCGCCTTGGTCTGGCTGGCCAGCGCCAGCGCGTCCTGGGATGCACGGTCAATGCCGTATTTCTTGGCCACGTTCTCTGCCGTGATGCCCATGTGGTACTGGTTGTAGACGTCCCAGAGGCCGTCCACGATCATCGAGTCGATCATCTTCCAGTCGCCCATGCGCTGGCCGTCACGCGAGCCATTGAGCACGTGAGGCGCCGCACTCATGTTTTCCTGGCCGCCAGCAATCACGATCTCGCTGTCGCCGGTAGCCACAGCCTGGGCTGCCAGCATGACGGCTTTCAGCCCCGAGCCGCACACGGCGTTGATGGTCAGACCGGGCACACCATGAGGCAAGCCCGCCTTGACCACCGCCTGTCGCGCCGGGTTCTGGCCAGCGCCAGCGGTGAGCACCTGGCCCATGATGACTTCACCCAGCAGGTCGGCGCTCAGGCCGGAACGCTCCAGCACCGCCTTGACGACGGCTGCACCGAGTTCGGTGGCAGGAATCTTGGCGAGCGAGCCGCCGAATTTGCCAACGGCCGTCCGGCCCGCTGCAACGATAACGATGTCTTCCATGGGGTGATCCTTGTGGTGAAGTGAGTGGGTGATGGTGGAGTGACGAAGCCGCCGCGCGGTCAGGCCTTGACCTTGACGTAGCGGCCGGGCGCCGGTTCGATGACCTTGTGGGTGCGGCTGCCATAGGTTTTGGGCGCTGTGATCTGTTTGCCGGCATGGCCCTTGAGCCAGGCGGCCCAGTCGGTCCACCAACTGCCGGGGTGCTCGGTCGCGGTTTTCAGCCAGTCGGCCGAGGCTGGTGGAAACTTGCCCGCGGGCAGTTTGTCGTTGGTCCAGTAGCTGCGCTTGTTCTTGGCCGGCGGGTTGATGACGCCCGCAATATGGCCCGAAGCACCCATGACGAAGCGCTTTTTACCCGGCAACTGCTGCGTCGAGGCATAGGCGCCGCCGATGGGCACGATGTGGTCTTCACGCGAGCCATAGATGTACACCGGCATGTCGATCTTGCGCAGGTCGATCTTCTGCCCGCACACCACGGCCTTGCCGGGCTGGATCAGGTTGTTCTCGTAATAGGTGTTGCGCAGGTACCAGGCGTAGAACGGACCCGGCAGGTTGGTGGAGTCGCTGTTCCAGTACAGCAGGTCAAACGGCGGCGGCGTTTCGCCCTTGAGGTAGTTGCCGACCACGTAGTTCCACACCAGATCGTTCGGCCGTAAAAAGCTGAAGGTGGAGGCCAGGTCCTGTCCCTTGAGCAGGCCGCCCTGCCCCATTTCCGCCTCGCGGTACTTGACGGAGGTCTCGTCGATGAAGATGTCCAGGATGCCGGTGTCGGTGAAGTCCAGCAGCGAGGTCAGCAAGGTGACGCTGGCAACCGGCTTTTCGCCCCGCGCCGCCAGCACGGCCAGGGCCGTGCCCAGGATGGTGCCGCCCACACAGAAGCCCAGCGCATTGAGCGTCTTGGCACCGGTGATGTCCTGCACCACGTGGATGGCCTGGATCGCGGCATGCTCGATGTAGTCGTCCCAGGTCTTGGCCGACATGGACTCATCGGGATTGCGCCAGCTCACCACAAACGTACGGTGCCCCTGCGCCACTGCGTAGCGGATGAAGGAGTTGTCGGGCTGCAGGTCGAGGATATAGAACTTGTTGATGCAGGGCGGCACCAGCAGGAAGGGCCGCTCATGTACCTTGTCGGTCAGCGGTTTGTATTCCAGCAGCTGGAAGAACTCGTTCTCGAACACCACGGCGCCTTCGGTGGTGGCGACGTTCTTGCCCACCTCGAACACACGCTCATCGGTCATCGAGACATGTCCCTGGCGGATGTCGTGCAGCAGGTTGGTGATGCCCTGGGCAATGCTCTCGCCCTGTGTCGCAATGGCTTTTTGCTGCGCCTCGGCATTGAGCGCCAGATAATTGCTCGGCGCCGCGGCGGCCATCCACTGCTCCACCGCAAAACGCACCCGCGCCCGGGTTTTCTCGTCGCCTTCCACTGCGTCAGCCAGACCCATCAGGGTGCGGGCATTGAGCAGGTAGGCGGCTACCGAGAATTTGGAAACCGGGTTGGTTTTCCAGGCGTCCGACGAAAACCGCCGATCCGAAAAGGCAGGCGCCTCGCTGCCGGCGACCAGCCCCTGGTTCCACAAGGCGGCAGCTTCCGTCAAATAACTTTGCTGAAGCGCCTGCAGCTTCGCGGCATCAAACTGCAGCACCGGTGGCGCACTGCCGGATTGGGACAGGCTGATCTGGGGGAAGCCGGGCGGCATGCCCGCGCCGGAAAAGGCACCCAGGGCCTGCTGCCAACCGGCCCCCAGGGTTTCCTGGAACTGTTGGGCCGCCTGGGCCCAGCTTGCGTCAGAATTCATGATGTCTCCTCGATCTCCAGGAGGACTCTGGAAGAGCCTCTTTTGTTGCATATCCAGTCTGATACGCCTAGCAATCCCAGTATCGTAGGATTTTCTTTTGATTTACTGACCTGGCTCAACGATTTATGTATTTGATTGTCATCGCCTGGATTTACGTCGTGCTCATGATGAGCGTGGCCGAAGCCACCAACACCACGGGAACAGTCCTCGGCGCCCTGGTCACCTTTGTACTCTATGGCGTGGGTCCAGCGGCATTGGTGGTTTACCTGATGGGTAGCCCCGCCCGCAACAAGGCCGTCAAAAAGCGCGAGGCGGAGGAACGCGCCCGCAGCATGACGACGGCCGGCAGCACCACGGGGGCGGCACAGGAAAATGCCACGCCCACAAGCCCCATCAGCCAGTCACTCCCGCCAGATGCTGGCGGCCATGCGGCCGGTGGTGCCGAAACCGTTGGCACCGGCGCCGCGGCCAGCATCGCGCCGGTGGGAAAAGAACATTGAGGGATTGCCCACGGTGCACCACGGCGCGCTGCCGTCGTTGCCATGCACCTGGCGGATCCCCAACGCCGCCAGCCGCAACCGGGCAAGGGCCGGCAGATCGGCCAGGTACTTTTCATGGCCCGCCTCCGCCGCGTCCCCCGAAACGGCTTGAGCCACAAAACAGGCCGCTGCGGCGGGATCGGCCGCCTCGAATGCCGCTTTGACCTCCGCCCCGACCTCGAAGGCCGACGGGCCGATGCACGGCCCCAGCCAGGCCATGATGCCCGGTACGCTTTTCGAGTGTTCCCCAGCCACAGCGCTCAAGCGCGCCACTGTGGACTCCAGCACGCCGGCACCATTGGCCGTACCGGCTAGGCCACGCCAGCCGGCGTGTGCGGCGGCGATCACCGCGCCATCGGTCGTGGCCAGCAAGACAGGCAGGCAGTCGGCCACCATGATGGTGCAGGCCAGCCCGGCGACATCGGCCACGCAGGCGTCGGCCTCCGTGCCGTCCTCGGTGCAACGTGTCAGGTGCTCCACCTCGGTGCCATGCACCTGCCGCAGAAAGACCGGCCGGGCATCGATGGCTCGCGACAGCAGCGCCCGGTTGGCGCTGACATGCACCGGCATGTCGCCCACATGATCGCCCAGGTTCAGGCTGTCCCAGGGCGCGGCCGACACCCCGCCGGCGCGGGTAGTGAAGACGGCTTTCACGCCTGCAGGCGCGGGCCAGTCGGGGATCAGCCAATCCTTGTGGAATGTCAAGGTCAAGCCCTCAAGCTTCGTTGTCCGGGCAGGCCGAGGGCTGCGCCTGCTGGAAGGCCGGCAGGGCCATGCAGGCCTCGTGGGCCGCCATGGTGCGCGGCAGGCCGTCAAAGCTCACCTTGAAGCGCTGGGCATTGAAGATCTGCGGCACCAGGCAGCAATCGGCCAGCGTGGGGGTGTCGCCGTAGCAGAAGGTCGATGGCGGCAACTGGGCCAGTTGCCGCTCGAAGGCCTCCAGCCCTTCCCGGCACCAATGGCGGTACCAGGCGTTCTTCGCTTCCTCGTCTACCTTCAGCACGTGGACCAGGTATTTCAGGATGCGCAGGTTGTTGATGGGGTGCACATCGCAGGCAATCGACTGCGCCAGCGCACGCACCCTGGCACGGCCCACCGCATCGGCCGGCAGCAGCGGCGGCGTGGGGTGGGTTTCATCCAGGTACTCGATGATGGCCATCGACTGGGACAGCTTTTCACCGTCGACTTCCAGCAGCGGCACCAGGGTGTCGGCCGACAGGTTCACATAGGGCGGCTTCTTGTGCTCACCCCTGGCGATGTGCACAGGAATATAGTCATACGGCAGGCCCTTGAGTCCCAGCGCAATACGCACGCGGAAAGACGCGGACGAGCGGAAATAGTTGTAGAGCTTCATGCGCAAAGCATAAACCCAAAGCCCGGCGGTCATGGCACAGTCGCCGCCGCTGAACCGCGTGAATCGCCTTCGCGACTGACCTGTCGCAGCGCCATGGCTACGATGCGCAGGGTCACACATTCACTTCAGCGGAGACACCCCATGAGCACCATCGCCCAACTTACCAATCACCAGATTCGCCTGGCCAGCCGGCCCGTGGGCCTGCCCACCCGCGACAACTGGCAATCCACCACCGAGCCGGTCGCGGAACCAGGACCGGGCGGCGTGCTGGTCAAAACGCTCTACCTGTCGCTGGACCCGGCCATGCGCGGCTGGATGAACGAAGGCAAGAGCTACATCCCGCCTGTGGAAATCGGTGCGGTGATGCGCGCCGGCGGCGTGGGCAAGGTCATCGCGTCGCAGAATCCCGCCTTCGCCGTGGGCGACTACGTGAACGCGGGCCTCGACGTGCAGGAGTACTGCCTGATTCCACAGGAACAGGTCAAGCGTAGCGGCATGTTCAAGATCGACCCGCGCCTGGGATTGACCACCTGGCTCAACGTGCTGGGCATGCCGGGCATGACCGGTTATTTCGGCCTGCTGGAAGTCGGCCAGCCCAAGGCGGGCGAGACCGTGGTGGTCTCGGGCGCTGCAGGCGCCGTGGGCCAGACGGTGGGCCAGATCGCGAAGCTCAAGGGCTGCCGCGTGGTCGGCATTGCCGGCGGCAAGGCCAAGTGCGACTGGGTCGTCAAGGAACTGGGCTTTGACGCCTGCATCGACTACAAGAACGGCGACGTGCGCGCCGGCCTGAAAGAGCACTGCCCCCAGGGCGTGGACGTGTACTTCGACAACGTCGGCGGCGACATCCTGGACATGGTGCTGGCGAAAATCACGCGCGGCGCACGCATCATCATCTGCGGCGCCATCAGCCAGTACAACAACACCACGCCTGTCAAGGGCCCGGCCAACTACCTCTCGCTGCTGGTGAACCGCGCGCGGATGGAGGGCATTGTGGTGTTTGACTATGCCGACCGCTACCACCTCGGTGTGGCCGAAATGGCGGGCTACCTGAAAGCAGGCACGATGAAAAGCAAGGAAGACGTGGTCGTCGGGCTGGAGACCTTCCCGGAAACCCTGCTCAAGCTGTTCAACGGCGAGAACTTCGGCAAGCTGGTGCTGCAGGTGGCTGCCGACTGAGCGGCGGCAGACATCACTTCGCGTTGCGGACCAGCCGAACCGCGCCCGGCGCAGACCGCGGGCTTTCGCCCGCGCTGCCGTCGCTGAATCCGACATAGGTGAAATAACCCGGCCCGCTGGTGCTGATGGTCCAGTAGCGGGCCACCGGTGTGGCCGGGAAAGCGTTCGGATCAATCGCCGCCTTGCCCTCCTCCGCCTCGCGCACCGCCACGATGCTGGAGAGTTCCTTGAGAACAGGCAAGCGCCACTGGGCCGTCGCAGAGGCAAGCGCAACGGCGCGCGCATGGGCCTCCGACTGGTTGAAGTAGGCGACCTTTCCGGTGCAGGTACGCCCCTTCCAGCTCATGCCTTCGGCGCATCGGCGCCAGATGAGCCCCGTCTTGCTGTCAGTGATTTCCTGGCCATCGGCCGAAGCGCTGTAACGCTCCTGCGCCGCGGCACTCTGGGTGAAAGTCATCAGGACAAGGGCTGCTACCCCGGCAAAAAATGAAAGATATTGCACAGCGTGTCTCCAACAGAATCCAACAGAACCATGGGTTTCAGCCCGACCAGCGGATACTAGACACATTGACTTGCGGCATTCATAGGGCTGATACGTAGCGGGTTTTACCTAGACAGGCATCCGCATCTTGGCCTAGGCTGCGGCCCTGCGCAAGCCGCACAGCCGGCTGAGCTTCCAGATTCACCTCACCGCCGCCATGGACGGATTTGGCGGTAGAGTTGCCGCTGACGCAGTATCGAGCCTGCACGAGTTGTTGCGGCAGGGTCCGGACCGAGTCGTTCGGATCCGGCCATCCGCCAGCCAGCCACCACCGATCCACCGACACCACGACAGGAAAACCGATGATTCTCGAACTCGCCGATATCCGCATCCACCCCGGTCAGCAGGCCGCTTTCGACGAGGCGATCCAGCGCGGGATAGCCACCGTGATCTCCAGGGCCAAGGGCTTTCACGGCTACAAGGTGAACAAGGGCATTGAAAGCCCCGAGCGCTACATCCTGCAGATTTTCTGGGAGACGCTGGAAAACCACACGGTGGACTTCCGGCAGTCCCCGGCGTTTGCCGATTGGCGCGCCATCGTCGGGCCGTTCTTTGCCGGCCCGCCCACCGTGGAGCATTTCGCCCTGTTGGCCAAATCTGCCTGAGGGGCGCCCGGAACCCCGGCGGAGGCCGGTGCCATCGGGCGCATGTCAGTCCTTGGCGGCGTTGACATGGCCGACCACCAGCTTGCTCAGTAGCTGGGAAAACTGCACCCTTTCCTCGGCATCCAGCGGGCTCAGGATGCGCTGCTGGGCGCGGCTGGCGGCCCGCTTCATCTGAAGCGCCACCTTCTCGCCTTCTGGCGTGATCCACAGCAGCTTGCGGCGCTTGTCGCTCGGGTCAGCCTCGCGCTTGACCCAGCCCTTGGCCTCGATCCGGCCTATCACTGAACCAAAGGTGGCCGGGTCGAACGCCACCCGGCCGGACAGCGTGATCTGGTCCTCGCCCGGGTCGTCGATGAGGGCGTTGAGAATGGCGAACTGCACAGGGGTGGCGTCAAAAGCCGCCGTCTCCTCCATGAAGATGGCCACGGCCAACTGTTGTGCCCGCCGGATCAGGTGACCGGGCGCCTCGCTGAAGTTAAAACTTTTAGCCATGGCGCAAGTTTAGGGCCTGTTCACGCCATTTTTGCAAGATGCGTTGCGCGTCAAAAGGCACCAGACCTGAGGGGTCCGTCGCAAGACGCAGGCGGGGTGAGCGCCGTCAACGCCTGGCAACGCCGCGCCGGGCCTTGTTGATCGCAGCCCGGAGGCCATGGGGTGAACAGGCCCCGAGCGCTCAGGGTATGTCCCGAGAAGATATATCATAAGCATACTTATCATTTCATCTGGCTTCCCATCCGACCGTCAATCCTCTTCTACAGCATGGCTCAGAAAACTCCCTTTCTCATCTCGGGTGGCGGCATCGGCGGCCTGGCAGCAGCCCTGGTGCTGGCGCAGGACGGCCACCCCGTCACGGTGCTGGAGCAAGCCCCCAGCTTCGGCGAAATCGGCGCCGGCATCCAGCTCGGGCCCAACATCTTCCGCATGTTCGACTACCTGGGCCTCACCGAGGCCATCAACCGGGTGGCGTATTTCCCGCCTGGCCTGGGCATGAACGATGTGCGTACCGGCGAGAAGGTGGTGCGCGTTCCACTGGGTGACATGGCCCGCGCCACTTACGGCTTCCCGTATGGCGTGATCTACCGCGCCGACCTGCACCAGGTGTTCCTGGAAGCCTGCCAGGCGCAAGCCAACGTCACCCTGCGCACCAATGCCCGCGTGGAATCTTTCGCCCAGACCCATGACGCCGTGAACGTGCAACTGGCTGGCGGCGAGACGCTGCAGGCCGCTGCACTGCTGGGCGCCGACGGCATGTGGAGCAAGATCCGCGAAGTCATCGTCGGCGACGGCAAACCGCGCGTGTCGGGGCACATTGCCTACCGCGCCGTGCTCAAGCGCGAGGAAGTCCCTGCGCACCTCTGGAACGACGACGTGACCCTCTGGGGTGGCGAAAAAACCCACCTGGTGCACTACCCGCTGCGGCGCGGCGAGCTCTTCAACCTGGTGGCTGTGTTTCACAGCAACAAGTACGACGAAGGCTGGAACACCTTTGGCGACACCGCCGAACTGAACGAGCGCTTTGCGCTGGCCTGCCCGCAGGTCAAGGAACTGCTCGGCAAGATCGAGACCTGGAAAATGTGGGTGCTGTGCGACCGCGAGCCGGTGAAGAACTGGACCGACCGCCGCGTGACCCTGCTGGGCGACGCCGCGCACCCGATGCTGCAGTACCTGGCACAAGGTGCCGGCCAGGCCATTGAAGACGCCGTGGTGTTGCGCGAGGCCTTGCGCTTCACCCGCGACGACGTGACCCGGGCCTTCCAGAAGTACCAGCAGGCCCGCTACCTGCGCACCGGCCGGGTGCAGCTCACGGCCCGCTTCTATGGCGATATCTACCACGCCGCCGGCGTGCAGCGTGAACTGCGCAACCAGATGTTCCAGAGCGGTACCGAAAGCGCCGGTTTTGCCGGCCTGAAGTGGATGTACGACGGAATCGAGCCTTCAAAACTGTTCCAATAATGGTTTTGATGCCCTGGACACCTTGCAGACGCCATGAATCCCCTCGCGCACCCTCCTCCCAAGCGACTGGCCTTACGCGCAGGGCTGTTCGCCCTGTGCGTGCTGGCGCTGGGCATGCAGGGCCAACCGGCCCGCGCTGAAAACAATTCAGGCGCTGCATCGGCCGCAGCCGCCTGGCCCACCCGGCCGGTCAGAATCCTGGTGGGGTTTCCGGGTGGCTCCACCCCCGACATGGCAGCGCGCACCCTGGCCGAACCGCTGGCCAGGGCACTCGGCCAGCCGGTGATTGTGGACAACCGGCCCGGCGCCTCCGGCAACATCGCGGCTGACCAGGTGGCCAAGGCCACGGACGACCACACCCTGGGCGTCGTCATCAACGGCAACCTGACCTCGGCCAGGCAGCTCTACCCCCAGCTGCCTTACGACCCGGCCCACGACTTCGCCTACATCTCCCTGCTGACGACCGCGCCGCTGGTGCTGGTGGTGCCGGCCAGCCTGCCCGCTGGCGCGGAGTTTTTTGCCGCGGCACGCCGTGCCGGCAGCCAGTGGAATTACGGCTCGGTGGGCAACGGCTCGGTCGCCCATCTGGGCATGGAACTCATCAAGAGCCGGGCCCAGGGCCTGACCCCCGAACACATTCCCTTTGCCGGCACGCCGCAGATGGTCACCGCCATGCTGGGCGGACAGATCCAGATGGGCCTGATCGCACCCGGTGTGGCCATGCCGCATGTGCGCTCGGGCAAGTTGCAGGCCATAGGCCTGGCGAGTGGCCGTTCGGCATTGGTGCCCGAGGTAGCGCCCTTGTCCGACGCCGGCGTGAAAAACATCAACCTGGAAGTCTGGACAGCCCTGATCGGCCCTGCCAGGTTGTCGGCTGCCGCGAAGGCGCGGCTGGCCGACGTGGTGCCGCGCATCATCCGGGATGCCGACACGCAGCAAAAGCTGTTCAACCAGGGCTGGCAGGCTGCCGGCACCTCGCCCGAAGGCCTGAAGGCCCGCGTCAAGGATGAGGCAGCCCTGCTGGGCGGCATCATCCAGTCGCGCGGCATCCGGCTGGAATGATCCTCCACTGACACGCCCTACGTACGAACGAGGTTCACCATGGACATGACCCCTCCTCCACCGCCAGCCGCGCGCAAGGCGTTTTACGACGCCATTTCGGCGCAGAACATGACACCGCTCTGGGAGGTGCTGCATGCGCTGGTGCCACAGGCGCCCAACACGCCTTGCCAGCCGGCCTTGTGGAAATACGCCGATGTTCACCCCTGGCTGATGCAGTCGGGCGAGCTGATCACCTCTGAAGAAGCGGTGCGCCGCGTGCTGATTCTGGAAAATCCGGCGCTGCGCGGGCAGTCGCGCATCACCCAGTCGCTGTATGCCGGGCTGCAGGTCATCCTGCCCGGCGAGGTGGCCCCCAGCCACCGCCACACCCAGAGCGCACTGCGCTTTGTGGTCGATGGCCACGGTGCTTACACCGCGGTCGATGGCGAACGCACCCAGATGAAGCCGGGCGACTTCATCATCACCCCGAGCTGGACCTGGCATGACCATGGCCACGACGGCACGGTGGAAGCCGACGGCCCCGTGGTCTGGCTCGATGGCCTGGACATCCCCATGCTGCAGTTCTTTGACGCCGGGTTTGCCGAGAACGGCACCGCGAAATCGCAGCCGGTGACCAAACCCGAAGGCATGAGCTACCAGCGCTATGGGGCCAACATGCTGCCGGTTCGCTTTGATGCCCAGCACAATGCGCCCTTCGGCCAGACCTCGCCGATCTTCAGCTACCCCTATGACCGTACCCGTGAGGCGCTGCACCAGCTCGAAACGCACGATGACGTCGACGCGTGGGACGGCGTCAAGCTGCGCTATGTGAACCCGGCCACCGGCGGCTACCCCATGCCCACCATGGCCACCTTCATGCAGCGCCTGCCGGCCGGCTTCGACGGCAAGCCTTACCGCCAGACCGATGGCGCCGTGTTCAGCGTGGTCGAGGGCCGCGGCAGCGTCACCATCACCCGCGGCGATGCGGTGCAGACCTTCGATTTCGGTCCGCGCGACCATTTCGTGATTCCGTCGTGGCACACTGCCGAGCTGCGTTCGCAGCCAGGTTGCGTGCTGTTCAGTTTTTCAGACCGCCCCGTGCATCAGGCACTGGGCATACACCGAGAGGAAAAGTTGTCATGAGCTTTGTACTAACACCCCCCGCCACGGTTTCCGTGCCTGTCGTGGGTTCGAAAGACCGTTTCCCGGTCAATCGCATTTATTGCGTGGGCCGCAACTACGAAGAGCATGCCAAGGAGATGGGCTTCACCGGCCGTGAGCCGCCCTTTTTCTTCCTGAAGCCGGCCAATGCCATTGTGGCTGTTGAGGCCGGCACCACCGGCACCATTCCCTACCCGAGCCTCACCAAGAACCTGCACCATGAGATCGAGCTGGTCGTGGCCATCGGCACCGGCGGCAAGAACATCGCGGCGGCCGATGCGTTCAAGCACATCTACGGCTACGCCGTGGGTCTGGACATGACGCGCCGCGACCTGCAGGGCGAGATGAAGAAACAGGGCCGCCCCTGGTGCATCGGCAAGGCCTTCGACTTCTCCGCCCCCATCGGCCCCATCACGCCAGCCGCACAGGCCGGCGACGTGACCCAGGCTGAAATCTATGTGCAGGTCGACGGCAAGGACCGCCAGCGCAGCAATGTCTCCAAGCTGATCTGGAACATTGGCGAAACCATCGAGCACCTGTCGGCCGCATGGGAACTGCAGCCCGGCGACCTGATTTACACCGGCACCCCCGAAGGTGTGGCGGCTGTCATCGCAGGTGACACCATGGTGGGCAGCGTGGCCGGTCTGGGCACGCTGACGGTCAAGGTCGTCTGAAGCGGCGTTCCGTGGGCAGCCGGTTGACGCTGGCCAGCCCACGGCTTGCTGCCACCCCGTTCTGCATCCGCCAGCCCGGATCATCCGTGGGCTGCGGCGAGGCAGAATACGCAACGACACCATCCAACGCGCTGGACGCGCCGGAGACAAGGCTTGAAACTGCTCGACACGCTGGCCAAGGCCTGCGCCATCCTCGCTGGCATCGTGATGACAGCGATCACATTGATGACCTGTGCCAGCCTGATTGGCCGCAACACCACCGGCGCCACCATCGTCGGTGACTTTGAACTGACAGGCGTGGCCACCGGCGTGGCCATCGCGCTGTTCATGCCTTTTTGCCAGGTGCGTCGCGGCAACATCATTGTGGATTTCTTCACCAGCCGCGCCAGCGCCCGCACCAACGCCAGGCTGGACCGTTTCGGCGCCTTCCTGCTGGCGGCCACTTTCGCCCTGCTGGCCTGGCGCACGTCGCTGGGTGGCCTCAATTCATACACCACGCATTCCGAGACGCAGATTCTGGGCTTCCCCGAATGGATTGCCTATGCGGGCATGGTGCCCCCCTTTGTGCTGACGGCTGTGATCGCCCTGTGGCAGACCTGGTTCGGGTTTCCCGAAGGCAGCGAGGCGCACCCATGAGCCCCATCGCACTGGCCCTCGCCATCTTCGGCATCATGCTCGTCCTGATGGCGCTGCGTGTGCCCATCTCGATTTCCATGTTTGTCGCAGGCGCCACCGGCTATGTGATGCAGACCGGCTGGGGGCCGCTGTCGAACTTCCTGAACGCGCAGGCGTTCGCGCGCTTTGCCAGCTATGACCTCTCGGTAATTCCGCTGTTCATCCTGATGGGACACTTTGCCACGCAGGGCGGCATCAGCAAGGCGCTGTTCCGTTTTGCTTCCGCCATCATGGGCGGCTTCAAGGGCGGGCTGGCCATGGCCTCGGTGCTGGCCTGCGCCGCCTTCGGTGCAATCTGCGGTTCGTCAGTGGCCACCGCCGCCACCATCACCAGCGTGGCGTTGCCTGAAATGAAGCGCCATGGCTACTCGGGCCGGCTGTCAACGGGCACGCTGGCTGCCGGCGGTACGCTGGGCATCCTGATCCCGCCTTCGGTGCCGCTCGTGATCTATGCCATCCTGACGGAGCAGAACATCGCCAAGCTCTTCGCCGCAGCCATGGTGCCCGGCGTGATCGCCATGCTCGGCTATGTGGCGGCGATTGCCATCTATGTGCGTATCGTGCCTGGACAAGCCCCTGATGTGGACGGTGGCCGCGAACGGGTCACACCGGCGCTGGTGCTGGGCATTGCACCGATCGGCGCGATTTTCACGCTCGTGTTCGGCGGCATCTACCTCGGCTACTTCACACCCACCGAAGGCGCAGCAGTCGGCGCAGCGGCCACACTGCTGGCCGCACTGATGAAGCGCGAGATGACGTGGGCAAAGTTTACCCAGTGCTTCTACGCCACCGCCGAGAGCTCGGCCATGATTTTCCTGATCTTCATCGGCGCCGACCTGATGAACTCGGCCCTGGCATTGACGCAGGTGCCCAACCAACTGGCCGCCGTGGTGACCGGCTGGGGTTTGTCCCCGCTGATGGTGGTCACGGCCATCCTGCTGTTTTATGTGCTGCTGGGCGCCGTCATGGACGAGCTGTCCATGCTGCTGCTGACCATCCCGATCTTTTTCCCGATGGTCATGGGTCTGGATTTCGGCATGCCCAGGGAGTCGGTCGCGATCTGGTTCGGCATCATGGTGCTGATGACCGTGGGCTTCGGGCTGCTGGCTCCGCCGGTGGGCCTGAATGTCTACGTGGTCAACGGGATGGCCAAGGACGTGCCGATCAGCGAGAGCTACCGGGGCGTGATGCCTTTTCTGGTCAGCGACACCCTGCGCACCACCCTGCTGCTGTTCTTCCCCGGTATTTCGCTGTGGCTGGTCAGGTACATCACTTGAAGATCCTGCGCGCAGGCGATGCCCGGCTAGGGCATTCACCGGTACGCAAGCACCCTGCGCTGCCTTAGATTCATTGTTGTTGCACCCCCTCAACTGGAGAGCCCCATGATTCAACGTCGCACCCTTCTGAAATCCGGCGCTGCCGTTGCCCTCGGCACCCCCGCCCTGAGCGGCATCGCACAACAGGTGGTGACGCTCAAGTTCCACACCTTCATGTCACCCCAGTCCAATGTCTGGCTGGCCATGCACAAGCCGTGGATGGAGAAGGTGGAGAAGGAATCCGGCGGCCGCATCAAGTTCGAGGGCTATCCCGCGATGCAGCTCGGCGGCACGCCGGTGCAACTGTATGACCAGGCCAAGGATGGCGTGGTCGATGTGGTCTGGACACTGCCCGGCAACACGGCCGGCCGCTTTCCGCGCATCGAGGCGTTCGAGCTGCCCTTCATGATGAGCAATGCCGAAGCCACCTCCAAAGCCTACTGGGAATACGTGCAGACGGTTGCTGTCGACGAGTTCAAGGACACACAGGTCATCGCGCTGCAGGTGCACGGCCCCGGCGTGATCCACACGGCCGACAAGGCGGTGCGCTCGGTGGCCGACCTGCGCGGCCTGAAACTACGTGCGCCCACGCGCCAGGTCACCAAGCTGATGGGCAATCTGGGCGCCACGCCGGTGGGCATGCCTTTGCCGCAAATTCCTGATGCGCTGAGCAAGGGCACCATCAATGGCTGCGTCATCCCCTGGGAAGTGGTGCCTTCGGTGAAGGTCAACGAACTCACCAGGTTCCATGCCGAGTTCGACCCGGCCGGTGGCAGCCTCTACACCACCACTTTTGTGATGGCCATGAACAAGGCCAAGTACAACGGATTGCCGCCGGACCTGAAGAAGGTCATCGACAACAACTCCGGCATGGCCACCTCGGCCTGGCTGGGCAAGGTGCAGCAGGGCAACGACGTGCCGGGCCGCAAGAGCGCCAGCGACCGCGGCAACACGATCTACACCGTGAGCGCTGCGGAAGCACAGGAGTTCCGCCGCAAGTCACGCACCGTCGAGGTGGAGTGGGTAGAGGACATGAACAAGAAAGGTTTTGACGGCAAGAAGCTGCTGGACGCCGCACGCAGCCTGATCGAAAAGCACACGCGGACCACCAAGGCCTGAGCAACACCCACAGCGAACCATCGCCACCGACAAACCGGGTTCAACCCGGTTTTTTCATGGCACGTCTCGCCGGCACATCCACATCCCGCCATAGCCCCACGGAAACGTTCAGGCACCCCCGGCGCTACACTGGTTTCATGCACCGTTCGCCCCTCAAACACTGCCGTGAATGCGGTATGGCCGTGGTCTACCGGCTGCCTGACGACGGCGACACCAGGCCGCGAGCCGTCTGCACGGCCTGCCACACAGTGCATTACGAGAACCCCCTCAACGTGGTGGGGACAGTGCCGACCTGGGGTGAGGACGGCGCCCAGGTGCTGCTGTGCAAACGCAACATCGAGCCGCGCTGGGGCAAGTGGACGCTTCCTGCCGGCTTCATGGAACTGGGCGAAACCACGTCCGAAGGCGCTGCACGCGAGACCGATGAAGAAGCGGGTGCCCAGTTCGAGATGCTGGGGCTGTTTTCCGTGATGAACGTGGTGCGGGTCGGTCAGGTGCATCTTTTTTACCGGGCACGCCTGCTCACCCCGGTGTTTGCCCCGGGGCACGAAACCATCGAAGCCAGGCTCTTCACCGAAGACGAGATTCCCTGGGACGAAATTGCCTTCAGGACGGTGAAGGAGACGCTGGAGCGCTACTTTGCCGACCGCCGCCGCGGCGAGTTCGGCATCCACACGCTCGACATCGCCTGAGCAATCTCCATCCGGCGGCCAGGACACGACCTCGAAGGCACACCGGTGGCGGTCAGGGGCCCACGCGCTTGACACACCTGCACACGCACCAGGGCGTGGAATCTGGCAGACTGGTGCCATGTGCAGGTCACCGACGCACCGCGCCACACCGATTAACCCCGAGGCCCCCATGAAAATCATTGACTCCATCGTCACCCAGGCCGCCAGCATCGCCGCCGTCAGGCGCGACATCCACGCCCACCCCGAACTCTGCTTTGAGGAGGTACGGACTGCCGACGTGGTGGCACAAAAACTCACCGAGTGGGGCATTCCGATCCACCGGGGCCTCGGCACCACCGGCCTGGTGGGCATCGTGAAAAACGGCAATTCCAGCCGCGCCATCGGCCTGCGTGCCGACATCGACGCATTGCCCATGCAGGAGTTCAACACCTTCGCCCACGCCAGCCAGCACGCTGGCAAGATGCACGCCTGCGGCCATGATGGCCACACCGCGATGTTGCTGGCCGCCGCCCAGCACTTCGCCCGCCACAGGAATTTTGACGGCACCGTGTACCTGATCTTCCAGCCTGCCGAGGAAGGCGGTGGCGGTGCCCGCGAGATGATCAAGGACGGGCTGTTCGAGAAATTCCCCATGGACGCCGTGTTCGGCATGCACAACTGGCCCGGCATGCAGGTCGGCGAATTCGCTGCCAGCAGCGGGCCGGTGATGGCATCCAGCAATGAATTTCGCATCACCGTGCGCGGCAAGGGAAGCCATGCCGCCCTGCCCCACAACGGCATCGACCCGGTGCCGGTGGCCTGCCAGATGGTGCAGGCCTTCCAGACCATCATCAGCCGCAACAAGAAACCGGTGGACGCAGGTGTGATCTCGGTGACGATGATCCACGCGGGCGAAGCCACCAACGTGATTCCCGACAGCTGCGAACTGCAGGGCACGGTGCGCACCTTCACGCTCGAGGTGCTCGACATGATCGAGCGGCGCATGAAGCAGGTGGCCGAACACATCTGCGCCGCCCACGATGCCGAATGTGAATTCAGTTTTGTCCGCAACTACCCGCCCACCATCAACCATGCCACGGAAACCGAGTTTGCCCGGCGCGTGATGGCAGACATTGTGGGGGCCGACAACGTGCTGCCGCAGGAGCCCACGATGGGCGCCGAAGATTTCTCCTACATGCTGCAGGCCAAACCCGGTGCCTATGTGTTCATTGCCAACGGCGATGGCGCCCACCGCGACATGGGGCATGGGGGCGGCCCCTGCATGCTGCACAACCCCAGCTATGACTTCAACGATGACCTGATTCCGCTGGGCGCCACCTTCTGGGTCCGGCTGGCGGAGACCTGGCTGGCCCCTGAGAGCGCGTGACGGCCGTGCAGGACGCTTTCTCGGGCAGCTATGCCGAGGCGCGCGGCAAGTTTCTGGCTGCAGCCTCCAGCGCCGGCCTTGCGGTTGAATCGCACCTGCATCCCGAGACCGGGCGCGAAGGTGAAGAACTGGCCATGGACGTCGTCCTCGACGGCCCGCCCGATGCCGGGGCGCTGCTCATCGTCAGCAGCGGCTGCCATGGTGTCGAAGGCTACTGCGGCTCGGGTGTGCAGGTCGCCGCGCTGCAGGACGTGCCATGGCGGGCGCATGCCCATACCCAGGGAGTGGCCGTGCTGTACATCCATGCACTCAACCCCTATGGCTTCTCGCACATCCGGCGCGTCACGCACGAGAACGTGGACCTGAACCGCAACTTCCAGGACTTCTCCCGGCCCCTGCCCGTGAACGAGGCCTACCGCGCGCTGCACCCGCTGCTGCTTCCGCCCGACTGGCCACCCAGCGACGAGAACGTGGCAGCGACACGGCAATTCATTCTGGAAAAAGGGATGGCCGCCTTCCAGGCCGCCGTCACGCGCGGTCAGCACGAGTTCGCGGACGGCCTCTTTTTCGGCGGTACCGCGCCCGCATGGAGCAACACCACGCTGCGCCGGGTGCTTGGAACGCATGGCCACCAGGCCGCACGCATCGCCTGGATAGACCTTCACACCGGCCTGGGCCCCACTGGGGTGGGTGAGCGCATCCTGGCCTGCAAGGACGATGCTGCCGCACTGGCGCGGGCACGCCGGTGGTGGGACAGCGGCGGCGCCACACCGGTGACCTCCATCTACGACGGCAGCTCCAGCTCGGCACTTCTCACGGGGTTGATGTCGATGGCCATCTACGACGAATGCCCGGACGCTGAATACACCGGCATCGCGATGGAATACGGCACCCTGCCGCCGCTGGAGATGATGCAGGCCCTGCGCGCCGAGCACTGGCTTCACATCCATCGCGAGGCACCTTCTGCACTGGCGCAGCAGATCAGGCAACAGATGCTGGACGCGTTTTATGTGAACACCGATGCCTGGAAAAATGCGGTGCTCCGCCAGGCGAGGGAGGCCTGTTTCCAGGCGGTCGACGGCTTGAAAGCCTGAGGAAATGCAGTCTCCTCGCGAGACGGCAGCATGAAAAAAGCCTCCAGGAATTTCTCCCTGAAGGCTTTGTCTCTGTCTATGGTCGTGTGAAACCTCTCTAAAGATGCCCCATAACCCGCATGAATGCGATGTTGTCAACATTTTGGAGTCGTTTCGTTCCCCGATTTGTTCCCCGGTTTTGACTTTGATACCCGCCCCTTTGGGTTTGATCAAATTTGATTCTTTTCAAACCAGGAATTTTTTCTCTGCGTGAGATACGGTGTGGCTTCCAGCACGACAATTACCGGACTTTTCAGCCCCCTCGATCAGAAAAGCCTACCGCCGTTGACACATGATTCGATGACCATCGAACACGGTGATGGTCACAGCACCGTCCGCTATGAGTGCTCTGGTCTTGCTATCGAGTATTTTGACCATAGGGGTCAGTTCTCCGTCGCTGATGCACTGTGCCGCCGCCCCAAAGGCTAAGGTTGCAAGTACGCCAAAGAGGAATGCGGGGATATTTTTCATTTTTTACTTGCGTCTTGCTATCTTCATTTGCGAATAGCAAGCACGTCGTAGACCTTCCCCATATCGTCAAGGCAAATGCCTCCGGCGGTAGAGTCTCTCCCTGTAATGTCGCAGCGCAGTCCGCTGCCGTTGGTACAACTGAGAATAGCCTTCACGGTGGAATCGCCCGTCGTGGTCACAGTGGTGAAAGCGTTGCTCGACATACCTCTGCTATTGCTGCCATACGTGTTGGCAAAACCAAATGACTGATTTGAGGCAACCCTAGCGGCTGGCCCGGTGCAGGTGTTCTCGCCCAACCTGACTGTCATCGTGCCAGACCCCGCTCCGTTGCCTTGAAGCTCGCCTCTATAGGTCTGGCCAGAGTCACGCGGCATGAGCGTCACGTTATATGCACACCCTCCTAAGGTCGCAGCAATCGACATTGAAAGCAGTATCTTTTTCATAGCAGCCCTTAGACTTGACCCGAACGTATTGGAAGGCCGATTAAATAATAAATGGCCTCCAAACGCAAAAGAGCGGACTCCCCCACGCTCAGACGCTCGCAGTCATCCGATCCGCTGGGTATTGCCGCATGAAGTCCATTGAACGGGCTGCCGGGGCTTTTAGCCAGTCGTCATAGGCCGCCTCGGGCAGTATCACCACCATGCGCTTTTCGTCGCCAGGCTTGTGAAAGTTGCGCATCAAGGTGTGGTCGTCGGCGTTGATGGTCAGCATGGTGTAGCTGTGCACCCAAGCCCCCGCCGGTGACTTCCAGGCACTCCACAGACCCGCCAGCCCCATCGGCTCGCCGTCGCTGCGCTGAATGCGCGTGGCTATCGCTTTGCCGGTGCGCCAGTCAGGTTCGTATATGGCGTCTGCCGGAATGATGCATTTATGCTGCCTGCGCCATGCGTCGCGGAAGCTGGGCAAGGTGGCCGCCGTCTCGCTGCGCGCATTGAACGTACGCCGCGCAAACTTGTCGTCTTTGGCCCATCCGGGGATCAAACCAAACACCCCCGGCAAAGCCTCGCGGTCTGGCACCGCGTCGTCGCCCACATCGGCTTCAAGCGGTCGCCTGACAAACAGCGCCTGATAGGTCGGCCACACGTCATACACACCCTCATAGGGCGGGAGCTTGACGTTGAACGCCTTTTCAAATTTGGCCCTGTCTCGCAGCGCCTGATAGTGACTGCACATCAGGCCATTTTGCGCCGACTAGAGCAGCCCCAACAACCTCTGGGCCACAACTGCAAACGCTTGCTCCCGCCGTTCCTCCGCGTCGGTCAGCCGGTGGATCAGCGCCCGGTAGGTGCGCTGCCTCATGCCTTTCGGCCGTTGCCAGTACTCCCCCAGCTTCGCCTCGATTTTTCGCTGCACCCGCCACGTCCTGTCCAGCGCGTCCTCAGACTGCGAGCTATATGAGACGCGCTTGCAAAGCCTGCAACCAAAGCGGCCGCCACGCAGGTAAAGCACGGCCACCCGTCGCGCGCAGTATGGGCAACTGAACCAGGGCCGCGCGCCGCCGTATGGCAACTTGGTGGCAACTATTGGCAACCTCTCCGCCACCTCGCGCGCCACGTTGTCCAGCGTCACCGTGTAATTCAGCGTCAGGGCATCAGGCCCATGCACCCGCACGCCAATCGATCCAGTCGGCTCACCGCCACGGTGCCAGCTCCATGAGAACGAACAGGGGCAGCGCAGGAAGCCGCGCCGCGCCCAGTCACGCACATCGATGCGCTTGAGTTGCTCCGCTTTGACCCGGTAGCCAGGTCGCCCGGCCCCGAAACGCGCTCCGCCCCGGCTCATGGCTCGCACCTCACGGAATACGAAATCATTTGGCTAACCCCCTGTTTTTCAGGCGTTTGCAGCCGAAAGGGCCACTTCACCCCAAACACATTCAAAAGCCCAAAGACATTGCACATCCTTGGGGTAGATGGTATTTCTAGATACTCCCCGTGAGACGGTGTAGCGGCGTGCTGAAAAGTCATTGCATAGCCCCGTGAGACGGTGCAGCAGCCAAAGGCCTTACCCCGCCAGACGGGACTATCCGCCCCCTCTCTATACCGCCAGACGGTTTAAGCGGTGCAATTTTGTAGCCGCCTGTTCGGTAGGTGCGCGGGTCTATGTCCATGCCCGCCACGGCGTCGAGCTGATACCAGCCCAGCGCGAACCAGGCCGCCCGGTTGGGCCGCATTCCCATGCGCGTTTCCACCAGTAGCCCGGCGTCCTTCAACTGCGTCAACGCGCGGGTCACCGTGTCATTGCTCCGCCAGCCCAGAGGCTTGAGGTACTTGGCACAAGCCACTATGCGGCCGTTGTTGGTTCCGGTGTACTGGCGCGCCAGGTCGATCAGCAAAGCCCGTGCAGGGTGCCCCAGCTCGCGAAAGCTGGGGCTATCGATCACGACATGAGGCAAGGCCACGTAACGATCACCGTCGCGCTTGTCCTTACTGCGCTTGAAGCTCTTGGCCACGGCCAGCCTTTGTACGTTTGGCCAGGTAGTCGCGCGCTGCGTCCAGGCTTTCCAGTGGCTTCCACAGCCCGTATCGGGTGGCGTAGTAAGGCGTCTGGCCGGTCACCTCCGGGTCGCCTTTGATCAGCTCCACGCCGATCAGGGCGAATTGCGCCGCAAGCGTTGCATAGGCTTTGCCCTCACGCTGCCCGGTAGGCCAGTCGAGGTCGTTGTGTACTGCGTCAGGCGTGTTCATTCCATGCCCTCCCGCGTGTAAAGGCCGACACGATGCCTTACCCCGGCCTCCGTCACCACTGTTTGCCAGTGCGTCAGGATTCGGTGGCCTGCCTTGCGTAGCTGCAAAATGCGCGCCGGGCAGTGGTACACGTCCAGATAGCGCATGGCCTCAAACGTGGTGATAGGAAACCGCGCCAGAGCCTCCAGCAGCCGCGCACATTGCGTGTCGGTACTAGTGCCCTTAAACTCTGCCCTGATAGCTTCAAGGGTCGCCTTCTTTTCGGGGGAGGTGGCCTTTTCTTTTTGCATGGCTTGTCCTCCTCAGACTGTCGCGAGCGTGGCCCGCTTCGCATGAAGTCGGTGCACCAGTTCGCGAATTTCTGTCTCTGACTGACCCGCTATGCGAGCTGCGTTAATGGCCTGTACCTCATCGGATGGCCAACCTACCGCCCGTTGGCCAATCGCCACCCCGGTAGTGAACAACCCGTCGCGGATGGCGTTGTAGATACTGGCGTGCGAGCGATGCCCCGTCTCGGCCTTCACGGCCTGCATTCTTAGTATTGCCATAGCTCATCCCCTACAGTGAAGAGATCAAGCTAAGTACGTCAGAGGCACGCCAGGCTACGCAACGCGCAGACAAGCGGACAGGTGCCGGGAATCGCCCGTCCCTTACGCCTGCAAGCCAATGGGCACGGCTGACGGGGTAATGGGCCAGCACTGTCGGCAATCGCCACAGTGCCAGGTCGGCTGGGTCAGAAAATTGCGCCGTAGCGCTTTGATTCGCTTGCATAGTGGCCTTTGAAAAAACAGGTTTCAAAAAAGCTCATAGCAAGGGACAACCAGATATGCCGAATCGATAGCAAAAAACAAAGTCAAATTTAATTTGACCTGGCTTGCCACGCCGTTATATGCTTTTGGTCTGAAGCGTGTCACAACTCTTCTTGACCTTGTGTCCCTGAAACCCCTTTCGCCCTGCCAGGCGTCTGGGGTTTCTTGCTTTGAGCACTTAGCTATCCATCAGATTTATTGAGTACTGGATGGATGGCCAGCCCTTAATTTACCAAACGGTAGGCGTTTGTCTAGCTTCTAGCGCTACAGGCTGTGGATAAATCTGAGGGCAACCCGGTGGATAACCTGTCATTCAGGCGTGATTAGCATGGGGGAAAAGCTCGGGAACCCGCATTCTTGTGCGGTCGGTTGTATTCGGGGAATCAACTGCCCATTGAGTAACCTCAGGTCGCTCTGAACCGAAATAGAAAAAGTAGCGGTCAAGTTCCTTCAAATTGTCGTCGCGCAAGTCGTCAAGTTTGTCGAGATTCACGATTTTGTTGACTATGTTTGATGCTAAGAACCGTTAAGCCACTTTTATTGGGATCACATCAGCACCCCGCGCCAGCTTGTCCAGATAGTCGGCCCACTGCTGCATCATGGTTGCCCGGTGTTTCATGTACTGCGCCCGGTTGTACGCCCTGCCGTTCGCGTCCTTCACCGCATGGGCTAGCTGCGCTTCAATCACCAGCGGATCAATGTTCAATTCTTCTGCCAGCAGCGTGCGCGCCGTCGCCCGGAAACCATGCACACTTTGCACATCAGGCCCGTAGCCCAGCGTCAGCAGCGCCGCCCGCAAGGTGTTGTCACTAATAGGTCGATCATGGCTGCGCTCACCGGGGAAAAGCAAAACGCCGTGCCCGGTCAGGGGGTGCAGCTTGCGCAGAATCTCAACCGCCTGCGTGGGAAGTGGCACTTGATGCGGGTCACCGTTGCGCTTGCCGTCCACACTGCGTTTCATGCGCGCCGCCGGAATCGTCCATAGGGCTGCCTCAAGGTCAAACTCTGCCCATGCCGCTGCCCGTAGCTCGCCAGGGCGTTGAAACAGCATCGGTGCAAGCTGTAGCGCCGCCCGCACAATCGGCCCGCCCTGATAGCCCCGGATAACGCGGATCAGTTCGCCCAGCTTTACCGGGTCTGTGATGGCTGCAAAGTGTTTACCGTGATGGGGCTTCAATGCACCCCGTATATCGGCGCTCACATCCCGCTGTGCCCTGCCGGTGGCCACCGCGTAACGCCACACCTGCCCGGCCGTGGTCAGCACCCGGTGCGCAACATCAAGCGCCCCGCGCTCCTCTACCCTGCGCACCGTTGCCAGTAGCTCGATGGCTTCAATGTCACCGATATTGCGCTCACCCAAAAAAGGGAAAAGGTCTTTTTCAAGGTTGCGCTTCTCACGGATCGCGTAATGGCTGCTCCAGCTGTCCAGCTTCATGGCGTACCACTCCAGCGCCGTCGCCTTGAATGTGTTCCCCGCCGGGGTCAAAGCTTTGAGCTTTTCGATCTTCCGAGTCTGGACGGGATCAAGGCCTTCGGCCTTTTTTAGCTTGGCCGCATCGCGTGCCTTGCGCGCCGCCGAAAGGGTCACCGTGGGGTAACTTCCCAGCGCCAGCCGCGATTCTTTTCCGTCCGCATAGATTTTCCAGAACCAGCGTTTTGATCCGGCGGGACTCACCTCAAGGTAGAGGCCACCGGAATCAGTTAATCGCGCCCGCTTCTTGTCCGGGGAACAAGTGGCATTGCGGCAGTCGGCATCGGTTAGCATGGGGCTTCTCCAGTGAAACCGGGGAACAAAGGCCTAAAAAGGCCATTTACCCCGGTCTGTTCCCCGTTATGTTCCCCGGTTTGGATTTGCCAGTCAATAGATGGCTTTGTACGCCGTTGCAGCGTAAGACCCTGATTTACCAATGAAAAAGGCCTCTAGGAATCGCTTCTTAGAGGCCTCTGTATTGACTAATGGTCGGTGTGAAAGGATTCGAACCTTCGACCCCTTGCACCCCATGCAAGTGCGCTACCAGGCTGCGCCACACACCGACAAGCTTTCAATTATAGCGTGGGTGGGGCACCTGTTTTGCGGCTCGTTCAGTAAGCACCGCTCAGCAGGTCGCGAATTTCAAAAAGTTCACGCCGCACCAGTTGCAGCCGCTGTTGTGCAGCGCTGCCGTCAGCCGCATCGGCCGTGTCCGGTTCGCTGTCTTCGAAATCGGAAGAGTCCACAAACTCGTCCAGCATGGAGTCGCTGACTTCCAGCACCTCCAGGCCTTCGAGCTGGACCTCGCCATTGCGGCGCTTGTCGCGCTCGGTCTGGACGATTTCCTGCAGCTTGTTGCGGGCACCACTGATGGTGAACCCCTGGTCGTACAGCAGGTCCCGGATGCGGCGGATCATCAGCACTTCATGGTGCTGGTAGTAGCGGCGATTGCCCCGTCTTTTCATCGGGCGCAGCTGCGTGAACTCTTGCTCCCAATATCGGAGCACATGAGGTTTGACGCCGCACAGGTCACTCACCTCACCGATGGTGAAGTAACGCTTCGCGGGAATGGGGGGGAGAGTTTTCTCCAATTAAATCAATGCGCTAAGGAGGAAACCTCCAAATCTACTCTAAGTCGAAACTTAGCGCAAAGACTTGCCGCGGTTTTTTGAAATGTGTTGTTCCGTCACACTAGTGACTTTAACTTACAGATTTGGCCGACATACGGCGTCGGCAAAACCGGCTACCGCCGTGCACCCAAACGTGTTATTCGACTGGCTCCGGGGGGGGCGCATCCCCCTGGATCTGATCCTTGAGCTTGTGGCTGGCGTGGAAGGTCACCACGCGGCGTGCCTGGATCGGGATCGCCTCCCCGGTCCGGGGGTTGCGGCCAGGCCGTGGTGCCTTGGTCCGGATCTGGAAATTGCCAAATCCGGAAATTTTCACATCCTTCCCATCGACCAGGCTGTCCGAGATCAGATCGAAGAAAGCGTCAATCATGTCCTTGGACTCGCGCTTGTTCAAACCAATCTGCTCGAACAGCAGTTCCGCCAGATGGGCTTTGGTCAACGCCGGGGTTTCCAGGCTCTCTACGGAAAAATCCATGGGGCAATGCTCCGGATGGTTGTTGTTCTTGTCGATGGCGTGGTGCTGAATGGACTTGCGCTTCAAGCCCGCAGACGGGCGCCGACACGCGCCTCAAGACTGGCCAGCACAGCCTGCACGGCCGACTCGATCTCCTCGTCGGTGAGTGTAGCGAGCTCGCCCGAAAGCACCAAGCGCACGGCCAGACTTTTCTCTCCGACCTGCATGCTGGTGTTGCCCTGCTGCGGCCGATAGATGTCAAACAGCACGGCATCCTTGAGCCGGCCTTGCGTATCGGCGGCATTGATGGCCTCCATCAGCATGGCGTGGGTCACACGCTCCGGCACGATCACCGCGATGTCCCGCTCCACCGCCTGCAGCTTGCTCACCGGCCGGAACTCGGGCACCGGGCGCTGCAGCACCGCATCCAGTGCCAGCTCAAACAGCACGGGCGCCTGTGCCAGCTCGTAGCCCTGGCGCCATTGGGGATGCAGTTCGCCCACATAGCCGATGGCGCGCCCATCCACGCTCACCTGCGCACAGCGCCCCGGGTGCATGGCCGGATGGGACGCAGGCGTGAAGTCGGTCTGCAGCGGCGAAAGCAGCACCTCGACGTCGCCCTTGATGTCAAAGAAGTCCACGTCTTTGTCGGACTGACCCCAGCTCAGCGCAGCGCGCGAACCATAAGCCAGGCCCGCCACACGCATGGGCTGGTCAAAGCCGGCCACGGTGGTGTCGGTGTTCTGGCTCTGCGCATCGCGCAGAAAGACACGGCCGACCTCAAACACGTTCACGCGCGCAGCTTTGCGGTCGAGGTTGAACTTGAGTACCTGCAGCAGCGAGCCCACGAGCGAGGAGCGCATCACGCTCATCTGGCTGGCAATCGGATTGAGCAGCTTGATAGGGCTGGGGTTGCCGGCCAGCTCGTGCTCCCAGCGCTCTTCCACAAAACTGAAGTTGATGGTTTCCTGGTAGCCCAGCGATGCCAACGCACGGCGCACGGCAAACGGGCTGCGCTCGGCCTCGGGCCGCAGCTTGGCGGTGATGGGCGCCAGTGGCGGCACATCCGGCAGGTGGTTGTAGCCCACCATGCGCACGACTTCTTCAATGAGGTCTTCCTCGATCTGGAGGTCAAAGCGAAAGCTCGGTGGCGTCACTGTCACCGTGCCCTCGGCCTGCGTGAGTGGCAAGCCGAGCCGCTGCAAGGCATCCACGCACTGCGCCTGCGACAGCGGCATGCCGATCACCTTCGCAGCACGGGCGACCCGCAAGGTCACCGGTGTGGCCTGCGGCATGTTGACCTGCTGGTCGTCCATCGGGCCGCACATCGTCTCCGGCGTGCCGCAGATGTCGATGATCAGTTGCGTGATGCGCTCGATGTGGGCGACTGTCTCGCCCGGGTCCACGCCGCGCTCGAAGCGGTGCCCGGCATCGGTCGAGAAGTTGTAGCGGCGCGAGCGCCCGGCCACGGCCTTGGGCCACCAGAAAGCCGCTTCCACATAGACATTGCGGGTGTCGTCGGACACTGCCGTGGCGTCGCCACCCATGATGCCGGCGAGCGACTCCACCTGCTGGTCGTCGGCAATCACACCCACCTTGTCATCCACGGTGATGGTGCTGCCATTGAGCAGCTTCAGGGTCTCGCCCGGGCGGCCCCAGCGCACATCCAGCCCACCGTGGATCTTGTCGAGGTCAAAGATGTGGGAGGGGCGGCCGAGCTCGAACATCACGTAGTTCGAGATGTCGACCAGCGCCGTCACGCTGCGCTGGCCGCAGCGTGCCAGACGGTCCACCATCCATGCGGGTGTCGCGGCCTGGGTGTTGACGTTGCGGACCACGCGGCCCGAGAAACGGCCACACAGGTCGGGGGCACTGATCTTCACCGGCAGGCGGCTGGTGTCAGCGGCCGCCACGGCCGGGAATTCAAGTTTTTGGAGAGGCGTTCCCGTCAGCGCAGACACCTCACGCGCCACGCCGTACACGCTGAGGCAATGTGCCAGATTGGGCGTGAGCTTGAGGGTGAACAGCGTGTCGTCCAGTTGCAGATGGGCGCGGATGTCCTGGCCCAGCGGTGCATCGGCTGCCAGCTCCAGCAGGCCGCCGTGGTCTTCCGAGAGCTTCAGCTCACGTGCCGAGCACAGCATGCCCTGGCTTTCAACGCCGCGCAGCTTGCCCACCTTGATGAGGAAAGGCTTGCCGTCCTCACCGGGAGGAAGCTCGGCACCAACCAGGGCGCACGGCACACGGATGCCGACGCGGGCGTTGGGCGCGCCGCAGACGATGTTGAGCAAACTGCCCTGCCCCACATCCACCTGGCAGACGCGAAGGCGGTCGGCATTGGGGTGCTGCACGGCCTCCCTGATTTCACCCACGACGATATGGGTGAAAGGCGGTGCGACGGGCTTGAGCTCTTCGACCTCCAGCCCGGCCATGGTCAGCGTGTCGGCCAGTTGCTGTGTCGTGAGGGGCGGGTTGCAGAATTCGCGCAACCAGGACTCTGGAAATTGCATGGTCTTACCTTGTGCTTCTTGTTGTTCTTGTGGGTCTTATGACTGGAATTGCTGAAGGAAACGAATGTCACCGTCAAAGAACAGGCGCAGGTCATTCACGCCGTAGCGCAGCATGGTCAGACGGTCCGGCCCCATGCCGAAAGCAAAGCCGATGTATTTTTCAGGGTCCAGGCCCATGTTGCGCACCACGTTCGGATGCACCTGGCCGGAGCCCGCGACCTCGAGCCAGCGGCCGGCCAGCGGCCCGGCCTGGAACTGGATGTCAATTTCAGCGCTGGGTTCGGTGAACGGGAAGAAGCTGGGGCGAAAGCGCAGCACCAGGTCATCGGTCTCGAAAAACGTGCGGCAAAAATCGGTGAAGACGAACTTCAAATCCTTGAAGCTGACGTTCTCGCCGATCCACAGGCCTTCGCACTGGTGGAACATCGGCGAGTGGGTGGCATCGCTGTCCACGCGGTAGGTGCGGCCCGGTGCGATGACGCGGATCTCGGGCATGCGGCCACCGGCCTCCATCAGTGCCCGGTGCTTTTTGACGTGCTGCACCGCATGGCGAATCTGCATCGGGCTGGTGTGGGTGCGCAGCAGATTGGGCGCGGCCTCGGTGCCGCCTTCGACGTAAAACGTGTCGTGCATCGAACGGGCGGGATGGTCCTCAGGCGTGTTGAGCGCCGTGAAATTGAACCAGTCGGTTTCGATTTCCGGGCCTTGGGCCACTTCAAAGCCCATGGAACCGAAGATCTCCTCGATGCGCTCCAGCGTGAGCGACACGGGGTGCAACCCACCGGGAGTGCGTTGACGGCCTGGCAGGCTCACGTCGAGCGCCTCGGCCTTGAGCTGGCGCTCCAGTTCGGCATTGGCCAGTGCCTGGCGGCGGTCGTTCAGCGCGGCTTCAATGGCCTGCTTGGCCAGGTTGATGGCGGCGCCGCGGGATTTCTTTTCGTCGACGCTCAGGGCGGCCATGCCCTTCATGAGCTCGGTGACCTTGCCGGACTTCCCCAAAAACTGGGCCTTGGCATTTTCAAGGTCTGCGGGGGTGAGGGCTTGCGCAAAGCTGGCTTGCGCTGCAGCGACCAGTTCATCCAGAGTGTCGGGTGCGTTCATAAGTTCTCTTGTACAGAAACGGGAAAAAGCAGGCAAGAGCAGACCACGGCAGTCGCGCAGCAAGACCCACGAAAAAGGGCCAGAGCCTTTTCAAGCTCCAGCCCTTTGTTTCCGGATCCTGGTTGCCACTGGTTCAACAGCAGCAGGTCCTGAAAATCAGGCAGCCAGCTTGGCTTTCACCTGCTCAACGATGGCGCCGAAAGCAGCGCTGTCATTGATGGCCATATCGGACAGCACCTTGCGGTCAATCTCGATACCGGCTTTTTTCAGGCCGTTGGCAAACTGGCTGTAGGTCAGTCCGAATGAACGGCTGGCCGCATTGATACGGGCGATCCACAACTGGCGGAACACGCGCTTCTTGGTGCGGCGGTCACGGTAGGCATATTGCCCGGCCTTCATCACCGCTTCTTTGGCGATGCGGAAGACATTGCCGCGGCGACCGCGGAAACCTTTGGCAAGGGCGAGAACTTTTTTGTGGCGGGCGCGAGCCGTTACACCACGTTTGACGCGAGGCATGTGTGTACTCCTTGTTCGTCTGGGTTAGATGCCCTGGCCGGGCAGCATCTGGGACATGTGACCCATGTTGGTCGCATGCACAGTGACTGCGCCACGCAAATGGCGTTTGTTTTTAGTGGTCTTCTTGGTCAGGATGTGACGTTTGAAGGCTTGACCGCGCTTGACGGTGCCACCAGGACGAACGCGGAAACGCTTTTTGGCGCCGCTCTTGGTCTTCATTTTGGGCATGTGAATGCTCCTTTTCATTTGTGCTCGTGAGGCGCTGCGAACCTGACGCAGACTTGATGGCCCCGAGCCACTTGTGTAGCGAGAAGCCCTTCAGCCTCCCGCTGGTCGCAAGGGATTGGACCCCCTCACTTCTGGAAACCAGGCCAAAGCCCGGTTTCACCGGAACGCCGTGAGGCGCCCCGTGTTCTTTTCCAGCCCCTTCAGGCTGCAGCCGATGAGGCTGGCGCTGCTTCCGCAGCGGGCTTGGCGCCCGGTTTCTTGCGGCCCGGCGCGATCATCATGACCATCTGCCTGCCTTCAAGCTTGGGGAACTGCTCCACCAGAATCAAATCGGCCAGCTCGTCGCGGATTCGCGCCAGCAGTGCCAGACCCAGTTCCTGGTGCGTGATCTCGCGGCCGCGGAAGCGGAGCGTGATCTTGCACTTGTCACCATCCTCAAGAAAGCGCTTGATGTTGCGCATCTTGATGTTGTAGTCGCCATCGTCAGTGCCGGGCCGGAATTTGATTTCCTTGATCTCGATCACTTTCTGCTTGGACTTGGCTTCAGCCGCCTTCTTCTGCTCGGCGTACTTGAACTTGCCGTAGTCCATCAACCTGCACACCGGCGGCACCGCCGTAGGAGAAATCTCCACCAGGTCCACATCCGCCTCACCTGCCAGACGCAACGCCTCCATGATGCTCACGATGCCCAATGGCTCGTTGTCTGGCCCGGTCAGACGCACTTCGGGGGCCATGATTTCACGGTTCAAGCGGTGCTTGCGTTCTTCGCGCTGGCGGCGGTCACGAAATTCAGTAGCGATGGCTGTAATCCTTTAACTCTTGCTATAAAAGCTATAGCGACTTGCGCCCGTTCCATAGGAACGAGAGGCCGAATTCATCAACAATCTTGTTAAAAATCAGGCTTTTTGTGCGATGTCGGAAGCGATCTGCCGGGCAAACGCTTCGAGGGGCATCACTCCAAGGTCTTTGTTACCCCGGGCGCGCACTGCCACTGCGCCAGCGGCCTTCTCCTTGTCACCAACGACGAGGATGTAGGGCAGCTTCTGCATGGAGTGCTCCCGTATTTTATACGTTATTTTCTCATTGCGCAGGTCGAGCTTGACCCTAAGCCCTTGATTTTGCAGCGTTTTGGCCACTTCCCGGGCGTAATCAGCCTGGGAATCGGTGATATTGAGCACCGAAACCTGCTCCGGTGCCAGCCAGGTCGGCAGCGCACCGGCATGCTCCTCGATCAAAATCCCGATGAAACGCTCCAGGCTGCCCACAATGGCCCGGTGCAGCATGACCGGGCGGTGGCGCGCGCCGTCCTCGCCCACATATTCGGCATCCAGCCGCTCCGGCATCGAAAAATCGACCTGCATGGTGCCGCATTGCCACTGCCGGCCGATGGCGTCCTTCAGGGTGTACTCGATCTTCGGGCCATAGAAAGCGCCGTCGCCGGGTGAAATTTCAAACTCGCAACCCGAAGCGCGCAGGCTTTCCATCAGCGCATGCTCGGCCTTGTCCCAGCTTTCGTCGGAGCCAATGCGGGCTTCCGGCCGCGTGGCCACCTTGTAGATGATGTTCTTGAAGCCGAAGTCGGTGTAGACCTTCTGCAGCAGCGTGGTGTAGTCCACGCACTCCTTGAGGATCTGCTCTTCGGTACAGAAAATGTGGCCGTCGTCCTGCGTGAAGCCACGCACCCGCATGATCCCGTGCAGGCCGCCCGAGGGCTCGTTGCGGTGGCACTGGCCGAATTCGCCGTAACGCAGCGGCAGGTCGCGGTAGCTCTTGATGCCCTGCTTGAAGATCAGGATGTGGCCGGGGCAGTTCATCGGCTTGAGCGCGTACTCGCGCTTTTCGCTCTCGGTGGTGAACATGTTGTCGCGGTACTTGTCCCAGTGGCCGGTTTTCTCCCACAGCGTCTTGTCGATCACCTGCGGCCCCTTGACCTCCTGGTAGCCGTTGTCCTGGTAGACCTTGCGCATGTACTGCTCAACGCCCTGCCACACCGTCCAGCCCTTGGGGTGCCAGAACACCAGGCCCGGTGCGTGGTCGTCGATGTGGAACAGGTCCAGTTCCTTGCCCAGCTTGCGGTGATCGCGCTTTTCGGCCTCCTCCAGCATGGTGAGGTACTGCTGCAGGTCGTCCTTGGTGGCCCAGGCCGTGCCATACACGCGCTGCAGCATTTCATTGCGGTGGTCGCCGCGCCAGTAGGCGCCTGCCACCTTCATCAACTTGAAGAACTTCAGCTTGCCGGTGCTCGGCACGTGCGGGCCGCGGCACAAGTCCTCGAAATTGCCTTCGCGGTACAGCGACACGTCTTCGTTGGCCGGGATGCTGGCAATGATCTCGGCCTTGTAGTGCTCGCCGATGCCCTTGAAGTACGCCACCGCCTCATCGCGCGGCAGAACGCGGCGGGTGACCGGCTCGTCCTTGGCGGCGAGTTCTGCCATGCGCTTTTCAATCGCTGCGAGGTCCTCTGGGGTGAAGGGGCGCTTGTACGAGAAGTCGTAATAAAACCCGTTGTCGATGACCGGGCCTATGGTGACCTGCGCCTCGGGGAACAGCTCTTTCACGGCATAGGCCAGCAGGTGGGCGGTGGAGTGGCGGATCAGGTCCAGACCGTCTGCATCCCTGGCGGTGATGATGGACACCGCACTGTTCTGGCTGATCAGGTGGCTGGTGTCGACCACCTTACCGTCGACTTTGCCGCCCAGGGCGGCCTTGGCCAGGCCCGCACCGATCGAGGCGGCCACGTCGGCAACGGTCAGCGGCGCCGGGTATTCGCGTTGGGAGGCATCTGGAAGCGTGATTTGAATCATGGCAGTCACTTTGAAAGGCGGATGTCACAGGACGGAACAACAAAAAAGCGCGGAACCTGCCGCGCTTTGATGGGGTGTGTGGGTTTCAGCTATGAGTTTTGTAGCCAATGATCACCAGGGGTGCGGACCAGCGCCCTGGATGATTCCAGATCACGGACGAGGATGTAGTTCGCGGTGTCATAACCCGAACAATCCTTTCTGTTTCTGGAAGAGTGGCTTGCATGGCCTTATTTTACGTCACAGCACGGGGCGGTCGGCAAGGCCCGCCGGGCGACAACGGAAAACAGCCAGCGAAGAACAAAAAAGCCCGGAGGCATGACTTGGCGCATGCATCCGGGCTCAAGGCCACGCCGGGTAGGCGTGGCAACCTTGGTTTTCTCCTGTCAGAGATCCGTCGTTCAGTGGAACTGTTCTTCTTCGGTCGAGCCGGTCAGGGCCGTGACGCTGGATTTGCCGCCCTGGATGGTCGTGGTCACTTCGTCGAAGTAACCGGTGCCCACTTCCTGCTGGTGCGACACGAAGGTGTAGCCACGGTCGCGCGCTGCGAATTCCGGTTCCTGCACCTTCTCGACATAGGCCGACATGCCGCGGGCCACGTAGTCCTGGGCCAGATCGAACATGTTGAACCACATGGAGTGGATGCCCGCCAGCGTGATGAACTGGTACTTGTAACCCATGGCGCCCAGCTCTTTCTGGAACTTGGCAATGGTCGCGTCGTCCAGGTTCTTCTTCCAGTTGAAGGATGGCGAGCAGTTGTAGGCCAGCATCTTGCCGGGGTGCACCTTGTGCACGGCCTCGGCAAACTTCCGGGCAAATTCGAGGTCAGGCGTTCCGGTTTCGCACCACACCAGGTCGGCATAGTGGGCATAGGCGATGGCACGGCTGATGGCCTGGTCCATGCCCTTGCGGGTCTTGTAGAAACCTTCGGAGGTGCGCTCACCGGTGATGAAGGGTTTGTCGTTCTCGTCATAGTCGCTGGTCAGCAGATCGGCGGCTTCCGCGTCGGTGCGGGCAATCACCAGCGTCGGCACGCCAGACACGTCGGCCGCCATGCGGGCCGCCACCAGCTTCTGCACGGCTTCGGCTGTAGGCACCAGCACCTTGCCACCCATGTGGCCGCATTTCTTGACCGAAGCCAACTGGTCTTCAAAGTGAACGCCGGCAGCGCCCGCCTTGATCATGGCCTTCATCAACTCGAACGCGTTCAGCACACCGCCGAAACCGGCTTCAGCGTCGGCCACGATGGGTGCGAAGTTGTCGATGTAGCCCTTGTCGCCGGCATCGATGCCCTTGGAGTGCTGGATTTCATCGGCGCGGCGGAAAGTGTTGTTGATGCGCTCGACCACCGTCGGCACGGAATCCACCGGGTACAGCGACTGGTCGGGGTACATGGAGGCGTAGCTGTTGTTGTCAGCCGCGACCTGCCAGCCCGACAGGTAGATGGCTTTCACGCCTGCCTTGACCTGCTGCATGGCCTGGCCACCGGTGAGGGCGCCGAGGCAGTTGACGTAGGGCTCGGTGTTCACCAGGTTCCAGAGCTTTTCGGCGCCGCGACGGGCCAGCGTGTGCTCGATCGGGAAGGAGCCACGCAGGCGAACCACATCGGCAGCGGTGTAGCCGCGCTTGATGCCTTTCCAGCGGGGGTTGGTGGCCCAGTCTTTTTCCAGGGCGGAAATTTGCTGGTCGCGGCTCAGTTGCTCGGTCAGGGTTTGCGGCATGGTGGGCTCCGTAGGTTGGTTAAAACAAAAGTGGGGGACTCGATGGACCTACTTTAAGTCTTCTACAAGACTTTTATAAGCTCTTATGTCTTATATAAGACTTTTATTTAACTCAATGAAATCAAAGAACTTTTGCTTTAATTCCTCATTGTGAAATTTAATTTCTTGTATTGAGAAATATTTTTGCATTGCAGCAATTTTATATTTCACATCAAGAAATTAAAATGTCGGATTGTGAAATTTTTGCACACCGGGAGGCCTTCGCATGGTCCTGCGTGCCGGCGCAGAGGCACGCGGCGCCCATCCACACGCCCTCAGGGGGCGCGCGACGGCACCCGGCTCACCCAGTCGCCGCTGGTGATCACGGCTTTGCCTGCGGCACGGTCAGGCGCAATTTCGTAGAGCAGGCAGGTCAGTTCCGGCGGACAGGCAGGGCCGCTGCTGCCGGCCTCGCGATCCATGCGCACCGGCACTTCACGGCGAACGTACTCCCCCGTCGATTGCGGCCAGACTTCCTCGATCACGTCGAGCTGGCGCTCGAGCTCAGGGGCCACTTCATACACCTCACCATGAACACGACCGTGCGAGGCCTCGGGGTCCTGAAGCAACAACCCCGGGTACTCACCGAGGTCGTAGAGCACGCCAGCCACACTCCCCTGTCCGACCCAGCGGGGTGCCGGACGCAAGCGGTTGATGTCACGCACTTCCCCGCGGCGCAGGGTGCCGTAGACAAACACAAAACGGAGAAGCGGTGATGTCATGGCATGGAGGCCTCAAGCCACGGAAGACTGAATGGAAAACTGCGACCCACGCCGGACAGCCGCCCCGAAGCGCAGGATAAATCAGGCATCATTCGAGCCAATTCACTCACCGCAACAGAAATCTCCCGCTTCATGAATCGCATTGTGGCTTACGCCTGCCTCGGCCTGAGCATGTCCCTGGTGGGCAGCTATGTGGCGCTGTCCAAACCGCTGGTGGCCGCCCTGCCCGTCTTCCTGCTGGCCTGGCTTCGCTTTGGCATCGGTGGCGCCGCCATGCTGCACTGGCTCAAAAAACCGGCGACCGAAGCCCCCATGAGCCGACACACGCAAGGCCTGGTCTTTCTCGAATCCTTCCTCGGCAATTTCCTGTTCTCCATCTGCATGCTGTACGGCGTGAGCATGACCAGCGCCGTCGCAGCAGGCGTGATCATGGCTTCCATTCCGGCAGCCGTCGCCGTGATGAGCTGGCTCTTCCTGCGGGAGCGCATTGCCTTGAGGGTGTGGGCGGCTGTCGCCTGCGCCGTGCTCGGCATTGCCCTGGTGTCCTTGTCCAAACCACAGCATGCCGGGCCGGCAGCCATCAACCTGCAGCCGGCTGTGGCGGCCGGCAGCGCATGGTTGGGCAACCTGCTGCTGGTGGCGGCGGTGCTGTGCGAGTCGGCCTATGCCGTCATCGGAAAAAAACTCACCGGCGTGCTGGGCCCCAAACGCATCACCGCCATGATCAATCTCTGGGGCTTTGTGCTCATCACGCCGCTGGGCGTGTGGGTGGCCTGGAATTTCGACTTCGCCACAGTCGCCCCCGCCAGTTGGCTGCTGCTGGTGTTTTACTCGCTGGCAGCCAGCGTGTGGACCGTGTGGCTATGGATGACCGGGCTGCGTTCCATTCCGGCCAACCAGGCGGGCGTCTTCACCGTGATGCTGCCGATCAGTGCAGCCGTGGTGGGTGTGCTGGTGCTCGGTGAGTCGCTCTCAGGCACCCAGATGGGCGCCTTTGCCATCGCGCTGGCCGGCGTGGTGCTGGCTACTTTGCCGCAACGGGGTCAGGGAACGCTGATTCCGGTCGAGCCGCCGCACTGATCTCGCGGTCCAGCCGGCGCTGCCGCCGCACCATCAGCACGCTGTAGGCCAGGATGCTGGTCGACACCACGGTGATCAGGATGGTCGCTGCAGCATAGATGGAGGGATTCACACCCCGCCGCGCATAGCTGAAGATGACCTGCGGCAAGGTGGTGACGCCGGGGCCGGACAAGAACTCGGAGATCACCACATCATCGAACGACAGGGTGAAGGTCAACAGCCAGGCAGACACCAAGGCCGGTGCAATGTTGGGCAAGGTGACGAGAAAGAACACCTCGACCGGCCGGCAGCCCAGATCCATCGCGGCCTCTTCCAGCGTGCGGTCCATCTCGCTGAGGCGTGACTGCACCACGACTGTGGCGTACGCCATGCCCAGCAGCGTGTGGCCGCTGACGATGGTGGTGAAGCCGCGCTCGGGCCAGCCAATGGCGCGCTGGATGGCAACCATCAGCAGCAGCAGCGACAGGCCGATGATGACCTCTGGCATGACGAGCGGCGCATTGACCATGCCATAAAAAAGAGTCCGCCCGGTGAACCGCAGGTAGCGCACCAGCACAAAGGCGGCAAACGTGCCCAGCACCACCGACAGCGTGCCGGTGAGCAGGGCCACCTTGAGCGACAGGAAGAAACCCTCCACCAGCCGCGAGTCGGCCACCAGTGCCTCGTACCAGCGCCAGGAAAAGCCGGTGAAGACGCCGTCCTGCCGGGTGCTGTTGAATGAAAAGACGATCAGGAAAAACAGCGGGATGTAGAGAAAGAGGTACACCAGCCCGAGCCAGAAGCGGCCGATATGCTTTTCTGCGAAGCGAAGCAGTGTTTTCACCTCAGCCCTCCCGCGGTCGGTCGCGCTCGATGGCCGAGCGGTAGTAAAGGGCCAGCGGCACCAGGATCAGCAGGATCATCACCACCGCCAGCGCCGACGCGCGCGGCCAGTTGTTGCTGCTGAACATTTCGTCCCACACCACCCGGCCTATCATGATGTTTTCCGCACCGCCCAGCAGCGAGGGAATCACGAACTCACCCACACTGGGAATGAACACCAGCATGGAGCCGGCGATGATGCCGGACTTGCTCAGCGGCACGGTGATCAGCCAGAAGGCCTTCCAGCTGCTGGCGCCGAGGTCATGGGCAGCCTCCAGCAGGCGGAAATCCATCTTGACCAGCGTGGCATACAGGGGCAGGATCATGAAGGGACAGTAGACGTAGGTCATGCCCACCAGCATCGAGACATCGGTGTAGAGCATGACCAGCGGCTCCTGGATGAGACCCAGGGACAGCAGCAGGTTGTTGAGCACGCCCTGGTCGGCGAGGATGCCCTTCCACGCATACACCCGCAGCAGAAAGGACGTCCAGAAAGGCAGCATCACCAGCATCAGCAAGGCGGGCCGGATGGAGGGCCGCGAACGCGCCAGAAAATACGCAAAAGGGTAGCCAATCAGCAGGCAGAACACCGTCGTCAGCACCGCGTATTTCAGCGAGGTCTTGTAGGCTTCCGTGTAGATGGTGTTGCCCCACTGGCCGGCAGCTTCCGCGCTGTCCACAAAAATCGACGCGTAGTTGTTGTAGCGCAGCAGCACGTGCCAGGAGCCATTCACCGTCTCCATCAGCGGGGCGAACGGGTCTACCCCATTGCCCATGTCAGTGACGCTGATGCGCAGCAGGATCAGGAATGGCAGCAGAAAGAAAAACAGCAGCCAGACATAGGGCACCCCCACGACAAAACGCCGGCCGAGGTTGAGTTGGAGCCAGGAAGGAGCTTTCATCGCCTGGTGGTCAGGTTCGGCGCGTCACTGGGTCAGCACCACGGGTGCCGAATCGTCCCACCAGAAATACACCTGGTCTTCCCAGGTGATGACGCTGTTGTCATGCCGGGTGGTGTTGGTCTCGGTGATCTTCACGGTGGCGCCATCGGGCGTTTCCACGATGAAGGTGTTGTAGCTTCCGAAGTAGGCAATTTCACGGACACGCCCGGTGAACAGGTTGACCTGGACCTGGGGCCGGGTCTTGGCAATGTGGATCTTCTCCGGCCGCACCGCCACGGCCACCGACATGCCCTGGGCGCCGCTGATGCCGTGTCCCACGTGCACGACGCCCTGCGCCGTCGTGATTTCACAGCGGTCGGCTTCGTCCACCGTGAGCTCGCCCTCCATCAGGTTCACGTTGCCGATGAAGTCCGCCACAAAGCGGCAGTTGGGGTGCTCATAGATTTCCTTGGGGGTACCCACCTGGAGCACGCGGCCATGGCTCATCACCGCAATGCGCGAGGCCATGGCCATCGCCTCTTCCTGGTCGTGGGTCACCATCACGCACGTCACGCCGACCGACTCCAGAATATTGACCAGCTCGAACTGGGTACGCTCGCGCAACTGCTTGTCCAGTGCACCCAGGGGCTCGTCCAGCAGCAACAGCTGCGGCCGCTTGGCCAGGCTGCGGGCGAGTGCCACGCGCTGCTGCTGGCCGCCCGAGAGCTGGTGCGGCTTGCGTTTGGCGAAGTTCTCCAGTTGGACCAGCTTGAGCATCTCGTCGACCCGCGCGCTGATCTCTGCCTTGGGCATGCCCTCGCGCTTGAGGCCGAACGCAATGTTGTCCCACACCGTGAGATGCGGGAACAAGGCATACGACTGGAACATCATGTTGATGGGCCGCTCATAGGGCGGGAACGACGCGATGTCCACGCCGTCGAGGTACACCGCCCCAGCCGTCGGCTTTTCAAAGCCCGCCAGCATTCGCAGCAGCGTGGACTTGCCGCAACCGGAGCTGCCAAGCAACGCAAAAATTTCACCCTTGTGGATAGAGAGCGACACCTCATCAACGGCGGCCACGCCGTCGAAGCGCTTGACCAGTTGGTCAGTCCTTAAAAATCCATCGCCGGGCGATGTCAATGCATTCATGAAGACAGGTTCCTGCAAAACCGACATGAAAAAAAGCTGCGCACGCAAAATACTTGCATGCGCAGCTGGGCTCTCGCTGGAATCAGCGGTCAGCCGGGGAAGCGGATCACTTGCCTTTTTTGAACGCGGTGAACACGTTGCTCATCGATTCGCGGGCTTCGTTGCTGAAGCTTGCTGGCGACACCATCTTCTGCATGTTGGGTGCATCGGGGAAGACTGCCTTGTCCTGGGCGATCTCGGGCTTGACGCTGGCCAGGCTCGCCTTATTGGCCGTGGCATAGCCCAACTCGTTCGTCAGCGACGCCGACACGTCGGGACGCAGCGAATAGTTGATGAAAGCCATCGCGTTGTTGGGGTGCTTGGCATCCTTGGGCACAGCCAGGGTGTCAAAGAAGATCAGGCCGCCGGTGCTGGGCAGCAGGGCTTCGAGTTCCACGCCGCTCTTGTTCTCGATAGCACGACCCTTGGCGATGTTGATGTCACCCGCCCAGGCCAGCGCGACACAGGCCTTGCCGCCAGCGAGGTCGTCAATCATGGTGCTGGAGAACATGCGGATGTGCGGACGCACCTTGGCGAGCATGGCGCCTGCTGCCTTGTGGTCCGCCGCATCGTTGGAGTACGCGTTCTTGCCCAGGTAGTGCATCGCAGGCGGCAGGACTTCGGTGGGCGAATCCAGATAGGCAATGCCGCAGGACTTCAGCTTGGCCGTGTAGACCGGGTTGAACACCAGATCCCAGGCGTTTTCAGGCATGGGGGTGGAGCCGAGCGCCTTGGCGACCTTGGCCTTGTTGATGCCGACCGTGGTGAAGCTCCAGGCCCATGGCACCAGATAGGCATTGCCCGGATCGATGGTGCCCAGTTTTTCCATGATGGAAGGGTCCAGGTTGCCATAGTTGGCGATCTTGGTCTTGTCCAGCTTGCCGAGCAGGCCACCGTCGATTTGCGGTTTGGCAAACACCGCGCCAGGCACCACGATGTCATAGCCGGAATTGCCGGCGACCAGCTTGGCCTGCAGCGCCTCGTTGTTCTCGAAGGTCTGGTAGTTGACCTTGATGCCGGTTTCTTTTTCGAAGTTGGCGATCGTGTCCTTGGCGATGTAGTCCGGCCAGTTGTAGACGTTGAGCACCTTCTCCTCGGTGTTCGCCGGTGCGGCGGCAGGCGCAGTAGCCGGCGCTGGCGGAGCGGCCGCCACAGGAGCCTCCTCTTTTTTGCCGCAGGCACTCAACATGACAGCAGACAGGGCAAAAATCCACAAATTTTTTCTCATGATGCGCGGACTCCGTGAGTAGGGGTAAGAACAAGCAAACAGATCAACAGCGGTCACCGGCCCGAGGGGAAGCCCCCGACGGTCGGGTTGCCGCAGATTGTATAAGAGCCTTTTTCACCGGTAAACCGGCGCGTGGAGCCCTTGGGCGCAGTGGCGTGCCGCCACCGTCCAGAGCGGGAATATGCAAAATCCGTACCCGTGAGCGTCCGATTTGCCGGGTCAGGCCGCAGCAGCGGTTCAGGCAAACAGCGTCTTGTACTGGTCGCGCAGCAGGTTCTTCTGGACCTTGCCCATGGTGTTGCGCGGCAGCTCCGGCACCACAAAGCACTGTTTGGGGATCTTGAAGTTGGCCAGCTTCGATTTCAGATTGGCCACGATGGCCGCCGGCTCCAGCGCGCTGCCCGGCTTGGCAATCACCACCGCCACGCCCACTTCGCCGAAGTCCGGGTGCGGCACACCGACCAGGGCGCTTTCCGCCACGCCGGGGATTTCGTTGATATAGCCCTCGATTTCCGCCGGATAGACGTTGTAGCCGCCGCTGATGATCAGGTCCTTGCTGCGCCCCACGATGGTGATGTAACCGCGCGCATCGATCTTGCCCACGTCCCCGGTCTTGAAATAGCCATCCGCCGTGAACTCTTCCCTGGTTTTTTCCGGCATGCGCCAGTAGCCCTGAAACACATTGGGACCCTTGACCTGGATCGCACCGATTTCACCAGCGGGCAGGGCCTTGCCGTCATCGCCCTGCACCCGCAGGCTCACGCCGGGCAAGGCAAAGCCGACGGTGCCACCTCGCCGCTCACCGCCCTGGTAGGGGTTGGACGTCAGCATCACGGTCTCGGACATGCCGTAACGCTCCAGAATCGTGTGGCCGGTGCGCTGCTGCCACTCGGAGAAGGTTTCGATCAGCAGCGGGGCTGAACCGGCAATGAACAGGCGCATGTTGCGGCAGGCGTTCTGGTCGAGGCCCGGTTCGGCCAGCAGCCGGGTGTACAGCGTGGGGACACCCATGAACACCGTCGCCTCGGGCAGTTTGCGCACCACCAGCTTCGGATCGAATTTGGCCAGCCAGATCATCTTGCTGCCGTTGATCAGTGCGCCGTGCATGGCCACGAACAAGCCGTGGACGTGGAAGATCGGCAGGGCGTGGATCAGCACATCGCCCTTTTTCCAGCCCCAGTAGTCCTTCAGCACCAGGGCGTTGCTCAGCATGTTTTCATGCGACAGCATGGCGCCCTTGCTGCGGCCCGTGGTGCCGCTGGTGTACAGGATCGCTGCCAGATCGTCGGGACCCCGCTCCGCCACTTTGTGGCGATCACTGCAATGCGCCGCACGCTGCAGCAGCGATCCGGTACGGTCGTCGTCCAGGGTGAACACGTTCTGCGTCCCGGCCTTGAAGGCGAGTTTGCTCACCCAGCCGAAGTTCTTGCTGCTGCAGACCACGACTGATGGCTCGGCGTTGCCGATGAAGTATTCGATCTCACCGCTCTGGTAGGCCGTGTTCAGGGGCAGGAACACATAGCCCGCCCGCAGCGTGGCCAGATACAGCATCATGGCCTCGACCGATTTTTCGACCTGTACGGCGATGCGCGCACCGGCCGGCAGGCCCAGCGAGGCCAGCAGGTTGGCCATCATGGCGGTGCCGCGGTCCAGGTCACGCCACGAATAGAACAGGCCGGTGTCGGTTTCGACGGCGACCTCGTCGAGCGAATCAGGAAAAGCTGCACGCAGCGCGGCAAACAGGTTGTGGTTTTTCATGGGTCGGACCAAGGTAGTGAAAGGAATGAGAAAAAAAGAGGGCCACCTCAGCAGGTCAGCCCGGTCGATGACAACGGCATTCAGGAACCAAAAACAGGCGGACGCTTCTCCACGAAGGCTCGCACACCTTCCCGGTGCTCGGCGGAATCAGCATAACGGTACGCACCTGCGACCAGTTCCGGCAGGCTGGAGGCCGCATCCCGCTGGCCGAGCGCCCTCAAAGCCTGCTTGTTCAGACGTGCGGCCTGAGGCGCTAGTGCCGTGATGCGATCCATTTGCCCTGCAACGGCCTGCGCCAGACCGGCGGCAGGCAACACCTGATGGAGGAAACCCCGGCGCTTCATTTCTGCAGCATCCAGGACCGCCGCCGCCAGCAGCATTTCACGGGCTGTCGACTCCCCCGCCACCCGGGCCACCAAGGCCAGTTCGCGCGGCGCCATTGGAAAGCCCAGTCGCGCAATCGGCGCACCGAACCGCGCCTCATCGCCCGCCAGGCGCAGATCGCAGCAGCACGCCATCTCGACACCGGCGCCCATGCAGTTGCCTTCCATCATCGCCACGACCGGCACATCGCAGTCGAGCATGGCCTGCAAGCCACCCCAGACGTCGTTCTCATGGAAGTCGCGCAGGCTGCCTTCGGCGAACCGGAAAGTGGCGTATTCGGAAATATCGCCGCCTGCACAGAAGTGACCTGCCTCGCCCTTCACCAGCACACCCCGCACCTGCAGGTCACCCTGGATCTGCACAAACACATCCTGCAGCTGGCGCCACATGTCCCGCGACATCGCATTGAACTTGCCGGGATTGGAGAGGGTGACATATGCCACACCGCCTCTCGCCTCCAGTCGAACGGCACCCGTCATGCGTCAGGCCTGAACGGATGTATGGCAGCGGCCGGCGCAGACCCGAAGGATCATTCCAGCTTCGCGCCCGAGGTCTTCACCACGGCAGCCCAGCGCTTGACTTCACTGCTGACAAACGCACCGAACTGCGGTGGCGTCATGTTGCTGAATTCCGCGCCATTGCTGGCCCAGATGGCCTTGAGTTCATCGCTGCTGACGGCCTTGCGAAGTTCTTCCACAATGCGTGCCTGCACATCGGCCGGCGTGCCCTTGGGCGCCCACATGCCGTACCAGGTGGTGACGGTGTATTGAGGCAGCCCCAGCTCTGCCGCGCAGGGGATATCGGGAAACGCCGGGTTGCGCTTGGCACCTGCCACCATCAAGGCCTTGATACGGCCACTCTTGATGTGGTTGGCCGAGGATCCGAGACCGTCGAACATCATGTCGACGTTGCCTGAAATCAGGTCCTGCAGCGCAGGGCCAGCACCCCGGTACGGAATATGGGTGATGAAGGTCTTGGTCTGTTCCTTGAACAGCTCACCGGCCAGGTGATGCGACGTACCGGCACCGGCAGAACCGTAGTTGAAGCCGCCCGGCTTGCTGCGGACCTGGCCCAGGAAAGCCTTGAAATCTCCAGGGATGTTTTTCGGGTTGACCACCAGCACCTGCGGCACGTTGGCAATCAGCGCAAGCGGCACGAAGTCTTTTTCGATGTCGTAGTCCAGCTTGGGGTACATCGACGGGGCGATGGTGTGATGAACCGCACCCATGAAGAGGTTGTAGCCATCGGGCTGGGCCTTGGCCGAGATGCTGGCTCCCAGCGTGCCGCCGGCTCCGCCACGGTTGTCGATGATGAGCTGCTTGCCGGTGTTCCGGGCGAACTGCGCAGCCAGTGGCCGGGCAAAGGCGTCCGTACCGCCGCCCGCGGGGAACGGCACGATCACGGTCACCGGCTTGGTCGGCCACGTGGACTGCGCATGGCTTCCCATGGACACCACCGCCACGCCAGCCACGGCAGCGCGCAACACGCTGCGGCGGGAACTGTCCGCCTGAAAATTGAAAGTCATTGGTCTGTCTCCTGTCGTTATGAAATCAAATGGAAATGCACGTCGTCGGTCCCATCGCCATTGCAGCGGGATAGTAAGTACACAATCAAATATACAAATCTTCAATGTCACCTGATACGGGGATTTTCCCCTGTGCAAGCAGTGCGCGATGCTTGTCGAGCCGCTTGATGTCGTAGAGGTAATTCACCATCAGGCCATAAGATTGTTTGAGCCCCTTGGCAGACGGGTCGGCGCCCCAGTTCAGTCGCTCCACACGGGCACCATTGCCCAGATGAAAGCGCGCCACCGGATCAAGCGGCTTGCCATCGTCCATCGCCTGGCCAAGGTAGTGCGCAGCGCATTGCATCAGCATGTGGCGAACAGGTGATTTCTCTGCAAGCGCCAGAGGCTCTTCTGCAGCGGCCAGGAAGTGCCCGGCTGCTGGTGGCTCGAAACCCACAGCGCGGCCCAGGGCCGACCGGTCTTTGGCATCGAGCTTGTCCAGCATGGCTGTAGCGTTTTTGCCCAGCCAGCCCCTGAAACCCGGAATGGGTGAGAGGGTCGCAAACGTCTTGAGGCGCGGAAACTCTTCCTTCAGTGTCTCCACAACGCGCTTGATCAGCGAGTCGCCAAAGCTCACGCCGCGCAAGCCCGTCTGCGTGTTGCTGATGGAATAGAAAATGGCCGTGGTGGCCTTCTTCAGATCGGAAGGCGCGGCCAGCTCGTCCAGCAAGGGCGTGATGTCGGTGGCGATCTCGTCGACCATCGCGACCTCGACAAAAATCAGCGGCACGTCGGGCAGGCGCGGATGGAAGAACCCGTAGCAGCGCCGGTCGCTGTCCAGGCGGTTCTTCACGTCGGCCCAGCTCTTGATGTCGTGCACCGCCTCGTACTGGATCAGCTTCTCGATCAACGAGGCGGGCGAATCCCAGCTGATGCGGCGCAGGTCCAGAAAACCCACGTCGAACCAGGTAGAGAACATGTATTCCATTTCCACGTCCAGCGCTTGCAGGCGCTTGTCCGTACGCAGGCTGGACTGCATCTCGGCGCGCATGTTCACCAGGAACTGGATGCCGCCCGGGTAGACGCTGAAGCGTTGCAGCAGGCGGCGGCGCGGCGACACCGTGGCGCGCCGGTAGCGCACCTCGGCCACCGCCTCTTCGGGCGTTCCCACCGCAGCCGCGAACTGGGCCTGGGCCGCCTTCACCTTCTGCGCATTGGCCACAAACTGTTCGCTCATCAAAAGCCACAGGTCCCGGCGCTGGTCGAGTGCGGCGCCGGCGTACCAGTTGGCCACCTCCATGGCGAGGCGCCCGCCCTCCACTTCGCTCACGCGGGGATCAATGATGGCCTGTAACTCGGCCAGCGTGCGCCGCAGCATGCTGGGCGAGAGGGCCTCACCTTTCTGGCGCAGCGTGGCCTTGAGGCGCTCCTGGGTGCTGCGCGGCGGCAGCATTTTGGCCCCCGCACCATCCGGCAAGGCCTTCGTCTTGTCGGCCCGCGTGTCAGCCGGTGCGGCAGTCTTCTTGTCGGCAGCCGTGAACTTCGACACGCTGCGGCTGAGCCAATCCGTGGCGCTCATGATGCCACCCGCGATTTCTGGGTATTGACAACCTCGCGCAGCGCTTCACGCTGGCGCGTCAGGTGCGTTCGCATCGCCGCCTCGGCCCCTTCACTGTCACGGCTTTTCAGGGCGGCGAACACGGTCAGGTGCTCCGACAGGCTCTGCGCCAGCCGACCCGGCGCACGCAGCTGCTGCAGCCGTGCCAGCTTGAGAATCTTGCGCAGATCGGCAATCACCTGCGCCAGCCAGCGGTTGTTGGCCAGCAGGATGATGGCCTCATGGATGGCGAAATTGGTGGCGTAGTAGTCGTTGATACGGCCCGCCCGGGCATGACTGGACAGCTTGTCATGCAGCGTGGTGAGCGCCGCCAGGTCGGCGTCCGTGGCGTTGCGTGCGGCCTCATAGGCGCAGCGGCCCTCCAGCAGCGCGATCACCGGGAAGATTTCATCGAGGTCCTGCTCCGTGACCTCGCTGACAAAGCAGCCGCGCCGCGGCTCATGGCGCAGCAAGCCCTCGGCGGTCAGCACCTTGAGCGCCTCGCGCAGCGGCGTGCGGGAAATCTCCAGCCGTTCGCACAACGCCACCTCGTCCAGGAAGCTGCCCGGCGCCAGAGTGCCCGAGAAAATCTGTTCCCGTAGCGTGTTCGCTACCTCATGGTGCAAAGAGTTGTGGACAAGACGCATGGCGGGGCTCCGTGAACCGACAGAATGGCCTCCCAATGAATGCGCCTTGCCAGCCCTCAAGGCTTTGGTGACGCTGATTTGAGCTGCTTGCTCCGTCGATAACCATAATTATGCGTAATTATGAAAGTCCGAACAAGAAGAAACTGCCAAAGAGTGCCTTAAAACCACAGCGGGTTGCCTTATCTGTCGCCAACGCGCGTCAGGACGATGCTTCGCAAGGTCTGACCAGCCGCACCATGCGACAGCCCATGCAAGGAGTGCCCGAGAGCACAAGGATGCAAGGCGGACACCCGCCTGCCGGCACCGTCCGGCTAGGCACTGCGCCTTGAAGCCCACACCCAAAGGACCACACCCGCGGCCATCATCGGGATGCACAGCCACTGGCCCATGCTCAGGCCCAAGGCCAGCACGCCCAGAAACTCATCCGGCTCCCGGAAAAACTCTGCAATGAAGCGAAATACCCCGTACCCGAGCAGAAACGCACCCGACACCTGCCCTGTCCGGCGCGGCTTGCGGGCATAGAGCCAGAGCAGCACAAACAGCAGCAAGCCCTCCATCAGGAACTGGTACACCTGCGACGGGTGGCGCGGCAGGGGCGAGCCGCTACCGGGAAATACCATGCCCCACGGCAAGGCCGGATCCGCAAAACGCCCCCACAGTTCGCCGTTGATGAAGTTGCCCACCCTCCCCGCAGCCAGGCCGGTGGGCACGCACGGCGCAATGAAGTCCATCACCTGCAACCAGGGCTTCCGGCGGGTGCGGGCAAACCAGACCTGCGACAGCAGAACGCCCAGCATGCCGCCGTGAAAACTCATGCCGCCTTGCCAGACGGCAAAAATCTCCAGCGGATGGCTCAGGTAGTAACCGGGTTTGTAGAAGAGGCAATAGCCAATGCGCCCACCGATCACCACACCCATGACACCGAGAAACAGGATGTCTTCAATGTCCTTTACAGACCATGCACCCGGGCCCGTGATGGACGCGTAAGGCTGGTGCCGAAGGCGCCGGGTGGCCAGCAGGAAGAACAGCGCAAACGCCGCGAGGTAGGTCAGGCCGTACCAGTGGATGGCCAGCGGCCCGACTTGAAGGGCAACCGGATTGATTTGGGGGTGGATCAGCATGGCGGTATTTTGCACGTGCCGCGTGACGGGCAAGAGAGCACGGGTGCGGTGAGGCCTGCGCCGCGGTATTGACGACGGATCTGCACCGCCATCGCTGCAATGGTCGCGCTCAGTGCAAGCGCTCCAGTTCCTTGACCAGGGTCACAAATCGCGCGACCACCGGATTGGCGCCGTCTGCCTTCCAGACCAGACTGGTTTCACAGCCCGGCACGGCCAGCGCTACGGCAACAGGCACAGCCGCAGGCTTTGAGGCCGCCTTGCGCGCAGCCCTGGCCTGCGGCCACACCAGGCGCCGGTACACCACGCCCGGTCGCTGGAACTGCTGCACGCTTTCAGGCACCCATGCCAGCCCCACACCGGCCGACACCAGGTTCACGATGGTCTGCATCTGGATGGCTTCCTGCGCCACCCGCGGCAGTTCACCGGCGGCGTGGTACTTCATGAAGATCGCGTCGTAGAGCGACGGCAGGATGCGGCGGGGAAAGATGACCAGCGGCTCGCCTTTCAGATCGTTCAAGGACAGATCGGGCCGATGGGCGAGTTCACTCTGCTCGGGCAAGGCGACCACCAGCGGCTCCTGGGCGATGCGCAGCGACAGCAGACCGGTTGGCGTGAACCCGGGGGAATGGAGCACGAAGCCCGCGTCGATGCTGCCCCGCTCGAAAGACTGCAACTGCACATCGCCGGTCGCCTCCACCAGTTCCAGCACCACGCCGGGGTGACGCTCCCGGAACGCGCGTACCCAGCGCGGCAGCATGTCAAACCCCACGGTGGATACAAACGCCAGCCGCAGGCGGCCCGCCTCGCCGTCGGCGCTGGCCCGCGCCAGGGCTGGCAGAGCCTCGGCCCGCGCCAGCACATCACCCACTTCAGCCACCAGGGCACGGCCAGCGGCCGTGAGCTGCACGCTGCGCTTGGTCCGGTCAAACAGGCGCACGCCCAGCGTGCGCTCCAGCTGGGCGATGGCCTGTGTCAATGGCGGCTGCGTCATGGCCAGGCGTCGGGCCGCGTGGCCGAAATGAAGCTCCTCGGCCACTGCCAGGAACTGGCGCCACAGCCTCAACTCCACATGCAAGGGCCTGGCAGGCGAGGAGGCGGAAGATTCCAATGGCGCGGCCTTCATATCCAAGACGTATTAATAAAGCATAAATAACAGATTGGAGAATATCAGACAAAGCACGCATACTCACGGTTTGCCGCCACCCTTTCGGGGCCTTCATCCACGAGATCACCACGAGACATTCCATGGAAACCAAAACCATCCAGCTCAACCCACGCAGCAAGAACATCACCGAAGGCAAGTCGCGCGCACCCAATCGCTCGATGTACTACGCCATGGGCTACGAGGAAGGTGATTTCCAGAAACCGATGATTGGCGTGGCCAACGGCCACAGCACCATCACGCCATGCAACAGTGGCCTGCAAAAGCTGGCCGATGCAGCGATTGCCGCGATCGAAGAAGCTGGCGGCAACGCCCAGGTCTTCGGCACGCCCACCATCTCGGATGGCATGGCCATGGGCACCGAAGGCATGAAGTACTCGCTGGTCAGCCGCGAGGTCATCTCCGACTGCATCGAGACCTGCGTGCAGGGCCAGTGGATGGACGGTGTGCTGGTGGTCGGCGGCTGCGACAAGAACATGCCCGGCGGCCTGATGGGCATGTTGCGCGCCAACGTGCCGGCCATTTATGTGTATGGCGGCACCATCCTGCCAGGCAGCTACAAAGGCAAGGACCTCAACATCGTCAGCGTGTTCGAAGCCGTGGGAGAGAACGCCGCCGGCCGCATGAGCGACGAGGACCTGCTGCAGATTGAGCGCCGCGCCATTCCCGGCACCGGCAGCTGCGGCGGCATGTACACGGCCAACACGATGTCGAGCGCCTTCGAGGCCCTGGGCATTTCCCTGCCCTACTCCAGCACCATGGCCAATCCGCATGACGAGAAAATGAACTCGGCCGCGGAGTCGGCCAAGGTTCTGGTCGAGGCCATCAAGAAGGACATCAAGCCACGCGACATCGTCACCAAAAAGGCCATTGAAAACGCTGTGGCCGTCATCATGGCCACCGGCGGCTCCACCAACGCCGTGCTGCACTTCCTGGCCATTGCCCACACGGCCGGCGTCGAATGGACAATTGACGACTTCGAGCGCGTGCGCCAGCGCACCCCGGTGCTCTGCGACCTCAAGCCCTCTGGCAAATACCTGGCTGTCGATCTGCACAAGGCTGGCGGCATTCCCCAAGTCATGAAAACCCTGCTGGTCGCTGGTCTGCTGCACGGCGACTGTCTGACGATTTCGGGCCAGACGATTGCCGAAGTACTGAAGGATGTTCCGGACGCTCCACGTGCCGACCAGGACGTGATCCGCCCCATCAGCAACCCGATGTATGCGCAAGGCCATCTGGCCATCCTGAAGGGCAACCTCTCGCCGGAAGGCTGTGTGGCCAAGATCACCGGCCTCAAGAGCCCGGTGATGACCGGCCCGGCGCGCGTGTTTGATGACGAGCAGTCGGCGCTGGCAGCGATTCTGGCCGGCAGGATCAAGGCTGGCGATGTGATGGTGCTGCGCTACCTCGGCCCCAAGGGCGGCCCCGGCATGCCGGAAATGCTGGCGCCCACGGGCGCGCTCATCGGTGCGGGGCTGGGCGAAAGCGTCGGCCTCATCACCGATGGCCGTTTCTCCGGTGGCACCTGGGGCATGGTGGTCGGCCATGTGGCACCCGAAGCCGCCGCTGGCGGCAACATCGCCTTCGTCCGGGAAAACGACTCCATCACCATCGATGCCCACCAGTTGCTGCTGCAACTGAACATCAGCGATGCTGAGCTCGCAGCGCGCAAGGTTGGCTGGAAGCCACCGGTGCCGCGTTACACCCGCGGGGTGCAGGCGAAGTTTGCGTTCAATGCATCGAGCGCCAGCAAGGGCGCCGTGCTCGACGATTATTGAGATTCGGAGACGCAGCCCCTGCAGGCTGCCACCCGTGCAACGAAAAAAGCCTGCCGGATACCGGCAGGCTTTTTCTTTGGGCGCGCAGACTGCCTACTTGCGCTTGCGCGACAGCATGCCCATGGCATCGCGCTGCTTGTCGATGCGGTCCTGCTTGCGCTTGTCCATCTTCTCGACTTCTTTTTTCTTGGTGTAGCCGGAGGCGTCAGCCCATGCCCACCACGCCACGGCCAGTGCAAATGGCGACAACACCACCCACCAGCTCCAGGCGGCGACCGGGCCGATCTCCAGATACTTCAGCGCAAGCGCCACAATGCCAGCCAACAAAAAATACATGTCCAACTCCTGGGCTTTCGGGCCATTTTTGCCAACACGGCTGTCAGGGCCACTTGGGCTATTCAGGCCATTTAGCCATGCGGGCCGGGTGTACCCTGAGAAAATCAAGGTCAACCAGCCTCACTACAATGGCGTTGAATGACTGTAACCGAATCCAGTCCGAATCCACCTTCTCAGAGGGACCCCTCATGAAACACGCTTTTCTGGCCATTGCCTCGATGACGGCAATTTTCGCGGTCTCCACCCCCGCACTGGCAGACCTTCAACTCGCCACCGCCAAGAACTGCATGGCCTGCCATGCCGTCGACAAAAAACTGGTGGGCCCTTCCTACAAGGACGTGGCTGCCAAGTACGCCGGCCAAAAGGACGCTGCTGACAAACTCGCCACCAAGGTCATGAAGGGTGGTTCAGGCGTCTGGGGCCCGGTGCCCATGCCCGCCAACACCCAGGTCACGCCGGACGAAGCCAAGAAGCTCGTCGCCTGGATTCTGACGCAGAAGTAAACCGTGTCCTCTGTGGCCCGCCCTGTCGGGTCCGGAACAAAAAAGCCCGTCAATGACGGGCTTTTTTGTTGGCTACCGCCCCTCAAGGGTTCACAGGTTTTGTGACAGCTGCTCGAGGATGGCAGGGTTCTCCAGCGTGGAGGTGTCCTGCGTGATGGCTTCGCCTTTGGCGATGCCGCGGAGCAGGCGGCGCATGATCTTGCCGCTGCGCGTCTTGGGCAGGTTGTCGCCAAAGCGGATGTCCTTGGGCTTGGCAATCGGCCCGATCTGCTTGCCCACCCAGTCGCGCAACTCCTTGGCAATCGCCTTGGCCTCGTCGCCCGTGGGGCGAGAGCGCTTGAGCACCACAAAGGCCACGATGGCCTCGCCCGTCAGGTCGTCAGGCCGTCCGACCACGGCCGCTTCAGCCACCAGGGTGGAGTGCGCCACCAGGGCCGATTCGATTTCCATTGTGCCCATGCGGTGGCCTGACACGTTCAGCACGTCATCAATGCGGCCCGTGATGCGGAAATAGCCGTTGTCGGCATTGCGCACGGCGCCGTCGCCGGCAAGATAGATCGTGCCGCCCATTTCCTCGGGGAAGTAGCTCTTCTTGAAGCGCTCCGGATCGTTCCAGATGGTGCGGATCATGGACGGCCAGGGGCGCTTGACGACCAGCATGCCGCCCGATCCATTGGGCAGGTCCTTGCCGGTCTCATCGACGATGGCAGCCATGATGCCGGGCAGAGGCAGGGTGCAGCTGCCGGGAACCAGCGGCGTCGCACCCGGCAGCGGCGTGATCATGTGGCCACCCGTCTCCGTTTGCCAGAAGGTGTCCAAGATGGGGCAACGCTCGCCGCCCACGTGCTTGTAGTACCACATCCATGCTTCGGGGTTGATCGGCTCACCGACGGAGCCCAGAATCCGCAGGCTGCTGAGGTCGGAGCGTGCGGGATGCACCGACTCGTCCGCTTCCGCGGCCTTGATGAGCGAGCGGATGGCGGTAGGCGCCGTGTAAAAGAGGCTGACCCTGTGCTTCTCGATCATCTGCCAGAAACGGCCTGCGTTCGGATAGGTCGGGATGCCTTCAAAAATCACCTGTGTCACGCCCGCGGCGAGCGGACCATAGGCGACGTAGGTGTGGCCGGTGATCCAGCCGATGTCGGCCGTGCACCAGAAGACGTCGGAGGTCTGGGCGTCGAAGGTCCAGTCCATCGTCAGCTTGGCCCAGAGCAGGTAGCCGCCCGTGCTGTGCTGCACGCCCTTGGGTTTACCGGTGGAACCCGAGGTGTAGAGGATGAACAGCGGGTGTTCGGCGCTGACGAATTCGGGCTCGCAGGTCGGCGATGCCTTGGCGCTGAGTTCGTGCATCAGGCTGTCGCGCCCTGCCACCATGTTGCAGGCTGTCAACGTGCGCTGGTAGACGATCACATTCTTGATGGACTCGCAGCCGCCCATGGCGATGCCTTCGTCCACGATGGCCTTGAGGGGCAGTTCCTTGCCGCCGCGCAGCTGGTAGTTGGCGGTGATGACGGCCACAGCCCCCGCGTCCTGGATACGCTCCTGCACGCTTTTGGCTGAAAAACCACCGAACACCACCGAATGGATGGCACCGATACGCGCGCAGGCCTGCATGGCCACGACGCCTTCGACGGTCATCGGCATGTAGATGATGACGCGGTCGCCCTTGCGGATGCCCAGGCCTTTCAGTGCGCTTGCAAACTGGCTGACCCTGGCGTGCAGTTCGCGGAAAGTGACGTTGGTCACCTTGCCGTCATCGCTTTCGAAAATGATGGCTTTCTTGTTCTCGGTCGGGGTGCCGAGATGGCGGTCGAGGCAGTTGTAGGAGGCGTTCAGTTCGCCATCGGCAAACCACTGGTAGAACGGCGCATTGGATTCGTCCAGCACCTGGTCGAACGGCTTTTTCCAGCTGAGATTGGCGCGGGCCAGACGGCCCCAGAAGCCCTCGAAGTCCTTCTCGGCCTCTGCGCACATGGCGTTGTAGGCGGCCATGCCTGAAATCCGGGCGGCCTTGACAGTGGCTGCGGTCGGCGGAAAAACCCTGTTTTCCACCAGCACGGACTCGATATTGGACGTAGGGGCGCTCATGTGTCTTGTCTCCTTTTTGTAATGACTTGCGTGCTACTGTCCGGGCAAGCACTTACAAGCCACTGACTGGCTTGAACCTTACAATCCCCGGCAATCCGTGCCCCGCTGCAAAGCAAGCCCCGGACACCACACATCCTACAATTTTCAGCCTTTCACAGAATCGACGGCATGACCGATCCCGGCAAAACACCCACCACCTCCCTGCGCCCACTCCCCAGGCTGATTTTTGCGAGCCGATGGCTGCAACTTCCGCTGTACCTGGGGCTGATCGCTGCGCAAGCCGTCTATGTCGTGCACTTCCTGGTGGAACTGGTGCACCTGATCGAAGCCGCCTTCGGCAGCCAGACCGCGCTGCAGGCGCTGATCACCAGCATCGGCTACAAAACCACCGTCCCCATCGGCTCACTGAACGAAACCGTCATCATGCTGGTGGTGCTGGCGCTGATCGACGTGGTCATGATCTCCAACCTGCTGATCATGGTCATTGTGGGTGGCTATGAAACCTTTGTCAGCCGCATGGACCTGGAAGGCCACCGCGACCAGCCAGAATGGCTCAGCCACGTGAACGCGTCGGTCCTCAAGGTGAAGCTGGCCACGGCCATCATCGGCATCAGCTCCATCCACCTGCTGAAAACCTTCATCAACGCCGACAACTACTCCGACCGCGTGCTGGTGGCGCAGACCGTCATCCACATCACCTTCCTGCTGTCGGCACTGGCCATTGCCTACACCGACAAGGTGATGTCGGCGATTGCCGCCGAGAAACACTGAACCCCGTCGCGGCTGGAGCCTGGACGGGGGTTCAGGTCTTCCCCACCATGTCGGCCGGCACGACCCAGCGGTCAAACTGTTCCGCTGTCACATGGCCGGACGCAATCGCCGCCTCCCGCAGGCTGCTGCCTTCCCTGTGCGCCTTCTTGGCGATGAAAGCGGCCTTGTCGTAGCCGATGTGCGGGTTCAGCGCCGTGACCAGCATCAGCGAGCGCTGCACCAGCTCCGCGATGCGCACACGGTTCGGCTCAATGCCCACCGCGCAGTGGTCATTGAAGCTCACCATGCCGTCGGCCAGCAGCCGCACGCTCTGCAAAAAGTTGTGCGCGATCAGGGGCCGGAACACATTCAGCTCGAAGTTACCCGACGCACCGCCGAAGTTGATGGCCACGTCGTTGCCGAACACCTGCGCCGCCAGCATGGTGACGGCTTCGCTCTGCGTGGGATTGACCTTGCCCGGCATGATGGACGAGCCAGGCTCGTTTTCCGGAATGCTCAACTCACCGATGCCGCTGCGCGGTCCGCTGGCCAGCCAGCGCACGTCGTTGGCAATCTTCATCAGGCTGGCCGCCAGCGTCTTGAGCGCGCCGTGGGCATGCACCAGCGCATCGGCGGCCGCCATGGCCTCGAACTTGTTGGGCGCCGTCACGAAGGGTTGCCCGGTCAGTGCCGCCAGCTCGGCAGCCACCTGCTCCGCATAGCCCTTGGGCGCATTCAGGCCGGTACCGACGGCCGTGCCGCCCAGTGCCAGTTCATACAGGTGCGGCAAGGCCGCCCGGACGTGCGCCGCGCCATGCGCCAGCTGTGCCGCGTAGCCTGAAAATTCCTGGCCCAGCGTCAGCGGTGTGGCGTCCTGCAAATGGGTGCGGCCGATCTTGACTATTTCGTCAAAATCTTTGGCCTTTTGGGCCAGGGTTGCCTGCAGCTTGCCCAGCGCCGGCAGCAATCTGTGCGTGATGGCCAGCACGGCCGATACATGCATGGCGGTGGGAAACACGTCATTGGACGACTGGCTGCGGTTGACGTCATCGTTGGGGTGTACCAGCCGGGCGTCCCCGCGCTCGCCGCCCAGCAGCTCGCTGGCCCGGTTGGCCAGCACTTCGTTGACGTTCATGTTGGTCTGCGTGCCCGAGCCGGTCTGCCACACCACCAGCGGGAATTCGTCTGCGTGCAGCCCGGCGATCACCTCGTCGGCCGCCGCCACGATAGCCTGTGTCTTGCGCGCATCCTGCAGCCCCAGCGCCTGGTTCACCAGGGCCGATGAGCGCTTGATCTGCGCCAGTGCCCGGATGATCTCCACCGGCTGGCGCTCGCCGGAGATGTCGAAGTTCTGCAGCGAGCGCTGCGTCTGCGCGCCCCACAGGCGCGCGGCGGGTACCTCGATCGGGCCAAAGGTGTCGCGCTCGACACGTGTTTGCGGGAGGGTGTTCATGGTGCCTGCCTGACCTGTCAAAATAGAGGGTTGAATCACGGGCTGGATGGCGAATCGGCTTTCCAGCATAGCTGTTCCCAAAAGCAGCGCCCACACCATGGGTGTTGCACCCTTTCACGACACACCATGACCACCACCATCCAGCAAGCCGACCTGATCGAATCCGTCGCAGCAGCCCTGCAGTACATCAGCTACTACCACCCGGCCGACTACATTGCCCACCTGGCGCGCGCCTACGAGCGCGAGCAAAGTCCGGCGGCCAAGGACGCGATTGCGCAGATCCTGACCAACAGCAAGATGAGCGCGACCGGCCAGCGCCCGATCTGCCAGGACACCGGCATCGTCAACGTGTTCCTCAAGGTCGGCATGGACGTGCGCTGGGGCGGCTTCACCGGCAGCCTGGACGACGCCATCAACGAAGGCGTGCGCCGCGGCTACAACCACCCCGACAACACCTTGCGCGCCTCGGTCGTGGCCGATCCGCAGTTCGACCGCAAGAACACCAAGGACAACACGCCGGCCGTGATCTTTACCGAACTGGTGCCGGGCAACACGCTGGAAGTCACCGTGGCGGCCAAGGGCGGTGGCAGCGAGAACAAGAGCAAGATGGTCATGCTCAACCCTGGCGACTCGGTGGTCGACTGGGTGCTGAAAACCGTGCCCACCATGGGCGCCGGCTGGTGCCCGCCCGGCATGCTGGGCATCGGCATTGGCGGCACCGCCGAGAAGGCTGTGCTCATGGCCAAGGAAAGCCTGATGGACGACCTGGACATGTACGAACTGCAGGCCAAATCGTCAGCCGGCGCTCAGCTGAGCAAGACCGAAGAACTGCGCCTCGAGCTGTTCGAGAAGGTCAATGCCCTCGGCATCGGCGCGCAGGGCCTGGGTGGCCTCACCACCGTGCTGGACGTCAAGATCAAGATGTACCCGACCCATGCCGCCAGCAAGCCCGTGGCCATGATCCCCAACTGCGCCGCCACCCGCCACGCCCACTTCGTGATGGACGGCAGCGGCCCGGTGTACCTGGACCCGCCGTCGCTGGACCTCTGGCCCAATGTGAACTGGACGCCCGACTACAACAAGAGCAAGAGCGTCGACCTGAACACGTTGACCAAGGCCGAAGTCGCCAGCTGGACGCCCGGCCAGACCCTGCTGCTCAACGGCAAGATGCTGACCGGCCGCGACGCCGCGCACAAGCGCATCGCCGACATGCTGGCCAGGGGCGAGAAGCTGCCGGTGGACTTCACCAACCGCGTGATCTACTACGTCGGCCCGGTCGACCCGGTCAAGGGCGAGGCCGTCGGCCCGGCTGGCCCGACCACCTCGACCCGCATGGACGGCTTCACCGAAATGATGCTGGCGCAGACCGGCCTGATCTCCATGGTCGGCAAGGCCGAGCGCGGCCCGGTGGCCATCGAAGCCATCAAGAAGCACCAGAGCGCCTACCTGATGGCCGTCGGCGGTGCGGCCTATCTGGTGTCCAAGGCCATCCGCCACGCCGAGGTGGTGGGCTTTGCCGATCTGGGCATGGAAGCCATCTACGAATTTGATGTGGTCGACATGCCCGTGACGGTGGCAGTGGACGCTGGCGGCACCAGTGCCCACACCACCGGCCCGGCAGAGTGGCAAAAGAAAATTGCCTCCGGCGAATTCAAGAAAATTCCCGTTGCCAGCATCTGACGACGCATCGCGCCCACGCGCCATTGGCGTCTTTGACAGCGGCGTGGGCGGCCTGAGCGTGCTCAAGGCGCTGCGGTCCCGCCTGCCCGCAGAAGACTTTATCTACATCGCCGACAGCGGCCATGCCCCCTACGGCGAGCGCGACGACAATTTTTTGCGCCACCGCTCGGGCGCCATCGCGGCCCATCTGGCAGGCCGCAACATCCAGGCCCTGGTGGTGGCCTGCAACACGGCCACCGCCGCGGCCATCGACCTTCTGCGAAAGCAGCATCCCGAGCTGCCCATCATCGGTGTGGAACCCGCGCTCAAGCCTGCCGCGCTGGCCACGCACACCCGGCGGGTGGGCGTGATGGCCACGCGCAGCACCCTGGGCAGCGCGCGTTTCCGCGCCCTTCAACACGCGGTGGGCGAGCAGGTGACGTTCGTGCTGCAGCCTTGCGACGGCCTGGCCGACAGCATCGAGCAGGAGGCCCTCTCTGGAGATGCTGCGGCAGCCCGCGCGCTGTGCGCGGAGTACATCGAGGCCATGGGCACATTCGGTAATGGGTCTGACGAGATCGACACGCTGGTACTGGGCTGCACACACTACCTCTTCGCCACGGGGCATCTGCGTGACTTGCTGGCGCCTTCCATCCAGATTCTCGACAACGGTCATGCCATTGCTCGGCAAACGGAGCGCCTGCTCTCGCAGCGTCAGGCAGATCGTCCATCGCAGGGCGATGTGCAGCTGATCACCACAGGCGACCCGCAACGCCTGCAGGCCGCGGCGGCCCGCTGGCTCGGGGTGGACGCGCCAGTTAAGTCGCTGCGCATCTGAGACCAGACACGCGTGACAGCCGGTTCAGCGACCGAGCTGCGTCTCCACGCGCAGGTTCAAGGGCGGCTCCGGCGGCTCCTTCCAGCCACCTCCCAGGACCTTGTACAAGGTCACCTGGCTTTGCAACTGTGCCAACCGGGTCTGCACCACCGCCTGCTGTGCGGCGAACAGCGAGCGCTGCGCGTCCAGCTGGTCCAGCGAGCTGGCAATGCCGTTCTGGTAGCGAAGGTCGGCCAGCTTGAAGCGTGCCGTCTCGGCCACGGCCTGGGCCTGCTGGGCACGCAACTGCTCGTCCAGCGTCGCGCGGCCGGCCAGTGCGTCCGACACTTCCTTGAACGCCGTCTGGATGGCTTTTTCGTATTGCGCGATGGCGATGTCGCGGCCCGCGTTGGCCGACTCGAGGCCGGCCTGGTTGCGGCCGGCATCAAAGATCGGCAACAGCAGCTGGGGCGCCAGGGTCCAGCCGTAGGAGCCCGCCTTGAACAGCCCTGCGAGGTGCGAGCTGGCACTGCCGGCCGACGCGGTGAGTGAAATCTTCGGGAAGAAGGCTGCGCGCGCAGCGCCGATGTTGGCATTGGCCGCGAGCAATTGCTGCTCGGCCTGGCGAATGTCCGGGCGGCGCGCCAGCAGGTCCGACGGAAGGCCCGCCGGCACATCGACCATCATCGGCAGGTCGGCCAAACCTTTGCCCGGCGTCAGCACCACCGCGAGATCACCCGTGAGCGGCTGCCCGATCAACAGTTGCAAGGCGTTCTGGTCCAGCGCGCGCTGGCGGAGTTGCTGCGCCAGCGACACGCGTGCCGCCTCGAGCAGGGACTCGGCCTGGCGCAAATCGAGCTCTGAGGTGACGCCGTTGTCGAACCTGAGCTTGCCGAGCTTGAAGGACTCCTCACGCGTCGCCAGGGCCTGCTGCGTCGTGGCCAGCAGTTCCTCGTCAGCCAGCAGGCTGAGGTAAGTGTTGGCGACCGACGCGATCAGGCTGATCTGCGCTGTCTTGCGCCCTTCTTCGGTGGCCAGGTACTGCGCCAGCGCCGCCTCCTTCAGGCTGGCCACGCGGCCGAAAAAATCCAGCTCGTAGGACGTGACCACCAGCCCGCCGGTGTACACACTGGTGATGTTGGTGTTGCCATTGCTGGTGCTGGGCTGGCGCGAGCCGGTCAGCGCGGCATTCACCGTCGGGAACTGGTCGGCGCGACGGATGCCGTACTGCGCCCGCGCCTGTTCGATGTTGAGCACGGCGATCCGCAGGTCACGGTTGTTGCGCAGTGCCGCGTCGATCAGCTTGCGAAGCGGTGCATCGCTGAAAAAAGCCTGCCACTCCACGTCGGCCGCGACAACGCCTGTCGCGGGTCGGGCTTGGGCAGGCGCCGCCCCCTGGACGGCCGGGAGGGCTACCGTGGGGTATTCAGCAGGAATGGGGGCTGCGGGCCGCTGGTAGGCCGGGATCATCGAGCAGCCCGCAAGCGCGATGCTGGCGCACAGCGCCATCGCAGGAAAACGTGTTGCCTGAAGTGCTGTCTTAACCATGGGTGCTCCCCTCGCCTTGTGCAACAGTCGGCTGCTCTTCAATGCCCACCGCATGGGCATGCGCCGCAAAGCGCTGGCGTTGCCGCTCGCTGCCCTTGAAAAAGCCCCGCACCACCACAAAGAAAATCGGCACGAAGATCACGGCCAGAACCGTCCCGGTGACCATGCCGCCGATCACCGCAGTGCCGATGGCACGCTGACTGGCAGAGCCTGCACCTGAGGCCAGCGCCAGTGGCAGCACCCCCAGCATGAAGGCCAGCGAGGTCATCACGATAGGACGGAAGCGCAGGTGCGCGGCAGCCAGTGCCGACTCGACCACGCTCTTGCCCGTGGCCTGCAGGTCCTTGGCGAACTCGATGATCAGGATGGCGTTCTTGGCCGACAGGCCGATGATGGTGATCAGGCCGACCTGAAAGTAGACGTCGTTGGCGTAACCACGCAGCAAGGTGGAGATCAGCACGCCCACCACCCCCAATGGCACCACCAGAATCACCGCCAGCGGGATGGACCAGCTTTCGTACAGGGCGGCCAGGCACAGAAAGACCGCCAGGATGGCAAAGCCGTAGAGGATGAAGGCCTGCGATCCCGCCAGTTTTTCCTCGCGCGAGAGTCCCGTCCACTCGTAGCCAAAGCCCTGTGGCAGCTCGGCCGCCAGTTTTTCCATCTCCGCAATGGCAGCGCCCGTGCTGTAACCCGGTGCCGCACTGCCGCTGATGCGGGCCGCCGGATAGCCGTTGTAGCGGATCGTCTGCATCGCGCCCTTGACCCACCGCGTCGATGCAAATGCCGACAGCGGAACCGGCTGGCCCTGGCTGTTGGTGGCGTTGAGCCGCAGCAGGTCGTCGGGTTGCATGCGCGCCGGCGCATCGGCCTGCACCACCACCCGCTGCAGGCGGCCCTGGTTCGGAAAATCGTTGACGTAGCTCGAGCCGAGCGCCACCGACAGCACCGTGTTGATCGAATCAAAACCGACGCCCAGTGCATTGGCCTTGTCGCGGTCGACGTCAATCTGGAGTTGCGGCGCGTCCTCCAGGCCGTCGGGGCGGACCTGCGTCAGCACCGGGCTTTTGGAAGCCATGCCCAGCAGCTGGTTGCGCGCTGCCAGCAACGCGTCATGCCCGGCACCGCCGCGGTCCTGCAGGCGGAAGTTGAAGCCGCTGGATGAGCCCAGCTCACGAATGGGCGGCGGACTCAGCGGAAAGATGAAGGCGTCGCGGATGCCGGACAGCGCACCGAAGGCGCGGCCTGCCACCGCATCGGCCGCCTGCGATGGCTCGGTGCGCGTGGACCAGTCCTTCAGGGTCACAAAGGCCAGCGCCGCATTCTGGCCCTGCCCCGAGAAGCTGAAGCCCAGTACGCCGACCATGCTCTCCACCTCCGGTTGCTTGAGCACAAAGGCTTCGACCTGCTCGATGACCGAGCGGGTGCGCTCCTGGGTCGCGCCTGGCGGCAGCTGGATGCTGACCAGCAGGTTGCCCTGGTCTTCAGCCGGCAGAAACGAGGTGGGCAGCCGGGTGTAGATCAGGGCCACCACGCCGATGATGGCGCCGTAGATGATCAGGTAGCGCTTGGCCCGGTGCAGCATGCGCGCGACCATGCCTTCATAGTTTTTGGCGGTGCTCGAAAAACCGCGGTTGAACCAGCCGAAAAATCCTTTTTTCGCGTGGTGATGGCCCGCCTCGACCGGCTTGAGCAGCGTGGCGCACAACGCCGGCGTCAGCGACAAGGCGAGGAACGCCGAGAAGCCGATGGCCGCTACCATCACCGCCGAAAACTGGCGGTAGATGTTGCCGACCGAGCCGGAGAAGAACGCCAGCGGCACGAACACGGAGATCAGCACCACCGTCACGCCGATGATGGCGCCGGAAATCTGCCCCATCGCCTTGCGGGTGGCCTCCAGCGGCGGCAAACCCTCCTCGCTCATGATGCGTTCGACGTTTTCCACCACCACGATGGCATCGTCCACCACGATGCCGATGACCAGCACCATGCCGAACATGGTGAGCACGTTGATGGAAAAGCCGAGCGCCAGCAGCGTGGCAAATGTGCCCAGCAGCGCAATCGGCACCACGATGGTCGGGATGATGGTGTAGCGCAGGTTCTGCAGGAACAGGAACATCACCAGAAACACCAGCACCACCGCTTCGACCAGGGTTTCGGCCACCTGGCGGATCGACAGGCTCACGAAGCCGGAGCTGTCATAGGGAATGGCATACGTCACACCCTGGGGGAAATAGCGCTGCAGTTCTTCCATCTTGGCACGGACGGCCTTGGCTGCCGCCAGTGCGTTGCCGCTGGGTGTCAACTGGACACCGATGCCGGTCGAGGGCTTGCCGTTCAGGCGTGCCGACGTCGCGTAGGTCTGCGCACCCAGTTCGATGCGGGCCACGTCCTTGAGCCGCACGGTCGAGCCGTTGGTGTTGGCCTTCAGCACCACATTGCCAAACTGCTCGATGCCGGACAGTTGCCCGTTCACCACCACGGTGGCGCTGATGCCCTGCCCGGCCACGTTGGGCAAGTCGCCGATGGTGCCCGACGAGATCTGGGCGTTCTGCGCGCGGATGGCATTGGTCACATCGGCGGCAGACAGCGAGAAGCCCACCAGTTTGGCCGGGTCAATCCAGATGCGCATGGCACGCTCGGTGCCGAAGAGCTGGGCCTGGCCGATGCCGGGGAGCCGCTGCAGTTCGGGAATCACATTGCGCGAGGCGTAGTCGCCCAGCGCCACCGGGTCGATGGCCGGGTTGCTGGAGGACAGGATGGTGAACAGCAGGAAGTTGGCGTTCGACTTGTCGACGCGCACGCCCTGCTGCGTGACCGCCTGAGGCAGGCGCGGCGCAGCGCGCGAGAGGCGGTTTTGCACATCGACCTGCGCCAGATCAGGGTTGGTGCCGGGCTGGAAGCTCAGGGTGATGTTGCCGGTGCCGTTGGCCTGCGCCACGGCTTCCATGTAGATCAGCCCGGGCGTTCCGTTCATCTCGCGCTCGATCACGCCCAGCACACTCTCCTCGAGCGTGGTGGCAGACGCACCGGGATAGCTGGCCGACACCACAATGGCCGGCGGCGCCACGGGCGGGTATTGCGAGATGGGCAGTTGCGTGATGGCTGCCGTGCCCATCACCAGGATGAACAGGGCGATCACCCACGCGAAGATCGGCCTGTCGATGAAAAATTTGGCCATGCGCGGCGCTCCTTACTTCGCCGCCGCAGAGGCAGCAGGTGCAGAGGCCGAAGCAGCAGCCGACGGGGCCGAGGCACCTGCGGCAGGCGCACCGGCCGCAGAGGGTGGCTGCCATGGCACCGGCTTGACCGTGGCGCCCGGTTGCAGCTTCTGGAACCCATCGACCATGACCTGCTCGCCGGTCTTGAGGCCGTCCAGGACGACCCACTGGGCACCCTTGGCAGAGCCGATCTTCACGGGCCTGGGCATGACCTTGCCGTCGGCCGAGACCACCATCACCGTGTCGCCTTGTGCCGTGCGCGTCACGGCCTGTTGGGGCAGCGTCATGGCGTTGGTGGCACGCGCCTGCTCCAGCCGCACACGCACATACAGGCCCGGCAGCAATTGACCGTCGGGGTTGGGCACCTCGGCGCGCAGCGTGATCTGCCCCGTGCTCGCATCGACCGTCAGGTCGGAAAAGAGAAGCTTGCCGGGGCGCGCATATTCAGTGCCGTCCTCCAGCACAACGCGGACGCTGGCCGCCTCGGAGCCACTGGCGCGCTTGAACTGCCCGCCCTCCATTGCGGCGCGCAGCTTCATCACCTCGGACGCCGATTGGGTGAAGTTCACATACATCGGGTTGATCTGCTGCACCACGGCCAGTTGCGTGGCCTCGCCCTGCCCGACCAGCGCACCCTCTGTCACCAGCGCACGGCCGATGCGTCCGGCAATGGGCGACGTCACCGAGGCATAGCCCAGGTTGATGCTGGCGGTCTGCACGTTCGCCCTGCCGGAAGCCACGTCGGCCTCGGCCTGCTTCTGAGCTGCGATCGCATTGGCGAACTCCTGTTTGCTGATGGCATTGGCTTCGACCAGCGGCTTGTAGCGCTCGGCCAATGCGGCGGCCTGGGCCAGGTTGGCCTCGGCGCGGGCCTGGCCGGCCTTGGCGCTGGCGACGGCCGCCGCATACGGGGCCGCATCGATGGTGAACAGGGCCTGCCCGGCCTTGACGTCGCCGCCTTCACGGAAAAGGCGCTTTTGCAGGATGCCGGCCGCCCGGGCACGCACCTGCGCCACGCGGGAGGCCTCCAGCCGGCCGGGCAACTCGGTGACCAGGCCCACATCGCCCTGGGTCACCGTGACCACGCCAACAGGTGCAGGGGGCGGGGCACCACGCGGCGCACTGCCAGTTTTGCCGCACGCGACCAGGCCTAGCGACACGGCGGTGATGGCCAGGAGTTGGCGATAACGCCATGGACTGCCGCTTGCTGGCAAAAAGTACGGGAATGCGTGTGACAGGGCGCGGGGGCCGACGCAAGACTTGGGCATGCTGTTCCTCAAATTTCTGGGTGTGAGCGCAAAAGCGGAGCCATCGGTCGTTGACAGCCGTCAAGCGGACCGACAAGGAAGTGGCAAGGTATTTTGCGGCTGCTATAGTTTACATACATTTGTGAATGTATAACGACAGGCGGATCCACCGCCATGAGGAGACAAGGCGTGGCACGTCGAACCAAGGAAGAAGCGCAGGCAACGCGCCACAAGCTGCTGGATGCGGCCGAGCACCTGTTCCAGGCCCAGGGCGTCTCGCGCACCAGCCTGCAGGACATTGCGCGCCGCGCGGGTGCCACACGCGGCGCGGTTTACTGGCACTTCAAGGACAAGGCCGATCTGTTCAACGCCATGATGGAGCGCGTGACGCTGCCCATGGAGGAGTCCTTCAAACCACACGAGCAGCCCGCAGGCAGCCCGCCCGACCCCTGCGCCAGCCACCGGGCCATTGACAGGATACGGCTGGCCACCCTGGACGCCCTCAACCAGATTGCCACGGACAGCCAGACGCGCCGTGTGTTTGAGGTGGCCACCCACAAGGTCGAATACGTCGAGGAGCTTCAGGCCGTTCGCGCGCGACACCTCAACGTGCGCAACGGATTCCTGGAACGCATCGCGCAAAGCATGGAGATGGCCCACCGCCAGGGCCAACTCAGCCCGGCCGTGCCCGCACTGGTCGCTGCACGGGGGCTGCACGCGCTGATTGACGGCCTGATCCAGAACTGGCTGCTGGAGCCGGAGGCCTTTGACCTGCTGGCCGTCGGGGAATCAGTACTGGTGGTGTATCTCAGGGGCCTGGGTTTCAACCACACGGAACCTGGCGGACAGGTGACCGCAGCAAGGCCGAAGACCTAGTGAAGATGCCGCGGCTTGCGGCCGCCACCGTGGCCGGAACCGCCCTGCGGCCCGCCCAGCCCACGCGGCGGCTTGCCCAGCTGCATGGAGCTGGCGAGCGCATCAAACCGGCTCTCGAAGAGCTTGTCCACGGCGGCCACCACGTCGCCGAGTTCGGAGCCGTCGAAATGCCGCTCCATCAGGCCTATCATGTCCTGCACCAGCAGATCGCGCTGGACCTGCATGATGGCGGCCGGTGTCGGCCCGACGAAATACATCGCGAAGTCGTCCCGCGCCTCGCCTTCCTGCGACTCATCCTCGTCGTCGAAATCGGAATCGTAGAACGTCACCTCGATCGGTGCGCCAGCCTGGGCAAGATCGTTCAGGCCCATGCACATTTCATCGAGTGCCTGGCGGAAATCCTCATCGCCCGGCACCGTCCAGCACATCTGCAGCAGGTGCGCAGGGCTGTCGAAGCGGATGCCAGGTTCTTCCTCGTAGGCGCTGGCGGCACCCGCGGCCAGTGACTTCGAACCCGCGTACTTCCACAAGGGCTTCAGCGCTTCCTGAAGCTGCTCGAACGTGACGTCGTCGCGCAAAGGCACTTCGCCGTGCACGTGAATCTCGAAGGGGGTGTTGTAACGGGACATGTAATTTATCTTACCCATTTTCCGGGCTGCAACCGCAGTTGAATTCAGCCGCGAATTCAGCCCGTGTGGTGCCTGAGACCGGAATCGAACCGGTACGCCCGTTTTCACGAAGCGGCGGATTTTAAGTCCGCTGTGTCTACCTATTCCACCACTCAGGCCTGAGCGCTGCAACACCAGAATGTATTGTCAGACAAGAACCTCGTGCAGAGTACGCGGCCGTGTTGGGATGGAGGCGCGGCCCGGAGTCGAACCGGGCTAGCCGGATTTGCAATAGGGATATACCTGTTAAACGCCCTATCCATGCGGGTTTCCAGAGGGTGCGATTTCTGCGACCCAAAATGTTGCCCAAATTCAATTCCTTCTCAGCACAACTGCAGATGATATCCCACGCGAGGATAAAGTCACAAGACGCGGCGCAACTTGCTGACTCCGCGCCTAGTAACATTAGTGCCAGCAGTCTTAGGAGAAAAAATGAAGCCACTTACATTTGTGCTGGTGTCGTCACTGACCCTGTTTGGCTGTGCCGCAGGCGTCAAGCCAATGACAACCCCCGACGGAAAGCAAGGCTACTTAGTATCCTGCGACGGCTCCGCAGACAACTGGACGTCCTGCTACAACGCCGCAAGCGAAGCCTGTGCTGGCACAAAATATAAAGTCATCGACCGAAGCGAAAGCAGTACCCCGACTGCTTATGGACCGCTAGTTCGACGCAACTTGATAGCTGAATGCACCAAACCCTAAAAATCTAAGCTATCAAAGCAATGTACGAACGAAGAGCAGTCCTGTTTCTCGACATACTCGGGTTCAAAAATCTGATTCAAGAGAAAAAAGAAGATCTTCTCTTGAGCGCGCTCGAAATTCCAAGAACACTTAGCACTAGATATCCATTTGACGGGAAGACCGAGATGCAAGTTTCTGCATTTTCGGACTCGATCGTGGTTTCGGAGGTGGTGAGGGATGAGCATATCGGCGTCATCCGGCTGGTGGGGTACGCAAGTTACCTTTGGTGGAAATTCTTAGCTAAAGGCGTCCTGACTAGAGGTGGTCTTTCCGTAGGCGATTTGCGACACAAGGATGGCATCATCTTTGGCCCGGCGATGAATGAGGCGTATGAGCTTGAGAGCCAGGTTGCAACCTACCCAAGAATCGTTTTGTCCAACGACTTACAGCGTTCTTTGCTCCAGGAACTTGTTCGCGAACACGGTGGCAATCATCTGATGTTGCAGTTTCAGGCGGCAAGCACGAGAAGGGACTTCGATGGCGTGCATCATGTTCACGTCCTGGGCCACGCCGCAGTTACTCCGCCAGAGCTTTGCCCCGCTAAAGAAGCCAACCCGGCAACAGGTGGCACATCTTTTACAACGGAAGAACTTAACCAGTCAAAATGGGCGGCCATTGAGAAATTTCTTGCAGTGCGCCCCACATCTCTGCGCGTTGCGTCTAAATACGACTGGTTGGCAAGCTACTTAGACGACACAAAAGCTCACAGTTAATCAGAGTCCACGTCACCTAGTGCTCGGATCATCAGAGCCCACGGGACATCTTCTAGCTCCCGGCTGTCACCCTAAAGGTCGTCGCTCGATCGGTTTCTCGCTATCGGGGCAGGACGATTGATCTCTAGCGTCGTGGCTAATACTTTTTTGGCTAGGGTAAAACCAACAATTCTTCTCTGCTTGGGCTCTCTAAGCGAACGACCAACTGACCTAACCGGATCAGTAGTCCGGTTAGTTGCGACTTTGTTACCCACCCGAAAAAGCACTCGCCTACCCAAGAGAACGGGTGCAACTCGCCTTGCCGGACAACCCTGTCCGAAAGTGGGTAACACTGCTACCTTTTTTGGGTAACATTACGCGTTTTTTGGTGTTTTTTTATCGTTGCTATAATTTTCATAGCAACAAACCGCCTTTTCAAGCGGGTTTTGGAGGCGCGGAACGGAGTCGAACCGTTCTAGCCGGATTTGCAATCCGGTACATAACCGCTTTGTTACCGCGCCGTGTTTCGCGAGGCGGATGAAGCCAGGTGCGTCATCCAGCCTTTGTGTTCTTTCCAATGAAAAAGGACAGCATTTTGAAGTGCTGCCCTTTGAATTGGAGCGGGAGAAGAGTCTCGAACTCTCGACCTCAACCTTGGCAAGGTTGCGCTCTACCAACTGAGCTACTCCCGCGATTACAGCCTCAAATTATAGCGCACATTTTTACGCTATTCCTGAGCCACCTTAAAAATTTTACTCAATGCTTGACGGTACCCGCCACATCGGCTGGCGCCACCACCCCGGCAGGGGCCGCCACTGCCGGCTCTTCATCGGGCAGCGGCACGGGTTGGCGCTCCAGCGCGACCTGCAACACCTGATCGATCCATTTCACCGGAACAATCTCCAGACCGCTCTTCACGTTGTCCGGAATCTCCTGCAGGTCCTTGGCGTTCTCCTCCGGGATCAGCACTGTCTTGATGCCGCCGCGCAGCGCTGCCAGCAGTTTTTCCTTCAGGCCGCCAATGGCCGTGACCTCACCGCGCAGGGTGATCTCGCCGGTCATCGCCACATCGCCGCGCACGGGAATGCCTGTGAGCGCCGATACAAACGCCGTGGTCATCGCAGCACCCGCACTGGGGCCGTCCTTGGGCGTCGCGCCGTCGGGCACATGGATGTGGATGTCGCGTTTTTCGAACATCTCGTCCTTGATGCCCAGACCCTTGGCACGGCTGCGCACCACGGTGCGGGCCGCTTCCACAGACTCCTTCATCACGTCGCCGAGCGAGCCCGTGCGCGTGATGACGCCCTTGCCGGGCATGATGGCCGCTTCGATGGTGAGCAGGTCACCGCCGACTTCCGTCCATGCCAACCCCACCACCTGGCCCACCTGGTTCTGCTGCTCGGCGCGGCCATAGTTGTACTTGCGCACACCCAGAAAATCATTCAGGTTGTCCGGTGTCACCGTCACCTTGGGTGTCATTTTCTTGAGCTGTATGCCCTTGATGACCTTGCGGCAGATCTTCGAGAGCTCGCGCTCGAGGGAGCGCACGCCGGCCTCGCGGGTGTAGTAGCGCACGATGTCGCGCACTGCCTGCTCCTGCACTTCCAGCTCGCCCTCCTTCACGCCGTTGTTCTTGACCTGCTTGGGTAGCAGGTAGCGCATCGCAATGCTGGTTTTTTCGTCCTCGGTGTAGCCCGCAAGGCGAATCACTTCCATGCGGTCCAGCAGCGCTGGCGGGATGTTCATCGAGTTGGAAGTGGCCACGAACATCACGTCGCTGAGGTCGAAGTCCACCTCGACGTAATGGTCCCCAAAGGTGTGGTTCTGCTCCGGGTCCAGCACCTCCAGCAGTGCGCTGGACGGGTCGCCGCGGAAATCCGTGCCGAGCTTGTCGATCTCGTCGAGCAGGAACAGCGGATTGCGGGTGCCGGCTTTCGTCAGGCTCTGCAGCACCTTGCCGGGCAGCGCGCCGATGTAGGTGCGGCGGTGGCCGCGGATTTCCGCCTCGTCGCGCATGCCGCCCAGGGCCATGCGCACATACTTGCGACCGGTGGCCTTGGCAATCGACTGGCCGAGCGAGGTCTTGCCCACCCCGGGAGGGCCCACGAGGCACAGGATGGGGGCCTTGAGCTTGTCCACGCGCTGCTGCACCGCGAGGTACTCCACGATGCGGTCCTTGACCTTCTCCAGCCCGTAGTGGTCCTCATTGAGCACGTTCTCGGCATTGCCCAGGTCGTGCTTGATCTTGGTCTTCTTGCTCCAGGGCAGGCTGGTCAGCACCTCGATGTAGGAGCGCACCACTGTGGCCTCGGCCGACATGGGCGACATCAGCTTGAGCTTCTTGAGCTCGCTCTCGGCCTTCTTGCGCGCTTCCTGCGGCATCTTGGCGCTCTTGATCTTTTTTTCGATTTCTTCGATGTCCGCGCCTTCTTCGCCTTCGCCCAATTCCTTCTGGATGGCCTTGACCTGCTCATTGAGGTAGAAGTCGCGCTGGTTTTTCTCCATCTGGCGCTTCACGCGGCCGCGGATCTTTTTGTCGACGTTCAGGATGTCGACTTCGCGCTCGAGCTGTTCATAGAGGTTCTCGAGCCGTGACTTGACATTGTCCAGGTCCAGGATCACCTGTTTGGCATCGAGCTTGAGCGGCAGGTGTGCGGCAATGGTGTCGGCCAGCCGCCCCGCATCGTCGATGCTGGAGATCGAGGTCAGGATTTCCGGCGGGATTTTCTTGTTGAGTTTGACGTAATGGTCAAACTGCTGCATCACGGCACGGCGCAAGGCTTCGATTTCACTGCTCTTGTCCCCCGTGGCAACGGCCCCGGCTTCCACCGGGGTGACGTTGGCGGTGAAATGCTGCTCGCCCTCTTCAATCTTGTTCACGCGGGCGCGCTGCTGGCCTTCCACCAGCACCTTGACGGTGCCGTCAGGCAGCTTGAGCAGCTGCAGGATGGTGGCCACGCAGCCGACCTCGAACATGTCCTCGACCGAAGGCTCATCCTTGGCGGCGGCTTTCTGCGCGACCAGCATGATGCGGCGTTCCGCCTCCATCGCCGATTCCAGCGCCTTGATGCTTTTGGGGCGCCCCACAAACAGCGGGATGACCATGTGGGGAAACACCACCACGTCGCGCAAGGGCAACAGCGGCAGGTCGATGGGGGAGGAAGGCAAGGAGGTTTGTCCGGACATATGAACCTTAAACGTGGGACGTGACGACCAGTGGTCGGGTCAGGCAGGGCGCTGTCAGTGCAGACTTGGGGCACGCATTCCGCTTTTCAAGGCAAGCGGCCTGGCCTCTCCCTGGTTTCAGGCTTTTTTCGCTGCTTCGCGGTACACCAGAAGCGGCGGCTTGTTCTCTTCGATTGTGGACTCATCAACCACGACCTTGTCGACATTGCTGGCATTTGGCAAGTCAAACATCGTGTCAATCAGTGACTGCTCGAGGATGGAGCGCAAGCCACGGGCACCGGTCTTGCGGGCCAGGGCCTTGCGGGCAATGGCTTTCAGCGCCGAAGGCCGGATCTCGAGATCCACGCCTTCCATGGACAGCAGCTTGCTGAACTGCTTGACGACGGCATTCTTGGGTTCCGTGAGAATCTGGACCAGCGCGTCTTCGCTCAGTTCCGCCAGCGTCGCCACCACGGGCATGCGGCCCACCAGCTCGGGGATCAGGCCGAACTTGATGAGGTCTTCCGGCTCGACTTCCTTGAACGCATCCGTCAGTGTGCGGGACTTCTTGCTGCGGACTGCCGCGCCAAAGCCGATGCCCGACGCTTCCGTGCGGTTTTCAATGACTTTTTCAAGCCCGGCAAAAGCGCCGCCGCAGATGAACAGGATATTGGTGGTGTCCACCTGCAGGAAATCCTGATTGGGGTGCTTACGCCCGCCCTGGGGCGGCACCGAGGCCATCGTGCCCTCGATCAGCTTGAGCAGGGCCTGCTGCACGCCTTCGCCCGACACGTCCCGGGTGATGGACGGGTTGTCGGATTTGCGGGAAATCTTGTCGATCTCGTCGATGTACACAATGCCCTGCTGGGCGCGCTCGACCTCGTAGTTGCAGCTCTGCAGCAGCTTCTGGATGATGTTCTCGACGTCCTCGCCCACGTAGCCGGCTTCGGTCAGCGTGGTGGCGTCGGCCATCACAAAGGGCACATTGAGAGTGCGGGCCAGGGTTTGCGCCAGCAGCGTCTTGCCGGAGCCCGTGGGGCCGATCAGCAGGATGTTGCTCTTGGTCAGCTCGACGTCGTCCTTCTTGGCCTTTTCGCGGTGACGCAGGCGCTTGTAGTGGTTGTAGACCGCCACGGCCAGCGTGCGCTTGGCCGGCTCCTGGCCGATCACATAGCCGTCGAGCGTGGCCTTGATCTCGGAAGGCGTGGGCAGGCTGCTGCGGGTCTCGTTGACATCGGTCCCGGCGGGCAACTCATCGCGGATGATTTCGTTGCACAGGTCGATGCATTCGTCGCAGATGAAAACCGAGGGGCCCGCGATCAGTTTCTTCACCTCGTGCTGGCTTTTGCCGCAGAAGGAGCAGTACAGCGTCTTTTCGCTGGAGGAGCCTTTTTTCTCGGCCATTGGTGGGGATGCCTTTAAGGTGCCTGTGGAAACTGTTACTCAATGATAACCAAATAAAAAACGGCGTTTTCGCGATGGAAAACGCCGTTGTTGCAGAGCAACTGCCGGAGAAAAACCGGGGGATATCAGGGGCGCTTGGCAATCACCTGGTCCACCAGCCCGTATTCCTTGGCTTCGTCGGCAAACATGAAGTAGTCGCGCTCGGTGTCGCGCTCGATTTTTTCGACCGTTTGGCCCGTGTTGGCGGCCAGGATGCGGTTGAGCTGGTCGCGCGTTTTCAGGATGTCGCGGGCATGGATTTCGATGTCCGTCGCCTGACCCTGCGCCCCGCCCGAGGGCTGGTGGATCATCACGCGGGAATTGGGCAGCGTGAAACGCTTGCCCTTGGCGCCGGCCGACAGCAGGAAAGCGCCCATGCTGGCCGCCATGCCGACGCACAGCGTCGAGACGTCAGGCTTGATGAATTGCATGGTGTCGTAAATCGCCATGCCAGCCGTCACGGAACCACCCGGGGAGTTGATGTAGAAGGAAATGTCCTTGTCAGGGTTTTCACTCTCCAGAAACAGCAACTGGGCCACCACCAGGTTGGCCGTCTGGTCATTGACGGGGCCGACCAGGAAAATCACGCGCTCCTTGAGCAGGCGGGAATAGATGTCGTAGGAACGCTCGCCGCGTCCGGACTGCTCAATCACCATCGGCACCATGCCGAGGCCCTGCGTATCCTGGGCGCCGGCCTGGTGGCCACCGCCGTAAATGCTGTTTCGAACCATCATGTTTTCTCCAGAGATGCTTGTACTGTACCGAAAATAAATTGGGGCCTGTACCGCAAAGCACAAGCCCCAATGTCAGGAAAGGTCTCGCAGAATCAGTTCTGGCCCATCAGTTCGTCGAAGGCGATGGCCTTTTCGGTGACCTTGGCTTTGCCGAGCACGAACTCGGTCACGTTGTTCTCGATGACCACCGCCTCGACTTCGGCCATGCGGCGGTTGTCGCTGAGGTACCAGCGCACCACATCCTGCGGCTTTTCATAGCTGGCGGCCATTTCCTCGATGTGGGCCTTGAGCTGCTCGGGCTTGGCCTGCAGTTCGTTGCTGCGGACCAGTTCGGCCACCACCAGGCCCAGGCGCACGCGGCGCTCGGCCTGGGGACGGAACACATCGTCGGGGATCGGGGCCTTGTCGGCGTCCTTGATGCCACGCTGCTTCAGGTCGGCGCGGGCGCCTTCGATCATGCGATCGACTTCGGCCTGGACGCTGGACTTGGGCAGATCGAGCTCGGCATTGGCGATCAGCGCATCCATCACCGCATTCTTGTTGCGGGACAGCAGGCGTGCCTTGACTTCACGCTCGAGGTTCTTGCGGATGTCCGAGCGCAGGCCTTCGACGGTGGCGTCGGCAATGCCGAGCGACTTGGCCAGGGCTTCATTGACTTCGGGCAGATGGGCCGCTTCGATCTTCTTCACGGTGACCAGGAAGTCGGCCTGCTTGCCGGCGACATCCTTGCCATGGTAGTCGGCCGGAAAGCTGAGCGGGAAGGTCTTGCTCTCGCCGCTTTTCATGCCGCGCACGGCGTCTTCGAATTCCTTGAGCATCTGGCCTTCGCCGACCAGGAACTGGAAGTCTTCAGCCTTGCCACCGGCAAAGGGTTCGCCGTCGATCTTGCCTTCGAAATCGATCGTGGCGCGGTCGCCGTCCTGGGCCGGCGCGTCAGCAGCGCGCTGCGCAAAGGTGCGGCGCTGCTTGCGCAGGATGTCCAGCGTCTTGTCGATGGCGGCGTCGCTGACTTCGGCGCTGACCTTCTCGACGGTGGCGCCGGCCAGGTCGGCGATCTCGACGTCCGGGTAGACCTCGAACACCGCGTCGAAAGTCAGCTCACCCTCGGGTGCACCTTCTTTTTCGCTGATGCGCGGCTGGCCGGCCACACGCAGTTTGGCTTCATTGGCCGCCACGGAGAAAGCCTCGCCCACCTTGTCGTTCATGACTTCGTAGTGGACGGAGTAACCATAGCGCTGCGCGACCACATTCATGGGCACCTTGCCCGGGCGGAAACCGTCCATCTTGACGGTGCGCGCCAGGCGTTTGAGGCGGTTGTCCACTTCCGACTGGATGGTGCCGACCGGCAGGGTCAGGGTGATTTTGCGTTCAAGCTTCTCGAGGGTCTCAACAGTCACGGCCATGATGGTTTCCTAAAATCAAAATATCAAAACAGGGCTTGCGCCTGACGGGCTGCACGGTCCTGCAGCACCTGAAAAAGCGGAGACCAGCGTCTCCCGGAATCCCAGGGGTGGTGCGCGGGGCGGGACTCGAACCCGCACAGTATTGCTACCGTCAGGACCTAAACCTGGTGCGTCTACCAATTTCGCCACCCGCGCGCCGTAAACAAAAACGGGAATCCGCCAAACACCGGAATTCCCGCCTGAAATCGGTCAACTCTCTATTTTAGCCTGTACGGGGCCTGATGTCGGCGCTGGCGCAGGCAAAACCCGCTCAGGGCGCGGGGGCCTCGCGCTTGACCCGGAACCAGGCCGCGTACATGGCAGGCAGCGTCAGCAGGGTCAGCACCGTGGCCACCATCAGCCCGCCCATGATGGCCACCGCCATCGGGCCCCAGAACACGCTGCGGGACAGCGGAATCATGGCCAGCACAGCTGCGGCAGCCGTCAGCACGATGGGCCTGAGCCGGCGCACGGCGGACTCCACGATCGCGTCCCAGGCGGGCACGCCCCGGGCACGGTCCTGCTCGATCTGGTCGATCAGGATGACCGAGTTGCGCTGGATCATGCCCATCAGTGCAATCACCCCCAGCAGCGCCACGAAGCCGAAGGGCCGGCCCAGCAGCAGCAAGGCGCCCGCCACCCCGGCGATGCCCAGCGGCCCCGTGAGAAAGACCAGCACGGCACGGCTGAAGCTGTGCAGTTGCAGCATCAGCAGCGTGAAGGTCAGGAACAGCATGATGGGCAGGCCCGCGGCAATCGACGCCGAGCCCTTGCTGCTCTCTTCCACGGCGCCGGCCACTTCGATGCGGTAGCCGGCCAGACCACCCGACTGCCACCCGGCATCCAGTTGCTTGAGCTGCGGCAGCAGTTCCTGCGTGACCGTCGCGCCCTGCAGCCCTTCCACGATGTCGCTCTGCACGGTGATGGCGTAGTCACGGTTCTCGCGCCACATCACACCCGGCTCCCAGGCAAACACCGGCTTGGCGATCTGCGTGAGCGGAATCGACTTGCCCGCCTGCGTCGGCAGGTAGGCGTTGCCGATGTCGGTGATCGCGTTGCGCTCGTCCAGCGGCTGGCGCAGCACGATGTCGATGAGCTTGTCGCCCTCGCGGAACTGGCCCACGGGCGTGCCGGCCAGGATAGTGCGGGAGGCCTGTGCAATCGACTGGCTGGTGACGCCGAGCGCGCGCGCCTTGGCCTGGTCCACTTCCAGACGCAGCACTTTCACCGATTCGTTCCAGTTGTCGTTCACCCCACGCGTGTTGGGGCTGGCACGCATGGCGGCCTTGACCTCGTCGGCGCGCTCCCGCAGCACCAGCGGGTCCGGGCCCGCCACCCGGAACTGCACCGGATAGGGCACCGGCGGGCCGTTGGGCAGCAGCTTGATGCGGCCACGCACCTCGGGGAATTCGGTGGCCAGCAAGGCCGGGAGTTTCATGCGCAGCGATTCCCGGACCTTCAGGTCCCTGGGCAGCACGATCATCTGCGACACATTGGTCTGCGGAAAGACCTGGTCCAGCGGCAGGTAAAAACGCGGCACGCCGGAACCGACCCAGGTGCTGACCGAGACCACGCCCTCCTCCTGCATCAGCCGCGCCTCCACCCGTCTGGTGGTGGCCTCGTTGGCGGCGAACGATGTGCCTTCGGGGAACCAGATGTCCACCATGATCTCCGGGCGGCTGGAATCCGGGAAGAACTGCTGCTGCACCTTGCCCATGCCGACGATGCCCAGTGCAAAGATCAGCACGGTGGCACCAATGGTCAGCCAGCGGTGCTGCACGCACCAGTTCACGGCATGGCGGAACCGGTTGTAGAACGGGCTGTCGAACATCTCGTGGGGGCTGTCGTCGCCGTCCGTCAGGTTTTGGGCATGGGGCGGGATCTTGAGCAGCAGCGTGCCCAGATACGGCACGAAATAGACCGATACCAGCCAGCTCAGCACCAGTGCAATCACGGTCACGGCAAAGATTGCGAAGGTGTACTCGCCGGTCACGGAGCGGGCCAGCCCGATCGGCAGAAAGCCCACGGCCGTGATCAGCGTGCCGGTGAGCATGGGCATGGCGGTGATCTCGTAGGCAAAGGTGGCGGCGCGCACCCTGTCGTAGCCCTCTTCCATCTTGCGCACCATCATCTCCACCGCAATGATGGCGTCGTCGACCAGCAGGCCGAGCGCGATGATGAGCGAGCCCAGTGATATCTTGTGCAGGCCGATGCCCCAGTACAGCATCGCCAGAAAGGTCAGGCTGAGCACCAGCGGAATGGTGATGCCCACCACCAGGCCCGGCCGCACGTCGATGTAATAGCGCTTCCAGAGGGGCAACTGGCTTGGGCCTTCGTGTGGCCGCTTGTGAAAACCCAGGCTGATGAAGCTGACCGCCAGCACGATCACCACCGCTTCAATCAGCGTGCGGACAAATTCGTTGACCGAGGTGGCCACCGCCCTGGGCTGGTTCTGGATGTTCACCAGCTGGATGCCGGCCGGCAGCTGGCGGGACACATCGTCTGACAGCCGGGTGAGCGACTTGCCCAGCGCAATGATGTCGCCGCCCTTGGTCATGGAGACGCCCAGCGCAATGACTTCCTTGCCCTGGTAATGCACCTTGACCGAGGGCGGATCGACATAGCCGCGCTGGATGTCGGCAATGTCGCCCAGCCGCAGCTGGTTGCTCGCGGCCGATGTGCCGCTGCCGTAACCCGCGCCACGGATCGGCATGGCACGCAACTGCTCGATGGCCTCGAACTGGCCGGCCACGCGCACCTGCACCACGTCCAGCGGCGTCTGCACCGCGCCGGCCGGCTCCACCGCGTTCTGCTGGCCCAGCTGCGACAGCACCTGGTTCAAATCCAGGCCCAGCTGCGCCAGCCGCTTCTGCGAGATCTCGATAAAGATCTTTTCGTCCTGCACGCCGAAGAGTTCCACCTTGCTGACGTCCGGCACACGCAGCAGGCGCTGGCGCACATCGTCGGCAAACGTCTTCACCTCGGCATAGGAAAAGCCATCGGCTTCCAGCGCATAGATCACGCCGTAGACATCGCCAAAGTCGTCATTGAAGAACGGCCCCTGGACGCCTGCGGGCAGCGTGCCGCGCATGTCGCCGATCTTCTTGCGCACCGAGTACCAGACGTTGGGCACGTCCGCCGGACGCGACGAATCCTTGATCTGGAAAATGATCTGCGACTCGCCGGGCTTGGAGTAACTGCGTATCTTGTCCGCGTAGGGCACTTCCTGCAGCGTGCGCTCCAGTTTGTCGGTCACCTGCTCGGCCACCTGCTGCGCCGTGGCGCCGGGCCAGTAGGTACGGACCACCATGGCGCGGAAGGTGAAGGGCGGGTCCTCGTCCTGCCCGAGCTGGAAGTACGAGGCAAAGCCCAGCACCATCAGCACCACCAGCAGGTAGCGCGTGAGCGCCGGATGCTCCAGCGCCCAGCGCGACAGATTGAACTTGGCCGACGGCGTGGCGCCGCCTGCCGGATGGGCGGTGTGGGAAGGCGTGGAGCTCATGGCGCCCTCACTTTGCCGCGGGGGCGGAAGCGGGGGCGGTGGCCACGCCGGGCTGGTAGAAGGTGACCTTCTGGCCCGGCGACAGCACATGCACACCGGCGCTCACCACCAGCATGCCGGGCTGCAGGCCGGAGGCGACCACCACGTCGTTGCCGTCGGCGGTGACGATCTGGATGACCTGCGACTTCACCGTCATGCTTGCCTTGTCCACCAGCCAGACGGCGGTGGCCTTGCCGTCGCGCCGCAGCGAGCTGGTCGGCAGCTTGATCACCGGCACACCCACCAGGGAGCCGCTGTCCGGCTGCACATAGGCGGTGGCTCCCAGGGGCGGCGGGTCCTGGCTGTCCACCGAGGCCTTGACGGTGTAGGTGCGGGTCACCGGGTCGCTGCTGGCAGACACCTCGCGGATCTTGCCGGGCAGTTCGGTGCCCTGGGACCAGAGCTTGATGCGGGCACCCGCCCCTGGACGGAGCGCGGCCACCTTGTCTTCAGGGACCGAGAACACGACGTCACGCACGCCGTCGGCGGCAATACGGACCACCGGCGCTCCAGCCGTCACAACCTGGCCGGGCTCGGCCTCGATGGCGGTGACCACGCCCGACACATCGGCGACCAGCGAGGTGTAGGCCGCCTGGTTGCCCTGTACCGCGAACTGCGACTGCGCCTGCTCGAGCTGCGCCTGGGCCGACTTGAGCGTGGTTTCTCGGCGCTCCAGCTCGGCGCCGCTGATGAAGTTCTGCTCCTTGAGCTCTCGGTAGCGCTTGAAATCAGCCGCCGCCAGATCCCGGTTGGTGGTCGCCGAAGCCATTTGGGCCCGCGCGGAATCGGCGGAGAGTTTGTAATCCTGCGGGTCCAGCTGGGCCAGCACCTGGCCGGCCTTCACGCGCTGGCCCAGTTCGGCCTGCCGGCGGATGATCTTGCCGCCCACCCGAAAACCGAGGCGGGACTCCACCTGCGCCTTCACCTCGCCGGCATATTCGTGCGTGGAACCAAAGGCATTGGCACCGACAGTGATCACTTTCACGGCACGGATCGGCTCCTGAGGTGGAGTGGCACGGGAACAGGCGACCAGCAGAACACTGACGCCGACGAGTGAGAAGATGATTTTTTTCATGTCTGGCTCGGATTCGGGGGACGGACCGGACAGTGACAACAGGAGGGCTGACGCTGCACCGCGGTCAGGTGACGACTCATCAGGTGCTTCTGTGGAATTACTTTAATGACTGACCGGTTAGTAATCTAGGGGAAATGAAAAAACTTGTCAAGCGACAATGCCGGGCATGAAACCAGATGACGACACACCGGCCCGGACAGCCCCGCCGATCGGCCTTGCTGAGCCGGTCGCCGCAGCCCTGCAGGGCGTGCGTCATTACGAGAATTTCCCGGTCGCCTCGCTGCTGTGCCCGCCGGCCTTGCGTCCACCGATTGCGGCCATTTACTGGTTCGCCCGCACCGCGGACGACATCGCGGACGAAGGCGACGCACCGGCCGCCACGCGCCTGGCCGACCTCGCTGCCTACCACGCGGACCTGATGGCCGTGGCCAGCGGGCAGGCACCCTCGGGCCGCTGGCCAGAGGTGTTCGGCCCGCTCGAGGGAATGCTCAGGCAATTTGCGCTGCCGGTGCCGCTGCTGGCCGACCTGCTCAGCGCGTTCGAACAGGACGTCGCCAAGCAGCGCTACGCCGACCGGAACGAACTGCTCGACTACTGCCGGCGCTCCGCCAATCCGGTGGGCCGCCTGCTGCTGCATCTTTATGGCGTGCAGGACGAGGCTTCACTGCGGCAGAGCGACTGCATCTGCACCGCCTTGCAGCTCATCAACTTCTGGCAGGACCTCAGCGTCGATCACCCGCGCGGCCGCATCTACCTGCCTGCCGATGCCTGGGCGCGGCACGGTGTCACCGAAGCGCAACTGCTGCAAGGTCAAGACACACCTGGTGCGATTCGCCTGGTCGCCGACTGCGTTCACGAGGCCCGCGCGCTGATGCTGCAAGGCGCTGCCCTGCCGCGGCGCGTTCCCGGCCGTGGCGGCTGGGAACTGCGCCTGGTGGTCCAGGGCGGTCTGCGCATCCTCGACAAGATCGAGTCCATGGGGTTCAACACGTTGACCCGCAGGCCCAGGCTCGGCCCCTGGGATGTGGTGGTGATGGGCTGGCGCGCGCTGTGGATGTAGCACTGGATCACGTGTTTTGCGTGGGTCCCGCGGCCTGCCGCTCCGCCTTGCCATGCAACAATTGATGCATGACGCCTGAGCAGTATGTCCAGCAAAAAGCCGCAGCATCAGGCAGCAGCTTTTATTACGCCTTCCTTTTCCTGCCCAAGGAGCGACGCGCCGCCATCACGGCCTTCTACGCGTTCTGCCGCGAAATCGACGACGTTGTCGACGAGGTGACCGACCCGGGCGTGGCCCGCACCAAGCTCGCCTGGTGGCACAGCGAAGTGCTGAAATCCTTCGCCGGCCAGCCGACCCATCCGGTGATGAAAGCGCTGATGCCGCTGGCAGCCACCTACTGCATCGAGCCGCGCCACCTGCAGGCCGTGATTGAAGGCTGCCAGATGGACCTGGAGCAGAACCGCTATCTCGACTTTCCCGGGCTGCAGCAGTACTGCCATCTGGTGGCCGGCATTGTGGGCGAAGTGGCCGCGCGCATCTTCGGGCAGACGCAGGAAGCCACGACCGCCTACGCACACAAGCTGGGGCTGGCCTTCCAGCTGACCAACATCATCCGCGACGTCGGCGAGGACGCGATGCGCGGCCGCATCTACCTGCCGGTGAACGAGCTGCAGCAGTTCGACGTGAAGGCCCACGAAGTGCTCAAGCGCCAGTACTCGGAGCGCTTCTCGGCACTGATGAAGTTCCAGACCGACCGGGCCCTGACACTGTATGACGAGGCCCTCGCGCTGCTGCCCGATGTCGACCGCCGTACCCAGAAGCCCGGGTTGATGATGGCCAGCATCTACCGCACGCTGCTGCGCGAAATCGCTGCCGACGGCTACCAGGTCCTGCACCAGCGGGTAAGCCTGACGCCGCTGCGCAAGTTCTGGCTGGCCTGGAAGACGCAGGCGCTGGGCCGGATCCAATGAGCAGGCATCACCGGCTGGGCTGCCGGCGCTGGCAGGTGCGCGCATGAGGGTTGCGGTGGTTGGTGCCGGATGGGCCGGCTGCGCCGCAGCGGTCGAGGCCACCCGGCTGGGTTACCAGGCCACCCTGTTCGAGACCACCCGCATCCCCGGTGGCCGCGCGCGCCGCGTAGCTGCGACGGTCGCGGACAGCACGGCTGCGCTGGACAACGGGCAGCACATTCTCATCGGTGCCTACGCAGAGACGCTGCAGTTGATGCGGGATCTGGGCGTGGACGTGGCGCAGTCTTTTCTGCGCCTTCCGCTGACCCTCCGGTTCCCGGACGGCCAAGGGCTCACGCTGCCCGACTGGCCCGCTCCCTGGGATGCACTGGCCGGCATCCTCGGTGCCCGCGGCTGGCGCATCGCCGACAAGCTGTCGCTGCTCAAGCTGGCAGCCGGATGGCGGCTGCGCGGCTTCCAGTGCCAGGCCGATGACTCCGTGGTGGACCTGTGCCGCGACCTCACCCCCCGCGTGATGGAGATGCTGATCGCACCGCTGTGCGTGTCGGCGCTCAACACGCCGGCCGAGCGCGCCAGCGGACAGGTGTTCCTGCGCGTCATGCACGACGCGTTGTTTGCCGAAAGCGGCGGCTCCAATCTGCTGCTGCCGCGCCGTGACCTGAGCGCCCTGCTGCCCGACCCGGCATTCGCGTGGCTTCAAGCAGAAGGCGCCGTGCTGCACCTCGGCGCCCGCGTGCAGGCCGTCAGCCGCGAAGGCGCGAGCTGGGTGGTGCAGGCCGACACCGACACCGGCATCAGCGAAGCCTTTGATGCGGTGGTGCTGGCCTGCCCGCCGCTGGAGGCCGCCCGGCTGGTGGAAACCACCGGCGTGGATGCGGCGCACTGGATGGCGCAGGCCCGGGCCCTGCAATACGAAGCCCTCACCACGGTCTATGCCCATACCCCCGGCATGCGTCTGCCCCAGCCCATGCTGGCCTTGAAGGACAGCGCTGCGGAACCGGCGCAGTTTGTCTTTGACCGTGGCCAGCTGGATGGGCCACCCGGCTTGCTGGCCTTCGTCATCAGCGCCAGCACCGGTGAAGGCACGGCAATGACGCAGCAGGTGCTGGCACAAGCCCAGCGGCAACTGGGCCTGCAGCCTTTGACGCCGGTGCAGACGATTGTGGAAAAACGGGCGACCTTTGCCTGCACACCTGGTCTGGCGCGTCCCGCGGGTGACATCGCACCGGGCCTGCTGGCTTGCGGCGACTACGTGGAAGGCCCGTATCCGGCCACGCTTGAGGGGGCGGTGCGTTCCGGTCTGAGTGCCGCCCGGCATCTGCGCTGACCTCGCCGGGAAAGGATCAGGCGCGCAACAGCAACGGTAGGCTCAGCCGTTTTTTGCTGGCGAAGTCACAGCCTGGAACGCCGGCCGCGCCATGCAACGCGCCAGCCAGGCGTACACCGCGGGGTACGTATCCACCAGCAGCGGGCTGCCGCGCGTCCACATCAGCACCGACGCCACGCACACATCGGCCACCGTGAAACGCTCGGCAGCGACATGGCTGCGTGCCTGCTGCTGCAAGTGCTGCTCCAGCACCTGCAGTGGCCGGCGCAGCCGGCGTTCGGCCTCATCGGCGAGTTCGGGCTTGCGCCTTGGTGCGGGCATCAGGTGCCGGTGCATCAACAAGCTCAGGGCATCTTTTTCCACTTCGGTCACCGTCCAGAAGCTCCAGCGCAGCATCTCGGCCTGTTCGGCATGGTCTTGCGGCGCCAGCACCGCCCGGCCCTCGCGGGCTTCGGACTGAAAGCGCGTGGCCAGGTACAAGGCGCAGGCCATCGACTCCCAGACGATGATGCCGTCGTCGTCGACCACCGGAATGTGTCCGTTCGGATTGAGGGCCAGGAACCCGGGTGTCCGCGTGCTGCCGTCGAGGAAGGGCGTCGGCACATGGACATGGTCCAGCCCCAGTTCGTGCGCCACCCACAGGGGGCGAAGGGCGCGGGACTCGGCGGTACCGTAAATCGTCAGCGGCATGGCGGCTCCGGGTGCAGTGACGGCCCCTAGTGCGCAAACATGTCGCACAGCTCGGTGAGCGTGGTCACCGTGTCATGCGGCATCACCGGGTTGGTCCAGAGGTGGTCTGCGCGGTTGACCCACACCGTCTGCATGCCGCTGTTGAGGGCGCCCAGCACGTCCAGTGTGGCGTCGTCTCCCACATGCAGCACATGGGCCGCCTCCACCTCCACGGCGCCGGCGGCCGCGTGAAAGATGCGCGGGTCCGGTTTGCCAACGCCAAACTGCTGGGCACTGATGCTCGCCCGGAAATAGGGTGCAATGCCGATGCGATGGATGTCGGCGTTGCCGTTGGACAAGGCCACCAGCGGAAACCGGCGCGACAGGAACTCCAGCGACGCCAGCGCATCGTCAAACAGCGTGACGCGGTTGCGCTCCTCGAAAAACACATCGAACGCCGCTTCGGCCAGCAAGGGGTCCTCGCCGGAGCGGTACAGCGCCAGGCGGATCGCCTCGCGGCGAATGCCGCTCAGGTTGTATTGGAGATCGGGGCGTGAACGCGTCACATGCTCGCGTATCTCGTGCCGCGCGGTCGCACTGGCAAAGAGCGCAGCCGTCATCGGAGCACGTTGACTGAGCCATTCGTCCAGTGCCTTCTCGGCCCGCTCGATCGCAGGCCAGACCGGCCACAGCGTGTCGTCGAGATCCAGGCTGATGGCTTTGATGGTTGTCAGGTCAATCATAGGTAGGCGAGAATAACCCATGTCACTTCTGATGCCGTTCACCCCGGAACCCGCCTTTTCCCACGGTACACCACCCGCCGCCACCTCCCAGACAGCCATCCTTTTGTGCAACCTGGGCACACCCGATGAGCCCACGGCGCCCGCACTGCGGCGCTACCTGGCCGAATTCCTCAGCGACCCCCGCGTGGTCGAAATCCCCAAGCCGGTCTGGTGGCTCATCCTGCACGGCATCATCCTGCGCGTGCGGCCGAAGAAGTCTGCGGCGAAGTACGCCAGCATCTGGACTAAGGAGGGCTCGCCACTCAAGGTGTGGACTGCCAAGCAGGCGCTGATGCTGCAGGGCTATCTTGCCGTGCGCGGCCACTCTGTCACCGTGCGCTATGCCATGCGCTATGGCAATCCCTCGATTGCCTCGCAGTTGGACCAGCTCAAGGCCGATGGTGTGACGCGGGTGCTCATCCTGCCCGCTTACCCGCAGTACAGCGCTGCCACCACAGCCAGCGTGTTTGACGCGGTCTACACCTGGGCGGCCCGCATCCGGCGCGTGCCGGAGTTCCGCTTCATCAACAACTACCACGACGCCCCGGGCTACATCAGCGCACTGGCCAGCCGCGTGCGCGAGCACTGGCGCAAGAACGGCCAGTCCGGGCAACTCGTCATGAGCTTTCACGGCGTGCCGGAGCGCACGCTCCACATGGGGGACCCCTACCACTGTGAATGCCACAAGACGGCCCGCCTGCTGGCCACGCAGCTCGGCCTGCGCAAGGACCAGTACGTGGTCACCTTCCAGTCGCGTTTCGGAAAAGCCAAATGGCTGGAGCCCTACACCGAACCCACACTGGTCCGCATGGCCCAGGAAGGCGTCAAGCGCGTCGACGTGATCTGCCCCGGCTTCACCGGCGATTGCCTCGAGACGCTGGAAGAAATTTCCATGGAGGCACGCCAGGCCTTCCTGGAAGCCGGTGGCGAGACTTTCGAATACATCCCCTGCCTGAACGACAGCCCGGAGTGGATTGCCGCGCTGGCTGATTTCAGTGCGGAGCATCTGGCGGGCTGGCCCACGCAGCAGGCGTTGCCGGCGGCCGAGCTGGCGGCTTCGCGCGAGCGCGCCCTGGCACTGGGTGCCAGCCAGTAAGACGCAGGCCGGAACCGTCAGGCCTTGAGCTTGAGTAGCTGCACCATCAGCTGAACCGTCTTGACTTCGATGTCAAGAAAACCCGCCAGATCGGGACCAGCCAGCCAGGCAGGTTCCCAGTAACTCTGTTTGAGCGTTTTTTTCCAGAGTTCGTAGGTCATGGCGACTTTGACAGCCTCGACCATCTCCGCCTTGCGTACTGCCGATACCCCCTGCCCGGTGAACACCGCGCGCCAGTTGGCCAGGTCCACATCCACCCCCTGCTCCCGCAGCGATTTCACGCCATAGGCGGTCTTCTTGGCCGACACGCCCAGTGCCCTCAGCTTGCCGCTCGCGATGTCTTCAGCGAAGGCGCTGTAGCCGGAAATGCCAGCGGCCGCCTTGCCGGTCATCACCGCATCGACCAGCTCGAAGCCGCGGGCAAACGGCATGTACGCAGTGTCCTCCAGCCGCCCACCCGCCGCCTTGGCCAGCAGCCCGGCAAAGACGTGGTCAACGCCACCCACTGTGCCGATGGCCATCGGCGTCTGTTTCGGATTGGTGCGAAGACGCTCGACCAGGTCACTGGCACTCTTGACGGGCGAGCTGGCCGCCACCACGACCACCAGGTAATCGCTGGTCATCCGCGCCACGGGCTGCACCCGGGTCAGGTCCACCACCGGCTTTTGCACCGCGATGGAGCCGATCAGCGTGGTGTCACCCATGAAGAACGCATTGGGGTCACTGGCGTACTTCTCGGCATAGGCCACCAACCCCAGGGTCCCGCCCTTGCCGTCGCGGTTGTCGTATTCGATTTCGTCCGTGATGCCCAGGCCCACCATGGCATCGCCCAGCGCGCGTCCGGTCTGGTCCAGACTGCTGCGGGATACCGCCGGAATGACAATCTTGAGCTTGCTGCCCAGTTTGGGGATTTTCCCGCCCTGCGCACCGGCCAAGCCGGTCACCCCGGTGAAACCTGACAGGGCCATGGCAAGCCCGCCGATCAAAGTACGTCGCTGAACGATGCGCATGCTGCTCTCCACGCCGCAGGTTGGTCACTCCTTGTCGCCGGTTCGCGCGCCGGCGTTATGCGCGCGATCTGCGTTGGGTTTTGAGCACGTTCCGTGCCAAACACCGGGTCTGGCACCTTCCAGGGACCTTGCCGAGCCCGGTCATCAGACCTTCAGGCGGGAACGCTGCGCGCGGCCCAGCGCCTGGCCAGGCGCGGCAGCACCAGCACGCCCACCACGATCGCCAGCAGCACCACCGACATCGGGCGCTGGAAGAACACGACCGCACTGCCCTCGCCAATCGACATGGCATTGCGCAACTGGGCTTCTGCCAGGGGGCCCAGGATCATGCCGACGACGACAGGCGCCGTCGGGAAATCGTAGCGGCGCATCACCACACCGAGCAGGCCGATGGCGTACAGCAGGAACAGGTCAAACGCGCTTTGCCGCATGCCGTAGGCACCGACCGTGGCAAAGATCAGGATGCCTGCGTAGAGCTGCGGCTTCGGGATCTTCAGCAGCTTGACCCACAGGCCCACCATGGGCAGGTTCAGCACCAGCAGCATGACGTTGCCGATGTAGAGCGAGGCGATCAGCGCCCACACCAGTGCCGCCGACGTGGTGAACAACTGCGGCCCGGGCTGGATGCCGTAGTTCTGGAAGGCGCCCAGCAGGATCGCCGTGGTGTTGGAGGTGGGAATGCCCAGCGTGAGCAGCGGGATCAGCGCCGCCGTCACGGTGGCATTGTTGGCCGCCTCGGGGCCGGCCACGCCTTCAATCGCACCGGTGGTGCCGAACTCGGCCTTGTCCTGCGGATTCTTGACCAGCTTCTTTTCCATCGCGTAACTCAGGAAGGTCGGAATCTCGGTGCCGCCGGCGGGGATGCATCCGAACGGCGTGCCGATGGCGGTGCCGCGCAGCCACGCGGGAATCGACCGCTTCCAGTCGCGCCTGCTCATGTGCACGCGGCTGAGCCGGTTCTGCTCTTCCACTACCTGGCCTTCGTACAGCACCGCGTACAGCACCTCGGCCACGGCAAACAGGCCCACGGCCACCAGCACGATTTCAATGCCGTCCAGCAGCTCTGGAATGCCGCCGGTGTAGCGCCCCTGGCCGGAGATCTGGTCCAGCCCGACACAGCCCGCTGCCAGGCCGACAAACAGCGCCGTCATGCCGCGCAGCGTGCTCTTGCCCAGCACCGCACTCACGGTGGTGAAGGCCAGCAGCATCAGCAGAAAGTATTCGGGCGGGCCGAGCTTGACGGCAAAGTCCGCCACAAACGGCGCGAACAGGGTGACGATCACCGTGGCGATGGTGCCTGCCACAAACGAGCCGATGGCGGCGGTGGCCAGCGCCGCACCGGCGCGACCGCTCTTGGCCATCTTGTTGCCTTCCATGGCTGTGACCATGCTGGCGGTCTCGCCCGGTGTGTTGAGCAGGATGGACGTGGTGGAGCCACCGTACATGGCGCCGTAGTAGATGCCCGAGAAGAAAATCATCGAGGCGGTCACATCGACCTTGGCGGTGATGGGCAGCAGCATGGCCACCGCGACGGCCGGGCCGATGCCGGGCAAGACACCGACAGCCGTGCCGAGGGCACAGCCGACCAGGCACCAGATCAGGTTGGCGGGGGTGATGGCTGTGGCAAAGCCGGCCATCAGGGCATTGAAAATATCCATTTGATGCTTTCCTCAGAGCCAGCCGGTGTCCGTCAGGCCCGGCAGATTGATCGCCAGGAACTGCGTGAACGTCCAGAACACGGGCGCCGAGATCAGCAGGCCGACCACCACGTCGGTCAGCCAGATGCGCACGCCGCCGATCTGCTGGCCGGGCGTCTGGCCGGCGCGTCGCAGGCCCTGCACCGCCAGCACATAGCAAAGCGTGCAGCTGAAGATGAAGCCGATGCTGGTGATCAGCGCGGCGTTCATCAGGAGGCCCGCCGACACCCACACCAGGCCAGGCCAGTTCGCACGTGTGGCGCCCGAGGGCGTCTCGAGTTCGCGAAAACCGCCGGTGCGCGCTTCCCAGACGATCCACGCACCGCAGAGGGTGAGCACCAGCGACACCAGCCAGGGCAGGAAGTTGGGCCCGACACCGCCGTAGCCGGCGACGGACGAAATGCCGATCGCGCCGAAGGCGAGCCCGAGCCCGGTCAGGAACACGCCCACACCGACCAGGGTCTGGGGCAGCACCGCGGCAGCAGCCGCTTCAGTGGGCGCGCGGCCCGGTAAGTCTGTGGTTGTCATGGCGGAGGTCCCGGAAAATCAGTGGGAGGATGGGGGATCAAAAGGGCCCGGTCCGGCAGCGGCCCGAAGAGTCCGCTGCCGATCTTCCAGCCGGTCTGTGATGTCGGCAAGGACCCGACCTGGCGTGGGGCATCAGACCATGCCGGACTTGACCATGGTGGCGCGCAGGCTGGCGAAGTCGTCGTCAACGAACTTGTCGAAGGCGGGGCCCGTCAGCAAGGCCGGGGTCCAGTTGTTCTTCTCGGAGGCCTCGAGCCAGCTCTTGGCTTTCACCGCCTTGATAATCATGTCGGTCAGTGCTTGCCGCTGCGCCGCCGTGATGCCGGGGGCGCCATACACGCCGCGCCAGTTGCCGATCACCACATTGACGCCCTGCTCCTTGAGCGTGGGAACGTCAACCCCCTTCAGGCGCGTCTCGGACGTCACGGCCAGGGCCTTCATCTTGCCGGTGGCGATGTACTCGGCAAATTCGCTGTAGCCGCTGCCGCCGATGGTGACGTTGCCCCCCAGAATGGCGGCCGTGGCCTCACCGCCCCCACGGAAGGCCACATAGTTGATCTTGGACGGGTCCACACCCACTTCACGGGCGATCATCGCGGCAGCGATGTGCTCGGTGGATCCGCGCGAACCGCCGCCCCACTTCACGCTGCCCGGATCTTTTTTCAGCTGCTCGATGACTTCCTTCATCGACTTGAAAGGCGAGTTGGCAGGCAGCACGAACACGTTGTATTCGCTGGTCAGGCGCGCAATCGGCGTGGCCTGTGACAGGCTGACCGGTGGCTTGCCCGTGATCAGGCCGCCGAGCATCACGGCGCCCATCACCATCATGGCGTTGGCGTCGCCCTTGCTGCCGTTGACGAACTGGGCCAGGCCCAGGGCACCGGCCGCGCCGCCCTTGTTGTCATAGGTCACGGTGGCGGCAGCGCCGGAATCCTGCAGCGCCTTGCCCAGTGCACGGCCGGTGGTGTCCCAGCCGCCGCCCGGGTTGGCGGGGATCATCATCTTGACATTGGCGGCGGCCAGTGCGGGCAGGGGCAAGGCCCCCGCGGCCGCCAGGGCGGTCATGGATTTGAGGAAGGTGTCGCGGCGCATGGATGTCTCCTTGGGGTGAATTCGGAAAGTTGACGGCCATCCGGACCGGCAGCAATCCGCCCGTCCCTCGACTACCGTCGACAGCTTCGCATCATGCGCTCCGTTTCTGTCAAACGGCTGTCCGGAGGCATTGGGGAAAGTGCTAATGTCCTGCCCATGCCACCCATCCCGCCACCCCCCATGAAACTGTTGCTGATCGAAGACGACACCTCGATGCAGACCGCCTTGCAGCGGGCGCTGGGCCGGCGCGGCATCGAGGTAACAGGCTGCACCGACGGCCGCCAGGCCCTGGCCCAATGGCAGGCCGCGCAACCCGATGTGGTGGTGCTGGACCTGAGCCTGCCGGGTCTGGACGGCTTGCAGGTGCTGGAGCGGGCTCGCAGCGAAGGCCTGGTCACCCCGGTGCTGATCCTCACGGCGCGCGGCACGGTGGGCGACCGCATCATGGGCCTGAACAGCGGGGCGGACGACTACCTGCCCAAACCCTTCGACCTGGACGAGCTGGAGGCGCGCCTGCGCGCCCTGCACCGGCGGCGCGCACCACCCGCCACCGAAGCCAGCGCGGGACTGCAACACGTGGGGGCCTTGAGCTATGACAAGGACAGCGGCGCCATCTACCACCGGGGCGAAGTGCTGGAACTCACGCCGCGCGAGCTGGCCCTGCTGCAAACCCTGCTCGCCAGACCGGGCCACGCGGTGTCCAAGGAGCGGCTGTTCGAGCAGGTTTTCCCCGGCGAGGACGACGTCCAGTACGAGGCCATCGAGGTGGTGGTGTACCGCCTGCGCAAAAAGCTCGCGCACACCGGCGTCACGCTGGTCACGCTGCGCGGCCTGGGCTACCTGCTGAAAATCGACACATGAGAGCCACGTCACTGCGAAGGTATCTGCTCACCGGCATTCTGGTGCCGGTCGGCGTGCTCATCGTCATCAACACGGCCAGCCTGTACCAGCAGGCGCTAGGGGCCGTGAACACGGCGTACGACCGCACCCTGCTGGCGTCGGCCAAATCCATCGGCGAGCAGCTGGACGTGAGTGGCTACGACGAACAGTCCCGCCTGAAGGTGGCCGTGCCCTACGCCGCGCTGGAAGCCTTCGAGGCGGACAACCACAGCCGGCTTTTCTACCGCGTCTCCAGCCTGGGCGGCGAGATGGTGTCGGGCTTTGCCGAGCTGCCGTTCTGGCGCGGCCGCATTCCACCCAAGCCGCCCTACTCGGCGCTGGTCGATTTTTACGATGACCTCTATGAGGGCGAGGATGTGCGTGTGGCCGTCCTGTTGCAACCCGTGGCCAGCGCCGAAGGTCGGGCCATGGCGGTGATCCAGGTGGCAGAAACACTGGAGCTGCGCCGGACGCTGGCGCGCAAGATCCTGCTCGACACACTCTGGCGGCAAGCCGTGTTGCTGGCGGTGATCGCCCTGGTGGCTGTGGTGGTGGTGCAGCGGGCGACCCGGCCGGTGCGCCGGCTGAGCGCGGAGCTCAAGGCACGCCGTGAGGGCGACCTGACGCCGATCACCGCACCGGATGCGCCACGCGAGCTGCTGCCGCTGGTGGACGCCACCAACCAGGTCATGGGCCGAATGCAGCACCTGCTGGACCACCAGAAGCGCTTTGTACGGGACGCCGCCCACCAGTTGCGCACGCCGCTGGCCGTGCTCAAGGTGCAGGTGCAGTCGGCACTGCGCGGCGATCTGGAGGCGGGGGCGGCACTCTCGGAGATCAACCAGACGGTGGACCGCGCCGCCGTGCTGGCCAACCAGATGCTGGCGCTGGCCAAGGTGGAGCAATTGCGCCAGCAGCCGGGCGCGGAGCACAGTGAGTTGGCCGCCATCGTGCGCGCCGTGGCACTGGACCTGTCGCCGCTGATTGCCGAAAAAGACATCGACTTCGACATCGAGACGGTCGCGGCCGATGTCAGTGCCCACGAATGGATGCTGGGCGAACTGACCCGCAACCTGCTGCACAACGCGATCAAGCACACACCTGCCGGCGGCACGCTGGCGGTGCGCGTCATCCGTGACACACGGTCCGTGGCCCTCACCATCAGCGACAGCGGCCCCGGCATTTCCGACGAGCTGGCCGGACGTCTGTACCAGCCCTTCTCGGCGGGCAATGTGCGCCAGGGCTCAGGTTTGGGCCTGGCCATCTGCCGCGAGATTGTCGAAGCCCTGCAAGGCACCATCACGCTGGACAACCATATCGTCCACGGGCATGTGACCGGCTTGACCGCTACTGTTCGGCTTCCCGTCGCACCCACGGCGTGACGCGGCCCTCCGCCGATTGGGCCCACGGCGGACAGTCTCTTTCCGCTTGCGCCAGAATGGGCAACCATGGACAGATTACGCATCGACAAATGGCTTTGGGCCGCGCGCTTTTACAAGACGCGTTCGCTCGCGGTGGAAGAAATTGACAAAGGCCGTGTGCGCATCAACGACCAGGAAGCCAAACCGGCACGCGAGGTCAAGCCGGGCGATACCGTGAGCCTGCGCCAGGGGCCGATGGTGCGGACTGTCGTGGTCCGGGGCATCAGCAGCCAGCGTGGCGGCGCACCGACGGCCCAGCTGCTGTATGAAGAAACCGCTGAAAGCCTGCGACTGCGGGCCGCCGCTGCCGAGCAACGCCGCCTGGCCGGCGACCCGGCCGCAGCCCAGTTGCATGGGCGCCCCACGAAGCGGGACCGCCGCCACCTCGACAAAACCTGGGACCACCGCTGGAGCGCTTCAGCCGACTGACCGCAACCCCGGTTGGGCCCCCAGGCTCAGCGGGCCCTCTGCGGAGGCAGCATAGGCCCGCTGCGCCAGTGCCTGCGCCAGCAGAACCGCCGGGTCCACCAGCGCGAGCGCCGGCATCCCGGGCACAGCGGTCAAGGCCAGCGGGATCTCCGTGCACCCCAGGATCAAGGTCGACAGGCTGTGGCGCATGGCAAGCGCCTGGGCCACCTCGGCAAAGCAATCCTGCGCCAAAGCCATGTCGCCCTTCTTGACGCCCTGGTAGATGCCGTCCATCAGCCTCCTCTGTTCGTGTGCTTCGGGCACATCGCAGCGCAAACCCGCCCGCCGCAAGGCCTGGTCGTACAGGCCGGCGCGGTAGGTGCCCTCGGTGGCCAGCAGCCCCACCTCGGTCACGCCGCGGTGCGACAGCGTGACCGCCACCTCGCGCGCGACGTGCAGCACCTCCAGTTGCGGAAACCGCTCCTGCAATGCGCCGTGCCAGGCATGGGCCGTGTTGCAGGCCACCGCCACCGTGGTGGCACCCAGCGCCGCGAGCCGTCCCATGGCCTGCAGCATGGGCTCTAGCGGCTGATGCCCCCCCGCTCCCGGCGACCCGAGCGCGCTGCTCCGGTCAGGCACCGGAACCTGCGCCAGCCAATGCTCGGGAAAGCCCTGGTCTGTCACCGGAATCTGCAGGGCCTGCATGTGATCGGTACAGGCCCTGACAAACAGCCGCACGAAATCGGCGCCAGCGGCTGGCCCCATGCCACCCAGAATACCGACAGTCTGGGGACGAAAAACCTTGTGCATGCCCGGGGTGCTCATGGGAACGTGACTCCTGTCGTTCAACTGTTCAGTGCCGGACGCAGCCCTCCCTCAGGCGCCAAGGACGGCTCCTGACCAGTTGACCTGCGACGCGGGTTGGAGAGGCGAAGCCGCGGTCCCCGGCTGGGGTGGGCCTCGCCTTTGCGGCCGGTTATGGGGTGCGCCAACGCGCACCCAACGCCGGCCGGTGGACTTACATGGCGGGCTTGTCGCTCAGCGCCTTCAGATTGGCCTTGAGCTCCTCGCTCATGGGCAGGTTGAGGTTCACGCCCTTCGGTGGAATGGGCGACTGGAACCACTTGGTGTACAGACGCGCAAACTCGCCCGACTTGATCAGGCGGGTGATGGTGCCGTCCACCAGTTTCTTAAACTCCGGGTCGTCCTTGCGCACCATGCAGGCGTACGGCTCGACCTGCAGGGAGTCACCCACCACGTCAAGTGTCTCCGGGCTCTTGGAGTTGGCTTTCAGGCCGAACAGCAGGATGTCGTCCATGGCAAAGGCCAGGGCGCGGTCGCTTTCGACCAGCAGCAGCGAGTCGTCGTGGTCCTTGCCCAGGATGAGCTGCATGTCCAGTTTCTTGTCGGCGCTGTATTTGCGGATCACCTGCGCGTTGGTGGTGCCGGTGGTGCTGGCCACCGTTTTTTTGGCCAGGTCTGCGTAGTTCTTGATGCCCGAACTCTTCTTCACCAGCAGGCGGGTGCCTGTGTAGAAGGTGTTGATCGAAAAGGCCACATCCTTGCCGCGGGCCGAATTGTTGGTGGTCGACCCGCACTCCAGGTCATAGGTGCCGTTCACGAGCAGCGGAATGCGGTTCTGCGAGGTGACCGGCATGTAAGCCACTTCCAGGTTGGGCTTCTTGACCTTCTTGCGCACATCGTCAATGACCGCCTCGGCGATTTCAGCTGAAAAACCGACGGAGGTCTTGGAGCCGATGAGGTAGCTGAACGGGACTGACGCCTCGCGGTAAGAAACCGTGATCTTGTTGCTGTCCGCAATTTTCTTCAGCGTCTGCGCCCCTGCGGTGGTGGCCAGACCTGCGGTGAGCAGTACGGCGGTCATGCATGTCAAGAGTTTCATTGGAGTCCTTTCGGGGTCATCGGTTGATCAGCAGGGAGGTTTGGGAAGCTCACGGCGCTAGTGTAGGAACCACGGCCCGCGCTGTGTCATTCATTTTGACGACAAACCCATGCCCAAAAATCATGGTTTACCCAAGACTCCAATGGTGCGCTGGCCAACCGTCAGTCGAACGCAAGGGTCATAACCGTACAACATGCCCTTCAGTGAAATTTGCATTGTTCAATTTTGGACGCCGTCCGTAGAGTCAGGCCATTCTCGAATGCAAACACAGGAGACATCTCATGCATGTTTGTGTATTGGGCGCAGGAATTGTCGGCTTGGCCACCGCCTACCAGTTGCGCCGTGCGGGCCACGAAGTGACGGTGGTCGACCGCGCCGCCCCGGGTGCCGGTGCCAGCGGCGGCAATGGTTCGCAGCTGAGCTATTCCTACGTGCAGCCACTGGCCGATCCGGGCATCTGGCGGCAGTTGCCCAAGCTGCTGCTGTCACCTGAATCGCCCCTGAAAGTGCGACCCCAATGGGACCTGCGGCAGTGGCAATGGGGCCTGCAGTTTCTGGTGGCCTGCAACCGCACCACGTCGCGCGACACCACGGCCAGCCTGCTGAAGCTTGCCGCGCTGAGCCGGCAGTCCTTCGACACCATGCTGGCCCGTGAACAACTCGATTGTGATTTTTCGGCTACCGGCAAACTGGTGCTCTATGCCGACGCCGATTCGCTGGCGGGCGCGCAGCGCCAGATGCTGCTTCAACGCCAGCTGGGCAGCCATCAGGAAGCCGTCAATGCCGACCGCTGCGTCGAGCTGGAGCCCGCCCTCAAGTACCACCACCCCCGGATCGCCGGCGCCATCTACACACCGGGCGAATGTGCCGCCGACTGCCAGAAAACCTGCACCGCACTGATGCAGGTGTTGCGGGCTCAGGGCGTCCGGTTTTTGCTGGGAACGACCATCAGCTCACTGGTGCAGCGTGGCAAATTCGTGACGGCAGTGGCCACATCACTGGGCCACCTGGAGGCCGACCGTTTTGTGATGGCGCTGGGTGCCGACTCGCCGCGGCTGGCAGCACGAATGGGCATTCACTTGCCCATCTATCCGCTGAAGGGTTACAGCATCACCGTGGACGTGGCCGGTCCGCCGGACGCCGCGCCACGGGTGAACGTGACCGACAGCGCCCGCAAGGTGGTGTTCGCGCGCATTGGCTCACGCCTGCGCGTGGCCGGCATGGCCGAACTCACCGGCTATGACAACCGCATCCAGCCCGCGCAGATCGAATCCCTTCGCACGTCGACGCGCGCCCTGTTTCCGTACAGCAGCCGGTTCGAGGCACTGAACCCCTGGGCTGGCATGCGGCCGGCCACCCCGACCGGCCTGCCCGTCATCGGACGTCACGCCCGCGGCCCGGACAACCTGCTGTTCAATACCGGGCACGGTGCGCTCGGCTTCACGCTGGCCTTCGGCTCAGCAGAACGGATTGCCACCATGATCAACCGCCAGCCGCAAGCTGCAAGCGCCAGCACCCACAGGGCTATGTCAGAGAGTTTGAGCCAGGGCCTGATGAAAACAGCGCACAAAAGCACGTACCGCCACTGAGCCCGGCTTGCCCGCTGGCCACATGGCCTTGACGGGCACTGGAATCAGCGGGTCCAGCGCCAGCACGTCCACCCGTGCATGATCGGCTGAGGCGGCCGTGAAGGTGTCGATCAAGGCAATGCCCAGGCCATGATGGGCCAGCGCCAGCGCCGAGTGGTAAGTCTGCACCGTGATCTCGAACTGCAAGCCCACCTCGGCCTCACGGCAGGCCTGGTTCAGGCTGCGCCCCACCGGGTCCAGCACATCCAGCCCGATGACGGGCTGGCCACTGAGCTCGACCAGCGACACACTGCCGCGTTTGACCAACCTGACTGGCAGCATGCCCTTGGGCACCACACACACCATGTGCCCATCGGACAGGTGTTCCTGTGCCAGCGCAGAGTGCGTGACCGGGCTGAACAGAAAGCCCACATCTGCCTCCTGCAAGGCCAGTGATGAAACGATCTGCGGTGAATGGAGGGCCTGAACCGTGATCGCGACATCTGCATGCTTGATGCGAAACAGCTTGATGGCACGCGGCAGGATCTCATAGCTCAGCGCCAGCACCGTCAGCACACGCAGCTCCCTGGCGCTGTCACCGGATTTCAGATTCGCGGCCAGCCGCTGCACTTCGTCGAGTTGCGAAAACAGCCGCTCGATGTGCGGATACAGTGTCAGCGCTTCGGATGTCGGCATCAGGCGCCCCTTGCTGCGCTGGAACAGGGCAAAGCCCAGTTGCAGCTCGGCATGCTGCAGGATGCGGCTGACCGCCGGCTGGGTCACGTTGATCAGGCGCGCCGCACCGCTGACGCTGCCGGTCAGCATGACGGCGTTGAAAACCTCAATGTGGCGAAGACGCATGGTAAGAGTGGTGAGCCAGGTCCGGCAATGTCAGAAGAACAATCTCAAGCAAGGATTGTGCGCAGCCCTTGCTCCCCAGCGGAATCGCGGAAAACACCCATGACGGGGCACCGTCCGCAAAAAAGCCGCCTGAAGGCGGCTTGGGAGGATGAAGGCGAGGCGGCCGGGCTAGCTCGCCGCAGCCAGCCGGGCGGCGGCTTCGCGCTTGCCCATCTTGCGGAGCTGCGCGATGGCGGGCAACTGGCTGGCGCGCGGCCGGGTGGTGCCGTCTTCCCAGTTGTAGACCGAGGCTCCGGAAACGCCGAGGATCACGCCCGCATCGGCGGCGGACAGGCCCAGCCGCTTGCGCTGCGTCGCCAGCCCCTTGGCCGAGAACCGGAGTGCTGTCGGGGTGTCTGCAGAGCCGGCGTCAGCCAGCGGCCTGGACTTGCCTTTGGCCAGTCGCGCGACCAGGCGCTCCAGTTCGGCCACACGGCGCTTCAGCGCAGCGATGTCGCTTCGGTGCTGGGTCGACGCTTTCTTGAGAGTCTGAACTTCGGCCCGGACTTCTTTTCGGGCGACCCGGGAGATTTCCTGTTTTAAAGCGGATGCAATGTTCATGTTCGCATTTTGGCATCAGATTGAGGTCCTTCTGCCAGCCCGATGTGCTTTGGAGACAAATGATTTCAGCGGCACGGGATGGGAGCCTTCATCCGGACAGGACGCAAAAAAGCCCCGCAGCACAAGGGCTGGCGGGGCTTTCAGGGTGTTTTGCCGAACCGTTGAGGGCTCAGGAAAACACAGTCTTGGCGGAAACGGAGGGATTCGAACCCTCGATGAGGCTCTACACCCCATACTCCCTTAGCAGGGGAGCACCTTCGGCCACTCGGTCACGTTTCCAATACAACAATTATCTCACGACTTGAATGCCGTGCGATGGCTGCCTTCAGGCGGTGGGCTGGTCCAGATCGAAGGCCTTGTGCAGCGCCCGCACCGCAAGCTCCATGTATTTCTCGTCGATGACGACAGAGGTTTTGATCTCGCTGGTCGAGATCATCTGGATGTTGATGCCCTCTTCGCTCAGCACCCTGAACATCCGGCTGGCGATCCCGACATGGCTGCGCATGCCGATGCCGACAATGCTGACCTTGCAGATCTTGGCATCCCCGGTGACTTCCTGCGCGCCGAGCTTGGGCACCACCTGCGTCTTGAGCAGGTCAATGGCCTTGGCGTAGTCGTTGCGGTGGACGGTGAAGCTGAAGTCGGTCTTGCCTTCCTTGCTGACGTTCTGGATGATGACGTCCACCTCGATGTTGGCGTCGGCCACGGCACCCAGGATCTGGTAGGCAATGCCAGGTGTGTCAGGCACGCCCAGTACGGAGATTTTGGCTTCGTCGCGGTTGAACGCGATGCCCGATACGATGGCTTGTTCCATGTTTTCGTCTTCCTCAAAACTGATCAAAGTGCCTGATTTGGCTTCTTCATTGATGTCGATGTCCCAATCGGTGAAACTGGACAGCACGCGCAGCGGCACCTTGTACTTGCCGGCGAACTCCACCGAGCGGATCTGCAGGACCTTGGAGCCCATCGAGGCCATTTCCAGCATCTCTTCGAAGCTCACGGTGTGCAGGCGGCGTGCCTCGGGCACGACGCGCGGGTCGGTGGTGTAGACGCCATCGACGTCGGTGTAGATCAGGCACTCGTGTGCCTTCAGGGCCGCAGCCACGGCGACAGCCGAGGTGTCGGAACCGCCGCGGCCGAGCGTCGTGATGTTGCCGTGGTCATCCACCCCCTGGAAACCGGTGATGATGACGACCTTGCCTGCCGCGAGGTCTGCGCGCACGCGCTCGCCGTCGATCGATTCGATGCGCGCCTTGGTGTAGGCATTGTTGGTCTTGATGGTGACCTGCCAGCCGGCGTAGCTCACGGCCTGCAAGCCTTCGGCCTGCAGGGCAATGGCCAGCAGCGCGCTGGAGGCCTGCTCGCCGGTGGCGGCCAGCGCGTCCAGTTCGCGGCCATAGGCATCGCCGGGCTTGGCGGGCGACAGCTCCTTGGCCAGGCCCAGCAGGCGGTTGGTTTCGCCGCTCATGGCACTGGGCACCACCACCATCTGGTGGCCGGCCCGCGCCCACTTGGCGACCCGTTTGGCCACGTTGCGGATGCGCTCCGTGGAGCCCATCGACGTACCGCCGTATTTGTGAACGATCAATGCCATGGCTGAGGTGTCAATCAGGGGTTGGTTGCAAACAGTGCTGGCCGGCGCGCGGAGGCCTGCTTGCCACCGCTGCGAACGCGCTTGAGCAGACCAGCAAAGCCTTCAATTATAACCAGCCGCTCACCGCAGGATCTGGCCTCATCCCCAGTGAAGCAGGTCCCCGGCCCGGGTGACATGACCGTCCGCCACCTTCAGATGAATCCGGTGGCCGCGGGTCGTGCAGGCCGCGATCTGGCAAAGGAGCTGTTCCAACTGCGCGGTGCTGGGCGTGGCATGGTGGGTATCGTCCAGCCACTGCCTCAGCAGATTGGCCTGCCTGGGCGCCGAGAGTGCCTGCAGTGCGCGAATGGACGGCGGCACGCCCACGCGCTGCAGGTCTTCGCGCGCCACTTCCACCAGCAGGGTTTGGGCCTGCGCCGCATGCCGGGCGCTGCGGGCAAAGGTGGTCCGGAACTGGGGGAAAGCCGCCTCCAGTGCAGGCAGCAGGCGGGCACGGATCCGGTTGCGGGTGAAGCGTTCGTCGGTGTTGCTCGGGTCATCGATGAACGGCTGGCCCTGCTGCACCAGCCAATCGCGCAGGGCGCCGGCCGGTAGCTTCAGCAAGGGCCGGCAGAACTGGACGCCGCCCCGCTCGAACTGTTCCGCCATGGCAGATAACCCGGGCAGGCCGGCGCCACGGCTCAGGGCCAGCAGCATGGTTTCGACCTGGTCATCGGCATGCTGGCCGAGCAGCACCACCTCCGCCCCCAGCGACTGCGCGGCGTGTGCCAGCGCCGCATAGCGGGCGATCCGCGCTGCGTCTTCAGGGCTTTGCCCCGGGGCATGGCCCGCCTCCACATGCACCACCCGGAGGGGCACGCCCAAAGAGGCGCAAGTGGCCTCGCACACACGTGCAAAGTCATCGGCGGCCACCTGCAAGCCGTGGTGGATGTGAAGGGCTGTGACCTGCCCCGGCCAGCGCGCAGCGGCAGCCAGCAGCAAGGCGGTGGAGTCGGCACCGCCGCTGCAGGCCACCGCGATCAGCGGCCGGCCCGACAGGCCGGGTGGCAGCTGTTCCAGCGCCGCCAGCGCCGGGTTGGCGGAACCGGCCGGAGGGGCAGCCTTGCTCATGGGCTGCGCCGCGCGAGGGCGACGGCGGGTTTACTTGGCGTCGGCTTTGGTGTCGGTGAAGCGGCCATAGCTCTGCAGCCGTTCATAGCGGCGGTCCAGCAGTTCCTTGACCTTCAGGTCGCTGACCTGGCGGAAGGCATCGTTGAGCGCGCGCTTGAGGAAGGCGGCCATCTGCTTGGGGTCGCGGTGGGCGCCGCCGACGGGCTCGTTCACGATCTTGTCGATCACGCCCAGCGCCTTCAGGCGGTGCGCGGTAATCCCAAGGGCCTCGGCAGCTTCCTGGGCCTTGTCGGATGTTTTCCAGAGAATCGACGCACAGCCCTCGGGGCTGATGACGGAGTAGATCGAGTACTGCAGCATCACCACCTGGTCGGCCACCGAAATGGCGAGTGCGCCGCCCGAGCCGCCTTCGCCGATGATGGTCGTGATGATGGGCACTTCCAGCTGGGCCATTTCGAAGATGTTGCGGCCGATGGCCTCGGACTGTCCGCGCTCCTCGGCATCAATGCCCGGGTAGGCACCGGGTGTGTCAACAAACGTGAACACAGGGAGCTTGAACTTCTCGGCGGTTTTCATCAGGCGCAAGGCCTTGCGGTAACCCTCGGGCTTGGTCATGCCGAAGTTGCGCAGGCCCCGCTCCCGGGTGTCGCGCCCCTTCTGGTGGCCCAGCACCATGCAGGCGGTGCCGTTGAAGCGCGCCAGACCGCCGACGATGGAGAGGTCGTCCGCGAAATGCCGGTCGCCGTGCAGCTCCACAAAATCGGTGAAGATTTCGCCGATGTAATCCAGCGTGTAGGGCCGCTCGGCATGCCGGGCGATCTTGGTAATCTGCCAGGGCGTCAGGTCGCTGTAGATGTCTTTGGTGAGCTGCTGGCTTTTCTTGGCCAGCTGGTCGATTTCCTCGGAAATATCGACAGCAGATTCGGTCTGCACATACCGCAGCTCTTCGATCTTTCCTTCAAGGTCGGCAATCGGCTGCTCGAAATCGAGGAAGGTCTTCTTCGCCATGTGTGCGCTCCTCAAGGCTTGACGTAACGGGAATGGTTCAAATCGCGGCGGGCGCCTGCGTCCCGCCCAGCACCGGCAACGGGTCCAGCGAGCGCCAAATATACCAAGTTGCCACACTGCAATACGGCGCCCAGGCGGCGGCCACCTCGCGCGCATCGCTGCGGCTCACGGATTCGCCCGAAAAATAGTTCTGGCTGATGCCGCTGATCAGGCCCACGTCGTCCAGCGGCAGCACATTGGGGCGCATCAGGTAGAAGATCAGGAACATCTCCGCCGTCCAGCGACCGATGCCGCGGATCGCGACCAGCTCGGCGATGATGGCCTCGTCCTCCATCGACTCCCAGTCCCGGACGTGCACGGTGCCGGAGTCGAAGTGGATGGACAGGTCCACCAGGTACTCGACCTTGCGGGCGCTCAGGCCTGCTGCGCGCATGTCGTCCACCTTCAGGCGCAGCACGTTGGCCGGTGTCATCTTCTTGGGCAAGGCCTCGAAGCGGTGCCACACCGTCTGCGCAGCCTTGACGGAAATCTGCTGGCCCACGATGCTGCGCGCCAGGGTGCTGAAGGCATCGCCCCGCGCCTGCAGGCAGGCATCGCCGAACTGGGGAATCAGCCGCTTCATCACCCGGTCTTTCTTCGCCAGATGGCGGCAGGCGTCCGCCCAGTAGGCGGGCATGGGGGCATCGGCCTCCGTGACCTCGGCCAGTTCGGTGCTGGCCGGACCGCTTTTCACGATTTTTTTCACGGCGAGCGATGCCCACGGAAAGACGCCATGCCAGGGGGCTGAAGATCAAGGCTCACGACTGGACCTCCCAGGTCGTGCCCTGCGGCGAGTCTTTCAGCACGATGCCGCGGACCAGCAGCTCCTGGCGGATGCGGTCAGCTTCTGCAAAATTCTTGGCCTTCTTGGCTTCGGCGCGCTGGGCGATGAACTGCACGATGCTGGCTTCATCCAGACCGGCACCGGCCTGCAGGTAAGCGGCCGGGTCGGCCTGCAGCAACCCCAGGCAGCCGCCCAGCACCCGCAGCAGACCGGCGCGCTCGGCCGATTGCGTCCGGTTGACTTCGCCGGCCAGGTCAAAGAGCACGGCCACCGCCTCAGGGGTGCCGAAATCCTCATCCATCGCCGCCTTGAAACGCGCCGCAAACGGGTCAGCCCAGTCCAGGCGCACGTCAGCGGGCTTGACCAGAGCCAGGGCGGTGTACAGCCGCTTGAGCGCGTTGCGGGCGTCGTCCAGGTGCGCGTCGCTGTAATTGAGGGCACTGCGGTAGTGGGCGCGCACGATGAAGAAGCGCACCGTCTCGGCGTCGTACTGGGCCAGTACCTCGCGAATGGTGAAGAAGTTGCCCAGCGACTTGGACATCTTCTCGTTGTCCACGCGCACAAACCCGTTGTGCACCCAGAAGCGGGCCAGCGGCTGGCCGTTGGCGCCTTCGCTCTGGGCGATCTCGTTTTCGTGGTGCGGAAACTGCAGGTCGGCACCGCCGCCGTGGATGTCGAAGGTCTCGCCCAGCGTCTGGCAGCTCATGGCCGAGCATTCAATGTGCCAGCCCGGACGGCCGGGGCCGTAGTCGTGTCCCAGTGCGGCACTGTCCCATTTGGCGTCGTCGGGTTCGGTGGGCTTGGCGCTCTTCCACAGCACAAAGTCGAGTGGATCGTCCTTGCCTTCGAGCACCGCCACGCGCTCGCCGGCACGCAGTTCATCCAGCGACTTGCCCGACAGCTTGCCGTAGCCCGGAAACTTGCGCACGGCGTAATTCATGTCACCGCTGGAACCCCGGTACGCCAGGCCTTTTTGTTCCAGCGTGCCGATCATGGCCAGCATCTGCGGGACGTACTCGGTCGCGCGCGGCTCCAGGCTCGGGGGCTCGATGCCCAGGGCGCCGATGTCCTGGTGCATGGCCACAATCATCTCGTCGGTCAGCGCCCGGATCGTGATGCCGCGCTCCACGGCGCGCTGGATGATCTTGTCGTCGATGTCAGTGATGTTGCGCACATAGGTGACCTTCAGGCCGCTGGCCTTGAGCCAGCGCTGCACGATGTCGAAGGCCATCATCATGCGGGCATGGCCGATGTGGCACAGGTCGTAGATGGTCATGCCGCACACATACATGCGGACATGGCCGGGAATCAGCGGGGAAAAATCCTCTACGTCACGCGACAGCGTGTTGTAAATGCGAAGGCTCATGGGTGAATGTCGGCTGTCCTGCCGTGAATCGGTCGACGGGGAATCCAAGGGTTATCTCACGGACATCGGGGTCGGGCAAGGGCCATTGGGCGTATGCGGGCGCAGGTGTCTGGAAAGTGCGGCATGTCGCTTTGGAGCAGCGCCTGAACGCCGGCCAATCGCCAGCGAACTATACCCCCTCGGCTACAATCGGGCAGTATAGCCAGCGCGCCATTGCGGCGCCGGAATGCCCGGGCAGGCGCCTGGTGCGCCGGGCGGATGGCACCGGAGCTTTTCTGCCGACTCGCCTGGCCGGTCTGCCTGTGGCCCGGCAGTCAGCCCGATACATCGCCGAAACACATCGCCGCAACGACAGCGAGACCCTTCTGAGAGCACCCATGCCAGCACCCACTTTCCGACTTCCACTGCTTGCTGTCTGGCAAGCGCTTGTGCTGATCACCGCCTTGGGCACCACCGCCGCGCGTGCCGACGACTATGCCGACGTCAACCGCCTGATGCGCGCTGGCCAATCGGCAGAGGCCATGGCCAAGGCCGACCAGTACCTCGCCGCCAAACCTCGCGATCCGCAGATGCGGTTTCTCAAGGGCGTGATCCAGACCGAGGCCGGACGCTCCAGCGAGGCCATCAGCACCTTCACCAAGATCACCGAAGACTATCCGGAGTTGCCCGAGCCGTACAACAACCTCGCCGTGCTGTACGCTGGCCAGAACCAGTACGACAAGGCGCGGGCCGCCCTGGAAATGGCGATCCGCACCAATCCCAGTTACGCCACGGCCCATGAAAACCTGGGCGATGTGTACGCCCGCCTCGCCAGCCAGGCTTACAGCAAGGCCCTGCAGCTCGATGGCGGCAACACCGGCATCCAGCCCAAGCTGGCCCTGATCCGCACGCTGTTCTCGGTGGACGCCAAAAACCCGACCAAAGCGGGCAGTCCGCAGGCCTCGGGACCGGTCACGGCGGCACCGCCCGCGCAGCCACCGGCAGTCAAGCCAGTCACACCGCCGGTGGTTCAGCCATCCACCCTGCCCTCGCCGCCTCCGGCAGCGACCCCGACAGTGCCCGTGGCGCCTGCTGCTGCGCCGGTCGTCAAGGCGCCTGCAGCACCTGCCGCACCAGTAGCCAAGGCACCGGCGCCTGTTGCCGAGCCGGCCAGGCCCGAGGCTGCCAAAGCCTCACCGGCGACTGAAAAAGAAGTCGAGGCTGCGGTGCGCGCCTGGGCCGATGCCTGGGCAGCCAAGGACATGGCCGCTTACCTCAACAGCTACGGCCCCAGCTTCGATCCGCCCGGCAAAATGGAACGCAAGGCCTGGGAGCAGGACCGCCGCCTGAAAATCACCGGCAAGTCGCGCATCAGCGTCAAGCTCTCGAACCTCAGCGTGTCCGTGCAGGGCAACAAGGCCAGCGCCAAATTCAAGCAGGACTACAGCGCAGACACGCTCAACATCTCCAGCCGCAAGACGCTGGAACTGAACAAAAGCGGTGAGCGCTGGCAGATCGTCCGGGAATACACGGGTGGTTGATGGGCTGCGCGTTGCATGAGATGACCACGGGCTGCCCCCTGCAGCCCCTCGGCTTGCCCACATGAAAGCCATGGCTCACGTGGTGCTGAAAGCCGGCCTGCTGTCGCTGGCGGCCTTTGCCATGCTGGCCGGGTGGCCGAACCGGGCATGGGCCGCACGAGCAGAAACGGGCAATGCACCGGCGCGCAAGGTGCTGGCAGCACCCGCGCGCAGTGCCGCCGTGCGCGACGGTGAAGCCGAAGCCCGCCTGATCGACATCTACCGGCTGATCGGCCGCTCGGCCAACCGCGAGGCCCTGCGCCAGGCCGAAAGCCTGGTCCGTGACCACCCGAACTTCCAGCTGGCGCAACTGGCGTACGGGGACCTGCTGGCCGCCCAGGTGCGCCCCCTGAAAGCCATGGGGGACGTGCCCGAGAACACGGCGCGCGCTGCGGGCCCGGTTCTGGCAGAGTTGCGGCAGGAGTCCCAGCAGCGATTGCGCGCCCTGCGGGAGCGACCCTCCGCAGGCCTGGTGCCCTCGCAGTTTCTGGCGCTGTCGACCCGCAACAAGCACGCGATTGCGGTCGATGCCTCCAGGTCCCGGCTGTATCTGTTTGAAAACACCGCCACCGGGCTGAAGCTGGTGGCGGACTACTACATTTCCGTCGGCAAGCTGGGCACCGAAAAGTCCGTCGAGGGCGACCTGCGCACGCCGCTGGGGGTGTACTTCATCACCAGCAACCTGAACCCCCGCTCGCTCAAGGACTTCTATGGTTCGGGCGCACTGCCCATCAACTACCCCAACCAGCTGGACGTCAAGCGCGGCAAGACCGGCGGCGGCATCTGGCTCCACGGCACGCCACCCGACCAGTTCTCGCGTCCGCCGCTGGCCAGTGATGGTTGCGTGGTGCTGGCCAACCCCGACCTCGAGCGCATCATCAGGACGGTAGAGGTGCGCAGCACCCCGGTGGTGATTTCCCAAAGCCTCAAGTGGGTGGCACCGCAGTCGCTCAAAGCGGAACTGCAGTCGTTTGAGGAAGCCCTCAAAGGCTGGCACCTGACCAAGTCCAGCGGCGATCTGGGCAAGCTCACGGCCTGGTACACGCCCGATTTCACCAGCTACGGCAAGACGCTGGCGGAATGGACACCGACCTTGCAGGGCGAGCTCAAGCAGATGGGCAGACGCGGCATCCAAATCAAGGATGTGTCCTATCTGCGCTGGACAGACAGTACCGACACGATGGTGGTAACCTTCGGCGAGCTCGTCAAAGGTGCCCGCACGGGTCACACCAAACGGCAGTACTGGGTGCGTCAGGGTACCCAGTGGAAAATCTTTTTTGAAGGCACGATTTGACATGGCCGCCACGACCCGACCCCTCTCTCCAACCATCCCGTCACGGGTCCTGCGCCGGTTCGCCAGCGCTGGGCGACGCAAGGCGCTGGCGACCCTCGGCCGCGCTGTCGCCTGCCTGGCACTGACCAGCACGCTGGTGATGGCGCAAACCGCCCCTGCAGGCCCGGCCGCCAAAGCGCCGCAGGTGAAGTTCACCACCAGCCAGGGCGAATTCGTCGTGGAGGTCTACCCTGACAAGGCACCCAAAACGGTGGCCAACTTCCTGCAGTACGTCAAGGACAAGCACTACGACGGCACCATCTTCCACCGCGTCATCAGCAACTTCATGGTGCAGGGCGGCGGTTTTGATGCCAGCTACAGCGAAAAGAAAACCCGCTCCCCCGTCCCCCATGAAGGCCGGGAAGCACTCGCCAAAGGCGGCCCCAAAAACGTGGTCGGCACCCTGGCCATGGCGCGGACCAGCGACCCCGATTCCGCATCGTCCCAGTTCTTCATCAACGTGAAGGACAACGACTTCCTGAACCCGACCCTGATCCCGCCCGGTGATCCCGTGCCGCGATTTGAATACCAGGGGCGCGTGTATGAAAACATCGCGCGGGCCCAACTGCTCAATGCACCGCAGCTCTACGGCTACACGGTGTTCGGCAAGGTTGTCAGCGGCATGGACGTGATCAACGCCATCAAGGCCGTACCCACCGGTGCCGGTGGCCCGTTCGCCACGGACGTGCCGAAAACACCCGTCATCATCCAATCTGCCACCCTGGTCAATCCCTGACCTTTTACCCTCACAGGAATCCCATGAGCAATCCCAAAGTAGAACTTCACATCGCAGGCCACGGCGTCGTCACGCTGGAGCTGGATGCCGCCAAGGCACCCAAGACCGTGGCCAACTTCCTGAGCTACGTCAACAAGGGCCACTACAGCAACACCGTGTTTCACCGCGTGATCCCCGGCTTCATGGTCCAGGGCGGCGGTTTTGAAGTCGGCATGAAGCAAAAGCCGACCGATGGCGAGATCGAGAACGAAGCCAACAACGGCCTGAAGAATGACAACTACACCGTGGCCATGGCGCGCACCAACGCACCGCATTCGGCCAGTGCCCAGTTCTTCATCAACGTGTCGGACAACGGTTTTCTCAACCACACCTCGCCCACCCCGTCTGGCTGGGGCTACGCCGTGTTTGGCAAAGTCATTGCCGGCACCGACGTCGTGGACAAGATCAAGGCAGTCAAAACCGGCCGCAAGGGCTTTCATGACGACGTGCCGCTGGAAGATGTGGTCATCGAAAAAGCCGTGGCGCTGGCCTGACATGCAACTGCCCCCTCGTACGGAACACATGACGGATGACGGGGCGGGCAAGACAAGCGGTGCAGGAACCGGCTGCGCCCACAGGACTGCCGCATGGCAGTCCTGAACGCTCCAGCAGGCTGGCAGTGACCACCGGCGCAACCCCTGCGATGACGGAGCTGACGGCGCCGGCCACCTGGCGCACGATCGACTTCATCTCCGATCTGCATCTCCACGCCACGGAGCCAGCCACCTTCACGGCCTGGCAGCACTACCTCGAAACCACACCGGCTGACGCGGTGTTCATCCTGGGCGACCTGTTCGAAGCCTGGGTCGGAGATGACGCCGCGGGCACCGACCTCAGCCTGCCCGCCACCAGCTTCGAGGGGAAATGCGCCCGCCTGCTGGGCATCGCCTCCGGCCGGCTGGCCCTGTTTTTCATGCATGGCAACCGCGACTTCCTGGTGGGTCCGGCCCTGATGGACCTGTGCAACGCCACACTGCTGCAAGACCCGACAGTGCTGGTGTTTCCGAAAGACAGCCAGCGCCGCTGGCTGCTCTCGCATGGCGATGCCCTGTGCCTGGAGGACCGCGCCTATCTGGCATTCCGGGAGGAAGTACGCAGCCCGGCATGGCAAGGCAGCTTTCTGGCCAAGCCGCTGGCCGAGCGCCAGGCGATTGCCCGGAGCCTGCGCCAGCAGAGCCAGGCACAGCACGCGCAACGCAGGCAGGCCGGCGCGCGCGATGCTGATGTCGATGCGGCGGCGGCGGCGCAGTGGTTGAAGGCGGCCAATGCCACCGTACTGATTCACGGCCACACCCACCGGCCTGCAATCCACGATCTGGGCCAGGGACTGGCCCGTGTGGTGCTGAGCGACTGGGATGCTGCGGCCACCATCCCACGCGCCGATGTGCTGCGCCTCACCAGCGACGGCCTCAAGCGCATCAACCTACTTTGAAATTCATCGCATGCTGAGCTGGTTCAAAAGCCTCGGGCGCAGCGCCCGCCCTGTCGCTGTCGACACCATTCCGGAAGCGCTCTGGATGGACACCTTGCTGCAGTACCCGTTCCTGGCGCGCCGGCCCGTCGCCGAATTGCAGCAGCTCCGCGACATGACGCGGCAGTTTCTCAAACACAAGGAGTTCACCGGTGCCCATGGGCTGGTCGTCACCGACGCAATGGCCGTCGCGATTGCCGCGCAGGCCTGCCTGCCGGTGCTGCACCTGGGGCTGCGCTGGTACGGCGACTTCAAGGGCATCGTGGTGCACCCCGGCGCCATGATCGCCAGACGCGAGGTCACCGATGCCAGCGGCGTCGTGCACCGCTACAGCGAGGTGCTGCAGGGTGAAGCCATGGCCCATGGCCCGGTCACGCTGAGCTGGCAGGATGTGGCCACCGCCGGTGAATCGGCAAGCCGGGGCTACAACCTGGTGATCCACGAGTTTGTCCACAAGATCGACATGCGCGATGGCGAGCCCGACGGTTGCCCGCCGCTGCCGACAGCGCGGGCGCGCACCGACTGGCATGAAATCATGCAACCTGCCTTTGACAGTTTCTGCGAGAAAGTCGCCATGGCACGCCGCTTCGGCGCCGAGGCCCCCTGGCTGGACGACTACGCCGCGACATCGCCCATCGAGTTTTTTGCCGTCACCAGTGAAGCCTACTTCGTCAACCGGGAGCGCTTCACACTGGACTTTCCGACGCTGACCGTGCTGTTTGACAAGTTCTACCTGGCCGGGCGGGCCTGACCCGCCTGCCGTCTGGCCCACCCTATTTCCACACCGCCAAAGGCCCTGACATGGACATTGACCCCCTCGAGACCGTGCAATCGGCAAACCCGGAAGAAACCGCCCGTCAGGAGTCTCGCCTGCTGAACCAATGCGTGGCCATCACCGTCGCGCTGTTGGCAACCTTCATGGGCATCTGCAAGGTCAAGGACGACAACATCGTGCAGACGATGCAGCAGGCCCAGGCCAACAAGCTGGACCACTGGAACTTCTACCAGGCACGCAACATCCGCGAAGAAGTCGCCAAGGGTACGCTGCTGCAGTTGCGCCTGGCGGCACCTTCCCAGGCCGCAGCAGAACAAGCCAACTACCAGAAGGCGATTGCACAGTACGAGCAGATCGCCGCAGACCAGGCCAAAAAGAAAGAAGAGCTCAAGGCCCAGGCCGAACAGGACCAGAAAGACTACGACGCCGCGAACTTTCGTGACGACCAGTTCGATCTGGCCGACGCGTTGCTGGCGATTGCCATCTCACTGCTGGCCGTGACGGCGCTCACGCACTTCTGGTGGATGTACTTCCTGGCACTGGTGCCCACCGGCTTTGGCGTGCTGATGGGGCTGGCGGGGCTGGTGGGCTGGGGCCTTCACCCGACTGCGCTGATCCAGTTACTGTCGTGACGAGCGACGTGAGTCCCCTGCCCTTCAAGCCCTGTTTCGCTCACGCCGTTTGCGCCGCTGCGCGCCCCAGGTTCAACGCCAGCAGGCGCTTGAGGATTTCTTCGTCGAGCATGGCCGGGGTGTAGTCGGCCCAGCCGTAGGCAACAGCCACTGCCGCATCCAGTTCCTTGTGCGCAGCATCCAGCCAGGCCGGGCGCTGGTTGTAGAGCTTGGTCAGTGTGCGTTCAGTCAGCTCTTTTTCATGGCCCGGCTTGGGCAGGATGCGGTCAGGGTATGGGCTGACCGTCATCCCCAGCGGAATCACTTCGGGTACGCGCTGCGTCCACTCCGGCGGGTTGAGCCAGGCTTCGCGCAGGTCGTTGAGGCGTTTGGCGGCGCGGGCAATGGCCTCTGAGCGCTCTTGCAAGCCTGATCTGTGGGCCCCCCCCCCCCCCCCCCCCCGCGGGGGCGCCTGTGGCAGTGGTTTCCGTGGCTTGGCTGGCGGTATCGGCTGGCGTCAGTCCCAACGGAAAAGGAAAGGTTTCGAAGCAGGTGGTGGGGGTGTAGCGTGGCCGGTCTTCAAGCGAGGTACCCATGCGCAATGACCAGAGTTCGTGGAAGCGGCTGTGCAGCAAACCAAGCGTTGTGTCGTCAGCGCGTGCGATGGTAATAAGCGCCTGGTCTGGTGATGTGGTGACGGGTAGCCAAACAAAAAATCGGTATTTGGAGTGCGCGACGGTGGCGATGAAGCGGGCTAGCTGTTAAGTTGCAATAGGTTGTTCTCGCCAAGACGGGAAGCTGGAGGCTTG
>CBHWCZ010000002.1:0-450230 GCA_966112355.1 uncultured Polaromonas sp.
CAAACTCAGCGCGGCATCTGGGTCATGGTCAAAACCGAGTTTTTCAACGGAATAGAACCGATAGCTGTCGTTTCCAGTCTCAAGGATATGACATTGTGTGGATCTGCCTCAAAGTGCGCCGCTGTTTCCGCGATTTTGTTGCCTCGATGACTAGCCAGGTGGCCAGCTTCTCGGCGTAGGGATCGAGCTTGCTTGGGGTTGCCCGCCTTTGGTAGATGGGCTCGCTCTCTTCCGATCGCAGGTGCTTCTTCACTGTGTTGCGAGCCAGGCCTGTACGCCTTGAGATCTCGCGGATGGACATCTGATCCCGCAATGCCCATCTTCTGATGACATTCAATGTCGCCACGTCTATCACTCCTAATTTCCCCTGCTTTTAAAACAAGCAGGGTAGTGCCTACGTGGGTCAGTTTTGGATGGAAATTACTGCGCTAAGTGGGTCAGATTTCGACGGAATTCAACAACCCTCTCCACGAGATAACGAAAAAACGGGCCTTTGGGCCCGTTTTTTCGTTGCTAGCTGCCAGTTGCCGACACTGCGGCCGTCAACTTGCGCTTCCGCCTGGCTTCGCTGTTCTGTCCGGTGCCGTGTCGCTTGTCTGGCTGGTGCCCAGCTTCTTGCAGCCGGTCTTGATCTGCGCCGTTTCTATGGCTTCCACTTCACCTTTGTACTTGGCAACGTCGCCCGCATGGTCTCCGGACAGCTTGCTGGCGGGAATCAACACCAGGAAAACCGTTGCGGCGTCCATGTTGGCCTTGTTGTCCTGCAATTTTGAATACTCCGTCAATTTGGCCCGCGTCTCGGCCATGCTGTCGGTCAGCTGGGGACAGGTTTGACCCATGTATTTCTCATGGGAAACAAATGAGGCGGAGATACTTTCTGGTCTGGTGGCGCAGCCCACTGTTGCCATTGCAGCGGTGAGGGCCAGGAGGTGTACGGTTTTGGAAAACAAGGAAATCCCTTCTGTGAAGTGAATCTGTATGTTACCAAGCGTAACCGCTGATGGGGCAGGTCAGCGCATGGGGGTGTTCAGGCAATATTCACCCTTGCGGGGACGTTGAATCCATGGCGTGCGTTGAACCCATGGGCGAGTAGGCTGCACATCGCATGGCTTGCCTTCTGAAGGCGGCAACACGGTTTCTGTTTCTGGTTGAACCGGCGAAGGGGAACTGACCCTGACCGCACGCGGTGGACGCAAGATTATCCTGGGTTGCCGTCCGGGGACGGGCTAGACGTGCCCTAGAGCAAGCCCTGCGTCCGCGCCAGATGGCTGGCCTGCGAGCGGCTCTTGACGTTGAGCCGACGGAACAGGCGCCACAGGTGGACCTTGACGGTGTGCTCGCTGATCTGCAGTTCCTCGGCGATGTCGCGGTTGCTCATGCCGCGGTCCAGCATACCCAGCAACTGTTTTTGGCGCCGCGACAGTTTTTCCGTCGGCGCCAGTGACATGGGTTCCAGGTCATCGCTGAGGAACACGCGCAGCACGTTGGAAATTTCGGTGGCGCCGGCCGACTTCTGGATGTAGGCGTCGGCGCCGGCTTCAATGGCCAGTTCTTCGTAGTCCTGGGCCGAGGCGCCTGACAGCACCACCAGCGGCACCTCCGGGAACTGCTGCTTGAGCTCGCGCACGCCGGAAACCCCGTTGGTATCGGGCAATTTGAGGTCCAGGCAAATCAGCTCGGGTGTGCCGTGCTCCTGCACGGCAGCGGCGACCCCGGCCATGCGGTCGATTTCAGCGACAGTGGCCTTGCTGCTCAGCCGGTGGATCAGCAGAACAACAGCTTCCCGCATCAGCGGATGGTCATCAATGACAAAGATGCTCATTAATTCGAATCTAGGTAGGAGAGGGCCTGCGGCCCGAAACACAAGGGGGAAGGCATGAGAACTTTAGTACAAAAAATCATGCCGCGCGCACTATTTTCGAGCGTCCCATGCACGGGAGTTTTGCGTTGGATGCCGGTAGTCGGTGCTGTTGCCGTGATGCGGTGAACGGGAAGCGTTCAGCGATCTGCAAAGTGCTGCAGCGCTGCAGCCACTTCCTCATCAGGCACACCGTCCAGTTGCATCACCAGGGGTTTCAGCGGCAGCAGCGCTGCACGGCCCCCTTTTTGCAGGTCGGCGATGACCTGCGCCGCCTCGCGCGGTGACTCAAAGCCCTGGCTCTGCAGCAGCACCTGGCCATTGGCCGCCAGCAGCTTGAAATGAAACTTGCCGTCCTTTTCCCGGTACTGCGTGAACCGGGGGGCGGCCGCTTTGGCGGCCTTTGCCTTCACGGCAGTGGCTTGCACGCCAAGCTGCCGCAGGCCCACCGCCTGCCGCAGCTCGGCCATGAACGGTGTGGCCATGTCGCGGGCCTTGCGGGCGCCGGCCTGCAGCACGGCTTCCATCCGGGCCGGTTCGGCCATCAGCGCGTGGTAGCGCTCGCGCATCGGGGCGACTTCACGGTCAATGCGCTCGAACAGCAGTTGCTTGGCATCGCCCCAGGCCATGCCTTCGGCATAGGCCTTGCGCAGCGCCTCGGTTTCCGCCGCGTTGGCGAACGCCTGATAAATCTGGAACAGGGCCGAGCCTTCCACGTCCTTGGGCTCGCCCGGTGCGCGGGAGTCGGTGACGATGCCGCCTATCAGCTTGCGCAGCTGCTCTTTTGGCGCGAAGAGCGGGATGGTGTTGTCGTAGCTCTTGCTCATCTTGCGGCCATCCAGGCCGGGCAGTAGCGCCACCGATTCCTCAATCACGGCTTCGGGCAGCACCAGATGCTCGCCGTACAGGTGGTTGAAGCGCTGTGCCATGTCGCGTGCCATCTCGATGTGCTGGATCTGGTCGCGGCCCACAGGCACCTTGTGCGTCTTGAACATCAGGATGTCGGCACCCATCAGCACCGGGTACATGAAGAGCCCTGCAGTCACGTCGGCGTCCGGGTCGTTGCCGGCAGCTTCGTTCTTGTCCACCGAGGCCTTGTAGGCGTGGGCGCGGTTGAGCACGCCCTTGCCCGTGACGCAGGTCAGCAGCCAGGTGAGTTCGGGAATCTCGGGAATGTCGGACTGGCGGTAAAACGTCACGCGCTCCGGGTCCAGGCCGGCAGCCAGCCAGCTGGCAGCGATCTCCATCGTGGAGCGCTGGATGCGCGCCGGCTCGTCGCATTTGATCAGTGCGTGGTAGTCGGCGAGGAAGTAAAAGCTCTGCACGCCCGGCAGGCGGCTGGCGGCCACCGAGGGCCGGATGGAGCCGACAAAATTGCCCAGGTGCGGCGTGCCGGTGGTGGTGATGCCGGTGAGGAAGCGGGTGACAGAGGTCATGGAGAGGTCGTGCAGTTGGCGCAAAAAACAACTAGCGGATCAGGGCAATCAGGGGCGAGATCAGGGCGTCGATGACGGTGTAGCCGACCGCCATCAGCGGGCGCAGCCAAAGGGTGCCGACCACGCCCGCAATCACCAGCCCCATCACCACAAAGAAGCCCCAGGGCTCGATGCGGGCCACCCACTGCGCCTGCTTCCAGGGCAGCAGGCCGACCAGGATGCGGCCTCCGTCCAGCGGCGGCAGGGGGAAGAGGTTGAAGGCCCACATCACCAGGTTGACCAGGATGCCGGCCTGCGCCATCTTGATGAAAAACACCTCCTGCACGCCGGACGCGGCCATCAGCACCAGGCCAAGTGCCCAGGCAATGGCCTGCGCGAAATTCGACGCCGGGCCGGCCAGCGCCACCCAGACCATGTCGCGCTTGGGGTTGCGCAGTTGCCCGAAGTTCACCGGCACCGGCTTGGCATAGCCGAACAGAAAGGCCCCCGAGGTGGCGAAGTACAGCAGCAGCGGCATGACGATGGTGCCGACCGGGTCGATGTGCTTGAGCGGGTTGAGCGTGATGCGGCCCATCATGAAGGCGGTGGTGTCGCCGAAGTGGCGGGCGGCATAGCCGTGGGCGGCCTCGTGGATGGTGATGGCGAAGAGCACGGGCAGCGCATAGATCGCCACGGTTTGAATCAGGTGGGAAAAGTCCATCGGCGGATTGTCTCATTGGACGGTGTGCCCCCGCGTTCGCTCGCTGCGCGTAGCTCTCTGGACGTGCCTGCGCTAACCCAATCCCGTCGGTGACGCTAAAGGCCCAATACTGCCAGCTCGCCCCGGCCCTGGCGGATCACCACCGGCTCGCCGCCCGCGCCCATGGGGGTGAGGTCGATCACCGTGGTGGGGGCCTGATGGCAGGCGCCGGCATCGATCACGGCGGCGAGTTCGTGCTCCATCACGGCGCGGATATCGTGTGCGTCGTTGAGCGGCTCGTCACCGCCACGCGGAATCAGCGTGGTGGCCAGCAGCGGCGCGCCATGCAGCTCCAGAAGGTCCTGCAGCACCTTGTGGTCCGGCACGCGCAGCCCGATGGTCTTGCGCGCCGGGTGGCTGAGGCGGCGCGGCACTTCCTTGCTGGCTTCCAGGATGAAGGTGTAGGGGCCCGGCGTGGCGGCCTTCAGCAGGCGGAATTGCCGGTTGTCGACCCGGGCATAGTTGGCCAGCTCGCTCAGGTCGCGGCACAGCAGCGTGAGGTGGTGCTTGTCGTCCACCCCGCGGATGCGGCGCAGGCTGTCGGCGGCGGCCTTGTCGTCGAGGTGGCAGACCAGCGCATAGCTGGAGTCGGTCGGCACCGCGGCGATGCCGCCGCGTGCCAGCAAGGCCACGGCCTGTTTTAGCAGCCGGGCGTGCGGGTTGTCGGGGTGAACTTCGAAGAACTGGGCCATGGGGGACTTGCCCGGGTGCGGTCAGGCCTCGACCGGTTCGATGGTCACCCGGCTTTCCCGCACGGCCAGCCAGGCGCCTGCAGCGCCGCAGACCGCGATCGTGACCATGCCCAGCATGGCCCATTGGTCGGGCACATGCGAGAACATCACCCAGCCGCCCACCATCGCAAAGCCGATCTGGGCATACAGAAAAGGCGTCAGCGTCGAGGCCGGCGCGCGGCCGTAGGCCAGGATCATCATGAAATGCCCCACGGCACCCATCAGGCCCATGATGGCCAGGCTGATCCACAGCGTGGCCGAGTCGAGGTGGACCCACACAAACGGCAGCGCCACGGAGGTGACGAGGGTGGCGACCCAGCCGGTGTAGAAATGGGTGGTCAGCGGGTTTTCGGTGCGGGCCAGCCGGCTGGTGAGGATCTGGAAGCCAGCGTTCGATGCCACCAGGCCGAGCGGCAACAGCATGGCCCAGTTGAAGTCGTCGCTGTCGGGCCGGATGATGATCAGCGTGCCGGCAAAACCGCCAATCACCAGCACCCAGCGCACCCAGGAGACCTTTTCGCTCAGCGTCACCGACGCCAGCAGCGTGATGACCAGCGGCGTGATCATCACGATGGCGGTGAACTCGCCCACCGGCATGTGCTGCAGGCCAAAGTACGCGAACACGCTGGTGCTGAGCAGCAGCAGCCCGCGCAAAAACTGGAATTTGGGGTGGTCGGTGCGCAGCCGCACCTTGTGGCGTATCGGCAGGATCACCGCGGTGGTGGCAATGGCCTGAAAGGCATAGCGGAACCACAGCGCCATCATCACCGGAATGCTGGCGGAAATGAGCTTGGTGGTGGTGTCCAGCACCGCGAAACAGGCCACGGCTGCCACCAGAAGGGCAATGCCTGCCAGCGCATGGGGCGCGGTCCTGTCGGAACCAGTCATGGACGGCGTCACTGGATCCGGTCCGCAATCAGTTCCCACACCGGGGTGAGCCCACCGGGGAGGAAGGGCAGATTGCCCAGGTCGGTGTGGCTTTCATCCGGGCTGTGGAAGTCGCTGCCGCGCGAGGCGGCCAGGCCGAACTCCTTGGCGGTTTCGGCGTACTTCACGTATTCCTGCGCCGTGTGGCTGCCGGTCACCACCTCAACCGCCTGGCCGCCATGCGCCTTGAACTCGGTGAACAGGGCGAACTCTTCGTTGGGTGTGAACTTGTAGCGGCCGGGGTGGGCGATCACCGCCACGCCCTTGGCCTGGGTGATCCATTGCACGGCATCGCGCAGGTTGGCCCAGCGGTGCGGCACATAGCCCGGCTTGCCTTCGGTGAGGTATTTGCGGAAGACTTCCGAGGTGTCGCGGCACACGCCCGTCTCGACCAGGAAGCGGGCAAAGTGCGTACGCGAGATCAGTTCCGGATTGCCGACGAACTGCAGCGCACCTTCGAACGCGCCCTGGATGCCCACACCCGCCAGCGATTGCGCCATCTCGCGCGCCCGCTGTTCGCGCCCGCCACGTGTGTTGTGCAGGCCCTGGTGCATGGCCGGGTCGTTGGCGTCGAAGCCCAGGCCGACGATGTGGACGGTTTCATTGGCGAAGGTGACGGAGATTTCAGTCCCGGTGAGGTAGTGCAGCCCCTGGGCCCTGGCCGCAGCCGCAGCGCGCTGCTGGCCACCAATCTCGTCGTGGTCCGTCAAGGCCCACAGTTCAACCCCGTTGGCCTTGGCGCGTTCTGCCAGTGCCTCCGGTGTCAGCGTGCCGTCGGACACCACGGAGTGGCAGTGCAGGTCGGCGTTCAGGATGTTTTGAGGAGCCACAGGGCCATTTTAGGCCTTGCGCTTTCGTGCTGCTGCCAACGCGGATATGCGGCGTTGGCCAATGCTTCAGCGGAAGCCGAAATACGACAGCACAACGCCGATGATGACAACAAGGCCGACGATGTAAATGATGGTGTTCATGGTGTCCTGTGCAGAAAGAGGGGGAGGAAGGTTGCACACCGGAATGCGTGCCGCCAGGACCTTATGGTCGCGCCGCAGGCCTTGGCCGGTTGTAGGCGGTGCTGCCCGCAGCCCGTCGGACAAGCGCACCACATGGCACGCCCTGGCTACAGCTCCGCCCCCTCCACCAGGAAGCGCACCCGCCGCACCCCCTGCCATTCGTCGGCATCGAGCCGGAAGGCCAGCGTGACGCGCTGCGGCAGCGCCTCGGTGTGGCCGAACCAGATGCCGTCCACCGGCTGGCCCTGGTGCTTGAGCTTGAGAGACAGGTGCTTTTCACCGACCAGGCGCTGCGACACCACCTCGACTTCCTCGCTGAAGGTGGGGGCGGCAAAGCCCTGGCCCCAGACCTCCTTGTGCAGCGTGTCCACCACATCGGTACGGCGGTATTCGGCGGGCAGCGGCCCGTCGGTGTCGAGGCGCCGGGTCAAGGTGGCGACGTCCAGCCATTCGCGGGCCACCTGCTGCAGCGCCTGCTCGAAGGTTTCAAAATTTTCCTCGGCCAGTGTGCAGCCGGCTGCCATCGCGTGGCCGCCGAAGCGCAGCAGCACACCGGGGTGGCGCTTGGCCACCAGATCCAGTGCGTCGCGCAGGTGAAAGCCGGCAATTGAGCGGCCGGAGCCCTTGAGCTCGTGCTCCCGGCCGGGTGCCTGGCTGGCCGCGAACACAAAGGTGGGCCGGTGCAGTTTGTCCTTGATGCGCGAGGCCACGATGCCGACCACGCCTTCGTGGAAGTCAGGGTCGAAAATCGCAATCGCCGGGGGCGGTTCGGCGTCTTCGTCCACCATCGCATCGGCAGCCAGTTGCGCCTGCTCGCGCATGCCGGCCTCGATGTCGCGGCGTTCGCGGTTGATACCGTCCAGCATCTGCGCCAGCTCGTCAGCACGGGCTGCGTCGTCGGTCAGCAGGCATTCGATGCCCAGCGTCATGTCGCTCAGGCGCCCCGCGGCATTGATGCGCGGGCCGAGCGCGAAGCCGAAGTCAAAGGTGGTGGCCGCTTCGGCCTTGCGACCCGCCGCCCGGAACAGGCTGGCAATGCCGGCCGGCATCTGGCCCTGACGGATGCGCCTGAGGCCTTGCGCCACCAGCCGGCGGTTGTTGGCGTCCAGCTTCACCACATCGGCCACCGTGCCCAACGCTACCAGCGGCAGCAGCGCATCCAGCCGGGGCTCTGCCACACCGGCAAAGCGGCCGCGCTGGCGCAGCTCGGCGCGCAGCGCCATCAACACGTAGAACATCACGCCGACACCGGCAATCGATTTGCTTTCAAACGCGCAGGCGGGCTGGTTCGGGTTGACGATCACATCGGCATCGGGCAGCAGCACTTCGCCGTTCTGCAGCGCCGGAAGGTGGTGGTCGGTCACCAGCACCTGCATGCCAAGCGCTTTGGCCCGGGCCACGCCGTCCATGCTGGCAATGCCGTTGTCCACCGTCACCAGCAGGTCGGCGCCGCTGGCCTTGACGCGTTCTGCAATCGGCGGCGTCAGGCCGTAGCCGTCAATCACACGGTCGGGCACGAGGTAGCTCACGTTCTGGGCACCCAGCAAGCGCAGGCCGCGCAGGCCGACAGCGCAGGCGGTGGCGCCGTCGCAGTCGTAGTCCGCCACGATGCAGATCTTCAGGCCAGCCGCCATGGTGTCGGCCAGCAGGCGCGCTGCCTCCTGCGCGCCATGCAGGGCAGCCGGCGGCAGCAGGCGGGCGAGTCCGTCGTCCAGCTCGTCGGCCGCACGTACACCACGCGCCGCATAGAGCTGCGCCAGCAGCGGGTGCACACCGGCCTGCTGCAGCGCCCAGACACTGCGTGGGGGCACATCACGCACGTGGATTTTCATGGCGGGGCTTTCGAAGCAGAGTCGTCAAGGCAGTCGGAGGATGTCATAGTTGTTCGAGCAGGTTCAGCATGGGCGGCGACGTGAAGCGGCCCAGGGTGCGTGCCAGCCAGCCGTCCTGGCGGGTTTCGAAGGTGTGGGCATTGCGTTCACCGCAGAGGGTCAGCGTGACCTTTTGCCCGGCGCGCTGGCGTGCCAGCAGCGCACCGATGTCGCCAGCGTCCAGCGCAGCCCAGGCCTGGGCATAGGCGGCCCAGTCATCGCTGAACACCGCAGGCGCCAGGCTGCGCTGCACCACCACCGGCGATGGATGGGCGGCGCCTGCGGGCAGGGCGCCGGTTCCGCTCATCCAGAAGGAGTTCACTGCGATCAGGCCCTGCCCGGCGCGCGTTTCATTCAGGGCGTGGGTGTAGAGCAGCATCTGCATCTCGTTTTGCAGCAGCTTGATCTTGCGGGCAGTGCCGCAGGTGTAGTCGGCAGTCTGCTTCGGCAGCCACGGGTCGACATTGCGCCCCAGCACCCGGTCCAGCGAGGCGCTCGGCTGGTGGCGAAAGATCTCGCCGCCTGCCAGCCAGCGCCCGGGCCCCAGCGCCTGGACGTAGTGCAAGGTGATGCCCTCGGTTGCAAAGTAGGGCTGCATCGCTGCCAGCAGGGTGCGCGATTCGTCGTCAGTCAGGGCCAGGGCCGCCGGATCGGTCAGCGTGGCGTGCTCGCGGCCCATGGCCCAGTGGCAGGGCGTGATCCACGCCCAAGCGCTGCCGGGTGTGGCCTGCAGGTGCTGCGCCGCGTCCAGGGCCGCCCAGGGGATCAGGCCATCCACCGGGGCGTTGGCCCAGCCCATCGACCGGGCCATTGCCCGCTCGTGCGGTGGCGACAGGGTGTGGCTGTCCGCGTCGTCGCTGTGCACCCGCGTCATGCCTTGCAGCAGGCGGCTCAACTGGGGCAGGCCCTGGGGCAGCAGCGTTTGCAGGGTGGGCCGCCAGGCGTCGGCAACGCAGGCGGCAAAAGGGATCAGCAGGTGAGGAACCAGCTGGTGCCTGTCTGCTGCGGCGGTGGGGGAATTGGCTGACATGGGGTGATTGTCCGGGATGCAACAATACCGCCATGCAAATCCCTTACGAGCTGCTGGTGGGCTGGCGCTACACGCGCGCTGGCCGCGCCACCCGGCGCAACGGCTTCATCTCCTTTATTTCAGGCGTTTCCATGCTGGGCATTGCGCTCGGTGTGGCGGCGCTCATCATCGTGCTGAGCGTGATGAACGGCTTCCAGAAGGAAGTGCGTGACCGCATGCTGGGCGTGATCTCGCACATCGAGGTGTTCGCGCCCAACGGTGCAGCCTTGCCGGACTCGGCCAAGACCATGGCCGAGATCAAGGCCAGCCCGCAGGTCGTGGGCGCTGCCACCTTCATTGCGGCGCAGGCCCTGCTGGCGCGCGGCGAGGACATGAAGGGCACGCTGGTGCGCGGCATCGATCCGGCGCTGGAAGGCCAGGTCACGGATCTGGCCGTCACCTCGGCCTCGACGCTGGCGCGCCTGGTGCCGGGCAGCTTCGGCGTGGTGCTGGGCGGCGAGCTGGCGCGCTCCATGGGCGTGCGCGAGGGCGACTCGGTGACGCTGATTGCGCCCAGTGGCCAGGTCACGCCGGCCGGTGTGGTGCCGCGCCTCAAGCAGATGACAGTGGTGGGCACTTTCGACTCCGGCCACTACGAGTACGACTCGGCGCTGGTGATGCTGCACCAGGACGATGCCGCGAAGATCTTCCGGCTCGAAGGGCCGACCGGCATCCGCATCAAGCTCAAGGACCTGCAGCAGGCGCGCGAGGTGGCGGTGGCCTTGTCCACCAGCCTCAGCGGCGACCTGCTGATCCGCGACTGGACACGCCAGAACCGCACCTGGTTTTCTGCCGTGCAACTGGAAAAACGCATGATGTTCATCATCCTCACGCTCATCGTCGCGGTGGCGGCCTTCAACCTGGTCAGCACGCTGGTGATGACAGTGACCGACAAGCGCGCCGACATCGCCATCCTGCGCACGCTGGGCGCCAGCCCGAAAAGCATCATGGGCATCTTCATGGTGCAGGGCGCGCTGGTGGGGGTGCTAGGCACGCTGGCCGGCCTGCTGCTCGGGCTCGGGATTGCCTTCAACATCGACGTCATCGTGCCGGCGCTGGAGCGTCTGCTGCACGCCAGTTTCCTGCCCAAGGACATTTACCTCATCAGCCGCATGCCGAGCGAGCCGCAGTACAGCGACATCATGCCGATTGTGGTGATCTCGCTGGTGCTGGCATTTCTGGCCACCATCTACCCCAGCTGGCGCGCCAGCCGTGTCAACCCGGCGGAGGCTCTGCGATATGAGTAAAGATATGGCCCCCACGCTCGGCACTGACGTGTCCTCGCTGCCCCCCGAGGGGGCTGAGCTTGCTCGGGGCGGCCCTTCGCCGCGCTCTACGGCCCCCACGCTCGGCACTGATGTGTCCTCACAGCCTCGCGAGGGACAGGGTGAAGTCGTGCTCAAGGCCAGCGGCCTCACGAAGCGTTTCCACGAAGGCCTGATCGATCTGACGGTCCTGCACGGCGTGGACCTGCAGGTCCACGCGGGTGACACCATGGCCATCGTGGGCGCCTCCGGTTCCGGCAAAAGCACGCTGCTTCACCTGATGGGTGGGCTGGATGCACCGACCAGCGGCGAGGTGGAGCTCAAGGGGCAGTTGATGTCGGGTCTCTCGGCGCAGCAGCAGGGCGAACTGCGCAACCTGCACCTGGGCTTTGTCTACCAGTTCCACCACCTGCTGCCCGAGTTCAGTGCACTGGACAACGTGGCGATGCCCCTGTGGATTCGCCGCCAGACGCCTGCGCAGGCGGCGGAGGTTGCCAAAAAGATGCTGGCGGCCGTCGGTCTGGAGGGCCGCATCCATCACCGGCCGGCGGAACTCTCCGGCGGCGAGCGCCAGCGCGTGGCGATTGCGCGCGCGCTGGTGACGCAGCCGGCCTGCGTCTTGGCCGACGAGCCGACGGGCAACCTCGACAGGTCCACCGCCGATGGCGTGTTTGACCTGATGCTGCAACTGGCGCGCGATTTCGGCACCGCGTTCGTGCTGGTCACCCATGACGAGACGCTGGCGGCGCGCTGTGCACGCCGCCTCCACTTGGTGTCCGGGCGCTTGCAGCCCTGAGCGGGATGTGATGTAGTGCGGGTCTGACGCCACGCTGGGTGGCAAGGAGTGCCCCGTGAACAGCCCCGACCAAGACAAAGTCTTCAGCGGATCCATCCCCAGGCTTTACGACGAATACCTGGTTCCGCTGATCTTCGAGCCTTATGCGGTGGACATGGCCGAGCGGCTGGCGGCACGCCGGGTGCCGCAGGTGCTGGAGCTGGCCGCCGGCACCGGTGTCGTGACGCGCCGGCTGGCGTCTGCGCTGCCGGAGGGCACCTCCATCATCGCCACGGATTTGAACCAGGCCATGCTCGACCGCGCGCGCGAGGTCGGCACCGCGCGGCCTGTGGTGTGGCGTCAGGCGGACGCCATGCAACTGCCTTTCGGCGACGGCACCTTTGATGCCGTGGTGTGCCAGTTCGGTGTCATGTTCTTTCCGGACAAGGCGAAAGCCTTCTCAGAGGCCAGGCGGGTTCTCAAGCCCGGAGGCGTGTTGGCTTTCAATGTGTGGGACCGCCTCGCCGACAACGAATTTGCGGACACGGTGACCGCGGCTCTGGCCACTGTGTTTCCCGAGGACCCTCCGCGCTTCATGGCGCGCACGCCGCACGGCTACCATGACCTCGGCGTCATTGCGCAGGATGTTCGCGGCGGCGGGTTTTCCGCGCAGCCCCTGATGGTGACCGTCACGGCACGCAGCCGGGCGGCCAGTGCCCGAACCGTGGCCATCGCCTACTGCCAGGGCACGCCCTTGCGAAACGAAATCGAGGCACGCGGCCCCGACCGGCTCGGCGAGGCCACGGATGCCGCCGAGAAGGCGCTCTCGCAGCGCTTTGGTTCCGGGCCGGTCGACGGAAAAATCCAGGCACATGTCGTGATGGTCGAACGCTGAAGGCTGCCGGGGCAGCGGGGTGGTTCAGAGAATCCGATTGAACCAGAGCAGCGACAAGGACGCCGACACCAGCGCCAGCGCAGCGGCCAGCAGTGCCAGCAGGCCCGAGATTTCCGTTTCCTTTTTTTCAACCGCCAGACGCGAACTCAGGGTCTCATAGACCTTCTTGAGGTCGGCGGCCGTGCCGGCATAGAAGTACTCGGCCTGGGTGGTGCGGGCAATGCCCTTGAGGGTTTCCTCGTCCAGCCGCACCCGCATGGACCAGCCTTCAAAGCCGATGGTTTCGCCGTCGACCGTGCCCACGCCCACGGTGTAGATGCGCACGCCCCGATCGGCCGCAGCCTTGGCGGCGTCGAGCGAGTCCACGCCGGTGGTGCGCTGCCCGTCGGTCAACAGGATGATGGCGGCGGAGCTGTAGGAGCCCGGTGCCACCGGGGTGAAGTCCTTTTTGGCGTCCTTGCCGTCGCGGGGCTGGTCCAGCGAGGTGCCACGTGGCCGGTCGCGGCCGGTCTGCATGGATTCCAGCGTGATGCCTGCATCGGGAAAAAGCTCGGCCAGCGACACCACGATGCCATTGCCGATGGCGGTGCCGCGCTGCAGCTGAAATTTGTCGATGGCGGTGACCAGGTCTTCGCGGCTCAAGGTAGCGGGCTGCACCACGGAGGCGGTGCCGGCAAAGGCCACGATGCCGACGCGCACATTGCGCGGCAGGTCGGCCAGGAAAGCCTTGGCCGCGTTTTGCGCCGCCACCAGCCGGTTGGGCTGGACATCGGTGGCGCGCATGCTGCCCGAGACGTCCATCGCCAGGATGATGGTTTCGCGCTGCGACGGCAGGCTGATCACGGCAAAAGGCCGCGAGGCGGCGATGAGCATCACCGCAATCGACAGCAGGAACAGCAGTGGCGGGATGTGCCTGCGGAACCCCTGACCCCGGCCCATGGCCTCGCGCACGATGGACAGGCTGGCGTAGCGCAGCACCATTTTTTTCTTGCGCCCCAGCAGCCACAGGTACACCGCCACCAGCAGCGGCAGGGCCAGCAGCAGCCAGAGGAACTCCGGCCACAGGAAGTTGGGCAACGGCATCTTGGGCCAGGGAAGATTGGGCCAGGAGAGGTTCATGGGGAAATCCTTCGCAGCGTCACGCGGTCTCAGGCAGCGTGCTGCAGGTGCGCCGGCAAACCGCGGCCGCTGCGTGCAGCACCGGTGGCGCGGCTGCGGCGTTTGCGCAGGTCGGTGAACCGCATCAGCGTGTCGACGAGGTCGTCGTCGGTGGACAGTTCCAGCGCGTCCACACCGGCACGGGCCAGCGACTGCCGCAACTCGGCCTCGCGCTGAGCCGCGATGCGGGAAAAGCGCTGGCGGAAGCCGGCGTCGTGCGTGTCCACCATCAGCTGCTCGCCAGTTTCCACGTCGCGTATCGGAATCAGGCCCAGATCCGGCAGCGACAGCTCCAGCGGGTCGAGCAGGCGCACGGCCACCACCTCATGCCTTTGCGCCAGCAGCCCCAGGGGCTTTTCCCAGCCGGGCTCGCTGATGAAATCCGACACCACGAAGATTGTGGAGCGCCGGCGCACCAGATTGGCGGCCGATTGCAGCAGCTCATGCAGTTTGGTGGTGCCGGGGTTCGCGCCGGTACTCTCGGGGCGCGCCTGCAGCGCGTGGAGCAGGTGCAGCACATGGTGCCGGCCACCCCGGGTCGGAATGACGGCATCGACGCCTGAGCCATACAGCATGGCGCCCACGCGGTTGCCATGGCGCGTCAGCGCCCGAGCCAGCACGGCGACGAACGCGGTGGAGACATCGCGCTTTTTCTGCTCGCTCGAGCCGAAGTCCATCGAGGGGCTCAAGTCCAGCAGAAACCAGGCACTCATCTCGCGGTCTTCGGTGAAGACCCGCACATGCGGCTGCGCCAGGCGCGCCGTCACGTTCCAGTCGATGTGACGCACGTCATCGTGGTGCTGGTACTCGCGCAGGTCGGCCAGGTCCATGCCGGTGCCACGCAGCAGCGTGCGGTAGTCACCCTGCAGCAAGCCATCAAGCCGGCGCAACACCGTCCACTCCAGCCGGCGCAGCAGCTGCTCGGCACCTGAAGACGGCCCGCTCAAATGCGATCTCCCAAAGGCCGAACGGATGCAGGTATTTCAACCAAGCAGGAGCCGCGGGACTGGCTTTGCCAGACCGCAGGCGAAGCGAGCGACCGTCGGGGTTTGTTTTCACCAGCATGAGCCGTGGAACCGGCTTTGCCGGGCCACAGGCGTGCGGCCCCCTCGGGGGGCAGGGAGCTACGCGAAGCGAGCGACCGTGGGGGCCCCATATCTACGCCGCAAGTTTTTCATGCGCCAGCGGCTTGGCCGGCTGCGGGATCTTGGCCATCACCTTGGCCACCAGGGCGTCGGCGGTCAAGCCTTCGGACAGTGCCTCGTAAGACAGCACCAGGCGGTGGCGCAGCACATCGGGCACCAGGTCGGTCATGTCTTCCGGCAGGGCGTAGCTGCGGCCGCGCAGCATGGCCAGCGCCCTTGCGCCTTCGGTCAGGTTGATGGTGGCGCGCGGGCTGGCGCCGAAGGTGATGAAACGTTCCAGGTCCTTCAGGCCATGCCGGGTGGGGTTGCGCGTCGCCGACACCAGCCGCACCGCATACTGCACCAGCGAGGGGTCGACGTACACCCGGCGGCATTCCATCTGCAGGGCTGCCAGCTGCTCGGTGGTGGCCACGGCCGCCACTTCGACGGCAGGGCCCGTTACGCGCTGCACGATGACGAACTCTTCCTCATCCGTGGGGTAGTCCACCAGCACCTTCATCATGAAGCGGTCCACCTGTGCTTCCGGCAGCGGGTAGGTGCCTTCGGTCTCGATCGGGTTCTGGGTGGCCATCACCAGGAAGGGCGCGGGCACCTTGTGCGTTTCACCGGCAATCGTCACCTGCCGCTCCTGCATCACTTCCAGCAGGGCACTTTGCACCTTGGCGGGGGCCCGGTTGATCTCGTCGGCCAGCAGCAGGTTGGTGAAGACCGGACCGAGCGAGGTGCTGAATTCGCCGCTTTTCTGGTTGTAGATGCGGGTGCCCACCAGGTCGGCGGGCACCAGATCGGGTGTGAACTGGATGCGCTTGAAGTTGCCGCGCACGGTGCTGGCCAGGGTCTTGATGGTCAGCGTCTTGGCCAGGCCCGGAACGCCCTCGACCAGCAGGTGGCCCTGCGCCAGGATGGCCACCATGACGCGCTCGAGGAAGCGGTCCTGGCCCACCACGATGCGCTTGACTTCGTAGAGGATCTGCTCCATCAGCTGGGCCGTGTCGTGGCTGGCGTGGGTGGGGTCCGGTTGGTGCTGTTCCATGGGTCGCTTTCGGCTTTTTCAGAAGGGCGGCATGCCCGCGGCAGACGCGGCGTTTTCGATCGGCACGGCAAAACCGATGCCGACGAAGGTGCGCTGCTGGTTGGGGTTGTAGATGGCAGTGACGATGCCGATGACCTCGCCGTCCATGGTGACCAGCGGGCCGCCCGAGTTGCCCGGGTTGGCCGCAGCGTCGAACTGGATCAGGTTGCTCATCATCTGCTTGCCCTCCGGCGAGCGGAAGCTGCGCTTGAGCCCGGAGATCACCCCGGCCGACGCGGAAGGGCCGATACCGAAGGGATAACCCACCGCCATCACCTGATCGCCCGGCGACAGGTCTGCGGTGGAGCGCATGGTGGCAGCCGTCAGGTCATCGGGAATCTTGTGGGCCTGCAGCACCGCCAGGTCATTTTCCGGCTGCACGCCGGTGATGCTGGCGGTGGACTCCAGCCCGTCGGCAAACGTCACCTTGATGGTGGTGGCGCCCTGCACCACATGCAGGTTGGTCAGGATGACGCCCTTGTCTACGATGACGACCCCGGTGCCCACACTGCGCTCGCCGTCCTCCTTGCCGTCCTTGTCCTTGCCCAGCCCGACGATGCGCACCACCGACGGGATGATGGCGTCATAGGCCCGCGCGGCCGGCGATGGCAGGACGGTGGTTTCCAGCGTTTTCAGCACCGCGGCATTGATGTCGTCCTGCGTCAGTTTGCGGGTAACGGGCTGCATCGACAAGGCCATGCTGACGGCCAGCAGCAGGGCCAGCACGCCGACCGTGGACCACAGCAGGGCGAGCTGGTGGGTGCGAAGGCGCCTGGCCAGCCGCGACAGCCGGGAGGTGGCCGCCGGACCGGACGGGGCCGCAGCGGCGGTCAGGGCGTCGGAGGCGGGCTGGAGCGGTGGCGCAGTGGAAGCGCCGCCACCCGACGACTCCGCCGGGGCGCGTGTCGAGCTGCTGTAGAGTGCTGGCCTTCGCATCCGTCCACCTTTCGGTTGCTGTCGGGGGCTGTCCTGAAAACAGGGGCTGCTGCATGGCACCCTGCTGATTGACAACTGCACCGTATCACGATTTGTGCATCCATGCACGTCGTTCAGCTATCCTGAGCGCCTGGCCCTGCCGTGCCCTGGCCGCTTCTGCCCGCCGCCTGCTGCGGCCATTTTTCGATGACTTTCTGGATCGACACCCACTGCCATCTTGACGCCCCCGAGTTCGACGCGGACCGGGGGGCTGTCCATGCGCGAGCGCTGGCCGCCGGCGTCGGCCATTGCGTGCTGCCGGCGGTCGAGGTGGCCAATTTCGAGACGGTGCGTGCCCTGGCGCACCAGACGTCATGCAGTTACGCGCTGGGCATCCACCCCCTCTGTGTGCCAACGGCCAGGGATGAGGATCTGGGCGTGCTCGACGCGGCGCTGACCCGCCACGCGGGCGACCCCCGCCTGGTGGCGGTGGGCGAGATCGGGCTGGATTATTTTGTGCCCGTGCTGACCACTCCGCCGATGCAGGAGCGCCAGGAGCACTTCTACCGCGAGCAGCTCAAGCTGGCCCGGGTGCACCAGTTGCCGGTGATCCTGCATGTGCGGCGCTCGGCCGACCGGCTGCTCAAGCATCTGCGGGAGCTGACGCCTGCGCCGGGCTGGCGCGGCATTGCGCACGCCTTCAACGGCAGCCAGCAGCAGGCGATGGAATTCATCAAGCTCGGTTTCAAGCTCGGTTTTGGCGGCGCGATGACCTTCGAGACCGCGCAGCAGTTGCGCCGCCTGGCGGCCGATCTGCCGCTGGAAGCGATCGTGATGGAAACCGATTCGCCCGACATCCCTCCGCACTGGCTCTACACCACGGCCTCGCAGCGCGAGGCCGGGCAGGCGCAGGGCCGCAATGAGCCGGGAGAGCTGCCGCGCATTGCCGGCCATCTGGCAGCGCTGAGGGGTCTCACGGTGGAGGCGCTGGCCCGTGCCACGACCGCGAACGCGATGGCAGCCCTGCCGCGCCTGCAGGCCCTGCTGCCATGCTGACCGGTTTGCCGCCGCTGGTCTCGGCCCACACGCGCCTGCTGATCCTCGGCAGCTTTCCGGGGGCAGCATCGCTGGCCGCGCAGCAGTACTACGGCCATCCGCGCAACCACTTCTGGCCGATTCTTCGGGCACTGCTCCCACCCGGCCCCTCCGGACCGGAGACGGCGCAGGCCGATGACTACCCCGCACGCTGCCGCTGGTTGCTGGCACAAGGCCTGGGCTTGTGGGACGTGTACGGCGTGTGCGAGCGCGAAGGCAGCCTGGACAGCCAGATCCGCCATGCCGAGGTCAATGACTTTTCCGGCCTGCGCCGCCTGTGCCCGGCGCTCGAGGCCATCGCACACAATGGCGGCGAGAGCTTCCGGCACTCGGTCCATACCCGGCAACTGGGTTTGCCGGTCTACCGTTTGCCGTCCACCAGCCCGGCCAACGCCTCCTGGAGCTTTGAGCGCAAGCTGGCGGCGTGGCGCGAGGTATTCGAGAAACACGGATGGGCCTGATGATTTCCAGAGACAAGAACCTGCCTGCCGCCCCGCTGCCCGAAGTGAATTTTTCGGACCATGGCGGCGTGCGTTTCCTGCACCTGGGCACCGAATGGGTGCAAGGCTCGATGCTGCACGATGCGCCCTATGACATCGAGCTCGAATATGTCCAGCGCATGATGGCGGGCCTGCTGTTCACCGAGCCGGCCCAGGTGGCCAGACAGCATGCGATGCAGCTGGGCCTGGGGTCGGCGGCGCTCACCAAGTTCTGCTACAAGAAGCTGCGCATGAAGACCACGGCGATTGAGATCAACCCGCAGGTCGTCATGGCCTGCCGGCTGTGGTTCAAGCTGCCGCGCGACGACCTGCGGCTGCAGGTGATCGAGGCCGATGCCGCGGCGGAAATCCGCAAGCCGCAGCACCACGCCTCGGTCGACCTGCTGCACGTCGACCTGTACGACCACGAAGCCGCCGCTCCGGTGCTGGACAGCGCCGGGTTTTATGCCGACTGCCGGCGCCTGCTCAGCGAGGAGGGCGTGATGACCGTCAACCTCTTCGGGCGCGACTCCAGCTATCTGCGCTCGCTCACCCGCATCGCCGAGGCCTTCGGGCCCGAAGCCGTCTGGGCCTTCACCCCGACCCGCGAGGGCAACACCGTGGTGCTGGCGCAGCGCGAGCCGGACCGCCCCGAGCGCAGCGCGCTGCTGCAGCAGGCCGGCGCGATCGAATCGCGCTGGGGCCTGCCGGCCAAGAAGTGGCTGCGGCTGCTCAAGCCGGTGTACTGAGGTGGCAGCGCCTGCCCTTGCGAGTGTGGTGCCCACCGGGAGGGATGGGGTACAGTGCCAGCCATGAGCGCCTTGTTGCCCCCCAAGTCTCCCCGGGAACCGCAGCCCGGCAAAGCCCCGAAGGCGTCGTCCTCGGGTCCGCTGGACTGGCGCCGTCTGGTCGAGTGGCTGAGCGAAGACGGCCTCATCAGCCGCGCCGAAGCCGACCGCACCATCGCCCGTTGCGCGCAGGTGCAGAGCGCACAGCATCCGCTGATCCGCCTGGCCAGCGTCAGCATGACGCGCGTGGCCGACGGCAAGCCGCTGGACATCGAGATGATTGCGCAGTGGCTGGCCGGTCGCGCCGGCCTCGCGTACCTGCGCATTGACCCGCTCAAGGTGGATGTGGGCAAGGTCGCCGACACCATGTCCGCCATGTACGCCGAGCGGCACAAGGTGTTGCCGGTGCAGGTCAGCCCCAGCGAGGTGGTGATCGCCACGTCCGAGCCCTTTGTCACCGACTGGGTGTCCGAGGTGGAGCGCCAGGCCAAGCGCAGCGTGCGCCTGGTGGTGGCCAACCCGGTCGAGATCACCAAGTACACCGCCGAATTTTTTGCCTTGGCCAAGTCGGTGCGGGCGGCCATCAAGTCGGGTGGCAGTTCGGGGTCGGCCAGCTTCGAGCAGCTGGTCGAACTCAACAAGAGCAACAAGCAGCTCGATGCCAACGACCAGGGCGTGGTGCAGGTGGTTGATTGGCTTTGGCAGTACGCCTTCGACCAACGCGCCAGCGACATCCACCTGGAGCCGCGCCGCGAGCAGGGCGTGATCCGCTTCCGCATTGACGGTGTGCTGCACCCGGTCTACCAGTTGCCCATGGGTGTGCACAACGCGATGACGGCGCGCATCAAGCTGCTGGGCCGCATGGACGTGGTGGAAAAACGCCGCCCGCAGGACGGCCGCATCAAGACGCGCAACCCGCGCGGCGATGAGATCGAGATGCGCCTGTCCACGCTGCCCACCGCGTTTGGCGAAAAGATGGTGATGCGGATTTTCGATCCTGACACCACGGTGAAAGACCTGGACGCACTGGGCTTCTCGCAGCACGACGCCGAGCGCTGGGAGCAGCTCGTCAAACGCCCCTACGGCATTGTGCTGGTAACGGGCCCGACGGGCTCCGGCAAGACCACCACGCTGTATTCCACGCTCAAGCGGCTGGCGACCGAAGAAGTCAATGTCAGCACGATTGAAGACCCGATCGAGATGATCGAGGCTGCCTTCAACCAGACCCAGGTGCAGGCGCATCTGGACTTTGATTTTCCCGAAGGCCTGCGCGCGCTGATGCGGCAGGACCCGGACATCATCATGGTGGGCGAGATCCGCGACCTGCAGACGGCCGAGATGGCTGTGCAGGCAGCACTGACCGGCCACCTGGTGTTCAGCACGCTGCACACCAACGACGCACCGTCGGCGGTGTCGCGCCTGATGGAGCTGGGCGTGCCGTCCTATCTCATCAATGCCACCCTGCTGGGGGTGCTGGCGCAGCGCCTGGTGCGCACCTTCTGCAGCAGCTGCCGCGAACCCGACGAGCAGACCCCTCGGGAGACACTGTCGGAGCTGGTCAAACCGTGGCAGATCAGCGGGGGCTACCGGCCTTTCCGCCCGGTGGGCTGTGTCGATTGCCGCATGACGGGTTTTCGCGGGCGCATGGGCCTGTATGAGCTGCTCACGGTGACCGAAGGCTTCAAGGAAAAGGTCTCGAAGGAGCCCAATATCGACGCCCTGCGCCGTCAAGCCATCGCCGACGGCATGCGCCCGCTGCGCCTGGCGGGTGCGCTGAAGGTGGCTGAAGGCCTGACCACCATCGAAGAGATTCTGGCGACCACCCCGCCGATGTCCTGAGGCCGCGAACGGGCTGGCCGTTGGCACGGGCTTTCAGTAAGAAGGCCGTCAGCGGCGCTCTTGTTGCGCCTCTTACCCCCCTTTTTTCCTCCCTTTCCTCTCGTCCTTTCCATCCTCCAGACCGGGCACCGCCCACCCGGGGCCAGCGCTGCCGGGTGCGTGGCAGACAGGCGTGCCTGCCAACAGCCGCCGCGGATCGAAAGACGTTCGAAAGAAAGATGAAAGGTAAGTGAAAGCCACATGCCTCTTTTGGCCGATTGAATGCACAATCCGTCGATTCATCTTTATCCAGAGGAGACAAACCGTGAATATCAAGAGTCAAAAAGACTTCTTTTCCGGTCTCATGTTCATGGGCGTCGGCGTGGCGTTCGCATGGGGCGCCACGACCTACAACGTCGGTGAGGGGGCTCGCATGGGGCCGGGCTACTTCCCGCTCATGCTGGGCGTGCTGATGACCATTCTGGGCGCCGGCGTGACCTTCAAGTCGCTGGTCGTCGAATCCGAAGGCGGCGACAGGATCGGCAAATGGGCCTGGAAGCCTCTGGTCTACATCATCGCCGCCAACCTGGCTTTCGGTGTGTTGCTGGCTGGTTTGCCCAGCATCAAACTGCCCGCGATGGGCATGATCGTCGCCATCTACGCGCTCACCTTCATCTCCAGCATGGCAGAGCCCGGCTGGCGAGTGAAAAACACCTTCATCCTTGCCACCATCCTGGCGGCGGGCAGCTATCTTGCCTTCGTGGTGCTGCTCAAGCTGCAGTTCCCGGTGTGGCCTTTCTTCATCACCGGCTAAGGAGACATCCTCATGGAACTGATTTCGCATCTTTCGCTGGGCTTCGGTGTTGCCTTCACGCCGATCAACCTGCTGTACGCCTTCATCGGCTGTATCCTGGGCACGCTGATTGGCGTGCTGCCCGGCATCGGGCCTGTGGCCACGATTGCCATGCTGCTGCCGGCCACCTACGCCCTGCCGCCCGTGTCGGCACTGATCATGCTGGCCGGTATTTACTACGGCGCGCAGTATGGTGGCTCGACCACCGCCATTCTGGTGAACCTGCCCGGTGAGTCCTCATCGGTTGTCACCTGTATCGACGGCTACCAGATGGCCCGGAAGGGGCGAGCGGGGCCTGCGCTGGCGGCTGCCGGCCTGGGTTCTTTCTTTGCCGGCTGCGTCGGCACGCTGATCCTGGCGGCGTTTGCGCCACCCCTGACCGAACTGGCCTTCAAATTCGGCCCTGCCGAATACTTTGCACTGATGGTGCTGGGCCTGATCGGCGCGGTGGTGTTGGCCTCCGGCTCGCTGCTCAAGGCCATTGCCATGATCGTGCTGGGCCTGCTGCTGGGTCTGGTCGGCACCGATGTGAACTCCGGTGTCGCCCGCTTCAGCTTCGACATTCCGGAACTGACGGACGGCATCGGCTTCGTCGTGATTGCCATGGGTGTGTTCGGTTACGGCGAGATCATCAGCAACCTGGCGCAACCCGAGCACGAGCGGGAAGTTTTCACGGCCAAGGTTTCCGGGCTCTTTCCCACCAAGCAGGACTTCAAGGACATGACGCCGGCCGTGCTGCGCGGTACCTTCCTGGGCTCGGCACTGGGCATCCTGCCCGGCGGCGGTGCGCTGCTGGCTGCTTTTGCCGCCTATGCGCTGGAAAAGAAAATCAAGATGAAGCCGGGCGAAGTTCCTTTCGGCCAGGGCAACATCCGCGGCGTGGCCGCACCCGAGTCTGCCAACAACGCGGGCGCGCAGACCTCCTTCATCCCGCTGCTCACACTGGGTATTCCACCCAATGCCGTGATGGCACTGATGGTCGGTGCCATGACCATCCACAACATCCAGCCTGGTCCCCAGGTGATGACCAGCAACCCGGAACTGTTCTGGGGCCTGATCGCCTCCATGTGGATCGGCAACGCCATGCTGATCATCCTGAACCTGCCGCTGATCGGCATGTGGATCAAGCTCCTGACCGTGCCCTACCGCTATCTGTTCCCGGCCATCGTGCTGTTCTGCGCAATCGGCGTGTACTCGACCAACAACAACACCTTTGACGTGTGGATGGTGGGCGCCTTCGGCGTGATCGGCTACCTGTTCGTCAAGCTGGGCTGCGAACCTGCGCCGCTGCTGCTGGGCTTCATCCTGGGCCCCATGATGGAAGAGAACCTGCGCCGTGCACTGCTGCTGTCGCGTGGCGACTGGAGCGTGTTCGTCACGCGTCCGCTGTCGGCCGGTCTGCTCGGCGCCGCAGTGCTGATGCTGATCATCGTGTTGCTGCCGTCGGTGAAAAACAAACGGGAAGAGGCCTTCGTCGAGGAATGACAAGAGCCTGCAGGCTTTCCACCAAAAGGCACCTCAGGGTGCCTTTTTTCATGGCGCGTCGAGAGGCGGTGGTGGGCCGGGTGGGCCCGTGCGGGGCGGCTCCATCCGGTAACGCACCGTTACAGGGAGTCGATCGTCAGTCGCCGTACAAAGTGCACGCAAACCGTGCTGACGGGCTGGAAAGTCTATTTTTTCAAAAATACAAAACGTCAAAACATCAATACAAACAACATCTTGAAATAAACATTCGGCTTCCTGTTCGGGGTTGGCACATTGCATGCAAACACATTGGCATCACCACCCTAGATGAGGAATCACGATGCAAACTGTCTTCAAGCAACTTCGCCGTCTGGCGGTTGTTCTGCCGCTGGCGGCGGCTCTGGCCCAAACCGCCATCGCGGAAACCGTGGCGCGCTATGGCATCTCCATGGCCGACATTCCTCTCACCACCGGCCAGCCCGACCGCGGCGCGGGTGCTTACCAGTTCACCGGTCACACCATTTATGACCCGCTGATCGCCTGGGAGGCGAACATCGGCACCCGCCCTGGCAAGCTGATGCCCGGTCTGGCCACCGAGTGGAAGAGCGACGCGAAGGAGCCGAAGAAATGGACCTTCACGCTGCGCAAGGGTGTGAAGTTCCATGACGGTTCCGCCTTCGATGCGGAGGCGGTGATCTGGAACCTGGAAAAGGTGCTCAACGACAAGTCGCCACAGTTCGACGCCAAGCAGAGCGCTCAGGTGCGGCCGCGTATTCCGTCGATTGCCAGCTACAAGAAGACCGGTGACCTGACGGTGGAGATCACCACCAAGGACGTTGACGCGCTGTTCCCTTACCAGCTCCCGTGGTTCCTGATCTCCAGCCCGGCCCAGTGGGAAAAGATGGGCAAGGACTGGGGCAAGGTGGCCTTCCAGCCCTCCGGCACCGGCCCCTTCAAACTGGACAAGCTGGTGCCGCGTGAGCGGGCCGAGCTGGTGAAGAACGCCAGCTACTGGGACACCAAGCGCATGGCCAGGACTGACCGCATCATCCTGCTGCCGATTCCCGAGGCGCTGACCCGCGCCAACGCCTTGCTCAGCGGCCAGGTCGACCTGATCGAAACGCCGCCACCCGATGTGCTGGAGCAGCTCAAGAAGGGCAACTTCAGGGTGGTGAGCAATGTGACGCCGCATGTGTGGCCCTACCACTTCAGCACCCAGCCTGGCTCGCCATGGACGGACATCCGTGTGCGCAAGGCAGCCAACCTGGCCATCAACCGCGATGAAATCGTCAAGCTGCTCAACGGTCTGGCCACACCAGCCAAAGGCCAGCTCGACGCGACCAGCACCTGGTTCGGTAAGCCCAGCTTTGACATCAAGTACGACCTGCCACAGGCGCGTGCGCTGATGGCGCAGGCCGGCTACTCCAAGGCCAAGCCGCTGAAGGCCAAGGTCATCATTGCCCAGGGTGGCAGCGGCCAGATGTTGTCGTTGCCCATGAACGAATACATGCAGCAAAGCCTGGCTGAGATCGGCATCGCCGTCGAGTTTGAGGTGGTGGAACTGGAGAACCTCTACCTCCACTGGCGCAGTGGTGCCAAGGCCGACATGAATGCCGGCAAGGGCATCAGCGCCATCAACCTGGGTTATGTCACCGCCGATCCGTTCTATGCGCTCACCCGCTTTGTGGACACGCGCTACATCGCGCCCAATGGCGTGAACTGGGGTGGTTTCTCCGATCCCAAGGTGGACGCTCTGGGCGAGCAGATCCGCTCGACGTTCGACGTGAAAAAGCAGGACGCACTGCTGGCCAAGATCCACGAAACCATGGTGGACCAGGCACTGATGATCTGGGTCGTGCATGACGTGAACCCGCATGCCCTGTCGCCCAAGGTCAAGCAGTTCGTGCAGGCCCAGCACTGGTTCCAGGACCTCACCACCATCGGCATGTGATGACGCCTGTGCCGCCGAGAACGCCCGGGACGAAGGCCTGAGATGCTTGCTTACCTGTTTCGCCGCCTGTTCTACACCTTGCCGATTGCGCTGGGTGTGACCTTGCTGTCCTTCCTGCTGGTGTACCTGGCGCCGGGCGATCCGCTCAATGCGATTGCACCGGCGGATGCGCCCGCCGAGGTGGTCACGGCCCTGAAGGCCGCCTATGGTCTGGACAAACCGCTGCCGGTGCAATACGGCCTCTGGCTGGCGCGGGCGGTGCAGGGTGATCTGGGGGTCTCGATCGCCTCGGGGCGTGCCGTGCGCACCGAGGTGTTGTCGGCTGTCCAGAACACCCTGCTGCTGGCAGCTTTTGCGGCCTTGCTGGGCATGGTGGCTGGCGTGGTGCTGGGCGCGCTGGCCGGCAACCACATCGGCGGGCCGGTGGACCGCCTGGCCAGCGGCCTGTCGGTGCTGGGCGTGAGCGTGCCGCATTACTGGCTGGGGCTGGTGCTGACCATCGTGTTTTCGGTCTGGCTGGACTGGCTGCCCGCCATGGGTGCCGGGCCCGGCAGCTCGGCTGACGGCGGCAACGGCTGGGTCTGGGACTGGCCGCATGTCCGGCACCTGATCCTGCCCGGCGTGACCTTGTGCGTGATTCCCATGGGCATCGTCACGCGCACGGTGCGCGCGCTGGTGGCGGACACCCTGCAGCAGGAATTCGTCACCGCGCTGTGGGCGCGCGGCCTGGGGCGCATGGCGGTGTTCCGGCATGTGGCCAAGAATGCGCTGCCCACCATCCTGGCCGTGTCGGGTCTGCAACTGGGCTACCTGATGGGCGGCTCCATCCTGGTCGAAACCGTGTTCGCCTGGCCGGGCACCGGCTTTCTGCTCAACACCGCGATCTTCCAGCGCGACATTCCGTTGCTGCAGGGAACCATCCTGGTGTTGTGCATGTTCTTTGTGGCGCTCAACCTGCTGGTGGACGTGCTGCAACCCCTGATCGACCCGCGCATGCGCCGGGCCTGAAAGCTCCTTGCGCTGAACTGACTGCGACTGATTGCAAACAATGTCTACCCTTGTGAATGCTTCCCCCCTGGCCGTGCCTGCCGCGGTGCTGCCACCGGCGGCTGCCAGCGCCGGTTACTGGCGCTCGGTGCTGCAGCGCCTTCGCCGCGACCGCGTGGCGATGGCCTGCGCGGGCCTGTTGCTGCTGTTGGTGCTGGCTGCCATCTTTGCGCCCTGGGTGGCGCCGGCCGATCCGTTCAAGGCCAGCATGCTCAAGCGCCTGCAGCCGGTGGGCAGCCCGGGTTACCTGCTGGGCTCCGACGAACTGGGCCGCGACCTGCTCAGTCGCCTGATCTACGGCGGGCGCCTGTCGCTCACCATGGGCGTGGTGCCGGTGGTGATGGCGTTTGTGATCGGCACGTCGATTGGCGTGATGGCTGGTTTTCTGGGCGGCAAGGTCAACATGGCCGTGATGCGCACGCTGGATGTGTTCTACGCGTTTCCGTCGGTGCTGCTGGCCGTGGCCATCTCCGGTGCCATGGGTCCTGGTATGAGCAACAGCCTGCTGGCGCTCACGCTGGTGTTCATCCCGCAGATCGCCCGTGTGGCTGAAAGCGTGACCACGCAGGTGGCCCGGCTCGACTATGTGGATGCGGCGCGCATGAGCGGCGCCAGCTCGCTCACCATCGTTCGTGTGCAGGTGCTGGGCAATGTGCTGGGCCCGGTGTTTGTGTATGCCACCGGTCTGATCAGCGTCTGCATGATCCTGGCGTCGGGGCTGTCCTTCCTCGGCTTGGGCGTCCGGCCACCCGAGGCGGAGTGGGGCCTGATGCTCAACACCCTGCGCTCGGCCATCTTCAACAACCCGCTGGTGGCGGCCTTGCCGGGCGCGATGATTTTCATCACCTCCATCTGCTTCAACCTGCTGGCGGACGGTATCCGTTCCGCCATGGACCTGCGACGCTGAACCCCATGACCGATACCCCCTCATTGCCCTCTGCCGGGCTCGCCCCGCAGCCCGATCGCGGCGGCCCGGCCCAGCCTTTGCTGTCGGTGCGCCACCTGGTCAAGCATTTCCCGGTGCAGGGCGGCTTCTGGCCGGGCACCCGCCGCGCCGTGCATGCGGTCGACGGCGTGAGCTTCGATGTCGCCAAGGGCGAAACGCTGGGCATTGTGGGCGAGTCCGGTTGCGGCAAGTCCACCACCGCCCGCCTGATTGCCAAACTGATCCAGGCCGACCAGGGCAAGCTGGTGTTCGATGGCGACGGCGTCGGTGAGTTTGGCGGCCTGTCGCTGCAGGACTACCGCCGCAGCCTGCAGATGGTGTTCCAGGATTCGTTTGCCTCGCTGAACCCGCGCCTCACGATGGAGGACAGCATCAGCTTTGCGCCGCGCGTGCACGGACTGAGCGAGGCCGATGCCCGGCAGCGCGCCCACGCCCTGCTGGCGCGCGTGGGCTTGAGCCCGGCGCAGTACGCAGCGCGCTACCCGCACGAGCTCTCGGGTGGCCAACGCCAGCGCGTGAACATCGCACGGGCGCTGGCCCTGGAGCCGCGGCTGGTGATCCTCGATGAGGCGGTGGCCGCGCTCGACAAGTCGGTGCAGGCGCAGGTGCTCAACCTGCTGCAGGAGCTCAAGACCGAGCAGGGACTGACCTACATCTTCATCTCTCACGACCTGCATGTGGTGCAGTACCTGTGCGACCGCGTCATGGTCATGTACCTCGGGCAGGTGGTGGAAGTGGGGCCGGTCGAAGAAATTTACGCGGCGGCCAGGCACCCCTATACCCAGGCCCTGCTGTCGGCCGTGCCGTCGATGGACCCGACGCGGCGCATCGCCCGCGCGGTGCTGGCGGGTGATCCGCCCAACCCGATCAACCCGCCGGCGGGTTGCCGCTTCCGCGACCGCTGCCCGCAAGCCCAGGCCATCTGTGCGCAGCAAACGCCTGTGTTGCAGGCCATGCCGCAGGCGGGTCATGCGGTGGCCTGCCACATGCTCATCCCGGGGTCGGGCCACTCCGAGGCGCCGGCCGCGATGGCACCGGCAATTTCTGTGCGGGAAGTTACCGAGGTGAGCGCATGAGTACGACCTCTACAAGCCCTTTGCTCGCGGTCGACTCGCTGAGCGTGCGCTTTTCCGGCGCGCGCGTGGCGCAGGCGCTGCAAGGCGTGTCGCTCTCGCTGGCCGCCGGTGAAACCCTGGGCCTGCTCGGAGAGTCCGGCTCGGGCAAAAGCGTGATGCTGCGCTCGCTGCTCCGGCTGAACCCGCCGAAACATACCGAAGTGCGCGGTCGCATCCTGGTCGATGGCGAGGACGTGATGGCCCTGAAGGACGCCGCGCTGGCGCGTTACCGCGGTGGCGTGGTATCGATGGTGTTCCAGGAGCCGGGGCTGGCGTTCGACCCGGTGTTCACCATCGGCGACCAGATCACCGAAATGATTCGCGCCCACGAGCCGGTGGACCGCACCACCGCCCGCCGGCAGGCCCTGGAGATGCTGGAGCGGGTGCAGATTCCGCAGGCGGCCCGGCGCATGGATGCCTACGCGCACGAGCTCTCGGGCGGCATGCGCCAGCGGGCCATGATCGCGCTGGCGCTGTGCTGCAAGCCACGCCTTCTGCTGGCCGACGAGCCCACCACTGCGCTGGACGCCACTGTGCAGATCCAGATCCTGCTGCTGCTGCGCGAGCTGCAGCGCGAACTGGGCATGGCCGTGATTTTTGTGACCCACGACATTGGCGCCGCGGTGGAAGTGTCGGACCGGTTGGCCGTGATGTACGCCGGCCGAATTGTCGAGCAGGGCCAGGTGGCCGACATCCTGGCGCGTCCGCAGCACCCCTACACCCGGGGCCTGATGGATTCCACGGTGGTCAGCGGCATGCGCGGCCAGCCGCTGGCGGCCATCGCCGGCGCGCCGCCGGATCTGGCCCATCCGCTGCCGGGCTGTTCGTTCGCGCCGCGCTGCACGCATGCCGCCGAAGGCTGCACCTCGGCCATGCCTGTGCTGGAGGGCAGCAGCACCCACACCGTGGCCTGCTGGCACCCCTTGGGTGTGGGCGCTCGCGTCATGACTGTTGACATGGAGCCTGCCTTGCCATGAAGCCCGCGCGCGAAGCATCCGTCAGCCTGTGCGACCAGGTGTTCAGCCGCCTGGCCGATGAGATCGTGCTGGGCCGCCTGTCACCCGGCATGCACCTCGACGAGCAGTCCATTGCCCAGCGCTGCGGTGTCTCGCGCACGCCGGTACGGGAGGCGCTCAAGCTGCTGGCCGTCACCGGCCTGGCGCATTACCGGCCCAACCGCGGCTCGGTGGTGCGCAGCCTGAGCACCGGCGACCTGGACGGCATGTTCGAAGCGATTGCAGAACTCGAATCGGCTTGCGCACGCTACGCGGCCCTGCGCATGAGCGACGAGGAACTGGCGCAGCTCAAGGCCTGCCACACCCGCGGCCTGCAGGCGCTGGAGAGCCAGGACATGGAAACCTACGACAGCGCCAACCGCAGCTTCCATGCGCTGATTTGCGAAGGCGCGCACAACCCCTTCCTGCAGGAGTCCATGGCCACCCTGCGCCGCCGGCTGATGCCTTTCCGGCGCGGGCAGTTTGTCAACCGGTCCCGCCTGCAGCAGTCCTACAGCGAGCATTGCGCGGTGGTGGAGGCGCTGCTCGCCCGCGATGCGGACGCCGCCCACCGGGCCATGCGCGCGCACCTGCTGTCAGCGCGCACGGGTGCGGCGTGGCTGTTGCCGGACGCCTGATGTGCATCACTGACGCTGCGTCGAGCGTGTTGCCTGTCCCTGCGCACCGCTGGCCCTGAACCTGTTGAAGGGCCGGGCACAGCACACGCCGCGCAGCCCATCACCGTTGCCGATTCCCCGCACCTGCGGTTCAAACACCTTCACCATTTCCTTCAGTTTTCCCGCGGCTTTATCGCCCCTTCCACCGCCCGTGCCCAAGGGCAAACCCCGGATAATCCCACCATGAACTTCGACTTCAACAATCCCTACACGTCCAGCCGCATTCCCTTGTTCGCACGCAATGTGGTGTCCACCTCCCATCCGCTGGCGGCCCAGGCGGGCCTGCGCATGATGCTCAAGGGCGGCAATGCGGTCGATGCGGCGATTGCAGCAGCGGCCGCCATCACGGTGCTGGAGCCGGTGAGCAACGGTTTGGGAAGCGACTCGTTCGGCATCCTCTGGGATGGCCAAAAGCTGCACGGGCTCAATGCGTCCGGCCGCGCCCCGCAAAGCTGGACGCCCGACTATTTCAAACGCAAGTACGGTGAGGACAGCGTGGCGCCACCCAAGCGCGGACCCGATTCCGTGACCGTGCCGGGCGCTGTGGCCAGCTGGGTGGCCATGAGCGAGCGCTTTGGCAAGCTGCCCTTCGCCGACCTGCTGGAGCCTGCCATCGACATGGCCGAGCGCGGCTACCTGCTGCCGCCAGTGGTGCAGGAGAAGTGGGCCGCCGCAGTACCGGAACTTCAGTCGCAACCAGGCTTCGCCCAGGCTTTCCTGCCCTGGGGCCGGGCGCCGACGGTGGGCGAGCTGTTCCAGTTCAAGGCCGCGGCCAGAGGGCTGCGGGCGATTGCCGCCACCAAGGGGGCAGCCTACTACGGCGGTGAAATCGCCGAGGCGATTGAAAGGTTTGCCGCGCAACACGGCGGCAGCATCACGGCCAGGGACTTTGCCAGCTACCAGCCGGAGTGGGTGGAGCCCATCTCGAAAAACTACCGCGGCCACACCTTGCACGAGATTCCACCCAACGGGCAAGGCATCGCCGCGCTGATCGCGCTCGGCATTCTGGACAAGTTCGACCTGGCCAGCCTGGCGGTCGATGGCGTGGATTCGCAGCACCTGCAGATCGAGGCCATGAAGCTGGCCTTTGCCGACGTCTACCAATATGTGGCCGAGCCATCGTCAATGAAGGTGACCGCCGCGCAAATGCTCGATGACGCCTATCTGGCCGAACGTGCCAAACTCATCAACATGAAAAAGGCACAGGACTTTGGCGCGGGCAACCCCGTCAAGGGCGGCACCATCTACCTCACGGCGGCCGACGAGAACGGCATGATGGTGAGCTTCATCCAGAGCAACTACATGGGCTTTGGCTCCGGTTGCGTGGAGCCTGAATTCGGCATCAGCCTGCAGAACCGCGGCCATGGCTTCAGCGTGCTGCCGGGTGTCAACCAGGTGGCGCCGGGCAAGCGGCCTTTCCACACCATCATCCCGGCCTTCCTGACCAAGGACGGCCAGCCGGTGATGAGCTATGGCGTGATGGGCGCCAACATGCAGCCGCAGGGCCATGTGCAGACCCTGGTGCGCATGCTCGACTACCAGCAGAGCCCGCAAGCCGCGTGCGACGCACCGCGCTGGCGCTACAACGCGGGGCTGGAGATCAATGTCGAATCGGCGCTCCGTGCGGAGACGGTCAAAGGCCTGGCCGAGCGCGGACACCGCATGGAAGTGATCAACGACTCCTACCAGGACTTCGGCGCCGGCCAGTTCATCTGGCGTGCCGGCGACCCGAAGGTCGAAGGCTATGTGGCCGCGAGCGACTCGCGCCGCGACGGCCAGGCGGTCGGTTTTTAAGATGTTTTCTTGACTGACGACCTACCCCATTCAACCCCCTCCAGCGCCCGGGAAGCGCAGGCGGCCGCGGCCGCCCGCCAAGGCGTTGTCTCCGGCCTGCTTTTGGCCACTTTCGGTGCGATTGCCTTCAGCGGCAAGGCCATCATCGTCAAGCTGGCCTACCGCCACGGGGTGGACGCGGTCACGCTCATCATGTACCGCATGCTGTTCGCGCTGCCGATTTTTGCGGTGATGGCCTGGTGGGCCACCTACAGGCAGGGCGGCGAGCGCAAACCGCCGCTGACCCGCAAGGACTGGCTGGGCGTGCTCGGGCTGGGGGTGACGGGCTACTACCTCGCCAGTTTCCTGGACTTCGCGGGCCTGGCCTACATCAGCGCGTCGCTCGAGCGGCTGATTCTCTACCTCAACCCGACGCTGGTGCTGCTGATGGGGCTGGTGGTGTACCGCCGCAGGATCGCTGCGCGACAGATCATCGGCATGGCCATCAGTTACTGCGGCGTGGTACTGGTGTTTGGCCACGAGATCACGCTGCAGGGCGCAGACGCCGCCTGGGGGGCACTGCTGGTGTTCCTCAGCGCCGTGAGCTACGCGATTTACCTGGTGTACAGCGGCGAGATGGTGCAGCGCCTGGGCTCGCTGCGGCTGGTGGGCCTGGCGACCAGCGTGGCCTGCCTGTGTTGCCTGCTGCAGTTCGTGCTGCTGCGGCCTTTGAGCGCGGCTGCCGTCGCGCCCGAGGTGATCTGGCTGTCGGTGCTCAATGCCACGCTGTGCACGGCCTTGCCGGTGCTGATGGTGATGATGGCCATCGAGCGCATCGGCGCCAGCATGGCGGCGCAGACCGGCATGGTGGGGCCTCTTTCCACCATCCTGATGGGCGTGCTGATCCTGGGCGAGCCCTTCAGGGCCTGGATTGCCGCAGGCACCGTGCTGGTGATCTCGGGCATCTTTGTTTTTACCCGAAGCCGGTAGAGCCCCCACCGTTGGTCGCTCACTGAATTTTCCGTTCGTCCTGAGCTTGTCGAAGGAGGAATCCGGGGGGGGGCTAGTTGGTCTTTTTGGCTGGGGGTTTTGCAGGCACGTTGCTCTGGGCCGTGGGCTGCCGGTTCGACGTGCCCAGTCGCTCCATGCGCTGCGCCACCGTGACGGACGGTTGGCCAGAAAAGGCGTCGAGCCGGTTGCCCATGGCCTGCTCCAGCAGGTTGAGGCGGGCCTGCGGTGCCGGGTGGGTGCTGAGCGACAAGGCAAACAGGGCGTCGCCTGGTGATGCGGTTCGCAACTGCTGCAGCACCGCCACCAGGCCATAGGGGTCAAACCCGGCGCTGGCGGCGAGCGCCACGCCGGCGCGGTCGGCGTCAAACTCGTCCTGCTGGTCCAGTCCCTTGCTGTAGACGTTGCGTCCCAGGGCCAGAAACTGTGCGGACACCATGCCTGTCAGGTCGTTCCTGAGCTGCGAGCCGATCAATTGCGTCACCAGCCCGGCGCGGGCGGTCTTGTTCAGCGCGATCAGGTGGTGCCTGGCCGTCACGTGCGTGATCTCATGGGCCAGAATGCCGGCCAGCTCGCCCTCATCGGCGACGCGGTCCAGCAGCCCCTTGGTGATGAAGACATAGCCGCCAGGTGCTGCAAAGGCATTGAAACCCGCATCATCCAGCACGGCAAAAGTCCAGGGCAGGTCGGGGCGTGCGGACTGCAGGCTGATCCATCGGCCCAGCTGGTTGACGTAGCGCTGCAGGGCCATGTCCGGGTAGAGCGGCTTGCTGCCCAGCAGCACGGCGGCCAGTTGCTGGCCGATCTGGATTTCACGCGGCTCGTCGATCTGGTCGATGGATTGCGAGAGCAACTGGAACAGGTCGCCGCCATTGGCCGAGGGGTTGGCGCCAGCCGGTGCTAGCGCGGCGCCCAGTGCAGCGCCGGCGATGCCCGCTGCGCCGGAGTTGGCAGGGGCTGATGACCCGGGACGCAGCAGCGACTGAAACAGGTTCAGCGCCTTGCTGGCGTCCTGCGCCTGCGCGGCCGGTGTGCCCAGGCACGCCAGCAGCAGGGCGCCCCACAGCGGCCGGGCGAACCAGCACGGCAAGGAAGAAAGCGAAGGCAGGGTCGGCGTATTCATCATCGGCCTCCTGAATCAGAGTTGCTGCCGCCCGGCGGGCTGCTGGCGGTGGCGGCCGGCAGCGGCTCCACCGACCGGCTGGCCAGCGACGCACGCGCCGCGAACTGCCGGGCCTGGTTGGCGTCCACCCGCATGCCATCGATCTGCGTGACGGCCGTCATGTTGGGTTGCGACTTCGCGAGGTCTTCTGCATCGAGCCCGCGTATGCCCAGTGTCGAGGTGGTCACGGTGCTGCCCTGCCCCTGCGCACTGCCCCGGTTGAAGAAGCTGGTGATGCCCCGCAGCACGTTCGAGCCCCCGCCGCCCTGGGCGCCTGCGCTGGCGGATGCCACATCGAACATGTGAACCCAGCCAGGCGTGCCGTCCGCCATGCGCACCTTGATCCAGGGCCCCTGGCGGTCGCCGACGCGGGTGAGGGCGGTTTGTGCCGGCAGGTCCAGCAGGCTGCGCGCGGCGTCGCCCGGTGCCTCCCTGAGTTGTGCGCTGCGCTTGACCAGCAGTTGCTCCGGGGTTTTGTCCTGGGCCAGCGCCGGTGAGGCGGCCACGGCAGCAAGCGCCGCCGCCGTGATGACCGCAGTGGCCTGCCGCCTGCATTTACTCAGTATCATGGCCGGCTGTCCCCTGTGTTTTGGTCATCAAGGAATTATTATGGATTTGGGTATTGCAGGCAAATGGGCGCTGGTTTGCGGCGCCAGCAAAGGTCTGGGCCTGGGCTGTGCGCAGGCGCTGGTCCGTGAGGGCGTGCATGTGCTGATCGTGGCGCGCGGTGCCGAGGTGCTGCAAGCGGCCGCTGCCCAGTTGCGCGCCGATGCAGGCAAGCCGGCAGGCACCGCGGTCGAGGCCGTGGCGGCAGACATCACCACCCCTGAAGGCCGCGCCGCCGTCTTTGCCCTGCGCAAGGATTTCGACATCGTCGTGACCAATGCCGGTGGCCCGCCCCCCGGCGACTTCCGCGACTGGGACCGCGAGGCGTGGATCAAGGCGGTGGACGCCAACATGCTCACCCCGATCGAACTCATCAAGGCCACGGTGGACGGCATGGCGGCGCGCGGTTTCGGCCGCATCGTCAACATCACCTCCAGCTCGGTCAAGTCGCCGATCGATGTGCTGGGGCTGAGCAATGGCGCGCGCAGCGGCCTCACGGGCTTCGTGGCCGGCGTGGCGCGCACCAAACTCGCGGCTCAAGGCGTGACCATCAACAACCTGTTGCCCGGTGCGTTTGACACCGACCGCCTGCGCGGCACCATGAGTGGCGCTGCGAAGAAGACCGGCCAGCCACTGGAAGCCATCATGGACGCGCGCCGCAAGAACATCCCGGCCCAGCGCTTCGGCACACCCGAGGAGTTCGGCGCCATCTGCGCGTTTTTGTGCAGCGCGCACGCGGCCTACATGACCGGCCAGAACGTGCTGGCGGACGGCGGTGCTTACCCCGGCACCTACTGAGCCGACGGCTGGGTCCGTTCCTCGCTGTGTCCTTGCGCTATCTTCACTTCGACTACGCCGAGGGCACAGACGGAACCGGGACGCTGGAGGCCATGGCCGCCACCTGGCCGGAGCAGGTGCCTGCTGTCCGTGCGGAGATTGTCCGGGTACTGGATTGGGCTCATCGCGGCTTCGCAGGCCGGCATGGCCCGATCGAAGAGGGTGGCGACTGGGACTATGACCTGCAGGGCCTGCAGGAATTCACCGCGCCCGAAGCCTGGCATTACGACGAGGTGACGCAGCGCCTGTCGGTAGAGGCCGGCCCGCCGGGCAAGCCGCGGCACACGGTCACCGTATGTTTCAGCGGCAACCGTGCCTTTTGCTCGGCCTTCATGCAGCACTTCGCGGCGGGACAGGACGACTGAGCCGCCGGCGGTGGGGGCAGCGCCGCATCCACAACACCGACCCCGCAAGCCAGCAGTGTTCAGTGCTTATTTGGCGAACAGCGAGCTGATGTCGGCGAAGGCCTTGAACTCCACGGCGTTGCCCGACGGGTCCAGGAAGAACATGGTGGCCTGCTCGCCCACTTCACCCTTGAAGCGGATGTGCGGCTCGATCACGAACGAAGTGCCGGCTGCCTGGAGCCTGTCGGCCAGGGCCTGCCACTGCGCCATCGGCAGCACCGCGCCGAAGTGGCGTACCGGCACGTTGTGGCCATCGACCGCGCTGGTCGAGCGGTGCCCCACTTCGCCGGGTGCGAGGTGCGCCACGATCTGGTGACCGTAAAAGTTGAAGTCCACCCAATCGGGTGCGCTGCGGCCCTCGGGGCAGCCCAGCAGGTCGCCATAGAAGCGGCGCGCCTCGGCGATGTCATGGACGGGAAAGGCCAGATGGAAGGGCGGAATGGTGCTTGCGCCGGGCGTGGTGGTCATGGGTGTCCTCAGGAAAGAAGCTTTGAAAATCAGGTGTTGCCACTTTAAAAGCCTTCATTGATGAAGAAAAGCGATATATATTTGGTCTGAGCAACAAATTAATTGATGATTCAGCCGTGATCCCTGAACTCCGTACCCTGATCGCCGTCGCCCGTCATGGCACCTTCGCGGCAGCCGGTGAACACATGGGCCTCACGCAATCGGCGGTGAGCAGCCAGATCAAGCGGCTGGAAGACTCGCTCGGTTTTGAATTGTTTGACCGCACCGGGCGCTCCGCCACGCTCAACGCCGCCGGCAGCACGACCCTGGCGCGGGCCGGGGAGATCGTCGCGCTGTTTTCCAGGCTGGGCGAGTTGCCGGATGACGGGAGCGTCCAGGGCCTGCTGCGCATCGGCGCCATTGCCTCGGTGCAGTCCACGCTGCTGGCGCGCGCCCTGGTGCGCTTTCGCCAGCAGTTTCCGCAACTGCGACTGCGCATCGTTCCCGGCGTGTCCATGCATTTGATGGACCAGCTCGATGCCGGGGAGATTGACGCCTCCATCATGATCCGGCCGCCGGTGGGCCTGCTGCCCGAACTGACCTGGCAGCCGCTGGTCCGCGAGCCCTTCGTGCTGCTGGTGCCCGTGCGCACCCGCGGCAGGGACTGGCGCCAGTTCCTCCAGACGCAACCCTTTCTGCGCTACGAGCGAACCTCTTTCGGGGGCCGCATGGTGGAGCGCTTCCTGCGCTCCACGCGCCTCGTGGTGCAGGAGTCGATCGAAATTGACGACATCGAAGGCATGGTGCAAATGGTGGCCAACGGTTTGGGCGTGGCACTGATGCCGATGGTGGAGGCACACCTGCCGCTGCCGCCCGGCGTGCGCGCCATCTCGCTGGGCGAAGATACTTTTTACCGCGAGATCGGCATCATCCAGCGCCTGCCGGCGGCCCACCCCGCCGTGATGGGACAACTGGTGCAATGCCTGCGCGAAGCCGCACAAGCCAGCCCCAAGCCGCCCGGCTCACGCCGGCGTTGATGAGTCTGCCGTCTTTATCACCCGCTTCAGCGCCGTGACGACGCCAGGATGCCGCCCACGATCAGCAGAAAGGCCACGGCGTGGTAGAGGTGCGGCAGCTCGCCCAGAAAGGCGGCTGACAGCAGGGCCGCGAACAGCGGCGTGAGGTTGGAGAAGAAGCCGGCAATCGCCGGCCCCACCCGCTGTACACCGAGGCCCCAGCAGCGGTACGCCAGCACGGCCGGACCGACGGCGACATACACCAGCGCCGCCACCACCGGCCAGCTCCACTGGATGTGCGCGTCGGTCAGTGCCCACTCGCCAGCGGCGAACGAGCCGGACCAGCCCAGGCCAAACACGATCTGCGCCATCAGAAACGCTGCCCAGTCGCTGCGGATATGCGCCGGCTCCTTCGGCTGCGACAGCAGCCAGCTGTAGAAGGCCCAGGCCAGCGTGGCCAGCAGCACATACACGTCGCCAGGCACCAGATGCACCTGCATCAACAGGTCCCACTGGCCACGCGACAGCACCACCAGCACGCCGGCCACCGACAGCAGCGCGCCAGCCAGTTGCCTGCGCGACACCGCCTGCCCGAAAAACAGGCCGCCGACCAGCAGCATCCAGATCGGGATGCTGGCCGCCACCAGCGTGACGTTGAGCGGTGTCGAGGTTTTGAGCGCCAGGTACTGCAGCGCGTTGTAGCAGCCCACCCCCAGCAGGCCCAGCAGCGCAAAGCGCTTCCAGTTCGGCCACAGGTCGCTGCCGGTGCGCAGCAGCCGGTGCGCCAGCGGCAGCAGGATCACGAAAGCCAGCGCCCAGCGCAGGAAGTTGAGCGTCATCGGCGGCACCAGCCCCGCCACCAGCCGCCCCACCACCGCATTGCCGGCCCAGAGCAGCGGTGGAACCACGAGAAGCAGGGCGGTGGCAGGTGTCAGGCGTTGCGTCATGGGGGGTGACTGTACCAAGCGATCCCCTTGCCTGCTGTGGCCACAGCTTCAACCCTGTCCATCCCGCAAGCGCCAGGCCTTCGAGCAGCGCCTGCCGATTCGTGGCACGATAACGTCCACCTGCGGCTTGCGCTGCCCCTGCAGCGCTGCCTGTAACCGGCCAGCCCTTGCCTTGACAAACCACCTTCCCCGAGGAGACACCATGACCGCCATCACATCCCGCGCCGTGCGCATTGACCAGCACGGTGGCCCCGAACAACTCAAACTGGTGGACGTCACCGTGGGCGACCCCGGCCCGGGCGAGATCCGCATCCGCCACAAGGCCATCGGCCTGAACTTCATCGATGTGTACCAGCGCTCAGGGCTTTACCCCATGTCCATGCCTTTGCAACTGGGCATGGAGGCCTCCGGCACGGTGGATGCGGTGGGCGAAGGCGTGACGCACCTGAAGGTCGGCGACCGCGCTGCCTATGCCAGCCAGCCCCCTGGCAGCTACTGCGAAGTGCGGGTGATGCCGGCCAAGTGCGTGTGCAGGCTGCCCGACGCGATTTCGTTCGAGACCGGCGCGGCCATGATGCTCAAGGGCCTGACGGCCCAGTACCTGCTGCGCCGCACCCAGCCCCAGGGCGGCCTGAAGGCCGGCGACTTTGTGCTGTTTCATGCCGCCGCCGGCGGTGTGGGCCTGATCGCCTGCCAGTGGGCGCGCGCCATGGGCCTGCAACTGATCGGCACGGCAGGGTCGGACGAAAAGTGCGCACTGGCCAAGGCCCACGGTGCGGCTTTCGTCATCAACTACGCCAGGGAAGACTTTGCCGCGCGCGTCAAGGAGATCACCGGCGGCAAGGGCGTGAAGGTGGTGTACGACTCGGTCGGCAAGGACACCTTCGACAAGTCGCTCGACTGCCTCAGCCCCTTCGGCCTGATGGCGAGCTTCGGCAATGCGTCCGGCCCGGTCGCGCCCTTCTCGCCCGGCATCCTGGGCCCCAAGGGTTCGCTCTATGTGACGCGGCAAACGCTGTTCACCCACATCGTCTCGCGTGAAACCACCCAGGAGATGGCCGATGAGCTGTTTGGCATGGTCACCAGCGGCAAGGTGGTGATCCGCATCGACCAGCAGTTCGCGCTGGCCGACGTGGCTGAGGCGCACCGTACCCTGGAAGCCCGCAAGACCACCGGCTGCACCATCCTGACGCTGTGAGTGCCAGTCGGCACGGCCGATGCGGCTGGTAAAGCTGTGTAAAGCCGCAAGGGCTGTTCAACGCGCTGCCCGGCCGCCACGTTGAACAGGCATTGCCTTCGGGAGACACCCATGCCTGCTGCGTTCAGAGCCCGATCCTTGCCCACTGCCCTGTGCTGCGCCTCACTGCTGTGCGCGCTCGGCGCAGCGGCGCAGACCCCGCCCCTGATGGACGCTGCCTGGCGGGCCACTTCCCGGCTGGGCTATGCCCCGACCCCGGCCACGCTGCAGGCGATGACGGCGCCCGCCGCGTCGCCCAGGCTGTGGGCCTTGCAACAGGTGGACGCCGCCTTTGCGGCAAGCCGCCAGCCGCCCCGGGTTCCGGCCGAGCTGACGGGCCTCACCACCCCACTGGCAGACATCGCCCGCGGCGTGCTGGCTGAACGCGAGGCGCGCAAAGTGCGGCGCGAGGATGCCGCTGCGACGGCCGCAGTGGGCGTCGGGCAGGGCAATGTCGCCGCAAATGCCAACCGCGACGCCTTCAGTCGCGAGATGGCGCAAAGCGCGTCAAGCTGGCGCCTGATGGCCTGCAGCGATCCCGCGCTGGAAAACCCGCTGCTGGCCCGCATGACCGAGTTCTGGTTCAACCACTTCAATGTGTTTGTCGGCAAGGGAACGGTGCGGCCCTTCGTCGGCCATTACGTGGTGAACGCCATTCGCGCCAACGCGCTGGGCCGGTTTGAAGACCTGCTGCTGGCCACCGCCCGCCACCCGGCCATGCTGCTCTACCTCGACCAGGCGCAGAGCAACAACCGCGGGCTGAACGAAAACTATGCACGCGAGGTGATGGAGCTGCACACCCTGGGTCTGAACAAGGGTTACACCCAGAACGATGTGCGCGAGCTGGCCCGCATCCTCACCGGCTGGACGGTCAATTTGAAGGACGGCGAGGGGTTCCGCTTTGCCGTGCGTCTGCATGACCCGGGCGAAAAAACATTCCTGGGGCGCAGCTACGGCAACGCCGGCGTGGCCGAAGGGGAAGAGGCGCTGCGCTTTCTGGCGCGGCAACCTGCCACGGCGCGGCGCATCGCGCTGCGGCTGGCTTCCTTTTTCGTGGCAGACGCACCACCCGCGGCACTGGTGGAGCGCATGAGCAGCACCTACCTCGCGACCCAGGGCGACATCCGCGCGGTGATGCGCACCCTGGTGGAATCGCCCGAATTCTGGGCGGACGGCAACACCCTCTTCAAGACACCGCTGGACTTTGCCTGCTCTGCGCTCACCGCCGCAGGTGGCGTGAAGGAGCGGCGCGACGTGGTGCAGACGCTGGGCTTTCTGGCGCAGGCCGGCCAGCCCCTGCACGGCTGGCAGACCCCCGATGGCTACAAGACCGACGCGGCCACCTGGCTGGCACCCGAAGCCCTGACGCGGCGTGCCGACTACGCGATGGCCCTGGGGCAACGCACGGCGGAGCCCGAGTACCTGAAGGTGTTTCTCGCGCCGGCCACGCGCGAGCGCATCGCCCAGGAGCCGCCGCAGATGCACACCGGCCTGATGCTGGCCAGCCCTGACTTCATGCGCAAATGAGCGCGCCACGCAGCGCTGTGTGAACCGAACCGGACTTGCCCTGGAGACCCCCATGAAGACCATCCACACCATCCCTGCCGCTGACCATCCGCGCCGCCGCGATCTGCTGGGTCTGGCCCTGGGTGCCATCGCCTGCGGCGGCACACCGCGCGTCTGGGCGCAGACACTGCCTGCGGCGATGGCCGGTCGGCAACCGCTGGGCCATTCACTGGACAGTGGCCGGCTGGTGGTGGTGTTCCTGCGCGGCGCCTGCGATGGCCTGTCGGCCTTTGTGCCACACGCCGATGCCGACTACCACGCCATCCGTCCCCACATCGCGATCCCGGCACCCGATGGCACGGCGCAGACCGCCCTGCGGCTCGATGGCACATTTGCCCTGCATCCGGCGCTCGGCCCGCTGCTGCCGCTGTGGCAGCAGGGCGTGCTCGGTTTTGTGCCGGCTGCGGGCCTGCCCGCACCCAACCGCTCCCACTTCGACGCGCAGTACCAAATGGAGATTGCGCAGGCCGGCCGCAGCAGCGCCCCTGGCTGGCTCAACCATCTGGCCCAGCTTCGCGGCAATGCAGCCAACGATGTCGCCGCGCTGGGTGTGGGCGAGGCCAACCCCGCCATCCTGGGCGGGCCCGCCGCAGTGAAGCTGATCGCCCGCGGGCAGTCAGCCGAGCGCACCGGCGTGCTGGCCGATGACCGCGCCCGGCAGGCGCTGATGGACCTGTATGCGGGCAACGACAGGCTGAGCGAGGCTTTCCGCCAGGGCGCGGGCAGCCGCATGCAAAGCGCCCAGGAACTGGGCATGCAGAAAGCGGCGAACGAGAAGCTGGCCCAAGAGCGTCAGGTCGGCATGGGTGACCGGACGCTGGACCGCGACGGCACACCCGCCAGCCCCCAGGCCCAGTCCGCGCAGATGCAGGCTGCCAGCAATGGCGCCGCCGATCCGGTCGGCCTGCAGCTCGATGCCCAGCACCTCGGCACGCTGATGCGCAGCGACCGCAAGCTGCGCATCGGCTTTCTGTCGGCCGGCGGCTGGGACACACATGCCAATCAGGGGGCTGTCACCGGGCAGCTGGCCAACAACCTCGGCAACCTCGCGCGTGGACTGGGTCAATTGCGGCAGGATTTTGCCGAGCCCGGTGACGTGGTGGTGGTGATGAGCGAGTTCGGCCGCACCAGTGCCGAGAACGGCACGCGCGGCACCGACCACGGCTTTGGCAACGCGATGTGGCTGATGGGCAACCGCGTCGCGGGTGGGCGCTGGCACGGCCAGTGGACGGGTCTGGCACGCGGCAACCTCAACGAGGGCCGCGACCTGCCGGCCCATCATGACTACCGTGCGGTGCTGGCCCAGGTGCTGCGCAGCACCTTTTTGCTCAGTGACTCACAACTTGCCACTGTGCTGCCACAGGCGAGCTGGGACAACCGCCTTGATGGCCTGATGCGCAAATCCTGAGGCGGCGCCAGGCGCTCTGCTTGCTCTGCGTCCTGCCGGTAAACTGGTTCGTCATGCCCGCACTGCTCCCCCCGGATGACAACGACAGCCCCTGACTGGTTGACCACGCTGCGCGCCCAGGCCAGCCAGCCGCCCTTGCGCCCACGGGTTCCGCTGTGGGCGGGTGACGCCATGATCGGCTCGGTCGAGCCCGGCTTTTTGCACCAGCTCCCGCTGCACGCATTGACGGATGGCCGGCATCCGCTGCTCCAGCAGGAGCGCCCCGAGCCGCTGGGCTGGCGCCTGATGGGCGACGTGACGACCAGCCTGCACCGTGTCGCCCTGGCCTTGCGAGAGGCTGGGTTGGCGGGCGCCTGGCGCGATGAGCAACTGGCCGTGCCCGACCAGTTCGGCCACCGCAAGGGCACGGTGGAACGCGCTGCCGTGCGGCCGCTGGGCATCGCCACCCAGGCCGTGCATCTGGTGGGCCAGGCACCCGATGGCCGGCTCTGGGTGCAGCAGCGCGCATGGGACAAGGCCAACGATCCGGGTCTGTGGGACACGCTCATGGGCGGCATGGTGTCGGCGGGCGATACGCAGGGTACCGCGCTGGCACGCGAAACCTGGGAAGAAGCCGGGCTGCGCATCGGCGACCTGCAGTCGCTGGCCCCTGGCGGCCGGGTGGCCATCCGCCGGCCCTCCAGCGACGGCGGTGGCGCAGGCTATGTGCGGGAAGACATTGACTGGTACCTGTGCACCGTGCCCGAAGGCATGGCGCCCGTCAACCAGGACGGAGAAGTGGTGCAGTTCGCCCTGATGGAACGCGAGGAACTTGCGCAGGCGCTGCAGCGGGGCGAATTCACCCTGGAGGCGGCGTTGATCCTGGCGGCAGTGCTGGGCCTTGCGCCTTAGGCCTTGTCCGTCAGGGCTGACTGCCGCAGCCGGTTGGGTGCCAGCGCACCCGCCGAATCGAGGATGGGATAGGCGATCGAGCAGATGTGCGAGTTGATGCGCTTGAGTTCGCTGATCAGGTCGATGTGCAGCGAGCTGGTTTCCAGGCTGTGCAGGGTGTTGGCCGAAAGGCGCTCGAGGTGGGTGCCGGCATAGGCGCGCTCCAGATCGCGAAAGCGCGCTTTTTCTTCCAGCAGCTTCTGTGCATCGCGCACCGTGCCGTTGAGGAACACGCTCATGCCCAGGCGCAGGTTGTCGGTCAGGCGCTCGTGCAGTTCGCTGATCTCGGCCATGCCCGCTTCGGAGAACTGCCGTCCCGGTTTGATCTTCTTGTCCTCGATGTCGATCAGCACGCGCTCGATGATGTCGCCGATCTGCTCCATGTTGATGGTGAAGCTGATGATGTCGGTCCAGCGCCGGCTTTCGTCCTCGGCCAGCGCCTCGCGCGAGATTTTTGTCAGGTAGTACTTGATGGACGAGTACAGCTCGTCCACCGTGTCGTCCATCTTGCGCAGCTCTTCGGCCAGTTTCAGGTCGTCCTTGCGGATGACCTCCATCACCCCGCGCAGCATGCTTTCGACCACGTCGGCCTGGTGCAGCGCCTCGCGCGCCGCGCATGAAATCGCCAGCGACGGTGTGGCGAGCGCTGTCGGGTCCAGATGGTGCGGGCGGCCACCGGCGGTGCTTTTTTCGGGTTTGGGCAGCAGCGCCTGCACCCAGCGCGCAATCACCTGCGTCCAGCCGATGAAGACCATGCCGACCATCACGTTGAAGGCCAGGTGGAACAGCACCACCACCGTGGCCGGCTCGCCTGCAATGAATGGGCGAACGTGCTTGAGCCACAGGCCAATCAGCGGCGCGGCAATCACCACACCGAGAATCTTGAAGAAAAGGTTGCCCAGCGGCACCTGGCGCACCTGTACCGCTGAGCCAAAGGTGGTGAGCACCGCCAGCAGGCCGCTGCCGAGGTTGGCGCCCAGCACCAGACCCAGCGCCACATCGGTCGGCACCATGCCGGAGGCTGCCAGCGTGGCCGTCAGCAGCACGATCGCCAGGCTGGAATAGGACACCACGGCGAGGAAGGCGCCGGCGGTGATTTCGAGCAGCAGGTCGCTGCTGAGCGAACCCAGCAGGGCCTTGACCGCAGGCGCCTGTGTCAGCACCGCGGTGGAGGACGTCACCAGGCGCAGCGCCAGCAGCATCAGGCCCAGGCCGATCAGGATGCGGCCAATGCGGCCGGTGTGGGTGTCCTGCCGGGAGATGAACAGCACCACGCCGACAAAGATGAACAGCGGGGAGAGCCACGACAGGTCAAAGGAAAACACCACCGCCATCAGGCTGGTGCCGATGTCTGCGCCCAGCATCACGGCCAGTGCCATGGGCAGGGTGACCAGGCCCTGGCCCACGAACGACGAGACGATCAGGGAGGTGGCCGTGCTGGACTGCACCAGCGCCGTGACGCCAATGCCCGACACAGCAGCGGCAAACCGGTTGCTGATGCTGTGCGCCAGCACCTGGCGCAGGTTGGCACCGAACACCCGCAGGATGCCGGTGCGGACCAGATGGGTACCCCAGACGAGCAGCGCAATGGCTGCCAGCAGATTCAACAAATGCTTCATAAAGTCAGCATTCACTATACGCCAGCAGGCGGCCTGGATGAGCCCATGGGCGCCATCGACGTCGCCCAGGCCTTGCGCCGGGGAGTCAGCGTGCCCGGCGTACCCGGATCAGTTCATCCAGAATCAGGCCGATGGCGCCTATGGTGATGGCACTGTCGGCCACGTTGAAGGCCGGGAAATGCCAGCCGCGCACATGGAAGTCCAGAAAGTCCACCACATAGCCGTGAACGGAGCGGTCGATCACATTGCCGATGGCGCCGCCCAGAATGCAGGCCAGGGCGAAGGAGAACAGTTTTTGCCCGGGGTGCGAGCGCAGCATCCACACGATGAACAGCGCCGCCACGATGCCGATGGCCATGAAGAACCAGCGCTGCCAGCCCGCAGCCGAGGCGAGAAACGAAAACGCCGCGCCCAGGTTGTGCACCCGCACCACATTGAAAAAGCTGGTGACGTAGGTGGCGTCACCCAGGCGGTAGTAGCCGAGGATCAACACCTTGGTGAACTGATCGGCGATCAGGATCAGCAGCGCCAGACCCAGCCAGGGCAGCATGGCGCCCGTGTTGCGTGCGGAGGACTTGGCCATCAGGCGTACACCCGGGTTTCACCGGTGCCATAGAGGTTGCTGGTGCAGCGCCCGCACAGCGTGGGGTGGGTCGCGTCGTGGCCGACGTCGTCGCGGTAGTGCCAGCAGCGCTCGCATTTCACGGCAGTGCTGGCGCTCACGGTGGATTTCAGCGCACTACCGGCCAGCAGATCGATGGCCGACGTGATAAAGATGAACTTTAGGTCGTCACCCAGGCTCGCGAGCAGCGCGTGGTCGTCGGCACTGACTTCGAGTGCCACATTCGCCTGCAGCGATGAACCAACTTTTCCGTCCGCCCGCAGGGCCTCGATGTCCTTGTTCACCGCATCGCGAATCTCGCGGATGCGCGTCCACTTGGCCAGCAGCGCGGCATCCGGCGCAGGCAGCTCGGAATAGGTCTCCAGGAAAATCGATTCCGAATCGCCAAAGACCTTCCATGCTTCCTCGGCGGTGAAGCTGAGGAAAGGCGCCATCCAGCGCAGCATGGCGTGGGTGATGTGCCAGAGTGCCGTCTGCGCACTGCGGCGTGCCAGCGACTTGGGAGCGGTGGTGTAGAGCCGGTCTTTCAGCACGTCGAGGTAGAAGGCGCCCAGGTCTTCGCTGCAATAAATCTGCAGCTTGGAGACCACCGGGTGGAATTCATAGACCTCGTAGTGGCCCAAAATATCGTTTTGCAACTGCGCCGCGCGGCTCAGCGCGTAGCGGTCGATCTCCAGCAACTGGTCCAGCGGCACGGCGGCTGCAGCCGGGTCAAAGTCGCTGACGTTGGCCATCAGGAAGCGCAGCGTGTTGCGGATGCGGCGGTAGGCATCCACCACGCGGGCGAGGATCTTGTCGTCAATGCCGAGGTCGCCCGAGTAGTCGGTCGAGGCGCACCAGAGGCGGATGATCTCCGCGCCCAGCTTGTCGCTGACCTCCTGCGGCACCACCACATTGCCTTCGCTCTTGCTCATCTTGCGGCCCTTGCCGTCCACCGTGAAGCCGTGCGTCAGCAGGCCCTTGTAGGGCGCGTGGTCGTACATCGCGCAGGCGGTCAGCAGCGAGGAGTGGAACCAGCCGCGGTGCTGGTCATGGCCTTCGAGGTACAGGTCGGCCGGCCAGGTCGATTGCGCCGCGTGGCTGTGGCGCAGCACATGCTCGTGCGTGGTGCCGGAGTCGAACCACACGTCGAGGATGTCGGTGCTCTTGATGTAGTTCGGTGCGTCGTCACCGATGATGGACTCGGCCGTGGCCTTGCTCCAGGCCTCGATGCCGCCGGCCTCCACCATGGTGGCGGCCTGGTCCATGATCTCCATGGTGCGCGGGTGCAGCTCGCCGGTGGCGGTGTGGATGAAGAAGGGCAGCGGCACGCCCCAGTTGCGCTGGCGGCTGATGCACCAGTCGGGCCGGCCGGCGATCATGTCGCGCAGCCGGGTCTTGCCGTTTTCCGGGTAGAAGCTGGTTTCCTCAATGGCGGCCAGGGCCAGCTCGCGCAGTGTCTTCTGCGCCTTGTCCCTGGTGAACACGCCCACGCCTTCGTCCATGCGCACAAACCACTGTGCGGCGGCGCGGTAGATCACCGGCGTCTTGTGGCGCCAGCAGTGCGGGTAGCTGTGGGTGATGTCGTGGGTAGCAAACAGGCGCCCGTGTTCGCGCAGCTTCTCGATCACCAGCGGCGCAGCCTTCCAGATGTTGAGGCCGCCAAACAGCGGCAACTCATCGACATAGCGGCCGTTGCCCTGCACCGGGTTCAGGATGTCGTCGTACGCAATGCCGTTGGCCACGCAGGAGTTGAAGTCTTCCACGCCGTAGGCGGGCGAGGAGTGAACAATGCCGGTGCCGTCGTCGGCCGTGGCGTAGTCGGCCAGAAAGACCGGGCTGAAGCGGCGGTAGCCAGCATCCACGTCATACAGTGGGTGCTTGAAGTTGATCAGCCCCAGTTTTTTGCCTTGTGTCGTCGCGATCACTTTGCCTGTGAGCTGGTAGCGCTCCAGGCATTTGTCGACCAGCACGGCGGCCAGCAGCAGCAGGCCGCGCTCGGTGTCGACCAGCGCGTACTCGAGCTCAGGGTTGAGGTTGAGCGCCTGGTTGGCCGGAATGGTCCACGCGGTGGTGGTCCAGATCACCGCGAAAGCGTCTTTGGCAAGTGCGGGGAGGCCAAAGGCGGCTGCCAGCTTGTCGGGCTCGGCACATTGAAAGCCGACATCCAGCGTGTGCGAGTTCTTGTCAGCGTATTCAATTTCGAACTCGGCCAGCGACGAGCCGCAATCGAAGCACCAGTACACGGGCTTCAGGCCGCGGTACACAAAGCCGCGTTCCATGATGCGTTTGAGCGCGCGGATTTCATTCGCCTCGTTGGCGTAGTCCATCGTGCGGTAGGGGTTGTCCCACTCGCCCAGCACGCCCAGGCGCTTGAAGTCGGCCATCTGGCCGGCAATCTGCTCGGTGGCAAAGGCGCGGCACTTCGCCTGGAACTCGGCGCGGGCATCCAAGAGCGACGGGCCGCTCCCTAGCTCTTGGACGGCCCCCTCGGGGGGCAGCGAACCACGCGCAGCGGGGAGCGTGGGGGCCAGCTTGCGCCCGTGCAGCTTCTCGATCGCGTTTTCGATCGGCAGGCCGTGGCAGTCCCAGCCGGGCACATAGATCGCGTCCAGCCCCTTGAGCTGGCGCGCCTTGACGATCATGTCCTTGAGGACCTTGTTGACGGCGTGGCCGATGTGGATCTTGCCGTTGGCATAGGGCGGGCCGTCGTGCAGCACGAATTTGGGCTTGCCGCAGCGGGCGTCGCGCAGCTTTTTGTAAATACCCTTGTCTTCCCACTCTTTCGTCCAGCCGGCTTCACGCTTCGGCAGGTCGCCGCGCATCGGGAAGGGCGTGTCGGGCAGGTTCAGGGTGCTGCGGTAATCGGTTTTGGTGTCGGACATGGTGGCTCGAAAAAGCTAGGACAGGCTCAGCCCGAACGGTGGCGTTGGGGAAAGGAGGGGGGTAAAGCAGCCGTTCACCCTGAGCCTGTCGAAGGGTGGCAGCCGGAGCGACGGCATCGTCTAAATTCGGTCGCGCGTGGTCTGGCGGCTGGTTTCGGTGTGCATGGCTGCCGGAAAAGACCCGTGGGCGGTCCCGAAAAACGCACGTGCGTCGTCACAGTCTTTGGCAATGCCTGCTTTCAGGCTGTCCAGACCATCGTATTTCAGTTCGTCGTGCAGTTTGTGCAGCAGTTCCACGAGGATGATTTTACCGTATGCCCCCTCCGGTCCCAGGTCTTGCGGCCAGCTCAGGCAGTGGGTTTCCAGCAGCACCCGCCCGCCATTGATGTCGTCGGGGTCCAGCGACGGCCGGATGCCGAGGTTGGCCACGCCTTCAATAGCCTGTGCGCCCAGGCCATGCACCCGCACCGCAAAAATGCCGCTGGCGGCAGGTTTCCAGTGGGAAAAGCGCAGGTTGAGGGTGCGAAAGCCCAGGTCCCGGCCCAGTTTGCGGCCATGCACCACATGGCCTGACACGCTGTAGGGCCGACCCAACAGGCCGGCGACCCGGTCCATGCGCCCCTGGGTCAGGGCTTCGCGCACGGCGGAGCTCGACACCCGGGTGTTGTTGACCTGGTAGCTGTTCATGCGCGCCACATCAAAGCCCAGCCGGCTGCCGGCCGCGTCCAGCATGGCGTAGTCGCCCGTGCGCCTGGCGCCGAAACGGAAGTCGTCGCCCACCAGCACGTAGCGCGTGCCCAGCCCGCGCAGCAGCACTTCGTCGATGAAGGCCTCGGCGCTCTGGCTGGCCAGCGCCGCATTGAAGGGCAGCACCACGCACTGGTCGATGCCGCAGCGCTGCAGTTCGGTGAGCTTGTCGCGCAGGGTGGCAATGCGGGCCGGGGCCAGCTCAGGCTTGCGGGCCAGCCGGGCGAAGTAGTCACGGGGGTGCGGCTCGAAGGTCATCACGCAGCTCGGCACGCCGCGGTGCTGGGCCTCATTTTTCAGCAGTGCCAGCATGGCCTGGTGGCCGCGGTGCACACCGTCGAAGTTGCCGATGGTCAGCGCGCAGTGTGGCGCGAGGCCAGGGTGATGAAAGCCGCGGAAAATCTTCATGGGCTGATTATCGTTTTTGTAGCGGAACAGCCCCAAGGGGCGCGCTTGGGACGTGGTCAATGCCTTGACTTGAAGGCGTTTGTCACCATTTCCCTGTATATTGACAGACGTGTAGCCATACAACCGGTTCGACAACGCTGTTTCCATCATGATGGAGGTTCGTTTTGAAGGTCTTGAAGCTATCAGCCCAGGGATTGCCACAGTCGTGGATCAGCCTCGAGGAGGCCGTGTTGCACTACGCGGCCGACGAAGTGCGCTGGGAGATGGGCGCGCGCATCGTGACCTTCCATGGTGGCCACAACGCCATCACCGGTGAACAGTCCATCATCACCGTCAACAGCATCATCGGCACCAAGGGCGTGCCGAACATCAACCCGTTCGACCTCAAGCCCAGCCTCACCAACAGCAAGCTGTTTGCCCGCGACCGCAATGTGTGCGCCTACTGCGGCGGCGACTTCCATGAGGAAGACCTGACGCGCGAGCACATCATTCCCTTCGCCCAGAACGGCATCGACACCTGGATGAACGTGGTCACCGCCTGCCGCGCCTGCAACCACCGCAAGAGCAGCCGCACCCCCGAGCAGGCCCACATGCCGCTGCTGTACACGCCTTATGTGCCCAGCCTCTGGGAAGACTTCATTCTGCGCAACCGCCGCATCCTGGCGGACCAGATGGAGTTTTTGATGGCGCACATCCCAAAAACGTCGCGCCTGCACGCGTGACGCCTCCGAAAGGGTCACGCCCGTACGCATGACTTTATTCAGTGGCCACCGCGGAACCGGCTTCGCCGGGCCGCTGGTGGCGCCCCCTTGAGGGGGAGGCGGCCGCAGGCCGCTTCGGGGGGAGCGTTACTTCTAGGCGAATACGCCGGCGGTGTCCTGCATGCGGGCCGATACCTCGCCCAGGTGGTGCAGGGTGTCGCCAAAGGTCATCTCCATCTGCGTGAGCTTCTTGAAGTAGTGGCTGACGATGTACTCGTCGGTCACGCCGATGCCGCCATGCAGCTGCACCGCCTGCTGGCCCACAAAGCGCATCGAGACCCCCATCTGGTACTTGGCCCGGGCCAGGGCGCGGCGGCGTTCGTCCGCGGGGGCATTCAGCTTGAGCGAGGCGTAATAGCTCATGGAGCGGGCCAGTTCCAGCTGCATCTTCATGTCGGCGACGCGGTGGCGCAGCGCCTGAAAGCTGCTGATGACCACGCCGAACTGCTTGCGCGTGTTCATGTACTCGACGGTGATGGCCAGTGTTTTGTCCATCACCCCCACGGCTTCGGCGCAGATGGCGGCAATGCCGATGTCCACCGCATGGGCCAGCACGGTGGTGCCGTCTTGTGTGATCAAGGCCCCAGGTGTGTTCTTGAGCGTGACCTCGGCCGCACGTGCGCCGTCCTGGGTGCCGTAGCCGTGCGTGGTCACGCCTGCGGCCGCGCGCTCGACCAGGAACAGCGCCATCTGGCCGCCAGCCATGGCGGGCACGAGAAACGCATCGGCATGATCGCCTGCGGGAACGACGCTTTTGGTGCCGCTGAGCGACCATTGCCCCTTCGCTTCGGTGGCCGTGGCGGCGCAGGTGTCCAGCCGGTAGCGTGCACCGCGTTCCTGGTGCGCCAGCACCACCAGTGCCTCGCCAGATGCGATGCGTGGCAACCAGCCGGCTTTGAGCGCGGCGGGTGCATGGCCTGCGAGCACCGCACCGGCGATCAGCGTGTGGGCCAAAGGCTCCATCACCATGCCGCGGCCCAGTTCCTCCATGACCACCATGCCGTCAACCGGGCCCATGCCCAGGCCACCGTCGGCTTCGGGAATGTAAAGGCCCGCCAGGCCCAGTTCGGCCAGCTCGCCATAGGCTTCGCGGGAAAAGCCGCCAGCAGCCGTGATGCTGCGGCGGCGCTCGAAGTCATAGCCCTTGTCGACCCATTTGCGGACGGCGTCGCGCAGTTGTTCCTGGTCGTCAGTGAAATCAAAATCCATGGTGTTGTCCTTGTGACCGATGACGCCCGGCTAGCCGAGCACGACCTGCGACACGATATTGCGTTGCACCTCGTTGGAGCCGCCGTAAATTGTGGTCTTGCGCATGTTGAAGTAGGTGGAGGCCAGCGGCGCGTTGCCGGGTACACCGCCGGGGAAGTCGCCCTGCCAGCCGGCTTCCATCGCTTCCTCGATGAAGGGCAGGCTGAAGGGGCCGGCGGCCAGCATCATCAGCTCGCTGTAGCGCTGCTGGATCTCGCTGCCGCGGATCTTGAGCAGGCCGGCAATGTCCAGCGAGTTCTTCCCGGATTTTTCAGCCGACAGCACGCGCAACACCAGCATTTCCAGCGCCACCACATCCACTTCCAGCTTGGCGATCTCGTCGCGGAAACGAACGTCGTCGTACACGCCCTCGGCTTTGGCGATGCGCTTGAGGCGCTCCAGCTCACGCTTGGCGCGGTTCACGTCGGCGATGTTGGTGCGCTCGTGGCTCAGCAGGTGCTTGGCATAGGTCCAGCCCTTGTTTTCCTCGCCGATGAGGTTTTCTGCCGGAACCTTCACGTTGTCGAACCAGACCTCGTTGACCTCGGCTTCGCCGTCCAGCAGCTTGATGGGCCGCACGCTGACACCCGGTGACTTCATGTCGATCAGCAGGAAGGAGATGCCGGTCTGCGGCTTGCCTTCGGTGCTGGTGCGCACCAGGCAGAAAATCCATTCGCCGTACTGGCCCAGCGTGGTCCAGGTTTTCTGGCCGTTGACGAGGTAGTGGTCGCCCTGACGTTCCGCTCTGCATTTGACCGAGGCCAGATCGGAGCCCGACCCGGGCTCGCTGTAGCCCTGGCTCCACCAGACCTCGCCGCTGGCGATGCCCGGCAGGAAGCGCTGCTGCTGCTCGGCATTGCCGAAGGCCATGATCACGGGCGCCACCATCACCGGGCCGAAGGGCACCACGCGGGGCGCACCGGCCAGCGCGCACTCTTCCTCAAACAGGTGCTTTTGCACCGCGTTCCAGCCCGGTCCACCGAACTGCTTGGGCCAGCCGTGGCCCAGCCAGCCTTTTTTGCCCAGGATTTTGGCCCAGCGCTGCATGTCGTCACGCGACAGCCGCAGGGCGTTGTGCACCTTGTGCGAGATGTCCGCGGGCAGGTTGCTGTGAACCCAGGCGCGAATGTCTTCGCGGAAAGCCTGTTCTTCAGGCGTGAAAGCTAAATCCATGGCGGTGATGTCTCCGGTCGGTTGTCGCGGGGCGGTGGCGTGGGCCAGCCCCGGCCAACGCATTTTTTAGCACGGGCGTTCGTTATTTTCTGTCTCAGTCGGGACAAGTCCGATGGTGCCCTGTGGTCATCAGCCTGTCCAGCGTGGCGAAGCCGGCCCGCGCCGCCAGGCACGTCAGTCCATGCTGACGACGTTCTAAACTAGCAGGCTATGGCCAGAGCGCACCAACACATCGTCATCCTGATTTCCGGCAGCGGCTCCAACATGGCGGCGCTGGCCCGTGCCGCAGAGCGCGAGAACTGGCCTGCCAGGGTGGCCGCCGTCATCAGCAACCGGGCCGACTCGCCCGGGCTGGTGCTGGCGCGGGAACTGGGTCTTGCCACCCAGGTGGTGCCGCACAAGGATTACGACTCGCGGGAAGCCTTTGACGCCGCCCTGATGGCCGCGATTGACGCACATGCCCCGGCGCTGGTGGTGCTGGCCGGCTTCATGCGCATCCTCACGCCGGGCTTTGTGGCGCACTATGCGGGGCGGCTGGTGAACATCCACCCCTCGCTGCTGCCCGCCTTCACCGGGCTGAACACGCACCAGCGCGCCATTGATGCCGGCTGCCAGGTGGCCGGGGCCACGGTGCACCGGGTCACGGCCGATCTGGACCATGGCCCCATCCTGGCCCAGGCGGTGGTGCCAGTGCTGCCGGGTGACACGGCCGAGACGCTGGCTGCCCGGGTACTGAGCCAGGAGCACCGGATTTATCCGCAGGCGGTCCGTGCGCTGCTGCAGAGCATGCCCGATTGACCCCTCCGCTCCTGCTGTGATCGTTCTCAGCCACCGGCAGGACGGCCGGTTTCTTGTGCGCTCAAAGACCGGGGATTCAGGGTAAACACTGTTCAAAAGCGCTTGCGGCAGGTCGGCGGGCTACTTAATATTCTCTTGGTTACTCAAAAGTAGGTTTGGACTGTTTCAGGCTCTGGGTCTGGGCAGGCATCTGAAAACCAGGAGACATCTTGAACGTTGCGGCTGCGCCTCCGCTGCTGGAGGTGGTTGATCTGACGCTGGCCTTCGGCGGGGTGAAGGCCTTGCGTGGCGTGAGCTTTGAGGTGCGTGCGGACACCATCACTTCTGTCATCGGTCCCAACGGCGCGGGCAAGACCTCGGTGTTCAACACCATTTCGGGGTTTTACCGGCCGGCCTCGGGCAGCATCCACTTTGCCGGCCAGTCGCTGCAGGGCATGGCGCCGCCACGCCGTGCGGCGCTGGGGCTGGCACGCAGCTTTCAGAACATCGCCCTGTTCCGCGGGCTCACCGTGCTCGACAACATCAAGCTTGGCCGCCATTGCCACCTGAAGACCGGGCCGTTGCAGGCGCTGTTCTTCACGCCGTCTGCGCGCCGCGAAGAGGAAGAGCTCCGGCGCGAGATCGAGGAACGCATCATCGACTTCCTCGAGATCGACCACATCCGCCATGCGCCGGTGTCGGCCCTGTCGTACGGGCTGCAAAAGCGGGTGGAGCTGGCGCGTGCGCTGGCGATGAAACCCAGGCTGCTGCTGCTTGATGAGCCGGTGGCCGGCATGAACCGCGAGGAAACCGAGGACATGGCGCGCTTCATCCTCGAAGTGCGGCGCGAGTGGGGCGTGACGGTGCTGATGGTGGAGCACGACATGGGCATGGTGATGGACCTGTCGGACCATGTGGTGGTGCTGAACTTCGGGCAGGTGATTGCCGACGGCACGCCGGCCGAGGTGCAGTCCAATCCGGAGGTGATCAAGGCCTACCTTGGCTCCGGCGACATCGGCGAGCTGCGGGCGCGCTTTCAGCAGGCAGCGCACGCCGGCCGGCAGGGTGCGATACAGGTGGCGGCATGACCATCGACTGGTGGTTGCTGTTCGAGATCAGTCTGGCCGGCCTGGGCACCGGCGGCCTGTACGCCGTGACGGGTTTGGCCTTCGTGATGATCTACAAGGCCACGCGGGTGGTGAACATCGCCATCGGCGAAATGCTGATGGTCAGCGCCTACATCTTCTTTGCGTTTTCGGCCGGCATGGGCTTGCCGGTCTGGCTGGCCATTCCCGGCGCACTGCTCGTTTCCGGGGCGTTTGGCGCACTGGTGGAGCGCACGCTGATCCGCCCCATGCTGGGCGAGTCGCCGATTTCATCCTTCATGGTCACGGTGGGCCTGTCGTCGATTCTGATCGGTCTGGTGGAACTGATCTGGACCGCCGATCAGCAGCGCCTGCCCGAGTTTTTGCCTTCCAAGCCGATCGAAATCGGCGAGGCCTTCATCTCGCCCAAAATTTTCTACGGTTTCTGGACGGCCAGCCTGTTGATCGCCGTGGTGCTGCTGGTGTTCCGCTTCTGGCGCGGCGGTGTGGCGCTGCGTGCCACGGCGTCCGACCAGGCAGCGGCCTATTCCATGGGCATCAATGTGCCGCGCGTGTTCTCCATGGCGTGGATCGCGGCCGCCATGATTGCCGGCGTGGCGGGCATCCTGGTCGGCTCCATCGGCGGCATCTCGTCGGCCATGGGTGTGTTTGGCCTGTCGGTCCTGGTGGTGGTGATCTTCGGTGGCCTCGACAGCGTGCTCGGTGCCCTGGTGGGTGGAATCATCGTCGGCGTGATCGAGGCGCTCACCGGTTTTTACCTGGGCGGCGAGTACAAGATCCTGGCCACCTTCAGCTTGCTGCTGCTGGTGCTGATGGTGCGGCCCTATGGCCTCTTCGGAACGCATGAGATCGAAAGGCTATAGACGATGCGAATAGGGTCCGCCAAGGAAAGCTACGCCGCCGACACCGCGCTGTTCGACAGCACGACGCAGCGCGTCTGGATCGGCCTGCTGGCCCTGCTGCTGTGCGCCTTCCCGTTTGTGGCCAGCGAGTACTGGCTGTACCTGGCGTGCCTGGTGGCCATCAACATTGCCAGCACCACCGGGCTCAACATCCTCACCGGCTACACCGGCCTGGTGAGCCTCGGGCAAGCGGCTTTCATGGGCATAGGCGCCTACACCGTCGCCATTCTGCAGATTCGCATCGGCTCGCCCTTCCTGCTCAATCTGCTGGCCGGCGGCGGCGTGGCCATGCTGGCGGGCGTGCTGGTGGGGCTGCCCTCGCTGCGCGTGAAGGGCCTGTACCTGGCCATTGCGACCATTGCAGCCGGCGTGATGGCGCATTTTCTCTTCTCCCATATCCCTGTGGCCGGCGGCAGCAGTGGCCTCACCGTGCCACCCGCCCGCATCATGGGCCTGGAGCTGGACAACTCCTTTCGCCTCTACTGGGTGATCGTGCCGGTCACGGCGCTGATGCTGCTGGGCGCGGCCAACCTGTTCCGCACCCGCATTGGCCGCGCCTTCATCGCCATCCGCGACCGCGACATTTCGGCCGAAGTGCTGGGCATCTCACTGCTGCGCTACAAGCTGCTGTCGTTTGCCATCTCGTCGTTCTACGCGGGCGTGGCCGGCGGCCTCTTTGCGTACTTCTTCCGCGCCGTCACGCCGGAGAGCTTTCCGCTGCTGATGTCCATCTTTTTCCTGGCCGCCGTGATCGTGGGCGGCATGGGCAGCGTGCTGGGCTGTGTGCTGGGCGCTGTCTTCATGACGCTGGTGCCCGAGCTGCTCAAGCTGGTGGTGGGCTGGTTGCCCGTGTCGGTTTTTGGTGGCAATGTGGCGCTGGTGCTGTCGCCCATCCGCACCATCGTGTTCGGTTTGATGATCGTGCTGTTCCTGATCTTCGAGCCGCATGGCCTGGCGGAGGTGTGGCGACGCACGCGCCGGCTGTTTCACCTGTGGCCCTTCCGTACCTGAGACCTTTCAACTAGGAGACAACCATGAAAAGCTTCCGCAGAAACCTGTGCCTGGCCGCGCTGACGGCTGCCACCCTGGCGGCAACGCCTGCCCTTTGGGCGCAAAAAGCGCCTGCCAAGGCCGAGCTCAAGGAAGACATCGTGCTCGGCGGCTCCATCCCGCTGACGGGCGTCTTCGCCTTTGCCGGCATAGCGATCGACCAGGGCATCAAGGATTACCTGACCATCCTCAACGAGAGCGGCGGTATCAAGGGCCGCAAGGTGCGCTATGTGCCCGAAGACACGGGCTACAAGGTCGACCAGTCCATGGCTGCGTTCAAGAAGATCACCAGCCAGAACAAGGTGAGCCTCTATTACGCCGACTCCACGGCCTTTGTGAAAACCGTGAATCCGGAGCTGGAGCGCAACCAGAACATCCTGATGACCGGCGCCTCGTTCGCCAAGGAAATCAGCGATGCGCAGAAGTACCCGCTGCAGTTCATGGTGGGGCCGAACTACAGCGAGATGGTGGGCATCCTGCTGCAGTACGTCGCCAAAACCAAGCCGGGCGCCAAGATTGCACTGGTGTATTCCGACACCGAATTTGGCCGCGACCCGGTCGATGCCGCCCGCGCCGAGGCCAGGAAGCTGGGCCTGAATCTCGCGGTCGAGATCGTCACCCCGCCCAGCAGTGTGGACGTGTCGGCTGAAGTCGTGAAGCTGCGCCGTGCCGACCCCGACTACACCATCTTCCACGGCTACGTGTCGGCGCCGATTCCCGAGTTCATCAACCAGGCCAAGGCCCTGAACCTGAAGAGCCAGTTCATGGGCACCTTCTGGAGCATGGACAACACCACTGTGATGCGCATGGGTGCCAATGCCGACGGCTTTCTGGGCGTGATGCCTTACCGCTACTACTACGACACCGAGGGCAAGTCGCCGATGCTGGAGCGCATCCGCAAGATGCGTCCGGAGTACCAGACCACCGGCTACATCCAGGGCTTCCTCAGCACCATGCTGCTCACCGAAGCGGCCCGCCGAACGCTGGAAGCGGGCAACGAGCTCAACGGCAAGAACATGAAGACGGCGCTCAGCTCCATCCGCAATTTCGACACCGGAGGCCTGATCGGCGTGCCGCTGTCGATCAAGGGCAACTCCATTCCGATCGGCCGCATCTACCGCGCTGACTTCAAGCAGCAGAAGATGGTGCCAGCCTCGGACTGGATCAGCCTGCAGCAGTGATGAACCAATCCAGAAGCGGCCTGCGCCCGCTCGAAGAAAGCCCACGGCAAACGCCATGACATCTGACCTGATTCTGGAGGTCCACAACATCGAGGTGGTCTACAACAAGGCCGTCCAGGTGCTGCGCGGCCTCTCGCTGTCGGTGCCGCGCGGGCAGATCGTGGCCTTGCTCGGCAGCAATGGGGCGGGCAAGTCCACCACGCTCAAAGCCATCTCCAATCTGCTGGCGCTGCAGGACGGCGACATGACGCGCGGCGATGTCCGCTTTGATGGCCACGACACCCGCGGCATGGCTCCCCATGCGCTGGTGCGCGCCGGCGTGTTCCACGTGATGGAGGGCCGCCATGTGTTTGAAGACCTGACCATCGAGGAGAACCTGGTGGCGGCCACCTACGCCGTCACCGGCCGGCGCGCCGGCAAGGCCGACTTCGACCGGGTGTACGAGTACTTCCCGCGCCTGCACGAACGCCGCAAGGGTCTGGCGGGGTATCTCTCCGGCGGCGAGCAGCAGATGCTGGCCATCGGCCGGGCCTTGATTGCCGAGCCCAAGCTGATCCTGCTGGACGAGCCCTCGCTGGGCCTGTCGCCGGTGCTGGTCGAGACCATTTTCGAGATCATCGCCCGCATCAATGCCGAACGGGGCGTGTCCATGCTGCTGGTCGAGCAGAACGCGTCCATCGCCCTGGCGGTGGCGCACTACGGCTACATCATGGAAACCGGCAAGGTGGTGATCGACAACACCGCCGAGAAGCTGGCGGCCGACCCGGACGTGCGGGAGTTCTACCTCGGCGTGGGCAGCGAAGGCGGTACCCGGAGCTTCAAGGCGCTCAAGCACTACAAGCGCCGCAAGCGCTGGCTGTCCTGATCGTGGTGGTCTCCAGCCCTCCCTTGATCACATTCATGAATCCCGAGCAAACCATGTCCTACACCCTCACCATGCCGCAGATGCTGCGCGAGCACGCCCGCACGCGCGCTGGCGTGGTGGCCATCCGCCAGAAGGAGCACGGCATCTGGAAGCCGCTGTCCTGGCAGCGCTACTTCGAGCGGGCGCGGCATGTGGGCCTCGGGCTGCGCGCGGTGGGCCTGTCGCCGCAGGGGCATGTGGGCGTGCTGTCCGAGAACCGGGTGGAGTGGGTGCTGACCCAACTGGGCGCTGGCCTGGTGGGCGGCATCACCGTCGGGGTGTACCCCACCAGCCCGACCAACGAGATCGCCTATGTGCTGGCGCACGCCGATGCCGAAGTGGTGATCTGCGAGGACCAGGAGCAGTCCGACAAGGTGCTGGAAGCGCGTGCGCTGCTGCCGCGGCTGCGCAGGATTGTGGTCATCGAGCGCAAGGGCCTGGGCGACACCCGGGCCGAGGCGCCGGATCTGGTGATCGGCTTTGAGGAACTCGAAGCGCTGGGTGCGGCATCTGCCGAAGCGGCCATGGTCGATGCGGTGCTGGCGCGCCAGCAACTGGACGACACGGCGCTCATCATCTATACCTCGGGCTCCACCGGCAAGCCCAAGGGCGCGATGATCAGCTACGGCAACATCGCTGCCATGGCGCCGGGGGTGATCGAGCGCCTGGGCCTCACGCCGCAGACCTCGCACCTCTCCTATTTGCCGCTGTGCCATGTGGCCGAGCAGATGCTGACGACCTTTGTGCCGCTGTATCTCGGCTCGCGGGTCGATTTTGGCGAGTCCATCCGCACAGTGCAGGAGGACCTGCGCGAAGTGGCGCCGACGATGTTCCTCGGCGTGCCGCGCATCTGGGAGAAGCTGCACTCGGCCATCTCCATCAAGATGCATGAAGCCGGCGGCTGGCGCCAGCGCCTCTTTGAGTCGGGGCTGCGCGTCTGCGCGCCGTTTGCGCACAAGGCCGCGCACCAGCGTTCGCTGGGCGAGAAGCTGCGCTTTGCCTTTTATTACAGCCTGGTCTTCCGCGCATTGCAGAACTTCATCGGCCTGCGCCAGGCGCGCATCGCGCTCACCGGCGCTGCACCGATTTCACCGGCCATCGTGCTGTTCTTCCGCACCCTGGGCGTCCCGCTGGTGGAGGTCTATGGCATGACGGAATCCAGCGGCATGGTGGTCGGCCAGCGGGCCGACCAGGTGGTGCTGGGTACGGTGGGCGTGCCCACCCAAGGCGTGGAGCACCGGCTGTCCGATCAGGGCGAGCTGCAGATCCGTGGCGGCGTGGTGTTCAAGGGCTACTACAAGAACCCCGAGGCCACAGCGGCGAGCATCGTGGACGGCTGGCTGCACACCGGCGACGTGGTGCAGGCGCAGGGCGGCTGCCTGCGCATCGTGGACCGCCTGAAGGACATCATGATCACCGCCGGCGGCAAGAACCTTACGCCTTCGGAAATTGAAAACACCATGAAGGCCAGCCATTTCATCAAGGAATGCGTGATCGTGGCCGACGCCCGCAAGTTTGTCGGTGCGCTGATCCAGATCGACTACGAGGCGGTGGCCCAGTGGGCCGAGGCGCGCAACCTGACCTTCACCCACTTCCGCTCGCTGGTCGAGACCACCGAGGTGCGCGAGCTGATCCAGGGCGAGGTGGACAAGGGCAACGCCACCCTGGCCGAGGTGTCCCGCATCCGGCGCTTCCATCTGCTCACCAAGGAGCTGGACCACGACGACGGTGAAGTCACCGCCACCATGAAGGTCCGCCGCGCCAGCATCTACAAAAGCTATGCCGCTGAGATCGAGGCCCTGTACCGCTGAATCCGGCCACCAGCCTTCCGATCATGGTTGAAAAAATTGACAAAGGCCCAGACCCCTTGACCGCACGCCAACCCCTTTCTCCCTGGATGCCCAGCCAGGACCGTGAACAGGTCCGCATTAGCAAGCGGGAGGCCGTGCTGCGCACCGCCGCGCAGGTGTTCAACGAAAAAGGCTATCTCGCCAGCACGCTGGATGAAGTGGCCGAGCGCCTGAATGTGACCAAGCCGACGCTGTACTACTACGTCAAGAGCAAGGACGAGATCCTGTACGAGTGTGTGCGCATCGGCCTGACCATGCTGCAGGATGCCATCGTCGTGGTGGGTGCGTCGGGTGGCACGGCCGCCGACAAGCTGATCGCGGCGATGCGCAAATACACCGAGATCGTCACAATGGACTTCGGCATGTGCGTGATTCGCGTCGGTGAAGACCCGTTGCCGCTGGAGAGCCAGCGCAAGCTGCGGCGCATGAAGGCCGGCATTGACCGCGAATTCCGCGAACTGATCCGCCAGGGGATTGAAGAAGGCGCCATCCGCCCGTGTGATCCCAAGATCGCGGCTTTCACGATGGCCGGTGCCCTGAGCTGGATAGGCCGCTGGTACCGCCCCGACGGCCCCTGGACGCCCGACGACATCGCAGACCAGTGCATCGGCCTGCTGGCGCAGGGACTGTTCCAGCCGGGTGCGCAGCCCGTGCTCCGGGGGGCCGCCAAACCTGAGCTGGCCACCCCGGCAAAACCCCAGCCGGCGCGGCGCCGTGCCCCGCCGCGCTCGGCCCCCTGAGGTGCAGGCCCACATCAATAACCCGACAAGCCAAGGAAATCCATCATGTCTTCCGAGACCCGCGAAGTGCTCCTGACCCGCGACGGCGCCATCGCCTTTCTCACCTTCAACCGGCCGGCCGCGATGAACGCGCTGGACGTGCCGACTGCCACGGCTTTTCTCGCGGCCTGCCAGTCGCTGACCACGGACGAGACCGTGCGGGTCGTGGTGCTGCGTGGTGCGGGGCGCGCTTTCGGCGTTGGCGGCGATCTGTCGGCCCTTCAGCATGACTCGGCGCGCACCGCCCATGAGCTGATCGGCCGCCTGCACGAGGCCGTGCTGCTGCTGGCCGGCATGAATGCGCCGGTGATTGCCAGCCTGCACGGCGTGGTGGCGGGCGGCTCGCTGAGCCTGTCCATGGCCTGCGACCTGGCGATTGCGGCCGAAGGCACGCGCTTCAACCTGGCTTACACCAATGTGGGGGCCAACTGCGATGTCTCGGGTTCATGGAGCCTGCCGCGCCTGGTCGGCCTGCGCCGCGCGATGCAGATTGCGCTGCTGTCCGATACGTTTGATGCGGCCGAGGCCTTGCGTCTGGGCGTGGTCAATCGCGTGGTGCCTGCGGCCGATCTGGAGAAAGAAACGCTGGCGCTCGCCACACGGCTGGCTGCCGGCCCGACACTGGCCTACGGCCGCATGAAGCGGCTGATGCGGCAGTCCTTCGACAACGATCTGCCGGCGCAGCTCGATGCCGAGCGTGAGAACTTCAAGGCCAGCACGCAGACGGCGGACTTCCAGGAAGCGCTGCAGGCCTTTTTTGCCAAGCGGCCGCCCGTGTTCCAGGGCCGCTGAGCGATACCCTTCAGGGCGACAACGCCTCCCTTCGACCTTGCAGGAGATGACCATGACACGCGACGTTTTTGTAGCCGGGGTCGGCATGATCCCTTTTGCCAAACCCGGCGCCAGCGCATCGTATGACGTGATGGGTGCAGAGGCCATCCGCGCCGCGCTGCAGGACGCGGGCCTGGACTACGGAAAAGTGCAGCAGGTGTATGCCGGCTATGTCTATGGCGACTCCTGCTCCGGGCAACGCGCCGTCTATGCCGTGGGCATGTCTGGCGTGCCGGTGTTCAACGTCAACAACAACTGCTCGACGGGTTCGACCGCGCTCTTCCTGGCCCGCCAGGCGGTGGCGTCCGGCAGTGTGGACTGCGCCCTGGCCGTGGGCTTCGAGCAGATGAAGCCGGGCGCGCTGGGCTCGATCTTTGAAGACCGTCCCACACCGTTTGACCGCTTCGAGCAGGAGGCCGATGCCCTGCTGCAGGTTGAGGGCGTGCCGCTGGCCTTGCGCTACTTCGGTGGCGCGGGCCTGGCCCACATGAAGCAGTACGGCACCTCGCTGCGCACCTTTGCCAGCATCCGTGCCAAGGCCAGCCGCCATGCGGCCAACAACCCTCTGGCCCTGTTCCGCCAGGTGCTGACCGAAGACGATGTGCTCAATGCGCCCGTCATGTGGCCGGGTGTGATGACGCGGCTGATGGCCTGCCCGCCCACCTGCGGCGGCGCGGCGGCAGTCGTCTGCAGCGCGGCGTTTGCGAAACGCCACGATCTGGACCGCTCGGTGCGCATTCGAGCCCAGGCCATGACCACGGATTTTTCCTCCACCTTCGAGGCGCACGACATGCGCCAGGTGGTCGGCCTCGACATGACCCGCGAGGCAGCACGCCAGGTGTACGAGTCGGCCGGCATTGGCCCCGAGGACGTGCAGGTGGTGGAGCTGCATGACTGCTTTGCGCACAACGAACTCCTGACCTATGAAGGCCTGGGCCTCTGCACCGACGGCGGCGCCGAGCGGTTTGTTCAGCAGGGCGACAACACCTATGGCGGGCAGTATGTGACCAACCCGTCCGGTGGCCTGCTCTCCAAGGGCCATCCACTGGGGGCCACGGGCCTTGCGCAATGCACCGAGCTGGTCCAGCAACTGCGCGGCAATGCCGACAGGCGGCAGGTCACCGGCGCCCGGCTGGCGCTGCAGCACAACCTGGGTCTGGGTGGTGCCTGTGTGGTGACGCTGTACGAAGCGGTGTAGGTCTTCGCACGCGCATCGCTGACGGCCACTGGCCGGCGCGTGCACGTGCCCGATTAACACGGCAGGCTGCCGTTACAACCAGCTACGTTTGAATTCCCCGCATGTGAGCATGGATTGAATCTGCGGCCGATGGCCGGCCGTATTCCCTGCAGCCGTTTGAATCATCCCGATTTCGGCTTGAGCATTCACTCCACTCCAGACCTTTCAAAGGAATTCACATGCGTACCCAACACAAACTCGCGTCCATCGGCCTGGCCTTGGCCCTGTCCTGCGCTGCCGTTTCTTCCTTCGCCCAAGTCACCGTGGGCGGCGCGCCAATGTACGCCAGCAAGGACATCATCGACAACGCTGTCAACTCCAAGGACCACACCACGCTGGTGGCTGCAGTCAAGGCGGCTGGTCTTGTCGAGACCCTGAAAGGCCCCGGCCCCTTCACCGTGTTCGCGCCAACCAATGCCGCCTTCGCCGCGTTGCCAGCCGGCACCGTGGACACCCTGCTCAAGCCCGAGAACAAGGGCGCCCTCACCGGTGTGCTGACCTACCACGTCGTCGCAGGCAAGATGGATGCAGCGGCATTGACCAAAGCCATTGCCGCAGGCGGCGGCAAGGCCACGCTGAAGACAGTCGCAGGTGGCAACCTGACCGCGATGGCGGCCAACGGTGGCGTCACCGTCACCGACGAAAAAGGCGGCTCCGCCAAAGTCACGATTGCCGATGTGTACCAGTCCAACGGCGTGATCCACGTCGTCGACAAGGTGCTGCTGCCCAAGTAAGTTCCACGCTTTTGTGGAAGATGCTGCGCACGCCGTGCCAGCCTTCAAAGCCCGTTTGCAGCGATGCCCACGGGCTTTTTCACGTCATGTTTTTCGCATCATGTTTTCTGCAGCTGGTGCAGCGCAGCGTTGGCAATGCTGCGCGCATTGACGCTGAAGAACTCACGCAGCGCGGCCCGTGTGTCGCTGCGGCCGAAACCGTCGGTGCCCAGAGTGAGGTAGGAACGGCCCGCCGGCACCCAGGCGCGGATGCTCTCGGGCACGGCACGCACATAGTCGGTGGCGGCGATGATGGGGCCGGTGCTGCTGGCCAGTTGCTGCGCGATGAAGGGCTCGGGTGCGGCATGGCCCTGCAAGGCCTCGCGCTGGCTCGCGGCGCCGTCGCGCGCCAGCTCGCTCCAGCTCGTCACGCTGTAGACGGTGGCGTGAATGCCTTGCCCGGCCAGCAACTGCGCGGCCTTGATGACTTCGGTCAGGATGGCCCCCGAGCCCAGCAGCGTGACGCTGCGGCCAGCCTGTTTTGTCGGGTTGGCGTCGGAGCCCGGTGCGTAGCGGTTGAACAGGTAGCAGCCGCGAATGATGTCGGCTTCTGCGCCTGGCGCCAGATCCGGCTGTGCGTAGTTCTCGTTCATCAGCGTGACGTAATAGAACACGTCGTGCTGCTCGACCATCATCTCCTGCATGCCGCAGTTCAGGATGACGGCCAGCTCGCCCGCAAAGGCCGGGTCGTAGGCCTTGCAGTTGGGAATGGTCGCGGCGATCAGATGGCTGCTGCCGTCCTGGTGCTGCAGGCCCTCGCCGCCCAACGTGGTACGGCCCGAGGTCGCACCCAGCAGAAAGCCCCGCGCGCGCTGGTCAGCGGCGGCCCAGATCTGGTCGCCCACGCGCTGGAAGCCGAACATCGAGTAGTAGATGTAGAAGGGCAGCATCGCCAGGCCATGCACGCTGTAGCTGGTGGCGGCGGCCGTCCAGCTGGCCAGGGCGCCGGCCTCGCTGATGCCTTCTTCGAGAATCTGGCCGTCCAGTGCCTCGCGGTAGCTCAGCACCGAGCCAATGTCTTCCGGCGCGTATTTCTGGCCGACGCTGGAGTAAATGCCTACCTGTTTGAACAGGTTGGCCATACCGAAAGTGCGGGCCTCGTCTGCCACGATGGGCACGATGCGCGGGCCCAGTGCGCCGTCTTTCAGCAGGCCGCCCAGCATGCGCACAAAAGCCATGGTGGTGCTCATCTCCTTGCCGTCGGCGGCGAGGGCGAACTGCGCATAGCCGGCCAGCGGCGGCACCTGCACTACCTTGGCAGCGGTGTCGCGGCGCGGCAGGTAGCCGCCCAGCGCCGTGCGGCGTGCGTGCAGGTACTGCATCTCCGGGCTGTCGGCGGCCGGCTTGTAGAAATCGATGCGCCTGGCCTGCTCGTCGCTCAGCGGCAGGTTGAAGCGGTTGCGGAATTCGATCAGGTCGGTTTCGTCAAACTTCTTCTGTGAATGGGTGGTCATGCGGCCCTGGCCGGCGCTGCCCATGCCGTAGCCCTTTTTGGTGTGCGCCAGGATCACGGTGGGCTGGCCACGGTGGTTGGCGGCTGCGGCGTAGGCGGCGTGGATCTTCACCAGGTCATGGCCGCCGCGCTTGAGGCGGTCGATCTGCTCGTCCGTCATGCCCTGGGCCAGGCGCGCCAGCTCCTCGTTCTGGCCGAAGAAGTTGTCGCGGTTGAAGCGTCCGTCCTTGGCGGCAAAGGTCTGCATCTGGCCGTCCACCGTGTGGGCGAAGGCCTGCGTCAGCGCGCCGGTCAGGTCGCGGGCGAAGAGGCCGTCCCAGTCGCTGCCCCAGACCAGCTTGATGACGTTCCAGCCGGCGCCGGCAAAAAGCTTTTCCAGCTCGTCGATGATGCGGCCATTGCCGCGCACCGGGCCGTCGAGTCGCTGCAGGTTGCAGTTGACGACCCAGACCAGGTTGTCCAGGCCCTCGCGGGCGGCCAGCGTCAGCGCGCTCATCGACTCGGGCTCGTCCATCTCGCCGTCGCCGAAGACGCCCCAAACTTTTCGTGCCGAGCAGTCGAGCAGGCGGCGGTGCGTGAGGTAGCGCATGAAGCGCGCGTGGTAGATCGAGCTGATCGGGCCTATGCCCATGGAGCCGGTGGGGAACTGCCAGAAATCCGGCATCAAATACGGGTGCGGGTAGCTGCACAGGCCCTGCGCCTGCTCGGCCGGCGCGGTGAGCTCCTGGCGGTAAAAGCTCAAATCCTTCTCGGTGAGCCGGCCTTCGAGGTAAGCACGTGCATACACGCCGGGCGCGCTGTGCGGCTGGAAGAACACCAGGTCACCGCGGTGCTGGCCGGGCGCCGTGCCTTCGCGCGCACGAAAGAAATGGTTGAAGCCCGTCTCGAACAGGTCGGCGGCGCTGGCATAGCTGGCGATGTGGCCGCCCAGTTCGCTGGAGCCGCCGGACTCCGCCTGGTTGGCGCGCACCACCATCGCCAAGGCGTTCCATCGCATCAGTGAAGCGAGTCGCTCTTCAATCGCCAGATCGCCCGGGAACACCGGCTGCTCGTTCACCGCAATCGTGTTCATGTAGGGCGTGCACAGCTCGGGCTGCCAGCCGATGCGGCGTTCGCGCGCGACGCGCGCCAGACCGTCGAGCATCTGCCGCGCACGGGCAGGCCCCTGGGTGGCTGCGAGGGCATGGAAGGCTTCGGTCCATTCCGCGGTTTCCTGCGGGTCCGGATCGGTTTCCGAAGGTGCTGCAGACTGAAGGAGGTGGTGGGGGGTGAGATCGTTCATGGCAGGTGCCACTCTACGCCGTCCGGTACCAAAGGTGTTGCCTCAATATCGGGATTAACGGTATTTAAGAGGCATAAAATGCCGTAATTAATTAAATAAACGGAATATGAAGCTGGATAACGTCGACTTGAAGATTCTTCAGGAGTTGCAGCGCGATGGCTCGCTGTCCAACGTGGAACTCGCGCGCCGGGTGCATTTGAGCCCGTCGCCCTGTCTCGCGCGCGTCAAGGCACTGGAGGCCGCCCGTGTCATTGACCGCTATGTGGCGATTGCCAATGCCGCCGCGCTGGGCCTGGGGCTGAGCGTGTTCATTTCCATCAGCCTGCGCTCGCAGAACAAGGAGTCGCTGGCGGAGTTCGAGCGCCGCATTGCCGAGCACGACGAGGTGATGGAGTGCTACCTGATGTCGGGCGACAGCGACTATTTGATCCGTGTGGCGATTGCCGACATCGGCGCACTGGAAAAATTCATCCTCGAGCAGCTCACGCCGATTCCAGGCATCGAGAAAATCCGTTCCAGCTTTGCCCTCAAGCAGGTCAGGTACAAGACAGCCTTGCCTCTGCCGCTGGCCTGAGGGCTCCCTCAGGCCATGGGCTCGCTGAGGGGCCCGGGCTCGTCGCCGTGCAGAGCCGGATGCGAGACTTCGATCGCATTGATCTTGGCCAGCAGTTCCTGCCGGCGAACGTTCTCTTCCGGCGGCGGGCCGGCCGGCTCGCCCACGGTATCGACAAACTGCACGTAACGCTTGGGGCCCGGGCTCATGTGCCGCAGGCGGGTTTTCAGGCTGTCGATGATTTGCCCGCCGGTATGGTTCTCGGGCGTGCCGTGCCAGATGGCGATGTGCAGGTTGAAGGCGTTGGGCTCGCCCAGCTTGCCTGAAAGCCGAATGCTGTCAGCCAGGATTTTGGTCGACATCTCGGACACGGCCTCGCGGTTCACCGGTCCTTCAATCAGCATCAAGAACAGGTTCTCGTCGTAGCGGACCACCGTGTCCATGTCACGCGCGGCGCGGCGCAGGATTTCGCCGACACGCGAAAGAGCCATGCTGCGACGGCGGTCGTTCAGTTCGTCGGCGCTGGGTGCCTGGTCCAGCCAGCGAATCAGCACCATGCCGCATTCCGAACTGCGGCGGCTTGCGCGCTGCAGCATGTGCTCCAGCCGGTCATCGAGCACGCGCGGCAGCATCAGCCCGGTTGCCGGGTCGTAGTTGGCCAGGGCAGAGAGACGGTGGTTGGAAAACAGCGCCGCCCGGCTGCGCCAGGCCAGTACAAAAAAGATCCAAAGCAGTCCGACCATGGTGGACAAGACGCCGGCGGCCTGGGCCGACTCGATATTCATCACCCATCCTGCGTTGTAGAAGATACGCGCCAATGCCGCCAGGCCGATGGGTGCAGCGCCCAGCAGCAACAGCAAATTCCAGCGCTGCCCGCGCAGGGACATCCAGGCCAGGCTGCCGAGAATCGCCACCGTGGCAATCCCCAGCCACAGGTTGCGGATGTCGCGCGAAATCAGATCCTGCCCGAGCGCCGTCAGGCCGGCCATCAGCAGGCTGCCCGCGGTGACGGCGACCAGCAGCTTGTAGGCGTACGGGTGGCCGCTGCGGGCGTAGCTGGCCTGGCTACAGAACCAGGCGCCTACGGCCATGCTCAATGTCGCAGAGACCCAACCCATGACCTGGTTGAGGTGCGCGCTGCCCGGCCAGATGCGCCAGCTGCCATAGCCAATCAGCACCAGCTGCGTGAACATCAGCGTCACCACCACCGCGCCGAACCAGAGGAATACACGGTTGCGGGCCATCGCATAGGCAGCGATGCTCAGCGTAGCCAGCACACTGAACATGCCCCACATCAGGCCGATCACCACACCCACGCGGGACGCGCCGTCGACATACTCGACCGGTGACAGCAGCATCGGGCGGTCGGTGAGCGGCCGGTGATTCTCGAAGCGCATGTAGTAGGTCTGTGCGTGGTCGTCGTGGGTCTGCAGTTCAAAACTCGGCACCCGGGTGCGCAGGGACCAGTCCGATGGGGCCAGCGCCTCCCCCGCCGCCTGAACCCGCCATTCGCCCTGCGGACCGCGTGAAAACAGGCTGGCCTTGGTCAGTGCCCGACCCGGCATCCGGATGAACCAGGTCTGCAGCGACTCAGTGGGAGGCAGTGAAAAGGTGGCCCACACGTCCTGGTCTTTGGAGGTGGGCAGCACCGTGGTGTCGGTGTAGGGCTGGAATGCCATCGGACCTGCGGCCATCAGCGCATCAGGCGAGGTCACGCTGCCTTTGGGTACGGCTACCCACTTGAGCGGTTCGGACAGCGTGATGGTCACGCTGTCTTCATACAGGCGGTCGAAGTCCTGGGCGTGGCCGGGCTGCGGCAACAGCCCGGCCATCAGCCCAAGCATCAGCCACCACACCCGAAAGCCCGCCCTTCTGTCCATCCGCATAGCTTATTGCAAAAGCGTGCGTGGTCGGCTGCCGTATCGCATGGTCCTCTCAACTCGACAGGGCCGCATCGCCGTAGCAGCCGGTGTGAACCACCAGCGGCGTCAACGCCGCCGCGCAGGCCGCCTGGAGTTGTCGTAGAAGGTGGGTGGCTTGTTTGCCACCCAGCCCAGGAAGGCGGCAATCTCCGGGTGTGCCTGCAGCGCGGCCCAGGTGTGATAGGTCTGCGCCAGCTCACGCTCGTTGAAGGTGGCGTGGATTTTCCGGTGACAGATCCGGTGGATCGGTGATTTGGCCTTGCCCCCCTGGCTGCGCGGAACCAGGTGGTGCTCGTCCACACTGACGCCTGGCGTCATCGGCCGTCCGCACAGGGGGCAGATGGCCGGTTCGGCGGACGGCACATGCCCCAGTGGTTCGGTGCCGCGCAGGGCGCGTTTAGCGACCAAAGCCGCTCGCCTTCAAGTGCTTCAGTCGCAAAGGCAGATCCACACCGGTATACCAGTAGGCCCAGACGATGGCCAGCGCCTGCAGGGGCAGCCGCAGCCAGAGACCGCTTGGCGTGAACTGGGGGAACAGATCCGGGTGAAGCGCCATGTGTACATTGGCCGGAAACACAGCGATGCACAGGGCGATCAGCCCCCAGCCCGCCCAGCGTTGCCAGCGCGCGAAGAGCAGCAGGGCACCCAGGCCGACTTCCGCCACGCCACTGAGGTACACCAGCGCCAGGTGCGCCGGCAGGTAGGGCGGCATCATCGCCACATAAAAATCGGTGTGCCAGAAATGGTTCACGCCAGCGGCGATGAAGAACAGGGCGAGCAGCCGGCGGGTGGCGGTTTTGAGCCTGCGCATGACCACCGCCGTCATCCGCTCACATCTTGGATTGGAACACCAGACCGGCGTGCTCGCGCAGCGCATGGAACTTGATCTTGGGCCACTGCTGCTCCACAGCGCGCAAGGTGGCACTGTGGTCCACCAGCAGCGTGGGCGCATCGACCGCGTCAAGCGCGACCCGGTGGGAGTTGGCGTCGATGAATTTCTTCAGCTCGTTCGGGTCCTCGCTGGTGACCCAGCGCGCCAGATTGAACTGGCTGCCCATGATGCGCGCCTTGACGCCATATTCATGTTCCAGACGGTGAGCGACCACTTCAAACTGAAGCTGGCCCACGGCGCCGAGCAACAGCAGTGAGCCGGCGATGGGGCGAAACACCTGGATCGCACCTTCTTCGCCGAGTTGCGTGAGGCCGGCGCGCAGCTGCTTGCTGCGCAGCGGGTCGGCCACCTCCACCGCGCGGAACATCTCCGGTGCAAAGAAGGGCAGGCCGGTGAACTGCAAGGCCTCGCCTTCGGTGAGCGTGTCGCCGAGCTGCAGCACGCCGTGGTTCGGAATGCCGATGATGTCGCCGGCAAAGGCAGTGTCGAGCAGTTCGCGGCGCTGGCTCATGAAGCTCACCACCGTGTTGGGCCGCAGCTCCTTGCCGCTGCGCACCACCTTGAGGCGCATGCCGCGGGTGAACTCGCCGCTGGCCACGCGCAGGAACGCAATGCGGTCGCGGTGCGCCGGGTCCATGTTGGCCTGGATCTTGAACACCACGCCAGAGAATTTTTTCTCTTCAGGGTGCACCACGCGCTGGATGGACTCGCGCTCGGCCGGTGCCGGCGCCAGGTCCACCAGCGCATCCAGCACTTCCTGCACGCCGAAGTTGTTGATGGCCGAACCGAAGAACATCGGCGTCTGCCGGCCAGCCAGGAATTCGTTGCGGTCAAACGCCGGCGTGGCGCCAGCAACCAGTTCGATCTCGCCCTGCGCCTGTGCGTATTCGGCGCCGAAGCGTTTGGCGGCCTCGGCGTTGTCCAGCCCGGCCAGGATTTCGTCGTCGCCGCCGGCTTTTTCCTCGCCGGGGCTGAAGACGCGCATGCGGTCCTCGCGGCGGTCGTACACGCCGTGGAAGAGCTTGCCCATGCCGACCGGCCAGGTGAAGGGCACCACCGTCATGCCGAGCTCGCGCTCGATCTCGTCCATCACGCTCATCGGGTCCTGGACCTCGCGGTCCATCTTGTTGACGAAGGTCAGGATGGGGGTGTTGCGGGCGCGGCAGACCTGCAGCAGGCGCCGCGTCTGCGGCTCGACACCGTTGGCCGCGTCGATCACCATCAGCGCGGCGTCCACCGCAGTGAGCACGCGGTAGGTGTCTTCCGAGAAATCCTGGTGGCCGGGGGTGTCCAGCAGGTTGATCACGCAGTCGCGGTATTCCATCTGCATCACCGAACTGGCCACCGAAATGCCGCGCTGCTTTTCAATCTCCATCCAGTCCGAGGTGGCATGGCGCGCAGCCTTGCGCGCCTTCACGCTGCCGGCGATCTGGATCGCGCCCGAGAACAGCAGCAGTTTTTCAGTCAGCGTGGTCTTGCCGGCGTCGGGGTGCGAGATGATGGCAAACGTGCGGCGGCGCTTGACCTGCTTTTCGATTTCGGTGGGAGCGTGGGTTTCGGGCATAACCCATGATTATCGGTGAGGTGGCTCCCACGCTCCGCCGCTGCCCCCACCCTTTCTTTGGTTCAGGGACGCGGTACTTCACCCGGTTGCCGGGCAAAGCGCGGCTGCGTCACGCCATCGATCACCACCTCTTCATTGAACATCGCGGCGGGCCGCACCCACAAGCCCCTTTCGCCATACAGCGCGCGGTACAGCGTCATCGGCTCCAGGCTTTCACTGTGGCGCACGGTGCCCACCACTTCATACAGCATGCCCTTGTAGTGGCGGTAGAGGCCCGGTGGGGTTTCAATCAGGGGCGGCAGGGCGTCAGACATGCGTAGGTCTCTTGCAAACAGGGCGATCAAACACCGTGGTGGGACAATGGGAGCTTATGCATCCTAAAGCCTTACTCGACAGCTGCGCCGAACTTCTCAAGCAGGTTCTCAAATTCGATCATCCCGCCGACATGGTGGTGTCGCGCTATTTCCGTGAACTGCGCCTGGGCCCCCGCGAGCGGGCCACGGTGGCCGAAACGATCTACACCGTGCTGCGCAAGAAAAACCTCTTCACCTACCTGGCCCAGCACGGCAGCGGTGCCCCCGAGCGTCGTCTGGCCATCCTCGGGTTCGCCAGCGGGCGCGATTTCCTTTTGGGTGCACTGACCGAGCAGGAAAAGGACTGGCTCGCCCGCTGCGACCAGGTCAAACCGGCCGACCTGATGGAACTGCATCGCCACAACCTGCCGCAGTGGCTGGTGGAGCCGCTGAAGGAGCAGCTGGGCAACGATTTCTGGCCGCTGGTCGAAAGCCTCAATGCCTCCGCCGGGCTGGATCTGCGCGTCAACACGCTCAAGGACAAACGCGCGGAAGTCCAGAAAGAGCTGGCCAAAGCCGGCATCAAGACCACGGCCACGCCGTATTCCCCCTGGGGTCTGCGCATCGCCGACAAGCCGCAGCTCGCCAAGCTCGAGGTGTTCACGCGAGGCGCCATCGAGGTGCAGGACGAAGGATCCCAGTTGCTGGCCTTGCTGGTCGATGCCAAGCGCGGCGAGATGGTGGTCGATTTCTGTGCCGGTGCCGGTGGCAAGACGCTCGCGCTGGGGGCCTCCATGCGCAGCACCGGACGGCTCTATGCCTTCGACACCTCGGGCCACCGGCTGGATGCGCTCAAGCCGCGCCTGGCGCGCAGCGGCCTGTCGAACGTGCATCCGGTGGCGATCGCCCACGAGCGCGACGACCGCATCAAGCGCCTGGCCGGCAAGATCGACCGCGTGCTGGTCGATGCCCCGTGTTCCGGCCTCGGCACCCTGCGCCGCAACCCCGACCTGAAATGGCGGCAGAACCCGAAGGCGATTGAAGAGCTCACGGCCAAGCAAACGGCGATCTTGCAGAGCGCGGCACGCCTGCTCAAGCCCGGCGGGCGGCTGGTTTACGCCACCTGCAGCATTCTTCGCGAGGAAAACGAGGCGATTGCCGAGGCCTTCAGCGCAGCGAATAAAGACTTCAACGTCCTTGAAACAGGCCCCTTGTTGACCCATCTGGGGGTGGAATATGCCGACAGGCTGTGCCGCGGACCCTACCTGCGGCTCTGGCCCTACCTGCACCAGACGGACGGGTTTTTCGCCGCCGTATGGCAAAAATCGTGATATTTTTAGCGAAAGTTAACGCAACTTAGTCGAAAGTTCCTGATTTTTTAACGGAATTTGCCAGGTTTTGATGTCCCTAAGGGGCCTCGGATTCTGCTTGGCGTTTGAGGCGCCGGGTCTTACAATAGAGGGCGTTTGACGAAGCTGCCCGGATGGAACACGGTAGCCACCGGGACAGACCGCATTTAAGGACATTTATGATTTTGTTTGATGCCGCCATTGACTGGCTGGCCAATGGACTGCTGGCAGCCACCTGGTGGCAAATTGTGTTGTACACCCTGGTGACAACCCACATCACGATCGCCAGCGTCACGATTTACCTGCACCGCCACCAGGCACACCGTGCCATGGACCTGCACGCGATCCCCGCGCACTTCTTCCGCTTCTGGCTCTGGCTGGGAACCGGCCAGGTGACCAAGGAGTGGGTGTCGATTCACCGCAAGCACCACGCCAAGTGCGAAACCTCGGAAGACCCGCACAGCCCGCAGGCTTACGGCATCAAGACGGTGTTCTGGAAGGGCGCCGAGCTCTACCGCGCCGAGAGCAAGAACAAGGAAACCATGGTCAAGTACGGCCACGGTACCCCCAACGACTGGATCGAGCGCAATCTGTACACCCGCTACAGCTGGCAGGGTGTGGGCCTGATGATGATCATCGACCTGGCCCTTTTCGGCGTGGCCGGCTTGGCCGTGTGGGCCGTTCAGATGGCATGGATTCCCGTGACGGCCGCCGGCATCATCAACGGCATCGGTCACTACTGGGGCTACCGCAACTTCGAGGCACCTGACGCCAGCACCAACATTTCCCCCTGGGGCATCATGATCGGTGGCGAAGAACTGCACAACAACCACCACACCTATCCGACGTCGGCCAAGTTCTCCGTCAAGCCCTACGAGTTCGACATCGGCTGGATCTACATCCGCGCGCTCGAGCGCGTGGGACTGGCCACCGTCAAGAAAGTGCCACCCAAGCTACAGCTGGGCACCATTCAGCCCGTGGCCGACGAGAAGACCCTCGAAGCCCTGATCGCCCACCGCTATGAGGTGATGGCCGGTTTTGCCCGCGAACTGCGCCGTGCCGGACGCGCCGAGATCGAGGCCCTCAAGGCCCGCCAGGCCGATGTGTCCGTGCTGAAGGCGGCCAACCGCTGGCTGCACCGCGATGACGACAAGGTGCCCGCCGCTGCGAGGCCGCAACTGGCCCAGGTACGCGCCGAGCACCCGGTGCTCGACAAGATGGTCACCATGCGCGAAGAGTTGCGCCAGATGTGGATGTCAACCTCTGCTTCCCGCGAGCAACTGGCTGGCGATCTGCAGGCCTGGTGTCACCGTGCAGAAGAAAGCGGCATTGCCGCGCTGCGCGAATTCTCCATGAAGCTGCGCGCCGCCCGGACCTGAGTTTCCAGAGTCCGCAGGGGTGTCGTCACCCCATGCCAACCGCCCCAGTGCTCACGTGCTCGGGCGGTTTTTCTTTTGGTGCACAGATTTGCCCCGCGGATGTCGTGGGCCATGTCGGTGTCACCGTCGGTCAAGCGGATGCGAAATGAGGGCCGTCAACGCGCCCATCCCCGCGCCGTGCAACAACGCATGCAGCAAGCGACTGCCTGCCCGGTGTGCGTCTGGCCCAGGGCCCGCATGCATAAATCGTGCAGGCATGAAAAAACCCGCTGGGTTGCAGCGGGTTCGTTCGGAGTGCGGGCACAGGGTGCCTGCAGATTCAGGCTGAATTACTTCAGCTTGATTTCCTTGTATTCCACGTGCTTGCGTGCCTTGGGATCAAATTTCATGATCAGCATCTTGTCAGGCGTGGTTTTCTTGTTTTTGGTGGTCGTGTAGAAATGACCGGTGCCGGCAGTGGATTCCAGCTTGATTTTTTCGCGTGCGCCTTTAGCCATGATGGTTCTCCTTAGACTTCGCCGCGGGCACGAAGATCCACCAGGATCGCATCGATGCCTTTTTTGTCAATCAAGCGCAGACCGGCGCTGGTGATGCGCAGGCGCACCCAGCGGTTCTCGCTCTCGACCCAGAAACGGCGGTACTGCAGGTTAGGCATGAACCGGCGCTTGGTTTTGTTGTTGGCGTGAGAAACGTTGTTTCCCACCATCGGGCCTTTGCCCGTTACCTGACAGACGCGTGCCATGAGCACTCTCCGTATAAAAAATTGGAAATCGGATGCTGGGCCGCCCCTGAAAGGCCATGCGAAATGACCCGAAGAAAGCTCAGCTAAGCTAACGATTATAGCCTGAAAACAGAATCTGTCCAAATCCGGGTGCCGGGCCCCACTTGCGGCCCGGGCCGGCAAGCCGCCCGCCCGGGGCTCGAGGCTCTGGACGGGCTGGTGGCTGGCTGATGCCTGCTCACTGCTCCAGGAACCGCTGTGCATCCAGCGCCGCCATGCAACCGGTGCCGGCGCTGGTGATGGCCTGGCGGTACACGTGGTCCTGCACATCGCCTGCTGCGAACACGCCCGGCACGCTGGTCATGGTGGCAAAACCCTGCAAGCCGGTCTTCGTGATGATGTAGCCGTCTTTCATCTCCAGCTGGCCGGCAAAGATGTCGGTGTTGGGCTGGTGGCCGATGGCAATGAAGCAGCCCTTGAGGGTGATGTCCTGCGTGGCGCCGGTTTGCGTGCTTTTGAGGCGCACGCCGGTCACGCCGGAGGCGTCGCCCAGCACCTGCTCCAGCGTGTGGTGCAACTGGAGCGCGATCTTGCCGGCAGCCACCTTCTCGTGCAGCTTGTCAATCAGGATGGCCTCGGCCTTGAACTTGTCGCGGCGATGCACCAGCGTGACCTTGCTCGCGATGTTGGAGAGGTACAGCGCTTCCTCCACCGCGGTGTTGCCGCCGCCCACCACGCAGACTTCCTGCTCGCGGTAGAAAAAGCCGTCGCAGGTGGCGCAGCCCGAGACCCCGCGGCCCATGAAGGCCGACTCGGACTCCAGCCCCAGGTATTTGGCCGACGCACCTGTGGCAATGATGAGCGTGTCGCAGGTGTAGCTGCCGCTGTCGCCGGTGAGCGTGAAGGGGCGCTTGCTCAGGTCCACCTGGTTGATGTGGTCAAAAATGATTTCGGTGTTGAAGCGTTCGGCGTGCGCCAGGAAACGCTGCATCAGTTCAGGACCCTGCACGCCGTCGACGTCCGCCGGCCAGTTGTCCACATCAGTGGTGGTCATGAGCTGGCCGCCCTGCGCAATGCCGGTGATCAGCACGGGGTGGAGGTTGGCGCGCGCGGCATAGACGGCGGCGGTGTAACCGGCAGGGCCTGAGCCGAGGATCAGAACTTTGGAATGTTTCATGGTGAAAAACTGATTGGGAAAGAGAGGGAAGTCAGGTAGATTTGGGTCTGGCTCATGCAAAAATCAAGCGCTGATGGCCCGGGTCGCCGGAGCAAACCAGTGCAGGCTGGATGAATCCGGAGGGGCTTTGGTGCCGTACCATTGTAAGAACTCGAACGAGCCACTGTCGGCTCCGAGGTTGGGAGAAAGCTGATATGTCGACGATGGTGTCCAATCTTGAATTGATTCGCCGGGTGCCGCTTTTTTCAATGTTGACGCCGATACAGGCCGAGTCGGTGGCTGCCGCCGTCGTCAAGCGCCGCTTCAAGCGTGGCGAGTCCATTGTCGAACAGGGCAAGAAGTCCAATGCCTTGTCCATCATCCTCACGGGCCGTGCCCGCGTCATGGCCACGGATGCGCGTGGCCGCGAAGTGATCCTGGCGACCATGCACCCCGGCGATTACGTCGGTGAAATGAGCCTGATCGACGACGAACCCCACTCGGCCACCGTGCGCGCCGAAATCCAGACGGACGCTCTGATCCTGGGCCGGCTGGAGTTTGCCCGCTGCCTGCCCGAGAACAGCTCCATGGCCTATGCCGTGCTCAAGGGCCTGGTGCAGCGCCTGCGGCAGGCCGACCGTAAGATCGAGTCCCTGGCCCTGATGGACGTGTATGGCCGTGTGGCAAGGGCACTGCTCGAATCCGCAGCACAGGACAACGCCGGCAACGCCGTGATCCGCGACAAGGTGTCGCGCCAGGACCTGGCCAAGGTGGTGGGGGCCTCGCGCGAGATGGTCAGCCGGGTCATGAAGGACCTCGAGGAGCGGGGCTTCATCGAAACCCGCGACGACGGTTCCGTGCTGATCATGGAGCGGCTCCACACGCTGGGCTGACGGGTTGGGGCGCCTCTGCCTCGACGGCTGCGCCACCCGCGTCCGGGATGGTCAACTGCGTTAAGCTCTGCCCCGAGCCATGACTTACTCCCTAGACACCCTGAACTCCCGAAATTCCCCCTCGACAGGCGCGCCTGTCGGCGTCAAGCGGTTCGCGCACGAAGTCAGCCTCATCCTCGGCTTGCTGGGCCTGCTGCTGTGGCTGGTGGCCCTGCTGAGCTACTCCTCCCAGGACGCTGCCTGGTCCACCTCCGGCACCGCCGAACTGGTCGGCGGCATGCAGCCGGTGACGCGCAACTGGGGCGGTCGCCTGGGGGCCTGGCTGGCCGATGCCAGCTATTTCCTGCTCGGTTTCTCGGTCTGGTGGGCGCTGGCGGCTGGTGCCCACGTCTGGTTGTCCTCGCTGGCGCGCTGGCTGCGCGGCGAGGCGGCCGCAGCGGAAACCGGCGCGCTGTCTGCCCGATCACGCTTCTGGCTGGGGCTGGCCGTGCTGCTGCTGGCCAGTGCGGCGCTGGAGTGGTCGCGTCTTTACCGTTTTGAATTCCGTCTGCCCGGCCATGCCGGCGGCGTGCTGGGCTATCTGGCGGGCAGCCTGGGCGTGAAGTGGCTGGGGTTTGCAGGCTCCGGCCTGGTGTTCATTGCCTTCGGTGTGATTGCTGTTTCGGTGGTGTTCGGTTTCTCATGGGCCCAGGTGGCGCTGCGGGTTGGGGCGTGGATCGATAATTTCATCGAAGGCCGCCGCGAAAAGCGCGAGATGGCCGAAGACCTCGCCCTGGGCAAGCTCGCGGCGCGCGAGCGCGAGGAAACGCTGGTCGATGAACGCATCGAGATTGAAGAGCATCACCCGGTGCCCGTGCTGATCGAGCCCACGCTGGTCGACATTCCCAAGAGCGAGCGCGTCGCCAAGGAACGGCAAAAACCGCTGTTCAGTGAGATGCCGGACTCCAAGCTGCCGCAGGTGGATCTGCTCGACGGCGCGCTGCTGCGGCAGGAGACGGTGGCGCCCGAAACGCTGGAGATGACCTCGCGGCTGATCGAGAAAAAACTCAAGGACTTCGGCGTCGAGGTCCGCGTGGTGGCGGCGGCGCCTGGTCCGGTCATCACCCGTTACGAGATCGAGCCGGCCACCGGCGTGAAGGGCTCGCAGGTGGTGAACCTCGCCAAGGACCTGGCGCGTGCGCTGAGCCTGGTGTCCATCCGCGTGATCGAAACCATTCCCGGCAAGAACTACATGGCACTGGAGCTGCCCAACGCCAAGCGCCAGTCGATCAAGCTCAGCGAGATTCTCGGCTCGCAGGTGTACAACGAGGCCAAGTCCATGCTGACCATTGGTCTGGGCAAGGACATCAGCGGCGCCGCCGTGGTGGCCGACCTCGCCAAGATGCCGCACTGCCTGGTGGCGGGCACCACCGGCTCAGGCAAATCGGTCGGTATCAACGCGATGATCCTGAGCCTGCTGTACAAGGCCGACGCCCGCGATGTGCGCCTGCTGCTGATCGACCCGAAGATGCTGGAGATGAGCGTCTACGAAGGCATTCCGCATCTGCTGGCGCCGGTGGTCACCGACATGCGCCAGGCGGCCCATGGCCTGAACTGGTGCGTGGCCGAAATGGAAAAGCGCTACAAGCTGATGAGCAAGCTGGGTGTGCGCAACCTGGCCGGCTACAACACCAAGCTGGACGAAGCCAAGGCCAGGGGCGAGTTCATCTACAACCCCTTCAGCCTGACGCCCGAGCAGCCCGAGCCGCTGGAGCGCCTGCCCTATATCGTGGTGGTGATCGACGAGCTGGCCGACCTGATGATGGTGGTGGGCAAGAAGATCGAAGAGCTCATCGCCCGCCTGGCGCAAAAAGCCCGCGCGGCCGGCATCCACCTGGTGCTGGCCACCCAGCGCCCCAGCGTGGACGTGATCACCGGCCTGATCAAGGCCAACATTCCGACGCGCCTGTCCTTCCAGGTCAGCAGCAAGATCGACAGCCGCACCATCCTCGACCAGATGGGCGCCGAGGCGCTGCTGGGCATGGGCGACATGCTGTACATGCCCAGTGGCACCGGCTTTCCGATCCGCGTGCATGGCGCCTTTGTGAGCGACGATGAAGTGCACCGCGTGGTGGCTTACCTGAAGCAGCAGGGCGAACCCAATTACATCGACGGGGTGCTGGAAGGCGGCACGGTCGACGGCGAAGACGGCGACCTGCTGGGCGAGGGCGGAGGCAACGGCGGCGGTGAGAAAGACCCGATGTACGACCAGGCGGTGGAAGTGGTGCTCAAGAACCGCAAGGCCAGCATTTCGCTGGTGCAGCGCCACCTGAAAATCGGCTACAACCGCGCAGCCCGGCTGGTGGAGGACATGGAAAAGGCGGGCCTGGTCAGCGCCATGAGTGGCAGCGGCCAGCGCGAGATTCTGGTGCCATCGCGGGCCGAATGACGACAGCACGGGGTTTACCGCGCCTATACCGGACCGACACATCACTGGGGCAAGCTGTGGTCTCACGGACCAAACTCACCCATTTTCTTATGGTTTGCACATGATGAACACACTGACATCTCCCCCGGGCACCACCGGCCTCCGGTCGCGCTGGGCCACCCGGGCCCTGTGGGCGGCGGCCTGCACGACGGCGCTGGTGATTCCGTTGACTGCCGGCGCGCAGCCGGCCGCCAGCGCAGGACTCCAGGCGCTCGAGCTTTTTATCAAGAACACCCGCAGCGGCCGCGCCAGCTTCACCCAGGTGGTGACCAGCCCACCCAGGGAAGGGCAGGCGGCCAAAACCAAAACCTCCAGCGGCACGTTCGAATTCCTGCGGCCGAACCGCTTCAAGTTCATTTACAGAAAGCCGTTCGAGCAGAGCATCGTCGCCGACGGGCAAACGCTGTGGCTGCACGACATGGACCTGAACCAGGTCACGTCGCGCAAGCTGGCGCAGGTGCTCAACGGCACACCGGCTGCGGTGATTGCGGCAGCGGCCGACCTCAAGGGGCTGGAGGCGGACTTCACGCTGGTGGCACAACCCGAGCGGGCGGGACTGCAGTGGGTGCAGGCCACGCCCAAAGCCAAAGAGGGGCAGCTGCAGAGCATCAGCGTCGGCTTTCGCGCGACCGACAAGGGCAGCGAGCTGGCCATGCTGGAAATCCTCGACAGCTTCGGCCAGAAGTCGGTGATGACCTTCACGCAGTTTGAAGTCAATCCCTCGCTCGCTGCGGCCGGCTTCCAGTTCAAGCCGCCGGCTGGCGCGGATGTGATCCGGCAGTAAACGCCCTCACGCCCCCGCTTTCCAGCAGACAGACCCATGGCCTCCAGGATGGACAGCAAGCTCCCTGCGCAGGTGCCCCTGGCCGAGCGGCTGCGGCCCGCGCATCTTGGCGAGGTCATCGGCCAGCAACACCTGCTGGGCGAGGGCATGCCGCTTCGCATCGCCTTCGAATCCGGCCAGCCGCACAGCTGCATCCTCTGGGGGCCGCCCGGTGTGGGCAAGACCACCATTGCGCGGCTCATGGCCAGCAGCTTCGACGCCCATTTCATCACCATCTCGGCCGTGCTCGGTGGCGTCAAGGACATCCGCGAAGCGGTGGAGCAGGCCACCATCTGGCAGGCGCAGTCCGGCCGGCGCACCATGGTGTTCGTCGACGAGGTCCACCGCTTCAACAAGAGTCAGCAGGACGCCTTTTTGCCGCACGTGGAGAGCGGCTTGTTCACCTTCATCGGCGCGACCACCGAAAACCCGTCGTTTGAAGTCAACTCCGCGCTGCTGTCTCGGGCCGTGGTTTACGTGCTGCAGCCGCTGGGCCCGGAGGATCTGCAAAAGATCGTGGAACGGGTACTGGCAGAACATGCCTTGCCCACCATTGACACCGTGGCGCCCACCGCGGCAGACCGGCTGGTGGCCTACGCCGACGGCGACGCGCGGCGCCTGCTCAACACGCTGGAATCATTGGGCGTGGCGGCGAAGTCCGAGAAAATTTCAGAAGTGACCGACGCCTGGCTCCTGAAGGTGCTGGGCGAGCGCCTGCGCCGCTACGACAAGGGCGGCGAGCAGTTCTACGACACCATCTCCGCCCTGCACAAGTCGGTACGCGGCTCCGACCCTGATGCTGCACTCTACTGGTTCATGCGCATGCTCGATGGTGGTGCGGAGCCCCGCTACATGGCCCGGCGCCTGATTCGCATGGCCAGTGAAGACATCGGCCTGGCCGATCCGCGAGCGCTCCGGCTGGCGCTGGATGCGGCTGACGTCTACGAACGGCTGGGCACGCCCGAGGGCGAGCTGGCGCTGGCCCAGTGCGTGGTCTATCTGGCGGTGGCGCCCAAATCGAACGCGGTCTACAAGGCCTTTAACGAGGCCAAGGCCTTCATCAAGCAGGACGGCACCCGGCCCGTGCCCCTGCACCTGCGCAACGCGCCGACCCAACTGATGAAGCAGCTGGATTACGGCAAGAACTACCGTTACGCCCATGACGAAGAGGACGGATTTGCCGCCGGCGAGAACTATTTCCCCGAAGGCATGGCACCGCCGCAGTTCTACCGACCGGTCAACCGGGGTCTGGAAATACGCATATCCGATAAGCTGAATGAGCTAAAAAATAAAAATAATAAGTAAAACTTATAAAAATAAAAACCGGCTGATAAAGCCGTTTTCAAGGCCTCCAAAGCCCTCTTCGCGAGGGTAAACCCGGGAAAAACCGGGGTGTTGGCCCGATTCTCGCTAAGCCTCGCTGGCTACAATTTCTTCATCAGCTCGCCAACGATGCCAGGTCTTCTGGTTTTGATCGGCGGGCTTTTTGTTAGCTTGTGCCAGCCCGCGGTGATCCTGCGGGTGTGCGATGCCAACGGGGTTGGCGGCTTCAATCAATCGGGAGAGTGCGTTATGGAAGTCTTGCTTCAGCAGATCATCAACGGTCTGGTCCTGGGCAGCATGTATGCCTTGATCGCCTTGGGTTACACCATGGTCTACGGCATCATCAACCTGATCAATTTTGCCCACGGCGAGGTCCTGATGGTGGGTGCGCTCACCAGCTGGACCATCATCGGGCTGATGCAGTCCTCCATGCCCGGCACGCCCGGCTGGCTGATCCTGCTGATCTCGCTGCTGATCGCCTTTGTGGTGTGCGGCGCGCTCAACTTCGCGATCGAGAAAATCGCCTACCGGCCGCTGCGCAATTCGCCCAAGCTGGCCCCGCTGATCACTGCCATCGGCATGTCGCTGCTGCTGCAGACGCTGGCCATGATCATCTGGAAGCCCAACTACAAGGCCTATCCCACGCTGCTCCCGAGCGAGCCGTTCCAGGTGGGCGGCGCGGTCATCACCGTGACGCAGATCTTTATTCTGGGGGCCACGGCCGTGTCTCTTTCCGTGCTGATGTGGCTGGTGCATTACACCAAGCTGGGCCGGGCCATGCGCGCCACGGCCGAGAACCCGCGCGTGGCGGCCCTGATGGGCGTGCGGCCGGACACCGTCATCTCCGCCACCTTCATCATCGGCGCGGTGCTGGCGGCGCTGGCTGGCGTGATGTATGCCTCCAACTACGGCACCGTGCAGCACACCATGGGTTTCCTGCCTGGCCTCAAGGCCTTCACGGCGGCTGTTTTCGGCGGTATCGGCAATCTGGGTGGCGCGGTGCTCGGCGGCATCCTGCTCGGACTGATCGAGTCCATCGGTGCAGGCTATATCGGCCCGCTGACCGGCGGGGTGCTGGGCAGCCAATACTCCGACATCTTCGCCTTCATTGTGCTGATTTTTGTGCTGACCCTGCGCCCCTCCGGCCTGCTGGGTGAGCGTGTGGCAGACCGGGCCTGATGCCCGGCCGTCCCTAGGAGAACCTCTGATGAAACCCAACAAACTCGTGAAGTTTTTGATCGTCGCGGTGGCCCTGCTGGTGCTGCCGCTGATCCTGCAGCAGGGCGGCAACGCCTGGGTCCGCATTGTGGACATGGCGCTGCTCTATGTGCTGCTGGCCCTGGGCCTGAACATCGTGGTCGGCTATGCCGGCCTGCTCGATCTGGGCTACGTGGCCTTCTTCGCCGTCGGCGCCTACCTGTTTGCGCTGCTCGGATCGCCGCACCTGGCGGAGGCCTTTCCGGCCATTGCAGCGGCTTTTCCCGAGGGCCTGCACCTGCCCATCTGGGCCATCATTCCTGCAGCAGCAGCGCTGGCGGGGCTTTTCGGGGTGCTGCTGGGCGCGCCCACACTCAAGCTGCGTGGCGACTACCTGGCCATCGTGACGCTGGGCTTCGGCGAGATCATCCGGGTTTTCCTGAACAACCTGGACCGCCCCATCAACCTGACCAACGGCCCCAAGGGTATCAGCCAGATCGATTCGATGAAGTTCTTCGGCTTCGACCTGGGCAAGACGCACTCCCTGTTCGGCATTGATTTCAACTCGGTGTCGATGTACTACTACCTGTTCCTGGCCTTGGTGATCTTCTCGGTCGTCGTCTGCTACCGCCTGGAGAACTCCCGCATTGGCCGCGCCTGGATGGCCATCCGCGAAGACGAAATCGCCGCCAAGGCCATGGGCATCAACACCCGCAACATGAAGCTGCTGGCCTTCGGCATGGGCGCCACCTTCGGCGGTGTGTCGGGCTCCATGTTCGCGGCCTTTCAGGGCTTTGTCTCGCCGGAATCCTTCAGCCTGATGGAGTCGGTGATGATCGTGGCCATGGTGGTGCTGGGGGGTATCGGCCATCTGCCCGGCGTCATCCTCGGCGCCTTGCTGCTGGCCGCCTTGCCCGAGGTGCTGCGCCATGTGGCCGGCCCGCTGCAGGCCATGACGGACGGACGGCTCGACTCCGCCATCCTGCGCCAGTTGCTGATCGCACTGGCCATGATCACCATCATGCTGATGCGTCCGCGGGGCCTGTGGCCCGCCTCGGAGCACGGCAAGTCGCTGAACAAGCCGGTCGGCAAAGACCCCATCCAGTCAATCAACCCCTAAGGAGAATGGACATGAGCGAAACCATTCTTAAAGTCAGCGGTGTTTCCAAGCGCTTCGGCGGTTTGCAGGCCCTCTCCGATGTCGGCATCCACATCGAGCGTGGCCAGGTCTACGGACTGATAGGCCCCAACGGCGCCGGCAAGACCACCTTCTTCAATGTGCTCACCGGCCTGTACACACCCGACAGCGGCACCTTCGAGCTGGCCGGCAAGCCCTACAAACCCACCGCTGTGCATGAAGTGGCCAAGGCCGGCATTGCCCGCACCTTCCAGAACATCCGTCTGTTCGCCGACATGACGGCGCTGGAGAACGTGATGGTCGGGCGGCACATCCGCACCCATTCCGGCCTGCTCGGCGCGGTGTTCCGCACCCCCGGTTTCAAGCATGAAGAAGCGGCAATCGCCAAGCGCTCCCATGAGCTGCTCGACTACGTGGGCATCAGCAAGTACGCCGACTTCAAGGCGCGTACGCTCAGTTACGGCGACCAGCGGCGCCTGGAAATTGCCCGAGCCCTCGCGACCGACCCGCAACTGATTGCGCTGGACGAACCAGCCGCCGGCATGAACGCGACGGAAAAAGTGCAGCTGCGCGAACTCATCGACCAGATCCGCAAGGACAACCGCACCATCCTGCTCATCGAGCACGACGTGAAGCTGGTGATGGGCCTGTGCGACCGCGTCACCGTGCTCGACTATGGCAAACAGATTGCCGAAGGTGCACCGGCGGATGTGCAAAAAGATGAAAAAGTGATCACCGCCTATCTGGGCACCGGTCATTGAAGGGAAACAACAACATGGCAAACACACTTCTCAAAGTGACGGGCCTCAAGGTGGCCTACGGCGGCATCCAGGCTGTCAAGGGTGTTGACTTCGAAGTCAACGAGGGCGAACTGGTGACGCTGATCGGCTCCAACGGTGCCGGCAAGACCACCACCATGAAGGCCATCACCGGCACGCTGCCCATGCTCGATGGCGACATCCAGTACCTGGGCAAGAGCATCAAGGGTCGCGGCGCCTGGGATCTGGTCAAGGAAGGCCTGGCCATGGTGCCGGAAGGCCGCGGTGTCTTCACCCGCATGACGATCACCGAGAACCTGCAGATGGGTGCCTACATCCGCAGCGACAACAGCGAGATCGCTGCCGACATGGAAAAGATGTTTGTGCTTTTTCCCCGCCTGCGCGAGCGCAAGGACCAACTGGCCGGCACCATGTCCGGCGGCGAGCAGCAGATGCTGGCCATGGGCCGCGCGCTGATGAGCCGGCCCAAGGTGCTGCTGCTGGACGAGCCTTCCATGGGCCTCTCGCCCATCATGGTTGACAAGATTTTCGAGGTGGTCAAGGACGTCTCGGCCCGCGGCGTGACCGTGCTGCTGGTCGAGCAGAACGCCAGCCGCGCGCTGGGCATTGCCAACCGCGGCTATGTCATGGAGTCTGGCAACGTCACGATGAATGGCGACGCCAAACAGTTGCTCAACGATCCCCGCGTGCGCGCTGCCTACCTAGGCGAGTAACCCGGCCCCCACCTTCGCTCACGGCGTGTAGCGCTCTGCCGGGGGGTGCTGCGCCTGCGGCCCCTGCCTGAAAGGCCGTGCTCCACACGGTAACCGCGACACCCCTCAGATCGCCCGGGTCATCGACACTCAGTCGACGCGGGCGCCGGAAGCCTTCACCACTTTTTCGTATTTGCTGAGTTCAGCCTTCATGAAGGCACCAAATTGCTCAGGCGTATTGCCCACAGGTTCTGCCATCAGGGTGGCAAACCTGGCCCTGGTTTCCGGTGCTTCCAGTGCAGCAACAAACGCCTGGTTCAGCTTGGCCACCACATCCCGCGGCGTGGCAGCGGGTGCCACCAGGCCCCACCAGGTGTCGATCTCGAAGCCCTTCAGTGTTTCGGCCACGGCTGGTACGTCGGGCAGCACCGCGCTGCGTTTGGCGGTGGTCACCGCCAGGGCCTTGAGCTTGCCGGCCTTGATGTTGCCGGACGCGGTGGCCAGGTTGTCGAAGTTGAAGTCCACCTGGCCGCTCAGCAAGGCCAGCTGCGCGGGGTTGCCGCCGTTGTAGGGAATGTGCAGCGCAAAAATGCCTGCCTGCGCCTTGAACATTTCACCTGCCAGATGGCCCGCGCTGCCGTTGCCACCGCTGGCGTAATTGAGCTTGGCCGGGTTGGCCTTGGCATACCGGATGAGGTCGGCCAGCGTGTTGATGTTGAGGCGCCGAGCCGTGTCGGCGTTCATCACCAGCACATTGGGGACGCGCAGCATCTGGGTGATGGGCGCGAAATCCGTCGCCGCGTTGTAGGGCATCTTGCCGTAGAGCCACGGATTGATCGCGTGCGTGGCCACGGCGGCAATGCCAATGGTCATGCCGTCGGGGGCGGCCTTGGCAATCGCATCCACGCCGATGTTGCCGCCGCCACCCGGCCTGTTCTCGATGATGACCGTTCCCAGCGTGTCCTTGACGCGCTCCGCCATCAGGCGCGCCGTGGCGTCGATGGGTCCGCCAGCAGCGTAAGGCACGATGAGGCGCATGACTTTGGCCGGCGGTGCCAGCGTCTGCGCGACGGACCACGGCGCCAGGGTGGCCAGGCAGGCGAGGGCGAGGACCCGGGCGGCGAGGCGCCGGCGGCCGCGGGGTTGAAGGGCTGGGAGCTTGCAGGTCGGTGTGTTCATGCGCGTATTGTCCGGAAAAACAGCGGGCAGGCTGGCTTCATGTTTCTTTACCCGGATGTTACAGATGACGGTCGTCGTGGCGGGGTGGGCGTCGCGTTGTGCAGGACATGGTGCTGCAGCCCATACGGTTTCATCAACTCACCCACACTGGAGAAAATCATCATGAAGATCCATACCCTGCTGGCCGCATTGGCCCTGACCGTTGCCGGTGGCGCTGTTTTTGCGCAGGCACCCGCAGCGGCTCCTGCCGATCCGCTGGCGACACCCAAAATCGATCAGCGCCAGGTCAACCAGCAAAAGCGCATTGACCAGGGCGTGAGCTCAGGTCAACTCACGGCGCAGGAAACCAATCGCCTGGACAAACGCGAAGCGAAGATCGCGGCCGACGAGGCCAAAGCGAAATCGGATGGCAAGGTCACGCGTGCCGAGCGCCGCAAACTGCTGCGTGAAGAAAACCACGCCAGCCGCGCCATTTACCGGCAAAAGCACGACCGGCAGGTGGCCAAACCAGCCAGCAAGTGAGGTCCCGTCACCCGCCTGACCGCAGGCTCGACGGTGCCGCCTGCGGTTGATCGTCAGGCGACAGCCCTGGCCTTGTCGGCGGCGGTGGTGAAGGCGTCGGCGTAGAACTCCTCGGGGGGCAGGCCGGCGACGGCGCTGTATTCCTCACGGGCCGAGTCGACCACGATCGGTGCGCCGCAGGCATACACCTGATGGTCCGAGAGGTCGGCGAAGTCCTGCAGCACGGCTTTGTGGACAAAGCCGGTGCGGCCGGTCCAGTTGTCCTCCGGCAAGGCGTCGGAGATCACCGGCACATAACTGAGCTGGGGCATTTCCGCCAGCCTGGCCTGCACCCAGTCGTTCATGTACAGGTCGGCGGGGCGGCGGCCGCCCCAGTACAGCACCGCGGGACGCTGGATGTTCTTGAACTGCAGGTGTTCGATCAGCGCCTTGATGGGTGCAAAGCCGGTGCCGGAGGCCAGCAGCACCATGGGCTTGGTGCTGTCCTCGCGCAGGAAGAAGCTGCCGTAGGGGCCTTCAATTCGCAGGATCTCTTTTTCCTTCATCGGTCCGAACACGTGGTCGGTGAACTTGCCGCCTGGCATGTGGCGGATGTGCAGTTCCACGCCCGGTGTGTCGGACTGGGTGTGCGGTGCGTTGCCCATGGAATAGGCACGGCGGTCGCCGTCGCGCAGCAGGAACTCCACATACTGGCCGGCGTGGTACTTGAAGACATCGCTGGCCGGCAACTGCAGGCGCACCACCATCACGTCGTGCGAGGCACGCGCCATGCTGGCGATGCGCACCGGCATTTTCTTGATCGGGTAGGCACTTTCGTCGGTGACCTGGCGTGACTCGATCACCACATCGCTGTGCGCCGTGGCACAGCAGGTCAGGATGAAGCCGTTGGCCTCTTCCTCGGGTGACAGGGCTTTGGACTGGTGTGGGCCATGGGTCACGCTGCCTTCGAGCTTTTTGCACTTGCAGGAGCCGCAGGCGCCGTCCTTGCAACCATAAGGCAGGCCAATGCCCTGGCGAATCGCTGCCGCCAGCAGGGCCTCGTCGGCCTGGGCCACAAAAGCCCTGCCGCTGGGTTGCACGGTCACGTTGAAGCTCATAGTCGTTATCCTTGGCAGGTGTCGTTCAATGCATTGTTTTTTTCCGGACTGTCGTCCGGCGAGCCCCAATTTTGCCCTCAAACCTGAATCCCGTCGGCGCCCTGCCATTCCGCTTCCGCCGGCAGCGCGTGCTCATCGTCGGCTGCGGCGACGTCGGCCTGCGCGTGGCCCGGCAACTGCCGGCGCGCGTGCGTGTGCTGGCGCTCACCTCGTCACCCGATCGGGTGCCAGCGCTGCGCGCGGCCGGGCTGGTGCCGCTGCCGGGCAATCTGGACGATGCCGCCAGCCTGAGGCGGCTGGCCGGGCTGGCCACGCGGGTGGTGCACCTGGCGCCACCGCCCAACCATGAGCCCGACTGGAAGACCGACCCGCGCACGCTGGCCCTGATGCGCGCGCTGCGGCTGCGCAGCCTGCCGCAGTCGCTGGTGTACGGGTCCACCAGCGGGGTCTATGGCGATTGCGCCGGCGAGCAGGTGACCGAGGTCAGGGCGGTCAATCCGCACACACCGCGCGCCTGGCGCCGCGTCGATGCCGAGGGGCAGGTCCGCCTGCTGGGCCGTGCCACCGGCACGCCGGTGCATATTCTGCGCATCCCCGGCATCTATGCGCCGGACCGTGAAGGCGGCACGCCGCGCGGGCGGCTGCTCAAGGGCACGCCCGTGCTGCGCCCCGAAGACGACGTGTACACCAACCACATCCATGCCGATGACCTCGCGCGCGCCTGCCTGGCCGCCCTGTGGCGCGGCAAGCCCCAGCGCGTCAGCCATGCCAGCGACGACACCCGCCTGATGATGGGCGACTACTTTGACATGGCCGCCGACCTGTACGGCCTGCCACGTCCGCCGCGCATGGCGCGCCATGCGGCGCGGGATGCCCTGCCCCTGATGCTGCTGAGCTTCATGAGCGAGTCGCGCCAGCTCGACAACACCCGGCTCAAGAAGGAGCTGCGCCTGAGCCTGCACTACCCCACGGTGGCGCAGGGTCTGGCCGCCTCAGATGCGTGAAGGTTGCTTGAGCGTCAGCATGCGGTCCTGCGCCTTGATGACGATGGTCCGGATGTCGGCGCCCTGCAGCACGGTGAGCCGGATCTCGGCGTCGGGTGCCGAGCGGTCCCAGAGTTTTTTGTAGAAGGCCTCCAGCGTGGTGACCTTGGCGTCGTCGATGGCCAGCACCACGTCACCGGTTTCCAGGCCGGCGTTTTCGGCCGGGCTGCCCTTGCTCACCCGTACGATCTGCACGCGGCCCTCCTGATCGGTGGACGTCACACCGAGCCAGGGGCGGTGGCTTTGGAGGCTGCTGCCGTTCTTCTGCAGCTCGACCAGGATGGGACGGAGCAGATCCACCGGCACAAACATGTTGCCGGGCAGGCGGCGGTTGTTGCCGGTGGCGTCGGCCACCAGCAGCGAGCCGATGCCCACCAGTTCGCCCTTCTGGTTGAACAGCGGCGCCCCGCTGTGGTTGCCGCCACTGGCGGCCACCGGCGGGCTGGTGAAGAGTGCGGTGTCGATGTGGTATTCCCAGCTGCCGGAAAAGGCCCGGCGGCTGATCAGGCGCGTCATGCTGACATCGGCGTCGTCATCCTGTTGCGGACCGGTGACAGCCATCAGCGCTTCACCGGCCTGCAGTTCCTTGCTGTTGCCCAGTGTGACTGGCGCCACCGCACTGCCCGCCGGCAGCGGCAGCAGCGGCCGGATCAGCCCAAAACCCGTGGCCAGGTCATAGGCTACCGTCCGGGCCGGCACGGTTTTGTTGTCCTGGGTGATGATTTCGATCTGCTCGGCCTCCAGCATCAGGTAGCCGATGGTCAGGATCAGGCCGTCAGCGCTGATCACCACCCCCGAGCCTGTGCGTCGCTGTCCGAGGGTTTCGGCGGAGCGCGCCTCCTCGTCCACGCTCACCCTGATGCCGACCACAGCTGCGCTGGCGCGGGCCAGGGCGTTGATCGTGGTCTGGGCTGCAGCAGGTTTGGGCGTGGCCGCCCGTGCGGTGTCGGTCAGCAGGGCGCCGCACAGCAGGCAAAGCGCTACCAGCGCGGCCGATGTGAGGGCTGTGACGGGCTTGCACCAGGGGCGGAACGTGCGCATGACAGACTCCGGAACTCGCGGAAATGCCGCGATTCAAGAATGCGCCTTATTCCACGCCCTGGCAAGCCGCAGGGGCAAATTTTCTGCCCGATTTTTCAACAGTGAAGCCCTCGTCAGCCAGACGAAAAAAAGCCGCCAGGGCAGGGCGCGCCGGCGGCTTTTTTCACAGCATTTTTGCAATCTGGTGCCCGGGGCCGGAATCGAACCGGCACGACTTTCGTCGGGGGATTTTGAGTCCCCTGCGTCTACCAATTTCACCACCCGGGCCGCGAGGAGCGAAGCCATAAATTATGGCACAGTGTGGCGTATGAACTATCCCACGATCGAAGACGCGATCGGCAAAACGCCGCTGGTCGCACTGCAACGCATTGGTGCCAAAGAGAACGCTGCCCGCGGCAATGTGATCCTTGGCAAACTCGAAGGCAACAACCCGGCCGGCTCGGTCAAGGACCGTCCGGCGCTGTCCATGATCCGGCGCGCCGAAGAGCGCGGCGACATCCGGCCCGGCGACACCCTGATCGAGGCCACCTCGGGCAACACCGGCATTGCGCTGGCGATGGCCGCGGCCATCAAGGGCTACCGCATGATCCTCATCATGCCCGAGGACCTGAGCATCGAGCGCGCCCAGACCATGAAGGCCTTTGGCGCCGAATTGATCCTGACCCCCAAAAGTGCCGGCATTGAATACTCGCGCGACCTGGCCGAGCAGATGCAGAAAGAGGGCAAGGGCCGGGTGCTCGACCAGTTCGCCAACCCGGACAACCCCCGCATCCATTACGAGACCACGGGCCCTGAAATATGGACAGATACGTCAGGCAAGGTGACACATTTTGTCAGTGCGATGGGGACAACGGGCACCATCACCGGGGTTTCGCGCTACCTGAAGGAGCAAAACCCGGGCGTTCGCATCATCGGCGCGCAGCCGAGCGAGGGCTCCCGCATTCCGGGCATCCGCAAGTGGCCGCAGGAATACCTGCCGAGCATTTATGACCCGAGCCGGGTGGATGAACTGGTGCTGGTGAGCCAGGCCGACGCCGAAGACATGTGCCGCCGCCTGGCTCGCGAGGAAGGCATTTTTGCCGGCATCTCGGCAGCGGGCGCCTGCTGGGTGGCGCAGCAGATTGCCGAGAAGGTGACCAACGCCGTGATCGTCTTCATCGTCTGTGATCGCGGGGACCGCTACCTCTCGACCGGTGTGTTCCCGGCATGATGCAGGACTTCCGGTTCTGCCCGCAGTGCGCGACGCCGCTGGCGATGCGCGCCGAGATGGAGGACGGCGGTGAAAAAGCCCGCCTGCGCTGCCCGGCCTGCGACTACACCCACTGGAACAACCCCACGCCGGTGCTGGCGGCGGTGATCGAATACCACGGCCAGGTGCTGCTGGCGCGCAATGCCGCCTGGCCCGGCAAGATGTATGCGCTGATCACCGGTTTCATGGAGGCGGGCGAGACGCCGCAGGAGGGCATCGCCCGCGAAATCCTCGAAGAAACCAGTCTGCAGACCCACGCGCTGGACCTGATCGGCGTGTATGACTTCCAGCGCATGAACCAGGTGATCATTGCCTACCATGCCGTCTGTACCGGCGAGGTGAAGCTCTCCCCGGAGCTGGTGGATTACCGGCTGTATGACCTGGACCAGATCAAATGCTGGCCCGCCGGCACTGGCTACGCGCTGGCCGACTGGCTGCGCACGCGCGGCCATGAGCCGGAGTTTGTGGAATGGGCCAAGCGAGCAGATTGAGCCGGGTGAACGGCTGGCACAGCAGCGCCGCCACTTGCCTAAAATAGCGGCAACACAAGGATTGCCATGAACATCGACAAAGAGCTCGACACCCGCGGCCTGAACTGCCCGCTGCCTATCCTGAAGGCCAAGAAAGCCCTGACGGAAATGACCAGCGGCCAGTTGCTGCGCGTGGTGTCCACCGATGCCGGCTCGACCCGGGATTTCCAGGCCTTTGCCAAGCAGACGGGCAATGAACTGGTCGAGCAGCAAACCGCCGGCAGCGACTTCATCCACGTGCTCAAGCGGCGCTAGCCGGGGCGCGGGCCTGTGCCGCACCGCGGCGCCCCGCCTTTGGACTCAATCGAGCTGGAGAGCCTGCAGGTAGCTGCGGAACTGCGCCCCCACCTCGGGATGCTGCAGCGCCAGTTCCACCGTGGCCTCCAGGAAGCCCTGCTTGCTGCCGCAGTCGTAGCGCTTGCCCTGGTAGCGCAGTGCGTACACCGCCTCGTCGGCCAGCAGGCTGGCAATGCCATCGGTCAGTTGCAGCTCGCCGCCCACACCGGCGCTTTGCCCGCGGATATGGCCAAAAACGGCCGGCGTGAGGATGTAGCGGCCCGCCACCCCCATGCGTGAAGGCGCGACCTCGGGGGCCGGTTTTTCCACCATCGCGCGCACCTTGAGCAGATCGGCGTCCACTGCGTCTGCCGCCACGATGCCGTAGCGCCGGGTGTGGTCGGCAGGGACTTCCTGCACCGCCAGCACCGACTGCTGAAGGCTCTCGAAGCGCTGCGCCATCTGGGCCAGCACCGAGGGGCCGCCAGGGTTGCCCACCATCAGGTCGTCGGCCAGCAGCACCGCGAAGGGCTCCCGCCCGACCAGATGCTCGGCGCACAGCACCGCATGGCCCAGGCCCAGGGAGCGCGGCTGCCGCACATAGGAAAAGTCCATGTCGTCCGGCTGCATGGAGCGGACCATGGCCAGCAGTTCGCGCTTGCCGGCCACCTCCAGCTCGTTTTCCAGTTCGTAGGCGGTGTCGAAATGGTCTTCGATGGCCCGTTTATTGCGTCCTGTCACGAAAATCATGTGCCGGATGCCGGCGGAATAGGCTTCCTCCACGGCGTACTGGATCAGGGGCTTGTCCACGACCGGGAGCATTTCCTTCGGCTGGGCCTTGGTGGCAGGCAAAAAGCGGGTTCCCAGGCCGGCGACGGGAAAAACTGCTTTGGTGAGAGTGAATTTTTGCATCGACGTGGAGATGGGAAAGAACTAGAGTGTTGCGTTGCCGATACAAAAGCGCTGTCGGAAAGGATGCCCAGACAGCCTCCGACATCAGCGCGATCGGCATCACTTCCAAAAAAGGGACGGACGGGTGGACATCTTACTTCTTGACACTTTGGTGCCCGAGGCCATGGCCTGGCTGGAGACGCGTCACAGCGTCGGCTACCACCCCGAACTGGCGGACGACCTGGTGTCGCTGCGCCAGGCGGCCTACAAGACCAAGGGCATTGTGTTCCCCCGGCAGACCGTCGTCACCCGCGACCTGCTCAATTTCCTGCCCAAACTGAAGGCGCTGGGCCGGCTGCATGTGGGCACTGACAACACCGATCTCGAAGCGTGCAGGGAGCGCGAGATCAGGGTCGTGCACGCCAGCAGCGCCAATGTGCGCTCCAATGCCGAATACCTGCTGAGCAGCCTGCTGCTGCTGTACCGTCGGGGCGTGGTGTCGGCCCTGATGGGGCGCCGCCACCCGACCACCCAGATGGGGCGTGAGCTGCACGGCAGCACCGTGGCCCTGCTCGGCCTGGCGCCCACGGCACATACGCTGGCAGGCATCCTGAACAGCCTCGGGGTGCGCGTCATCGGGTACGACCCGGCGGTCCATCACACCGCGCCGATCTGGGAACGGCTGCGCGTTCAGCCCGTGACCTTGCCCGAGCTGATGAGCCAGGCCGATGCGGTGTCGGTGCAGATGCTTTATGCCACGCGCTTCAAGGGCTTTGTGAATGACAAATTGCTGGCCGCCAGCAAGCGTGGCCAGCTCTGGGTGGGCATCAGCCGCAGCGAGTTGTTTGATGAGGCAGCCCTTGCCGCCGCGCTGTGCGACGGCCGGATCGAGGCCTGCATCCTGGACGGTGCCGAGGCCAGCTTTCTCGGCGACGGCTCACCGCTCAAAGGCCTCAAAAACCTGTTCATCACGCCCCGCCTCGGTTCGCACACCCGCGAAGCGCGCCTGCGCTCGAGCTGGTACGTCGCGCACCGCATGCACGAGGCCATCAGCGCAAGCGATGCCGGGGCAGACCGCGTTCCCAGCTTGCCCATGGATCTTGAACTGCCCGGCGCCGTCTCGCCGTCGCAGTGGTCGGAGCCTGACCTGATCCGCTGACCACGCTACCGCCCCGGACGTGCGCTGCCCTCAGCCCAGCCGGGCCAGTTGCTGGCGGATTTTCTCCAGGGTTGCCGTGAAATCGCCCAGGCGCTTGCGCTCCTGCTCCAGCACGGCCGGCGGCACCTTGGCCACAAAAGCCTCGTTGGCCAGCTTGGCGTTGACCTTCACCAGCTCGCCTTCGAGGCGGGTGGCTTCCTTGCCCAGCCGGGCCTTCTCGGCCGCCACGTCCACTTCCATGTGCAGGCACACCCGCGCATCGCCCACCACGGCCACGGGTGCGGCCTGGGCGGCAGCGGCCCACTCGGCTTCGCTGTCGAACACGCGCACTTCGCTCAGCTTGCCCAGCGCCTTCAGCACCGGTGCCACGCCCGTCATGAAGGCGCTGTCGCCGACCACATAGAGCGGCAGGCGGGTGGCCGGTGACACCTTCATCTCGCCGCGCAGGTTACGGCATGCGTCGACCAGCGTCTTGAGCTTGGCGACATGCGCCTCGGCCACCGCATCGATTTTCTCGGGCTGGCTTTTCGGGTAGGCCGCGCTGCCAATCAGCTCGACCTTCTTCATGCCGGCCACCGGCGCCACTTTCTGCCACAGCGCTTCGGTGATGAAGGGAATCACCGGATGCGCCAGCCGCAGGATGCCTTCCAGCGTGCGGATCAGCGTGCGGCGCGTGGCGCGCTTTTGTGCGTCGGTACCGGTCTGGATCTGCACCTTGGCGATTTCCAGGTACCAGTCGCAGAACTCGTCCCAGACGAACTGGTAAATGCTGCCGGCGACGTTGTCGAGGCGGTAATCGGCAAAGCCTTTGGCCACGTCGGCTTCCACACGCTGCATGGTCGAAGAAATCCAGCGGTCCGCCTGCGAGAAGCTGAGGTAGCCGTGGAACTCCGCACCCGGCGCGCACTGTTCCTTGGTGTGTTCTGCCAGTCCGCAGTCCTGGCCTTCGCAGTTCATCAGCACAAAGCCCCACGCGTTCCAGAGCTTGTTGCAGAAGTTGCGGTAACCCTCGCAGCGCTTGCTGTCGAAGTTGATGCTGCGGCCCAGGCTGGCCAGCGAGGCGAAGGTGAAGCGCAAGGCATCGGCGCCGTAGCCGGGGATGCCATTGGGGAATTCCTTCTCGGTGTTTTTGCGCACCTGCGGCGCGGTCTCGGGCTTGCGCAGGCCCTGCGAGCGCTTTTCCAGCAGCGGTGCCAGCTCGATGCCGTCGATCAGATCGACCGGGTCCAGCACATTGCCTTCGGACTTGCTCATCTTCTTGCCCTGCGCGTCCTTCACCAGGCCGTGGATGTACACATGGTGGAAGGGCACCTGGCCGGTGAAGTGCGTGGTCATCATGATCATCCGGGCGACCCAGAAGAAGATGATGTCGTAGCCCGTGACCAGCACGCTGGAAGGCAGGAACAGGTCGAGCTCTTTGGTCTTTTCAGGCCAGCCGAGCGATGAGAAGGGGACGAGAGCCGACGAGTACCAGGTGTCCAGCACGTCCTCGTCACGGGTGAGCTTTTTGCCCGGTGCCTGAGCCTGTGCGGCAGCCTCGTCTTCGGCCACATAGACTTTGCCGTCCTCGTCGTACCACGCCGGAATCTGGTGGCCCCACCAGAGCTGGCGTGAGATGCACCAGTCCTGGATGTTGTTCATCCACTGGTTGTAGGTGTTGACCCACTGCTCGGGCACGAACTTCACCGCGCCGCTGTCCACCGCATCGCGGGCCTTCTGCGCAATGCTGCGCGTATCCAGACCTTGCTCCCCGGCGCCGGGCCGCCCCAAGCCGGGGACGGCCCCCTCGGGGGGCAGCGAACCACGCGCAGCGGGGAGCGTGGGGGCCTTATTCAGCGCCACAAACCACTGGTCGGTCAGCATGGGCTCGACCACTGCACCGGTGCGCGCGCAGACCGGCACCATGTTCTTGTGCGGCACGGCTTTTTCGAGGAAGCCCTGGGCTTCGAGGTCTTTCAGCACCGCCTTGCGGCAGTCGTAGCGGTCCAGGCCGCGGTAGGCGACCGGGCCGTTGTCATTGATCTTCGCGTCCAGCGTGAAGATGGTGATCAGCGGCAGGCTGTGGCGCTGCGCCACCTGGTAGTCGTTGAAGTCGTGGGCGCCGGTGATCTTCACCACGCCGCTGCCGAAGGCCGGGTCCACATAGTCGTCGGCAATCACCGGAATCTGCCGGTCGCACAGCGGCAGGTCGACCATCTTGCCGACCAGGTGCTGGTAGCGCGCGTCATCGGGGTGCACGGCCAGCGCGCCGTCGGCCAGCATGGTCTCGGGCCGCGTGGTGGCGATGTGCATGCCGCGCAGCGGTGAGCCGTCTGCCGCCTTTTGCGGGCCGTCGCTGAACGGGTATTCGATGTGCCACATGAAGCTGTCGCGCTCTTCGTTCTCGACTTCGAGGTCAGAGACGGCGGACTTGAGCACCGGGTCCCAGTTCACCAGCCGCTTGCCGCGGTAGATCAGGCCCTGCTGGTAGAGCTTCACGAAGGTGGAGGTCACCACCTTGGACATCTTCGGGTCCATGGTGAAGTATTCGTGCTTCCAGTCCACCGAATCGCCCATGCGGCGCATCTGGCGCGTGATGGTGGTGCCGGACTCTTCCTTCCATTCCCACACCTTGGCGACAAAGTTCTTGCGGCCCAGGTCGTGGCGGCTCTGGCCTTCGGCCTGCAGCTTGCGCTCCACCACGATCTGCGTAGCAATGCCGGCATGGTCGGTGCCCGGCACCCACAGCGTGTTGTCGCCCTTCATGCGGTGGTAGCGCGTCAGGCTGTCCATGATGGTCTGGTTGAAGGCGTGCCCCATGTGCAGCGTGCCCGTCACGTTGGGGGGCGGCAACTGGATGGCAAACGAGGGCTTGGCCGCATCCAGCGTGGGAGCGTACTGGCCGCTTTGCTCCCACAGCGGGCCCCAGTGGGCCTCAATCGCCGCCGGCTCGAAGGACTTGGCCAGCGATTCGAGGCCAGGTTGCGAGAGAGCAGGTGCGGCGTTTGTGGCGTCAGACAGGGGGGCAGGGGAAGCGTTTGGGGTCATGGAGCTGAAACGGCATCACGAAGGATGCCGTTGCGGTAGGTTGGCGGGATTGCCCCGATTTTATCTGGCGGGGCGCCCCGCCTGCCAAAGCCGCGCCATGCCACCCTGACCCCGTTAACCTGACTGGCCTGCTGCCCGGGTGGCCGCCTCGATGCAGGCCTTCAGCACGGCCGTGTCTGCGACCTGGTTGGCCAGCAGCAGGACGAGGCGCGCATTGAGCGCCTCGGACTCCTCCCGTGACAGCCCGCGGTGCGCGTCCAGCAGGCATTCGTAAAACGCGTCGGCGTCCTGCAGGTGCAGGCCGTGCAGCGGGCCGGGTGGGGCTTTGATGGCGCTCATGCGGCCTCTCCTTGCAGGTGGTGGCTGGCGCCCAGTGCCATCGCGACGGCGTGGACCAGCGAGGCGTCGACGCTTTCGCCCGTGGCCGCCACATGGCCGTCAGGTCGCAGCAGCGCCCACGCGTGGCCGAACACATGGCAAGTGGCCTGCAGATGCCCTTCGGTGTCCTCCACGTGCTCCACGGCCTGGGCGGATTGCCCTGGCGCAATGACCTGGACGCAGTGCAGGTCTGTCTGTGATGACAGGGCACGTAGCCGCGCGCAGGCATCCGAGCCCAAGTCGCCGAACACCAGCAGCAGCAAGCGGCCACCGGCCCAGGTGATCAACTGCAGCAGCTCACCGGGCGTGCCGTCGGCCCAGGTCAGCGCCACATTCTGGGTCGGCCGGCCATCCCCGGGCGCGCAGACGCCGGAGCGCGTGTAGTGCATGGGCGCAGACATGCGGCCCGTGTTGACCAGCTGGCGCGCAAACGGGTGCCGGCGGGCCAGTTGCAAGGCGGCAGAGCGAAAGAGCCGCTCCACACCATCGGCCGGGCGCAGAAACCGCGTGGTGCGGTTCGTCACGCGGATGTTGTGCTCGGCTGCCTCATGGCGTTCATCGTGGTAGCTGTCCAGCAGCGAGGCGGGGGCTCGGCCCTGCAGCACGGCGGCCAGCTTCCAAGCCAGGTTGTCGGCGTCCTGCACGCCCGAATTGCCGCCGCGCGCGCCGAAAGGGCTCATCACATGCGCCGAATCGCCGACAAAAAACACGCGGCCATGGCGCAGCCGGTCCAGGCATTCGCTGCGGTAGGCATAAGGGCCGACCCAGACGATGCCATAGTCTTCTTCCTTGAGCGCCGGGCCGAACTGCGCCCGCAGCCGTGCGCGCACCACGTCCTCGCGGCTGATCGCCTGCGGGTCGGAATCGGGCGGCATCTGGTAGTCGATGCGCCAGACGCCGTCGGCCATCAGGTGCTGCCAGACGGCGCGGCCTTCGTTGAAGGGCGCCTCAATCCAGGTGTGGCGCTCCACTGGCGGCGGGTGTTTGAACCAGACATCGGCAATGCACCAGCGGTCGTCTCCCCGCGTGGTAGTGAGGGCCGCGCCGCACCAGGCCCGAAACGGGCTGTGCGCGCCGGTGCAGTCCAGCACGTGGTCGGCATGCAGGGTGTAGCTGCCGGCCGGTGTCTCCACCGTCAGCGTGGCGCCGTCGGCATCCTGCCGGAAGGCGGTGATGCGGTGGCGCCAGCGCAGGTCAACGGCCACTTGCCCAATTGTTCGGGTTGGGCTTGGCCTGTCCTGAGCTTGTCGAAGGGTCGAAACCGCTGCTGAAGCTTGCCCTCCGGCGGGCTCAGGAGGAGAGGTTTTGTTCAGCTCGGCGATCCGCTCCACCAGAAAAGCCTCGGCATAAAACTGCTGGATGTTGATGAACGGTGGTTGCCGGCTCAGGGAGTGGGTGGCCTGCTGGCGCAAATCGAAGGCATAGACCTCCTCGCGGCCGGCAAAGGTGCGGCCCACGCTCCACTGCACGCCCTTTTGCGCGATGCGTTCGTAAATGCCGAGCCGCTTGAAGATCTCCAGTGTTTTCTGGGCGTAGCAAATGCCGCGCGAGGACGCGCCCTGCACCCCCACGGTGTTGTCTTCGTCCAGCAGCAGGGCGCGCACGCCATAGGCCGCCAGCGCACAGGCCATCGTCAGGCCGGTGATGCCGCCGCCGGCAATCACCACCGCATGCCGCCTGACCTCGCCAGTGGCCATCTCCTCGGGTGCCACGAAAGGGTACTCGGGTAAGGTGTAGCCCTTGCCGGGGACAAATCCGGGCGCGGGGGCGGAGCTGTTGGGTTGTGGCATGGCGAATCTCCGGGAACCTGAGGCGAGCCCAGTACTGAATGTGCAGCAAATCGCCACGCACGTCAAAGCCGGGCCCGGCATGTCTCTTGCGGGGGTTTGGCTCACGGCATGCTGCGTGCCAGGTGGGCCTGTCGTAAAGTCAGGCCTCTTCTGTTTGCCCCAACCCGCCCCAGACCATGCTCTTCCTGCTTTCCCCTGCCAAATCGCTCGACTACGACACGCCCGCTCACGTGGCAGCCCATACCCAGCCGCTCTTCACCAAACAATCTGCGCAGCTGATTGACGAGCTCAAAACCCGCTCGCCGCAGCAGATCGGCACGCTGATGAAGCTGTCCGATGCGCTGTCCGGGCTGAACGTGGCGCGCTACCAGGCGTGGTCGCCCAGGTTCACTGCCAAGAACTCCAAGCAGGCGGTGCTGGCCTTCAATGGCGATGTGTACGAGGGCCTGAATGCGCCCACGCTCAGCGAGGCGCAGCTTGAATGGGCGCAGCAGCATGTGTGCATCCTCAGTGGCCTGTACGGCGTGCTTCGCCCTCTGGACCGCATGCAACCCTACCGGCTGGAAATGGGTACCTCGCTGCCGATAGGCCCGCACAAGAATCTTTACCAGTTCTGGGGTTCGCAGGTTTCGCAGTACCTCAATGAACGCGCGACGGCCGATGCCTCGCCGGTGATCGTCAATCTCGCGAGCGAGGAGTATTTCAAGGTGGTGGACCGAAAGGCGCTCAAGCCCCGCGTGGTGAGCTGCGTGTTCGAGGACTTCAAGGGCGGCAAGTACAAGATCATCAGCTTCAACGCCAAACGCGCCCGCGGCCTGATGGCGCGCTACGCTGTTGAAAAGAAAATCCGCACCGTGAAAAAGCTCGAAAGCTTCAACGCCGAGGGTTACCGCTTCGATGCCGGGGCTTCAGAGCCTGACAGGCTGGTGTTCCGGCGCAGGCTGGCGGACTGAGCGGCCACTGGCGGGCCGACCAACGAAACGCAAAAGCGGCTGACAATCCCTGCCATGACCGCACCGCGCCGCAAACCCCAGCCCGTCACGCCAGAGGTTCAGGCGTGGGCGCTGGCGGCTCTGGCGGAAGGCGACTCCCGTGACGCCATCTTCTACGCGCTGGTGGGTGCGGGTTGGCACGCGCTCACGGCCTGCCAGGTGCTGGGGCTGTCACCGGCGGAGCAGCAGGCGCTGGAATTGCCGCACACCCAGGCAGACTGGCCGCCTGCGGTGCCCGTGCCGCAGTTGCAGGTGAGTGCCACAGAGTCGCCAGAAGGTGAAGGCACGCTGCTCGATGCCGGCGACAAGTGGGTCCAGGCCCAGCGCCTCCAGCCCAACGCACTGTTCTCGCAGGCGCCAGACGTCTGGGTGTTTGACAACCTGCTCACGTCAGCCGAATGCGCGGCGCTGATGGAAGCCGCCCGCCCGCGGCTGGCCCGCTCGCTCACGGTGGACACCCGCACCGGCGGCGAAGAGCTCAACCCCGAGCGCACCAGCGACGGCATGTTCTTCACCCGCGGCGAGACAGAACTGATCGCCCGGCTGGAGGCGCGCATGGCCGCCTTGCTGCGCTGGCCTGTGCAAAACGGCGAAGGCCTGCAGGTGCTGCGCTACCGCCCCGGCGCAGAGTACAAGCCGCATTACGACTACTTCGACCCGGGCGAACCCGGCACGCCGGCGATTCTTCGCCGCGGCGGGCAGCGCGTGGCCAGTCTCATCATGTACCTGTACGAGCCCGAGGCCGGCGGCGCCACCGTGTTCCCTGACCTGGGCGTGCGCGTGGTGCCCCGGCAGGGCAGCGCGGTGTTCTTCAGCTACCCGCAGGCCCATCCCATCAGTTGCACCCTGCACGGTGGCGAGCCGGTGTTGGCCGGTGAGAAGTGGATTGCGACCAAGTGGTTGCGTGAACAAGAATTTAACTAACACCCCCGTCCAGGCTCACTGCGTGTAGCCTGTTCCCCCCTCGAGGGGGCGGCGCCTGCGGCCTGGCGAAGCCAGTTCCGCGGCGCCTGCTGATTTCTCGTCCCCCCCTGTCGGACGCTCACTGCGTGTAGCGCCTTCTCCCCTGCAGGGGACAGTGCCTGCGGCCTGGCTAAGCCAGTCCCGCGGCCCTTACTGGTGAAAACTGCATCCACGTTGATTTGACGTAGTTGCACATAATCAGTCCATGAAAATCAAAAGCAACGGAATCGACATTGAAGTCGAAGACAGCGGCGCGGCCCCACATGCAGACGGCTCGTCGCGGCCGGCGGTGCTGCTCATCATGGGCCTGGGCATGCAGCTGATTGCCTGGCCGCCCGAGCTGGTGATGGCTCTGGTGGGGGCCGGCTACCGGGTGGTCCGCTTCGACAACCGCGACGCGGGCCTCAGCACCCACATGGACGCGCTGGGCACGCCCCGCCTGTTGTGGGAAGGCCTCAAGCACCGCATGGGCTGGCGCATCCGCCCGCCTTACAGCATCGCCGACATGGCGACCGACGCCGTCGGCGTGCTCGATGCCCTGCAGATCGAAAAGGCCCACGTGGTGGGTGTGAGCATGGGCGGCATGATTGCCCAGCGCGTGGCGCTACAGGCCCCCGCCCGGGTGCTGAGCCTCACAAGCGTCATGAGCTCCAGCGGCGCCCGCAGCCTGCCCGAAGCCCAGCCCGCCGTGATGCGCGCCATGCTCAGCCGGCCGGCAGGCAACAGCCTGCGAGCTGCCATTGACCACACCGTCAAACTCTTTCAGGCCATCGGTAGCCCAGGCTTTCCGATGGGCGAGGCCGAGCTGCGCGCGCGCGTGTCGGCCGCGGCCGAGCGCAGCCTGTACCCGCAGGGCATCGCCCGGCAAATGGTCGCAGTGGTGGCCGACGCGTCACGCGCGCAGGCCCTGGCCCGCATCACCGTGCCCACACTGGTCGTGCACGGCCGCGCCGACCCGCTGGTGCCGTTCGAATGCGGCGAAGACACCGCACGCCGCATTCCCGGTGCGCGCCTGGAGGGCATTGACGGCATGGGCCACGACCTGCCGCCTGGCGTGGTGGAGCGGCTGGTGCCGATGCTGGTGGGGCACTTTCGCGGGGTTACTGGCGACCGGGCTGCCGGGTAATAAACACACGGTTCGCGGCTAGGTTTTTTGCAGATGCCGTCGCTATAGTGCGAAGTACCAGAGTTGCTCCTGGGCTAGTCTTGGGTACCAACTCCTCATTCCATCAGACCCGCGCGGAAAACCGCGCAGGCTGGTGACTTCAGAGGTTAGACCTGACGGAGAGGCTTGTGGCGAATCTCGTCCGAATCGACGTATCAGCGCAGCTCCAACCCGATCTGCGGCTCTACCGGCGTCTTTGGTTATCTCGGATCGATCTGGAAGAGGCCCGCGACATCGGTTCGGAGTTATTGAAACGGAATATTCCGATTCCACGCAGCAAACCAATGTCTGGCCTCCTATTGGCGCTGAACACAGCTCTTGTCGTATCGTATGCGCGTCCATTCGTCAGCTCCCGGGGAACCTCCGTTGCCGAGAAGGCGCTTCCTGGGTCGCTTCTACGCTCTTTTACATCCGAAGAGCGCGAGTTTCATGAGTTGCTGATTCAGCTCCGGAACAGAGAGGTTGCACATACTGATGCCGACTATCTCGAGCTGTCGATTGAAGTATTCGACGACGGGGACGGCGGAATCTTCCGTGCCATTCGGGCACCCATTCGAAGGCCAGCACTGCGAGTATTACTACGCATGATTGCAAAGCTCGAACGGGCAATCGAGAACCGGTGTGAAGCGTTGCGGGGAAGACTTCCGAAAAACGTCTGGATGTAAGGGGCGCAGTGAGGTCTAACGTGTCATACATGGATGTCCCACAAACTCAAGAAACTGACCGATAGATTGGCCGTGCGGGAAGTGCCTGCAGTCGTATATCCTGCATCTGTTGTGGACTCTGCGATGGTCTATGCCGACGTGGAACCTGCGTTACCGGAGTGCCAGTCGCTACGAGCGGCAGACAAGCTGCCAGAAGAGTTATTGGCGTCTGTCGTCGCGGAGTGACTACGTTCTATTGCATAGCACTCATGTGCGCCCTTCGCACTTGAAGGTGTCAATGTCCTGAGCAAGGAATCCAGCCCGTGTGAGTGCCGCCCGCAGCTTACGCGCACGTGCCAAACGGTCTATGGGTGCCAAAGGCGCTGGGGCTAGTGCAGCTTCCAGGTAGATGATGACCTGACTGCTTACACTTCGGCGGTGCAATTGCGCAGCCACCCTCAACCGCTCGTACACGGCGTCCGGAACATTCTTGAGCGTGAGAGTTTTCGGCATTGGTAGCGGTATGGGCTGTGTCTGAATGATGGTTTCTTTGTCCGGCTCCGTCAACCGAGAACGTTTGGGGCTTCATGCCCCATTACATTGATGTCTCCCTGGTACCTGTTGGCCCATGGGGTACGGATAGATATTCTGCTGGCCATAGACCGCCCACTAATTGTTTAGCCTGCGAAAATCGCAGGCAAACCAGCGACACTACCCCCATGAACACCCCCGACCAATCGCAACTCGGCAAGGCCTCGGCTTATGTGGACCAGTACGACGCGTCGCTGCTGTTTCCTATTCCCCGGGCCGACAAGCGCGCCGAAATCGGTGTGGGCAGCACGCCTCCGTTTTTTGGGGCCGACATGTGGACGGCGTTTGAGCTGAGCTGGCTCACGCCGCGTGGCAAGCCGCAGGTGGCGCTGGCGCATTTCACCGTGCCGTGCGAAACGCCCAACATCATCGAGAGCAAGTCGTTCAAGCTCTACCTCAACAGCTTCAACAACACCCGCTTTGCCGAGGCGGCCGAGGTGCAGGCGCGCCTGCGGGCGGACCTGAGCGAGGCCGCGTGGCGTGGCTCGGGGCAGGTGGCCAGCATTGGTGTGCGGTTGCTGCTGCCCGAGATGTTCGACCGTGAGCCGGTGCACGAGCTGGACGGCCTGAGCCTGGACCGGCTCGACATTGAATGCACCCGCTACACGCCGGCGCCCGAGCTGCTGACGGCCGCGTTTGACGAGCAACCCGTGACCGAGGTGCTCACCAGCAACCTGCTCAAGAGTAATTGCCTGGTCACAGGCCAGCCGGATTGGGGCAGTGTGCAGATTCGTTACAGCGGCCCGCAGATCGAGCAGGGCGGGCTGCTGCAGTACCTGGTGAGCTTTCGCAACCACAACGAGTTTCATGAGCAATGCGTGGAGCGCATCTTTATGGATGTGTGGCGGCAGTGCAAACCGACGCAGCTGAGCGTGTATGCGCGCTACACCCGCCGCGGTGGGCTGGACATCAACCCCTTTCGTACCAGCCACCCGCAGGGCCTGCCGCCGAATGTGCGCATGGCGCGGCAGTAAATCCGCGCCAGGTGTCTGGCGCCCGGGCCATCAGCCCGGCCGTATCAACCCAGCAAGTGCAGCCAGTCGCAGCGCAGCAGTTCGCTGCCATGGGCGACGGCGCGCCCATGCACATAGATCTGCGGCAGCAGCATGCCCAGCACGCAGAGTGGGTAGGCCCAGGGTGAGTCGAAAGTCCAGGCGGGCAGCCAGCCCATCCAGCCCATGACCCAGGCGGTCATCACGGCTTCCCAGGTGCGGCATTCGATGGGATGCAGCGCGCGGTGCTCGTAGTGCCAGTTCTTCAGACGTTGCAGCTGGTTCAGCCGCAACGGTTGCCAAAATGGGGGGCGGTAGGGGCTGGCCATGATGATGACTCCGGGCACAAGCTCAATGTAAGTTTGTGGGCACCCAAAGTCAACGCCCGCCCCGGGCGATCCCTAGCTGCGGCGGCGGCGCGGGATCACGGTGAGCTGCATCACCTGTTTGGCCAGGGCGGCGCCCACGGTGACCTGTGCGGGCGCGATGTCGAGCACCTGCTCTGACTGCCAGACCTTGACCTGGGCGGCACCGTCCGGCAGATCCTCGAAAATCGCGAGGCCCTCGGCCGAGGTCTTGCTCGCCCAAGGGGAGTCGCTGGCATAAACGTAGCCGCGCATGGAGCCGTGGATGAAGCAACCCAGCAGCGTAGCGCCGACGACGCCCGCCTTGTCGAGCGTGACGTCCACGCTCTTGGCAGGCTTGCCTTCGGCCTTGCCTTCCAGCCGCAGCTCAAACCCTGCCGAGGCAGCGTTGAACTGGCCCATGCCGGCCGGTGACGACCGGACGTGGTGGTCCCACGGGTCGTTGTTCATGAAGCTGACCTTGGCCCCGGTGTGCACCAGCGTCACGGCCGGGATGAACTGCATCTTTTCCTGGTTGATGGTGGCCTGCATCGGCAGCGGCGCCTTGGGCTGGGCCAGCTTGTTGGCGGGGATGACCACCACCACCGCGTCCGGGACGGGTTTGCCGTCCCTGTCGAGAACCGACACCACCAGGTTGCCGGCATGGGCCCCGGTGCAGAGCGCAGAGAGGGTCACCAGTGCGGCAACGATCAGGTTTTTCTTCATGGTGTCCAGTTCAGGTCAAGGCAATGCAGTTCAGGGTCAACACGCGGCGGATGCGGCTTATTTGGCCGCCGTTTCTTTGGGCGTGATGATGTCGCGGTTCATCGGTGCCAGCAGGGCCAGCATTTCGTTTTGCTTGCGGAAGGGAATGCCCTTGGCGTCCATGCTCTGCTGCAGCACCTCCACCAGCGCATGGAAGTCGGACTTCTTGATGTCCAGGTTGGCATGCGAGCTTTTCATGTCGGCACCCTTGTAAACGCAAGGGCCGCCGCCCAGTGCGCAGAGCTGGTCCACCAGCTGCTCCTTGATGCGCTGCTGGTTGGCCGGCTTGAAGTGGGGACCGGTGCGGGGGTCGGCCAGCAGGCGGACCATGAAGTCGTCCATCAGCGCCACCAGGCCGGGCTTTTCGCCAAAGGCCTTGTAGAGCTGGTCATCCTTGGGCGCCATCTGGGCGGAGGCGAGGCCGGCTGTCAGCAGACCTGCAGCGGTGAGAACGAGTGCGAGCAATGATTTTTTCATGTCATGTCCTTGAGAAAAATTGGAAATGGAATTCGGGAAGGTGTTCAGAACGCGACTTGCGCGGACAGGTAGTAGCCGGTCTGCTTGCGGCTGTTGGTGGTCGCAGGCACGATCACGCCCAGGTCCACATAGGCCAGCGTGAGCGAGAAGTTCTTGTTGGGTGCCCAGGCGATGAAGAGGTCTTTCCAGTCTTCGGAGCGCAGGCCGTTGCCCAGGCCGGCGGCACGGCCAGCGGTTTCCAGCTTGTTGCGCATGAAGCGGTACTCGGCACCCACGGCGATGTTCTTGGTCAGCAGGTAGGCGATGGAGAACTCGGGCTGGAGCGTGTACTTGTTCTCGTTGCCGCCCAGCGTGGCACCGAAGCCCAGCAGGCCGTTCTGGTTGGCCTTGGTGGCACGCAGGGTGCCGTTCACCAGCAGGCTCTGGCCCAGGAAGAGTTTGGTGGCGCTCACATAGAAGTCGGTGCCGCTTTTCTTGGCACCCAGCGTATTGAGCGTGCCATCCAGGCCCGTGGAGCCCAGTGACTTGAACTGCACGCCGACGGCCACCTGGGGCATCAGGTTGTCGCTGTCGAGCACCGCATCGCCCAGCACGCGCACCTTGGCGCCCAGGATGGTCTGCTTCAGATGCAGGCCGGGCAGGCCCAGTGCGGTGCCGGTGTTGCGGGTGTTGAAGTCCTGCTGGGCCAGCGACACCTCGAAGCGGTCGTTCACGGCCAGGGCCGCGCCGTAGATGTTCAGGCCGTAGTCGGTGGTGCCGACATTGGTGAGGAAAGCCGAGCCGCCGATTTCACCGTCGGTGGCGTTGGTGCCCGTGACCGCCCATGGCGTGAGACCACCCCCGGCTGCGCCTTCGACGCCGCTGACACCGCCGGTCAGCAGCAGTTTGCCGGTATCGGCCTGTGCGCCAAGACAGAACATGGCTGCGGCAGCGGCGATGAGAGTGGTGGAAAATTTAATGGTCATGGTGCCTCCAGGTAAATTAGTCAGATCAGGTTGAGGGAACTTGTAAGCGGTTGTGGGTGGGATACGGAGGCGCACACCAAATAGATTCAAGTGATTGGGATATCCGGCCAAATAAGGTGCAAATTCTCAATTTGAGACACAACCGGCGAATCCGGCCTGCCCCTTTCTGCGTAATTTGTCACGGTGAAAGCTTTTCGTGCTGGTCCTGACGGGGTTACACCGCATCGCAATAAATCACAAATAAGGAGGGCACACCATGCCGTTTGCAGGGAAATCCTTTCGAAAGCGTCAACCGGTCGTCGGGTCAAGGGTGCACAAGCAGCGCCTTCAAGGGGGCTTTTTCAACCACACCGCTCTAAAGCTGTGGATGCTGGTTACGCTTGTCTGCGCTTCGCCGGGGCATGCCCAAACTGCCACTGCCCCCGGGGCACCCGCAGCGCCACGGGAGTGGGTGTCGCCGCCGCCGGGGGATGTGGTGCGGGGACAGGCCCTCTACCAGGCCCGCTGCACCGCCTGCCACAACATCGACAGCAACAAGATCGGCCCTGCCCACCGCGGCGTGATGGGCCGGCGGGTGGGCAGCTTGCCGGGTTACAAGTATTCGAACGAACTGGCCGCGTCCCGCTTGCGCTGGACGCCGCAGACGCTCAATGTCTGGCTGACCGACCCGGAAGACCTGGTGTCCGGCCAGCGCATGGGGTTTCAGGTGGACGATGCCCAGGAGCGTGCCGACCTGATCGCTTTTCTGGCCACGCTGCGCTGACCGGTCAGAACAACTGGTCGGTGCCTGACGGGTCCGTCACACCCTGCACCTGTGCGGACAGGGTGGCTGCGGATTTTTCGTCCGGCACCGGTTCTTCGCCCGCGCGCACCAGGGCGGAGGCGCGCACGCCCAGCAACCGCAGCCGCCGATCCAGCGGCACCCGCTTGAGGCATTGCCCCGCCAGCTGGCGGATGGCGGACGCGTCGGCGGTGTAGCCTGGGGCGGTGTGATCGCGGGTGGCGATCCTGAAGTCGTCATAACGCAGCTTGATGCCGATGGTGCGTGCCACATAGCCCTTGCGCTGCAGGTCACCGGCCAGGCGCGTGCACAGGTCGGTGAAGATGGCGCCCAGCGCCGCCTTGTCGCGCACGGCGTGCAGGTCGCGGTCGAAGGTGGTCTCGCGGCTGATGCTGACCGGCTCGCTCTCGGTCACCACCGGGCTGTCGTCGCGCCCCCACGCGGCGGCGTGCATCCAGGCACCGGTGGCGCGGCCGAAGTTGTCGACCAGCCACGCCGGGTCTTGCGCGGCCAGCTCGCCGATGGTGTGGATGTGCAGGCGCTTGAGCTTCTCGTCGGCCTTGGGGCCGATGCCGTTGATCTTGCGACAGGCCAGCGGCCAGATGCGGGTTTGCAGGTCGTCGGGCTGGACAATCGAAATGCCATTGGGCTTGTTGAACTCGCTGGCCATCTTGGCCAGCAGCTTGTTGGGCGCCACGCCGATGGAGCAGGTCAGGCCCGTCTTTTCAAAGATGGCCTTCTGGATCAGCCGGGCCAGCACGCGCCCGCCTTCGCGCTGGCCACCGGGCACGTCGGTGAAGTCGATGTAGACCTCGTCCACGCCGCGGTCCTGCATCACCGGTGCGATCTCGGTGATGGTGCTCTTGAAGAGCCGCGAGAACTTGCGCACCTCTTCAAAATCCACCGGCAGCACAATGGCCTGCGGACACAGCCTGGCCGCCTTCATCATGCCCATGGCCGAACCGACGCCGAACTGCCGCGCGGCATAGGTGGCCGTGGTGATGACGCCGCGACCCACGTAGTCCTTGAGAAGCGGAAACTCGGCCACCGGGATGAAGCGCAGCTCGCGCTCGCCCTGGCGCGCCAGCAGCTCTTCATCCACCCGGCGCTTGCCGCCGCCGATGACCACCGGCAGGCCCTTGAGCTGCGGGTAGCGCAGCAGTTCCACCGAGGCGTAAAACGCGTCCATGTCGAGGTGGGCGATTCGGCGCGGCCTGGCTGCTGCAGTTGACGGAGAGTCGTTCACCCTTCAAGCATAGCGTTGATCGGGCAGGGTGAACGGTAGCCGGTGGGCTGCCCGATGCATGGGCATCTCACGGCTCACCTGCATGGGGCATGCCATTGCAGGGTCTGACCTTAGGGGAAATTGAGGATGCCCTCGCGCGGGGTGCCTTCTAGAATTTTGACTGCCACGACAGGCAGCGGGGCAAAGACACCAGACGCGGCAGAACAACAAGAGAGGGCGAGGACATGAAGGGTTGGGTGAAGTGGTCCGTGGCGGGCGTGTGCGCCTGTGTGTTGCTGGCAGCCGGCACGGCGCTGGTCGGTGTGCAGCTGGCCGAGCGCAAGTCACAGCGGCGCATCCAGGCCCAGGTGCTGCCGGTGGCGTTTCCGGCCGATGCCGCGGCACTGGCCCGCGGCAAATACCTGTACAGCTCGCGCGGCTGCGCCGACTGCCATGGCGCCAACGGCGCGGGGCGTGAGTTCATCAATGACGGCAAGGGGCTGCGCATGGCCGGCCCCAACATCTCGCCCGGCCCGGGCAATGTCGTGCTGCGCTATGCGCCGGAAGACTGGGTGCGCACGGTGCGCCACGGCATCAAGCCCGATGGCCGCCCCGTCTTCATCATGCCCAGCGAGGACTACAACCGCCTGACTGACGAGGACCTCGGCGCGCTGGTCGCTTACGTCAAGGCGCTGCCACCGGTCAGCGGTTCGGCCGCCGTGCTGGAGCTGCCCTGGCCGGTGCGCATGCTGTACGGTTTCGACGCGATCCGTGACGCGGCCCAGAAGATCGACCACAGCCTGCCACCCGCCAAGGCCGTGCCCGAGGGCATCAACCCCGCGCATGGGGCCTATGTGGCCAACATGTGCATCGGCTGCCACGGTGCGGGCCTCTCCGGGGGCAAGATTCCCGGCGCGCCGCCGGACTGGGCCGCTGCCGCCAACCTCACGCCTGGCGAGGGCAGCGTGATGGCGCGCTACCGCGACGCCGGTGAATTTGTCGCCATGCTGCGCAGCGGCCGGCGGCCGGACGGCACAGCCATCACGGTGATGCCCTTTGAATCGCTGCGCGCCCTGAGTGACGTGGACGCGCAGGCGCTGTATGCTTTCCTCAAGACGGTTCCGGCGCGTCCTGCAGGGCAGCACTGAAGCCCCGGGGCGAGCCGGCGCCCCTCTGCGGTACGCCTCTGGCCTCTTGTCTTTTGCCGGGGCTGCCGGTATTTCATGGAGCACCTGCCTTGGCGTGCCAATCGCGTTGCGTTGAACCGGGTTCCCGTCTGATGGCTGCGCGCGGCCTGCGGTCTGCCGGGCTGTCGCTGGCCGTGCTGGTGGCGTTGTCCGGATTGACCTGCGCCCCACCGGTCTGGGTGGGGCCCCTCCTGGAGCGCTGGCGGGAGCGTCATGCCGCATTGCAGCTGGAAGACCCAGCCGACGACGTCCGTTCGCCCTCGCCCGTGCCGCTGCCGGCGGGCGCGCGCCTGCTGCGGGACGTGGCCTACGGGAGCGACCCCGCCCAGCGCATGGATGTGTACTTGCCTTCGCCTGCGCCAGCGGGTTCATCGCGCGGTGCGGCGCCTGTCATCCTGATGGTGCATGGCGGTGGCTGGCGCCACGGCGACAAGACCAACGCCCGGGTGGTGGAGAACAAGGTCAGGCGCTGGGTGGCGCGGGGTTTTGTGCTGGTGTCGGTGAACTACCGCCTGCAGCAGTCCGTCAACCCGTTGCAGCAGGCCGACGATGTGGCGCTGGCGCTGGCGCTGGCGGCGGCTCAGGCCCGGGCGACGGCCTGGGGCGCCGACCCGGCACGCTTCATCCTGATGGGGCACTCGGCGGGCGCGCATCTGGTGGCCCTGCTGTCGTCTGCGCCGCAGCAGGCCCTGGCCGCAGGCGCGCAGCCCTGGCTGGGCACCGTGGTGCTGGACAGCGCCGCCCTGGAGGTGCCGCACATCATGACGGCGCGCCACCTCGGCCTGTATGACCGCGCCTTCGGACAGGACACCGCGCTGTGGGTGCGTGCATCGCCCTCCCACCAGCTCGGGCGTGATGCGCGGCCGATGCTGCTGGTGTGCTCCAGCCGGCGCGATGATGCGTGCGAGCAGGCACGCCTTTTTGCCGGCCGCGCCGCCGCGCTGGGCGTGCGGGCCGAGCCGCTGCCGCAGGCACTGTCCCATGGGGAGATCAACGCCGACCTGGGGAAGCCGGGCGCCTACACCGACGCCGTTGAGGCCTTCATGGGCTCGCTGGACGCAGGCGTGAAGGCAGCCCTGCGCTGAGCGCCTGCCAAAGCTGCTGGTGCTTCGGCGGCTTCAGAACGTGCCGGGCAGCAGGATGCCTTTGTCCACCGTGTTGATGTTGGTGTGGCCGCAGAAGGCCATCGTGATGTCGAGCTCCTTGTGGATGATCTGCAGCGCCTTGGTGACGCCTTCCTCACCCATGGCGCCGAGGCCGTAGACCATGGCGCGGCCGATCAGCGTGCCGCGTGCGCCCAGCGCCCAGGCCTTGAGCACGTCCTGGCCGGAGCGGATGCCGCCGTCCATCCACACTTCAATGTCCTGGCCCACGGCTTCGACAATGGCGGGCAAGGCCCCGATGCTCGATTGCGCGCCGTCGAGCTGGCGGCCGCCGTGGTTGCTCACCACGATGGCGTCTGCGCCGCTTTGCACGGCGAGCCTGGCGTCCTCGACATCCTGAATGCCCTTGAGGATGAGCTTGCCGCCCCAGCGCTCCTTGACCCAGGCCACGTCGGTCCAGGACAGGCGCGGGTCGAACTGCTCGTTGGTCCAGGCCGACAGCGAGCGCATGTCGCTCACGCCCTTCACATGGCCCACCAGGTTGCCGAAGGTATGGCGGCGGGTGCCGGCCATGCCCAGGCACCAGCGCGGCTTGGTCATGAGGTTGATGATGTTGGCCAGCGTCGGCTTGGGCGGCGCGGTCAGGCCGTTCTTCAGGTCCTTGTGGCGCTGGCCGATGACCTGCAGGTCCAGCGTCAGCACCAGCGCACTGCAGTTGGCCTTGCGGGCGCGCTCGATCATGTTGGCCATCGCGTCGCGGTCCCGCATCATGTAGAGCTGGAACCAGAAAGGCGCCTGCGTGGCCGCTGCCACGTCTTCGATGGAGCAGATGCTCATCGTCGAGAGGATGAAGGGGATGCCGAACTTGTGGGCGGCCCGGGCGGCCAGGATTTCGCCATCGGCGTGCTGCATGCCGGTGAGGCCCACCGGTGCAATGGCCACCGGCATTTTGGTGTCGATGCCCACCATGCGCGTGGCGGTGCTGCGGTTTTCCATGTTCACCGCCACGCGCTGGCGCAGCTTGATTTTCTGGAAGTCCTCGCAATTGGCGCGGTAGGTGCCTTCTGTCCACGAGCCGGAATCGGCGTAGTCGTAAAACATGCGCGGCACGCGTTTTTGCGCCAGAACGCGCAGGTCTTCGATGTTGGTGATCACTGTCATGGGGAAATTCTCCTGCCCACGATCGTAGTCAGTTTGCGTCCGCGCAGCTTGAAAAAAATTGGGAGGCTCCGGAAATTTTCTCAGCCATGCCGCGAATGGCTGCAGGGTCGCATGCGTTGCCGGAGGTGGCGCCGCCATGAAAAAAGCGGGCTGATGCCCGCTTTTTCCGTGTCTGCCGTGCCGCGTCAGCCCAGGTTCACGGGCACAAAGATCTTGCTGTCGCCGCGCTGGATCAGTAACGCCACCGATCTGGCCGATTGGGCCACCATGCCGCGGACCTGTTCGATGTTGCGCACCGGCACACCGTTGACCGAGAGCAGCACGTCGCCCGCCTGCACACCTGCCAGGGCGGCCGGGCCGGTCACCTGCTGCACCAGCAGGCCGGCATCCAGGCCCGACTCCCGCTTTTCATCGGGCTGGAGTGGGCGCAGCGCCAGGCCCAGCTTGCCTTGATCGGGTGCAGCCTTGTTGCTGGCAACCGGAGTGGATTTGTCGTTGACATTGGCCAGGCGGGCGGTGAGTTCCTTGGGCGCACCTTGGCGCCAGATGCCCAGCGTCACGGCATCGCCAGGTGCAGCCAGGCCGATGATGGCCGGCAGGTCGCCCGACGACACGATGGCCTGGCCATTGACCCGGCGAATCACGTCACCGGACTGCAGGCCGGCCTTGTCGGCAGGGCCGCCTTTTTCGACACTGGACACCAGTGCGCCTTCGGGCTTGTCCAGCTTGAAGGAGTCGGCAAACGCCTGGTTGACTTCCTGCACCGCCACGCCGAGGCGGGCATGCTCGACTTTGCCAGTTGCCACGATCTGGTTCTTGATCCTGGCCGCCACATCGATCGGGATGGCGAAGGACACGCCCTGGTAACCACCGCTGCGGGTGTAGATCTGCGAGTTGATGCCGATCACTTCGCCGCGGGTGTTGAAGAGCGGTCCGCCCGAGTTGCCGGGGTTGACGGCCACATCGGTCTGGATAAAAGGCACGGCGCTGTCATCAGGCAGCGAACGGCCCTTGGCACTCACCACGCCGGCGGTGACGGTGTTCTCAAAGCCGAAGGGCGAGCCGATCGCCAGCACCCATTCGCCGACCTTCAACTCGCTGATCTTGCCGAGGGTGACCACGGGCAGGTTTTTGGCGTCGATGCGCAGCACCGCCACATCGGTCTTTGGATCGGCACCCAGCACCTTGGCGCGGAACTCGCGGCGGTCTGTCAGCTTGACGGTGACTTCCCTGGCATCGCGCACCACGTGGGCGTTGGTCAGGATGATGCCGTCGCTGCTGACGATGAAACCCGAGCCCTGGCCACGCACGATCTCCTGCGGTGCACTGCGGCCGGCGCCGGGCCGCTGTCCTTGCTGGAAGCGGCGGAAGAATTCAAAGAACGGATCGATCGCCTGCGCGTCGCCGTCGTCGCTGCCATCACCTTGGGCGAAGGGTGAGTCGGCGACCCTGGTCGTGCCGGTCACACTGATGTTGACCACGGCCGGGCCATAGCGCTCGGTGATTTGTGAAAAGTCGGGCAGTGCCATGGGCAAAGACGCGCCCGGGCTGCTGATGGCCGCCGGCGGCATGGTGGCCAAGGCATTCACATGGACGGCGTTCAAGGCGCTGACGCCAGCACCACCGATGGCACCTGCGGCCAACAGGGCTGCCACCAGGCCTGTGTTTTTCAAAGCTGCGGATTTCATGGAGAGCTTCCTTTCGTGAAGAGTAAAGGGCACACGGGGGTGCCATCCGCTTCAACTGTGAGGACGCTGTCTTAGATGGGGCTTAAATTTCCGGGGTCAGGCCTGTGGCCTGCGCGGTGCATCGGCCGCCGGAAACTGCACCTCGACCTTCAGGCCGCCCAGCCTGGCCGAGCGCTCCAGCACCAGCGCGGCGCCATGGCGTGCTGCGATGGTCTTGACGATGGCCAGGCCCAGGCCGCTGCCTGTTTCACTGGCGGCGGTGTCGGCGCGGAAGAAGCGGTCAAACACCCGGCTGCGGTCAGGTTCGGCAATGCCGGGTCCGCTGTCTTCCACCGTCAGCACGGTCTGTCCGCCCTGCTGCTGCAGGGAAATGTCCACCGTGCCCGGGCCGGGCGTGTACTTGATGGCGTTGTCCAGCAGGTTGCGCAGCAGCACCCGCAGCGCCTCCGGGTGGCCCTGGACGGTGAGGGCCGCGGTGTCGGCGTGCTCCGTGCCCTCCACCGCATCGGGAGATGCCGCCAGCCCCAGGTCGATGCCCTTGTGCACCGCTTGCGGCAGCACGTCGGCCACGGCCAGCTTGACGACGTCCTCGAGGCGCACGGTCTCGGGTGCCTGGTGCTGCGCGCCGCCTGCGTCTTCGCGCGCCAGCAGCAGCAACTGCTCCACCAGCCGGATTGCGCGGTCAATGCCTTGGTTGAGGCGGGCGATCTCGGCGTCCTTTTCTGCCGGGCCCTGGTCCGGCCGGCGCAGGGCCTGGGCCTGCAGCTTCAGTGCCGTCAAAGGAGAGCGCAGCTCGTGCGCGGCATCAGCCACAAAGTGGCGCTGGGCATCGAAGGCGCTGCGAACCCTGCCGAACAGCAGATTGATCTCATCCACCAGCGGCCGTACCTCGTCGGGCAGGTTGCCGGGCGCCAGCGGTGAAAAATCGTCGGCTGCCCGCGCTGCCACCTGGCGGCGGGCGCGTTCTATGGGGGCGAGCGAGCGGGTGATGACCCACCACACCGCCAGCATCAGCAGTGGCGTCAGCAGGGCGAAGGGCGCCACCGCCCGCAACGCCAGGGTCCGTGCGCGAGCCGACCGCGCCCCCAGGTCCTGCGCAATCTGGACGGTCTGCAGGGCGGTCTGCAGCGAGTACACGCGGTAGCGTGTGCCGTTGGCCTCAACGTCCGAAAATCCCAGCACGGCCAACGGCGGCAAGGGGACGCTGGAGGAGCGGAAGAGCTGCGTGCCGTCCGGACCCCAGATCTGCACATAGAGATCGAAGTCGTCGGCGTCGTCCTGGTCCAGCGGGGAGCCCAACGGCACGCCGCTGCGCATCGAGCGCGCCATCTGCTGCAGGTGGTCGTCAAACATCGCATCGGCCTGCTGCAGCGCGCCGCGGTAGGACGTGACGGCCTGCAGCACCGCCGCCAGCAGGATGGCCAGCAGCACAAACCACAGCAGCCGGGCGCGCAGGGAGTGCGTCATGGTCATGGCCTCAACCTCATTCCCGCGGGACCAGGTAGCCGAGACCGCGAACCGTCTGGATGAAGTCCGCCCCCAGTTTCTTGCGCACGCCGTGGATGTACACCTCGACCGCGTTGCTGCTCACGTCGTCCTTCCAGCTGAACAGTTTTTCCTCCAGCTGGGCGCGGGAAAGCACCATGCCGGGCCGCGCCAGCAGGGGCTCCAGCACCGCCCACTCGCGGGCCGACAGCGACACCGGCTGGCCATGCAGGCTGGCCTCGCGGGTGGCCGGGTTGAGTGTCACGCCCTTGTGTTCGAACACCGGCTCGCCGCGGCCGGCACTGCGGCGCAGCAATGCGCGGATGCGGGCCAGCAGCTCGTCGATGTCATAGGGCTTGACGACATAGTCGTCGGCGCCGGCATCGAGCCCGGCAATGCGGTCACCGACGGCATCGCGTGCGGTGGCCACCAGCACGGGAACTGCGTCGTGGCGCGCGCGCAGGCGGCGCAGCACCTCCAGCCCGTCGCGCCTGGGCAGGCCGAGATCGAGCAGCACCAGGTCGTAGTGTTCGCTGCGCAGGGCGTCGTCGGCAACGCCGCCATCGCGCACCCAGTCCACGGCGTAGTGCTCGGCGCGCAGCACCTGCAGCACCGATTCGCCGATCATGGTGTCGTCTTCAACCAGCAACAGGCGCATCTGCTATGCCCCCACGGTCGTTCGCTTTGCGTAACTCCCTGCCCCCCGAGGGGGCCGCTGCGCCTGCGGCCCGGCGAAGCCGGTTCCGCGGCGCCGGCTGGTGAAATACCGCTCCAGACACGGTCGACTCCGCTGCGCTGATTACCTTGAGTTCAGTTTCTACCCTTGAGTGCATGGTGGTGTCTTTCTCAGGTTGCAACCCTACAAAGAGCACCTTAGCCGGAGCTTAGGCCAGCCGCTGCCTGTGCCGTGCCACCTGCAGCTTCACCTGCGCTGGCGCCGTGCCGCCGAGGATGTTGCGGGCGTTCAGCGAGCCGCGCAGGCTCAGCACGTCGTAGACGTCCTTGCCGATGTTCGGGTTGAATTCCTGCAGCACGGCCAGCGGCAGCTCGGACAGGTCCACCGCATGCGAGGTGGCGGCCTTGACGGCGTGGGCCACGGTTTCGTGGGCATCGCGGAAGGGCAGGCCTTTTTTCACCAGGTAGTCGGCGAGGTCGGTGGCGGTGGCATAGCCCTTGAGGGCGGCGCGCTCCATCGCCTCGGGCTTGACGGTGATGCCGCCCACCATCTCGGCAAAGATGCGCAGTGTGTCCTTGAGCGTGTCGACGGTGTCGAACAGCGGCTCCTTGTCTTCCTGGTTGTCCTTGTTGTAGGCCAGCGGCTGGCCTTTCATCAGGGTGATCAGGCCCATCAGGTGGCCGACCACGCGGCCGGTCTTGCCGCGGGCGAGCTCGGGCACGTCAGGATTCTTCTTCTGCGGCATGATCGATGAGCCGGTGGTGAAGCGGTCGGCGATCTGGATGAAGCCGAAGTTCTGGCTCATCCAGAGAATCAACTCCTCGCTCATGCGGCTGATGTGCACCATCGCCAGCGAAGCGGCTGCAGTGAATTCGATGGCAAAGTCGCGGTCGCTCACCGCGTCCAGGCTGTTCTGGCACACGCAGGGCTGGCCGTCTTCGTCGACCATGCCCAGGGTACGCGCCACGCGCTCGCGGTCCAGTGGGTAGCTGGTGCCAGCCAGGGCTGCGGCGCCCAGCGGCAGACGGTTGACGCGCCGGCGCACCTCCTGCATGCGTTCGGCGTCGCGGCTGAACATCTCCACATAGGCCAGCATGTGGTGGCCAAAGCTCACCGGTTGCGCCACCTGAAGGTGCGTGAAGCCGGGCAGGATCACCTCGGCGTTTTTCTCTGCCATGTCCACCAGCGCGACCTGCAACTCGGTCAGCAGCTCGGTGATCAGGTCGATCTCGCCGCGCAGCCAGAGCCGCACGTCGGTGGCGACCTGGTCGTTGCGGCTGCGGCCGGTGTGCAGGCGTTTGCCGGCATCGCCCACCAACTGGGTCAGGCGCGCCTCGATGTTCAGGTGCACGTCTTCGAGGTCCAGCTTCCATTCAAACGCGCCGGACTCGATTTCGCTGCGGATCTGCGCCATGCCCTGCACAATGGCGGTGTGGTCGGCGGCGCCGATGATGCCCTGCGCGGCCAGCATCTCGGCATGGGCCAGCGAGCCGGTGATATCGGCCAGCCAGAGGCGCTTGTCGAAAAAAACGCTGGACGTGTAGCGCTTGACGAGGTCGCTCATCGGCTCGGAGAAGAGGGCAGACCATGCCTGGGACTTTTTGTCGAATTGGTTCACGTCGGGCTTTCTGTCGGGCGGGGTTTCTGCTGGGGCCGTGGGCATCAAGGCATTGCGCGCTGGCAAGCTGCCTGCAAGGGGGTCTGAAATAGTGTCTGGAATGACGACCCAAACGCCCGGAGCGGTGCAATACTTACGGCAACCATTTTATCCACCGTCCCGTGCAAACCCTGGCTGCCCTGTTTGCTCCTGTGTCAGCCCGTACCCACCATAGCCGCCGCCCATCATTTCTGTTGATGCATTCCGGATGACCTCTTACAGAACTCCCACCGGCTTCGGTGATTCCACCTTGCTCGGCAGCTTCATTCCCGGAGAGGAAGCGGCGCCGGTCGTGCCTGTGCGCGCCAGCCTGTTCGATGTCTGCCATGTGGGGGTGGTGCTGCGCGCCGTGCTGCTGGTGGAGTCTGTCGTCGGTGTGGGGGCCATGTTCCTGTCGACCGACCTGACGGACTGGTTGTTGCGCTTTTCGCTGCTCACCGGCGGCGTGCTGCCGGCCACGCTGGCCTGGCTGATTGCAGCGTGTTCGCTCAAGAAACGCCTGAACCCGTTGGGGCCTGCGCAGCAGTGGGTGGCCGGCATCGTGCTGGGGGCGCTGTCCGGCCTGTATGGCTGCGCCATGCTGACCCTCACCGGCATGCTCAAGCCGTCCCCCTGGTGGGCCAGCGCGGCGGCAGGCGCGCTGCTGTCGGCCGTGGTGCTGGCGGGGCTGTTCTGGCGTGCCAAGGCGCTGACGCCGGCGGCCACGGCGGCCCGGCTGGACGAACTGCAGTCGCGCATCCGCCCGCATTTCCTTTTCAACACCCTCAACAGCGCCATTGCGCTGGTGCGCGCCGAACCCGCCAAGGCCGAGCGCGTGCTGGAAGACCTCAGCGAGCTGTTCCGCAGCGCGCTGGCAGACCCGGCCGAGTCCGTCACCCTGGCCCAGGAAATCGCTTTGGCGCAGCGCTACCTGGCGATCGAACAGATCCGCTTCGGCGACCGCCTGCGCGTGAGCTGGCACCTGGATGCCGACGCCGACAAGGCGCGGCTGCCGCCCCTGCTGCTGCAGCCCCTGGTGGAAAACGCGGTCCGGCACGGGGTGGAGCCCAGCGCCAGCGGCGCGCAGCTGACCATCACCACGCTGCGGCGCGGTGCGACCGTGGTGATCAAGGTGACCAACTCCACACCGGGCGGCGCCGGCGAGCGCGGCCACGGCTTGGCGCTGGCCAACGTGCGCGAGCGCCTGCTGCTGCTGCACGACGTCCAGGCCCAGTTCAAGACCGTGCTGAAAGACGGCGTGTTCCAGGTGCGGCTGGAGATACCGGCATGACGCCCCAGGCGCTGAAGTTGCTGGTGGTGGACGACGAGGCGCTGGCCAGATCGCGGCTGCGCACCCTGGTGGGCGACTGCGTGGCGCCGCGTGCCGAGGTGGTTGCCGAGGCGGCCGATGCGGTGCAGGCGATGAACGCGCTGCAGCGCGAAGCCTTCGATGCGGTGCTGCTGGACATCCGCATGCCAGGCGCCGACGGCATGCAGCTGGGACGCGCCATTCGCGCGCTGGTCAGGCCGCCTGCACTGGTGTTTGTGACGGCGCACGCCGAGCATGCGGTGCAGGCCTTTGACCTGGAAGCCGCGGACTACCTCACCAAGCCTGTGCGTCTGGAGCGCCTGCAGCAGGCCCTGCAGAAAGTCGAGCGCCTGTTGCAGGCGGGGCGTTCGGCCGATGATCCGGCCACCGACATGCTGGTGATCCAGGACCGCGGCCGGACCGAGCGGGTGCCGCTGGCCGAGGTGCTGTACTTCAAGGCGGAACTGAAGTACGTCACCGTGCGGACGGCGCAGCGCAGCTACATCCTGGATGGCTCTCTCAACGAACTGGAAGAGCGCTACGCCAGCCGCTTCATGCGGATTCACCGCAATGCGCTGATTGCACGGCGCGCCGTGCGGGCGCTCGAAAAGCACTTCGATCCCGAGGAGGGCGAAGGCTGGGCGGTGCGCCTGACAGGCCTTGACGAACTGCTTGCCGTGTCACGGCGCCAGCTCAGTGCGGTGCGTGAGGCCATCGTGGGCTGAGGGTGGGCTGGCGCACCGACAGGCGCTCGGTTCACTGTCCTACAGAAGGGTTTGGCCGTCTGCGATTCAATCGGGTCTGAGACCATCGAACAACTATAAGCTGCGACGCTACCGGCGCGGCAAGTTGGCGAGGAGACCGCAATGACAGATACCCGCCTGGAGGCCTCGCTGGAGGTCTTGACGCCAACCCGTGCCGACCCGTCCGAGACAGCACCCCGGCATCGCCCCGACGTGACCGAGGATGCGTTCGCGCCTGCACCGGATCAGCTGGCAGCGTCCGCCCATCCGGACAGCCCGCCTGCGGCAATTCCGCTGATGCTCCACATGCCGGTGGACATCCGCAGTGTGTCGCTGGCGCTGCTGGCCGCCCTGGCGGCGCTGTTTGTGCTGCACTGGGCCAAGGCGGTCTTCATTCCCGTGATGCTCAGCGTGTTCTTCAGCTATGCGCTGTCGCCGGTGGTGAACTGGATGGAGCAGATGCGCGTCCCGCGCTGGCTGGGCTCGGCGGTGTTGCTGCTGACCATCGTGGGCGTGGTGGGTGGCTCGGCCTACTCGCTGCGGCAGGAGGCCTCGCAACTCGTGGATGCCTTGCCGGCGGCTGCGCAGAAATTCCGGCAGGCCATCAAGGCCCGCGGTGGCCAGTCCGACAGCACCCTGGAGACCGTGCAAAAGGCCGCCTCTCAACTCGAGCAGGCGGCGCAGGAAAGTGCGGCGACCCCGGGCAACAAGGGCGCGATGCGGGTGGTGATCGAGGCCTCGCGCTTCAACGTGCGCGACTACCTGTGGTCCGGCACCATGGGCCTGCTGGCCCTGATCGGGCAGATGACCGCGGTGATCTTCCTGACCTACTTCCTGATGGTGTCGGGCGATGCCTTCCGCCGCAAGCTGGTGCGGGTCGCTGGCACCAGCCTGAGCCGCAAGAAGATCACGCTGCAGGCGCTCAATGAAATCACGGTGCAGATTCAGCGCTACCTGCAGGTGCAACTGCTGACCAGCGTGCTGGTGGGTGTGCTGACCTGGGTGGCGCTGGCGGCCATCGGGCTGGACAACGCCGCCGTCTGGGGCGTCGCTGCCGGCATTTTCAACATGGTGCCGTATGTGGGATCGCTCCTGACGGCCAGCGGTTCGGCCCTGGTGGGCTTTCTTCAGTTCGGCAACCTCAACATGGCGCTCGCCGTCGGCGGTGCCTCGCTGCTGATCCACACCGTGGTGGGCAATCTGCTGACGCCTTGGCTCACCAGCCGCACCAGCCGCATGAGCCCGGTGGCGGTGTTTGTCGGCCTGCTGGCCTGGGGCTGGCTGTGGGGCGTGTGGGGGCTGCTGCTGGGCATTCCCATCCTGATGATCGTCAAGGCCATTTGCGACCGGGTGGACGATCTCAAGCCGGTGGGTGAGTTTCTGGGCTCCTGACACGGCCAGGCGCCGGCGCCCCGCGCACCAGCAAGGTGGCGGTCTGCGGCAACCCGGACAAGGCGATCCACTGCCCTTCGAGCGCGACTTGATCCGGTGCAAAGGCTTCGTTGGCAACGCTGGCGTGGCGCTCCCAGCGAATGCGCAGTTGATGCCCCTGCATCGCCAGCTGAATCTCCACCGCAGGCCAGTGCGCCGGCAGGCACGGCGACACGCATATTGCACCGGGCCGTACCGCCAGGCCGATCATGCTTTCCATGGCTGCGCGGTGCAGCCAGGCCGCAGAACCCGTGTACCAACTCCAGCCGCCGCGGCCCAGGTAAGGGGCGGCGCCATACACGTCGCCGGCCATCACATAGGGCTCCAGCTCGTAGCGCGGCCCGTGCACCGGGTGCGCATGGCGGTGGGCGGGGCTCAGGAACTGGAAGCTCTGCCAGGCGCCCTCGGCGTCGCCAGTCATCGCCTGCGCCATCAGGGCCCACACCCCCGCATGGGCGTACTGGCCGCCGTTCTCCCGCACACCGGGCGGGTAGGCCTGGATGTAGCCCGGGTTGTTGGGCGAGTCCGCAAACGGCGGGCTGAGCAGACGCACCAGCCCGGCCCCCTCGTCGATCAGCTCACGTTTCATGGCCCGCATCGCGGGCTGTGTCCAGGCGTCGCTGGACGCACCCGACAGCACCGCCCACGCCTGCGCAATCAGATCAATGCGGCACTCGTCGTTGGCCGCTGAGCCCAGCGCGGCGCCGTTGTCGAAAAACGCTCGCCGGAACCACTGGCCGTCCCAGCCGGCGTCGTGCAGTGCAGCGATCCAGCCGTCCCGGCTCTGGCGCCAGCGCGCCGCGCGCTGCGTGTCACCCCGCGCCTCCACGAGCGGCGCAAAGCGGGTGACCACGCTGCACAGAAACCAGGCCAGCCAGACCGACTCGCCCCGGCCTTCATGGCCGACGCGGTTCATGCCGTCGTTCCAGTCGCCCGTGCCCATCAGCGGCAGGCCGTGCGTGCCGACGGCCAGGCTGCGGTCCAGCGTGCGCGCGCAGTGCTCCAGCAGCGACGCGGTGGTGGCGCTGCGCTGCGGGGCGTAGTAGGCGTCCTCGGCACCTTCGGCGATGGCAGGGCCTTCGATGAAGGCGATCTGCGCGTCCAGGATGCTGTCGTCGCCCGTGACCTGCACATAGTGGGCGCAGGCAAACGGCAGCCACAGCAGGTCATCGCTGAAGTGCGTGCGCACCCCTTCGCCGCCTGGTGCATGCCACCAGTGCTGCACATCGCCTTCGGGAAACTGGCGCGATGCATTGAGCAGGATCTGTTCGCGCAGGCGTGCCGGGTCGGTCACGGCAAAGGCCATGGCGTCCTGCAACTGGTCGCGAAAACCGAAGGCACCGCCGGCCTGGTAGAACCCGGCCTTGGACCACAGCCGCGAGGCCAGCGTCTGGTACAGCAGCCAGCGGTTCACCAGCGCGTCAAACAGCGGGTCAGGGGTGCGGACCTGCACCCGCCCCAGCAGTTCCGCCCACCCCTGCTGCACACGTTTCAGGGCATGGCCTGTGTCGGCGCGCGCCCATTGCTGGGCCAACTGCTCGGCCGCTGGCGCGTCGGCTGCGTGGCCGAGGACCACATTGAATTGCAGCATGCCATCCCGTGCCAGCTCCAGGTCGGCTGCCAGCGCGGCACAGGGGTCGGCCGTGCCGCCGCAGCGCTGCCCCAGTACGTCGGGCAGCACCATCTGTCCGCGGGTGTCGAAAAATTCACGCCGGTCACAGGTCCACTGGGTGGCGGTCGCCCCGCCTGTGAACATCAGGAAGGCCGTGGCGCCACCAAAGCCCGCCAGGCTCTCGCGCTGCTGTGCGAACAAGGCCTGCTGCGCGGGGCCTTTCCAGGTGGTCAGCGTACGACGGGCCGCGCGTGCATCGCCCAACTGCCACTCCACCATGCTGATGGCGCGCAGGCGCCGACGGGTGCCGCCGGTCTGCCGGATGCGCACCTGCACCACCTTCACCGCATCTTTCAGATCCGCAAACAAAGTGGTTTGCAGATGCAGGCCGGCATGCTGGCCTTCGAACACCGAGTAGCCCTGGCCATGGCGAATCTGCCACGCATTGCCCGCGTCATGGCGCCGGGACGGTGTCAGCGGGAAGACTTCTCCCGTCTCGCGATCCTGCAGCAACCAGTGCTCGTGCGGCGGGTCGCGCACCGGGTCGTTGGACCAAGGGGTGAGCTGATGCAGACGGCTGTTGCCGGCCCAGGTGTAGCCACTGCCGGTTTCCGACACCTGAAAGCCAAAGCCGGGATTGGCAATCACGTTGATCCAGGGCCGGGGTGTGGTCTGGCCGGCTGCCAGCTCAAAGCAGAACTCGCCGCTGGCTGTGTCGAAGCGGCCCTCAGGCGCGGAAGGTGCGACACGGGCGGCAGGCAGGGCCGTCGGGGCGATGCCCTCACCGCCGATGGTTACGCGCGCTGGCACCGTGCTGCGCTGGGGTTGCCAGCTCTCCCGCAAGGTCGCCACCTGCGCCTCCAGCGGGCGCCCGTCGGCCGTGAGCACGATGCGGGCCAGACCCGCCAGTGCGGCTCTCTCGGTAGCGGCCAGGTCCTGCTCGCGCAACAGGTAGAAGCCTGCCGAGAAATCGGTGCCGCCCCCTTGCACAAAGCTGTTCTGCACCGTGTGCAGCAGCCGGTCGCGCAGCGCGAGGATGTCGCGCTGCAAAGGCATCAGGTAGGCATGGGGTTCGCTGTTGAGCACCACCACATCGACCGGCTGGCCGCCGAAAGCCCACCAGGGTTGTGCGCGCAGCAGGGCGTTGACCAGCGGCATGCCGCTGGCCGAGTGGATGTGTAGCAGCACGAGGGGCTTGTCGCCTGACACGCCGAAGCGCCAGAGCTGGCGCTTGTCCAGCAGCGCGCGCTCGGGTGTGGCGCGGGGCGTGCTGTACATCAGCGCGGTGGTCAGGTCCTGCAGTGCCAGACTCTCGGTGGGTGTCAGCGCGAGATCGCGCAGGCGCACCTGCGCGAGCGTGGCGGCCATGCGTGTGGCGCGCTCCACGTGCATGGGCTGCAGGTATTTGTCGATGCGGGCGGTCAGCTCATCGGTGGTGTCGGCAGCTGTGGTGGCGAAGGTCAGCCGTGCCACGGCACCGGGCGCCAGTCGCAGCGTCACGCTCAGGCTGGCCACCGGGTCCAGGCCATTGACGGGCGTGCCGTCATCGCCAGGTGGCTGTGCCTGCAGCGCGGGCTGATGGGGCCAGCGGTTGCGGCCCGAGAAGGCGCGCCGGTCGGTGATGCAGTTCACCGACACCACATCGGCGTCGGCTTCGGCCAGGAAGTGCGACACCGCCATCTGCGGATCGCCGTGAAGCCGGGGTTTGCGGGTCAGCATCAGCGCCCGCCACGCCGGCTCCCAGCGCGTGGCCATGAAGAGGTTGGAGAATGCCGGATGGGCCTCATCAGCCCGCGGGTCGGTCAGCACCGGCTCGAAGCAGGAGGTCAGCTCCAGCACCCGCTCGGTCCGGCCGGTGTTTTGCAGTGTCACGGTGCGCAGCTCGGTGTCGTCCTCCGGGCTCACCAGCACGGTGGTGCGGGCCAGCAGTTCGTTGCCCTGTGCGTCGAACTGCACGCGGTCGGCCATGAAGCGGGTCCGGTACAGCCAGTCTGCGCCGGGTGCCGGCAGCGCTGTCAGCGAGGTCAGTGTGGCGTGGCCTTGCCGGCGCAGGTAGAAGAAGGTGCCGAAGCCGTCGCGCAGCAGGTCGTCGCGCCAGCGGCTGACGTGGCGGCCCTGCCATCGGCTGACGCCGGCACCGCTGGCGCGCAGCGCCACGCTGTAGCGTCCGTTCGACAGCAGGTGCGTGGGCTTCCAGCCGGAGCCGGTGGGCTGGATGTCCCGGGAGTGGAACACCGGCTCGACCACGTGCGTGCCTGGCTCCGGCGGCAAGCGTGGGTCTGCGCTTTCGACAATCTGCCGCGGGGTGCTTTCGTGCAGCAGGGCCTGGTAGGCGCAGACCGAGGGTTCGGCAGAAAACCAGCGCCGCGGCGCGTCGTCGCACAGCAGGTTGCACAGCGCCACCAGCGACATGCCCTGGTGGTGCGCCATGAAGGACTGCACCACGCTGAAGGGCTGGTAGTCGGGCTGGTGCGACACGGTGAAGTCCACCGCCTCGAAAAATCCCAGCGCGCCGCGCGCACCGAGTTTTTCCAGCGCCCGCAGGTTGGCCACCGATGCCACCGGTGCAAACGGGGTGGCGAGCAGCGTGGCGTAGGGTGCAACCACCCGGTCGGTCGCGGGTGTGCGGCGCAGGGCCAGCCGCGGCACGCCGAAGGGTGAATACTGGAACGCGAGCGAGTGATCCTGCGCGAAGTAGCCGGACTCTGAAATGCCCCAGGGCAGCCCCTGCACCGCGCCGTAGGCCTGCTGCCCGGTGACGGCGGCCAGCGCAGCGGTGTGCAGCAGGCCGTGTTCGGGCTCGTGCATCAGCAGCGAGGGCATCAGGTACTCGAACATTGAGCCCGACCACGACTTCAGGCCCGGCACGATGCCCACCGAGAGGAAGGAGCGGCCCAGAGCGGCCCAGTGGCGAAGCGGCACATCGCCCTTGGCAATGGCCAGAAAGCTCATCAGCCGCGACTCGGACGCCATCAGGTCGTAGTAGCTGGCGTCCAGCGCCTGCTCCTCGACACGCAGGCCGATGTGAAACAGGTGGCGCCTGGCGTCGTACAGGCCCGAAAAATCCATGCCGCTGTACAGGGTGTGACAGCGCTGGGCCAGTTGCAGCAGCGCCGTCTGCGCCAGCTGGCCGTCGCCGCCCTCGCGCGCCAGACGCAGGCAGGCTTGCGCCACGGCCAGCAGCAGCCCGGCCAGGTTGCCACTGTCCACCGCCGACACGTAGGCCGGCTGCAGCACGGCCAGTGTACGGGTGTCGTACCAGTTGTAGAGGTGGCCATGGTGCCGCGCCAGGCTTTCCATGGTCTTCAGGCTGGCTTGCAGGCGCACGATGACTTCGCCGGTGCTGATCCAGCCGAACTCCCGCGCACAGCACACCGACAGCAGGTACAGGCCCATGTTGGTCGGCGAGGTGCGGTGTGCCAGCGTCGGCTCCGGCACCATCTGCAGGTTGTCCGGCGGCAGGTGGTTGTCTTCCGGGCCCACGGCCTGCTCGAAAAAGCGCCAGGTGTCGCGCGCCACCGTGCGCAGATAGTTCTTGTCGGCATCCGGCAGCGCCTGGACCGAGGAGGGCTGGTGGGTCCGGCTGGCCCACCACGCCACCACCGGCGAGGCGGCCCACAGGGCGAACAGCGCCGCCGCGCTGGCGCCGTAGGGGCTCCAGAAGGCGGCCACAGCCAGCGCCGTACAGATCAGCATGGCGGCCAGGTGCTGGTGCACGAAAGGCAGGAGGGCATCGCGTGCCGCCGCCTGGGCCTGCGCGGCGGTAGTCCATTCCAGCAGCCGGCGACGGCTCACCACCAGGCGCCAGAGCGTGCGAAGGGCGGCGTCGAGCAGCAGGACCGCCTGGGCCCCCAACTGGCTGAACTGCCACAGCGCGATGCCGAAGGCCCGCAGCAGATCGGCACCGCCGACATGGAAGAAATGCCACCAGGCGAGGTCGCGGCGCGTCGGGATCATCCCCGCCAGCGCCCCGAGCAAGGGGCCGGCCAGCAGGGCGGCCAGCGTGACCAGTAGCGCGGTGCCCAGCGGCAAGGCGGCGGTGAAACTGACCCAGGCCAGCAGACCGAAAGTGGCCGGGACCACCAGCGCACGGCGCAGGTTGTCGAGCATCTTCCAGAGCCCGAGCGCGTCAATGCCGAAGTGGCGTGCGCGCAGCATCAGCGGCAGCAACTGCCAGTCGCCGCGCGTCCAGCGGTGGGTGCGTGAGGCGGCCACGCCGGCATGGTGCGGATTGCCCTCCACCAGCACCACATCGCTGACAAAGCCGCAGCGCGCGATGCTGCCTTCCAGCAGGTCGTGGCTGAGCACGGCGTCGGTGGGCAGCCGACCATGCAGCACGGCCTGCAGTGCCGCCACATGCAGCAGGCCCTTGCCGCTGAAACTGCCGTCGCCAAAGAGGTCGTGGTAGACCTCCGAGACACCCTGCTGGTAAGGGTCCATGCCGCAGGGGCCACCAAACAGCCAGTGGTAAGGCGTTTGCTCGTGTGGCGTGGGCAGCGGTGCCACCACACGCGGCTGCAGGATGCCGTAGCCGGTGACCACGCGCCTCGCCGCTGCGTCAAGCTGCGGCGCATTGAGCGGATGCGCGGCCACGGCCACCAGATCGCGCAGCGCGCCGGGCGGCATGCCGGTGTCGCTGTCGAGGGTGACGATGTAGCGGATGCCGCCAGCCAGTCGCAGCCCGGGCGCCAGGGGTTCAAAGCCTTCCAGGCCTTGCGTATCGCCGAGATGACCGGCGGAGAGTGCCGCGATCAGTTGCTCGAGCTTGCCGCGCTTGCGTTCCCAGCCCAGCCAGCGCTGCTGGGTGTCGCTCCAGAGCCGGGGACGGTGCAGCAGCAGGAAGCGCGGAGCTGCTTCGGGCTGACGCGTGGGGTATTGCGCGTTCAGCGCGGCGATGCGCGCCACGGCGCCCTGCAGCAGGGCGGCGTCCTGCGGCTGGCGCGCCTGCGGCGCATCGACCCAGTCGGTGAGCAGGGCGAACTGGGCGTTGTCCTCGCGGTTGGCCAGCCAGTGGCGCTCCAGGTTCCGGGCCAGCTCCTGCGTGGCGCCCGGCGATGTGAGCAGCGTCGGAATGACCACCAGCACGCGGTGCTCGGCGGGAATCCCCTGAAGAAATGCGAGGCGCGGAAGCTGACGCACCTTGAGGGATTCCGCGATCAGCCGGTTCACCAGCGACGCCGCCACTTCCGAGGCAGGCCACGCCAGAAGCAGCAGGGCTACCGCCGCCTGCCACGTCGGGCCGACGGCACGTTGCATGGCGTACAGCACGACCGCCGCAGTGACCAGTGCGATGGCGAACAGATACATCGGCAATCGCCACGCTGCCCAGCGCCGGGACAGAAAGGATGCGGTCCGGTGCCTGCTGCGGGCGCCCCGGCGATGAGGGGTGGTTGAGGGCAGGCCTAGCGTGGCGTCCAACTGCGCGCGCCCAGGGCCCCACAGATAAAAGCCTGCGGTGCGTTCCGCGGCCGTGGGCGGCAAGCTGTCCGGCACCGCTTCGGCGCTGGCCACCACGGCGAGTGCCACGTCGCGCTCTGGCATCGGAACGTCCCGCGCCAGGCGCTCCATCGACTGGGTGATCTGCCGGCGGGTGGATTCGCTCTCGACTGCGAAGCTGGGCAGGCGCCTGAACTCGGCAAGCGACAGGCTCACCGGTTCGATCAGTTCCACCCAGTCGACCTGACCGATCAGGCGCAGGGTGGTGATGATGTTGCCCACCGTGAGGTTGGCCGCTACCTGTGAATTCTGGACCTCCAGCATCAGCGCCGGGCCGTCCGGGCAATGGCGTTCGGTCCATGCGCGGAGCAGGTCGTGTTCCTCCACCTGCTCGGTTGGCGCGCGCTGCCAGAGCTGGGTGAGGTAGCTGCGCTGCAGGTCCCGCTGCTGCATCAGCGCGCCGAGCGCGTCGAGATCGGCATGGCTCAGTTGCCCGGCGCAATCCCACACGGCATGGGCCACCTCGCGTGCGATCTTGCTCTGCGCCACCGTGTCGGCCATGCGGCGCAGGTTCTCCAGCAGGACGACCCGCAAGGTGGTGGGCAAGGCCCACAACTCGCTGAGGCGCAGCTCGCTGTGCTGCTGGTAGGCGGTGAGGAAAGCGGTGAAGACCTCGGGATTCAGCACGCTGTCGGTGTGGGCCACATAGGCCCAGGCGATGCCATACACGCGCGGCAGGCCCTGCAGCGGTGCGGTGGCCAGCTTGGGCAGGCTCGCGTAATAACGGCGGGGCAGGCCTTCCCGGATCTGCTGGAGCTGTGCTTCGACCAGGTGAAAGTTGTCGAGCAGCCACTCGGCAGCCGGCGTCACATAGTGACCCGTTCGCGACGTCAGGGCGACATAGTCGTAGGCCTCGCGCAAAGCGGCGAGGTTTTCTTCCACGCGGGGGGAAAATGAGTCGCGCAGGGATGCCGTGTCATCCTCTTCGTCGTGAACAACCTGGGCCTGCGCCAGACTGCGGCCGTGCTCTTCAAAGCGGTGCAGGCCGAACAGCTCGGCGCGTATCGGTTGATCGGCCGCTGCCCGCTCTGCCAGCAGGAGCTTGCGGGCGTGGCTGCTGAGGGTGTCGAGCTTGGCAAGAACCGCGGCGGCCATCCGGTCAGACCAGGGCCAGCAGCGCGGCACCCACCATCAGCACCAGGGCGCCGGTGGTCACGATGCGCTGGGCGGCATGGCCGTGCGCCCACTCGAGCGCGGAGCGCAGGCTGAAGAAGCGCTCGCGTGAACGTTCGCAGTCGCCCATGTGCGAGGCGAGGGCTTCGAAGTCGGAGGAAACGTCATCATCGGTCGACGGAACGCGCCGCGCGGCGCTCCTGATGGGCGGTGTCATGGTGGGGTCTCCGGGGTAGCTGTCTGGGCACGCTGTCTGCCTCGTTGACGTGGTCAAAGGCAGTTTCAAACGCATTCAGACGGGGTGGAAACCCATGCTAGGACGCGACGGCCCACCGGGCCATCGGAGTCGACTGCTACCGCTGTAGGCGTGCACCGACAGAAGGCGTGCGACCTGCCGGAGATGTCAGCGGGTGTACTGAGCTGTATCAGCCAGTGTGCAAACCAGTGGAAAACAGGGGCTCAGCCCGTGTTTCGCAGCCCTGCCGCAATCCCGTTGATGGAGATGTGGATACCCGTTTGCACGCGCTGGTCGGCCTGGCCCGCGCGGTAACGCCGCACCAGTTCCACCTGCAGGTGGTGCAAGGGGTCGATATAGGGAAAGCGGTGGCGAATGGAACGCTGCAGTGCCGCGTTGCCGGCCAGGCGCTGCTTCTCGCCGGTGATCAGTGCCAGCGCCTCGGCCGTGCGGTGCCATTCGGCCTCGATGGCCGAGAAGATGCGTTTGCGCAGGCGCACGTCATTCACCAGCTCGGAGTAACGCGAGGCCAGCGCGAGATCGCTCTTGGCCAGCACCATGTCCATATTGCTCAGCAGCGTCCGGAAGAAGGGCCATTGCTTGTACATCTTCTGCAGCAGTGCCAGCGCTTCCTTGCGGCTTGCCGGCGTGCCCCCTTGCACCATAAATTGTTCGATGGCCGAGCCGAAGCCGAACCAGCCAGGCAGCGTGAGCCGGCACTGGCCCCAGCTGAAGCCCCAGGGAATGGCGCGCAGGTCTTCAATCTTCTGTGAGGGCTTGCGTGAGGCGGGGCGCGAGCCGATGTTCAACTCGGCAATCTCCCGGATCGGCGTGGCACCGAAAAAGTAGTCGGTGAAGCCTGGCGTTTCATAAACCAGCGCGCGGTAAGCCGCCATGCTGGCCGCTGAAAGGTCGGCAGCCGTCTGCAGGAAGGCGGGCGTGGCCGATTTGGTGGGCTGCAGCAGCGTGGCCTCCAGCGTGGCGGCCACCAGAGTTTCGAGGTTGCGCCGGCCGATCTCTGGGTTGGCGTATTTGGAGCCAATGACCTCGCCCTGTTCGGTCAGGCGAATCTGGCCGCGCACCGTACCTGGCGGTTGCGCCAGGATGGCCTGGTAGCTCGGTCCGCCGCCGCGGCCCACGGTGCCGCCGCGGCCATGGAACATTCTCAACTGAATATTATGGGAGTTGGCCAGCTGATCGAACAGTTCCACCAGCGCAATCTCGGCGCGGTACAGCTCCCAGTTGCTGGTGAAGATGCCTCCGTCCTTGTTGCTGTCGGAGTAGCCCAGCATGATGTCCTGCTCGGCGCCGCTTCGCTTCACCTGTGCTGCAATGCCGGGCAGCGCATAAAACTCCCGCATGATGGGCGCGGCATTGCGCAGGTCTTCAATGGTTTCAAACAGCGGCACCACGATCAGGTCGTGGCTGGCCTGCTGGTCTACCGTCCCTTGCATCAGGCCGACTTCCTTTTGCAGCAGCAGCACCTCCAGCAGGTCGCTCACGGTTTCGGTGTGGCTGATGATGTAGTGGCGGATGGCCTCCTTGCCGAAGCGCTCGCGTGCGGTGCGCGCCGCCTCGAAGATGGCCAGCTCGCCTTGTGCATGTGCCGAGTAGCTGGCGCCCACGACGCGCAGTGGCCGTGCATCATTGAGCAGGCGCATCAGCAGCGTGCGCTTGGCGGCTTCGTCCAGCTGGGCATAGCGCGCCTCGACGCGTGCGGTGGCCAACAGTTCGGCGACGACTTCCTCGTGCTTGTCGGAGCTCTGCCGCAAGTCCACCGTGGCCAGGTGAAAGCCGAACACCTCCACCGCGCGTATGAGGGGATGCAGGCGCTGGGCAATCAGCGCCTCGCCGTGGTGGGCGCGCAGAGAGGCTTCGATGGTGCGCAGGTCGGCCAGGAAGTCTTCGGACCGCAGGTAGGGGTTTTGCGGTGCCACCGCGTGGCGCGCCGCATCGCCGCCGGTCAGCGATTTCAGTGTGGCGGCCAGCCGTGCATAGATGCCGGTGAGGGCGCGGCGATAGGGTTCATCGCGGCGGTGTTCACTGGTGTCGGGGGAGCGCTCGGCCAGCGCCTGCATCTCGGCGCTGCAGTCCACCAGCATGGCTGACAGCGAGAGCTCGCCGCCCAGGAAATGCACCTCTTTCAGATGGTGGCGCAGCGCCACCTCGGCCTGACGGCTGAGCGCGTAATTGAGGGTGTCGGCGCTGACGTTCGGGTTGCCGTCGCGGTCGCCACCGATCCATTGCCCCATGCGCAGGAAGCTGTGCACCGGCTGGTTGCCCAACTCGCGCTCCAGGTTCGCATACAGCTTGGGAATCTCGCGCAGAAAGGTCGCCTCGTAGTAGCTCAGCGCGTTCTCGATCTCGTCGGCCACCGTCAGCTTGGAAAAGCGCAGCAGCCGCGTCTGCCACAGCTGCATCACGCGGGCGCGCAGCTGGGCCTCGTTGGCGGCCAGCTCGCGCGGCGTCAGTGCGTCCTTGCTGGCGTTGATGGCCTGGGCCAGCGCCTTGATGTCGTCGCGGGCCGTGAGCAGTTGGGCGATGTCGCGCTCGGCGTCCAGAATGCTCTTGCGCTGCACCTCGGTGGGGTGCGCGGTCAGCACCGGCGACACAAAGCTGTGGGCCAGCGTGTTGGAAATGGCCTTGGCGGAAATGCCGGCCCAGCGCAGGCGCGCCAAGGCGACTTCAATGCTGCCTTCCTGCGTGTCGCCGGCGCGCTCATGCACCGCGCGGCGGCGGATGTGGTGGCGGTCCTCGGCCAGATTGGCCAGATGGCTGAAGTAGGTGAAGGCGCGGATCACGCTGACCGTCTGGTCGCCCGACAGGCCCTTGAGGAGTTTTTTCAGGGCCTTGTCGGCTTCCTGGTCGGCGTCGCGGCGAAACGCCACCGACAGCTTGCGCACCTGCTCGATCAGCTCATACGCCGCCACACCTTCCTGCTCGCGGATCACATCGCCCAGGATGCGGCCCAGCAGGCGGATGTCTTCCACCAGCGGGCGTTCGTTGTCGCGCGCCCGGCCCGGCCTGGTGGCTGCCGCTTGGCCGCCGGCGTTGCTTTTTTTCGTTGCTGTTGAAGTGACCATCTCCGTCCCTGTTTTTCGCTTTTTCATGTCCGTGAACGCAGGAAACTACCTGATTTACTGCGTAATTTGGCATGCTAGCATCCACTCACCCCCAAAGATTACAAACAGGTTACGAGTGGCCGCAGCATCCCCAACCCATCCCGTCCGCAACAACAAGGTGGTGATTGCCACGCGTGAAAGCCGCCTGGCGCTCTGGCAGGCGGAGCATGTCAAGGCCCTTCTGGAATCACGTTTCGGCTGGGAGGTGGAACTGCTCGGCATGACCACGCAGGGTGACCAGATCCTGGACCGCTCGCTCAGCAAGGTCGGCGGCAAGGGCCTGTTCGTGAAGGAGCTGGAAGTCGCGCTGAGCGAAGGCCGCGCCGATCTGGCCGTGCACTCCCTCAAGGATGTGCCCATGGACCTTCCTGACGGCTTTGCGCTGGCCTGCGTGATGGCGCGTGAAGACCCGCGCGATGCCTTTGTCTCCAACCACCATGCGTCGCTGGACGATTTGCCCCTGGGCGCGGTGGTGGGTACTTCCAGCCTGCGCCGTCTGGTGCTGCTCAAGGCCTTGCGGCCCGACCTGAGCATCCACCCCCTGCGCGGCAATCTCGACACCCGATTGCGCAAGCTCGACGAAGGCCAGTACCAGGCCATCGTGCTCGCCGCCGCCGGCCTGAAACGCCTGGGTCTGGAGTCCCGGATCCGCGCGACGTTTGATCCGGCCCACATGCTGCCTGCCGCCGGGCAGGGTGCCCTGGGCATTGAGGTCTGCGCCGACCGCTCCGATCTGCTGCAGGCGCTGGCCACACTGGCGCACCAGCCCACCTGGTTTGCGGTGACGGCCGAGCGCACGGTGTCGCGGGCCATGGGCGGCAGCTGCTCCATGCCGCTGGCCGCGTTCAGCTCCACACCGCAGGGCACCGTGGGCGATGCCCTGATGCAACTCGATGCGGCCTGGGGCGACCCGGTCAGCGCCGCTGCGGAGGGGACTGCGCCTGCTTCTGCCGTCGTCGCCGGTCCATTGCCTCCGCTGGTGCGGGTGCGCCAGGCCTCGGTCGTGCGCAGCTTTGCCGACGCCGAGGCGCTCGGGGCGGCGGTGGCTGCCCAGCTTCAGGCGCGTGGTGCCGTGTGGGCGGGGAAAGCCGCGGACCACTGATGCCCGCCGCGCCGGTGCCCCCGGGCCGGAGCGCCCCGGCTGTCATCGTCACACGGCCGGCCCGTGAGGCCGAGGCCTGGGTCGTGCAGTTGCAGCAAGCCGGTTTTGCGGCCGAGTCCTTGCCGCTGATGGAGATCGCGGCGGCCGACGACCCGGCTGCAGTGGCCCAGGCATGGTCGGAACTGCACACCTGCGCAGCCTGTCTGTTTGTCAGCGGCAATGCGGTGGAGTTCTTCTTCCAGAAAAAACCAGCGCTGCCTTTGCCGGCCCACACACGTTTCCTCGCGCCGGGCCCCGGCACAGCGGCCGCCCTGACGGCCCTTGGCGTGCCGGCGGTGCAGATCGACATGCCGCCGGCGGATGCGCTGCAGTTTGACTCCGAGGCACTGTGGCGCGTGATCGGCTCGCGCGACTGGCGGGGCCGCCGTGTCCTCGTCGTACGGGGCGACAGCGAAGGCCCGGGCAACGGCACCGCCAAGCCCGGGCGCGACTGGATCTCGAGCCAGTGGCAGGCCGCTGGTGCCCGGGTGGATTTCATCAGCGTGTACCAGCGCCGCGCGCCGCATCTGAGCCAGACGCAAATGGACCGCGTGCAGAGCGCCAGCTGCGATGGCTCGGTGTGGCTGTTCAGCAGTTCCGAGGCCGTGGCGCATCTGGTCGGCCAGACCCGCGTGGACTGGCGCCAGGCGCGTGCGCTGGCCACGCACCCGCGCATCGCCGAGGCAGCACGCGCTGCCGGATGGGGTGTTGTTGTGGAGTCACGGCCGTCGCTGGGGGACATCGGGCAGGCGTTGCGCTCGATAGAATCCCTTGATCCATGAGCGACAGTTCACCTTCACAGCCTTCCTCGTCCGGCTCGACGGCAGCGCCAGACCCGTCATCTGTCCTCGAGCGTGGGCTCGTGCCCGCTGATTTTTCCGGTGCTGCCGGGGGCGGCGTCTGGCTGGTGCCCAGGCGATGGGGCCTGCTGGTGGCCTTGCTCGCCGCCGGCGGGTTGGTGGCGAGCGGCCTGCTCTGGCAAAAGTTGGGCAGCATCCAGGAAGAGCTGGCGCGCCGCAGCACCGACTCCGGCGCGCAAGCCATCGAGGCGCGCGCATTGGCACGGCAGGCCCAGGAGGCCACGACCGAACTCACCGCCCGGCTGGCGCTGCAGGAAACCCGCATCAGTGAAGTCAGCTTGCAGCGCACGCAGCTCGAAGAGCTGATGCAAAGCCTCTCGCGGTCGCGCGACGAGAACCTGGTGGTGGACATGGAGTCGGCCCTGCGGCTGGCGCAGCAGCAGGCGCAACTCACCGGCAGCGCCGAGCCTTTGCTGGCCGCCCTGCGGTCGGCCGACCAGCGCCTGGCGCGCGCGGCGCAACCGCGCCTGAACCCGGTGCAGCGCGCGGTGGCCCGTGATGCGGCCCGCATCAAGGCCGCCGTGCTCACCGACGTGCCGGTGCTGACGCTCAAGCTCGACGAACTGGTGCGGCTGGCCGACGATCTGCCGCTCGCCAATTCCATGGTGGCGCACACCGCGCCTGCGCGTGCGGCGCCAGCGGCTGTGCCGGCCGCCGCACCGGCCACCGATTCGGGCAAGGCCGCCTGGCTGGCCTTCGACAAGCTGGCGGTGAACGCCTGGTCGCGCCAGCTGCTGGACAGCCTGCACGAAGAAGCCCGCAAGCTGCTGCGCGTGAGCCGCATCGACCAGCCCGAGGCCGCACTGATGTCGCCCGAGCAGTCTTTCTTCCTGCGTGAAAACCTCAAGCTGCGCCTGCTCAATGCGCGCATCGGGCTGCTGTCGCGGCAGACCGACGTGGTGCGTTCGGACCTGGCCAGCGCCAGCGCCTGGATGGGCAAGTATTTCGATCCAGCGTCACGCAAGACGCAGTCGGCGCAGCAACTGCTCGCGCAGGTGCAGGGCCAGCTCAAGACCAGCGAGCTGCCCCGGCTTGACGAGACCCTGGCCGCGCTGGCCACCGCGGCAGCGGGTCGCTGAAGGGCAGGGCGAGGCATGCGTGCAGCTCTCTGGCTTCTGGCCCTTTTCGGCATTGCAGTCGCCGTGGCCCTGCTTGCCGGCAACAACCAGGCGGTGGTCACCATCTTCTGGCCGCCGCACCGGGTGGACGTGTCCTTCAACCTGATGGTGCTGCTGATGGCCGGCCTGTTTGCCGTGCTGTACCTGGCGCTGCGGGCGCTGGTGGCGCTGTTTGCGCTGCCGGCGGAAGCCAGGCGCTGGCGTGCACAGCAAAAGGAGCGGGCCATGTACGGCGCGCTGATGGATTCGCTGGCCCACCTGCTGGCCGGCCGCTACATTCGCTCCACCAAATCGGCACAGAATGCACTGGCTCAGGAAAAGAGCCTGGAGCAATTGGCAGACCACACCGGCCATGCCACGGGCCACAGTGCCAGCCGCGGCAGCCAGCTGCGTTCACTGGCGCATCTGCTGGTGGCCGAAAGTGCGCAGTCGCTGCAGAACCGGCCCTTGCGCGACGAACACCTGCAACTGGCACTGCAAAGCTCCTCCCCCCGGCATGCACAGGAAGTGCGCGAAGGCGTGCAGTTTCGCGCGGCACGCTGGTCGCTGGAAGACCGCGATGCACAGGGTGCGCTGGACTGGCTGGCCCTGCTGCCGCAAGGCGCGGCGCGGCGTACGCTGGCGCTGCGCATGCGGCTGCGGGCGGCACGCCAGGCGCGGCAGACCACGCAGGCGCTGGAGACCGCGCGCCTGTTGGCCAAGCACAGGGCTTTTTCGAAAGGCGCTGCCGAGAGCCTGGTGCGCGGCCTGGCGCTGGAACTGCTCGGCGATGCCCACGACCCAGCCCAGTTGCAGCAGGCCTGGATGTCGCTCGATGGCAGCGAGCGGGCCATGCCGGAACTGGTGGTCCAGGCTGCGGCACGTCTCATGGCATTGCATGGCGACCCCGACATCGCACGCGGCTGGCTGCTGTCGGTGTGGGATCAGGTGATGGCACCGCATTCCGCGATCGGCGACAACCTGCGCATCAAGCTGATTGGCGTGCTGGAACTGGGGCTGGACACGCTGGACGCTGCCTGGCTGGCACGCATCGAATCGGCGCAACTCAATCGCCCGCGCGATGCCAACTTGCAGTACCTTGCCGGCATGGCCTGCTTGAACCGGCAACTGTGGGGCAAGGCACGCCAGTTGCTGTCGCAAGCCGCCCCCGCGCTGCAGGACGTGACGCTTCACCGCAATGCCTGGCGTGCGCTGGCCCTGCTGGCCGAGCAGCGCGAAGACGAACCGGCGGCCGCATTGGCCTACAAGCGCGCAGCAGAACTCTGAGTGCTGCGGGCAGGGTTTGAAGGGCGACCCGCTGCCGCGCTCAGGGGTCTGCAATCCTTCCTCTGGTGCAGACCCGCTTTCACCGTGAACAAAGAAAAAGGCCCGCGTGCGGGCCTTTTTCAGGATGAACAGCGCTGGCGATGGGCCAGCCCGTCTTGTCAGGCTGCTGGCGTTTCGGGTGTTTCGAAAGGCAGCTTCATCGACGCCAGATCACGCCTGGTTTCCACCAGCACCAGCGGACCTTCGTCCGACACGGCCAGCGGCGGACGCTCGCGCGGCACATGCGTGGGTTTCACTTCAGCGGCCATGACGGCCTGCGCCTCGGCGATGCGCGCAGGGTCCGAGTTGACCCACACCAGACCGGAAGTCTCGGCGACCTGGGCCAGGGCCTGCAAGGGCAGCGCATAAGACTGGACCACAGGCAGCGCGGTGGATGCCGGGGCCACACTGGCCATGACTGGCGCTGCAGGTGCTGACGGTACGGATGGCATCACCACCACTGGGCGCGGTGTCACCGCAGCCGCCACGGGCTCAGGGGCTGGCGTCCAGACGGGCTGTGCGACCGGCTGGGCAGCTTCCATTGAAGCAGGCTGGAACGTGTCCCGGGGCTGCTGATCCTGTTCGCTCTGCGCGGCAGGTGCGTTGACGTCGCCGTTCACGGCGGGCTGCTGGGCCCGGTCGCCGTCGTTGCGCTCGCGGCGGTCGCGACCATAGCGGTCACGGCTGCGGCGCTCACGGGGCTGGCGCTGCTCTTCGCCGGACGGGCCTTGTTCGCCCGTGTCCATTGCTGCATTGCCTGGCATCACGATCTGGCCAGCTTCGTCGAGCGCCGCGGGGGCGTCGCCGTTCACTGCATCAGCGGCGACCGTGCTGGCACCTTCGGTGCCGTCAGCGCGCCGCTCGCCGCGACGACCATTGCGGTCACCGCGGTCGCGGCGGCCTTCACCTCGGGGTTCACGTGGCTCGCGCGGCTCACGTCCGCCGCGATCACCGCGATCGCCCTGGGGCCGGTCGGCGCCGGGGGTGCCGTCCTGGGCGGGTCGGTCCTGGGCGGGTCGGTCCTGGCGCGGGGCTGCATCGCCGCCCATGGCCGCAGCCATGGCGGCCTGGTTGGCGAGTGCCAGATCCTGTTCTGCTGCATCGCGTGGGATGCCGCCGCGCTCTGCACCGCGATCACCGCGTTCGCCACGCTCACGGCGGCCACGGCCTTCACGAGCCTCGCGGGGTTCACGTCCTGCGTTGTCGGTGCGCGGCTGGCCTTCGACGGCCGTTTCCGGGCGGGCTTCGCGAGGTTCACGTGGCTCGCGCGGCGCGCGCTCCTGGCGCTCGCCGCCCCGGGCTTCGCTGCGGCCTTCACCTCGGCCATCACCGCGACCATCACCACGTCCGCGTCCACCACGGCGGCCGTCACGGCCACCGCGTTCGCCGCGGCCGTCTCCACTGCCGGCAGCACCGCGGCCTTCGCCGCGCTCTGCACGACCTTCTCCGCGACCATCGCCTCGACCCTCAGGCCGGCCGTCACGGCGGCCTTCACGACCGTCAGTGCGTTCGTCTTTCTTCACTTCGCGGGCCACGGGCGCAGGGGCGGGTGCTTCCGCGCCGCCGAACAGGCCCTTGATCCAGCCGAAGAAACCTTTTTCAGCCGGCGCAGCCACGGGCGCAGGGGCGGGTGCCGTGCGCACGGGCGCCTTGGCCACCGGCGCAGGTGCCGCCACTTCGGGGCGCGGCGGCGCGACAGGCGCAGGCGCGTCGGGCAGCACGCCCTTGATCACAGGCTCCTGCTTGTTGTGCTTTTCCTGGCTGCGGCGGGTCACCGTGGTCGGGTCTTCGATCTCGTCGGCCATCTTGTAGCTGGCTTCGATGTTGTCCAGGCGCGGGTCGTCGTGTTTCAGGCGTTCCAGGCGGTAGTTGGGTGTTTCCAGTGTCTTGTTGGGCACCAGCAGCACGTTGATGCGCTGCTTGACTTCGATCTTCGCGATCTCGGAACGCTTCTCGTTGAGCAGGAAGGACGCCACATCCACAGGCACCTGGCACAGCACGGAGGCGGTGCTGTCCTTGAGGGACTCTTCCTGGATGATGCGCAGGATCTGCAGCGCCGAGCTTTCGGTGTCGCGGATATGGCCGGAGCCGCCGCAACGCGGGCAGGGAATCGATGCGCCTTCACTCAACGCAGGCCGTAACCGTTGACGGCTCATTTCCATCAGGCCGAACTTGCTGATGGTGCCGAACTGCACGCGGGCGCGGTCCTGGCGCAGCGCGTCGCGCAGGCGGTTCTCCACGTCACGGCGGTTGCGCGACTCTTCCATGTCGATGAAGTCGATGACGATCAGGCCGCCCAGATCGCGCAGGCGCATCTGGCGGGCCACTTCGTCGGCGGCTTCCAGGTTGGTGCGGGTCGCGGTTTCCTCGATGTCGCCGCCCTTGATGGCGCGGGCCGAGTTGACGTCGACCGAGACCAGTGCTTCGGTGTGGTCGATCACGATCGCGCCGCCGGAAGGCAGCTGCACAGTGCGGGCGTAGGCCGATTCGATCTGGTGCTCGATCTGGAAGCGGCTGAACAGCGGCGCGTCGTCGCGGTAGCGCTTGACGCGGTGCTCGTGCTCGGGCATCACATGCGCCATGAACTGGCGGGCCTGCTCATAGACGTCGTCGGTGTCGAACAGGATGTCGCCGATGTCGCTGTTGAAGTAGTCGCGGATGGCGCGGATGACAAGGCTCGATTCCTGGTAAATCAGGAAAGCGCCCTTGCCGCCCTTGCCGGCGCCGTCGATCGCGGTCCAGAGCTTGAGCAGGTAGTTCAGGTCCCACTGCAGCTCGGGCGCGCTGCGGCCGATGCCGGCGGTGCGCGCAATGATGGACATCCCGTTGGGATATTCCAGCTGGTCCATGTTCTCCTTGAGCTCGGCCCGGTCCTCGCCCTCGATGCGGCGGCTCACGCCACCGCCGCGCGGGTTGTTCGGCATCAGGACGACATAGCGGCCTGCCAGCGAGACGAAGGTCGTCAGGGCTGCGCCCTTGTTGCCGCGCTCTTCTTTTTCGACCTGGACCAGCAGTTCCTGGCCTTCGCGGATCACATCGTTGATGCGTGCCTGGTTGACGGGCACGCCCTGTGCAAAGTACTGCTTGGAGATTTCCTTGAACGGCAGGAAGCCGTGGCGGTCTTCGCCGTAATCGACAAAGCAGGCTTCCAGCGAAGGCTCGACGCGCGTGACGACGGCCTTGTAGATGTTGCCCTTGCGCTGCTCGCGCCCTTCAATTTCAATTTCGTAGTCGAGGAGTTTTTGTCCGTCAACAATCGCCAGGCGGCGTTCTTCAGCCTGTGTGGCGTTTACCAGCATCCGTTTCATGGGTGGTGTCCTTCTTCGTTCGTCGTCGCATTGCTCCGGCCCGTCCTGTGGAGGAGCCGAAACGTCTCAAGCCCAAGCGGGCCAACGATGCCGGGACGACGTCGTGCGAACGGAGAGGAATTGCCGGAGAGCTTTTGACAGCACCCCGCGGACCGCGGTTGAGGCGGTCAGCGGCGTGGTCTGGGCGTAGGCGCGTGGATGGAGGGAGCGGGGGTCAAACGGATAGGGGCTACCAGAAGGGTAGCGGTCGTCACCCACTGAGCAAGGGGTCCGGGCTGATTCATGCGATGCGCAGAACCGGCAGCCGCGGTGAGGCGCTGCAGGTAAAAGTAAATCAGACCGACCACTGTTGTCATCAGGGGGTTACCCGTTAAAGGACTTGATCTCACCTGGATCCGCATGCAGCCGGCAGTGCAAGACTGAAGGCTACAGGCATGGTATTCCGTGTTTGTGTTCGCAAAACGTCGACTTGTCTGCAGCGCAAAAACCGCCGCGAGGTGCCTGGCACTCGTCGCTTGCGGGCAATTACCGCATGGGCATCGACCTTCCAGCGAGGCTGTTTGCTTGCCTTTTTCAGGGGCGGGGGACGTGTGTGGACTAAACTCCAGACAAATCAACCACTTACAGCGTATCGCTAGTGAAACACATTATAGGGCTAGCATCAGGCAAGGCAAGACGAACCGGAAAACCCCTGGGCCAGCCGGGCGTTGCGCCTGTGCGCGCCCGGCCCGCTGCTGTGGCCCGACCGGCGCCCGAGCCCGCTGTGCCTTCGTTGCCTTCTGTGCCTGCCATCCTCCAGGCCAGCCTGGTGACGGTGGATGAGGATTACGCGGGCCAGCGGCTGGACAACTTCCTGATCCGCCACCTCAAGGGTGTGCCCAAGACCCATGTCTACCGCATCATCCGCAGCGGTGAAGTCCGGGTCAACAAGGGCCGGGCGCATGCCGATACCCGGGTGGAGGCTGGTGACGTGGTGCGGCTGCCGCCGGTGCGCACGTCCGAACGCGCCGAGCAGAAGGCCGAGGCCATGGCCACCGCCCGCGAGGTGGTGCGGCACGGTGCCATGTCCAGCACCGGCGGCCAGGCGCCGTCGCGTGAGTTCCCGATTCTTTTTGAAGACGACTTCGTGCTGGCCATCGACAAGCCTGCGGGCGTGGCCGTGCACGGCGGCAGCGGTGTGAGCTTTGGCGTGATCGAGCAGCTGCGCATGGCGCGGCCCGGCGCTGATTTCCTGGAGCTGGTGCACCGGCTGGACCGCGAGACCAGCGGCATCCTGCTGATTGCCAAGCGGCGCATGGCGCTCAAGCTGCTGCAGGAGCAGTTCCGCGAGCGCGAGACCGACAAGGTCTATCTGGCGCTGGTCAATGGCCCCTGGCCTGCCAACCACCGGGTGATCGACAAGGCGCTGCACAAATACCTGATCGACGGCGGCGAGCGGCGCGTGAAGGTCGTCGCCAACGACCACCCCGATGGCATGCGCTCGGTGACGCTGGTCAAGGTCTGGGCACCAGTGCCGGCCAGCGCGTTGGCGCCGGCGACGCCCTTCACCTTGCTGGAGGTGACCATCAAGACCGGGCGCACCCACCAGATCAGGGTGCACCTGGCCAGTGAAGGCCACCCGATTGCCGGCGATGACAAATATGGCGACTTCGAGTTGAACCGGGCGCTGCAGAAAACCCTGCCCGGGGTGGCGGCCCTCAAGCGCATGTTCCTGCACGCCTGGAGCCTGAAGTTCAACCACCCGAAAACCCGCAAGGCGATCCAGCTGCGGGCCGAACTGCCTGCCGAACTGCAGCAGTTCCTGCCTGCGGAACCGATGGCGGAAGCCTGAGACCGTCCGCCGGGCGGGCAGCCGTCATCAGGGGCGGCGACAATTGCCGGATGCTGAAGCGAAATTTCGACCTCATTGCCTTCGACTGGGATGGCACCCTGTTCGACTCCACCCAGATCATCGTGCGGTGCATCCAGGCCGCCGTGCGCGATGTCGGCGGCACCGTGCCCAGCGACGAGGCGGCCGGCTATGTCATCGGCCTGGGCCTGATGCAGGCGCTGGCCCATGCGGCACCTGATGTGCCGCAGGAAAAATACCCCGAGCTGGGCGCGCGCTACCGCCACCACTACGCCGCGCATGGCGACGACCTCAGCCTCTTCGATGGCGTGCTGCCCATGCTGGATGCCCTGAAGGCGAGGGGCCACCTGCTGGCGGTGGCCACCGGCAAATCCCGCCGTGGCCTGGACGAGGTGCTGCAGAGTGTGGAGCTTCAGGGCGTGTTTGACGGTTCCCGCACGGCCGATGAAACAGCAGGCAAACCCGATCCGCGCATGCTGCATGAATTGATGGCGCAATTTGGCGTGCCGGCAGACCGTGTGCTGATGGTGGGAGACACCACGCACGACCTGCAGATGGCGCTCCATGCGGGTTGCCCCAGAGTGGGCGTCAGCTACGGCGCCCACGAGCCCGTGGCCTTCGAGCCGTTGGGGCCTCTGCATGTGGCGCACTCCGTGCGGGATTTGCGCGACTGGCTGCTCGCCAACGGCTGATGCCCTGCTGAGCACCCTCTGACCATGGACAGTCCGCAGCCGCTGTGCAACAGCGCCCACCTTATCGATGGCGGCGATGCGGTGCCCTTCGATGTGGTCTATGCGGGGCAGACCTGCCGCGCCTTTGCAATTCGTTACAAAGGCAGCGTGCATGCCTATCTGAACCGCTGCACCCACGTCGCGATGGAACTGGACTGGCAGCCCAACAAGGTGTTTGACAGCAGCGGCCAGTGGCTGCTGTGCGCCAGCCACGGGGCGGAGTACCGGCCCGACTCCGGTGAATGTGCTGGCGGCCCATGTCGCGGCGGCCTGGTGAAGATTGCACTTTCAGAGGACGGCGGGGTCGTTTATTGGCATCCGGCTTACAACCTGCAACCCGTGTGGCTGTGAATAGTTCTCTAAACTACCATCCATGAATGAACCCAACCGTCCGGACGACACCGTCCCTCCTTATCAATCTCCCCGGGATCCGGAGCTTTCGCCGGGCACGACCGGCGCCTCTGAACCGACAGGCTTCAAAATGACCAAGAGCAACCCGACAGATGCCCCGGGATGGGAGCGCGCCACGCTGGAGAAGCTGGCCTTTGCCGCACTCAATGAACAGAAAGCGACGCGTCGCTGGAAAACCTTTGTGCGCCTGTCGTGGCTGGCGTTCTTCATCGCGCTGGTGTGGATGGCGCTGCACCGCGGCACGCCGTCGAGCGACGCCAGCGTGCCGCACACGGCCGTGGTCGAGATCAAGGGCGAAATCGCTGCCGGTGCCGATGCCAGTGCCGAGTTCGTCAATGCGGCGTTGCGCGCCGCCTTCGAGGACGAGGGTGCCAAGGCCATCGTGCTGCTGATCAACTCGCCCGGCGGCAGCCCGGTGCAGGCCGGCATGATGAATGACGAGATCCTGCGGCTCAAGGCCAAATACAAGAAGCCCGTGTATGCCGTGGTGGAAGAGTCCTGCGCATCGGCGGCGTATTACATCGCCGTGTCGGCCGACAAGATCTTCGTCGACAAGGCCAGCATCGTCGGCAGCATCGGCGTGCTGATGGACGGCTTCGGCTTCACCGGCCTCATGGACAAGCTGGGCGTGGAGCGCCGTCTGCTGACGGCCGGCGAGAACAAGGGCTTTCTCGATCCCTTCAGTCCGCAAAGCGACAAGCAGCGCGTGTTTGCGCAGGCCATGCTGGACCAGATCCACCAGCAGTTCATCGCGGTGGTCAAGGCAGGGCGGGGCAAGCGGCTGAAAGAAACCCCTGAGATGTTCAGCGGCCTCTTCTGGAGCGGCCAGCAGGCCGTGGAGATGGGGCTGGCCGACCAGCTGGGCAACCTGGACTACGTGGCGCGCGAAGTGGTGAAGACCGATGAAATCATCGACTACACCCGCCGCGACAACGTGGCCGAGCGGCTCGCGAAGAAGTTCGGCGCGGCCATGGGCGAAGGGGCGATGAAAGCCTTCAAGGCGATTCCGGCGCTGCGCTGAATTCCTTTTGTCCCCACGCTGAAGCCCGCCGCGTGCGGGCTTTTGTTTGGGTGTACCGCCGTGGCCGAGGCGGCCTGCCGTCATCAGCGGCCGAGGCAGAACACAGCGGGCAGGTCCAGCGGTGGGGCCAGCTTGTTGCGCTTCCAGGTGCTCACCTGCGCACTGCGCGACCAGGCGTTGGCGAGTGTCAGGCCGCAGCTGAGTGACAGCCGGGTGTTGGCCTGCAGGGTTTGCAGCAGGGCCTGCAGCAAGGCCGTGTTGCGGTAGGGCGTTTCGATGAAAAGCTGGGCTTGCCCGGTTTTCAGTGCCAGTGATTCCAGTTCGCGGATGCGCTGCACCCGCTGGCCGCCATCCTGCGGCAGGTAGCCGGCGAAGGCGAAGCTCTGGCCATTCAGTCCGCTGGCGGCCAGCGCCAGCATCAGCGACATTGGGCCCGTCAGCGGTACCACTTGCAGGCCCAGATCGTGGGCTGCGCGCACGACAGACGACCCCGGATCGGCGATCGCCGGCATCCCGGCTTCGCTCACCAGGCCCATGTCCTGGCCCTCCAGAGCGGGTTTCAGCAGTGGGCGCGCATCGAACTGGCCCGCATGGTCTCCTTTTTTGTGTACGTCGCGGGGCAACTCCTGGATCTGCAATTCCTGTACCGGCCGGGCCAGGGGGTGCAGTTCGCCAACGCGTTTGAGATAGGCGCGGGTGCTTTTGGCGTTCTCGCAGATCCATGACGGCAGCCTGGCGGCGATCTGCAGCGTGCCGGCCGGTATCACGGCGTCCAGCGGCGTTTGCGTGTTGCAGCCGAAGTCCAGCGGTGCGGGCACCAGATAGAGTGTGCCTGGGGTGCTGGCGCTCATGCGCGTGCTCCTTGCGGCATCAGCAACTCGATGCCGGCGGCCCGGATCATCGCGCAGGTGCGGATCAGGGGCAGACCGACCAGTGCCGTCGGGTCGTCGCTGTCAATGGCGGACAGCAGCGCGATGCCCAGCCCTTCGCTTTTGGCGCTGCCCGCGCAGTCATAAGGCTGTTCGGCCCGCAGGTAGTTTTCGATCTCCGCATCGCTGAGGTCGCGGAAGGTCACGTGCACGGCGGCGAGTCCGGATTGCTCGAACCCGCTGTCCTGGCAAACCACCGCCACCGCCGTCTGGAACACCACGGTTTGCCCGCGCATCTGCTGCAATTGGATTACCGCACGCTCGTGGGTTCCTGGCTTGCCCAGCGGCCGGCCATGCAGGTCAGCGACCTGGTCCGAACCAATCACCACCGCGCCGGGAAACGCACGGGCCACAGCCCGCGCCTTGGCCAGCGCCAGCCGCTCGGCGAGTGCGCGCGGTGACTCGTCTGGCGCCGGGGTTTCGTCCACATCCGGCGCTGCCACCTCGAAGGGAATCTGCAGCCGCGCCAGCAGTTCGCGCCGGTAGCGGGAGGTGGAGCCCAGAATGAGTGGCCGCATCGTGTGCTGGGTTGCGGCGCTGGCGGAAGAGGCAGTGGTCATGGACCGATTCTCTTACACTGCTGCCATGTCCAGACCCGTTCAAGCGCGCAAGCTCAACATGCAGGCCTTTGCCCAGGAAGGCGAGCCACTTCATGAAACCACGCCCTTGCAGGATCTGGCGCGGCTGGCGGCTGAAACGCCAGGGCTCGCGGCCGATGCGTCGGTGGTCTGGAGCGCGCAGGCCCAATTGCGGCCCAGCCCGGGCCATGAAGACGCGGTGTGGCTGCACCTTGAGGCCCGAGCGGTGGTGCCACTGACCTGCCAGCGCTGCATGACCCCGGTGCCGATCACGGTGGAGGTGGATCAGCGGTACCGCTTCGTCGCCACCGAAGAGATTGCGATGGCGGAAGATGACCAGTCCGAAGAAGACCTGCTGGTCATGGTGCCGCAATTCGATCTTCTGGAGGTACTGGAAGACGAGTTGCTGATGGCCCTTCCGGTGGTGCCCATGCACGACAGCTGCCCGGTGGCACCCCAACTCACCGCGGGCGAGGATGAAATGGGTGAAGCAGCCGCCGAAAAGCCCAATCCCTTTGCCGTGTTGGCGCAGCTCAAGGCCAAAAAGTAGTTATTTGGTATTAATTTGCTGATTGGCAAAGTCCTTTTTCCGGGCTGAATCGACCTTTGGAGGCTGGCTTTGGCTCGGTCGCAACGCATGGCGTTAGGAAAATCCCCCGCGCCGGGCTATAATCAAAGGCTTCGCGTACCCATCGAGTGATGCGGCTCCCGTCCTCAGGACGCCGGACCCGCTGTCTGAATGATGCGAGATTGAAAGATCTGGTGCGCCGTTTACCAACCTTACACCCCATCAGGAGCGGATCATGGCCGTCCAGCAGAACAAAAAGTCACCTTCCAAGCGCGGTATGCACCGTTCGCACAACGCACTGACCGTGCCAGGCATTGCCGTGGAATCCACCACCGGCGAAACGCACCTGCGTCACCACATCAGCCCCACCGGTTTTTACCGTGGCCGCAAGGTGCTGAAAACCAAAAACGAAGCGTAATCCAACGCCTCAAGCATCGGCCCGCACTTATCCTGCGGGCCTTTCTTTTGCCTGAACCATCACTTTTGACTGCACCGGTCTGACCATGATCAGGATTGCTGTCGACGCCATGGGTGGGGATATCGGACCTGCTGTCACGGTACCCGCCAGTCTGGCGTTTCTGGAAGGCCACCCTGATGCGGCGCTGGTGCTGATCGGTCAGCCCGAGGCGCTGCAGGCCCAGCCCCTTTTCGCCCGGCTCCAGGCGCACGGGCGCTGCGAGGTTGTTGCCGCCAGCGAGGTGGTGACCATGGACGATCCGATCGAGATCGCCCTGCGCCGCAAGAAGAACTCCTCCATGCGCGTGGCCATGAACCAGGTCAAGGAGGGTCATGCCCAGGCCGCGGTCTCTGCCGGCAACACCGGCGCCCTGATGGCGATTGCGCGCTACGTGCTCAAGACGCTCGACGGCATCGACCGGCCAGCCATTGCCACCCAACTCCCGAATGCGCGCGGCACTGCCACCACTGTGCTCGACCTGGGGGCCAATGTGGACTGCACCGAGGACCACCTGCTGCAGTTTGCCGTCATGGGTTCAGCCCTGGTGGCCTCCATCACCGACAACCCCTCGCCCACGGTGGGGCTGCTCAATATCGGTGAAGAGGCGATAAAAGGCAGTGAAACTATCAAAAAAGCGGCTGAATTGCTTCGATCTGCCGCTAACTCCGGCGATCTTAATTTTTACGGAAATGTCGAGGGCAATGATATTTTCAAGGGCACCACGGACATCGTGGTGTGTGATGGGTTTGTTGGCAACGTCGCGCTGAAAGCCAGCGAAGGCCTGGCCAGCATGATTGGCGGATTCATCAAGGCGGAGTTTTCGAAGAATATCTTCACAAAAATTGCTGCCATCGTTGCCTATCCGGTGCTAACGGCATTTAAAAACCGTGTAGACCATCGCCGTTACAACGGTGCGGCCTTGCTGGGGCTGCGCGGCCTGGTGTTCAAGAGTCATGGGTCGGCCGACGCGTTCGCCTTCGAGCGGGCTCTCAATCGGGCTTATGATGCGGCTCGTAACAACCTGCTGGAAAGAGTTCGCGAGCGCATTGCCCATGCGGCACCGCTGCTGGTGTCGGCTGCGTCTGCCCAGGCGGCTGATGCAGCGCCCGACAGCGTCTTAGGCACGGTTGATGCACCCGTCTCCCTACCGGCACACTGACCCATTCATGACCCGTTATTCACGCATCACCGGCACCGGCAGCTATTTGCCGCCGCGCCGACTGACCAACGCAGACCTTGCCACCGAGCTGGCGGCACGTGGTGTCGAAACCTCCGACGAATGGATTGTGGAGCGCACGGGCATCCGGGCGCGCCACTTTGCTGCCCCCGACGTCACCAGCAGTGATCTGGGGGTCGAAGCGGCCCGGCATGCGCTGGAAGCCGCAGGCCGCCAGGCCTCGGAGATCGACCTCATCATCGTGGCGACCTCCACGCCAGACATGGTGTTCCCGTCGGCCGCGTGCATTCTGCAGAACAAGCTGGGCATCGCCGGATGCGCCGCGTTCGATGTGCAGGCGGTTTGCAGCGGTTTTGTGTATGCCCTCACGGTGGCTGATGCCATGATCCGCACAGGGTCTGCCAACAAGGCTCTCGTCATCGGCGCCGAGGTGTTCTCGCGCATTCTGGATTTTTCCGACCGCACCACCTGCGTGCTGTTCGGCGATGGTGCCGGTGCCGTGGTGCTGGAGGCGTCAGACACACCGGGTATTCTCGCCAGTGACCTGCATGCCGATGGCAAGCACGTTGGTATTTTGTGCGTGCCCGGCCATGTCTCCGGCGGCCAGGTTCTGGGCGATCCCCTGCTCAAGATGGATGGCCAGGCCGTGTTCAAGCTGGCTGTCGGCGTGCTCGAAAGCGCCGCGCGTGCCACCTTGGCCAAGGCCGGGCTCGAGGAGACGGACATCGACTGGCTGATCCCGCACCAGGCCAACATCCGCATCATGCACAGCACGGCCAAAAAACTCAAACTGCCGCTGGAGAAGCTGGTGGTCACGGTGGACCAGCACGGCAACACCTCCGCGGCGTCCATTCCGTTGGCGCTCGATGCCGCGGTGCGCGGCGGCAAGGTCAAAAAAGGCGACACCGTCATGCTCGAAGGCGTGGGCGGTGGCTTCACCTGGGGCGCGGTACTCCTGACGTACTGACATGGTCTGCTCACCGCTGCCAGCGACAGACAGACAGGTGCTCATTTGAAGGTCACCTCCGCACGTGTCAGGGACCGCTGGGGCCTGGCGCTGGTGCTGCTGGCCTTCGGCCTCGCGGGCTGGAAGGTGTTCACGCAGGACGCGCCGGCGCCTTTCGTGGCGCCCGGGGCATCGGCGGTGCCGGCGCCGTCTTCTCCCCCTTCATCGGGCACTGTGCTTCCGGGTTCGGGGATGGCCCTGCAGACCCGGTTCATTCCCTCCACCCCGGGTCTGGCTGTGCATGCCGCCTCCCTGGTCGAGTTGAACAACGGCGGTCTGCGCGCCGTCTGGTTTTCAGGATCGCGCGAAGGCGCAGGCGATGTAGCCATCCGCTCGGCCGTGATGGACGGCGCCTCCCTGCAATGGGGCGATGAAACCACGCTGTTTGACCGCCTGCAGGTCGAGCGTGGGCTCTGGCGGTACGTCAAGAAGCTCGGTAACCCGGTGATCGCCCGCGCGCCAGATGGCTCGCTGATGCTGTGGATGGTCACCGTCTCTCTCGGCGGCTGGGCTGGCAGCTCCATCACCTGGGCACGTTCTGCCGACGAGGGGCAAACCTGGTCCGCGCCGGGCCGGCTGGTCACTTCCCCATTTCTCAATATCAGTACCCTGGTCAAGGGTGCGCCGCTCAGCTATGCCGATGGCCAGCTGGGGTTGCCGGTCTATCACGAGTTCGTTACCAAGTTCGCCGAAATGCTGCGGCTCAACGCGCGTGGCCAGGTGGTCGACAAGCTGCGGATTCCGGCGAGCCAGAAGAACCTGCAACCTGTGGTGCTGGTCAGCGGCCCCGCCACGGCCCGCCTGTTCATGCGGTCCGGCGCTGCCGAGCGCGTGATGACGTCCGCGACGACCGATGCCGGACAGACATGGTCCGCCGCCACCCCCACCGCCTGGCCCAACCCGGATTCCGCGCTGGCTGGCGTCGTGACGGCCTCTGGCATTGATTGGCTGGCCTTGAACCCGGCCCCCCGTGGACGGGAAAGCCTGGCCCTGCTTGCCGCAAAAGCCGGCAGCAGTTTCGACGGCGTGACGCCCTGGCTGGTGGAGTCGGCAACTGCGTCATCTGCATGGGGTAGTGATCGCTCGCTCCGGAATTACCAGCATGTGCTGGCTGCGGAGTTGACCGCGCAGGGCGTGAAGGACGCGGACGTGCCAGCCTATCTCGCCAGCGCAAGGCGTCAGCTGTGTGGCGAATCGGTGTGCGCGCCTGAGTTTTCCTACCCTTACCTGCTGGCGGGCCGGGATGGCTATCTGCACCTGGTCTACACCTGGCACCGTACCCGCATCAAGTACGTGCGGCTGGATGCTGCGCAGGCTTTCGGGCCAGCACCGGGGGCGCGGCCATGATGCTGCCCACCGGGCCCGACCTGTTGGCCTTGTCGGGCATCGCCGTGGTGCTGTGCGCCGCCTGGGGACGCGTTTGCACCCGGTTCGGTGCACCGCAGCGCTGGCTTCGCTGGAGCGTGGCGATGGTGATGGTATTGCTGTGGTGCCCGGTGGGCGCTGCGCAACTGCCTGTGGTGGCGTACGTGCGGGGCATCAGTTCCGATCTCAGCATCACACTGGTGGCGCTTGCAGTGCTGGATGTGTGGCGGCGTCTGGGTGGGTCGTTTTCCTGGCAGGCGCGGGAACTGTCGGCCGTGTCCGCCGCTGTTGCCTTGATGGCCCTGGGTCTGTATCCCCTGGCCCTGGGTTGGGGCGACTGGGACATTTACCGCTTGGGGTGGGGCGGGCCGGGCTTGTTGCTGGCGCTGGCGATGGCGTGTGCGGTCTGCTGGATCAAGGGGCTGCGTCTGTTGCCCGGGCTGGTGGCGCTGGCGCTGGTGGCCTGGACGCTCGGCTGTCTGGAGTCGACCAACCTGTGGGACTATCTGATGGACCTCTGGCTGTCGGTGGCATGCCTGGTGCATTGCTCGGCGCGCCTGATCCGGAGCTTGATCGGGTCGGTGACATCGCGCCAGACCGGCGCTGCTTGAGGGATTCGGAGTGGACCGGGCCGTGTGTTCTTAGAATCAGCAGGTTTGCCGCCGGGCGTGTTGGCCGGGCGCTTGGCCTGTCATTGTGGAGTTGTCGTTTGAAACCATTTGCTTTTGTTTTTCCGGGCCAGGGCTCGCAGTCCGTGGGCATGCTCGACGCATGGGGTGACCACCCGGTCGTCGCGCAGACCCTGGCCGAGGCCTCCGACGCACTGGGGCAGGACATCGGTCTGTTGATCCGCGAGGGACCCAAGGAAGCGCTGGCCCTGACCAGCAACACCCAGCCCGTCATGCTGGTGGCCGGCATCGCGGCCTACCGCGCCTGGCTGTCGGAAACCGGGCAGGAGCCCAATGTGGTGGCCGGCCATTCCCTGGGCGAGTACGCCGCACTGGTGGCCGCGGGGGTGTTGTCGCTCGCCCAGGCTGCCCCGCTGGTACGTTTTCGTGCGCAAGCCATGCAGGACGCCGTGCCGGTGGGTGTGGGTGCGATGGCCGCGATTCTGGGCATGGACGCTGCCATGGTCATGGCCGGGTGTGCCGAGGCTGCGCAGTCTTTTGGCGCCGGCAGTGCGGAAGTCGTGGAGGCGGCGAATTTCAATGACCCGATGCAAACCGTCATCGCCGGCAGCAAGTCAGCGGTGGACAAGGCCTGTGAAGTGCTCAAGGCCCAGGGCGCCAAGCGCGCGTTGCTGCTGCCGGTGTCTGCCCCCTTTCATTCCAGCCTGATGAAGCCTGCGGCCGAGAAGCTGCGCGAAAAACTGGAGTCGCTGGACTTCGCGTCGCCGCGGATGCCGGTGATCAACAACATCGACGTGGCCGTGGAAACCGACCCCGACCGGATCCGCCAGGCGCTGTATGCCCAGGCATTTGGTCCGGTGCGCTGGGTGCAGTGTGTGCAGGCCATCAAGGCCAGGGGCGTGTCCCATGTGATCGAATGTGGGCCGGGCAAGGTTCTGGCGGGCATGGTCAAGCGCATCGACGCGGAATTGACCGGCGCCGCCCTGTTTGATCCGGCCTCCATGGCCGATGTGAAGGAGTTGCTGGCATGAGTGAGATCAGATTTGAAGGCCAGGTCGCGCTGGTCACCGGAGCGTCCCGCGGAATTGGGGCAGCCATTGCACTGGAGCTGGCCCAGCGGGGTTTGAAGGTGGTGGGGACGGCCACGACGGACGATGGTGCCGCCAGGATCAGCCACGCGCTGGCGTCGTTTCCCGGCTGTTCCGGAAAAAACCTCAACGTCAATGACGCGGCAGCCGCCGAGGCGCTGATCGATGGCGTGGTCAAGGAACTGGGCGGCCTGCATGTGCTGGTCAACAACGCCGGCATCACCCGCGACATGCTGGCCATGCGTTTGCGCGATGACGACTGGGATGCGGTGCTGGACACCAACCTCAAGGCGGTGTTCCGCATGAGCCGCGCCGTCATGCGCACCATGATGAAGCAGCGTTACGGCCGCATCATCAGCATTACCTCGGTGGTGGGGGCTTCGGGCAATGCCGGGCAATCCAATTACGCCGCTGCCAAGGCGGGCGTGGCCGGCATGACCCGGTCGCTGGCCCGTGAACTGGGCTCGCGCAACATCACCGTCAACTGCATCGCGCCGGGTTTCATCGAAACCGACATGACTGCCCACCTGCCGGAAGAGCAGCAAAAGGCCTTGCTGGGGCAAATCCCGCTGGGGCACCTGGGCAAGCCCCAGGACATTGCCCACGCAGTGACCTTCATCGCCAGCCCGCAGGCGTCCTACATCACCGGCCAGGAAATCCACGTCAACGGCGGGATGTATATGTAGCGGCTGGTCCGCCGGCTCCGGGGCGTCACAAAGCCCGGGGGGTGACGGTGGTAAAACAGTGAAAACCCAGGCCGGTTTCTGTCCGTCCGGCCCCGCGGCTAGGGAAACGACTCTAACGCGGTAAAATCACGGATTAATTTACAACCCTCAGAGGGAACTATGAGCGATATCGAAGCACGTGTTAAGAAAATCATTGCCGAACAGCTTGGCGTGGAAGAAGGCCAAGTCACCAGCGAAAAGGCTTTTGTGGCCGATCTGGGTGCTGATTCCCTTGACACCGTTGAACTGGTGATGGCTCTGGAAGACGAGTTCGGCATCGAGATCCCGGACGAAGACGCCGAGAAGATCACCACGGTCCAGAACGCGATCGACTACGCCAATACCCATCAAAAGGCCTGAGGCGCTCAGCCCGTCGAGGGCTGACCGCTTTCTTGTCCCTCACAAACCTGAAAACTCAGTTGCTGATTTTCAGGTTTTTTTCAGGATTTACTGAATGAGCCGTCGTCGTGTCGTCGTGACAGGTCTGGGATGTGTCAGCCCCGTGGGCAACACCGTCACGGACTCCTGGAACAATTTGCTGGCGGGAACGCCAGGCATCGATCTCATCACCCAGTTCGATGCCAGCAATTTCGCCTGCAAATTCGCTGGCGAGGTCAAGGGCTTCAATATCGCGGATTACATCCCTGAAAAAGAAGCCCGGCACATGGACCGCTTCATCCATCTGGGGCTGGCGGCTGCTTTCCAGGCGGTCGCCGACAGCGGCCTGCCCACTGGCGACGCGTTGAGCCATGAGGTGGCTACCCGGATCGGTTGCAACATCGGCTCCGGCATCGGCGGCCTGCCCATGATCGAGGAGACGCATTCGGAACTGGTGAACCGCGGCCCGCGCCGTATTTCCCCATTTTTCGTGCCAGCCTCGATCATCAACATGATCTCGGGCCACGTGTCCATCAAGTTCGGCTTCAAGGGGCCGAACGTGGCGGTGGTCACGGCTTGCACGACCGGCTTGCACGCGATTGGCCTGTCGGCCCGGATGATCGAATACGGCGACTGCGACGTGATGGTGGCCGGTGGTGCGGAGGCGACCGTGTCGCCCCTGGGCATCGGCGGCTTTGCGGCGGCTCGGGCCCTGTCCACCCGCAATGAAGACCCCAAAACCGCGTCCCGCCCCTGGGACAAGGACCGCGACGGCTTTGTGCTGGGCGAGGGCGGCGGTGTGCTGGTGCTGGAAGAGTACGAGCACGCCAAGGCCCGCGGCGCCCGGATTTACGCCGAAGTCTCCGGTTTCGGCATGAGCGCCGATGCCTTCCACATGACCGCGCCCGACATCGACGGACCACGGCGGTCCATGGCCATGGCCCTGAAGAATGCCGGCATCAACCCGGACCAGGTGCAGTACCTCAACGCCCACGGCACCTCCACGCCGCTGGGCGATCTGAACGAGACCAACGCCGTCAAGGCCGCTTTCGGCGCCCATGCCAAAAACATGGTGGTCAGTTCGACCAAGTCGATGACCGGCCACCTGCTGGGTGGCGCGGGCGGTATCGAGTCGGTGTTCACGGTGCTGGCCCTGCACCACCAGAAAATTCCGCCCACCATCAACATCTTCAACCAGGATCCGGAATGCGATCTGGACTACTGCGCCAACACGGCGCGGGACGCGAAGATGGAGTACGCGGTGAAGAACAACTTCGGTTTCGGCGGTACCAACGGCACGCTGGTATTCAAGCGGGTCTGAGTCTTTTCTTTCCCCTGATTTTGGCACTCCACAACGCCCCTCCGGTTGTCTACCCGGTGGGGCGTTCGCATTTCCACGCAGGCCTGCTGCTGGGGTTGTGGCTGACCGGTTCGATGGCGCTGCTGTGGTGGGTGTGCAGCGCGGTGGTGCCAGCCTATGGCGTGGCCGTGGCCGGCGTGCTGGTCCTGTGTCTGGGGATGGCGGCCCTGCGGGCGTGGATCCAGGCGCCGGAGGGCCAACTGGCATGGGATGGTGAGGTCTGGCGCTGGCAAAGCGCGGGCTACCAGGCCGGGGAAGCCACTTACCGGTTGACGGTAGGGGCGGATTTTCAGCGCGTTTTGTTGCTGCGCCTCGAGAATTCCGCACGGGCTTCGCTGTGGGTCTGGGCGGGTGCCGCAAGTTTCCCCGAGCGCTGGCTCGATCTGCGGCGGGCCGTGTACTCGCCGGGGCGTGTGGCCCCTTCCTGGGGCAGCGCCGATGCCCCGCAACTTCAAGGGGCAGCGCAAGGTATGGCAGTATCGGGCGCCATGCAGCCGCGCGACTTGCCCCTTGAAACTCCACCGGCCCCACGATGGCCTGCGCAGGAGGGCGACCGCCCATGAGTGACGAGTTGCCACTCGACCCGGTGGAAAAGCCCGGCGACAGCGATGCGCTGCTGGTGGAACGCACGGTAGCGGGCGACCAGAAAGCCTATGAGCTGCTGGTGATCAAGTACGAGCGCCGCATCCAGCGCCTGATCGGGCGCATGGTCAGGGATGTGGACCTGGTCGAGGACATCGCCCAGGAAACCTTCATCCGCGCTTACCGGGCACTGGCACAGTTCCGCGGCGAGGCGCAGTTCTACACCTGGCTGTACCGGATAGCCGTCAATACCGCCAAAAAGGCGCTGATGGACCTCAAGCGCGATCCGACCGTTTCGGAAAATTCGTTCAAATCAGGGCAAAGCGACGAAAGCGATGAAACTTCGCCGCTGGAAAACGAACTAACCAGCTCGGAAACACCCGATGCTGTGCTGGCGAGCAAGGAAATCGCGGAAATCATCAACGCAGCCATGGAGGCTTTGCCCGAAGAGCTCCGGCAGGCCATCACGCTGCGTGAAATTGAAGGGCTCAGCTATGAAGAAATCTCTGAAGTGATGAGCTGCCCCATCGGTACGGTGCGGTCACGGATATTCAGGGCCCGTGAAGCCATTTCCTCGAAGGTCAAACCTCTGCTCGAGAACCAGTCGGGGAAACGCTGGTGAGCTGCCCCGCCATCACGTATCCTGGCCCGGAAGGCAGCTTCACCGGCATTCGAGAGAATATTTCTTCCCCGCCACTTTTGCAGTTTTCAACCTTGTCAGACAGTCTCCTCTCCTCTTTTTCCAGCAAGTGCTCACCATGAACTCCCGCCATCTGAATCTCCCTGCCGGTGAACTTGTCTCTGCTTTGGCCGATGGCCAGCTGGACCGCGACGATGTGGCTGCGGCGCTGCAGGCATGCCGGCTCGATGAGGCGGCCATCCATCAATGGAGCAGTTACCACGTGATCCGGGAGGTGCTCAGCACGCCAGACCATGCGGGATGGCCGGTGACGCGCGGTGCCGACCTCGGGTTCGTCAGCCGGTTCAGCGAGCGCCTGGCGCGCGAGTCTTCTGCCAGCGCTCCGTTCCAGGGCGTGGGCACTCTGCCCGTGAAACCGCCTGCGATGCCGACGGCCGCCAACCCGCACCGCGGCCCCGCCTCGAACGACGACAGCTTCCGTTGGAAACTGGTCGCCGGCCTGGCTTCCGTCGCGGCGCTGTCCGTCCTGACCTGGAACGCCGTGGGTCTGCTGCAGCCCGCGCCGGCAGCCCAGTTGGCGCAGCTGGCACCCCAGCAGAGGGTTGTCGATTCGCCAGCGGGACCGATGGTTCGGGACGTGCGGCTGGAGGAAATGCTTGCCGCCCACAAGCAGGCCGGGGGAACGTCTGCGCTCCAGGTTCCATCAGGCTTCTTGAGGAACGCTACCTTTGAAACCCCTCAGAATGCCGGGCGCTGAAAGCAGCTCCGCCATAGCGATGAAGCACCTTGACCGCATGAATCTGCGCGGCTGGGGGCCTCTGGTGTTGGCCCTGCTGGTCTTGCCAGGGATGCGTGACGCATCTGCCCAGGCGCCGGCGACGCCGTCGGCACCGGCCACACCGGCGCTATCTGCCGCGCCAGCCACGGCGGCAGAGTCGAAAAGCATCAACGACTGGCTCATGCGGATGCATGAAGCGGCGCGGAACCGCAGCTACATCGGGACGTTTGTGGTGTCGTCCGGCTCCACCATGTCGAGCGCCAAAATCTGGCATGTGTGCGAAGGCAGCCAGCAGATGGAGCGCGTGGAGACCTTGACCGGTGCGCCGCGTTCGGTGTTCAGGCACAACGACCAGGTGGTCACCTTCATGCCAGACCACAAGGTGGTGGTGCGCGAACGGCGTGAGTCCCTGGGCTTGTTCCCGGAGCTGCTGCAGTCCACAGACAACCGCATTGCGGATTTCTACAGGGCGCGGCAGGAGGGTGTGGAGCGTGTCGCCGGGGTGGATGCCGACGTGGTGACCCTCACGCCCAAGGACAACATGCGCTTCGGTTACCGCGTCTGGACGGAGCGCCGCAAAGGGCTGGTCGTCAAGCTGCAGACGCTCGATACCGAGGGCAAGGTCCTGGAGCAGGCCGCCTTCTCCGAACTGCAACTTGATGCGCCCGTCAAGATGGACAAGCTGCTCCAGATGATGGGCAAGACCGAGGGCTACCGGCTGGAGAAACCGGTGCTGGTCAAGACCACCGCCAGCGCGGAAGGCTGGCTGCTGAAGGCGCCAGTGGCCGGATTCAAGCCCATGAGCTGTTACAAGCGGCCCGTAGCCACCGCACCGGGGGGGGCGGGCAGCACCGCCACGGTGGACGAGCCTCTGCAGTGGATTTTTTCGGATGGTCTGGCATCGGTGTCGGTATTTGTGGAGCCCTTCGACCGCCAGCGCCACGGCCGCGAATCGACGCTGTCCCTTGGGGCCACCCAGACCATGACCCGGCAAATCGACGCCTACTGGGTGACGGTGATGGGCGAAGTGCCGATGGCCACCCTGCGGCTGTTTGCCGGCGGGCTGGAACGCAAGCGATGATGGTGTGGACCTGGCGCGGGCTGGACAGCCTGGCGCCCTGGCACGAAAAAGCAAATGACAGCCTGACGAGGGCTGCTGATAAAGAGGTGGATGATGCTTGAACTGAACTGGACTGCGTTTCGCGTGCGCGCGTTGACTCCATGGCTGGCTGCACTGGCCCTGACGGCTTTGCTGCCGGCGGCGCCAGCCCTGGCGCAAAACCGGACCTTGCCGGACTTCACCGACCTGGTGGAGCAGGTCGGACCGTCGGTGGTCAACATCCGGACACTGGAAAAGGCCAAGGCGTCCAGCGGTGGTGCTGCCGATGAGCAGATGCTGGAATTTTTCCGCCGCTTCGGCATTCCGGTCCCGCCCAACCTGCCGCGCACCCCCCGTTCTGAACGAACGCCCCAGCCGGATGAGGATCAGCCCCGCGGTGTGGGGTCGGGTTTCGTGCTGACATCGGACGGTTTCGTGATGACCAATGCCCACGTGGTCGAAGGCGCTGACGAAGTGATCGTCACGCTGACGGACAAGCGGGAGTTCAAGGCCAGGATCATCGGCGCCGACAAGCGCAGCGACGTGGCGGTGGTCAAGATTGACGCCAGCGGACTGCCTGCGGTCAAAATCGGCGATATCAGCCGCCTGAAAGTCGGCGAGTGGGTGATGGCCATCGGCTCGCCGTTTGGCCTGGAGAACACGGTGACTGCCGGCATTGTCAGCGCCAAGCAGCGCGACACCGGCGACTTCCTGCCTTTCATCCAGACCGACGTTGCCATCAATCCTGGCAACTCGGGCGGCCCGCTGATCAACATGCGCGGCGAGGTGGTGGGCATCAACAGCCAGATCTATTCGCGCTCTGGAGGTTTCCAGGGCATCTCGTTCGCCATCCCGATCGACGAAGCCGCGCGTGTGGCCGACCAGTTGCGCGCCAACGGACGCGTCACCCGCGGGCGCATCGGTGTGCAGATTGATCAGGTCACCAAAGATGTGGCAGAGTCGATTGGCCTGGGCAAGCCGCAGGGTGCCCTGGTGCGAGGCGTCGAGAGCGGTGCACCGGCCGAGAAGGCCGGCATCGAGGCCGGGGACATCATCACCCGGTTCGACGGCAAGCCGATCGAAAAATCCAGCGATCTTCCACGCCTGGTCGGCAATGTGAAGCCCGGCACCCGGGCCTCCATCACCGTGTTTCGCCGCGGGGCAGCGAAGGATCTGACGGTGGTCATTGCCGAGATCGAGCCCGAAAAGCCTGCTCGCAAGACGTCCAGTCCCGAGGTCAAGCCACCTGTGACAGGTGCAGCGCAGGCGCTGGGCCTGGTGGTCAGTGACCTGCCGGACGCCCAGAAGAAGGAGCTCAAGATCCGGGGTGGCGTCAAGGTCGACAGCGTGGATGGCGCGGCAGCGCGTGGAGGATTGCGCGAGGGGGATGTGATTGTCGCCATTGCCAACACCGAGATCACCAGCGTCAAGGAGTTCGAGGCGGCCCTGGCCAAGACGGACAAATCAAAGCCTGTCAATGTGCTGTTCCGCCGGGGTGAGTGGGCGCAATACGCGCTGATCCGACCGGCGCGCTGAGGCCACGCCGCAGCAGCACTGACGGCCACCTGGGCCGATGAAAGCCCTCATACCCTGTCGGGTCTGGGGGTTTTTGATGGCCCAAGGGCCTCTATCCAGACCTTTTCAAAATATATTTTGGCGTGCTGCTTGAGCTCTAACGGTGGAAATTTGTTAGTACTAACTAACAAATAATGAGGGCGTTTGATGGGTTTGGATAGAATGGCGGGGCGATATGAGCGGTTTTCGGTATATCAACTGTCTTATCGCGGATGATTCCTCTGGATTTCAAGATGTTGGACCGTGATCCACAGATCACCCACAAGTTGTCCAGAGACTACCGGCACAAAATTGTGAATAACCTGTGTATAAAATTCATGTTGCTCACCTGCAACGGGAAAAATATGGCCGTTTGGGGACTGGTCGTTGCTGGCTTTTTGCCTACAATGAAGTTCCAACTATCGCAGTTGCCATAGATTGTTGGTTCAGGGCGCGTCGCAAATCGACGCGCCCTTTTTTATGGCCCATCGCGATTGACTCCCATCTCTTCGCAGTAGTTTCAAGCACTTAGGCGTTCTCGTTGATGAATCACATCAGAAATTTTTCGATCATTGCTCACATTGATCACGGCAAGTCCACGCTGGCGGACCGGCTCATCCAGCGTTGCGGTGGACTGCAGGACCGCGAGATGAGTGCGCAGGTGCTCGACTCGATGGATATTGAAAAAGAGCGTGGGATAACCATCAAGGCGCAGACCGCTGCGCTTCAATACAAGGCACTCAACGGCGAGGTCTACAACCTCAATCTGATCGATACGCCCGGCCATGTGGACTTCTCGTATGAAGTGAGCCGCTCGCTGTCTGCGTGCGAAGGTGCGTTGCTGGTGGTCGATGCCAGCCAGGGCGTTGAAGCGCAGACCGTGGCCAATTGCTACACGGCGCTCGACCTGGGTGTGGAAGTGGTGCCCGTGCTCAACAAGATGGATCTGCCGCAGGCGGACCCGGACAACGCCAAGCAAGAAATCGAGGAGGTGATCGGCATCGATGCGACCGACGCGATTCCCTGCAGTGCCAAAACCGGCATGGGCATCGACGAAATTCTGGAAGCCGTGGTCGCCCGCATCCCGCCGCCCAAGGGCAACCCCGACGGTGCACTGCGCGCCATGATCATCGACAGCTGGTACGACGCCTATGTGGGCGTGGTGATGCTGGTGCGCGTGGTCGATGGCCGGATCGCCAAGGGCGAGCGCATCAAGCTGATGGCCAGCGAGGCGACCTACAACGCCGAGCAGCTGGGCGTGTTCACGCCGCACACCCAGCCCCGGCAGTCGCTTGAATCGGGCGAGGTGGGCTTCATCATCGCGGGCATCAAGGAGCTCCAGGCGGCACGGGTGGGCGACACGGTGACGCTCATCAAACCGGGCAGTGGCGGCGCGGCATGGACCGCCACGGAGGCGCTCCCCGGCTTCAAGGAAATCCAGCCGGCAGTGTTTGCAGGCCTGTATCCCTCCGAGGCCAGCGAGTACGAATCCCTGCGTGATGCGCTGGAAAAGCTCAAGCTCAACGATGCGTCACTCCATTACGAGCCCGAGGTCAGCGAGGCGCTGGGCTTCGGCTTTCGCTGCGGCTTTCTCGGCCTCCTGCACATGGAAATTGTCCAGGAGCGCCTCGAGCGCGAGTTCGATCAGGATCTCATCACCACGGCGCCCAGCGTCGTGTATGAGGTGGTCAAGTCGGATGGCGAGGTCATCCGGGTCGAAAACCCCTCCAAGATTCCCGACACCGGCCGCGTCAATGAGATACGCGAGCCGATCGTGACGGTGCATCTCTACATGCCGCAGGATTATGTGGGCGCGGTGATGACGCTGGCCAACCAGAAGCGCGGCGTGCAGCTGAACATGGCCTACCACGGCAAACAGGTCATGCTGACCTACGAGATGCCTCTGGGCGAGATCGTGCTCGATTTCTTCGACAAGCTCAAATCGGTCTCCCGCGGCTACGCCTCCATGGACTATGAGTTCAAGGAATTCCGGGCGTCCGACGTGGTGAAGGTGGACATCCTGCTCAACGGCGAGAAGGTCGATGCGCTGTCGATCATCGTGCACCGCAGCCAGTCGGCGTACCGCGGGCGTGCCGTGGTTGCCAAGATGCGCGAGATCATCTCGCGCCAGCAATTTGACGTCGCCATCCAGGCGGCCATCGGGGCCAACATCATTGCCCGTGAGACAATCAAGGCGCTGCGCAAGAACGTGATCGCCAAGTGCTACGGCGGCGATATTTCACGCAAACGCAAGCTCCTCGAAAAACAAAAAGCAGGCAAAAAGCGCATGAAACAGATCGGTTCGGTCGAGGTGCCCCAAGAGGCCTTCCTCGCCATTTTGCAGGTGGAAGATTGATGCGCGGCGCCATGAGCACCATCACGGCCCTGGTACTGGCAGCCTTCATCGGCTACGGCGCGGCCTGGTACCTCGGGATGGTGGAAGGCAATTTCTCGCTGCTGCTGTTCCTCGCGTCCGTGGTCACGGGGATTTACTGGCTGGCCGAGCGGCTCTACTTTTTACCCCAGCGCCGCAAGGCCGTGGAGACACTGGAAGCCACGACGGCGAAACGCCGGCAGGAACTGGCCGCCATGGGCATCCATCAGGTTGACGACCAGACGTCGGACGCCAGGGCACGCCTGATCATGCAGCCCTGGTGGCTGGACTGGACCGCCGGACTCTTCCCGGTGATCGTCGTGGTGTTCCTGCTTCGTTCCTTCCTGTTCGAGCCGTTCAAGATTCCTTCCGGCTCCATGATCCCGACCCTGCTGGTCAACGACCTGATCCTGGTGAACAAGTTTCACTACGGCGTTCGCCTGCCGGTCCTGAACATCAAGGTACTGGACAACCACAGCCCCCAGCGCGGTGACGTGATGGTGTTCCGCTACCCGCCCAAGCCCAGCCTGGACTACATCAAGCGGGTGGTCGGTATTCCTGGCGACGAGGTGGCCTATCTCAACAAGAAACTCACCATCAACGGCAAGCCCCTGCCAAAGACGCCACTGGCGGACTTCTTTGACGAAGACGCGCTGCGCTACGCCAAGCAGTTTCAGGAAACCAACAACGGCAGGAAATACCGGCTCCTCAACGACGATGACCGACCTGCGTTCATCGCGGGCGCCGACGACTTTCCGTTCAAGCAGAATTGCCGCTACAGTAGTGAAGGGGTGGTCTGCAGGGTGCCTGAAGGACAATACTTCATGATGGGCGACAACCGTGATAATTCGCTGGATTCCCGTTACTGGGGCTTCGTGCCGGAGAAAAACATCGTCGGCAAGGCCTTCTTCGTGTGGATGAATTTTGGCAACCTCAAACGGATAGGCTCCTTCGAGTGAGCGATGCATGGCTGGCCCCGGCAAGACGCGTTCAACCCATTTCCCGGACAGCAGGAGAAAAAATGAAACAGCAGCAACGTGGCATTTCCTTTATCGGCATTTTGTTTGTCGCTGGTGTTCTGGCGTGTGGTGCCGTATTGGGCGCCCAGGTGCTGCCAACACTCATTGAATTCCAGGCCATCACCAAAGCGGCCAACAAGGCGGCTGAAGGCAGCACGGTGCCTGAAGTCAAGGCCATCTTCGACAAGGCTGCTGCCATTGACAACATCGAGTCCATCGCGGGCAAGGACCTGCAGGTGACCAAAGAGGGTGAGAAGGTCATTGTGGCGTTTGCCTACACCCGGGAAATCCACATGGCGGGGCCAGCCTACCTGCTGCTCAAGTACAGCGGCCGTTCCCGTTAAGTGCTCGTGAGTGTTGTCCCCGGTCCCCAGCTGCTGGCCCTTCAAAAACGCCTGCAGCACGAGTTTTCCGACCCAGGGTTGCTGCTTCAGGCGCTGACGCACCGAAGCTTTTCTGCCGACCACAACGAGCGGGTGGAGTTTCTCGGCGATTCGGTGCTGAATCTTGCTGTGGCAGGCTTGCTGTACGAGCGGCTCAGCGAACTGCCCGAAGGCGATTTGTCGCGGGTGCGGGCCAATCTGGTGAAGCAGGACACCCTGCACAAGCTGGCCGTGGAGTTGGGCCTGCCCTCCTTGCTGCGCCTGGGTGAGGGCGAGGCCAAATCCGGCGGGCAAAAACGGCCCTCCATCCTGGCGGATGCGCTGGAAGCGCTGATCGGCGCCGTCTACCTGGATGCAGGTTTTGAGGCCGCATCGGCGCTGGTGCGCCGGTTGTTCCAGAACGTCGAGATCAACCCGCAGATGCAGGCGATCGGGAAAGACCCGAAAACCGAATTGCAGGAGTGGCTGCAGGGGCGCAAAATGAATCTGCCGATTTACAGGGTGGTCGGAACCATGGGGGCCGCCCACAAGCAGACTTTTGATGTGGAATGCGAGATCGCCGAGTACGGCCGGACCGAACGCGGCATCGGCGGCTCCCGGCGCGCGGGGGAGCAAGCGGCGGCCGCGGCCATGCTGATGTTCGTCAAGACCCTTGATTCCTGAAGCCGCCCGCCGGCTTCCGGGGGAATTTCCCCCTCCACTGAAAACACCATGAGCACAGGCAAAAAAACTTCTCCTTCCCGGGCGGCCAAGGCCCCTGCACCCAGCCGTGAAGCTTCGGCAGGTGCCGCGGACGTAGCGCCGGCGGAATCATCGGCGACGGCCAGTGCCGAGGGCCCCCAAGGCCCTGACGCCCTGGAGGCCATGCTGGCCCAGGCGTTCAAGGCGCGGGGTGCGGCCGTGCCTGCGGAAGACGGGCCGGCCAGTGTGCCCGCCGTCGGTGAGCAGCGCTGTGGCCTGATCGCCATTGTGGGCAAGCCCAACGTGGGCAAGTCCACCCTGCTCAATGCGCTGGTGGGCCAGAAAATCAGCATCACGTCACGCAAGGCACAAACCACGCGCCATCGCATCACCGGGATGCGCACGGTCAACGCCACGCAGTTTGTCTTTGTGGACACGCCGGGTTTCCAGACTCGGCACGGCAATGCCCTGAACCGCTCGCTCAACCGCACCGTGGTGGGTGCCGTCAACGACGTCGACCTGATCGTCTTTGTGGTCGAGGCTGGCCAGTTCAATCTCGCTGATGCCAAGGTGCTGGCGCTGCTGCCCGAGAAAACACCGGCCATCCTGCTGGCCAACAAGTTCGATCTGATCCACCGGCGCGCCGAGATCGCGCCGTGGCTGCGAGCCATGCAGGAGCGCCACGACTTTGCCGAGTTTGTGCCGATGTCGGCCAACAACGCCAGAGACATCGAGCGGCTCTTTGGCATCTGCGAAAAGTATCTGCCGGTACAACCCTGGATGTATGGCGCCGATGAGCTGACAGACCGCAGCGACCGCTTCATGGCCGCCGAGATCATCCGCGAAAAACTGTTCCGGCTGACGGGTGACGAACTGCCCTACACCTCGACCGTGGTGATCGACAAATACGAGGAGGAGGGCAACCTCCGGCGGGTGGCTGCCACCATCGTGGTCGAGCGTGATGGCCACAAGGGCATGATCATTGGCGAGAAGGGCGAAAAGCTCAAGCGCATCGGCACCGAGGCACGCCACGAGCTCGAGGCACTCACCGGTGGCAAGGTGTTTCTCGAAATCTGGGTCAAGGTCCGCTCCGGGTGGGCGGATGATGAGGCGCGGGTCAAGACCTTCGGGTATGAGTGATGGAGCCCCCACGGTCGTTCGCTTCGCGTAACTCCCTGAACGTGCCCACGCCTGAGGCGTGGGCTCTTCCTCTCGTCCAAACCTGCGCAGGCAGGTTTGGAGCCGCGGTCGTCAGCCCCTCGGGGGCCGCCCGCCTGTGGCCCGGCGAAGCCGGTTCCGTGGCTTGTGCTTGGGAAGACAAGCTCCGTGGCCCGTGTGGCTTTTTGCCTAAATCGTGCTGTGGTCACTAAACGCATTGCAGACGAGCCGGCGTATGTGCTCCACCGCTACGACTGGAGCGAGTCGAGCCTGATCCTGGAGGTGTTCACCCGCACGTATGGCCGGGTGGCGCTGGTGGCGCGGGGGGCGAAGAAGCCCAGCTCGAGTTTCCGTCCCATCCTGCTGCCCCTGCAACCCTTGCACCTGGCCTTTGGCGGGGATGCTGAAATCCGCACGCTCAAGAGTGCCGAGTGGCAGGGGGGGCATGTCATGCCGACCGGCGATGCCTTGCTGTCGGGCTATTACCTCAATGAACTGCTGATGCGCCTGCTGGCGCGCGACGATCCTCATCCGCTGCTGTTTGACGCCTATGCGGCGACGGTTCAGCTGCTGGCCAACCAGGGCCATGACACCTTGCAGATTGCGCTGCGGGCGTTTGAATTGCGCTTGCTGCGGGACATCGGCCTGCTGCCGCTGCTCGATGCTGAAACCGCCACACTGTCGCCGCTGGAGCCTGCATCGCGCTATGTGCTGGTGGCCGAGGCCGGGCTGCGCCAGGCGCATGGTGATGACCGCAGCAGCTTGCCGGGCACACAATGGCAGGAATTGCAGCAGGCGCTGGCGGACGATGCGCTGTTTTCAGACACGGTGCGGGCCTGCATCCCCGGTCTGAACGAGCTCAAGCACCAGCTGCGCGGGCTGCTGCACTACCATTGCGGTGTGAAGATGCTGAAAACGCGGCAGATGATGATGGAACTGCAAGCGCTCTAACCCCCGGTGAACCATGACTTCTGACCCGACCTCCTCCCGCAGCGGCGTTCGCAAGACGGCGCTGTCGGTCAATGTCAACAAGGTGGCATTGCTGCGCAACACCCGGCACCTGGACATTCCCAGCGTTCGCCGCGCGGCCGAGCTGTGCCTGGAGGCGGGCGCGCACGGCATCACGGTGCACCCCCGTCCCGACGAGCGGCACATCCGCCCCGACGACGTGTACGAACTGGCCGCACTGATGAAAGACTGGCCGGATCGCGAGTTCAATGTGGAAGGCAATCCGCTGCAGAACCTGATGCACTTTGTACGTGATCTCACCGCCCGTGGCCTGCCGCTGCACCAGTGCACCTTCGTGCCCGACAGCGAGGATCAGTTCACCAGCGACCATGGCTGGAGCTTCCCGGAGGATGCAGAGCGTCTGGCGCCGTTGATCGAGCAGGCGCATTCGCGCGGCGTGCGGGTGAGTCTTTTCATGGATCCGGTCGCCAGTGCCATGGCGGCAGCGAAAGCCGTGGGGGCCGATCGGGTGGAGTTCTACACCGAACGTTATGCCCGTGCCTGGCCGACCGCAGAAAAAGCGGCAACCCTGTTGTCTTTTGCCGAAGCCGCGCGTGCTGCAGCGGCTGTCGGGCTGGGCGTGAACGCCGGCCATGACCTCAACCGCGACAACCTCACCGATTTCCTGCGTGCCGTACCCGGCGTGCAGGAGGTGTCCATCGGCCATGCGCTGATCGCCGATGCGCTGGAGCTGGGCTACGCCGCCACGGTGAAAGACTACCTGCGCTGCATCGACAACGCATTTGCAACCACTGCCGGCGAATGATCTACGGCATCGGCACCGATATCTGTGATGTCCGGCGCATCCGTGCCAGCCTCGAGAGACATGGCGAGCGTTTCGCCCGCAGGATTCTCAGTGATGGGGAACTGGCCACCTGGAAGGTGCGTTCCGCACGCTGGCCGGACCGTGGCGTGAGCTACCTCGCCACCCGCTTTTCCGCCAAGGAGGCATTCAGCAAGGCCATTGGTACCGGCATGCGCATGCCCATGACCTGGCGCTCCTGTGAAATTGCCAAGGCGCCCAGCGGCAAACCCGAAATCGTCTTGCACGGCGAACTCAAGCTGTGGTTTGAGGCGCGCCGGCTGAGCGCCCATGTCTCGGTGACCGATGAAACCGACTACGCCGCCAGCTTTGTGGTGGTTGAACACGCCTCTGGAGTCTCCTGACATGCGTCTCCTGAAATCACTTTTCCTGAACTTTCCATCCCCATGACCTCCCACAACGCTCCCCATGCCCCGCTCGTCATCGATGTGGCGGGCCACACCCTGACCAAGGCGGACCGCCGCCGCCTGAAGCATCCGCTGACCGGCGGCGTCATCCTGTTTGCCCGCAACTGGAAAGACCGCGTGCAGCTGACGTCCCTGTGCGCCGACATCAAAAACATCCGCGCCGACTTGCTGATTTGCGTGGACCATGAAGGCGGTCGCGTACAGCGATTCCGTACGGACGGCTTCACCCATCTGCCGCCCATGCGTGCCCTCGGCGAGCAGTGGATGAAAGACCAGCTGGCCGCCACCAACGCGGCCACGGCCTGCGGCTATGTGCTGGGTGCGGAGCTGCGCGCCTGTGGTGTGGACTTCAGCTTCACGCCGGTGCTTGACCTGGATTTTGGCGAAAGTGGCGTCATCGGCGACCGTGCTTTCGGACGCGACCCGCGCGTGGTGACCCTGCTGGCCAAGAGCCTGATGCACGGGCTGCTGCAAAGCGGCATGACCAACTGCGGCAAGCACTTTCCGGGCCATGGTTTCGTCAAGGCTGATTCCCATACCGAGATTCCGGTGGACAACCGCAGCCTCAAGCGCATCCTGGCAGACGACGCAGCGCCGTATGGCTGGTTGAACACCTCGCTGACCAGCGTCATGCCAGCGCACGTGATCTACCCGAAGGTGGACGCGCGTCCGGCAGGTTTTTCGAGCCAGTGGCTGAACTTCATCCTGCGCAGCCAACTGGGCTTTGGCGGCGCCATTTTCAGCGACGACCTCAGCATGGCCGGTGCCCGGCTGATTGACGGCCGGGAAGTCAGCTACACCGAAGCGGCAGTGGCAGCGCTGAATGCCGGCTGCGACATGGTCTTGCTGTGCAACCAGTCGGTGGGCGACGGTCAACCGGTGGATGAGCTGCTGGACGGCATGGCCGAAGCGCTGGTCAAGGGCCAGTGGGAAGCGCTGGAGTCCAGTGAGTTGCGAAGGCGTGCGCTGTTACCGGTCAGCCCGCCGGTGCCATGGGACGAGCTGATGGTTCAGCCAGCCTATGTGCATGCGGTGGGACTGATTACCTGAACGCCAGACGGGTCAGCTGGCTGCGAAGAAATCCCGCGCTGCGCTGACCGTTGCTTCAATGTCTTCGGCACTGTGTGCCGCGCTGACAAAGCCGGCTTCGTAGAGCGCCGGGGCGTAATAGATGCTCTTGTCCAGCATGGCGTGAAAGAAGCGATTGAAGGCGGGGCTGTCGGTGGTCATCACCGTGCCGTAGTTCTGCGGCAACTGGCCCAGCAGGAAGAAACCAAACATGCCGCCTTCGCTGTCGGCGCTGAAGGGTACGCCCGCTGCCTTGGCAGCTGCCGTCAGGCCATGCGTCAGGCTGCGGGTTCGTTCGCCCAGGGCGTCGTAGAAGCCGGGGCGCGAGACTTCGCGCAGGGTGGCCAGGCCGCAGGCCGTCGCCACCGGGTTGCCCGACAGGGTGCCGGCCTGGTAGACCGGGCCCAGCGGCGCGAGCTGCTCCATCACCGCCCGGCTGCCGCCGAAGGCTGCCAGCGGCATGCCGCCGCCGATGACCTTGCCGAGCACCGTCATGTCGGGCTGGAAGCCGGGAATCAGCTTGGCGTAAACGCTCTGGGCGCCGCCGAGGGCCACCCGGAAGCCGGTCATCACTTCATCAAACACCAGCAGGGCGCCGTATTGGGTGCACAGCTCGCGGCAGCGTGTCATGAAGGGCACGCTGGCACGCACGAAGTTCATGTTGCCGGCGATCGGCTCGATCATCAGGCAGGCCAGTTGCGGGCCGTGCAGGGCAAAGGCTTCTTCCAGTTGCTGCAGGTTGTTGTATTCCAGCACCAGGGTGTGCTGCACCACTTCAGGGGGCACGCCCGCACTGGTCGGGTTGCCGAAAGTGGCCAGCCCCGAGCCTGCCTTGACCAGCAGCGCATCGGCATGGCCGTGGTAGCAGCCTTCAAACTTGATGATCTTGCTGCGGCCCGTGGCGCCGCGGGCCAGCCGCAGTGCGCTCATCGCGGCCTCGGTGCCAGAACTCACCAGCCGGACCATCTCCAGCGACGGCACCAGGCGCACGATTTCCTCGGCCAGCTCCACTTCGCGCTCGGTCGGTGCGCCGTAGGAGAAGCCTTCCAGTGCGGCCTTTTGCACCGCCTCCACCACCGCCGGGTGGCCGTGTCCGAGGATCATCGGGCCCCAGGAGCCGATGTAGTCGATGTAACGCTTGCCGTCTGCATCCCAGAAATAGGCACCCTGCGCGCGCTGCACAAAACGGGGCGTACCGCCCACGGCCTTGAAGGCCCGCACGGGTGAGTTGACCCCGCCCGGAATCAGTTTTTTGGCACGCTCGAACAGGAGGTCGTTGCGGGACGTCGTGGAGACGGTGGCATCAGTGTTTGGTTGTTCCATTGGGGGGCAGGTCAATCACGTTTTTCAAAACCAGTTCGGCGTCGTCGCCAGGCTGCGTGTCTTCGGACTCGTCGTCGTCGGTGTCGACGTCAGCCTGAGCCCAGAACAGGCGGTCGGGCACGATGTTGCCCATGCCGGGGTGAAAACCGGCATCCAGGCTGTGGTCCAGGTAGGTGAGGGCCTCGGCGGTGGCGGCTTGCAGGTCATGGCCATTGGCCAGCAGCGCCGACAGGGCGGCCGACAGCGTTTCGCCGGCGCCCGAGAACACCGCCTCGAAGCGTTCGAATTTCTCGCTGTACAGCACGGTCTGCGGTGTGGCCAGGACGTTGTCGATGAACTGTTCCGGCGCCGGGATGCCTGTCACCAGTGTGTAGGGCACGCCAAGGTCTGCGGCCGCCTTGGCGATGTCGCGTGCCGATGGGTTGCGCTCGCCGGACCAGTCGGGCAGCAGCCAGCGCCACAGGCTGCTGTGGTTGCCGATCAGGACCGTGGTTTGCGGCAGCATCAGTTCACGGAAGGCATCGAGATAGCTGTCGATCTCGCTTTCATCCCACCAGGACAGGTTGGGCATGTAGGCGATCAATGGCACATCTGCATAATCCGATGCAATTTCGGCAATTGCACTGACATTTTCGGGGCTGCCCACGAAGCCGACCTTGATGGCGGCCACGGTCATGTCCTCCAGCGCCGAGCGCGCCTGGTCGGTCACAGCTTCTTCGTCAAAAGCGAAATGGTCGAAGATTTCGGCGGTGTCGCGCACGTAGGCGCCTGTCACAACGGAGAGTGCGTGCGCTCCGGCGGAGACGATGGCGGCAATGTCGGCTGTCAGCCCGCCCGCACCACTGGGGTCATTGGCATTGAAAGTCATGACGCAGGCTGGTGATGCATCGGCGTCCTCTGCCTGAGGTTGCCGACTCTCCGGCGGAGGGGTGTTGGGGTTTGCCATAGCCTGCGATTTTGCCCTGTACGCGAATAAGCAACGCCGCCTCGATACAATTGTTGCATTCTATTCGAAGGCAACTTAAGCTGTGACTCAATCAATGACGTGGATGTGTTTGATTTGTGGGTGGATCTACGACGAATCGGCCGGAGCCCCTGAGCACGGCATCGCGCCTGGAACCCCGTGGGCTCAGGTGCCCATGAACTGGACGTGTCCCGAATGCGGTGCCCGCAAGGAAGATTTCGAAATGGTTCAGATCTGAGCCATCGGGCTTTTGTCGGGCCCCGGCCTGAAAATCCGGCGACAGGCACCTGCGCATACGGGCTGCAAATACAGGAGCAATCTCAGTGAGCATTTCCAGTTCGGGTTTGAAAGTTTTGGTGATCGATGACAGCAACACCATCCGGCGAAGCGCCGAGATCTTCTTGAAGCAGGGAGGTCATGAGGTGCTGCTGGCGGAGGACGGTTTCGATGCCCTTTCCAAGGTCAACGACTACGAGCCCGACCTGATTTTTTGCGACATCCTGATGCCGCGGCTGGATGGGTACCAGACGTGTGCCATCATCAAGCGCAACCTCAAGTTCTCGGCGGTTCCCATTGTGATGCTTTCGTCCAAGGATGGCGTGTTCGACAAGGCGCGCGGCCGGATGGTGGGATCGCAGGATTACCTGACCAAACCATTTACCAAAGACCAGCTGCTGCAGACCGTGCAGGAGCTCGGTACAGCAAAACAAGGAGTAGTTTGATGGCAATAAAGAAAATACTGGTCGTGGATGATTCGAAGACCGAGCTGATGTACATCACCGACCTGCTGGTCAAGAACGGTTTCACCGTGAAGACGGCCGAGAATGCGGAAGACGCTTTCCGGCGCCTTGCTGAAGACAAGCCCGAACTGATCTTGATGGATGTGGTCATGCCCGGACAGAACGGGTTCCAGCTCACACGCGCCATCACGCGCGACCCGCTGTACGCCGACATCCCCATCATGATGTGCACCAGCAAGAATCAGGAGACGGACCGCGTCTGGGGCATGCGCCAGGGTGCGCGGGACTACATTACCAAGCCGGTGGATGCCGACGAGCTGATGGCCAAGATCAAGGCTCTGGGCTGATTGGCCGGCTGAATCTGAAGCATGGCGAACAGACAAGCCCTCAGAGAGCTCCAGACCCGGCTGGCTGACAGGTTGCAGGTGGCGCGTACGCAGGGCGTCGCCGCGTCATGGCTGGCCGTGGAGGCCGCCGGCCATAAATATCTGTTCCCCCTCAGCCAGTCCGGCGAGATATTTCCCTGGGTGGCCATGCAGGCCGTTCCCTACACGCAAGCCTGGTTTGCAGGGGTCGCCAATCTGCGGGGTGGCCTGTACGGCGTGGTGGATCTGGCCAGTTTCGTCAGTGGCCGGGCGCCCGCCGCCAAGACCGAGCTGGCCAGAACCGACTCCAGGCTGGTGGCGCTGAACAGCGCCCTCGATGTCAACTGCGCACTGTTGATCGACAAGCTGTCCGGTCTGCGCAACCAGGAGGCGTTCAACGACTTTTCCGGGCGCCAGCCGGATGCGCCCGAATATTTCGGTAACCAGTACGTCGACGCCAACGGCGCGACCTGGCAGGAAATCAATCTCCAGCTGCTGGCGCAGCAAGCCCATTTTTTGACGATTGGTGCCTAGCGCATCTTTCCTTTTGTTGTTCCCGGAAGGTTCACCATGTCTGTTCTAGCAAATATCCAGAAGCTGTTTAAAACCAAGTCCGCCCAGCCAGATGACAGCATGGACATGGTTTCCATGGGCACCCTGGGTGACCCGCTGGCCAGCAGCACGATGGACGAGGCTTCGCTCCGCACGGCTGCAGCGCGCAGCGCCGAGCCTGCAGACGACGGCTTTCCCGCCAGCCGCATGGCGACGGCGGAAGATGGTGTGCCGGTTGCCAACCCTGATTTGCTGACACTTCCCCTGCTGGGTCGCCGCACCATCGGGCAACACCAGCGGATTCTGGTGAGCTTGCTGGCCATTGCGGTGGCGGTTCTGGGTACCGTGACCTTCCTCGCGCTGAATCAGGCGGACAAGGTGGCCCAGCAGGTGGCGGCCACTGGTCAGTCCCTGATGCAGTCGCAACGACTGGCCAAATCGGTGTCGCAGGCGCTGGTGGGCAGTGCCCAGGCGTTCCCGGACGTTCGTGAAAGCGCGGACGTGCTGGCCAAGACGGTGCGTGGATTGAAGTCCGGCGAAAACAGCCTTCGCCTGGCGCCTGTGTCCGAAGACCTGCTGCCCGAAGTGGAAAAGGTCACGCCCCTGATGGAGCGCGCCGAGAAGAACGCCAAGACCGTCATGGGCCAGCAGAACATCCTGACGCAGGTGGGCACCGCGCTGCGCACCATCAACCGCCAGTCGTCCGACCTGCTGGAAATTGCCGAGACGGTGTCCTCCCTGAAGCTGCAGCAAAACGCGGCGCCGGCAGAGATTTCCGCTTCGGGCCAGCTGGTGATGTTGACGCAGCGTATCGGTAAATCGGCCAACGAATTCCTGACGCAGGAAGGTGTGAGCCCGGAAGCCGTGTTTTTGTTGGGCAAGGACTTGAACTCCTTCAAGGAAATAGCGCAAGGCTTGCAGGAAGGCAGCCCCGAGTTGCGCCTGACGGGCTCCAAAGACCCGCAGACCCGCGAGCGGCTCGATGCCCTGCTGGCGCTGTACGAACAGACGCGTGTCCAGGCAGGCGCCATTCTGGGCAACCTGCAGGGCCTGGTGTCGGCGCGTGAAGCGCAATCTTCCATCATTGCAGACAGCGAGCCCTTGCGCCGGGGTCTGGAAGACATCCAGGGCAAGCTGTCCACGCAAACCGGTCTGGGTGTTGGCGCCTTGACAACGTTGATTGTGGCGGCGACCTTCGCGCTGATCTGCGCGGCCGGCCTGGCCCGTTTGCAGGTTCAGGACAGCCAGCAACGTCAGGCGGTGGCAGAAACGCAGCGTCAGGAAGCGAAAAGCCAGGAACAGGACGCCAAGCGCGTCAACGACGCCAACCAGGCGGCCATTTTGCGATTGATGAACGAGTTGCAGACAGTGGCCGAGGGAGACCTGACACAGGAAGCCACCGTGACCGAGGACATTACCGGCGCCATCGCCGACTCGGTGAACTACACGGTGGAGGAGTTGCGGCAGCTGGTGGGTAACGTGCAGAACACGGCGACCCGGGTGGCGCAGACGACCGCGCAGGTGGAGAGCACCTCGACCGAACTGCTGGCGGCTTCGACCGAGCAGCTGCGGGAAATTCGTGAAACCGGCCAGTCCGTGCTCGACATGGCGACCCGAATCAACCAGGTGTCCTCCCAGGCGCAGGAATCCTCCCAGGTGGCGCGTCAGTCGCTGTCGGCTGCCGAGTCGGGCCTGCAGGCGGTGCAGAACGCCATCGGTGGCATGAACTCCATCCGTGACCAGATCCAGGAAACCTCCAAGCGGATCAAGCGCCTGGGTGAATCGTCCCAGGAGATTGGCGAGATCACCGAGCTGATTTCAGACATTACCGAGCAGACCAACGTGCTGGCGCTGAACGCCGCCATTCAGGCCGCGTCCGCTGGTGAAGCCGGCCGCGGCTTCTCGGTGGTGGCCGAAGAGGTGCAGCGACTGGCTGAACGTTCCGCAGATGCGACGCGGCAGATTTCCGCGCTGGTGAAGGCGATTCAGACCGACACACAGGATGCGGTGGCCGCCATGGAACGCTCCACGCAGGGTGTGGTGGAAGGGGCCAAGCTGTCCGATAACGCGGGTACTGCGCTGACGGAGATCGACCAGGTGTCGCGCCGCCTCGCCGACCTGATTGAGCAGATTTCCAATTCAGCCTCCCGCGAAGCCGCTTCGGCCAACGTGGTGGCCGGCAACATCCAGCATATTTTTGCCGTGACGGAGCAGACCGGAGAAGGTACCCGTTCCACCGCACAGCAGGTGCGTGACCTGTCCCGCATGGCCGAGGAACTGCGCCAGTCGGTGTCTCGATTCAAGATCGCCTGATCGCCGCCTGCCTGCGCTGAACCTGCTCCCAGCTCCTGGCACCGATTTCTGAACCGGCCCGTTATTTATGCAATCCAACGCTTTGAATCTGAACGCCGCTGAACCGGACATCGCCGTCAACGATCTGGGCCCCCTGGCATGGGTGCTGGACGAACTCCGCAAGTCTCTCGACGGCGCCGCCAAGGCGCTCAAGCGTTTTGTGCGCGATGCCGAGGCGGCGCGCGGCTCGGATCTGGCGGCCATCGATGCCAGCCAGTTGCGGATCGCGCGGCAACAGCTGCACCAGGCGGTGGGTGCCCTCGAGATGGTGGGTCTGGCAGGGCCGGCGCTGGTGCTGCGGGCCATGGAAGCGGCGGTACAGAAATTCGTGCAGCAGCCCGAGCAATGCAATCAGGAGGCTGCAGCCAAGATTGAACGCGCCAGCTTTGCCCTGACGGAATACCTGGAGGGCATCCTCGCCGACAAGGCAGTCTCTGCTGTGTCGCTGTTTCCCCAATACCGCGAGGTGCAGGAACTGGTGCGGGCCGACCGTATCCACCCGGCCGACCTGTGGCCATTCGAATGGCGCTGGCAGGATGTCGCGCTGGCCGTGAAGGCCGAACCCCGCAGCTACGATGACGCTGCGCGGGCGCAGATGGATCAGTCCGTGCTGCAGATGATGAAGGGCAACGCGGCCCAGGCCGGCGAGACCCTCAAGTCGCTGAGCCTTGGCTTTTCAGCCGGGCAGGCCGATCGTCAGCCACGGATTTTCTGGAAAATTGTGGCGGCCTATGCCGAGGCCGTGTCCAGGGGTTTGCTGAAGTCTGACCTGCACGTCCGTCGCGCGGCTTCCCGCGTGTTGATGCAATACGCGACGTTGGCCAAGGGCGATACGGCGGTATCGGACCGCCTGGCCCAGGACTTGCTTTTCTTCTGCTCCCAGGCGATCCCGGCGCAAGCCGCCGAGACCCCTGTGCTGGTCGCCGTTCGCGCCACCTATGGCTTGAACCGCTTCAAGCCGGTGGATTACGACCTGGTGCAGTTCGGCCGGTTTGACCCCGCCCTGCTGGCTCAGGCGCGCAAGCGCATCACGGCTGCCAAGGAAACCTGGTCGTCGTTGTCCGGCGGGGAAGTGAGCAAGCTTAAAACGGTGAGTGACCAGTTCTCACTGGTCACCGACTCCCTGCTCAAGCTTCATCCACCCAGCGAGCCGCTGGCCCAGGCCCTGACCCGCGCGATTGAAACGACCGTTCGTTCGGCGCAGGCACCGCGCATCGAGCTCGCCATGGAAGTCGCCACGTCGGTGCTGTATCTGGAAGCCGCATTCGACGATCTGGACCCGAACGACCCGCAACTGGCGGTCCGCACACGCAACCTGGCCGAGCGCCTGGAAGGCGTCCGGGCGGGGGGCAGCCCCCAGCCGCTGGAAAGCTGGATGGAGGAGCTTTATCGCCGCGTCAGCGACAAGCAGACCATGGGCAGCGTGGTGGGCGAACTGCGGATTGCATTGGGCGAGCTGGAAAAGTCGCTGGACATCTTTTTCCGCAACCCGCAGGACAAGGCCTCCTTGCAAGCCGTGCCCGGCCAGCTGTCGCAGATGCGCGGTGTGTTGTCCGTGCTGGGGCTGGATCAGGCCTCGCAGGCGGTCCTGCGCATGCGCAGCAGCGTGGAGCAGATGCTGGTCACCGAAGTGGACGAGCAGATGGCCAGGGCGGCCGGCACCTTCGACCAGCTGGGCAACAACCTGGGTGCGCTGAGTTTTCTGATCGACATGCTCAATTACCAGCCTGCGCTGGCCAAGAAGCTGTTTGTCTATGACGACGAAAAGGGCGAGCTCCGGCCGCTGATGGGGCGTGCCCAGACGTCTGCAGCTCCGGCAGGCGCGCCAGAGCCTGCGGTGGATGTCGTATCCCAGGAGATTATGTCGGTGGTGCAGGGCGCGCAAGCGGGCGCTTCCGACGAGGTGTTGACCGGCAAGCTCGATGCGCTGGCCACCCATGCCGAACTGGCGGGTCAGCCGGCGCTGGCCCGGACGGCGCGCGATGCGGCCGAGGCCGTTTCCGCCAACAACAGCGGTGCTGCCGCCGAGGCGATGACCACCCTGGCTTCCGCCGTGGCACCAGCGCCTGCCGTCCAGGCGGTGCCGGTCGATTTCGAGGAAGACGATCTCCGCGACATCTTCATCGAAGAGGCCCGCGAGGTCGTGGGGCAGGCGCAGGAGGCACTCGGTGCGTTGCAGGCCGATCCCGGTGATATCGAGCAACTGACCACCTTGCGGCGCGCCTTTCACACCCTCAAGGGAAGCTCCCGCATGGTCGGGCTCAATGAGTTCGGTGAGGCGGCCTGGTCGCTTGAGCAGATGCTCAACAGCTGGCTGGCGGACCAGAAACCCGCCACAGACCAGTTCAGAGCCTTGGCAGCAGACTCGGTGAACGGATTCGGTCGGTGGATAGTGGACATCGCCGCCAATCGGGAAGGTGCCTGGTCAGCGGCGGCATTCCGTACCAGCGCCGACACATTCCGCACCACGGGCCAGTACATTCCGCTCAGTCTTCCGATCGACGGCCACGCTGTGGCTCAAGAGCAGCCTGTGCCGGCTTCGCCAGACCTCGTGCTCGCGCTGGAAGAAATGCCCGCCATGGACATGCCAGCCGAACCCGTGGTGGCGGAGATTGCGCCGCAGGTCGCTCCGCCAGAGCCGACCGATATCGACTTTGACCTTGATCTGGAGTTGGAAGCGGGCCCGGCCGATGTACCGGCGCCCGACCTGGTGACGCCGGTTGAAGCCAGCGACATCGACTTCGACCTGGTGTTTGACATCCCGGCGTCTGCCAGCGCAGTCCCGGCGACGCCTGTTGTCGAGCTCGATCTGCCGCCCATGGACATTGAAGGCATCGATTTCGACAGCCTGGCTGCGCTGTCCGTGGACAGTGCTACGCCGCCGCTGGCGGCGGCTCCTTCCGCTTCGTCTCGTGCTTCTGCTGAAGTGGCCGACGATCTGTCACTGGTTTTGCCAGCAGAGACTGCCGAAGTGGAGGCGGTCGAAATGTCCGCCGCAGAATTCGAAGCGCATTTTCAGTTTGACGAAGCGGCCACGCCTCCGGTTATGACAACGGCGGCAGTCGACGCGCTGGTGACTGAAGAGGCGCTGGCCATGGACCTGCCAGACCCGGCACCAGCCAGCGCCGAGAACCGTAGCGACGGTGACGACAACGCTGATGGCGAGAGTGACGGGGAGGGCGACGAGCAGGTCAAGGTGATTGGCGGCCTGCGCATCGGCATTCCGCTGTACAACGTCTATTTGAACGAAGCGGATGAATGGTCGCGCCGCCTGGTGACCGAGATCGCCGAGTGGGCGCTGGAGCGGGATCAGCCCGTCTCGGATTCCACCGTGGCGCTGGCCCATTCGCTCGCGGGCAGTTCTGCCACGGTCGGCTTTGAGGCCTTGTCAGAAATGGCCCGGGCGCTCGAGCATGCGCTGCAGCAATCGCAAGCCCATCACCACAACGGCGCCAATCAACACGGCCAGGTGTTCGTGGATGCCGCAGAAGATATCCGCCGACTGTTGCACCAGTTCGCTGCGGGCTTCCTCAAGACCTCCGACCCTGCCATCCTGCATCGCCTCAAGGATCTGGAGTTCTCTGATTCGGCGTTGCCCCTGGCCAGCGAATTCGATGACCTCGATTTCGCCCCGGCCGTTGCCCCAACGGCAGCGCCCGCTCCGGCGTCACCGACCCTGGTATCGGTCCATGTGCCGGAGAGCGCGCCGGCCGCGCCTGTCAATACCTACACGCCACCATCTGCTGCGATGGCGCCGCAGGTGACGGTGCAGGCGGTACCGCTGAGTGTTGTGCCGCCATCGCCGGTGGCGCCTGCGCCGACGATGCCTGAGCCCGTGTTTTCCATGCCGTCCTCGCCGACTGCTGCGCCGGCATCGAACGCCAATGCCAATGTGCATGCAGGCGGCGACGACGAGCGTGATGACGACATCGATGCCGTGGATGCGATCGACCCCGACCTGTTTCCGATCTTCGAGGAAGAGGCCGCCGAGCTGATGCCCCAACTGGGCGGCGCGCTGCGCCAGTGGTCTGCGAGGCCCGACAACCAGGGCGCCCGCATGGAAGTCCTGCGCGCCTTGCACACGCTCAAGGGCAGTGCACGCCTGGCCGGTGCCTTGCGGCTGGGTGAGATGGCCCACCGCATCGAGTCGGAGATCGAGCACCTCGGGTCGGCCTCGGCTGCCAGCCAGGAATTCGAGCCGCTGCTCGCCCGCTTTGACGCGATGGAGAACACGCTGGAGGTTTTGCGTCGCGCCGACGCGGTCATCACTGAAATACCGGTGTTTGCCCCCGCCGCTGCGCCTGCTGCCGTTTCGCAGACGTCCTTCAATTCCGTGGCCGAAGCGACCACGTCCGCCTCTGCGGCAGAGGTGATGCCCACCCAGGACGCCGCCACTGGGGAGACCAGTACGTCCCGCAAACTGTCGGTGCCTGTACCGCAGTCCATGGCCATGCAACCCCTGCGCCAGGCGGCTTCTGCATCGATTCGTGTGCGCTCCCAATTGCTGGACCGGATGGTGAACCAGGCCGGCGAGGTGATGATCACCCGCTCGCGTCTGGAGGCCGAGCTCAGCCAGCTGCGTGGCTCGCTCAATGACATGAGCGGTAACTTGAACCGCTTGCGCCAGCAGCTGCGGGACATCGAGCTCCAGGCCGAAACCCAGATGCAGTCGCGTCTGGCCCAGGCCAAGGAAGCCCAGGCCGGGTTTGACCCGCTGGAATTCGACCGTTTCACCCGCGTGCAGGAACTGACCCGCATGATGGCCGAGTCGGTGAACGACGTCGCCACGGTGCAGCGGACCTTGCAGCGCACGGTCGAGGCGACCGAGGACGACCTGATCGCCCAGGCACGCCAGACCCGCGAGCTGCAGCGCGACCTGCTGCGCACCCGCATGGTGGAGTTCGAGGGCATTTCCGAACGCCTGTACCGCGTGGTCCGCCAGGCCAGCAAGGAAACCGGCAAGCAGGTGCGTCTCGATTTGCTGGGCGGCACCATCGAGATGGACCGCGGCATGCTGGACCGCATGACGCCCGCCTTCGAGCACCTGCTGCGCAACTGCGTGGCACACGGCATTGAGAGCACCGACAGCCGCCGCGCTGCGGGCAAGGACCCGGTCGGGCTGATCACGGTTCATCTGCGCCAGGAAGGCAATGACGTGTCGGTGGACTTCAGCGATGACGGCGCCGGCCTCGACCTGCGCCGCATCCGCGAAAAAGCCGTGAGCCTCGGGCTGGTGTCGGCCGACCAGGCACTGGACGACCAGCAGGCCGCCAACATGATCTTCATGCCCGGCTTCTCCACTGCCGCGCAGGTGACGGAGCTGGCGGGTCGCGGCATCGGCATGGACGTCGTCCGCTCCGAAGTCAACGCACTGGGTGGCCGCATTGAGACCTCCACGGTGGCCGGCAGGGGCACGCACTTCAAGCTGGTGCTGCCGTTGACCACGGCCGTGACGCAGGTGGTGATGATGCGCGCTGCCAACCTGTCCATCGGTGTGCCCGCCAACGTGGTGGAAACCGTGCGCCGTACCACGGCCAAAGAGCTGCAGCAGGCCTACAACACCGGGACGCTGGACGTCGCCGGCGAGACCGTGCCCTTCTTCTGGTCGGGTGCGCTGCTGCAGGCTTCGCACCACAGCAGCGAAGCGCAGGGCAAGACAACGCCCGTCGTGATTTTCCGAAGCGCTGCACAGCGGATTGCGCTGCACGTCGATGAAGTGCTGGGCAACCAGGAGGTGGTGGTGAAAAACCTCGGCCCCCAGTTGTCGCGCCTGCCCGGTCTGGCTGGCATGTCGGTGCTGGCTTCCGGTGCCGTGGTGCTGATCTACAACCCGGTGGCGCTGGCCTCGGTGTACGGCGACCAGGCCCGCGCCTGGAGCGCCGACCGTGCCGAACCGCACATGCTGGAGGGGGCCGCACCCGGCGGTACGCCGCAGGCGCCCGCCCTGGTGCAGGCCACGCCGCAGATTCCGCTGATCCTGGTGGTCGACGACTCCATCACCGTACGCCGCGTCACGCAGCGCCTGCTGCAGCGCGAGGGCTACCGCGTGGCGATGGCGGCCGACGGCCTGCAGGCGCTGGAGCGCCTGCAGGAAGAACGGCCTGCCGTGGTGCTGTCCGACATCGAGATGCCGCGCATGGACGGCTTCGACCTGGCCCGCAACATCCGTGCGGATGTGCGCCTGAGCAAGCTGCCCATCGTGATGATCACCTCGCGCATTGCCGAGAAGCACCGGGAGCATGCCAAGGAGCTCGGCGTGGACCACTACCTCGGCAAGCCCTACTCCGAGGAAGAGCTGATGAGCCTGGTGCGCCACTACTGCGCGGCCGAGACGGCAGCCGCCGTCTGAAATAAACCTCGGGACGCCAGCCCGGCCCGCCAGGAGCCGGACGGGTGGGTTCAGGCCTTTTTCACCACCGCATAGCGCTGCAGCGTCCGGGCACGCGCCTCATCGTGCGCGACCACCGGCATCGGGTAGCTGACCCCCATCGTGACGCCGGCCGCCGCCAGCTCCAGCGGCTTGGCCGCCCAGGGGCTGTGAATCGCGGGCGCTGGCAGTTTGTCCAGTGCAGGCAGGTACTTGCGGATGAACTTGCCCTGCGGGTCAAACTTCTCGCTCTGGCTGACCGGGTTGAAGATGCGGAAATAGGGCTGGGCATCGCAACCAGTGCTCGCCGCCCACTGCCAGCCGCCATTGTTGGCCGACAGGTCGAAGTCGTTGAGTTTTTCGGCGAAATAACGCTCGCCCCAGCGCCAGTCAATGCCCAGATCCTTCACCAGAAAGCTGGCGGTGACCATGCGCAGCCGGTTGTGCATGTAGCCGGTCTGGTTGATCTGCGCCATGGCCGCATCCACCAGCGGATAGCCTGTGCGCCCCTCGCACCAGGCGCTGAACAGCGTCTGCGCGTGGTCGCCCGACTCCCAGGCGATGGCGTCGTAGTCGGGCTTGAAGGCTTGGTGCGCGGCATGCGGGAAATTGCTCAGGATCTGGGCGTAGAAATCCCGCCAGATCAGCTCGCTGAGCCAGGTGGCCGCACCCTCGTCGCCCTGACGCTGGCGCTCCAGCGCCAGCGCGGCCATGCACCGCAGCGAGACGGTGCCAAAGCGCAGGTGAACGCCGAGGTAACTTGGGCCCTTGACGGCCGGGAAGTCGCGGGTGTCCTTGTACTGCGCCATGCGGCTGGTGAATTCGTCAAACAGTGCCTGCCCTCCTTGGCTGCCTGTCGGGATCTTCAGTGCCTGGAGGTTGGTGGGCTCAAACCCGATGTCGCTCAACGATGGAACGCCACAGGGTTCGCCCGCGGGCGGCGGCGCCAGGGCCGACGCATGGGGCTCAATGGGGTAGGGCTTGAGGTAAAACGCATCGACCTTTTTCAGCCAGGCATTTTTGTAGGGCGTGAACACGCTGTAGGGCTTGCCAGCCTGCGTGAGCACTTCGTCGCGCTCGAAGATCACGTGGTCCTTGAAGCTGTGCCAGGCCACGCCGCTGCCTTGCAGGCGGGCATTGACGTCGGCATCCCGGGCGAGCGCTGCCGGCTCGTCGTCATGGTTGGCAAATACCGCATCGGCAGACAGGCGCGCGGCCAAGGCCGCCACGGTGTCGCCGGCCTTGCCCTGAAACACCATCAGCCTCGCCCCGGGGTGGCCCGACCTCGCCGCCAGCTGCTGGAACTGACCGTCCAGATCGACCAGCGATTCCCGGATGAACTCCACCCGCCGGTCGGCGCGCGGGAGCGGGGCGAGGATGTCGCTGTCAAAGACAAACACGCCAAAGACCTGTTCGCAGGATCGCAAGGCGTGGTGAAGCGCCGCGTTGTCGTCCGTGCGCAGATCCCTGCGAAACCACATCAGGCCGGTCTGGTATTTTTTGGGCATCCGCGGATGGTAGCGAAAAGGGCTGTGATTCGCCGGGACTGGCTTGCTGCGACCTGCTGGCTGAATCCCCGTGCCGCCGCGGCATTGGCTGTAGGCACCGAGAGGTACTGCGCGTAAAATGACGGCATGGCCTCGGACTCTGCCTCGATCAACCTCACGCACCACTTCCTCATCGCCATGCCCGGGCTGGATGACGCGGCGTTTGCGAAAAGCGTGGTCTACATGTGTGAGCACAGTGACCGCGGGGCTCTGGGCCTGGTCATCAACAAGCCGAGCGACATCAGCCTCAAGAAGCTGTTCGACAAGGTCGAATTGCCACTGCACCGCAGTGACCTCACCGAAGCGCCCGTGTTCCAGGGTGGCCCGGTGCAGACCGAGCGCGGCTTCGTACTCCATGAATCCATGATGCCCGGCAGCGAATCCATCTACGCCTCCACCATGACCATCCCGGGCGGCCTGGAAATGACCACCTCCAAGGACGTGCTGGAAGCCCTGTCGACCGGCGCCGGCCCCCGCAAGGTGTTCGTCTCGCTCGGCTACTCGGCCTGGGGTGAAGGGCAGCTCGAATCCGAAATCTCCGACAACAGCTGGCTGACGGTGGCCGCCGATGCGGCGGTGATTTTCGACACCCCCGTCGAGCAGCGTTATGACCGGGCCCTGCTGCTCCTGGGCCTGCAGAGCTGGATGCTTTCTCCGGACGCTGGTCACGCATGAGCGCGGAGGCTTTGCCTTCTGCGGGCCAAAGCCCCCAAACCCCCCAAACCTTTCTGGCTTTCGACTTCGGTCTTAAACGCACCGGCGTGGCCAGCGGCAACACGCTGACACGCACCGCCACCCCCCAGGCCACCATTGCAGCAGAGGGCGACGCGCGCTTCGCTGCCATCGCTGCAAGAATCAGGGAATGGCAGCCGGATGCACTCGTGATTGGCGTGCCCTTTCACCCCGACGGAGCGAGCCACGACAATACTGTGCGGGCCCGCAAATTTGCCCGGCAGTTGCGCGGGCGCTTTGGTCTTCCGGTGATGGAGGTTGATGAGCGCTACAGCACGACCGAGGCGCTGGCCAGCGGTGCCTCGGATGCCGACGCCGCCTCGGCTTGCATCATTCTTGAGCAGTATTTAAGGAGCCTTCCATGAGCAGTCTGACCCTGGACGCCGAGGCGCTGTACAGCGACCTGCTGCGAAGCATGCGCGTCATGCTCGCGTCCTACGCCCAGCCGCCATTACTGGTGGGTGTCGCTTCGGGTGGCGCCTGGCTGGCCCAGCGGCTGCAGAAAGACCTGGACCTGCCGGAAGAGGCTGGTGTGCTGTCGTCTTCCATGCACCGCGACGATTTTTCGCAGCGCGGTCTGGCCTCCAGCGGCCAGACGCTCCTGCCCTTTGACGTCAATGGCGCCCACCTGGTCGTGGTCGACGATGTGCTCTACACCGGGCGCACCATCCGGGCAGTCCTTAACGAGTTGTTTGACTACGGCCGGCCTGCCAGCGTGAAACTGGTGGTGCTGGTGGACCGCGGCGGGCGTGAGCTGCCGGTGCAGCCCGACCTGGCCATGGCCCGGGTGGCCTTGCCCGCAACGCAGACGCTGGAGCTGGCGCAATCACCCGAGGGGGTGTTCAGCTTCCAGGTGCAGGACCGGTAGGCCCACGATTCACGAACCACGATACGCAACCCAGAACAATAACCAGGCGCTGACGAGGAATTCCCACCATGCTGTACCGACGCAATCCGCAACTCAACAAGCACGGCGAGCTGATCCATCTGCTGTCGACAGAAGGCTTGCCCAAGGCGACGCTGACGCAGATTCTCGACACTGCCGCCAACTTCGCCAGTGTCAACAACCGCGAGGTGAAGAAGGTTCCCCTGCTGCGCGGCAAAAGCGTCTTCAACCTCTTTTTCGAGAACTCCACGCGCACCCGCACCACCTTCGAGATCGCGGCCACGCGGCTGTCGGCCGACGTGATCAACCTCGACATTGCCCGCTCTTCAGCCTCCAAGGGCGAGTCGCTGCTCGACACCATCGCCAACCTGAGCGCCATGGCAGCCGACCTGTTCGTGGTGCGGCACAGCGAGTCCGGCGCGCCCTACCTGATTGCGCAGCACGTGGCGCCCCATGTCCACGTGATCAATGCCGGCGACGGGCGCCACGCGCACCCGACGCAGGGCCTGCTCGACATGTACACCATTCGCCACTACAAGAAGGACTTCAGCAAGCTCACGGTGGCCATCGTCGGCGACGTGCTGCATTCGCGCGTGGCACGCTCGGACATCCACGCGCTGACCACGCTCGGCTGCCCCGAGGTGCGCGTGGTGGGCCCCAAAACCCTGGTGCCGGCCGACATGGCCCAGATGGGCGTGCGCGTGTGCAACACGCTGGAAGAAGGCATCACCGGGGCCGACGTCATCATCATGCTGCGGCTGCAGAACGAACGCATGTCGGGCGCCTTGCTGCCCAGCAGCCAGGAGTTCTTCAAGAGCTTCGGTCTCACGCCTGAAAAGCTGCAGCTGGCCAAGCCAGACGCCATCGTCATGCACCCGGGGCCCATCAACCGCGGGGTGGAAATCGACTCCGCCGTGGTCGACGGCAAGCAGAGCGTGATCCTGCCGCAGGTCACCTTCGGCATCGCTGTCCGCATGGCGGTCATGAGCATTGTGGCGGGGAATGAAGCGTGAACTTGAGCCCCCACAGTCGTTCGCTTCGCGTAACTCCTTGCCCCCCGAGGGGGCCGCTCCGCCTGCGGTCCGGCAAAGCCGGTCCCGCGGCTCCTGCTGGTGGAATACAGCGCTTCCGCGGTCGCTCGCTGAATTGCGTTTGTCCTGAGCCTGTCGAAGGATGCCCCCCGGGGGGGGCGCCCGCCTGTGGCCCGGCGAAGCCGGTTCCACGGCTCGTGCTTGGGAAGACCAGCCCCCACAGTCGCTCGCTGAATTCCGTTCGTCCTGAGCTTGTCGAAGGATGCTTAGCTCTGGGACTCCCGTTCGTCCTGAGGTATCGAAGGATGCGCCTGCGGTCTGGTGAAGCCAGTCCCGCGACTCCTGCTTGCCTGCAGAAAGTCGGGTGCTTACCAAGCTGTTATCCCGCGCCTTATTTCGCGCCTTGCGGAGAAAACGAATGAAACTACTGATCAAAAACGGCCGGATCATGGACCCTGCCTCGGGGCTGGATGCCATCGGCGACATCGCGGTGGCTGCCGGGCGTATCGTCTCCATCCAGTCCGTTCCTGCCGACTTCTCCCCCAACCGCACGATTGACGCCGCCGGCTGTGTGGTGGCGCCCGGCCTGGTGGATCTGGCGGCGCGGCTACGCGAACCTGGCCATGAGCACGAAGGCATGCTGGAAAGCGAACTGGCCGCCGCTGTGGCTGGTGGCGTGACCAGCCTGGTCTGCCCGCCCGACACCGACCCGGTGCTGGACGAGCCGGGTCTGGTGGAGATGCTGAAATTCCGCGCCGAGAAGCTGCACCAGTCGCGCGTCTTTCCGCTGGGCGCCCTCACACGCGCCTTGCAGGGTGAAACGCTCACGGAGATGGTCGAGCTGACTGAGGCCGGCTGCGTGGGCTTTGCCCAGGCCGAGGTGCCGCTGGCCAACACCCAGGTGCTGATGCGTGCGCTGCAGTACGCGGCCACCTTTGGCTACGCGGTGTGGCTGCGCCCGCAGGAGCTGTACCTTGGCAAGGGCGTGGCGGCCAGCGGCGCGCTCGCTACCCGGCTCGGCCTGAGTGGCGTGCCGGTGGCGGCAGAGACCATTGCCCTGCACACGATCTTCGAGCTGGTGCGCGCCACACGGGCCCGCGTGCACCTGTGCCGCATCAGCAGCGCAGCAGGCATTGCGCTGGTGGCGCAGGCCAAGGCCGAAGGCCTGCCGGTGACCTGTGACGTCAGCATCAACAGCCTGCACCTCACCGACGTGGACATCGGCTACTTTGACAGCCGCATGCGGCTGGACCCACCGCTGCGCCAGCAGCGTGACCGGGACGCCATCCGTGCGGCGCTGGCAGACGGCACGGTGGACGCGCTGGTGTCGGACCACACCCCGGTAGATGAAGACGCCAAGACGCTGCCGTTTGCCGAGGCCGAGCCCGGTGCCACGGGGCTGGAGCTGCTGCTGGGCCTGGCCTGCAAGTGGGGTAGCGACGCGGGTGCCGGCCTCATGCGCTCACTGGCGGTGTTGACGTGCGATCCGGCGCGCGTGCTGGGCGGCTCGCTCGGCACGCTGCAGGCCAGCGCCGGGCGGCTGGTGCGCGGTGGTGTGGCCGACGTGTGTGTGTTTGATCCTTCGGACGACTGGACGGTGGCGCCCGAGGCGCTGCGCAGCCAGGGCAAGCACACGCCATTTTCCGGTCACCAGCTGCCCGCCCGTGTGCGCTGGACGGTGGTCGGTGGGCAGATCGCCTACGACGCTGCGCCGTGAGCGGCCTGCCATGCCGGTGACGCCATGAGGTGGGCGGTCGTCGTGTGGAAATTGCTGCGTGCCAGCGCGCACGCCGTGCGTGGCTTTCTCACCATCAAGCTGCATTTCCCCAGACTGGAACAGGCCGAGCGTGAAGCGCGCGTGAACGCCTGGGCTGGGCAGATGCTGCGCATCGTCGGCATCGAACTGGAAGTCATCGGGACACCGCCTGCCGGCGGGCCGGTGTTGCTGGTGGCCAACCACATCTCCTGGCTGGACATCCTGGTCATCCACGCGGCGCGCCATTGCCGGTTTGTCTCCAAGTCCGACGTGAAGCAATGGCCTTTTGTGGGCACACTGGCTGACGGGGCAGGCACGCTCTACATCGAACGTGAATCGCGGCGCGACGCGCACCGGGTGGTGGTGCAGATGGCGGATCGTCTGCGGGCCGGCGATATCCTCGCCGTGTTTCCCGAAGGGACGACAGGCGACGGCATCAGCCTCAAGCCGTTTCATGCCAATCTGATCCAGGCGGCGATCGAGGCTTCGGTGCCGATACAGCCCGTCGCGCTCAGGTTCATCGATGCCGCCACCGGCAAAACCAGCTTCGCCCCCAGCTATGTGGACGATGAAACGCTGGTCGGCTCCATCTGGCGCACCCTGCAGGCCCGGCAGCTCAAGACCGTGGTGTGCTTCGGGGAGCCCCAGCCGCCCGAGGGGCAATCGCGGCGAAGCTGGGCCCAGGCGCTGCGCGACGAAATCGAGAGCCTTCGCCAGAGCTAGGACGGCTCGCACCGCTGGCTGCGTGGGCTCCGTCTGCTGCCTCCGATAGGCGATGGATGAGGCGGATGTCAGTGAGTACCTACGCCTGCCGGACATACGGGACTACGCCTCGATCAAAAACGTGAACTTACAGTGAATTGACCGCAGCACAAAGGTCGCCACAGCAGTTCTGCTGATCGGCCTGTGCTGGTTTTTCAACTGTTCAAGGAGTCACTCATGAATCAGGACCGTATCGAAGGCAATTGGCTGCAGTTCAAGGGCAAGGTCAAGGAGCAATGGGGCAAGCTCACGGACGACGATCTGGACGTGATCGCCGGCAAGCGCGACCAGCTGCTGGGGCGCCTGCAAGAGCGTTTTGGCATCACCCACGACGAAGCCGACAAGCAGGTCACCGAATGGAAAGACCGCAATCCGACTGGCTTTTTCGAGCGCTATTGAGCCTCGTCGAGCGCCCGGGCTGAACACCACCAACCCCCGACCGAAGCGGCAACCCGCGCTTCGGTCCCTCCCCAGGAGAAACCCATGAAGACCCGACTGATCCTGTTGACTGCCCTGATGTCCTGCTCACTGGCAGGCCATGCACTGGCGATGACCAAAGACGAATACAAGGCCGGCAAGACCCGCATCTCGGCTGACTACAAAGCCAGCCGCGGCCAGTGCGGTACCCTGAAGGCCAATGCCAAGGACATCTGCGTGTCAGAGGCCAAAGGCACGGAAAAGGTGGCCAAGGCCGAGCTCGAAGCCCAGTACAAGCCGAGCGCCAAAAAAACCGAGAAAGTCGCTTTTGCCAAGGCCGATGCCGCTTACGACACCGCCAAGGAAAAGTGCGATGACCTCGCTGGCAATGCCAAGGATGTCTGCGTGAAAGACGCCAAGGCTGCGCACGTCAAGGCCAAGGAGGATGCCAAGGTCATGAAGGTGTCTGCAGATACCAGCAAAGACAAAGCCGAAAAAATGGCCGATGTGAAAAAGGACGCCAGCGCTGAAAAACGCGAAGCCGAGTACAAGGCTGCCAAGGAGCGCTGTGATGCCCTGGCCGGCGCAGCGAAAGACAGCTGCCAGAACGACGCCAAGGCCAAATACGGCATGAAGTAAGCGGCGGGTTCGCGGGCGACGTGGGTCGCGCGCATCCTCTTCGTGCGGTCCCGGTCGCTACCACAGGCGCCGGGATTTTTCCTGCCTGGGCAGGGGTTGTCTGCATCGAGATCGCGTCAGGCCGCGAGGGCTGGCCGGCGCCAAAAATTTCCGGTCAAAGTTTCATGAAGTTCAACGCTCCCCAGATTCCGGCTGCAATGCTGGTTTTTTGACGGGATTGAAGGACTTCAAAGGGCTTAAGGTTGGGCTTTGACGGCATTCGTCCGTCCTTGAGTTCCTGATCGGATTTCAAGCATCAATTCCCTGACACCTGCGTCAATCAAGGTACCGGGAATCGCCGAGTAGCCCATCCGGAAGTAGGATTGGGTTGTTGGCGCTGCCTTGTTGAAGAAAATGGCACCGGGCTCAATCAGCACGCCACGCGCTTCACAGCGCCTGGCCAGGTCCGTGGCATTCAAGTCGCTCGGCCCTTGAATCCAGGCACCCGAGCCGCCCAGTGAGTGGGTGAGATGAAATTCAGGCAAATAGCGCTCAAAGGATTTCATCAGGATGTCCCGACGTTCCCGATAGGTGACGTTGAGTTTCCGGATGAACGCGTCGTGATGGCCCTGGGCGATGAAGAGGCTCGCGACATGGGCGTTGTTGGTCGGCACGTGACGAAGAATCAATCGCCTGAGCGCCCGCAGCTCCCGAATCAACTCGGCAGGCCCGACGATAAAGCCGAGTCGCAAGCCATGCGCCAATGTCTTTGACAGACTGCCGAGGTAAATCACCCGCCCGTCGGTGTCCAGACTTTTGAGGGCAGGCAACGGCCGACCTGAAAAATTCAATTCGCTTTCGTGATCGTCTTCAAACAAAACGATATTTTTCCGGCGTGCCATCTCCAGCACTTCCATCCTGCGCTGCATCGGCATGGTGACGCCCGTCGGACATTGGTGGCTCGGCGTGACATAGGCGTAGGCGCATTTGCCCAGCATCCGCGAAGCCATCAGCCCATCCGCATCGATGGGCAAGGGCTTCACCTGGCTGCTGCGTGACCTGAAGTTATTCCTTGCATCGGGGTAACCGGGGTCCTCCACGCCGACCACGGTGTGGTGGTCCAGCAAGACATTGGCCAGCAAATAGCAAGCCATTTGCGCCCCTGCAGTCAGAAGAACCTCTTCGCGGCGCGCCATGATGCCGCGCGCCGGCAGCAGGCGATGCAGAATCTGGTCCACCAGGGGTTCGTAGTCACGATCGATGAAGTCCTGCGACCATTTCTTGACGGCCAAAGCATGCAGTGACTGATGGGCGCAATCCCGCCAGTCCTTGAGCGGCATCAAGCTGGGATCGAACTGGCCATAGACAAACGGATAGCGGAAGTCCTGCCAGTTCGACGGTTTGCTGATGTTTCTCTGCTTTTCAAGGCTGGAGGTCATCCTGGAAGCCCAGTCCAGCACTGCGTCGGGGGAAGGCGCGGGAACGGTCTGGCTCGCCTGACCCAGCAGGATGTCACGATTGACAAAAAGACCGCTGCGTTCACGCGATACCAGAAAGCCCTTGTCGACCAGCATTTGGAGCGCGAGCGACACGGTATTGCGTGACACGCCCAGTGCCTTCGCCAGCGCCCGGCTCGGCGGGATGGCCGCTTCCGACGGGATCATGCCCATGAGGATGCTGTGGACCATCATTTCGCGGACGCGCCCCTGCAGCGTGCCGCTGCTGCCGGCGAAGTTCGGAAACATCCTGAGCCAGATTCCGGTGATCTCTTGACTGCTGCGCATGAAAACTCCGCTGACGGGACTGGATGCTGCTGATGCCGTGGCTGGCACCACCCCCGGTGACCAGTCCGATTCAAAGGTGCTGCAGCCTGGTCTAGGGGTATGCCCTTGGTGGGGCTCAAAAACATATTCTGGACCCAAAACAATCTGATTGTGGCCCTATCGGCAGCAATTTTTTGTGAATAGTATTTGCAAAGACTCGCAGTGCTAGGTACCGAGTCTCCCGCAAACCCTTCAACTGGAGCGCCAATCAACATGAAGCACCTCATTAAAACGTTTCTCTTCTCCGCCTCCCTGCTGCTGACGATATCGGGTCAGGCCTGGGCGCAGAAAAAAGTCATCATCGGCAACTTCGGCGACCCGGCTCCTTTCGAAGCCGCTGCTGCCGACGGACGCTTCGAGAAAGCCACCGGCTGGACGATCGAGTGGCGCAAATTCAATTCGGGCGCGGAGGTCAATGCGGCCATGGCCTCGGGGGCCATCCAGATCTCCGAGCTGGGCTCGGTACCGCTCGCCGCTGGCGCCAGCCAGGGCGTGGACTACCAGTTGTTCCTCATTGGAAAGGCCATCGGCGCATCTGAATCGATGGTCGTCCGCAACGGCGCAGGGATCGACAAACCCGCAGACCTCAAAGGTAAAAAAATCGCCGTTCCAGTGGGCTCGACGGCGCATTTCTCCCTGATGGGGGCACTCAAGAACTGGGGACTCAATGACAAGGACGTGCAGGTGGTGGGAATGGCGCCACCGGAGATCGGTGCTGCCTGGAGCCAGAATGCCATCGATGCCGCCTTTATCTGGGAGCCTGTCCAGGGCAAGCTGCGCGCCAACGGCAAGGTGATGACGACGGCGGGCGAGGTCGGCAAGGCGGGCTACCCCACCTTCAACGGCTGGGTGGTCAACAACAAATTTGCCGCCGAGAACAAGGCCGGCCTGGTGGCCTTCGTCAAGGTCATGAACGAGATCAATGAGGACTACACCAAAAACAAGGCCAAATGGACCGCCGACTCGGCGTCGATCCAGGCTGTGGCCAAGCGCGTCGGCAGCAACCCGAAAGACACTGTTGCGGATCTTGACGGGGCAACCTACCCGGGCGCCCAGGACCAGGTCTCGGACACCTGGATGGGCGGCGGAGCAGCCAAGTCCATGAAGCTGACGGCGGACTTCCTCAAAGGGGCCGGCCGCATCACCTCGGCCTCTGACAGCTATGCGAAGTATGTCAACACCGAGTTTGTCAAGGCTGCAGCCGCGAAGTAGATTGGAGCGTCAAAGTCCGGCGCAGCCTGGCGTGCCTCTGCTGCGGCCGGAATCGTTGTTCCTATTCAAAGGTCTGTCATGACTGAACTCGCCATTCGCAACGCGTCGGTTTTTTATCCGCTACCGGGCAAGGAAAGCGTTCATGCGCTGAAGGACATCAATCTGGAGATCGGCACAGGCGACTTTGTCGTCGCGCTGGGCGCTTCGGGTTGTGGCAAATCGACGCTTCTCAACCTGATCGCCGGCTTCATGGCGCCCAGCCACGGCGAGATCATGCTCGGCGGCAGGCAGGTGGTCGGTCCGGGTGCAGACCGCTCCGTGGTGTTTCAAAAGCACGCCTTGCTGCCGTGGCTCAATGTGCTCGACAACGTGGCTTTCGGACTGAAGATCCAGGGCTATGACCGCCCAAAGCGTGAGCGCATCGCGCGGGACTTCATCCGGTTGCTCGGCTTGGAGCAGTTCGAGAAGTCGGCGACGTACCAGCTGTCCGGTGGCATGCAGCAGCGCGTGGGCATTGCGCGCGCCCTGACCAGCGATCCGCACATCCTGCTGATGGATGAACCGCTGGGCGCACTCGATGCGCTCACGCGCGAACGCGCGCAGGAGCTGATCCTGAAAATCTGGCGTGACACCGGCAAGATGGTCTTCTTCATCACCCATAGTGTGGAGGAGGCGCTTTTCATGGGCACGCGTCTGGTGGTGATGTCGCCGAGGCCGGGGCGTATTTCGCACACCTTTGACCTGCCGTTCAGCCGGCTCTACTTTGAGACGGGCAACGCGCGCGCCATCAAGGCATCGGCTGACTTCATCGCCCTGCGCGAAAAAGTCCTCAAGATCATTTTTGCCGACGAAGAGGGGGAACACCATGGACACGCCTGAAGCGCACGCACCCCGCTCCGCACTGGGACCTGCCCCGGCCGTCACCCATGCAGCCGAGCCTGGCGTGTGGTCCCAGTTGATGCGCGCCAAACCGGCCAAGCCCGGCGAGATTTACGGCGTTCCCGGGCAGGGTGACAGCCTGCTGATCAGCGCCGCCGTCATTGGCGGGCTGCTGTTCGTCTGGTGGCTTGTCACGCAGATGGGCTGGATCAAGCCGCTGTTCCTTCCCTCGCCCATGGCGGTGGTGGAGTCTTTCAGCGACCTGCTGCGCAACGGCTTCACCGGCTCGTCGTTCTGGGAGCACACCTGGATCAGCACGGCGCGTGTCTTCGGAGCGTTCCTGCTGGCCTGCCTGATCGGCATTCCGCTGGGCATTGCCATGGGCATGAGCCCGGTGGCGCGCGGCATTTTCGACCCGCCCATCGAGTTCTATCGACCGATTCCGCCGCTGGCCTACCTGCCTCTCATGATCATCTGGTTCGGCATCGACGAGACGTCCAAGGTGCTGCTGATCTTCCTGTCGGTGTTTGCCCCTGTGGCCCTCGGCGCGCGAGCGGGCGTGAAATCTGCCGCCATCGAACAGATTCATGCGGCCTACTCGTTCGGCGCAACGCGCTGGCAGGTCATTCGCCATGTCATCCTGCCCTCGGCCATGCCTGAAATCATCACGGCCATGCGCATTGGCATCGGGTTCGGCTGGACCACCCTGGTGGCGGCCGAAATGGTGGCCTCCACCTCCGGCTTGGGCTACATGGTGCTGTCGGCATCGAAGTTTTTACAAACGGCCACCGTCATCATGGGCATCGTGGTGATTGCCGCCATCGCCTATGCCTTTGACCATCTGATGCGCTGGGTCGAACGCAAGGTCGTGCCCTGGAAGGGCCGTGCCTGAGACACCGACGTGACGCCGATCACCGTTTGACTTTCTGCCGGCAGGCCGCCGGCAAACCGTCCTGTCCTGATATTGAAAGCTGTCCATGACCATCGAATACCTGAAAAAAGCCAATCCCCCCATCGAGAAGATTGATTCGGCCACCGCGGAGACCGTCCAGCGCATGCTGGCTGAAATTGCACGTGACGGCAAGGAGGCCGTCGAGCGCTATGCCCGTGATTTCGACGGCTATCACGGACCGATCGTGCTGGGCGATGCAGAGTTTGAACGCGCTGCCAAAACGCTTCCGCAGAGCACCAAGGACGACATCGAATTTGCCCACGCCCGTGTACGTGACTTCGCGAGGCATCAGCGCGCCTCGCTGCATGAGTTCGAGACCGAGCTCGTCAACGGACTGATTGCCGGCCAGAAGCTCATCCCCGTTCACACGGCAGGCTGCTATGTACCGGGGGGGCGCTATGCCCATGCGGCCTCGGCGGTGATGAGCGTCTGCACGGCCCAGGTCGCCGGGGTGGCCAATATTGTGGCCGCGTCGCCGGCGCACAAAGAAGAAGGCGTGAACCCCGCCATTCTTTACGCGATGAAGCTCAGCGGCGCTACGACAGTGCTCGCCCTGGGCGGCGTGCAGGGGGTGGCCGCCATGGCCTATGGACTCTATGCGTCCAAACCGGCCGATGTCATTGTCGGCCCCGGCAACCGCTTTGTAGCCGAGGCCAAGCGGATGTTGTTTGGCCGTGTCGGCATCGACGTGGTGGCCGGACCCACCGAGTCGGCCATCATTGCGGACGATACGGCAGATGTCGACATCATCTGCGCCGATCTGGCCGGCCAAGCCGAGCATGGGCCGGACTCTCCGGTGTGGCTTTACACCACCAGCCGCTCGCTGGGTTTGCGCGTGATCGAAAAGATGCCGTCTGTCATCGATTCCCTGCCGGGGCTGGCCCGTTCGGCGGCCACGGCGGCCTGGCGCGATTATGGTGAAGTGGTGTTTGTGAGCACCCGCGAGGAGGCGGTGGAACTCAGCGACCAATATGCGCCCGAGCACCTGCAGGTGCTGGCCGAGGATCTGGACTGGTGGCTGTCGCGCTTGTCCAACTATGGGTCGCTGTTTCTTGGCGAAGAAACCACCGTGGCTTACGGCGATAAATGCGCAGGCCCCAACCACATCCTTCCCACCAAGGGCGCCGCGCGTTACTCGGGCGGCTTGAGCGTGGGCAAGTTCATCAAGACGGTGACATGGCAGCGCCTGAATCGTCCCGCCAGCCGCGAGGTGGGGCAGGTCGCGGCGCGCATCTCGCGGCTGGAAGGCATGGAGGGCCACGCGCGAACAGCGGACATACGGCTCAGGAAGTATTTTCCCGAAGAAGCCTTCGAGCTGGGAGAACTGGGCGGCCACCAGCGATGAACACACCGATGGACCATGTCTCCCGGCCGTCGGGCCTCAACCTGAGCGGGCACAAGGCAGGCACCGCAGACGGTTTGTGGTTCGGCAAGGACCTCAGCAGTCCGGAGCCGATTCCCGAGGCGGCCATTGAGCGGGCGGTGGCGCTGATGCGCAGTGGGCGCCTTCACCGCTATGGCGAGCAAGGTGGCGACCATCCCGATCCGTCCCTGCTGGAGCAGGAGTTTGCGGCCAGTGTGGGCAGCCGGTACTGCGTGGCGCTGTCCTCCTGCGGTGCGGCGATGTTCATCGCGCTGAAGGCGCTGGGTGTCAAGCCGGGGCACCAAGTGCTGACGAGCAGCTTCACGCTGTCTCCGGTACCGGGCGCCATTGCCCACGCGGGGGCTGAACCGGTCCTTGTCGAGACCACCGCTGGCTACACCACCGATCTGGCCGACCTCGAACGGAAGATCCAAAGCAGTTCGGCCAAAGTCTTCCTGATCTCCCACATGCGCGGCCACATCACGGATCTCGAGGCGGTTCGCACCTTGTGCGATGCCCATGGCGTGGCTGTCGTCGAAGATTGCGCCCACACGATGGGGGCCCGCTGGGATGGCCGGCCCACAGGCACTTGGGGCAGGGTCGGCTGTTACAGCGCCCAGACCTACAAGCACATCAACTCGGGAGAGGGCGGCTTGCTCGTCACCGATGATGACGATGTGGCCGCGCAGGCGATCCTGATGTCAGGCTGCTACATGATGTACGAACAGCACATCCTCCGGCCCGCGCCCGAGGTCTTCGAACGCTGGAAATACGTCACGCCCAACTTCAGCATGCGCATGTCGAACCTGGCGGCTGCGCTGCTGCGGCCACAGATCGGTCTTCTGGAACAGCGCGGCGAACAATGGAACCGGATTTATGCCCAGCTTGAAGCGGCATTGGCGCGCGTGCCCGGCGTTTCCCTTCCTGTTCGCCATCCCAAAGAAGCCTTTATTGCCAGTTCGATCCAGTTTTCCCTGGATTTGCCTGCGCCCCAGATCGAAAAGTTTTTGCGTGAATGCAGCCTGCGCGGCCTGCACATCAAGTGGTTCGGCACGGCGGAACCCGTGGGCTTCACCAGCAACTACCAGCATTGGCACTATCTGGGCAAGGCACCCGACATGCCGCAATCCATGCGTGTGATGAAAAAGCTGCTGGACCTGCGCACACCTCTTTCGCTCACGGCGGCCGACTGTGAGCTGATAGGAAAGATTGTGGGCGTGGCCGCTGCACTGGCCACTGAAAACCCCTGAGCGGGCAAGCCGCTCTCCTTTGCTTCAGATTCCTGAAATTCTCCATCACCCAACGAAAGTAAATCATGAAACTCACCCGTTTCCCAAGAGTACGCATCACGCATGCCCCGACGCCGCTGGAGTTCATGCCGCGCCTGACCGAGGCACTGGGCGGTCCCAATCTCTACATCAAGCGCGACGACTGCACCGGCCTGGGCACCGGTGGCAACAAAACCCGCAAGCTGGAGTTCCTGATGGCCGATGCGGTCGCGCAGCAAGCCGACACCATCATCACGCAAGGTGCCACCCAGTCCAACCACGCGAGGCAAACGGTCGCCATTGCCGCCCGGATGGGAATGCGGTGTGAAATCCTGCTCGAAGACCGGACGGGCTCCAAGGTGGAGGCGTACAAGCATTCTGGCAATGTGTTTCTCGACCATTTGTATGGCGCGCATGTCACGGAACGTCCGGGCGGCACCGACATGGCAGCCGCCATGAACGAGGTCGCCAGCGAGTTGCGTGCCAAGGGACGCAAGCCTTACATCATTCCCGGCGGTGGTTCCAACCCGATTGGTGCACTGGGCTATGTGGTGTGCGCGCTCGAGTTGGTCGATCAGTTCAACCACCTCGGGCTCAACGTCGACAGCGTGGTGCACGCTACCGGAAGCGCCGGGACCCAGGCCGGGCTGGTGGCCGGCTTTGAAGGCACGCGTAGCCAGATTCCGGTGCTGGGCATCGGCGTGCGCGCGCCGCGTGAAGCGCAGGAAACCAGTGTGTTCAACCTGGCCTGCAAGACGGCGGATCTGCTGGATGTCTCCGGCAGCGTGGCACGCTCGGCAGTGGCAGCGAATTGCGACTACGTCGGCGCTGGCTACGGTATTCCCACCGAAGGCATGGTCGAAGCGGTGACGATGCTGGCCCGGCTGGAAGGCATCCTGCTCGACCCGGTGTACTCGGGCAAGGGAATGGCCGGCCTGATCGACTTGTGCCGAAAAGGACACTTCAGAAAGGGCCAGAACGTGGTGTTCCTCCACACCGGCGGGGCAGTGGCCTTGTACGGTTACATGGATGCGTTCAAGGACATCAAGCCCCTCTGATTTGAGGCGCTGTCCTGCTGGTTCCGTCTGCCGCGCGCCTTTTCGCCCCCCCCTTGCCATGAACACCCTGACCCTTGAGCGCCGTTTCCTCACGGTGCAAAACCACCTGCCCGGCCTGCTCGTTGCTGCGCTGGTGGCGATGGCTGCGGCTTTCCTTGGAAGCCATTACAAGGGATCGATGTTGCTGTTCGCGCTGCTGCTGGGGCTGGCGTTGCATTTCGTCAGCGAGGATGGGCGCTGCGCAGCAGGCATCCAGTTTGCATCCGGTACGGTGCTTCGCGTGGGGGTCGCGCTGCTGGGGCTGCGCCTGACGATCGCGCACGTCGGAGCGCTCGGCTGGCAGACGGTTCTGGCGCTGTTGTGCGCGGTACTGATCACCGTGGTGCTTGGTATGGCATTGGCCAGGGTGTTGAAAATTGAGGGGAGTCTCGGGCTGCTGGTCGGTGGTGCCACGGCCATTTGCGGCGCATCGGCGGCTTTGGCCATCGCCAGCGTGCTCCCCAAGTACCAGAACCTGGAACGCGACACGGCGTTGACGGTGGTGGGCGTCACCACCCTCTCCACGCTGTCGATGGTGATCTATCCGATGCTGACCCAATGGCTCGGCTTCGATGCGCTGACCTCCGGAAAATTCATCGGTGCGACGATTCACGATGTGGCCCAGGTCGTGGGGGCGGGCTACAGCCTCTCACGCGAGGCGGGCGATGCCGCGACCATCACCAAACTGATGCGGGTGGCGTTCCTGATGCCGGTCCTGGTCATTGTTTCGCTGGCCGTGCGCGGACGGGTTGCTCGCCAGCAGAACGACACGGGGCCTCTCCGGAAAACGCCGCTGCTGCCCTGGTTTACCCTGGTCTTTGTCGGCCTGATGCTGCTCAACAGTACCGGCTGGGTTCCCGCCATTGTCCAGAGTGGGGCGTCTGACCTGTCGCAAGGGTTTTTGGTGCTGGCGATCGCCGGGGTGGGACTCAAGACGTCGCTGAAAGATGTGACGCAGCTGGGCTGGCGGCCGGTTTTGATGCTGGTGTTGGTCACGCTCGGGCTGGCGATCATGAGTGCGGCCTATCTGTTGCTCACGCGCTGAACAGGCACACGCCATGAAAGAGCGATATCACAACGCGGGGATCACCTCATGATCGGCATTCTGGGCGGCATGGGTCCACTGGCCACGGCGGACTTTTTCAGCAAAGTCATTGCGGCCACCCCGGCCACAGGTGATGGGGACCATGTCCCGCTCCTGATCCAGTCGGATCCTCGAATACCCAGTCGGCCAGAGGCCATTCTGCGGGCAGGCGAATCGCCCCTGCCGGCACTGCTGGCGGGACGCGACCGTCTGATCGCCGCCGGTGCCATCGCGCTGGCCATGCCCTGCAATACCGCGCATTTCTGGTTCAATGAACTGCGGGAAGGTTGTCCCGTGCCGTTTTTGAGCATTGTGGACGTCACTTGCGATGAGGTGGCCGGCCTGGCCAAGCCCGGCGAAAAAATTGGCCTCATTGCAACCGGCGCCACACTGGCTACTCACCTGTTCGACCACCGGCTGGAGACCATGGGTTGGGTCCCGATGCTGCCGGAGGATCGCGATATGGTTTCTCTGGTGCTGCCTGCCATTGAGCTGGTGAAGCGAGGGCGCGCGCAGGAAGGTGGCCGGTTGGTGGAGCAGGCCGTCCGCGCGCTCCTGGCCCGCGGTGCCAAGGCCGTTGTGCTGGCCTGTACAGAAACACCGCTTGCGCTCGATGCGGTGGCGTCGGAACTGCGGAACCAATGTGTGGACAGCACAGGGGCGTTGGCCCGCGCCTGTGTCCGATGGTGGGAATCGCATAAGTCCCAGCCCTGAAAACAGTTCTTGCCATGAGCTTCCAGGTGAACTGTGGGGCGCCGTATACCTGGAAATCAGGGTGGTACCACCAACAGGAATCGAACCTGTATCTAGCGCTTAGGAGGCACTCGTTCTATCCATTGAACTATGGCGGCACGGCCGCTGATCGAGCGGCGTCTTGGATTGTATGCGGTGCGTCGCGCAGGGCGCTTGCCGGTACTGCTGAGCGGCGCATTTGGGGCGGCGCCGGCTCCGACGCTATTTCGAAAGCAGCCGCATGGCTTCTTCCAGCCCCTTGATGGTGAGCGGGTACATGCGCTGGTTCACCAGTTGCTGGATCACGCTGATGCTTTGCCGGTATTGCCACACGCCCTGCGGCTCGGGGTTGATCCAGGCGAACTTGGGGAAGGCATTGGTCAGCCGCTGCATCCATTCGGCACCGGCTTCCTCGTTGTTGTATTCCACGCTGCCGCCGGGCTGCAGGATTTCATAGGGACTCATGGTCGCGTCGCCGACGAAGATCAGCTTGTAGTCCTTGTTGTACTTGCGGATGATGTCCCAGGTGGGAAACTTCTCGCTGAAGCGGCGGCGGTTGTTCTTCCACATGAAGTCGTAGACGCAGTTGTGGAAGTAATAAAACTCCAGGTGCTTGAACTCGGCCTTGACCGCCGAGAACATCTCTTCCACCCGGTGAATGTGCTCGTCCATGGTGCCGCCCACGTCCATCAGCAGCAGCACCTTCACATTGTTGTGCCGCTCGGGCACCATCTTGATGTCGAGCCAGCCGGCGTTGGCGGCGGTGGAGCGGATGGTGTCGTCCAGGTCCAGTTCCTCGACATTGCCCTGGCGCGCAAACTTGCGCAGGCGCCGCAGCGCCACCTTGATGTTGCGCGTGCCCAGCTCCTGGGTGTCGTCGTAGTCCTTGTAGGCGCGCTGGTCCCACACCTTGACCGCACTCTTGTTGCGGCTCTTCTCCTGGCCGATGCGGATGCCCTGCGGATTGAAGCCGTTGGCGCCAAACGGCGAGGTGCCCCCGGTGCCAATCCATTTGCTGCCGCCTTCGTGGCGTTCTTTCTGTTCCTCAAAACGCTTTTTCAGCGTTTCCATCAGTTCGTCCCAGCCCATTTTCTCGATCCTGGCTTTTTCCTCAGGGCTCAGTTCGAGCTCAAGGTTTTTCCGCAGCCATTCGAGAGGGATGTCCTTGGTGAAGTCGGCGATCGTCTCCACGCCCTTGAAGTAGGCCGCGAAGGCACGGTCAAACTTGTCGTAGTGCTTTTCGTCCTTCACCAGCACCGTGCGACTGAGGTAGTAGAAGTCATCGATCTTCCACGCGCCCTCACCGTCGTGTCCAGGCAGGCTGTCGCTGTTCGGCCCGACGACGCCGACCTCCAGCGCCTCCAGCAGCATCAGGTACTCCTTGACGGAGACCGGCAGCTTGGCCGAACGCAGGGTGTAGAAGAAATCGATGAGCATCGCGGTCTCCTCAGGGCCGGGGTTTGTCCAGCAGGTACAAGAGCTGGGCCTTGACCTCCGGCCACTCGCCGGCGCGCAGGCTGTACATCACCGTGTCGCGGATGGTGCCGTCGCGGCGCATCGCGTGGCCGCGGATCACGCCGTCCTTGCGGGCGCCCAACCGCTCGATGGCGCGCTGCGACGCGTGGTTGAAGTTGTCGGTGCGCCAACCGACCACGTGGCAACTGAGCGTGTCGAACGCGTGGCTGAGCATCAGCAGCTTGCAGGTGGTGTTGACATGGGTGCGCTGGCAGCGTGCCGCGTACCAGGTGTAGCCAATCTCGACGCGCTTGATGTCGGGCACGATGTCATGGAAGCTGGTGGAGCCCAGCACCTCTCCGCTGGCAGCGTCGGTGACGGCGAATGCCATGCGGTTGGCGGTGCGTAGGGCGGTCTCGATATAGGCGCGGGTTTCCTGTGGCTCGGGCACGGAGGTGATGCGCAGCTTCCAGAGCTCACCGTCCGCGGCGGCCGCTTTCAGCCCGGCCTCGTGGCCCAGAGCCAGCGGAACCAGCTCGACGCCACGTGCCTGCAGGGTGACGGGTTCGACGAATGCCACGTTCATTCCTCTCTGTTGGATGGCTTGCGTCCTCTCCAGCGGCGCGCGATCTGCAGGCCCAGGCCACCGCCGAGTCCAACCAGCACGATGCCGCCGATGGCGCTGTTGTTGTAGCCGGCGGCAAAGATGTCGAGCCCCAGCAGGCGGCCGGCCCAGAAACCCAGCAGCGCACCCCCGACAAAACCGATGGCGTCGGACACCCCTTCAATCAGCAATAACTTCTGGCTCATGGTGATGCCTGGCCGTTCAGCGGTTGTTGCGTTGCATGAAGACGAGCTTTTCAAACAGTGTCACGTCCTGTTCGTTCTTCAGCAGGGCACCGACCAGCGGCGGCACCGCCACCTTGTCGTCCTTGCTTTGCAGGGCGTCCAGCGGAATGTCTTCGGCCACCAGCAGCTTCAGCCAGTCCAGCAGTTCGCTGGTTGACGGCTTTTTCTTCAGGCCCGGCAGGTTGCGCACGTCATAAAACGTCTTCATGGCGGCGGTGAGCAGGTCCTTCTTCAGGTCCGGGAAGTGCACGTCCACGATCTGCTTCATCGTGTCGGCATCCGGGAACTTGATGTAGTGGAAAAAGCAGCGGCGCAGGAAGGCGTCGGGCAGCTCTTTTTCGTTGTTGGACGTGATGAACACCAGCGGCCGGTGCTTGGCCTTGATGAGTTCGCGTGTCTCGTACACATAGAACTCCATGCGGTCGATTTCGCGCAGCAGGTCGTTCGGAAACTCGATGTCGGCCTTGTCGATCTCGTCGATCAGCAGCGCGACCGGCTGCTCGGCGGTGAAGGCCTGCCACAGCACGCCCTTGACGATGTAGTTGTGGATGTCCTTGACCTTTTCATCGCCCAGCTGCGAATCGCGCAGGCGGCTCACCGCGTCGTACTCATACAGGCCCTGCTGCGCCTTGGTGGTGGACTTGATGTGCCACTGCAGCAGCGGCAGGTTCAGCGCTTGGGCCACTTCCTCGGCCAGCATGGTTTTGCCGGTGCCCGGCTCGCCTTTGACCAGCAAGGGCTTCTTGAGCGCGGCCGCCGCATTGACGGCCAGCATGAGGTCGGGGGTGGCGACGTAGTTTTGGGAGCCTTGGAATTTCATGGGCGTGGGGCAGGGCAGTAGAAGACAGGGGAAGGGCGGGGGTGTGGCGGGTGCGGGGAGGAATTCCAGAGCGGGTTGGACGGGATGCCCGGCGCCGCACGCCCGGCGTTTCCGCCCAGATATAATCCAAGGTTGTTTTATACGATGAATTCTCACCAGATTGTGCGCGCAAAATGATTAAGCTGTTGACCACGATATTCGCTGTAGCTGTCTCTTGTGTGACGGTTTCCAGCTTCGCCCAGGAAATCAAGGGCGACGCCAAAGCCGGCGAAACCAAGAACGCCATGTGCATCGGCTGCCACGGCATCAAGGGCTACCAGGCCTCTTTCCCCGAGGTGTACAAGGTCCCGATGATCTCCGGCCAGAACGCCAAATACATCGTTGCGGCGCTGAACGAGTACAAGAAGGGCGAGCGCAAGCACCCCTCCATGCGTGCGATCGCCACGTCGCTGACCGATCAGGACATGGCAGATCTGGCCGCCCATTACAGCGCCGATGGCCTTGTGGCCGGCGCCGAGCTGCCTGCCAAGCCGGCCAAGGAGCCCAGCGCGGAAGTGCAGGCCCTGCTCAACAAGGCCAATTGCGCGTCGTGCCACGGCGCCAATTTTGCCAAGCCGATTGACCCGGCCTACCCCAAGCTCGCGGGTCAGCACGCCGATTACCTCTTTGTGGCGCTCAAGGCCTACAAAACCGAGAACAACCCCAAGGTGGGTCGCGGCAACGCCATCATGGCGGGCATGGCCAAGCAGTACACCAATGCGGAGCTGAAGCAGCTGGCCGCTTACCTGTCCTCGGTCGAAGGCGACCTGAAGACCATTCCGCAAAGCAAGTTCCGCTGAGCGGCGCCTGCCCCGTGAAAAAGCCGCTCATTGAGCGGCTTTTTTCATGGTGCGTGCCCTTTGTGCGGGTGGCTGGGGTGTGCCGCTTAATCCCGGGTGGCCTGGCGCTGAACGCAGTCGATGTAGGCGGCCCCATCGGGTGGGCGGCCTGCGCGCTGGCTCTCCCAGACCATCTGGCCCAGGCAGTCCATGGTGTCGTGGTGGGCGTCGTGCAGGGAGTTGCGCCTGGCGGTCAACAGCTCCACGGCCTGCCGGATACCGTGCGGCTGATCGATGGAGCACTGCTCGCTGATGGACAGGTGCATCGACAGGTGCAAAAACGGGTTGGTCTTGCCCGCCTCGACGTCATACATCCTGTCCAGCGCCGCGTCAGCATCCGCAAAGTCCGCGTGGTATTCCGGATGCTCGTCGATCCACTGGCTGGCGAGGGTCTCGATCGCTTCCATGGGTTGGCCGGCGCGGGCCTTGGCATAGACCGCGCAGAAAAAGCGGCGCACATCGGCTTGAGAGGGGGTGAACATGGAGCCTGATTATCGTGTCTGTGCGATGGGTGGCTTCCCGCGCAGCGCCCGGCGGCGTCCTACAGACAGCCGGCCTACCGCTGGTTACATTGGGTTGCAGGGTGGCGCGGTTCCGGGGCATGGCCACCCATTCACACCACAGCCCGGCGAGGAGATTTGAATATGAATGCAACACGTATCGCAGGCATTGTCCTGATTGTCCTGGGGCTGGCGGGTTTGTTCACCGGTGGTTTCAGCTTCACCAAGGATTCGACAGCCGCCAAGATCGGGCCGATCGAGTTGACCGTGCAGGAAAAGCAGTCGGTCAACATTCCCCAGTGGCTGAGCATAGGCGCTGTGGTGGCCGGCGCAGCGCTGCTGGCCATGGGTTTTCGCAAATCCTGAATCCGTTGCAGTGACAGGGACTCCGCGTCCCTGCGCTGCCGTCCGGGAGGGTGGCTGTTTCCTGTGCTTCAGGGACGCTGAACGATGAGCATCCGCGAAATGGCCTGCGCTGCCGCCAGCAAGGGTGGCAGCATGGTTTCCTGCATGGTTTTGGCGCTGGTCCGGTTGGCCTGGCCGCTGATGTTCAGCGCCGCCACCGTCTGCCCCGCGCGATTGGTGATGGGGGCCGCCATCGACACCAGTCCTTCTTCCAGTTCCTGATTCACCAGCGACCAGCCCTGCTTGCGCACCTGCGCGATCCTGGTGGCGAGCTCCTTCACCTCCGTGACGGTGTGCTTGGTGCGGGCGATCCGGTCCGAAGCCTGCAGGCATTGCATCAGATCTGCTTCAGGCAGCCCCGCGAGCAGCATGCGGCCCATGGAGGTGCAGTACGCGGGCAGGCGCGAACCCACACCCAGGCTGATGCTCATGATCTTGTGGGTGGAAACGCGCAGCACATACACGATGTCGGTACCGTCCAGCACGGCGGCCGAGCAGGACTCCTTGATGTGCTCGACCAGCGATTCCATCACCGGCTCGGCCAGATTCCAGATGGGCATGGACGACAGGTAGGCAAACCCCAGATCCAGAATGCGCGGCGTCAGGCTGAAGAGTTTGCCGTCGCTGCGCACATAACCCAGTGTTTCCAGCGTCAGCAGGATGCGGCGGGCACCCGCGCGCGTCAGACCGCTGCGGCCGGCGACCTGGGTCAGCGTCTGCTGGGGGGCGTCGGCACTGAAGCTGCGGATCACCTCGAGGCCACGGGCGAACGACTGCACGTAAGCATCACCGGGTTTGGGGCTTTGGGCTGAGGGGCTGGCGGCGTTTGCCATCGGTGTCGAATTCTCCTAAAATTCATTATACGAACTATTGTTCACAATACGAACAAAATAAACCGCTACAGCATCAACTGTTTCCCTGACGCTCCCTGCCGGAGCAGCCAGGCCAGTGAAGGCGCAGCGGCACCCCCGGAGACTTTTCCATGATCAACAAGATTGCGCTTTCCGTCGCCGATGCGCTGGCGGACGTGAAGGATGGCTCCACCATCCTGATCGGCGGCTTCGGCACGGCAGGCATTCCCAACGAACTCATCGACGGCCTCATTGAGCAGGGCGCCAAAGACCTGACGGTGGTCAACAACAACGCCGGCAATGGCGAGACCGGTCTGGCCGCACTGCTCAACACCGGGCGTGTCCGCAAGATCATCTGCAGCTTTCCGCGCCAGGCCGACAGCCAGATTTTTGATGCGCTGTACCGTAGCGGCAAGCTGGAACTGGAACTGGTTCCGCAGGGCAACCTGGCTGAACGCATCCGGGCAGCCGGGGCCGGCATCGGGGCCTTCTTCTGCCCCACCGGCTATGGCACGGAGCTGGCAGGCGACCGCGAGACGCGCGAGATCAATGGCACGCAGTATGTGCTGGAGTACCCCATCCACGGCGACGTGGCCTTCGTCAAGGCCGAGTGCGGTGACCGCTGGGGCAACCTGACCTACCGCAAGGCCGCGCGCAACTTCGGCCCGGTGATGGCCACGGCCGCCCGCAAGACGATTGCCACGGTGCACGACATCGTGGAACTCGGCAGCCTCGACCCGGAGACCATCGTGACGCCGGGCATCTTCGTTCACCAGATCGTGAAAATCCAGCGCACGGCCACGCAGGCTGGTGGATTCAAGAAATGAAACACCCCCGTTGCCGCTCACTGTGTGTAGCGGCCTCCCCCCTCGAGGGGGCGGCGCCTGCGATCCGGCGAAGCCGGACCCGCGGCGCCTGCTGGCATCGGATGGCATTCGGCTCAGGCGCTGGGGCGCACTTGGCTATATCGTGGAGCAATTGACATGACGACTACTTACCAACGCCGCACCAAAGACCAGCTGGCAGCCCGCGTCGCGCAGGATATTTTTGACGGCGCTGTCGTCAACCTGGGCATCGGCCAGCCGACGCTGGTGGCCAACCACCTGCCCGCTGGGCGCGAGGTGGTGCTGCACAGCGAAAACGGCATCCTGGGCATGGGCCCTGCGCCCGCCGAGGGCCAGGAGGACTATGACCTCATCAACGCCGGCAAGCAGCCTGTGACCCTGCTCGCCGGTGGCGCTTACTTTCACCACGCCGACAGCTTCGCGATGATGCGCGGCGGCCACCTTGACATCTGCGTGCTGGGTGCATTCCAGGTGTCGGCCACAGGCGACCTCGCCAACTGGAGCACCGGTGAGCCGGGCGCGATTCCGGCCGTGGGCGGTGCCATGGACCTGGCCATCGGTGCCAAGCAGACCTGGGTGATGATGGACCTGCTGACCAAAAAGGGCGAGAGCAAGGTGGTGAATCGCTGCAGCTACCCGCTCACGGGAATCGGCTGTGTCAAGCGCATCTATTCCGATCTGGCCACGCTGGCCTGCACCCCCGACGGCCTGAAGCTGATCGACAAGGTCGACGGCCTTGAACATGCCGAACTGGAAAAGCTGCTGGGTCTGCCAGTAGCCGCCTGAGCACTGGCGCTGAACCGCACCCCTTGTGACCGACTTTCAACGAACGAGACCATCATGACCCAAGCCTTCATCTGTGACGCCATCCGCACCCCTTTCGGCCGTTACGGCGGCGCCCTGAGCAGCGTGCGCGCCGACGACCTCGGTGCGATTCCCCTGAAGGCGCTGATGGCGCGCAACCCCAGGGTGGATTGGCAGGCGGTGACCGACGTGATCTACGGCTGTGCCAACCAGGCGGGCGAGGACAACCGCAACGTCGCGCACATGGCCTCGCTGCTGGCGGGCCTGCCCATCGATGTGCCGGGTGCCACCATCAACCGCCTGTGCGGTTCGGGTCTGGACGCACTGGGCACCGCCGCCCGTGCCATCAAGTCGGGTGAAGCCACGCTGATGATTGCCGGCGGCGTGGAAAGCATGAGCCGCGCGCCCTTCGTGATGCCCAAGGCCGAGAGCGCCTTCAGCCGCAGCAATGCGGTGTACGACACCACCATCGGCTGGCGCTTTATCAACAAGCTGATGAAGGAAAAGTACGGCGTGGATGCCATGCCCGAGACGGCTGAGAATGTCGCCACCGACTACCAGATCAGCCGCGAAGACCAGGACAGGATGGCGCTGGCCAGCCAGCTCAGGGCTGTGGCGGCGCAGAAAAGCGGTTACTTCGACAGCGAGATCACGCCGGTGACCATTGCCCAGAAAAAGGGCGATGCGATTGTGGTGAGCAAGGACGAGCACCCGCGCGAGACCTCGATGGAGTCGCTGGCCAGGCTCAAGGGCGTGGTGCGGCCCGACGGCACGGTGACCGCCGGCAACGCCAGCGGCGTGAACGACGGTGCCTGCGCGCTGCTGCTGGCTGATGAAGCCACGGCCGCCAAAAACGGCTTGATACCGCGTGCCCGTGTGGTGGGCATGGCCACGGCCGGTGTCGCACCGCGCATCATGGGCATTGGCCCGGCGCCCGCCACGCAGAAGGTGCTGGCGCTGACGGGCCTGACCATCGCGCAGATGGATGTGATCGAGCTCAACGAAGCGTTTGCTGCACAGGGCCTCGCGGTGCTGCGCATGCTGGGCGTGCGCGACGACGACCCGCGCGTCAACCCCAATGGCGGCGCGATTGCGCTGGGCCACCCGCTGGGCGCCAGCGGTGCGCGCCTGGCCACCACGGCCGTCAACCAGCTGCACAAGAGCGGTGGGCGCTACGCGCTGTGCACCATGTGCATCGGGGTGGGGCAGGGCATAGCCGTCATTCTTGAGCGCGTCTGAGCGGCTGCCCGGACACCATGCCAATTTCTTCCATGAAACGCCGCACGCTGCTGCTGGCCTCGTTGATCTCGGCCAGCCTGCCGGTGTGGGCCGAAGATGGCAAGGCCATCAGGATCATCGTGCCTTTCGCGCCCGGTGGCGGCAACGATGTGTTCGCCCGCCAGATGGCCAAAAGCCTGGGCGAGCTGCGCAAGCAGAGCGTCATCGTCGACAACAAACCGGGCGCCGGCGGCAATGTCGGTACGGAGCAGGTGGTGCGCAGCGCGGCCGACGGCGCGACCTTGCTGCTCGGGCATTCCGGCACGGTGTCCATCAACCCGGCCCTCTACAAGCAGCTGAAGTTCGACCCGCAGAAAGACCTGGCGCCGGTTGCCATGTTCGCTTCGTCGGCCCTGGTGCTGGTGGTGCCGGCCTCGTCGCCGGTGAAGACCGTGGCCGAGCTGGTGGCCCTGGCCAAATCGCAGCCCGGCACCCTCAACTACGCCTCCAGCGGCAGCGGCACGGGCGGCCACCTGACAGGCGAGCTGTTCGAGCAGAAAAGCGGCGTGAAGATCGGCCACATTCCCTACAAGGGCACCGCGCCCGGCCTCACCGACCTGGTGGGCGGGCAGGTGCAGATGATGTTCAGCGTGATTCCGCCGGCCCTGGCGCTGGTCAAAAGCGGCCGGTTGCGGGCCCTGGCCGTGACGGGTATCCAGCGGCTGCCGTCTTTGCCCGAGGTGCCCACGGTGGCCGAGTCTGGCATCGCAGGCCTTGCCGGTTTTGAAAGCACGCTGACCTACGGCATCCTCGCGCCGCGCAACACGCCGGAAGCGACTGTCCGGGAACTGTCGGGTCAGATGCTCAAGATCGCCGCGACAGCGGAATTCCAGTCCAGGCTGGGCGTGGAGGGCGCGGTGCCCCTGCTGGGCGGGCCCGCCGACTACGCCGCCCTGATCCGCAAGGAAAGCGCCAAGTGGGCTGAGATTGTCAAAATCTCCGGCGCGACGGTGGAGTGAATGGCTGGCAGGCGTTGATCTCCGGCCACCGCATGACGCACCGCCGTCCTTGTTCTTCCGCCTGCATGCTTCGGCCTTGGTCTGCATCGGGTCCGGACGGTTCCGGAAACCCGAAGTGCCTGAGGGCTGAGCCGTGAGTTTTCCGCTGATCACCGACCCCTTTTTCTACGCTGTGGCCGTGCCCGCCGTGCTCATGCTGGGCATCAGCAAGAGCGGTTTCGGTGCGGGGTTTGGTTCGCTGGCCGTTCCCCTGATGGCGCTGGCTGTCACGGTGCCGCAGGCTGCGGCCATCCTGATGCCGGTGCTGCTGCTGATGGACGTGCTGGGGCTCGCGGCCTTTCGCCGTGATTTCGATGCGGCCTTTGTCAAGTTCCTGATTCCCTGCGGGCTGGTGGGCACGGTGATCGGCGCGCTGCTGTTCCGGGCGCTGGACGCCAGGGTGGTGGCCGGCATCGTGGGCGCGTTCACGCTGCTGTTTCTGGCCCAGCGCCTGCTGTTCCCACCGCGGGCCGACAGTCCGGCACCTCCGCGCTGGCTGGGCGCCCTGCTGACGATATTGTCCGGCTTCACGAGTTTTGTCGCCCATGCCGGCGGGCCGCCCATCAGCGCCTATGTCATTCCGATGCGCCTGAGCCCGGTGCGTTTCACGGCGACGATGGCGGTGTTCTTTTTCGTCATCAACCTGTCCAAGTGGATTCCCTACGCCTGGCTGGGCCTGCTGGACACGCGCAACATGGGGACCTCGCTGGTGCTGCTGCCGCTGGCGCCGGTCGGCGTCTGGCTGGGGGTGCTTCTGGCACGGCGCATCAGCCCGCTGCTTTTTTACCGCCTGCTGTACATCGGCATGTTCCTGACGGGCAGCAAGCTGCTCTGGGACGGGTTTCACTGAGACTTGCCTGCGGCGCTGGCCTTGCGGCAAAACGGTTCTTTTAACCGTTTCAAAACGTTCAAATTCTGCAAGAATCAGTGCCACGACGGGGCCACGGCCCTTTCACAGGGTGCCACAGACTGCGCCCGAACCCACGGATTGCTCCCCAACAAACCGCATGACCACTGTCGTTTTTGCTGATCTTGTCGGCAGTACCAGCATGTTTCAGCGGCTGGGGGATGAGACCGCCTCGCGCTTTGTCACGCAGCTGATCGGCGTGCTGAGCCAGGTGTTCGAGCAGCACAGGGGCCGCGTCGTCAAGCTGCTGGGCGACGGGCTGTTTGTGGTGTTCCCTAACGAGGGCGATGCCTTGGCCGCCTGCATCAGCATCCAGAAGCGCCTGCAGGATAAACCCATCTACCCGGGCGGCAGCGGCTCGCCGGTGCAGATGCAGATGGGCATCGAATCCGGCGAGGTGGTGGAAATCGACGGCGACTGCTTTGGCGACACCGTCAATTCGGCCGCCCGGCTGGCCGATCTGGCCGGCGCCGAGCAAATCCTCACCACCGGCAATGTCTGGTCGGCACTGTTGCCCGCCCAGAAAGCCGCCTTGCGGAGCATGGGGCCCATGTACCTTCGTGGCCGTACCGAAGCCAGCCATGTGTACCGCGTCGAGTGGCAGGCTGGCCGCGACGAGGACGCCACCATGGCCGGTCGCTCGATGTTCGCGGCACCGCGCCAGGCCTACCTGGAGCTGCTGTTCGGCGGGCAGAGCGTGAGGCTTGATGCGCGCAGCCACAAGCTGGCGCTGGGCCGTGCGAGCGACGCCGAACTCGTGGTCAATGATCCGCGGGTCTCCCGCATGCATGCCACGCTGCAATGGCGGGGCGGGCAATTCGTGCTGACCGACGCGTCGAGTTACGGAACCTGGGTCTACATGGGCAACCAGACCGAGGCGGTGGTGCTCAGGCGCACCGAGTGCTACCTGGTGGGCAGCGGGCAGATTGTCCCGGGCTGTGACCGCGTGGACGACAACGCCCCGGCCATTTCGTTTTCCATACGGACCTGACCAGCGCAGCGCGGCCTCCTGATGGGGGTTTCCCACCTGCGCGCTAGAATCGATTGCATCAAAACGTAACAGACCTGGCTTCACAGGCAGGCCAAGGCCCTGCCTGACGGAAAGGTCATCCGGTCTGCCTGTTTTGCCGCGTGGTGTTCCCTGCGTGCCGTGTTCCCTTTCACTCTTTATCCATGAGCATCAAGAAGCTTGGCCGATACGAACTGATCCGGGTGCTCGGCAAAGGCGCCATGGGCCTGGTGTACGAGGGGCGGGATCCCAACCTCGACCGGCGCGTGGCCATCAAGACCATCAAGGTGGACAACCTCTCGGCAGAGGAGGCGGCGGAGTATGAGGTGCGCTTTCGCACCGAGGCCCGCTCGGCCGCCCGCCTGCAGCATCCGCACATCGTCAGCGTGTACGACTCGGACCGCGACGGCGACATTGCCTTCCTGGTGATGGAATTCATTGCCGGCGACGACCTCAAGCACCACCTCGACAAAGGCGAGCGTTATTCGCTGGCGCAAACGCTCACCATCATGCGCGACCTGCTGTCGGCGCTGGACTATGCACATCGGCAGAGCATCGTCCACCGCGACATCAAGCCGGCGAACCTGCTGATCGAGCCGGGCGGGCGCGTCAAGCTCACCGATTTCGGCGTGGCGCGCATCCAGGACGCCGGCGAGACCACCCGCACACAGGGCTCCATCGTCGGCACGCTCAAGTACATGTCGCCTGAGCAGGTGCAGGGCCAGCCGATCGACGCGCGTGCCGACCTGTTTGCGGCCGGCATCGTGCTGTACCAGTTGCTGACGGGCAAGCGGCCATTCGATGGCGATACCGACTTTGCCACCATCCAGCAGATCGTCGGGCACGACCCGGCGCCGCCCAGCCAGTTCAACCCGCAGCTTCCCGCGGCCATCGATGCCGTGGTGACGCGCGCGCTGGCCAAGAAAAGGGATCAGCGCTACGGCAATGCCGAGGCATTCAACGCCGCGCTCGAGGCCGCTGTCGAAGACGCCGACGACCCGACGGTCCTGCCGCCGACATTGGGCACAGGCCCCGGAAAACAGTCCACCTGGACGGCCACGCTGCTGGCCGGCGAGGCGCTGGTCGGCCTGCAGTCGGGCACCAGTGCCGGCGTGTCCACCGTGACGCAGGAGGTGGAACTGGTGTACTGGAAAGACATCAAGGAATCTACCGACATGGCGGATATCCAGGGTTTCCTCGACAAATTCCCGGCCGGCATCTACGCCGATCTGGCCCGGCGCCGCCTGCGCAAACTGGCGGGCAAGACGGGCGAGGATTCCGACGTGGGTGCACGGACCAGAACCGGTACGCTGGTGGTGACGCGCCCGTCCATGCCTGCACAGTCACCCGCCGACCCGGACGGCGCCTGGACGGCACTGGCGCAGGCTGCTGCCCAGGTGGCCCCGGCCTCCGCCACCTCTGCTGCCAGCGCGCCGGCTCACGGGGCCGCCGCGCCCGACCCGGATGCCACGCGGCTGGGCGGGTCTGCGGGCACCGGATCCCGGCCTGCACCGGCACTGTCAGATGCGGTGGTAGAACAGCCCCAGGCTGAAGAATTGGCCGGCGGTGAAGTGCCGGCCGCCATGGCGGTTGAACCGGTGGCACCAGCCCCTGCGGCCACCGCATCGTCCCGCCGCGGCCTCTGGATCGTTGCTGCCGTGGCCCTGCTGGTCGTGGGTGGCGCAGTGTTCAAGCTGTCGTCGGGGTCGCGCGCAGCCCCTGTGGCGGCCGGCGCGCCGGCAGTCACCGCAACTGCGCCGGTATCCATCACGCCTGCCGAGCCGTCCACCGCCTCGACTCATGCAGCGGTCACGGCGCCGGTGGCACCGCTGGCAGCACGCAAGGCTGCCTCCGACAAGGAGCGGGCCGGCAAGGCGGCTTCTGCCTCCGCCGGGCCTGCGGCGGTCCCGCACGCCAGCGCCTCAGGCGGTCCGCGCCATGCCTGCGAAAACCGCGTCCTGCTCGGCTTCCAGATCTGCATGGCCGAGCAGTGCGCCAAGCCGGTGTTCACGAACCATCCGGTGTGTGTGGAGCGGCGCGCCATCGAGCAGCGCCGGCGCGAGCTGGAACAGAACAGGAACTGATTGCCAACTGCGACGTGCGCGGCTGGACATTTCGCGGACCCTGTGGTCCGTCAATCGCGCCAGCCCGCAGGACGGCGCTGGGCCTGCTGCTGGCGTTCCTGTGCAAGTTGCTCCTCAAGCTGCAGGCGCCCTTGCGTGGCCACGGCGATCAGCTTGCTGCGGTCCTTGCGATGCGGGTACATCTGCTCGAACAGGGCCAGGTTGTGCTGGCGAAAGCGCATGGCCGCCTGGCGTGCCTCGTGCGGCGACTGGCCCAGCACTTCCAGCACCGTGCGTGCGCTGCGCAGGCTGGACTCGAAGACCTCGCGCTCGACCCGCATGACGCCGCGGTCACGCAACTGGTTCCAGTGCGTCACATCGCGCGCCCGCGCCACGATCTGCAATTGCGGAAAGTGCTCGTGCACGAGGTCGACGATCTTGATCGATTGCTCGACGTCGTCCACGGCGAGCACCAGGATCTGCGCGTGGGCGGCGCCGGCGGTGCGCAGCAGGTCCAGCCGCGTCGCGTCGCCATAAAACACGCGGTAGCCAAAGGCACGCACGGCCTCGATCATCTCGGCGTCGTGGTCCAGCACCGTGGCCTGGATGCCTTGCGCCAGCAGCATGCGGCCGATGATCTGGCCGTAGCGGCCAAAGCCGGCAATGATGACCGGGGCGGCCTGGGGCTCCGAAATCTCCTCCAGGGCGGGGCCTTTGTGCGCGGCATAGCGCGGCAGTAGCAGCTTGTCGACTGCCACCAGCAACAGCGGGCTGAGCAGCATCGAAAGCGCCACCGCACCGATCAGCAGTGAGGCGGTCTCGGCCGAAAACACCTGCGCGCCTGCTGCAGCCTGGAACACCACGAACGCAAATTCTCCCCCCTGCGCCAGCAGCACCGTGAACACCGGCCGCTCCTGCAGGGGCAGCTTCATCAGCGCCGCCAGTGCATAAATCACGACCAGCTTGAGCAGCAGGAACCCGAACAGGATGGCCGCCATCAGCCCTGGCGACTTCCACAGCACCCCGAAGTCGATGCTCATGCCCACCGCGATGAAAAAGAGGCCCAGCAGCAGGCCCTTGAAGGGCTCGATGTCGGTCTCGAGTTCTCGCCGGTATTCGCTTTCTGCCAGCAGCACGCCGGCCAGAAAGGCGCCCAATGCCATCGACAAACCCACCAGCTGCATCAGCGCCGCGATGCCCACCACCAGCAGCAGCGAGGCCGCCGTGAAGATCTCGGGTGTGCCGCTGTTGGCAATCCAGCGCAGCAGCGGGCGCAGCAGCAGCCTGCCGCCAAGGATGATGCCGCCGATCACCGCCAGGATCTTGAGGCCTTCCAGCCACCGGTCGGCCTGGGCTACCGAGTCGTTATCGCCGGCCATGCCGCCCAGCAGCGGCAGCAGCGCCAGAATCGGGATGGCCGCCACGTCCTGGAACAGCAAAATCGAAAAACCGGCCTGACCGCTGCGGGTGGGCATCAGGTTGCGCTCGCCAATGGCCTGCAGGGCGATGGCGGTGGACGACAGGGCCAGGCCCAGCGCCGCCACCAGCGCAATCTGCCAGCGCACGCCAAAGGCCATGGCAGCGGCCGTGAGGAGGGCCGCGCAGGCGAGCACCTGCGCGCTGCCCCAGCCGAAAATCGGGCGGCGCAGATTCCACAAACGCTGGGGTTCCAGCTCAAGCCCGACAAGAAACAGCATCAGCACCACGCCGAACTCGGCAAAGTGCAGGATGTCCTGCACATTGGTCACGAGGCCCAGCCCCCAGGGCCCGATGCCAATACCGGCAGCGAGATAGCCGATGATGGAGCCCAGCCCGAGTTTTCTGGCCAGGGGCACGGCCACCACGGCCGCGGCCAGATAGATGAAGCTGTTGGTCAGCCAGGCGGGGGCTTCAGTCATTTCTTCCCCTTCGCGCTCGCCACTGACATCCGTTCATCCCGAGCCTGTCGAGGGATGCCCCCGGAGGCAGCTGAATTTCCTTCGGCCTGCCTACTCAAAAATGGTGCGCTGGTCTGGCTGGCCTCGGCCTTGTCGGACGGGCGGTCTTTCATCGGCACCACGCAGGCGGCGCACTGCTCGAGCTCATCGAGCTCCGGCCATTCGGGGTAGCTTTGCAGGCGCTCGCGGAAAATGGCCACATGCCGGGCGACCGTCGCCTGGTCGGCGCTGTGGGCACCGTGCAGGATGAGTGGCGGCAGAAACCGCATGCCGCACAGCGCTGCGGTCTGCTCATAGGGCGGCAGGAAGGCATCGAAAAAATACCGGTTGTAGCCTTGCGGGTGGTAGGACGCTTCCGGTCCGCCGGTAGTGGCGACCAACCACAGGTCCTTGCCCTGCAAGGCCCGGCCGCGGCCACCAGGCGCGGCCCCGTTCTCGCCATCGCCTTCTCCGTAGGCCCAACCGTAGGTCAGCACCTCGTCGATCCAGAGCTTTTGCAGCGCCGGCATGGAATACCACTGGATCGGGTGCAGCAGCACGATCAGGCGTGCGCGCGCCATGGCGGCCTGCTCGGCGGCCACGTCGATGTCGTAGTCCGGATAGCTGGAGTAAAGGTCCTGCACCACGGTGCGGTCCAGGCTGCCGGCCGCCTGCATCAGGGGGCGGTTGACCCGGGATTCCCGCCAGGCGGGATGGGCGGCGATGACGTAGATGTCGGCCGCCGTGGCGCTGGCCGGGCCTGGCGTGCCCGCTGCATCGCTGACTTCGCCGTCGATGGCGCGACCGATGGCGCTTTTGTCAGCGGTTGTGAGAACAGTGTCCATGCCGTTACCATAGCGGAAAAGCAAGACCCCCTACCAGAGGAGATTCGCATGCCCGTGGTCGTGATCGCCAATCCCAAGGGAGGCGTCGGAAAATCGACGTTGGCCACCAACGTAGCCGGCTACTTTGCCAGCCAGGGCCATGCCGTGATGCTGGGCGATGCCGACCGGCAGCAGTCGTCGCGCCTGTGGCTGAGCCTGCGCCCGCCCGCCGCGCGGCCGGTGGCCACCTGGGACATGAATGCCGACCTGATCGTGAAGCCACCCAGAGGCACCACCCACGTGGTGCTGGACACGCCCGGCGGCCTGAACGGCTGGCGCTTCAACGATGTCATCAAGCTGGCCGACAAGGTCATCGTGCCCCTGCAACCCAGCGTGTTCGACATTTTTGCCACCCGGGCCTTTCTCGATCAGCTGGCGGAGCACCGGCACGCCGGCAAGGTGCAGGTCGGCATCGTCGGCATGCGGGTAGACAGCCGCACCATTGCTGCCGACAAGCTGCGCGAGTTTGTCGAGGGGCTGGGCCTGCCCGTGCTGGGCTATGTGCGCGACACGCAGAACTACATCCACCTGGCCGCCCGCGGCCTCACGCTGTTCGACGTGGCGCCCAGCCGCGTGGAGAAAGACCTCGACCAGTGGCAAGGCATCTGCCGCTGGCTGGACCAGTAGCCTTCCTTCCGCGTTTGTCGCTGACTGGACAGGGTCGCCCGGGGACAGCGCGCGGTAGCGCTACAGTGGCTTCATGAAAACATTCGAGAACCTTTCCGCGCTGGCCGCCTGTGTCGGCCAGGACGTGGCCACCAGCGATTGGATCACCATCACCCAGCAGCAGGTGAACCTGTTTGCCGACGCCACCGGCGACCACCAGTGGATCCACGTGGACCCGCAAAAGGCCGCTGCCGGCCCCTTCGGCGCCACGATTGCCCACGGGTTTCTGACCCTGTCCTTGCTGCCCCGGTTTTTCGAATCGTCGTTTGACATTTCCGGCTCGCGCCTGGGGGTGAACTACGGCCTCAACAAGGTCCGTTTCACGGCGCCGGTGCCGGTGGGCAGCCGTTTGCGGGCGCACATGCACCTGCTCGCCGCCGAGCCGATCGACGGCGACGGTGTGCAGCTCACCTGGCGGGTGACGGTCGAGCGCGAGGGCGTGGCCAAGCCGGTGTGTGTGGCCGAATCACTGGTGCGCCGCTACCCCTGAACGGCGCGGCACCCGGGCGCTCAAATGGGTGCCAATTGGCTCTCGGGCAACCAGCCCTCAAACACGCTGATCAGGCCGTTGATGCGTTCAACGGCCTCCTGCTGGCTGTGCGTTCGTGCGATGCACTGAAGCAGGTCGCTGCGCAGCAGCCAGAGATCATCCGGCGTCTGCAAGGTGTTGATGCGGAAGATGATGCGCTGGGCGTGGGTGCCTTCACAGTCATGCAGCAGGCCGACAAGATGCTCGCGTATCAGGTCCATGGGCAGGCGTTGGACCGCTGTGCCAGATGGGGAGAAGGACGGCGCACTGACGCCAAAAATACGCTTGATGAGCAGTTTCATGTGTGGCTCCGCCCGATCTTGTGGACCGGGCCGGATGATGGTCAGGGTACAGCCTGCCTGGCGGGTTATGCCAAAGGGCTGGGTTCGACAGGGATTCTAGGGTTTTCCCTTGGTTTGAGGCGTCACGTGGGTGACTGGGCGATGCGTGTCCGCGTCCCGTCTGGTCGTGACGGGGACTGATCGGCGGCTGCGGGCTGGAAACCGAGTTGCCGCCAGGCCTCGAACACCGTCACGGCCACGGCGTTGGACAGGTTGAGGCTGCGCTGCCCCGCCAGCATGGGCAGCTTCACCCGCTGGCCCGCGGCAAAGGAGTCCCGCAGTGCGGGCGCCAGGCCGCGCGTCTCGGAGCCGAACACCAGCCAGTCGCCGGGCTGGAAGCGGACGTCATACACGCTGCCTGCGCCGCGTGTGGTCAGGGCGAACATGCGCGCGGCAATGGGTTGCTGGGTGTCCAGAAATGCCTGCCAGTGGGCGTGGCGCAGCACCTGGGTGTACTCGTGGTAGTCCAGCCCGGCACGCCGCATGTGCTTGTCATCCATCGAAAACCCCAGCGGCTCCACCAGGTGCAGGCGGCATCCGGTGTTGGCGGCCAGGCGGATCACATTGCCGGTGTTGGGTGGTATTTCGGGCTCGACCAGAACGATATTGAACATGGCCGGATTGTCGCGTGAACCCGGGGCGCCCTGCCCGGGTGATCGGTGCCGTCAGTGCGGGGTTTCCGTGCGTGCCAGTACCACCGCCGTGATGTGTGCCGCACCCGCCTCCCGCAGCGCCCGGGCAGCCGTGAACAGCGATGCGCCGCTGGTCATCACATCATCGACCAGCACCACGCGCCGGCCACGCATCTCCGCCGACCTCAAGGGGTCCAGTTGAAAAGCCCCCTTCACGTTGGCCAGCCTGGCCTGCCGCTGCAGCTGACTCTGCGGCAGGGTGTGCCTGACCCGCCACAAAAGACCGGCGTCGCAGCGGCCGCGGGTGCCGGCCGCGCGCGCCAGCGCCGTGGCGAGGGCCCAGGCCTGGTTGAACCCGCGTGCTTGCAGTCGTTGGGCCGACAAGGGCATGGGGATCACCCAGTCCTCAGCGCCCAGCGCATCCAGGGCACCGCCAACCCCCGGTGTGCGCAGCAGCAGGGCGGCGAAAAAACCGGCCCAGCCATGCTCATCGGCGAATTTGTAGCGGCCGATCAATCCCGACCAGGGGTAGGCATAGGGCACGGCGGCCAGCGTGGTGTCGGTGTCGGGGCGGTGCCGCATGCACGACGCACACATCGCCGCCCCGGTGCGCAGGCCTGTCGACAGATCAGGGGCCAGGCCGATCGCGCAGTGAATGCAGCGCCGCTGCGGCATCGCAAAGCGGGCCACACAGGCCTGGCACACCGGGTCGGCGGGCCAGCTTCGGCACACCGCACACTGGCTGGAAAGCCGGAGTCGGCGTGGTACCGCAGGCAGGAAGGGTCCATCGGGTGTTCGCTGAAGGGGTGCGCGTTTAAAGGTCAGCACCGTGTCAATATACTCGCGTGCGGCGTCCGCTTTGCCGCCATTGCACACCCAACCACCACCCTCTCATGACCGCCGACCAGCGCCCGCCCACGCTTGACCCGATTGCCGTGGCACGCTGGCAGCGTGCGGCGCCGCCGGTGTCGCCGTGGCTGCACGAGGAAGTGGCGCAGCGCATGCTCGATCGCCTGCAGTGGATCAAGCTGCAACCGCAGGCTTGGGCGCACTGGGGTGCACTGCGCGGTGGTCTCAAAGCCCATGGCGAGCTGGCGGCGCGCTACCCCCGGTCGGAATGCTTTGTGGTCGAGACCTGCCCGGCGCACACCGAGGCCGCGAGGACGCAACTCACCCCGGCGTGGTGGAGTCCGCGCCGCTGGTTCGGTGCTGCCACCCGTTTCGCCAGGCCCGCCGATGCAGGCGTGGACATGCTGTGGGCCAACATGGCACTGCATGAGGCGGCCGAGCCCCAGACGCTGCTGGCCCACTGGCACCGGATGCTGAAGGTCAACGGTTTCCTGATGTTCTCGTGCCTGGGCCCGGACACCGCGCGGGAGCTGCGCGAGCTCTATGTCCAGATGGGCTGGCCACCTGCCGGGCACGCGCTGACCGACATGCACGATTGGGGCGACATGCTGGTGCAGACCGGCTTTGCCGAACCGGTAATGGACATGGAGCGCATCACCCTGACCTATGAAACACCGGCCCGGCTGCTGGCAGAGCTGGCCGAGCTGGGGCGCAACTTCCACCCGGGGCGCTTTCCCGCGCTGCGAGGCCGCCGCTGGCGTGCCCAGCTCGAGGCCTTGATCGCACAGCGGCTGGCCGGTGCGGACGGCCGCCTCTCGCTCACCTTTGAAGTGATCTATGGCCACGCCCTGAAGGCGGCGCCCAAGGTGAAGGTGAGCGCGCTCAGTTCGGTGTCGGTCGCTGACATGCGCAGCATGCTGCACGGCCAACGCCCCCGGGGCTGAGCGGCCCCGGAAAAAGGCTCCTGCCCAGGCTTGCAGCCTTCCGGCATCATGCTGCCAACGGCACCGCGCGGCAGTCGGGTTTGGGGCCATGCCGCAGTCGCACTCAGGGGAAACCCGGCTACAATTTAGCTTGATTTTTTGGGTATGTTCCCAAGCCTGATGCGGCCTGTGCCAGCCATGCGCCGCAATATTTTTGAGGGTTGCCGCATGCTGCAGCCAACACCCGCATTCCGTTTTGCCACGCCGCCTGCGCAGGGCGGGTACGGCCATGATGCCGTGCTCTGGCTTCTCAAGCGCCATTGCTCGCTCAAGCCTGCCCAGCTGGGGTGGCTGTATGTGTCGCTGTGTGTGCTCTCTCTGGGGATTGCTTCCTTTTTCTGGGTCCACGGCGCCACCATGGTGATGCCGTTTGCCTGGCTTGAGCTGTTCGCGGTGGGGGTGGCTTTTCTGGCCTATGCACGGCATGCGAGCGACGGCGAAAGAATTGTCCTCCAGGGTGGCCAGCTGGTGATCGAGCTGGAAACCGCAGGGCGCACGCAGCGCGCCGAGTTCAACCGCCAGTGGGTGCGTGTGGAACCCGAGAACAGCGACGGGTCGCTGATCGAGGTCTCCGGCCAGGGGCAGTCCGTGCGGGTGGGGCGCCATGTGCGTCCGGAACTCCGGCCTGCGCTGGCCCGTGAGATCCGGTGGGCCTTGCGGGTGTGCTGAAAGAGCGCTGCACCGGGCAGTGAAAGTCTCGGGTAAGTTCTGCGCGCCGGGAACGGCGTCCGGGTAACTTTATAATCAGCAGGTTAAATTGGTCGGTAATTGAAGCAAATATAGAAGCGGATTGAGTGATCACGATGAACGTACGCAACACCCTGGGCAAAATGACACGGCTTGGCATCGCGCATGCAGGCACCATTCTGGTATCGGCAGCTGCCTGGGCAAGCACCGCCGCTTACGCCGTGAACGACCTGCCGGGCGGCCCGGCCGTGCGCCAGCTCAACCTGCACCCGGCCGTCACCAAGATCGCTGAAGAGCAGCAGTGGCTGCACTGGTTCATGATGGCGATCTGCCTCGTGATCTTCGTCGCCGTGTTCGGTGTGATGTTCTATTCCATCGTGAAGCACCGCAAGTCGGTCGGCCACAAGGCCGCCAACTTCCACGAGTCAACGGCGGTTGAAATCGCCTGGACGGTGGTCCCCTTCGTCATCGTGATCGCCATGGCGCTGCCTGCCACCAAGGTGCTGGTCGCCCAGAAGGACACCACCAGTGCCGACCTCACCATCAAGGCCACCGGCATCCAGTGGAAATGGGGCTACGACTACATCAAGGGCGAGGGCGAAGGCATTGGCTTTGTCTCCACCCTGGACAACACCCACCGCGAAATGTCCAACCACGGCGGCCCGAAAGCAGGCGAAGCCCCCGACAACTACCTGTTCAAGGTGGACAACCCGCTGGTGGTTCCCGTTGACAAGAAGATCCGCATCATCACCACCGCCAACGACGTGATCCACGCGTTTGCCGTGCCCGCATTCGGCATCAAGCAGGACGCGATTCCCGGCTTCGTGCGCGACACCTGGTTTCGTGCGGAAAAGATTGGCGACTACTACGGTCAATGCCAGGAGCTGTGCGGCAAGGAACATGCGTACATGCCCATCCACGTGAAGGTGGTGTCTGCTGCGGACTACACCGCCTGGGTGGCCGTCAAGGCCAAGGAGGCTGCGGCGCTGGCCGATGATCCTTCCAAGGTCTGGACCCTGGCCGACATCAAGTCTCGCGGCGAGAAGGTGTATGCGGCCAACTGCGCGGCCTGCCACCAGCCCAACGGCAAGGGTGCCGGCCCCATCAAGCCGCTCGACGGCTCCGCCATCGTCCGGGATACCGACCACAACAAGCAGATCCAGATTCTGCTGAACGGCGCCAATGGTGGCGCGATGCCCTCGTGGAAAGCGCTCAGCGACACGGACCTGGCCGCGGTCATCAGCTACACCAAGAACAACTGGTCGAACCAGACGGGTCAGCTGGTCCAGCCTTCCGAAGTGCTGGCTGCGCGTAAATAAGCGCGCCACGCTTCAGCCCAATGAATCCGGCGGCAGGTTTGCCGCCGCTGAAAAGTCAAAGTTACCGGCCCACGCCACCAAAGGAAGCCAAGATGAGTGCAGTTCTAGACCATCACGATCATGCGCATGACGACCATGACCACCATGCCCCGACGGGCTGGCGTCGCTGGGTGTTTGCCACCAATCACAAGGACATCGGCACGCTTTACCTGTTGTTCAGCTTCTTCATGCTGATGTTCGGCGGCGTGCTGGCCCTGCTGATCCGGGCCGAGCTGTTCCAGCCGGGCCTGCAACTGGTCAACCCCGAACTGTTCAACCAGCTCACCACCATGCACGGCCTGATCATGGTGTTCGGCGCCATCATGCCGGCCTTCGTGGGTTTTGCGAACTGGATGATCCCGCTGCAGATCGGTGCGGCCGACATGGCCTTTGCCCGCATGAACAACTTCAGCTTCTGGCTGATGATTCCCGCCGGCCTGATGCTCGCCACGTCCTTCTTCATGCCCGGCGGCGCACCCGCAGCTGGCTGGACGCTGTACGCGCCGCTGACCCTGCAGATGGGTCCGTCGATGGACGCCGGCATTTTCGCGATGCACATCCTGGGCGCCTCGTCCATCATGGGCTCGATCAACATCATCGTCACCATCCTGAACATGCGCGCCCCCGGCATGACCCTGATGAAGATGCCGATGTTCTGCTGGACCTGGCTGATCACCGCCTACCTGCTGATCGCCGTGATGCCCGTGCTGGCCGGCGCGATCACCATGACGCTGACCGACCGCCACTTCGGCACGACCTTCTTCAACCCCGCCGGCGGCGGCGACCCGGTGATGTACCAGCACATCTTCTGGTTCTTCGGCCACCCCGAGGTGTACATCATGATCCTGCCGGCCTTCGGCATCATCAGCCAGATCATTCCGGCCTTCTCGCGCAAGCGCCTCTTCGGCTACGCCTCCATGGTGTATGCCACCGGCTCCATCGCCATCCTGAGCTTTGTCGTGTGGGCACACCACATGTTCACCACCGGCATGCCGATCACGGGCCAGCTGTTCTTCATGTATTCGACCATGCTGATTGCCGTGCCCACGGGCGTGAAGGTGTTCAACTGGATCGCCACCATGTGGAAGGGCTCGATGAGCTTTGAAACCCCCATGCTGTTCGCCGTCGGCTTCATCTTCGTGTTCACCATCGGTGGCCTGACGGGCGTGATCCTTTCTGTCGCGCCGATCGACACACAGCTGCAGGACACCTACTACGTGGTGGCCCACTTCCACTACGTGCTGGTGGCCGGCTCGCTCTACGCGCTGTTCGCCGGCTACTACTACTGGTCGCCCAAGTGGACCGGCGTGATGTACAACGAAACCCGCGGCAAGATCCACTTCTGGTGGTCGCTGATCTCCTTCAACGTCACCTTCTTCCCGATGCACTTCCTGGGCCTGGCGGGCATGCCGCGCCGCTATGCCGACTACCCGATGCAGTTCGCCGACTTCAACGCCATTGCCAGCGTCGGTGCCTTCTTCTTCGGCTTCGCACAGCTTTACTTCTTCCTGTTTGTCGTCGTGCCCACCATGCGTGGCCAGGGTGTGGCTGCCAAGCAGAACCCATGGGTCGATGAAGGCGGCAAGGGCGCCGAAGGCCTCGAGTGGGAAGTGCCTTCACCTGCACCTTTCCATACTTTCGAGACGCCTCCCCGCCTTGATGCAACCGCCACCCGCGTGATCGGTTGATGGTTCGCGGAACCCTTCACAACGCAGACAGGCAACCATGACACCCGAGCAGAAGAAAAACAATCTCCGTCTGGCGCTGATCCTCGCCTCGGTGGCTTTGGTGTTCTTCGCCGGGTTCATGGCCAAGATGATTTTCCTCGGCCACTGAGACCAGAAAATCCGGCTGCCTGCATGGTTTCACCCACCTTCCTGATGCGCCTGAAGCGCGAGAACGTCCGCATGATGGGCAAGCTGGGCGTGATCGTGCTCGGCATGTTCATGTTCGGCTACGCGCTGGTGCCCATCTACAAGGCCATCTGCGAAATGACGGGCATCAATGTGCTGGCCCTGGGTGACCGGCAGATTCCCGGTGCCACCCCCACGCTGCCCGCCAACACCCAGGTCGATCTGAGCCGCATCATCACGGTGGAGTTCGATGCCAATTCACGCGGCCCCTGGCACTTCAAGCCTGCCCAGAATGCGTTGCAGGTCCACCCGGGTGAACTCACCACGGTGATGTACGAGTTCCAGAACGTCCAGAACCGGACGATGTCGGCCCAGGCCATTCCGAGCTACGCACCCGCTCAGGCGGCAGCGCATTTCAACAAGCTGGAATGCTTCTGCTTCAGCCAGTACACGCTGGCCCCCGGCGAGAAAAAACAGTGGCCGGTGGTGTTTGTGATTGATCCCAAGCTGTCCAGGGATGTGGGAACGATCACGCTGTCCTACACCTTTTTTGAAGTCGGTGGCAAAACACCGGCGGCGCCGGGTTCGGCCAGGGCAGCGGCTGTCGAGCCCGCCCTCTCCGGCAAGCCAGCTGGGGCATGAGCACCATGACAGTCCCTGCAAGGAAATCGTTCTGGCGCACAGCCAAGGCTGTGGCTTGGTCGTTCGTCGGTCTGCGTTCACGCGGTGACTACGAAGAAGATGTGAAAAACCTCAATCCCCTGCATATCCTTGCGGCGGGGCTGATAGGCGTGTTTGTGTTTGTGGCAGCGTTGATGCTGCTGGTGAACTGGATGGTGGCGCGCTAGGCGCACGGCCTGTCAGAGAGGCCCCCGCCATCGGGGTTTGAGCAACAAGATTATCGGAAAATTCGAGAGAAAACAGGAGTCGAGCCATGTCGTCAGTTACCCACGGGGCAACCCCCCATTACTTTGTCCCCGCCCCGTCCCGCCATCCGGTGATGGCTGCGATCGGCCTGTTTTTTGTCATTCTCGGTGCCAGCCAGTGGGTCAATGGTGCCGGTTGGGGCGCCTGGTCGGTGGCCTTCGGCATGCTGTGGTGGCTCGGCACGCTGTTCCAGTGGTTCCGTGACTCCATCGCCGAAAGCGAAGGCGGCTTGTACGGCCGCAAGGTGGATCTCTCCTTCCGCTGGAGCATGAGCTGGTTCATTTTTTCCGAAGTCATGTTCTTCGGCGCCTTCTTCACTGCGCTGTGGTGGGCCCGCTCCCACTCGGTGCCGGCTCTGGGCAGCCTGGACAACGCGCTGCTCTGGCCTGACTTCAAGGCCGTGTGGCCCAGCATGGCTGCCGGTGCCACGGCATCGCCGGCCGATATCATCGAGCCCTTCACCACGATGACGCCGTTCTGGCTCCCCACCATCAACACCGCCTTGCTGCTGAGCTCCGGCGTCACCCTGACCATCGCCCACCACGCCCTGCGCGAGAACCACCGCGGCCGCACCATCGCCTTCATGTGGATCACGGTGCTGCTGGGCATCACCTTCCTCAGCGTGCAGGGCTATGAGTACGCGCACGCGTATTCGGAACTGAACCTCAAGCTCACGTCTGGTGTCTACGGTTCCACCTTCTTCATGCTCACCGGCTTCCACGGCTTCCATGTGTTTGTCGGCATGCTGATGCTGCTGTTCATCACCTTGCGCCTGCAGAAGGGCCACTTCACCGCCGACAAACATTTCGGCTTCGAAGGCGCCGCCTGGTACTGGCACTTTGTGGACGTGGTGTGGCTGGGCCTGTACATCCTCGTGTACTGGATGTAAGCACTGCGTCGCGTCGGTACAAGCCGATCACGCCAAAGGCCGCTTGACGCGGCCTTTGTCATTTACCCACCATTCATTTGCCGGCCGGGATGCCGGTAGGCTGGATATAACCAAGCTTCCACGCAATCAGAATGCAGACAAACAACAGAATCGAGAAGCCGACACGGAACGCCAGTGCGCGAGCCATGTTGCTGGTTTTGCGTTTGCCGTCCGTGCCGTCTTTCAGCATGAAAAACAGCGCGGAGGCGAGGCTGGCAAGAATGGCGAGAAACGCCAGGGCGACAAGGTAAGTCATGCACGGGATTATCTTCTGATGGCACGCACGCTGCAGTCGCCCCGGTTCTGGGTGATCACCCTTGCCGCCGTGCTGGTGGCCAGCCTCACGTTTTCGCTGGGGCAATGGCAGTTGCGCCGTGCCGCGCAGAAGGAGGCCCTGCAAGCGGCGATCGCGTCCCAGGGCAGCCGCTCCGTGCTGGATGCCGCGGCCCTGCTGGCCGAGGCGGGCCATGCTGATATCGTGCATCGTCCGGCCGTGATCCGCGGCACCTGGCGTGCCGACCACACCGTGTACCTCGACAACCGGCCAATGGATGGCAAGACCGGTTTTGTGGTGGTGACCCCGCTGGTGATCGAGGGCAGCACGCAGGCCATCCTGGTCCAGCGTGGCTGGGTCCCCCGCGACTTCACGGATCGCACGCATCTACCCGCAGTGGGCACACCCGCTGGCGTGGTGAGTGTGCAAGGGCGTATTGCCCCGCCACCGTCCAAGCTTTATGAGTTTTCCGGAACCGAGACCGGTCGCATCCGTCAAAATCTGGAGCTTGATGCTTTCCGTACCGAGACCGGCCTGCCCCTGCTAGAGGTGTCCTTGCTGCAGACCGGCACCACCAGCGAAGGATTGCAGCGCCACTGGGCAGCGCCGAATCTGGGTGTGGAAAAGCACTACGGTTATGCGTTCCAGTGGTTCGCCATGTGCGCGCTGGTGCTGGTGCTGTATGCCTGGTTCCAGCTGTTTCTTCCATTTCGCAGCCAACGACGCGGCCCGCACCGCGATGCCTCACCGTGACCAACGACAAGAACCCACCCCTCGCCGGCAGCGCTGCTGCGCCGGCCCCGCAAGACCAGCCGCTGGGCCTGACGGTGCACGCTATGCCGGTGCTGGACCAGTCCAGCACGCGCGCGCCGGGTGCGGTGGCGGGCCGCTGGAAGATGCTGGCCGTGCTGCTGGTGTGTGCGGCACCGGTCGTGGCGTCTTACCTGACCTATTACGTGATCCGGCCTGAGGGTCGTCGCAATTTCGGCGAGCTGATCGATCCGCAGCGCCCCTTGCCCGCGATGACCACGCAGACGCTGGACGGGAAATCTGGCGATCTGCGCGCGCTCAAGGACCAGTGGCTGCTCATCACGGTAGCCAGCGGCAGCTGTGACGCGCGTTGCGAGCAGAACCTGTATTTTCAGCGGCAGCTGCGCGAATCGCTCGGCAAGGAAAAGGAGCGTGTCGACCGGGTCTGGCTGGTTTCTGACGACACACCCGTTCGCCAGGCCCTGTTGCCCGCGCTGGCCAATGCGGCCGTGCTCCGTGTGCCGCCTTCCGCTCTGGCACAGTGGCTGGAGCCCGCACCCGGCCAGCGCCTGCAAGACCATCTGTACCTGGTCGATCCACTGGGTAACTGGATGATGCGTTTCCCCGCCGACATGGACATTGCCGCCGCCGCCAAGGCCAAGCGTGACCTGGAGCGGCTGCTGCGTGCTTCCAGCAGCTGGGACAAAGAAGGCCGTTGAATATGGCCCCCACGCTTTTCACTGCGTGTCATGCGCTGGACGTGCCCCCGCCAGAGGCGTGGGCCCTTCCTCCCGTCCAAGCCTGCGCAGGCAGGCTTGGAGCCGCGGTCGTCAGCCCCTCGGGGGCCGCCCGCCTGCGGTCTGGCAAAGCCAGTCCCGCGGCTCATGCTTGGGTGGATACCTTCAGGGCGTTGCAGGCCCAGGTTTTTTAATCATGAATCCGCAAAACCTCTACGACCTGAGCCCCGCCCTGCGCCTGATGATCATGGGCCTGGCGGTGGCCATGGGGCCGCTGGCGTGGGTCTGTGTGCGCAGTTCCCGGGCGCCGATGTCGCAGCGCCTGCGGGTCCTGACGCTGGTCACCTTGTTCCTCACTTTTGATCTGGTCCTCTTTGGTGCTTTCACGCGCCTGACGGATTCCGGGCTTGGTTGCCCCGACTGGCCGGGCTGCTACGGCAGCGCCAGCCCGGTCGGGGCGCAAGTCCATATCGATGCTGCGCAGAGTGCCATGCCCACGGGGCCCGTCACGCATTCGAAGGCGTGGATCGAAATGATCCACCGCTACCTGGCCACAGGCGTCGGTCTGCTGATCCTCACGCTCACGGTGCTGAGCTGGATCGAGTTCAGGCGAAGCAGGGCGGGGCAACACCCTGCTCAGCCACCCCTGCACCCGTGGTGGCCTACCGTCACCTTGCTGTGGGTGTGCCTGCAGGGGGCGTTTGGCGCGCTCACCGTCACCATGAAACTGTTTCCGGCCATCGTCACGCTGCACCTGCTGGGCGGGCTGATCCTGCTGGCCCTGCTGCGCGCGCAGTCGGTGCGAAGCACGAGTGCCACCGGGGTGTCCCGTCCGGCGCTGGACGTCGGAACGCGCCTGTTCGTCCTGGCCGCGTTTGCGCTGCTCTGGCTGCAGGTGGCACTGGGCGGTTGGGTCAGCACCAATTACGCCGTGCTGGCGTGCACCGACTTCCCGGCCTGCCAGAACTCGTTCTGGCCGGCGATGGATTTCCGGCAGGGCTTTGCGCTGTGGCGCGAACTCGGGGTGGCGCATGATGGGGGCAACATCAGTTTTGCCGCGCTCACCGCCATTCACTATGTGCACAGGCTCAGCGCTTACCTGGTGTTTGCCGTGCTGCTGTCGCTCGCCTGGCGCCTGCATCGGCAGGCACCGCAGCGGCTGGCTGCGCGCTGGCTGGCGGGGCTCACGGTGCTGCAGGCCGTCACAGGCATCAGCAATGCGGTGCTGGGCTGGCCGCTGGTGGCGGCTGTGGCCCATACCGGGGGTGCCGCGGCGCTGGTGGTGGTGCTCACGGGCCTTCTCTTTTCCGCTGGCCACCCGGGTGGTGCAGCGCATGCGTCAAAATCAGGGGCTTAGCCAACTGTCATGAATCCCAGCCCTCCTTCTGTCGCACCGGCCGCGCCGGTCAACGCTCCCTCACGCTTTGCGCAGTATTACGCGCTGACCAAGCCGCGTGTGGTGCAGCTCATCGTCTTCTGCGCGCTCATCGGCATGGTGTTGGCCGTGCCGGGCCTACCGGCATGGCCGGATGTGCAACTGGCCCTGATCGCCTGCGCAGGCATCTGGCTGGTCGCGGGTGCGGCGGCTGCCTTCAACTGCATCGTGGAGCAGCAGATCGATTCGCGCATGCGGCGCACGGCCTGGCGGCCGACCGCCAAGGGCGAACTGAGCAACTGGCTCACCTTCAGCTTCTCTGCCGTGCTGTGCGCCATGGGTTCGTGGATCCTCTATGTCTGGGTCAACCCCCTGACCATGTGGCTGACGTTCGCCACCTTCATCGGTTATGCCGTCGTCTACACCGTCATCCTCAAACCCATGACGCCGCAAAACATCGTCATCGGCGGCGCGTCAGGTGCCATGCCGCCGGTGCTGGGCTGGGCGGCGATGACGGGCTCGGTCGGCCCTGAGGCGTTGATCCTGTTCCTCATCATCTTTCTCTGGACACCACCGCACTTCTGGGCGCTGGCGCTCTACCGGGTGGAGGACTACCGCAAGTCGGGCCTGCCCATGCTGCCCGTGACGCACGGCAACGAGTTCACGCGTCTGCAGATCCTGCTCTACACGCTGGTGCTGTTCCCGGCCTGTGTGATGCCGTTCATCTTCCACATGAGCGGCTGGCTGTACCTGGTGGCCGCAGTGGGCCTGAGCGTCGGCTTCAGCTGGTACGGTTGGCGCCTATGGCGCGACTACTCGGACGCGCTGGCACGCAAGACCTTCCGGTTTTCACTGATCCATCTGTCGGCGCTGTTTGCCGCCCTGTTGCTGGACCACTACCTGATTTGACTCATCCTCGAAGTGCCTGTGGCCGGCCAAGCCGGTTCACGCCGACCCACGGAACATCATGACCATCCATCGCCGTACCCTGATCGCTTTCGCCGCAGCGTCCCTGGTGGCCTGCACCGAATCCAAACCGCAGTTCAAGAGTGTTGACCTCACCGGTGCCGACTACGCCCAGGGCTTCTCATTGCCGGATCAATACGGCAAGGTGAGAACGCTCGGCGACTTTGTCGGCAAGGTGGTGGTGGTGTTCTTTGGCTTCACGCAATGCCCCGACGTATGCCCCACATCGATGGCCGAACTGGCGCAGGTCAAGCAGTTGCTGGGCCCCGATGGCGACAAGCTGCAGGCCATCTTCATCACGGTCGACCCGGAGCGCGACACGTCCGAACTGCTCAAGCCCTACATGGCCAACTTCGACCCGAGTTTTCTGGCCCTGCGGCCGACGCCGGAGCAACTGGTGCAGGTCGCGAAGGACTTCAAGGTGTATTACAAGAAGGTCGATGGCAAGACGCCCGGCAGCTACACCATGGACCATTCCGCCGGCAGCTATATTTTTGACGGCAAGGGCCGCATCCGCCTCTACAACCGCTACGGCGCGGGCGCCGAGGTGCTGGCATCGGACATCCGCCTGCTGCTCAAGAACAGCTGATCGCTTACGGGCAGCGGCGGAGCGGTTTCCTTGCGCGCATGAAAAAGGCCCGTACCCTTCCGGGTACAGGCCTTGGCCGATGAGTCTGGCGCTCAGGCGTAGGCCGCCAGAACCTTCTTCATCTTCTTCATCGCCGCCACTTCAATCTGGCGAATCCGCTCGGCACTCACCTGGTACTCGGCCGCCAGATCGTGCAGCGTCATGCCGCCTGAGCCGTCGTCGTTCACTTTCAGCCAGCGCTCTTCCACGATGCGGCGCGCGCGCGGGTCCAGCTCATCCAGCGCAGCGGTGATGCCGTCGCTGGCCAGACTGTCGCGCTGGCGCGACTCCATCAGCGCCGTCGGCTCCTGCGTGGCATCGGCCAGGTAGGCGATCGGGCCGAAGGCGTCTTCGCCGTCGTCGCTCGGGCTCGGGTCCAGCAGCACGTCGCCGCCCGACATGCGCTGCTCCATCTCGATGACTTCCTCGCGCTTGACGTTCAGCGTTTTGGCCATGTCGTCGATCTGGCCTTCGGTCAGTGTGTCGCGGTGGGTTGCCACACCGGCGTCGTCCTTGTAGCCCTGCTTCATCGAGCGCAGGTTGAAGAACAGCTTGCGCTGGGCCTTGGTGGTAGCCACCTTTACCATGCGCCAGTTCTTCAGGATGTACTCATGGATCTCGGCCTTGATCCAGTGCATGGCGTAGCTGACCAGACGTACGTTCTGGTCCGGATCAAAGCGTTTCACGGCCTTCATCAGGCCGATGTTGCCTTCCTGGATCAGGTCGCCGTGCGGCAGGCCATAACCCAGGTATTTGCGAGAAATCGACACCACCAGGCGCAAGTGAGAGAGCACCAACTTACCGGCAGCATCAAGATCGTTGTTTTCCTTGAGGTTTTTGGCGTATTCCTGCTCCTGCTCCAGGGTGAGCATGGGCAGCCGGTTCACGGCTGAAATGTACGCGTCCAGGTTGCCCAGCGGGGGCACCAGCGCCCAGGGGTTCACAGCAGCCACGGCACCGCCTCCGGAAACCGGCGCGGCGACGGCGGGCGTCAGCAACTTGGGCGAGAGGGCATAAGACATGGAAGAACTCCTTTTCACTAGGGCTAAATATTAGCACTCCCTTGTGGAGAGTGCTAAACAAGAGGTTCAATCAACCGGATAGCGCAAGGCTAATCAGTAGTAACCCTAGTTTGGAGCCATTCCGGGTGTTTTAGTTCTCTCGGGAGGTTTCAGGCCGGTAAAGCCTGCACCGGCAGCCAATGGGTTGAATTTGGAACGCTCCGTGTCGCAAGGCGCGCCCGTGCGTACCTGCCCCGCATAACCTGAGGACGCCCAAAAATGGCTGCCCCCTAGAATGGTTCGCACCGGAGAGGGAATGACGCCAGAAGCCAAAGCCAGAGCCACGATTGACACCCTGTTACAGCAGGCTGGTTGGCACGTCTGCAGCATGGCCGAAGCCAACATTCACACCGGGGACGGCCTGGTCAAGAGCGTGGCCATCCGCGAATTCCCCCTCAACACTGGCTTTGGCTTTGCCGACTATCCAAAGCGTTCCACGCCCCGTAATCCAACAAATAAGCCACAGGGAGAACCATGCAATCAACCACCGTCACCGTCCAACAGGTCTACCAGGATCGCCGCCAATACCGCGTGCCGTTTTACCAGCGGGCCTACGTGTGGAACCGCGAGGAGCAGTGGGGGCCGCTGTGGGAAGACATCCGCGACAAGGCCGAAGCTCGCATCCAGGGCAACAAGCCGGTGCCGCACTTCATGGGTGCCGTGGTCCTGGAGCCACAGAAGAAGCTTGGCTTGCTGGGTGTGGAGCGCCACCACATCATCGACGGGCAACAGCGGCTCACCACCATGCAGTACGTGCTCACAGCCCTGTGCCACGTGCTGCGCGAAGCCGGGCAGACGGCGCTACTCTCGGTGGTGGAAGCCTGCCTCAACAACCCCAACCCCGAGACCATGGAGGACCGAGAGGTGGAGCGCTTCAAGCTCTGGCCCACCTTCCGCGATCGGCAACAGTTCGTCAGCGCCATGACGGCGGCCAGTTACGAGCAACTGCAGGAGCGCTTCGCGGACAGCTTCACTCGCCAAGGCACGCTGCGCAAGATCGGCGCAGACCACCCGCCCGCGCTGGAGGCCATCTGCTACTTCCGAGAGGCCATGCAGGAGTGGATCGACAGTGACATTGAGACGCCTCCAACACAACTCATGGCCGCGCTAGCTTCCGCTATCCTTACCGACTTGTCCATCGTGTGCATCTCTCTGGGTGAGGAGGACGACGCCCAGGTCATCTTTGAGACACTCAATGGCCGGGGTGCCGAACTGCATGCCACCGACCTGATACGCAACTTCATCTTCATGCGTGCGGGCACCGACGCCGACCAGCTCTACAACAACCTGTGGTGTCAGTTTGAGGCACCGCTGTGGTCTGAGCCCCAAAAGCGCGGGCGCCTGAACAAGCCCCGGCTGGAATGGTTTGTGCAAACGGCGGTGCAGGCGCAGACGGGCGAGGAAATTGACATCGGCCGCTTGTATGCCGGCTACCGCCGCTGCGTGGATGGCGAGTCGGCGCTGCACAGCGCTGGCGCTCAGCTGCATTTCTTGAACCGATACTCCGAGCACTACAAAGGCCTGGCCACCGGGGTTGGCACCGCGCCCATCGCCGAGTTCGGTCGGCGCATTGCCGTTTGGGATGGGTCGGCCACACACGCCCTGGCACTCAACGTGGCGGCTGGCTCCCTGCCTGATGCCGACCAGCGCGCGATCTTTGATGCCATTGAGTCGTATCTCGTGCGGCGTACCGTCTGCGGGCTTTCGCGCAAGAACTACAACAAGGTCTTTGCTCTGCAACTCAAAAAACTGTTCGAGGCAGGCGCAGACGCCCGGGAGTTCAAGGACTTTCTTGCAGGCCTCACTGGTGAAGCGTCGCGCTGGCCCCGGGACGACGAATTCAGGAAGCACTGGCTCAGCGTCGAGATCTACCCTGGGCGGCTGGACGCTGCCAAGTTGCGAGCCATGTTCCATCGCCTGGAAATGGCCATGCGCTCGGCACGTACTGAGGAGAAGGTGGTCCTGAGCCTGGATGACATGGACATTGACCATATCCTGCCGCAGTCGTGGGCTGAATATTGGCCGTTGGCGAACAGTATGACGGTTTCTCAGCAGGAGATTTCTGACGCGCTGCTGCTGTTGTACGCTGCGACGCAGTTGAGCGAGAAGAGTCAGTTGATCGCCAATCGTCAGGCTTCAGTGCCGGTGTTCGGTAACCTCACGATGGTGCATTACGGGGTCAATCGCTCGGTGAGAAACAGGGAGTTCGGCGTCAAGCGCAATGCCCTCTTTGAGCACTCGAATCTGCAGTTGAACAAGGCATTGATGACTGCCACCACATGGGACGAGGCGGCTATTGCGAGCCGCAGCGCACTCCTATTTTCACATGCGGTAAAGGTTTGGGGCGGGCCCGCATGAGTGGTACCACGCCCTTCTCTCTCCGCATCTTCGACGCCGACGCCGACGGCGACCCTGACGGCCTGCGCATCGTAGACAAGTCCAATTTGATCGGCAAGGCGCTGGTGTTCCAGTGTGCACTGCTGCCGCAGGTCAAGGCCCGGCCCGAGCTTGCGCAGACCGTTCTTGGGCCGAGCCCGGATGGTGAGGGTGACATGCTCTATGTGGGCGAGGGCGACCCCATTCGTCCCCGGCTGGGGAGCCACTATGCGCAAAAGGATTTCTGGACCCGCGCCATCGGTTTCACTTCTGCCATTGCATGGCAATAGCTGCTCACTCAATCAGCACGAGGGTTCAAATCCGATTCAAGCTTCAGGGAGAGCGCCATGAAAGAACGGCATGTGCTGCTGGACTTTGAAAATGTTCAGCCCGCACTCGATGAGTTGTACGAGCTGGTGCCAGCCTTTACCGACGTATGGCTGTTCCATGGCCCGCACCAGGCCAAGCAGGCACAAGCCTTTGCTGCGAGCCATGAGCGGGTGACGGTGGTGCCGCGGTCGGGCAGGGGCCCCAATGCCCTGGACTTTCATTTGTCGTTCTACCTGGGCTATGTAGCGGCCAAGCACCCGGACGCCGAGCTGGTAGTGGTTGCCAACGACCGCGGCTACGAACCGATGCTGGCACATGCCCGCATGCTCGGCTTTCGCACCCGTCGCGTTGGGTACAAAGTGCCTGTTGCCAAGAAGGCGACTTTGGTGAAACCTGCCACACCAGTGGCCGTGCCTCTGGCAGCGAAGAAGGCAGTAGTCAAGAAAGCCGTAGCGAAAAAAGCAGAGGCGAAGCAGGCTGCACCCAAACCCGCCGCGCCCTTCAAAGTGGCAGCTGCCAAAAAGGCGCCCGCAACCAAGAAGGCCGCTGCGAAGAAAGCAGTTGTGCCCAAGCCAACGAAACCCGGCGCGACGCCGGAGGCCAAGCTGCTCGACCGCATTACCAAGGGGTTGGTCAAGATGGGCAACAAGGCGCCGACCAAGCTCAAGTCATTTCTGAACGCGCTCAAGCCGATGCTCGACGAAAACAGCACTGCGGCAGACGTCGAAGCCATGTTACGGACCTTGCAGAGCAAAGGCGTGGTGCAAGTGCAGGGTGCAGTGGTGACTTATCCTAAGTGACTTGCACCTGTGTTTAGGGTGGCCTGCGTAGTTTCTGCGACGGCCAGAGGCGCATTTCCCTTGTGGCTTGCATTCCATTGGCAATTCATTTATATTCTATATTCTATATTCGCGATTCACGAATATTGAATATAAATGCAGCTCAAACCCCAAGACTTTCTGGTAGCCCTCAAGCTGGTGGCTTGGGGCGAGCAGCGCTGGACGTATGCGCGGCTGGCGCAGGAGCTGGGCATCAGCGTGTCAGAGGCGCATGCATGCGTGAAGCGCGGGATGCAGGCGGGGCTGTTGCTACAAAACTATGCGGTGATTCCCCAATCGTTGGCGAGTGATATCGATTCGGTGATGAGTGCGCAGGAGCCTACGGGGATTTACCGGGTCACTCGAAAAAGGGTACCCCGTGCCTATGCGGCTGGTGGGTTCGCAGTGTCGGACAACGCAGTCCGCACGCATGCCCACAATCTGGCCGAATTTTCCTTGCATGGCGCCAAGTACGCTTTTCCAGGTGTGCGTTTGCCGCTGGCAGTGGGCGTTCCTACCAGCCACAGCGCACCCGCGTTTTCCGGGGTGTTTGCGCCTGGAAGCATTGACTTTGTGTGGCCGCACCCTAACGGCTCAGTACGCGGCGTGGGGGTAGAGCCGCTGCACCCGTCTGTGCCTTTTGCGGCCATGCAGGACGCCAAGCTGTACGAACTACTGGCGCTGTTTGATGCCTTGCGGGTAGGCAAGGCTCGGGAGCGGGGTATGGCACTGGAGCGGTTGCAGGCGCTGATTGACCCAGATGCGCCCAGACCAGCGAAAGGCCCCATGTATGGCTAACCCGAACCTGGGGCTATTGGTCGGCATGGCGCAGGCTATGGGCCCGCTCTGCGGGCAGGTGGTTTTTGTTGGCGGCTGCGCCACAGGCTTACTGGTGGACGATGCAAATTTGATGGACGTGCGACCCACGCAAGACGTGGACGCCATTGTGGAAGTGGCTACGCTGGCGGCCTATCACCGACTTGCGGAACAGCTGGGTGAGCGCGGCTTCAAGCAAACCATGGCGGACAACACGCCGCCATTTCGTTGGTTCTGGAACCGTATGCAATTGGACTTGGTGCCGCTGGATGAAAAGGTGATGGGTTTTGCCAACCCGTGGTATCGGCTGGGCTTTGAGGCGGCCTTGACGGTGGAGCTGACCGGTGGACTCGTTTTGCGGCATTTATCGGCGCCACATTTTCTGGCTACCAAGTTCGAAGCCTTCAAAGACCGCGGTCAAAACGACGTGTACTTGAGCCATGACCTGGAAGACATCATGACTGTGATGGAAGGGCGCTCCACCGTGGTGCTGGAGATGTCAGCCGCGAGCGAAGCAGTTCGCATGCATGTGGGCCAATCGGTAGCAGGGCTGCTGGACATGCCCGCTTTCCACAATGCGCTACCGGGCTTGCTGAGCGACTCGGAGCGAGAGCAAGCCGTCAAGGCCCGGCTGCAGCAGATTGCACAATTAAAAGACCTATGAACACCACCACCCACATGGTGGTCCAGAAGCTCTGGAACTACTGCAACGTGCTGCGCGACGACGGCATGAGCTATGGCGACGACGCGGAGCAACTCACCTACCTGCTGTTCTTCAAGATGGCCGACGGGCGCGCCCAATCACCACCAACGCCAAGCCACCTGATCGACTGACAACCCCGAAGGCCGCAAGCGCGCTTACAGCTACGACGAACTGGTGGCGCGCGACAAAGCCAGCCTCGATATTTTCTGGCTCAAGGACAACAGCCTGGCCAACAGCGACAACCTGCCGCCACCTGCCGTGATCGCGCAGGAAATCGTCGAAGACCTGGAGGCTGCCCTGGAGCAGTTCAGGTTGATTGCTTCAGACCTGCAGGGCGCTGACGTACAAGACTGAGGTGTGACCGGCCAGCGCCGCACGGTTTCACGTTTGCTGGTACGGCACACTGGCCGTTGGATCCGGTCTTTCCGGTCGCCACCGGCCGTGGCGCAGCTCAGGCCTTGGGCGCCGCCAGCGCCACGATGGCGGCTACATTGGCAGAAGTGCCCACAGCCCAGCAGGCCTTGATGAGCTCGCTGGTCTGTCCGGCGCCCAGTATCGCGTCCGAAAGACCGTGGAATTTGGCTTCCAGATTGGCATCGGTCATAGGGTTCTGCAGCGAGCCGATGGCGTGTTCGACAAACACGTGCACGCGGCGGCCGTCGGTCAGCACGGCGGTCACGTCGGCACTGGCTTCGTCGATGGAGTCGTCCACCGTGGCCACGACCTTGCGGCGCAGTGCCACCATGTCGGCGCGGTTGACGATGTCGTCCGAGAACTCTTCTTCCGCAGCGCGGCCGAAGGTCAGGCCTGCGGCGCAACCGTGGTACACGCTGAACTTGGCCTGCAGGCCGTCAGCCGGCTCCTTCTTGCCAGTGAGTTCGAGAACCAGCGAATGCACCTTGAGCTCGATGCGCTCGATCTGCTCGGGCGTCACGCCTTCTTTGGTGAATCTTTCGCGCAACTGAGCGCAAGCGTCGATGCTCGGGTGGATCACGATGCCGCACGCAAAGGGCTTGTAGCTGTTGAAGGAAATCTCGAAGCGCTGGCCCAGCTCGCCGGTGATCTCGTTCCAGTCGTTCTTTGTCGAGACGGTCTGCATCATGCCGCGCGGCGCTTCCAGCGCCCTGGGGCTGGCGGTGAAGCCCTTGCTGGCAAGCAGGGCCGACATCAGGCCGGCACGGGCCGCGCCACCGGGGTGAAAGGGTTTGGTCATGGTGCCGAACTGTTCGCGCATGCCGACGGGTTGCGAGGCGGCAATGCCCAGGGCCATGGCGGTCTGGTCCACGTCGAGCTTGAGCAGGCGCGCGCAGGCGGCGGCCGCACCCAGCGTGCCAGTGGAGCCGGTGATGTGCCAGCCGCGGTCGTAGTGTTCGGGGTACATGGCATTGCCAACGCGACAGGCCACATCGATGCCGATGACGATGGCGTCGATCACGTCGCGGCCGGATGCGCCGGTGTGCTCGGCCATGGCCAGCACGGCGGACGCCACCGGGCCCGCGGGGTGAATGATGGTCTTGAGGTGGGTGTCGTCAAAGTCGAAGGTGTGCGAGGTGATGCCGTTGACAAGCGCGGCGCTGGCCATGTCGACCTTTTCCTTGCGGCCGAGCACGCTGGCCTGGGCGGCCGGCTGCAGCATCTGCACCGCAGCGAGTGCGGCATCGGCGGCCTCATGCTGTGCAGCGCCAACAGCGCAGCCCAGCCAGTTCATGAAGGTGCGGTGCGCCTCGTGGTCGACGGCGTCGCTCCAGCCGCGCGAGGGGTGCGTGGCGACGAACTGGGCGAGGATGCGGGTGACGGCAGGGGCGTTGTGGTCGGCAGCGACCTGGGTATTGCGGGCCATGGTGTTGAAGTGTGTTGTGGCAAACAGGATTGCCGTGGGTTGGAACGTTGAAAGTCAAAAAGAAAAGCCAGGGCACGGAACCCGGGCAGGCACCCTCTCGCAGTCAGGACTGTGAGAGGGTGTGCTGGGCGTTTTTAGCTGTCAAGCTGGATGCCGCGGTCCTTGGCAATCTTGGTCCAGCGGGCGATGTCGACCTTCATGAACGCAGCGAACTGCTCAGGCGTCATCACATTCGGCTCGATCGCTTCGACCGCCAGCTTTTCGCGCAGGTCCGGTGCCTTGAGCACGACGCCCAGCGTCTCGTTCAGTTGCTTGACGATGGGTGCTGGAATGCCGGCCGGGCCGACCACGCCGTACCACTGCTGCGCGTCAAAGCCTTTGAAGCCGGACTCGTCCAGCGTGGGCAGATCCTTGAACTGCGGATGGCGCGACAGGCCGGTCACCGCCAGCGGGCGCACGCGGCCCGAACGGATGTGCGGAATCGCCGCGGCAAGGCCTGGGAACATGGCCTGGGTCTGGCCACCGATCAGGTCGGTGAAGGCCGGTGCGATGCCGCGGTAGGGGATGTGCACCATGAAGGAGTTGACCTGCTGCTTGAACAGCTCCATCGTCAGGTGGGTGAGCGAACCGGCGCCGGCCGAGCCGTAGCTCACCTTGCCGGGGTTCTTCTTGAGGTACTCGACAAACTCCTTGACCGTGTTCACCGGCAGGGAGCTGGTGACGACCAGCACATTGGGCGTGGCGCCAATCATGCCGATGGGCGTGAAGTCCTTGATCGGGTCATAGGGCAGCTTGCGGGTGGCGGGGCTGGTGCCGTGCGTGGCCACATAGCCCTGCATCAGCGTGTAGCCGTCGGCCGGCGCGCGCATGGTGGCCTGGCAGGCAATCACGCCACCACCGCCGCCCTGGTTGTCGACAACAAAAGTCTGCTTCAGCAGGTTGCCCCAGCGATCGGTCACGGTGCGGCCCACCATGTCGCTGCCGCCGCCGGCAGCCACCGGCACGATGTAGCGGAAGGGCTTGTTGGGGAAGGGGCTTTGCGCCAGGGCGATGCCGGGGGCATAAATCAGGGCCGGGGCGGCTTGCAGAAGGGTGCGTCGTTTCATGGATGTCTCCGGTTTTTGAAATCAGGTCTGGAATGGATGGAATCAATGGGGAAGGGGCGAGGCAGTCGGCGGGCAGGCTCAGGCGACGGCTGCCATGGAGGTCTTCAAGGGCGTAGGTGTCTGCGCTACAGCCTGCGTGCTGGCTTGCAGCAGCCTTTGATAGGCGTCGCCCACATGCCGGGCCAGCAGGGCCTCGCAGCGGGGCGCGTCGGCGTCGCGCACGGCCTGCGCGATGTCCACATGCTCGGCAATCGAGGCGCGCATGCCAATGTCCTGCGACAGATTTTTCAGGCGCGAGAGGTGCAGCTTCTGCACGATGCTGCGGTAACTCTCGGACAGCTGGCGGTTGCCGGCCGATTCCACAATCGCCCAGTGAAAGCGCAGGTTTTCGGCGTAGTAGCGCTGCACGTCGTGTGCATCGGCGGCCTGCAGCATGGCGTTGGCGGACTGGTCGAGCAGGTCCAGCAGGGCCTGGCGTTTTTCTGCGGACAGCTGCGCCGCGCAGCGACCGGCAAAACCATCGAGCAGGCCGCGCATCTGGTACAGATCGCGGATGTCGTCGCTGCCCAGTTCGCGCACGAACACGCCCGAATGCTTGCGCGACACCACCAGCCCCGAGCTTTCGAGTTCACGCAAGGCCTCGCGCACCGGCACGCGGGACACCTGCAGGCGGCTCGCCACATCCGGCTCGTTGATGCGCTGTCCGGGTGCCAGCACGCCCTTCAGGATCAGCGCCAGCATGTCATCCCGTACCAGCTTGGCCAGCGAGGTATCGCGCACGTCGCTGAAGCGATCGGCAGACGATTCGGTGAGCCAGGGGAGCAGGGAGGTCATTGAAATATTCTTTATTTCGTATACGAAACTGGATGATACCAAGAAATCCATGCTTTCAAGGCGGCAATTGGCCTGAAAAATCAGGAATTACCAGTACTTTTCGAAGGGTGCGGGCAGATGGCGGTTGCTGCGAGGCTCAGCGTCGTGCTGAGTAAAGGCCTAAAGGCCGCTGTGATGGGGGGCGTTATGAGCGTGACCGCGGATCGCCGCCCTGGTCATCAACGATGCGGCGGGCCGGTTCCTGCACTTCGCGCACCTCCACATCCACCACCTCACCCCGGGCGGTTGCTTCGGCGTCTGCACGCCCGCCCGGCCACATGCCTTGCGGCGAGTAGCGCTGGAACTTGCCGAACACTACGGCGGGCGCCGGTTTGCGGCCCGTGATGAGCGCCTTGAGCAGGCTCAGAAGCACCACGACCAGCGCTGCCGCCAGCAGGCTGACGGCAAAGATGGCGGCAAAAACACCCAGAACGAGTTTGAAAACAAAGCGCACAAGCGATCGGATGAAGCGGGGCAAAAGAGGAATCCTTGAAAAGGGGCAGGTGGTGGCGTGATGCGCCGTTTCAAGTCAAAGCGCTGCGGGTCCGGCGCCTACCAGCGCAGGCCCAGTTTGCCGAACAGCTTGCTGAGCACAAAGAGGGGTCCGACCCACAGGTACTGGATGTCCTCGAAAAACGACGGCTTCTTGCCTTCGATGCGGTGGCCGATGAACTGCAACACCCAGGCCCCGACAAACAGCGCCACACACACCGGCAGCAGGCGCTCGCCCATGGCGAACAGCAGCGCAAACGTCAGCAGCGACCACAGCAGCATCGCCGCAAAAAACACCATCGACAGCCGCAGGTAATACACCATGCTGGCGCCGACAAATGCATAGGCCACATACGGGTGCAGTGCGAACAGCATGCCCACCAGGCTGAGCATGATGACCGGAATGGCGACGAAGTGGATCAGCTCGTTGCGCGGGTTCTGGTGGCTTTCGCCGTAATGGGTCAGCAACTGGTCGACCCGCCGGGGGGCGATGGCAGCATGGTCGGAGGTTTCGGTGGTGGTGCTCACGGTGTCTCCTTGAACAGGCTTTCAGGCACTGTAGTACAGCGGCAGAACCGCGCAAGTCACCTGCACGACTGGCGGTGGGGAGATCAGGCCAGCAGCGCCTGGGCGAACTCGCGGGCGTTGAAGGTCTCCAGGTCTTCCAGCTTCTCGCCGACGCCAATGAAATACACGGGGACCGGCCGGCGCTGCGGCTGGGCCAGCGCCCGCTCGCGCGCCCACAAGGCAATCGCTGCCAGCACGCCGCCCTTGGCGGTGCCGTCGAGCTTGGTGACGATGAGGCCGGTCAGCCCCAGCGCGTCGTCAAACGCCTTCACCTGGGCCAGCGCGTTCTGGCCGGTGTTGCCGTCAATGACCAGCAGGATCTCGTGCGGCGGAATCGCTGCTTCGGGGCTGGCGTCCGGCAGCGGAGTGGGGATGTTGGCCGTGCCGGTTTTGGCGATCACCCGCTTCATCTTGCGCAGTTCCTCCATCAGGTGCAGCTGCGTCGGCAACCGTCCGGCGGTATCGACCAGCACCACGTCCTTGCCGCGTGCCTTGCCGGCGGTCACCGCGTCAAAGCTCACGGCGGCCGGGTCGCCGCCTTCCTGGCTGACGATCTCGACCATGTTGCGGTCGGCCCAGACACCCAGTTGCTCGCGTGCAGCGGCGCGGAAGGTGTCGGCGGCCGCCAGCAGCACCGTGGCGCCTTCACCGGCCAGGTGGCTGGTGAGCTTGCCGATGGACGTCGTCTTGCCGGCGCCATTGACGCCGGTGACCATGATCACCGTGGGCAGGTACTGGCCAATCACCAGCGCCTGCTCCAGGGGTTTGAGCAGCAGCGCAATCGAATCGACCAGCGCGTTCTTCACAGCCACCGGGTGCGTCATGCCGCCCTCGCGCACGCGGCGTTTCACATCGGCCAGCAGGTGTTCGGTGGCGCGCACGCCGGTGTCGGCCATCAGCAGCGCGGTTTCCAGGTCTTCGTACAGCGCATCGTCGATGCGATTGCCGGTGAAGACGGTGGAGATGCTGGCGCCCGTCTTGCGCAGACCCGCCTGCAGCTTGCCCAGCCAGCTGGCGCGCTCGGGCGCCACGTCCGCAGGCGGCAGGGTGATCGGTGTGACCAGGGCGGTGCCGATCAGGCTGCCGGCCGGGACGGGCATTGCCGGCACCGCCGCTGGCGGGGTGGCCGGTGCTGCAACTGGCGGCGCGGCCGCCGGTTGGGCGGCCGCGGGGGATTTTTTCTTGAAAAAACTGAACATTCGGTATGCTTGTGGAGTCTGAGTGGGCTGCTCGGCATGTGCCATTCCGCACGCTGTACCGCACGATCTTTCACGCGGTCTCACCTGACGCCGGATTCCTATTCTATGAAACACCCCCTGACCGGCTCTTTGACACCTCTGGCAACCTTTGCTCCCTGTCCCTGTGTCGGCCTGCCGCGCAGGGCTTGGCGCCGCTGGCTGGTGGCCGGGCTGCTGGCATGCGCGGGGTCCGCGGCCATGGCCCAGGCGCCCGCTGCGCCGGTGGCGCAGTTCACGCTGGCCAACGGCATGACGCTGATTGTCAAACCGGACCGTCGGGCCCCCACGGTCGTGCACATGCTGTGGGTTCGCGTCGGCTCCATGGACGAGGTCGATGGCACCTCCGGCGTGGCGCATGCGCTGGAGCACATGATGTTCAAAGGCACGGCCACCGTACCACCCGGCGAATTCTCCCGGCGCGTGGCGGCTCTCGGCGGGCGCGACAACGCCTTCACCAGCCGCGACAACACCGGCTACCACCAGCAGATTCCGGCGGGCAGGCTCGAGGACGTGATGCGCCTGCAGTCTGACAGCTTTGCCAACAACCAGTGGCCCGACGACGAGTTCAAGCGCGAGATCGAGGTGGTGAAGGAAGAGCGCCGCTTGCGGACCGAGGACTCGCCGCGGGCCATGCTGTACGAGAACGCCAACGCCATCACTTTCGTCGCCTCGCCCTACCGCCGGCCGGTGGTGGGCTGGATGAGCGACCTGGATGCGATGACGCCTGCTGATGTTCGCGACTTCTATCGCCGCTGGTATGTGCCGGCCAACGCTGCCGTGGTGGTGGCTGGCGATGTGGAGGTGGCGCAGGTCAAGGCACTGGCCGAAAAATACTATGGCGGCATCACCGCGCGGCCTGTGCCTGTGCGCAAGCCCCGCCTGGAGCCCGAGCAGAGCGGCGTGCGGCGCATGGACTTCAAGGCGCCTGCCAGCCAGGCCTATGTCAGCCTGGCTTTCAAGACACCTCAGTTGCAGTCTGCGGACCTGATGGACGGCGCCGATGCAAACTCCCCCACGGCAGCGGCCAGCCGCGATGCACTGGCTCTCGCGGTGCTGGCGGCCGTGCTGGACGGTTACTCGGGCGCCCGCCTGGACCGTGCGCTGGTGCAGGGTGAAGGCGTCAGCCCGCGCCTGGCCGACAGCGCCGGCGCCTCCAACGGCCTGATGGGACGTGGCCCCCAGCTCTTTGTGCTCGACGGCGTGCCGGCGGCGGGCAAGACCACCGAGCAGGTGGCCGACGCGCTGCGCCAGCAGGTGGCACGCATCGCCCGCGAAGGCGTGAGCGAGGCGGAACTCAACCGCGTGAAAACACAGTGGGTGGCCAGTGAAACCTACAAGCTCGATTCGGTGTTCAACCAGGCACGCGAGCTGGGTTCCAACTGGGTGCAGGGCTTGCCGCTGGACGGCAGTGCGCGGGTGATGGCCGCCCTGCGCCGCGTCACCGCCGCCGAGGTGCAGTCGGTGGCCGCCCGGTATTTCGGCGATGACCAGATGACGGTGTCCACCTTGCTGCCGCAACCGTTGGACCCGAACCGCAAGCCGCGCCAGCCTGCAACACCCATCCGCCACTGAGGCGCACCTTTCACATGCGCCATCCCGCCAGGACTTCACCGGTTTCCCCCATGACATCCCCATTTGAAAAGACAGTACGGCGCGCAGGGCGGCACCAGGCTGCCGCCTGGCTGGCCCTTGCGGCCTGGTGCATGCACCCCCTGGCCAGCGCTGCCATTCCGATCCAGCAGTGGACGCAGCCCAACGGCGCCCAGGTGTTTCTGGTGGAGAGCCCGGCGATTGCCATGCTCGATGTCCAGGTCGACTTCGACGCCGGCAGCCGCCGCGACCCGCCCGCCCAGGCCGGACTCGCCAGCGTGATGAGCGGCATGCTGGAAAAAGGCGTGAAGGGCCGCGCGGGGGAGGCGGCGATGGATGAAAACGCCCTGAGTGAGGCCTGGGCCGATCTGGGAGCCCAGTTCGGCGCCGGCGCCACGCCGGATCGCCTCGGGTTCTCGCTGCGATCGCTCACCGAGCCAGACCTGCTCTCCAGGGCCGTGGCGCTGGCCGCGCGCGTGATGGCAGAGCCTGCATTCCCCGACGCCGTGTGGCAACGCGAGCGCCAGCGCATGCAGGCCGCTCTCAAGGAGTCGTCCACCCGGCCGGCTACCGTGATCGGGCGGGCCTATGCCAGGGCGGTCTATGGAGCACACCCTTACGGCTTCCAGACGACCGAAGACACGCTGGCACGCATCAGCGTGGCCGACATGCAGGCTCTCCATGCCACCAGCGTGGCGGCATGCCGGGCGCGCATCAGCATGGTGGGTGCGGTGACGCGCGCGCAGGCCGACCGCATCGCCACGCAATTGCTGGCGCGGCTGCCGCAGCAGACGTGTGCCAGCCTGCCGCCGCTGCCAGCGGTGGCCGAGGTGGCGCCCCTGGCGCAGCCGCTGGAGCAGCGCATCGCCTTCGATTCCGCCCAGGCGCATGTGCTGATGGGGCAGCCCGGATTCAGGCGCGCCGACCCGGACTACTTTGCCTTGACCGTGGGCAACTACATTCTCGGCGGCGGTGGGTTTGTTTCGCGTCTTTCGACCGAGGTGCGCGAAAAGCGCGGCTTGACCTATGGGGTGTACAGCTATTTTTCGCCCGGCCTGCATGCCGGCAGCTTCACGGTGGGCCTGCAGACGCGGCCGGACCAGGCCAGCCAGGCCGTGGCACTGGTGCGCCAGGTGGTGCGCGACTTCGTGGCCAACGGCCCGACCGAGGCCGAACTCCAGGCCGCCAAGGACAACCTGATCGGCGGCTTCGCGCTGCGTCTGGACAGCAACCGCAAGCTGCTGGATAACGTGGCCGGCATTGCGTGGAACCAGCTCCCGCTGGATTACCTGGACACCTGGACGCAACAGGTGGCACGGCTCACCACGGCTGACATCAAGGCCGCTTTTGCGCGCAAGCTGCAGCCCGAGCGCATGGTGACGGTGGTGCTGGGCAATGCGGTCCCCTGAGCAACTGCCCCGACGCTACAGGCGCTGATTTCCGCCCCGCACATTGCCACAAAGGGGTAAACGCCGTAATATTTGGTTACGTTCAGCGCACACCCTTCCAGTGACTGCCCGGCATTGCTCACCCGGGATGCTGCTGGCAAGGTGCTGCGGTGGCGGATGGTTTTGCGCCGCAGAGCCACTGTTGATGAGGGTTCGGGCATGTTCACACTCAAGAAACTTCTGGGATCGGGGAAATCTCCCCATCCCCAGGGGCCTGCCTCCGCGCTGGACAGCCCGGAAACCGGGCCTGTGAAAATGACCTTGGAAGAGCGCATGGCGTTTCGCCGTGACCTGCTCTATGAGGCCATCAAGGTCACCATGCAGGCGCACGGCGTCCTGTCGGCCAGCTACAAGATCAAGGTGGTGCGTGCCGACAAGCGCGGGCACCAGTACGCCGTGATGATGGACTTGTCGACTGACTTCCTGCACGACGAGAAAGGCCAGCCGGCCTATCTGGCAGACCTGGGCCATGCCATCACCAAGAGCGCCGCCGCGCGTTACGGCATTGGCGTCGCGGGGGTGTACTGGCAGGTGAACGCACAGATACAGGGGTTTGAGGTCAGCCGCCCCAGCCCTGTGCGAGGCGTTGCCGGCCCGTCCGCGGCACTGTCGGCCACACAGCGCTACGAGCATGCGTCAGCCGCAGAGCTTGCAGCGTTCGAGGCGGCCTGGCAGGACGGCCAGGAGCTCCAGCTGGGGAATCGGGTGTACGCGTCCGACCTGGCACCGCTGGGCGACGATTCCGCAAGCGGCAAAAGACGTTGAAGACGTTGAAAGAGCCGGAAAAGGCGTTGCATCGCCAGGGGCGACCGCCGGCCGGGTAAGCTTGAGGCCTGATGAAAACGCCTGCCAAGTCCGCTCCCTCTTCTTCCCGCACACCTCTGGCCAAGCGCTCCGGCGCCAGCGGCCCCCTGGCCCACGAAATCCGCATCATTGGCGGCCAGTGGAAACGCACCAAGCTGCGGGTGGCCGACAAGCCCGGTTTGCGCCCGACACCCGGCCGCGTGCGCGAAACCCTGTTCAACTGGCTCGGCCAGGACCTGACCGGCTGGCGCTGCATCGACGTGTTTGCCGGCACCGGTGCCCTGGGCCTGGAAGCCGCGTCGCGCGGCGCAGCCGATGTGTTGCTGTGCGAGCAGGACATGGCGCTGGTCGCACAGCTCAAGGCGCTGCAGGCCAAACTGGGGGCGACCATGGTCCGGATCGAGCGCGGCGATGGCCTGGGTGCCTTGCGTCGCGCCGCGCCCGGCAGCCTGCACCTGGTGCTGCTGGACCCGCCGTTCGAATCGCCGCTGTACGAGCCGGCACTCCAGGCCGCATCGCTGGCGATGGCACCGCAGGGGCTGGTGTACCTGGAAGCCCCCAAAACCTGGACGGAAGAAGAACTGATGCCCCTGGGTCTGCACCTCCACCGCCACGGCAAGGCCGGGGCGGTGCACTTTCACCTGTTGTCACGGCGGGTTCCCGCCGATGCGACGGTCACCTGAGCCGACCATCCGGGCAGCCTGGGCGCTCACCCGTCGTGCGCTGCGCCCTTGTCCGTGATGGGGTGATGGAGCCTGCGCGCAAGGTCCGCAGCCGGCACGCGGGGCATAATTCGCCCCATGGCCAGCCACCGCATCGCTGTTTATTCCGGCACCTTTGACCCGTTCACGCTCGGTCATGAGGACGTGGTGCGCCGCGCCGCCGGTCTCTTTGACGAAGTCATCGTCGCGGTGGCTGAGGCCCATCACAAGAAGACGCTGTTCGCGCTCGAATCCCGTGTGGCCCAGGTGAGGTCGGCCACCGGCCAGATGCCGGGGGTGAAGGTGCTGGCCTTCGAGGGCCTCATCATGGACTTCTGCGTGGCGCACCGCGCATGCGCCGTGGTGCGCGGGATTCGCAACCTGACCGACTTCGATTACGAAGCCCAGATGGCCGCGATGAACCGCAAGCTCCAGCCCCAGGTGGAAACCGTGTTCCTGCTGCCCGAGGCCTCGCTGCAATGCATCAGCAGCACGCTGGTGCGCGAGATCAGCAAGCTGGGCGGCGATGTCGCGCAGATGGTGAGTCCCTCCATCGCCCAGGCCCTGGCCGCTGCGCACAAAAGCCGGGGGGCCTGAACCATGGCACTGATGATCACCGACGAATGCATCAACTGCGATGTCTGTGAGCCCGAGTGCCCCAACGAGGCGATCTACCTCGGCCCGGAGATCTACGAGATCGATCCGAAAAAATGCACGGAATGCGTGGGCCACTTCGACGAGCCGCAGTGCGTCCAGGTCTGCCCGGTCGCCTGCATTCCGGTGAATCCGCAGCACGTCGAAACGCGTGAAACCCTGTGGCAGAAGTACCAGCGGTTGACGACGGTCATCCCGATTGTCGAAGCACGCTAGCCGCCTCCCGGCTGCCGTTCCGTTCGGCCGCATCTGACGTCGCCAAGGCATCCATCACAGCGCAGTTCAGCCTGCGCTCGCGGTGCCTGGTGGCGCGTCCGCCATCGCCCTGATGGATCATCCACGATCCAGTCTTCAGGGCAAAGTTCCTTTTCAATTCCTGTGTATCCCTGTAAGAAAGAGCGCGCACCGGTGACTCATGTGCAGGTGGCGATCCCGCTACCTCGTACGCGCTGGATGGCCTGATCCACAAGGTCTGGTTGTTCATGCCGCACGATTTTTCAACTGGTCTCACAAGGTAGAAAATCATGAAACTGAATCACACACTGGCTCTCGTTGCCGCTTCTTTCGCGCTGTCCTCATCGTTCGCCGTGCATGCGCAGACCGACTCGAATCCCGATCTGCGCCTGACCTCGCCAGCCATGGCAAAAATGGCCGACAAGGACACCATGATGTCCAAATCGGATGCCATGAAATCGGTGGGCGACAAGGCCGGCGCCATGGCGCACGATGAGAAGGCCGCCATGGATGAAGCGCAAAAGCACTTCAAGCAGGTCTATGGCCACAGCCGATAGGCTGGCGCCGGATCCGGCGCCATGCCGGCGACCGACAACGGGGTGAGGGGAACGGGGCTTGTCACAAGCCCTTTTTCATGCCCGCCGTCCGCGAGCAGAAGGCCGGAAGCGGTCAGTCTTCGGTGTCCACCTTGCGCGGCGGCTTGGGCCTTGGCGGCTGGCTCGTGTGGATCATCATGGTGGCTTTTTCCATGTTGCCGCCCAGCAGTTCGGGCACCGCCTTCAGGCAGCGTGCAATGCAGTCTTCAATCGCCACGCGGTGCTCGGGCGAAGGTTTCTTCAACACCCAGCTGACGACTTCGGCCTTCACGCCGGGGTGGCCGACACCAATGCGAAGCCGCCAGTAGTCTGCCGTGCCCAGTTGCGCATGGATGTCGCGCAGGCCGTTGTGGCCTGCATGGCTGCCGCCAAACTTGAGCTTGACCTGGCCCGGGACGATGTCCATCTCGTCGTGGGCGACCAGCACCTCCTCGGGGGCGACCTTGAAAAAGCGCGCCAGTGCCGACACCGACTTGCCGGAGAGGTTCATGAAGGTCAGCGGCTTGAGCAGCCAGACCGTCTGCCCGTTCACCGTGGTGCGCGCCACGTGGCCGTGGTAGCTCTTGTCGAGGGCCAGTGGCGCCTTGAGCTCGCGTGACAGCGCGTCTATCCACCAGAAACCCGCGTTGTGCCGCGTGGCCTCGTATTCGGTGCCCGGGTTGCCCAGGCCGACAAAAAGTTTGATCATGTGTTGAAAAGCGGGTGGTACGGCGAGTCAGGCAAGCCGATGCGGTCTGCTTCGGGATTATCACGGCAGCTTCACCCTCTGCGCCACCCGGAAAACAATCACCAGGCATCAAAAAAATGGCCCCTGCACTCCGGAGAGCACAGGGGCCACAGGCCCTTGCAGGCCATGACGCGGTGAAGTGCTGTGAAGCTTACTTCTTGGCGGCAGGCTTGGCTGCCGGCTTGCCACCGGCGGCCTTGGCTTTCGGGTCAAGGGCGGCGGCAGCAGCAGCGGCTGCGGCTGCGGCATCGGCTTCCGCCTCTTCCGACACGGCAGACACCGACACCAGCACCGGGTTGTCCTGGCCCTTGGCCACGAACTTCACGCCCTTGGGCAGGGTGATTTCCTTCACGTGCAGCGAGGTGCCCTTCTTCAGGCCGCTCAGGTCCACAGCGATGAATTCAGGGATGTCGGCCGGGAAGCAGGAGATCGTCAGCTCGGTCATGACGTGGTTGACCAGGCAACCTTCGGCCTTGACGGCTGGAGACTCTTCTTCACCGCTGTAGTGCAGAGGCACTTTCACGGACATCTTGGTCTTGGCTTCCACGCGCTGGAAGTCGATGTGCAGGACCTGCTGCTTGTACGGATGCATCTGCAGGTCACGCAGCAGAACTTTTTGCGACTTGCCAGCGAGTTCCATCTCGAGGATGGAAGCATGGAAAGCCTCTTTCTTGATGGCGTGGAACAACGCGTTGTGATCGAGTTCGATCAGCGTGGGTTCACCGGTGCCACCGTAGACGATACCGGGCGTGCGACCGGTGATGCGGAGACGGCGGCTCGCACCCGTGCCCTGCTTGGCGCGCTCAAAAGCGACGAATTTCATGATCTTCTCCAAAAAGGGCGGGCCGCGACCAGCTCCACCCCGACTTTAAAAAGCTGCTCCAGCCCTGCAAGGTCCTGCGACCCTGCGGCTGTGCAACCACTTTTTGCTTCAGATCAGAACAGGTTGTCCTGGTCCGAAAACAAACTCATGACCGACTCGCCCTTGGCAATGCGCTGGATCGTCTCGGCGATCAGCGGTGCCACGGAGAGCTGGCGAATCTTCTTGCAGCCGACGGCATTCGGCCCCAGCGGAATGGTGTTGGTGATCACCACTTCATCCAGCGCGTCGCCTTTGGCGATGCGGTCGATGGCCGGGCCCGAAAAAATCGGGTGCGTGCAATACGCGTAAACCTTCTTGGCGCCGCGCTCCTTGAGCACCTCGGCGGCCTTGACCAGCGTGCCGGCCGTGTCGATCATGTCGTCCATGATGACGCAGTTGCGGCCTTCGATGTCGCCGATCACGTGCATCACTTCCGACACGTTCGCCTTGGGGCGGCGCTTGTCGATGATGGCCATGTCGCAGCCCAGCTGCTTGGCCAGGGCCCGCGCCCGCACCACGCCACCCACATCGGGCGACACGACCATCAGGTCGTTGTAGTTCTTCTGCCGCAGATCGCCCAGCAGCACCGGCGACGCATAGATGTTGTCCACCGGAATGTCAAAAAAGCCCTGGATCTGGTCGGCGTGCAGATCCATCGTCAGCACACGCGAGACGCCCACGGCCTGCAGCATGTTGGCCACCACCTTGGCCGTGATCGGCACCCGGGCCGAACGCGGGCGGCGGTCCTGCCGGGCATAGCCGAAATACGGGATCACCGCGGCAATGCGCTCGGCCGAAGCGCGCTTGAGCGCATCGACCATGATGAGCAGTTCCATCAGGTTGTCGTTGGTCGGCGCGCAGGTGGACTGCACCACAAACACATCACGCGCTCGCACGTTCTGCTGGATCTCGACGGTGACTTCGCCATCCGAGAAGCGGCCTACGTGGGCGGCACCCAGCGAAATGCCCAGATGATCGGCAATCTCGAGCGCCATGCTCGGGTTGGCATTGCCGGTGAAAACCATGAAATCGGGATGGTGCGGTTGCATGTGGGGCCCAGCTGCTACGAGGTCTTGAACGTGGCTGAAATGACTGACGAAGCGCTCAGGATGCGCCAAACAACAAAATACGCACCAAGGGCAAGCATGTGCAACAGGGACTTGGCAGTGAGTGCCGGTTGCCGCTGCTTCCCAAAAACACACAGACCCGCAGATACACATCTCGCGGGTCTGTCAGGAACAACAGGGCCCGCCTGCGGCGGACCCGAAGCGCCTGCGGGACGGACCCGCGGGCTGCAAATTTGGCAGGGGTGGAAGGATTCGAACCTGCGAATGCCGGAATCAAAATCCGGTGCCTTAACCAACTTGGCGACACCCCTACACAGGACAGCGGTTGCAAGCAACCGCCGACCTATAACCTTGTCTTTCTCGTCGCCTGGAGCGGCGTTTCCTGCAGCGGTTATTTTACCAACCGGCCAGAGGATGCGACGCCAAGTTGCTGCAGTTTCTGACCTGCCAGTCTCGGGGTGCACCCGAGAAGTCCGGCAAGTCGCCCCACTGCGGCAACCGCGCAAAAACAGCACTTCCAGAGCCGGTCATCCGAGGCTGAAGCCCCTTGGAGCCCAACCATTGCAGCGACTCGCTGATGGCGGGGCAGAGCGTCTGCGCGACCGGCTGCAAGTCGTTGCGGCCGAATTCGAAAATCTGGCCTTCTGCGTTTGCAGCAAAGCCTTGGATTGTAGCAGTTTCCGTGTCCCGTTTGAGCTCCGGCGCCGCGAAAATCGCCGGCGTGGAAGCCCCCTGGGCGGGTTTGACGACGACAAAACGGGCGGCCGGCAATCGAAGGGGCGTGATTTTCTCGCCGATCCCCTCCACCCACGCATGGCTACCGGTCAGGAAAAACGGCACGTCCGCGCCAAGGGAGAGCGCCAGCGCCCGCAGCCGGTCGGCGGGCAGGCGCACCCCCCACAGCCGCTGCAGGGCCAGCAGGCAGCTGGCCGCGTCGGACGAGCCGCCGCCCATGCCCGCCTGCGACGGAATGCGCTTTTCAAGCCGGATGTCCACCCCCAAAGGGCTGCCGCACGCGGCCTGCAGGGCACGGGCGGCCTTGACGGTGAGGTCGTCGGCCGGCAAGGCGTCGGCGCTGGCCGGGTCGGCCAGGTCCGTGCGAGTGATCTGCCCGTCCCTGCGAAGCTCGAAATGCAGGGTGTCGCACCAGTCGATCAGCATGAAGACCGACTGCAGCAGGTGGTAGCCGTCCGGCCGGCGCCCCGTGATGTGCAGGAAGAGATTGAGCTTGGCCGGCGCGGGGACGTCGTAGAGAGCTTTCATCGGCGGGTGCTGCGGTGCGCTGGATGGACCCGGGTCTCTAGCGGTCCAGCGCCACGCGCAGGTCCACCACGGGCAAGGGCTGGGTTCTTTTGGCCGTCAGCCGGCCTTCGCTCTGGCGGCTCAAGTCCACCGACCAGCCGGGCGCGGTGGCGTTGTCACCCTCCAGCCAGGCGAACAGGGCGGGCAGCGGCAGGGCGGCGCCCGTGGCCTGGACCATCAACTGGTCGATCGAATCGAAGCGCTGGATGCTTCCGTTGCCGGAATCGAGCAGGGCCTCGCCCGGCGCCCAGCGCAGAATGCCCAGCACATTGCCCAGCGGGCTGGTCAGCGCCAGTTCGCCGCGTTCGGCCCGGCCCTTGAGTTCAAACCCGGCCGAAAACGACTGCGCCGGCTCGCTTTGCACCTGCATGCTGATGCGGCCGGCCCAGGTTTTTTCCGGCCCGGTGGTGTTGGTCCGCACGGGTGGCGCGCAACCGGCCAGGAGAAGAGCCGCCGCCAGCAGCGCTCCCGAGGCAGCTACACGCAAAGGGTGGGCAAAGAACAAGAAACCGCGCTCCGTTTACAGCTTCACCCGGAGCCGCTTCAGGGTTTCCAGCAGGGTCTCGTTGGTGGGATTGATGAGTTGGCCCTCTTTCCAGATGGCCACAGCCCGTTCGCGCTGGCCCATGCTCCACAGCACCTCGCCGAAATGTGCGGCGATTTCGGCATCCGGACGGGCCTTGTAGATCACCTCGAAAATCTGCACCGCCTCGGCCTTGTTGCCCAGTCGGAACTCCACCCAGGCCAGGCTGTCGCGGATGAACGGGTCGGCCGGCGCGAACTCCAGCGCCTTGCGGATGAGTTCGCGTGCTTCCGGCAGGCGAATGCCGCGATCAGCGAACGAATAGCCCAAGGCGTTGTAGGCATGGTGGTAGTCCGGCTTGAGCGCGATCACCCGGCGCAGCAGGCGTTCCATCTCCTCGACGGCATCGAGCTTTTCCGCGAGCATGGCCTGGTCATAGAGCAGGTCTGCATCGTCCGGTGTTTTGGCAATCGCCTGCGCCAGTACGTCGTAGGCAGCCCGGTACTGTTTGAACTCCCGCAGCAGGCTGACTTCGGCGCTGACTTTGAGCCGCGCATCGCCTGCATTGCGCTCGGGCAACTCGCGGATCACCCGGCGGCCTTCTTCCAGCTTGCCCTGGCTGGCCAGGATCGAAGCGCGCCGTGTCTGTGTCTGCACCAGGTCGGCCGGGTTCTCGATTTTCGCGAGCCAGGCTTCCGCGGTGGGGTAGTCCTTGCGCTTTTCGGCCAATTGGGACAAGGCCAGGTAAGCCTGCGCCAGGCCGCGGCTGCGTTCTTCCTCTGAAGCCTGTTGCTGGACCAGCGCCACATAGCGCTCCAGTGACGCCTTGGCGGGAGCCAGCTGGTTGTCCTGAAGCTGCAGGGAGCCGAGCACCAGCCAGCCTTCGGGGTAGTCGGGCTTTTCACGCGTGACGACCTGCAACTGGGCGGTTGCTTCCGCATAACGCTGTGCATCCAGCAGGGCGCGTGCGTAAGCCATGCGAATCTCGGGCAGGGCTTTGGCGTTGCCGTCGAAGTAGCGGCGTGCCAGCACTTCTGCTTCCGGCAGTTTCGGATCCATCAGCTCCAGCGCCACCAGCGCGGGGCCTTCAGCGCGTGCATCGGCCGCTTGCCCGCGCCGGACGGCGTCCAGCGCGCCCTCGGTGTCCTGTGCCGCCAGCCGCATGCGTGCCACTGCCGTCCATGCGGCACTGGCCGTGGCGGGGCTGGCCAGGTAGCTGGCCAGCGCCTCCTGCACCACCGAGGCGGCCACCTTCCGGTCCGTCACCCGGGCGTAGATGCGCGGGACCGCGGCAATGACACCGCTGCGCTCGGCATCGGGCGCCATCCTGATTTCGGTTTTCAGCGGCTCCAGCGTGTCGGTGATGCGGTTCAGCGCAATCAGGATCTGCAGCACATAGCGGTTGGCTTCGCGGGAGGCCGGCTGAGCCTGCCGCCAGGCCTGTGCCGACTGCAGGGCGGCGTCGCCCGAGCGGGACTGCAGCGCAATGTCGGTGGCACGCTGGTACAGCTGGGCATCGGCGGTTTTGCGGGCCGCGTCGAGGATCAACGCATAGCCTGCGCCGGGTTCGCCTTCCTGGACGTTCATCTCACCGACCAGCAGCTGGTAGAGCAGGGGGGCGTCGAGGGATGAACTGGAGGCTTTGTCCTGCGCCGCCTTGTCTTCCATGAGCCCGTTCACCGCAGGCGATGCAGCCGAGGGAGCGGCAGGCGCTGCCGCCGGTGTCTGGGCGCTTGCCATGGCGGCCAGCAGCGAGAGGAGCGTCAACACCAGACCAGGTTTTTTCTTCATCGACCCATGATAATTGAAGCCCTTTGGCCGTGCGCTTGTTGCGCCCTTCAACCTTTGTAAACCTTCATGGTGCGGCCACGGCGCACACGCCTCTTCGCGCCGCACCGCCGACATTTTTCACGGTTCCCACCCCCTATGCCCGAACTCCCCGAAGTTGAAGTCACCCGCCTGAGCTTTGCCGACCGCATCGCCGGTGCGCGGGTGCAGTCTGTCCACCTGGGCAAGCCGCTGCGCTGGCCCCTCGGTTGCCTGCCCGCGCAACTGGTGGGCCATGAGGTCCTGCGGGTGCGCCGCCGCGGCAAGTACCTGCTGGTGGACCTGAGCCAGGGCTTGCTGCTCATTCACCTGGGCATGTCGGGCAGCGTGAGCTTCGGCCACCAGTTGCCGCCGCCGGGCAAGCACGACCACTTTGAAATGGCCACCAGCCAGGGGAGCCTGCGGCTGAACGACCCGCGCCGCTTCGGTGCGGTGGTGTACGCCACGGCCGAGAGCGATGCCACGGCGCAAAAGCTGCTGGGCCGACTCGGCGTGGAGCCTCTGGGAGAGGATTTCGAGGCGCGGGCCTTTCACACTGCGCTGCAGCTGCGCAAGACAGCCATCAAGCAGGTGTTGCTGGGCGGCGAGGCGGTGGTCGGCGTGGGCAATATTTACGCATCCGAGGCGCTGTTTCTGGCCGGTATCCGGCCGACCACGCCTGCCTGCCGCATCAGTCGGCCGCGTGCGGCCCGGCTGCATGCGGCGATTCGCGACGTGTTGTCACGTGCGGTTACAAAAGGAGGCAGCACCTTGCGGGATTTTTCCAATGCCCAGGGCGAGTCCGGTTATTTCCAGCTGGAGGCCATGGTCTATGACCGCGCCGGCCTGCCCTGCCGTGTGTGCGGTGCGCCCGTCAAGGCCATCCGGCAGGGACAGCGCTCGACTTTTTACTGCGCCCACTGCCAGAAATCCTGAGTTCAGGGGTATCCCGGCCATTGGTCGTTTCGGGATGGCGATGCTATATTGAACCAACACATACACGGTAGAGACATGTCTTTTAACGAACAATTTGACCAGCACGGTGTTTGGCGGCGCGAGTTTGCATTGCGCCTGAAGCTGCTCGCCGAGTGGATGAAAGACCATGACCTGATCGATGCGGCGGTGGAGGAGCGGCTGCACCGGCTTGAATCGCAGGTACGTTCCGACAAGGTCATGGTGGCTTTCGTGGCCGAGTTTTCGCGCGGCAAGTCCGAACTGATCAACGCCATCTTTTTTGCGGGCTACGGGCGCCGCATCATGCCCGCCAGTGCCGGCCGCACCACGATGTGCCCGACCGAACTGGGCTATGACGCCGATGTGCCGCCCTGCCTGCGCCTTTTGCCCATCGAGACACGGCTGCAGACCCATGCGCTGATGGAGTGGCGCGCTGTGCCGGAAAAGTGGACGCGTGTGGACCTGGACGTGAACGACCCGGCCCAACTGGCCCAGGCGCTCGAAAAAGTGGCCGAGGTGCGTTACGTGTCCAGGGACGAAGCCCGTGCGCTCGGCTTCTGGCACGACGGCCACCCGGAAGACAACCCGCGCGTCGGCACCGACGGACTGGTCGAGGTGCCCAGGTGGCGCCATGCGCTCATCAACATTGCCCACCCCTTGCTCAAGCAGGGTCTGGTGATCCTGGACACGCCGGGACTCAATGCGATTGGTGCCGAGCCCGAACTGACCGTCAGCCTGATCCCGCAGGCGCATGCGGTGGTGTTCATTCTGGCGGCCGACACCGGCGTGACCAAGTCCGATCTCTCCATCTGGCGCGAGCACCTCGTGACGGAAGGCAATGGCACCGATGCGCGGCTGGTGGTGCTCAACAAGATCGACACGCTGTGGGATGGCCTGAGCACCCCGGCGCAGGTGCAGGCGCAGATCGACCGGCAGCGTGCCACTTCTGCCGAGATCCTCGGGTTGCCGGAAGCGCAGGTGATTCCCGTCTCTGCGCAAAAAGGCCTGCTGGCCAAGGTCACGCGCGACAAGGCACTGCTCGAAGCGAGCCGCCTGCCCGGTCTGGAAATCGCCCTCGGCCAGGGTGTGATGGGCCAGCGCCAGAAGATTCTCCGCTCGGCCGTGGCTTCCGGCATCGCCGAGCTGCGCGTGGAAGCCGGGCGGGCCATGCACATCCGCCGGCGCGACCTGGCCGAGCAGATGATCGAGCTGCGCGGTCTGCGCGGCAAGAATGCGTCGGTCATCCAGCACATGCGCGCGCGCATCGAGCAGGAGCAGACCGAGTTCGACACCAGCGGTGCCAAGATCCATGCGGTGCGCTCGGTGCACCTCAAGCTGCTGCGCGAAGTGTTCACGCTGCTCAGCACACCCACCCTGAAGGCAGAGCTGGCCGAACTGACCCTGGCGCTCAAGCAACCCGGCATCAAGCTGGGGGTGAAGAAGGCCTACGGGCAGACCTTCTCGCGTCTGCGCGAAGGCCTGCAGCGCGCCAAGATCCTGAGCGAGGAAATCCAGTCCATGCTGACGGCCTCCTTCCGCCAGCTCAATGCCGAATTCAGCTTCTCGCTGCAGCCCCCGAAGGAGCCGGACCTGGTGCGTTACGCGCAAGATCTGGAGCAGATCGAGCGCAGCCATGTGCAGTACCTTGGGGTGAGTAATGTGCTCAAGCTGTCGCAGGGGGACTTTTCCGAGCGGCTGACCCGTGCGCTGGCCACCCGGCTGCGGGTGATCTATGAATCCGCGCTGGGCGACGTCGAGCTGTGGAACAAGTCGGCTGCATCGCAACTGGATGCGCAGCTGCGCGAGCGGCGCCGCAACTTCGGCCGCCGCCTGGAGGCGATCGAGCGGATTCAGCAGGCCGCTTCCGGGCTTGATGAGCGCATCGCCGAAATCGATGCCCAGCAGCAGGTGCTGGACCTGCTGGACGCCAAGCTGGCGGAGCTGACGTCCCATCTGATGACCGGGCCTTCGGCGTCTTCTGCTCCGGCTGTCAACAGGCTGCAGCAGCTCTCGGCAGCGACCGAGCCTGCGCCGCTTTCCCAGGCCGCCTGAGCGTTGGCGGCAACGCGTCGTCCTGCCGCGGCCGCCCTGGCCGCGCCCCCGGTATTTGCCGACAGCGTGGTGCGCTGGCAAAAGAGCCACGGGCGCCACAGCCTGCCCTGGCAAAACACGCGCGACCCCTACCGGGTCTGGCTGTCCGAGATCATGCTGCAGCAAACGCAGGTGAGCACGGTGCTGGACTACTACGCGCGCTTTCTGGCGCGCTTCCCGGCGGTGGCGGATCTGGCCGCCGCCAGTGAAGACGAGGTGCTGGGATTGTGGAGCGGCCTGGGCTACTACAGCCGTGCGCGCAATCTGCACCGCTGCGCCCAGGAGGTGATGGCTTTGCATGGGGGGCGCTTTCCGCCCTCTGCGGAAGTGCTGCAGACCTTGCCGGGCATCGGCCGCTCCACCGCCGCGGCCATTGCGTCTTTCTGCTTTGGCGAACGGGTGGCGATTCTGGACGGCAATGTGAAGCGGGTCCTGGCGCGCACCCTGGCCTACGCAGGCGACCTCGCGCAAGGCGCGCAGGAGCGCCAGCTCTGGGACCTGGCGACCGAACTGCTGCCGCAGCATGACTTGGTCGACACCATGCCGCGCTATACGCAAGGCCTGATGGATCTGGGCGCCAGCATCTGCACCAGCCGCCAGCCGCAGTGTCTGATCTGCCCCGTGCAGCCGCAATGCCTCGGTTTTGCCGGTGGTGAGCCCGAGAAATACCCGGTGAAGAGCCGCAAGCTCAAGCGCAGCGCGCTGGCGCTGAGCCTGCTATGGGCGCAGCGGCCGGATGGCTCGGTGTGGCTGGAAAGGCGGCCGGCCCGGGGCATCTGGGGCGGCCTCTATTGCCTGCCGGTGTTTGACAGCGATGACGCGCTTCAATCGGCTGTGCCGCGCAAGCTGGCGGCAGCACTTCAGCCGCTACCGCATTTTCTCCATGTGCTCACGCACAAGGACCTGCACATGGCGCCTTGGGTCCTGCGGGTGGGGGCCAAACAGGTGACCGCACCGATGGCACAGGAAGCGCCTGCCGTCGGCGCCTGGTTTGGTGCGGCTGAATGGCCCCAGCTGGGTTTGCCGGCGCCGGTGCGCAAGCTGCTGGCCGGTGGTGTTCCCATCGTGAACGGCTGACGGGTGTGGCCTCTTCGGGCAGAGGCCAGCAGCGCGCCTCAGTGGCTGTCGAGCTCGCGGTGCCGCTTGATCGTGCGCCACTGCGCTTCAAAGGCAGCGGTCAGCAGCTCCACCAGATACACCGACCGGTGCTGCCCGCCGGTGCAGCCGATGGCAACCGTGACATAGCTGCGGTGGTCGCGGGCAAGAGCCGTCAGCCAGTGCCGCAGGAACTGATCAATGTGGCGGAACATGTCGTCGACCTCGGGGTAGCTCCTGAGGTAATCCACCACCGGCTGGTCCCGACCGGTGAGCTGGCGCAAGCCGGACTCGTAATGCGGGTTGGGCAGCATGCGCACATCGAACACATAGTCGGCATCCAGCGGCACGCCGCGCTTGAAGGCAAAGGATTCAAACACCAGGGTGAGTTGCTGCGCGGGCGCCGAGATCAACGACTTGACATAGCCCTGCAACTGCGACGAACGGATCATGCTGGTGTCCAGCACATGGGCCTGTTCGCGCAGCTCACCCAGCAGTTCGCGTTCCAGCTCGATCGCGTCAACCAGCGCACGGTGCTGGTCGGACGCATCGGACCGTGACAGCGGATGGAGCCGCCGCGTTTCTGAAAACCGCCTGACCAGCGTTTCCGTGCTGGCATCGAGAAAGAGCGAATGCAGCACCACGCCGGCATCGTGGAACTCGCGCAGCTGCGCCGGCACCAGCGGCAAGGAGGTGGCACTGCGCACGTCCATCGCAATGGCCACCTTGCGTGCGCCGTTTTGCTGTTCGAGCGCAACAAAGGGCTTGAGCAGTTCAGGCGGCAGGTTGTCGACGCAGTAATAGCCAGCGTCTTCCAGTGCGTGAAGGGCGACCGATTTGCCGGAACCCGACATGCCGGTGATGAGCACCATTTCCAGTGCCATCACTGACCCAGCATTTCCTTGGCATGGGCCAAGGTGGTGCCTGAAAGCCGCTCGCCGCCCAGCATGCGCGCAACTTCTGCCACGCGTTGCTCGCCATGGACATGATCGACCGAGCTGACGGTGGCGCCTTGCTCATGGCGCTTGGCCACCACCAGGTGCTGGTCGGCACACGCGGCGACCTGCGGCAGGTGCGTCACCGCCATCACCTGGCGGTCTTTGCCCAGCTGCTTCATCAGGCGGCCCACGGTTTCTGCCACGGCGCCGCCCACACCCGAGTCCACCTCGTCAAAAATCAGGGTCTGTGCCTGGCCGAGCTGGCTGGTGGTGACGGCGATGGCCAGCGCGATGCGCGACAACTCGCCCCCTGAGGCCACCTTGCCGACCGGGCGTGGCGTGCTGCCAGCGTGCCCGGCCACCAGGAACTCGGCCTGCTCCAGCCCGTGCTGGGCGGGTTGCTCCAGCCGGCTCAGCGCCACATCGAATTGCCCCCCTTGCATACCCAGCCCCTGCATGGCTTGGGTGATGGCTTTGGCCAACTGGGGGGCGGCCTTGCTGCGGCTTTTGGAGATGCGGGTGGCCTCGGCCATGTAAGCCGCCTGGGCCTTGCCTTCCAGCGTCTCCAGCTGCGCCAGATCAGCCGCGGCATCCAGACGCTGCAGCTCGGTGCGCCAGCTCGCCAGCAATTCGGGAATCTCGGCAGGCGGGCGCTTGTAGCGGCGTGCCAGGCTCACCCACAGCGACAGGCGCTCGTCCAGTTCCGCCAGGCGCTGCGGTTCCAGCTCGGCGTGCCGGGCATAGCTGTGCAGCGAATGCACGGTGTCTTCCACCTCGGCCAGCGCGCTGCCCAGCACTTCGGTGAGGCCCTTGAACTCAGGCTCGATGTGCGCCTGGTTCTGCAGCGCCGTGATGGCGCGGCCCAACAGCGTGGCGACGTTGTCGTCGGCTTCCTGCAGCGCATCGACGGCGGCCTGCACCGCATCGCGCAGGGCCTGGGCGTTGGACAGCCGGGCGTGCTGGGTGTTGAGCTCGTCCCATTCCTCCGCGCCGGGCGCCAGCTTGTCGAGCTCGCTGATCTGCCAGGTCAGGCGCTCGCGTTCGCGCTGCAGGGTGTCCTGTGCACCCCGCGCCTCCAGCAATGTCTTTTGCGCCTGGCGCCAGCTCTGCCAGTGGCGCGACAGCACCTCGGTGTCCGTCTGCGCATAGGAGTCGAGCAGGCCGCGCACGGCGTCGGGGCGCGTCAGGCTCTGCCACGCATGCTGGCCATGAATGTCCACCAGGTGGTCGGCGATTTCGCGCAACTGGGTGGCGGTGGCGGCGCTGCCGTTGATCCATGCGCGGCTTTTGCCCTGGGTGTCCACTGTGCGGCGCAGCAACAGGGTGTCGCCGCTTTCAAATCCTGCATCTTCCAGCCATGCCGAAAGTTCGTTGGGGCTGTCGAACTCGGCGCTGACCTCGCAGCGTTGGGCGCCTTCGCGCACCACGCCGGCATCGGCGCGTGAGCCGAGGGCCAGCTGCAAGGCGTCGATCAGGATCGACTTGCCGGCGCCGGTCTCGCCGGTCAGCACGGTGAAGCCGGTCATCAGGTCCAGTTCCAGGGCCTGGACGATCACAAAGTCGCGGAGCGAAATGCTTTTGAGGCTCATAGATCGGGTCAGTGCGGCGGGCTCAGGCCACGCCTTCGTTCCAGTGAAGTTTCTTGCGAAGCGTATCAAAGTAGCTCCAGCCGCGCGGATGCAGAAAGCGCATCTGGTGCTCGGAGCGCTTCACCACAATCCGGTCGCCGTGGATCAGCGAGGCCAGTGACTGCATGTCGAAGTTCGCGCTGGCGTCCCGCCCGGAGACGATCTCGATGGCGATCTCGCCCGCATCCGACAGCACGATGGGCCGGTTCGACAGGGTGTGCGGCGCGATCGGCACCAGCACCCAGCCGGCGATGGAGGGATGCAGCAGCGGTCCGCCCGCCGACAGTGCATAGGCGGTGGAGCCCGTGGGCGAGGCGATGATCAGGCCATCGGCCCGCTGGTTCGCCACAAAGCGGCCGTCGACCTCGACCCGCAACTCCACCATGCCGGCGGTAGCGCCACGGTTGACGACGACATCGTTCATCGCCGTGGCGCTGAAGACGCAGTGGCCGTCGCGCATCACCTTGGCCTGCATCATCCAGCGCCGGTCTTCCTCATACTCACCGCGCAGCATGGGCTTGAGGGTGTTCTGGTAGTCCTCGAAAGCAATGTCGGTGATGAAGCCGAGGCGCCCCTGGTTGATGCCCACCAGCGGAATCCCGAACTGCGCCAGTTGCCGGCCTATGCCCAGCATGGTGCCGTCGCCGCCCACCACCAGTGCCAGGTCGCACTGCGCACCAATGGCGTTGGTGTGGAGTGTGGGAAAGCGGGTGAGCCCGGTGTTGCTCGCGGTGTCCTGCTCGATGGCGATGTCGCAACCCTGGGAGCCCAGAAACTGGGCGATGTCTTCCAGTGCCGACCGCGATCCCTGGGCATGGTATTTGCCGATCAGGGCGATATGGCGGAATTGCGACTTCATCGGCAAATTACATCACAACGCCGCCGGTGAAGCTTCGTAGAATGGTGGCATGCTTGATGATCGCGCCAGGTTGTTGCTCAAAGCGCTGGTAGAGCGCTACATCGCCGACGGGCAACCCGTCGGCTCGCGCACGTTGTCCAAGGCATCGGGGCTGGAGTTGTCACCCGCCACCATCCGCAATGTGATGAGCGACCTGGAGGAGCTGGGCCTGATCGTCAGCCCGCACACCTCGGCCGGACGCATTCCCACCGCGCGCGGCTACCGGCTGTTTGTCGACACCATGCTCACGGCCCAGCGCGATCTGGCCCTGGGCAGCGCGCATCTTCCGCCGCCCCGGCTCGAGCCCGACCAACCCCAGAAGGTCATCAGCAACGCCGCGCACATGCTGTCCAGCCTGTCGCAGTTCGTCGGCGTGGTGATGGCGCCGCGCCGGTCGTCGGTGTTCCGGCACATCGAGTTCCTGCGGTTGTCTGAAAAACGCTTTCTCGTCATCATCGTGTCCCCCGACGGCGACGTGCAGAACCGCGTGATCTTCACCGAGGCCGACTACAGCCAGTCCCAGCTGATCGAAGCGGCGAATTTCCTGAATTCGCACTACGCCGGCATGGCCATCGAAGAAGTCCGCGAACGCCTGAAGAACGAGGTGGAAGCCCTGCGCGGCGAGATCGCCACACTGATGCAGGCCGCGGTGAAGGTCAGCTCCGAAGCCATCGAGTCGCGCGACGAAGTGGTGATTTCCGGCGAGCGAAACCTGCTGGCCGTCAGCGATTTTTCGGGCGACATGGGCAACCTGCGCAAGCTCTTTGACCTGTTCGAGCAGAAGGCCCAGCTGATGCGCCTGCTGGATGTGTCGAGCCGGGCCGAAGGTGTGCGCATCTACATCGGCGGCGAGAGCCAGGTCATTCCCTACCAGGAGCTGTCCATCGTCACCTCGCCTTATGAGGTGGACGGTCAGGTCGTCGGCACGCTCGGCGTGATCGGGCCGATGCGCATGCCCTACGAAAAGATGATCCAGATCGTCGACATCACCTCCAAGCTGGTCAGCAGCGCACTGAGCCACAGCAAGTAGGCCCGTACAATCCTGGGTGGAGGGGCGTTAGCTCAGTTGGTTAGAGCAGAGGACTCATAATCCTTTGGTCGAGTGTTCAAGTCACTCACGCCCTACCATTTATTTAGGCTATAATTTGAGGCTGCGCGGCTGTAGCTCAGTTGGATAGAGTACTTGGCTACGAACCAAGGGGTCGTGGGTTCAATTCCTGCCAGCCGCACCAAAAAACGCAAAGCCTGCAACGCAAGTTGCAGGCTTTTTCGTTTTCCGAAGGCTTTTCAGGGCCGCCATGAAGGGGCTCATGCCCCTTCGCCCGGCCGCGCCTCAGTGCTATTCTGACCAGGTCATGAACAAGGCATTCACCAAAGAAAGCGACAACGACAACGAGGAAGAGCTTGCTCTGCCTCCCTTGCCTGCGGGCGGCAAGAACTACATCACGCCGGCAGGTTACGAGCGCCTGCGCCACGAACTGCTGGACCTGATCGACAACGAGCGTCCCAAGGTGGTGGACATCGTGCATTGGGCGGCCAGCAATGGTGACCGGTCTGAAAACGGGGACTACATCTACGGCAAAAAGCGCCTGCGCGAAATTGACCGCCGCATCCGCTTTCTGACGCAGCGGCTGGAAATCGCCGAAATCACCAACCCGGCCATCCACCACGGCCGTGACCAGGTTTTTTTCGGGGCCACCGTCACCTACGTGGACGTGCAGGGCGCGGAGCACACCATCACCATTCTGGGCATTGACGAGGCCAACAGCGCGGCGGGCGAGGTGAGCTGGGTGTCGCCGGTGGCCAGGGCGCTGCTCAAGGCGCGGGTGGGGGATGAGGTGAACCTGGTCACGCCGCACGGTGTGCAGGTACTGGAAGTCGTGAAGGTGGAGTATCCGGCCCCGGCCTGAGTGCCGCCCCTCGGGCCGCTGTCAGAAGCCGATCAGCTCGCCACCGACTTGACGCGCTGCACGCGCAGGACCGAGGCCGTGCGCTTGACGCTGCGCATGGCAGAGGCCAGATGGACCCGGTCTCGCACCGACACGCCAAAGCGCAGGTCGGTGGCGTCATGTGCGGGCTCATGGCCCATGTCGACCTGCGTGATGTCGGCTTCGGCACTGGCCAGTGCCGCGGCCACACGGGCCAGCACGCCCTTGCCGTTGGAGACGGTGACCAGCAGATGGGTTTCAAACGGCCGGACGGGCTCGTCCGACCAGTCCACCGCAATGAAGCGCTCGCTGTCGCGGTTGAGCAGGCGACGGGCGACACCGCAGTCGTCGGTGTGCACCACCAGGCCCTCGCCCCGGCCGAGGTAACCGACGATGCCGTCGCCCGGGATGGGGTGGCAACAGGGCGCAAACTGGACCGAGGCGCCTTCGCTGCCGTCGAGCAGCAGCGCCCCCTGCGACACGGATTCGTGCGCGGTGTAGCGCTCCCGGCTCATCAGCAATGGGTTGGGCTTCTCGCCGCTCTCGCCGAGGATGGACACGATGCGCTTGGCCACCATGCTGGCAATGCGTTTGCCCAGACCGATGTCAGTGAGCAGGTCGGCGCGTGAACGGTTGCCCGTGAAGCGCAGGATCTTTTCCCAGCTGGCGTGGTGCGCGTCGTCATCGTCCGGCAGGAATTCCCGGTCGATGCCTTCGGCCCGCAAGGCCTGGGCCAGCATTTTCTCGCCCAGGTCCTGCGACTCCGACAGCGCCATGGTCTTGAGGTGATGGCGGATTTTGGAGCGTGCCTTGCCGGTGCGCACAAACCCCAGCCAGCCCGGGTTGGGGCTGGAGACCGACGACGTGATGATCTCGATCACGTCGCCGTTGTGCAGTTCGGAGCGCAGCGGCACCTGCTCGCCGTTCACCTTGGCCGCCACGGCCCGATGGCCGATGTCGCTATGGATGGCGTAGGCAAAGTCCACGATGGTGGCGCCCCGCGGCATCGCCATGATCTGGCTCTTGGGCGTGAACACATAGACGGCTTCGGGAAAGAGGTCGATCTTGACGTGGTCCCAGAACTCGGCGGCGTCGCGGGTTTCCTGCTGGATGTCGAGCAGCGACTGCAGCCATTGCGTGCCGAGGCGCTGCGAGGCGTCGCCGTCCGGGTCGGTGGCCTTGTAGAGCCAGTGCGCGGCCACGCCTGACTCGGCCACCACATGCATGGCCTCGGTTCGCATCTGGAATTCGATGTTGGTGCCGAACGGGCCGATCAGCGTGGTGTGCAGTGACTGGTAACCGTTGATCTTCGGAATGGCAATGTAGTCCTTGAACTTGCCCGGCAACGGTTTGTACAGCTGGTGCAGCACGCCCATGGCGGTGTAGCAGCTGGTCAGGTCCTGCACGATGACGCGAAAGCCGTACAGGTCGGTCACCTGCGCAAATGACAGGTGTTTTTCATCCATCTTGCGGTAGATGGAGTAGAGCGTCTTTTCGCGGCCCGAGATCTGCACCGGCACCCTGGCGTTCGCAAAAGCCGTCTCCACCTCGGCGCGCACCCGCTTGATCACGTCGCGCCGGCGGCCGCGCGCGCGGATCAGCGCCTTGGTGAGCGTGGCGTAGCGCCACGGGTGCAGGTGCTGGAACGACAGGTCCTGCAGTTCGCGGTAGGTGGTGTTCAGGCCCAGGCGGTGGGCGATGGGGGCGTAGATGTCCAGGGTTTCGCTGGAAATCCGCGTCCACTTGTCGCGCGGCACATCGCCCAGCGTGCGCATGTTGTGGGTGCGGTCGGCCAGCTTGATGAGGATGACGCGCACGTCGCGGGCCATGGCCAGCAGCATCTTGCGGAAGGACTCGGCCTGGTTTTCTTCCCGGGTGTTGAATTCCAGTTTTTCCAGCTTGGTCAGGCCGTCCACCAGCTCGGCCACCGGCGCGCCAAAGCGCTCGATCAGTTCCGGTTTGGTGACACCGCAGTCTTCAATCGCGTCGTGCAGCAGTGCAGCCATCAAGGCCTGGGCATCGAGCTTCCATTCGGCGCATTGCAGGGCGACCGCAATCGGGTGGGTGATGTAGGGCTCGCCGCTGTTGCGGAGCTGGCCCAGATGGGCTTCGTCGGCAAACCGGTAAGCGCGGCGGATATTGTCCACATCGGCGGCGCCCATGTAATCGAGGCGGGCCGTGAGCGCGGCAAAGCTCGCAGCAGCCGCATTGGCCGCAGCGGGTGTCGATTTGCCCGGGATGACGGGTGACAGCAGGGCGCTCATCCCCTAAATGTATCGCGGCAGCAATAAAACATGCAAAAAACGGCTTTTAGCCTGCCGAAAATGAAAAAAGCACCGCGAGGCGGTGCTTTTCGCTGAAGCGACGGGCGTTCAGGAGGGGACTTTTTTCAGCATTTCCAGGCCGATTTTGCCTTCGGCAATTTCGCGCAGGGCGGTCACGCCAGGCTTGTTCTTGCTTTCAATCTTGGGGGCATGGCCCTGGCTGAGCATGCGGGCGCGGTAGGTGGCCGCCAGAACCAGCTGGAAGCGGTTCGGGATTTTTTCGAGGCAGTCTTCAACAGTGATGCGGGCCATGGTGATCTCCGGGGTGATCGACAGAACAAAAGAAAGCAGGCTTCAGGGGATTTGAAGGGCCTGGAAGGTCTCTGCCCGGGCGCGGCGCTGGGCTGAAAACTTGAGCCGTTGGGCATGCACAATGGTTTTCAGGTCAAAAACCGCACGCTCGAACAACTCATTGATTATAACGAAGTCGAATTCCCGGGCCTGGGCCATCTCGGTGGCGGCATTCTTGAGCCGCAATTCGATCACCTCAGGGGCATCCTCGCCGCGCCGTTCCAGCCGGGAGCGCAACTCCTCCCAACTGGGCGGCAGGATGAAGATCAGCACCGCATTGGAGAAGATGCGCTTGATGTTGATGGCGCCCTGGAAGTCGATTTCCAGCACCACATCGGCGCCGTGGGCAATGCGCTCCTCGATGGTCTGCCGCGACGTGCCGTAGCGCTGGCCATGGACATGCGCCCATTCCAGGAAGGAGTTGCGCAGCACCATGCCGTCGAACTCCTCGGGGGAGATGAAGAAGTACTCGCGGCCGTGCTTTTCCTGCCCGCGGGGCGGGCGGGTGGTGTGCGACACCGAAGGCTGGATGCGCGAATCCAGCTCCATCAGTGCCTTGACCAGGCTGGACTTGCCAGCGCCGCTGGGAGCCGCCACGACAAACAGATTTCCGGGATAGTCCATGCTTGACAGCTTCTATGGGTAAGCGTTTATTGCTATTGATTTTATAGTGAATCGACGGCTCTGGGGCATCACTCGATATTCTGGACCTGCTCGCGGATCTGCTCGATCAGGACCTTCATGTCCACCGAGATGCGGGTCAGCTCCAGCGAGGCTGATTTGGAGCCCAGTGTATTGGCTTCGCGGTGCAGCTCTTGGATTAGGAAGTCCAGGCGCTTGCCCAGCTCGCCGCCGGCGGCCAGTAGGCGGTCGATTTCGTCCAGATGGGAGGAAAGCCGTGTGATTTCCTCCGCCACATCGATGCGGATGGCAAAGGCCGTGGCCTCGGTCAGTGCCCGGTCCTGGGCCACTTCGGGCAGGGTGCCGCTGCCGCCCAGGGCCATGGCGTCTTTCCAGCGCTCCAGAAAGCGGGTTTTCTGCTGCTCCACCAGCTGGGGCACCATCGGAACGGCCGATTCGGCGAGGGCCCTGAGGCGCGCGGTCCGGTCGCGCAGCATGTCGGCCAGTCTGGCGCCTTCGCGCTCGCGGGCTGCCAGCAGGTCTTTCAGGGCTTTTTTGCAGAGTTTGAGCAGCTCGTCGCTGTAGTCGTGTGGTTTTTTGTCCTCGTTGGTGGCAATCCGCAGGATGTCGGCCACGCTCAGCCCGGCCGCCTGTGGCAGCCATGACTTGATGCTGTCTTCCAGCGAGCCCAGCCGCTGCAGCGTCGCTGACGAGGGCGCCCGCAACTCGCTGGCCGAGGCGCTTTCCAGCCAGACCCGCAATTCGACCTTGCCGCGTTTGAGCTTGGCGGTCAGCAGCTCCCGCAGCGCCGGCTCGGCCTGACGCAGCTCGTCCGGCAGCCGAAACGAGAGGTCCAGAAAGCGGCTGTTGACCGACCGCAACTCCACCCCCAGACGAGCGTTGCCATCCTGCCCGGCACTGTTGTCTGCCGGGGAAAAAGCACCACCGGATTGCACGGTGGAGTAACCCGTCATGCTATAAACTGACATAAGAGAATCCGCTTCAGGGTTGAGGAATAAAACACCGGGCGACGGCGTCGCAACGGTTCATCAGAAACTATGTCAAAGGTCAAGCCCGCACCGTTGCCGCCAGATACCGTGATCGGTGGCTATCGTGTTGTACGAAAGCTGTCCGCAGGTGGGTTTGGCGTAGTTTACTTGGCCGTCGACAACGAGGGCCAGCAGGTCGCCATCAAGGAGTACCTGCCCTCGTCGCTGGCGTCGCGCTCCCCCGGCGAGCTGCTGCCGCAGGTTCAGCCCGACAAGCTGTCGCTTTACCGCCTCGGCCTCAAGAGCTTTTTTGAAGAGGGGCGCTCCCTCGCACAGATCTCCCACGGCTCGGTGGTGAGCGTGCTGAACTTCTTCCGCGAGAACGAAACCGTCTACATGGTGATGAACTACCTGGAGGGCGCGACCCTGCAGGACTTCATCATCACCGCCCGCGAGCTGAAGAAGCAGAAGGTCTTCCGCGAGTCGACCATCCGCTCGCTGTTCGACGAGATCCTGCGCGGCCTGCGCATCGTGCACCAGCACAAGATGCTGCACCTGGACATCAAGCCGGCCAACATCTTCATCACCGACGACAACCGCGCCGTGATGATCGACTTCGGCGCCGCCCGCGAGGTGCTGAGCAAAGAGGGCAACTTCATCCGCCCGATGTACACCCCTGGTTTTGCCGCGCCCGAGATGTACCGCCGCGATTCCTCGATGGGCCCGTGGACCGACATCTACGCCATTGGCGCCTGCATCTACGCCACCATGCAGGGCTACCCGCCCAACGATGCGCCGCAGCGGCTGGAAAAAGACCGCTTGTCGCTGGCGCTGTCGCGCTTGCGCGGCGTGTATTCCGACAACCTGATCGAGGTGGTGGAATGGTGCATGTCGCTCGATCCGCTGTCGCGTCCGCAATCGGTGTTCGCACTGCAGAAAGAACTCAGCCGCGAAGGCGAGCGCCGCTACACCAAGCTCACGGTCAGCGAAAAAGTTCGCCTGCAGTTCGACAACATGGTGTCTGACACCAAGAAAACGGCACGCAAGGCCACCGGTCTGGCCACGCGATTCAAATGAAATTCTCAGTCTTCCAGGTCAGCCGCAAAGGCGGCCGCGAAAAAAATGAAGACCGCATGGGCTATTGCTACACGCGGGAATCGGGCTTGTTCGTCCTGGCCGACGGCATGGGCGGCCACCCTGAAGGCGAAGTGGCGGCGCAACTGGCCCTGCAGACCATTTCAGCGCTGTACCAGAAGGAAGCGCGCCCGGTCATTGAAGACACGGCGGAATTCCTGTCCACCTCGCTCATGGCCGCGCACCACCAGATCATCCGCTACGCCAGCGAAAAAGGAATGCTCGACACGCCGCGCACCACGCTGGTGGCCGCCATTTTGCAGGGCACAGGTGCGACCTGGGTGCACTGCGGCGACTCGCGCCTCTATGTGGTGCGTGATGGCGAGCTGCTCACCCGCACGCGCGACCATTCCTACCTGGAGCAGCAAAGCGCCGGCGTGATCAAGCTCGAACGCATCAACCGCAACATTCTTTTCACCTGCCTGGGGTCGCCCACCAAGCCGGTGTTCGATGTGACAGGCCCGGTCACGCTGCAGCAGGGCGACAAGCTCCTGCTGTGCTCCGACGGCCTCTGGGGCAGCCTGAGCGACGCGGAGATCGTCAAGCAGCTCGGCCACAAGAGCGTGTCCGAGGCGGTGCCAGATCTGGTGGAAAGCGCCCTGCGTGCCGGCGGCGAGCACAGCGACAACGTCACCGTGCTGGCCATGGAGTGGGAAACCCCGGACGCCTTCGAATCCACCCGCGGTGTGTCCACCGACAGCATCATGGATGGCGTGTTTGCATCGACCATCCAGGCCGGCGTGCTGGACACCGGTGTCGATGAACTCGACGAAGCAGCGATCGAGCGCTCCATCGCCGAGATCAACGAGGCCATTCGCCGGTCGGCGGCCCGCAAGATCTGACCCGGCCAATTTCGGCCCCCCACGCAGTCGCCGTAGCGCCGCATGTCCCTGGCAGGCATGCAGGTGCCGAAGCCCCTGTTTTTTCTTCCGCTTTATGATTCCGGCTTTGTCGCCAGAAAGCCTTACACCATGAGCCAGTTCCAACGAAGCAGCGCGCGCGCGCACGACGCCCTGCGTCCCGTCATCATCACCCGACACTACACCGTGCATGCCGAGGGCTCGGTGCTGATCGAGTTTGGCGGCACCAAGGTGCTGTGCACCGCTTCCGTCGAGGAAAAAGTACCCGGCCACAAGAAGGGCAGCGGCGAAGGCTGGGTCACGGCTGAATACGGCATGCTGCCGCGCGCCACCCACACCCGCAGCGACCGCGAGGCCGCCCGCGGCAAGCAGAGCGGTCGCACGCAGGAAATCCAGCGCCTCATCGGCCGCTCCATGCGTTCGGTGTTTGACCTGAAGAAACTCGGCGAGCGCACCATCTATCTTGACTGCGACGTCATCCAGGCCGACGGCGGCACACGCACCGCGAGCATCACCGGTGCCTTTGTAGCGGCGCAGGACGCCGTCCATGCGCTGCTGGCCAGCGGCAAGCTGACCGAATCGCCCATCACCCAGCACGTGGCCGCGATTTCGGTCGGCATCGTGCAGGGCACGCCGCTGCTCGACCTGGAGTACACCGAAGACTCCGCCTGCGACACCGACATGAATGTGGTGATGACGGGCGCGGGGCACTATGTCGAAGTGCAGGGCACGGCAGAAGGCGCGGCTTTTTCGCGCAAGGAAATGGACAAGCTCCTGCAGCTCGCTGAAAAAGGCATTTCCGAGCTGATCGATTTGCAAAAGCAGTCTTTGTCCAAAGCCAGATGAACACGTGAAGCGGGTGGCGTCACGAATGGACTAACCCGCGGACACAACGCATGAAAATCGTTCTCGCCTCCAACAACAAAGGCAAGCTGGCCGAACTCAAGGCCATGCTGGCGCCGCTGGGCTTCGAGCTGGTCAGCCAGGCCGAGCTGGGCCTGCCCGAAGCCGAAGAACCGTTCCGCACCTTTGTGGAAAACGCGCTGGCGAAAGCGCGCCAGGCCTCGCGCCTGAGCGGCCTGCCTGCTTTGGCTGACGATGCCGGTTTGTGCGTGGACGCCTTCGGCGGCCTGCCCGGCGTGGACACGGCCTACTACGCGACGCAGTTCGGTTACCCCAAGGGCGACGACCACAACGTCAAGGCCCTGCTGGAGCAGATGGCTCATTTGCGCGAACCCGCCCAGCGCCGCGCCGCGCTGGTGAGCACGCTGGTGGCCGTGCGTTCGGCGGAAGATCCGGAGCCGCTCATTGCATCGGGCCGCGTGGTCGGGCAGATCGCCTCTTCGCCGGTGGGCAGCAACGGTTTTGGTTTCGATCCGGTGATGTACATCCCCGAGTTCGGCCAGACCTTTGCGCAATTGCCGGTGGAGGTGAAAAACGCCAACAGCCACCGGGGCAGGGCGACGCAGCAGATGATCACGTTGATGCGTGACCGATGGTTGTGAAAGACATCCAGCACTACATGCGCCCCGGCACCTTGCAGCTGGGCGCGTTGCCGCCGCTGTCGCTGTATGTGCACTTGCCCTGGTGCCTGAAGAAATGCCCCTACTGCGACTTCAATTCGCACGAGTTGATGTCGGCCCCCACGTCGCCTGCGGCGCCTGCCCCCCGAGGGGGCGCATCCGGTTTGGGGCGGCCCGGCACCGGATGGGCCAATGCCCTGCCGGAGCAACGCTACATCGATGCGGTGGTGGCTGACCTTGAGGCGGCGCTGCCTCTCATCTGGGGCCGGCCGGTGCACAGCATCTTCATTGGCGGCGGTACACCGAGCCTCTTTTCGCCGCAGTCCATCGACCGCCTGCTGGGTGACATCCGCGCGCGTCTGCGCCTCACGCCCGACTGCGAAATCACGCTGGAGGCCAACCCCGGCACCTTCGAGAAAGACCGTTTCCGCGCCTTCCGCAGCGCAGGCGTCACCCGCCTCTCGGTCGGTGTGCAGAGCTTTGACGACCAGCACCTGAAGGCGCTTGGCCGGGTGCACGACCGCGTGCAGGCGATGGCTGCGGTCGAAGAGGCTGCGCAGGCGTTTGACACCTTCAACCTCGACCTGATGTATGCCTTGCCCGGCCAGACCATGGACCAGCTCACGCAGGACGTTCGGCAGGCGCTGGCGCTGCAGCCGCCGCATCTCTCGATTTACCACCTCACCATCGAGCCCAACACCTACTTCGCCAAATTCCCGCCGGTGGTGCCCGAGGAGGACACGGCCTATGCCATGCTCGATCTCATCACCGAGATGACCGAGGCGGCGGGCCTGGCGCGCTATGAGGTGTCGGCCTATGCCAGGCCGGATCACCGCTGTTTTCACAACCTCAACTACTGGCAGTTTGGTGACTACCTCGGCATAGGCGCGGGCGCCCACAGCAAATTGAGCTTTGCCCACCGCGTGGTGCGCCAGGTGCGATACCGCGAGCCCAAGCTCTACATGGAGCAGGCGTTGGCGGGCAACGCTGTCACGCAAGAAAATGAGGTCAGCCGCGCCGACCTGCCGTTCGAGTTCATGCTCAATGCGCTGCGCCTGCGCGACGGCTTCAGCCTGCAGGACTTCGTGGAAAAGACCGGCCTTCCCATGACCGCGATCCAGCAGGGCCTGGAAGACGCCGAGCGCAAGGGCCTGATCGAGCGTGACTTTGTACGCGTGAAGCCCACGGTGCGCGGGTTTGATTTCCTCAACGATTTACAGTCTCTGTTTCTTGCCGACTGACGGCACGCCCACCACATGGACATCCCGAACACCATCCTTCTGCTGATCACCTGCGCCATCAGCTTCGTGCTGGGGCGGGCCATCAAGAACTGGCGCCAGAAAAAGCGCGAGAAAGAGGCCGAAGCTCGCAGGCTTGAAGCGCTGCGCAACAAGCCGCCCGAGCCTGAGTCTCTGAACAAGGCCAAGCGCAAGCGGCAGTTGCGGGAGATGAGTGCGTCCAGGCAGGGCGACGAAAAACGCTAGGCGTGGGCTCTTCCCACGATGCAGCGGTCGTGCGTCGACAGCGTCATCACGTCCTCATGGGCATGCAGCGGGGCACTCACATGCCGGCGTAGAAGAACTCTTCGCGAACAATCTTTCCGCCTTCCACGGTGTAGAGACCCATTTCCTCCATCTGCATTCGTCGTCCAGACGGTTTGTGGGTCACGTCGATCTGAAAGCCGACGATAAAGCGATGGCCGTGCGGCCAGGGCCCGGTGACGGATGCCGGGTGGATCTCGTGGTTGTCGCGCCACCACTCGCCTTTGCCGCGAATGGCCTGCAGGCCTCTCGATTCCCGCTGACCGTCCGGCGGAGCAAACGCCTCCACGCTGACGGCGTCCGGCGAGAAAAGCAGGGTCAGTGCGTCCTCGTTTTTCCCCTGACGGCAAAGGTCTACCAGCTGGTTTGCAATCTCCATCGTGTTCATGATGATTCCTCCAGGTGACGAGATGGAACCCCACGGGTCCCCACGCCAGTCTAGGCCAACCCCGCCGCGGGTTTGTAACAACCATGACGGGCGACAGATTCACCTGGACGGGCATCCGGAACGCCGCGAAGGCCTCCGGGCATATGCGCAGCCACCATGCGCCATGAGGCGACTTGCACGGTGCCCTGCATGACGGGATTTTGGAAAGAGGTACTGATTTTTCAGATCGACCCGATGAAGATTCATCGCGATCACGGACTCTTCAACCTGATCCGGGTTGCCGTACCTTGGACGGGAAGCCTCAAGAATTGGCGGAAGCGGTGAGATTCGAACTCACGGAGGACTTGCATCCTCGGCAGTTTTCAAGACTGCTGCATTCAACCGCTCTGCCACGCTTCCGGAGCCCTGATTTTAACCGCAGGGCACAGGCAACCCGGCGGGGCTCCAAAATAAGCGCTGAAAGGCGTCAGGCGGCCAGCATGCCTTTGGTTTCAATGAAGGCAATCACCTCGGCCAGTCCAGCTTGCGTCTTGAGGTTGGTCATGACGAAGGGCTTCAGGCCCTTGGGTGTGGTGCGCATGCGGATGGTGTCGGCTTCCATCACCCTCAGGTCGGCGCCCACATAAGGCGCCAAATCGGTCTTGTTGATGACGAACAGGTCGCTCTTGGTGATGCCCGGGCCGCCCTTGCGGGGGATTTTTTCGCCGGCGGCCACGTCGATCACATAGATGGTGAGGTCGCTCAGCTCGGGGCTGAAGGTGGCGGCCAGGTTGTCGCCGCCGGATTCGACAAACACCACGTCGGCATCGGGAAAATCGACCAGCATGCGGTCAATCGCTTCGAGGTTGATGGAGGCGTCTTCGCGGATCGCGGTGTGCGGGCAGCCGCCGGTTTCCACGCCCATGATGCGTTCGGCATCCAGCGCGCCGCTCACGGTGAGCAGGCGCTGGTCTTCCTTGGTGTAGATGTCGTTGGTGATGGCCACCAGGTCATATTTGCTTTTCATGGCCTTGCACAGCATCTCGAGCAGGGTGGTTTTGCCGGAGCCGACGGGCCCGCCGATACCGACGCGCAGCGGCGGCAGTTTCTTGGTGCGGTTGGCGATGTGGTGCATGCTCATCGGGAAGTCCTTGAAGAGGAGTGGTGCCGCTTGATCTGTACCGATTTATGAGCGGAACAGCCGTGAATACTGGGTTTCGTGTTGTGACGACAGGATGGCCAGCATGGGGCTGAACGCCTGGCGATCATCGTCCTGCAGCTGAAGCGCCGCGTCAACCGCGGCGGGGATTTCCCGGCTCAGCCGGGCCAGGATGCGCTGGCCTGCGCTCTGGCCCAGCGGCACGGATTTCAGCGCCGCCTGCACCATGTTCTCGGCCCAGCCGAAGGCGTAGCTGAGCAGGCAGTCGCGCACACTGGCGCTGGTGGGCGAGGCGGCCAGCGCAAACGCTACCGGCCAGGTCGGCTGCATGGCTGCGCAGGCCTCGATGTGCGAGGCGCTGGCGCCGTCGTGGTTGCGCAGCCATTCCAGCAGCGAGCGGCCCATCTGCTCGGCCTGCGCACGCAGCTCGCTGGTTTCGCGGGTCTGCAGCAGCCAGGCGTTGAGTTGTTCAAGGCGGGGCAGGTCGGCGCGCCGCCAGGCGGGAATCGCCTGCGCGATCACCGCCAGATCGGCCCGGGTGAGCGACAGGTGCAACTGGTCGGCCAGCCAGTCGCTGGCTGTGCCTTCGGTGGTGACGCCGGCCCGCTCCACGGCCATTTCCAGCCCCTCCGAATACGAGAAACCGCCCACTGGCAGCGCGGGCGAGGCCAGCCAGATGAGCTGGAGCAGGCTGGACGCGGAGGCGTCAGGGTCGGGCTGCGAGGGCGTGTGCATGCCGCGACCCCTAGTGCGCGTGTGGTGTGGAAGGCTTGCGTGGATGGATCTGGATGGCAACCGGCTTCACGTCGTGTGAATGCCCGTGGTCGTGGCCATGATCGTGATGGCAGTCGGGGCCATGCACATGCGGCTCGGCGGCGGCTATCTCAGGCGCAGTACGCGCAGTGTGTTCGTGGGGATGATCGTGGTGGGCCTCCCCGTGCGCGTGGCTGTGTCCACCCGCGCTGTAGGCGCCGCCTTCGGGCTCGAAGGCCTCGTTCACGGCGTTCACGATGAGGTGCATGCCTTGCAGCATCTCGGCCAGCACATGGTCGGGCTCGATCTTCAGGTGGTCGGGCTTGAGCTCGATCGGCACATGCCGGTTGCCCAGGTGGTAGGCGGCGCGCGTCAGGTCAAACGGTGTGCCGTGCTGGGTGCAGTGCGTGATGCGCAGCACCGGTTGCGGCGCGGCCATCACACGGACCATGGAGCCGTCTTCGGCCACCAGCACATCACCGCCGCGCACCAGCGTGCCGCGCGGCAGGAACACGCCGAGGTGGCGGCCGGTGGAATCGGTAGCGTCAAAGCGGCTCTTCTGGCGCACGTCCCAGTCGAGCTCCACGGTGGCGGCACGTTTGAGGAGCACGGGCGCCAGACCGGCGCCGCGCGGGATAACTTTGGAGACTTGGAGCATGGGCGCTTGAGTATTCAGGATTAGACGGTTAATATAACAAATGTTATAACTTTGAGGGGGTTGACCAATGTCTGCGCTCAAATTGACTCAAATCGGCAATTCGGTAGGAGTGATCCTGCCCAAGGAGGTACTGGCACGGCTCAAGGTAGAGAAAGGTGACATGCTGTTCATGAGCGAGGCTGCCAATGGCGTCACGTTATCCACCTACAGCCCTGAGTTCGAAGCGCAGATGACCGAAGCGCGCCGCATCATGAAGAAGCGCCGAGCGGTATTGCATGAACTGGCGAAATGAGAAGCGTGCCCCGGAAATGGGTGTGGATTGCGAGCGAGGTGCTTTACGCCGTACATGCCGAACAATTGGCTGAGCATGGCGGGCTGGCTGGCTTGCGCGACGCGAATGCGCTGGAATCTGCCATCGCGAGGCCGCGGCAGCTTGCTCGCTACGGCACTCCTGATGCAGCCGAACTGGCCGCGGCCTATGGTTACGGCATTGCGCGCAATCACCCGTTCAGCGACGGCAACAAGCGCACAGCTTTCGTGGCTGTCGAACTTTTTCTGGTACTCAATGGCTGCGAATTGACAGCAAGCGATGCAGACTGTGTGTTGACTATTGTGGGCGTGGCCGTTGGTGACACCGAAGAAGCGGCATTTGCGCAGTGGGTTCGCGATCATGTGTGCTTGGCTGGTCGTTAAACCAGAACCTTGGTCAAGAAGACGCTGTACGGGTCCAACGCATAGTCCGCGAAAGGTTCGCACAAGACAAAGCCCTCACTGGCATACAAGCGCCGAGCGGCAGCAAAGGGCGCAGGGGTGCCGGTTTCAAGGCTGATGCGCCGGATGCCTCGCTGGCGGGCTTCTCCGAGGATGTGCTGCAAGATGGCGCGCCCCACGCCCTTGCGCAGATGGGTACTGGCTGTGCGCATCGATTTCAATTCGGCATGCCCGTCATCAAGTTGCCTCAGTGCACCGCAGCCCAGCAAGTCATTGTCTTCCCAGGCGGTCCAGAAGGTGATGGACGGATCACGCAAGCTCTGCAGGTCCAGCGCGTGCACGCTCTCGGGCGGTGAGTGTTCGTGCATGGCAGCAAGGTGCTGCTGCAACAAAGCCTGAATGGCGGCACCTTGCAGGTCATCGACCCTGATTTGCATGCGCGTTCAGAACAGGAAATAACGCTGCGTCATCGGCAGGCTGCGCGCGGGCTCGCAGGTCAGCAGTTGCCCGTCAGCGCGTACCAGATAGGTCTGCGGATCAATTTCCATTTTCGGCGCGTAGAAGTTGTGCACCATGTGGCGCTTTTGCACGCCGCGGATGTTCTTCACTGTGCTCAGCGTCTTGGCCAGGCCGAACCTTTCCTTGATGCCCGCTGCCATGCCTGCCTGCGACACAAAGGTGAGCGAGCCTTTGGCGATGGCGCCGCCAAAGCTGCCGAACATGGGCCGGTAGTGCACCGGCTGTGGTGTGGGAATCGAGGCATTCGGGTCGCCCATGGCCGCGAGCGCAATGAAGCCACCCTTGAGCACCAGGGCCGGCTTGATGCCGAAGAAGGCCGGCTTCCAGACCACCAGGTCGGCCCATTTGCCGACTTCGATGGAGCCGACCTCGTGCGAGATGCCATGGGCCAGCGCCGGGTTGATGGTGTACTTGCTGATGTAGCGCTTGACACGGAAGTTGTCGTGGCGCTCGCTGTCATCGGGGAGTTTTCCCCGCTGGCCTTTCATCTTGTGCGCGGTCTGCCAGGTGCGGATGATGACCTCGCCGACGCGGCCCATGGCCTGGCTGTCGGAGCTCATCATGCTGATCGCGCCCAGGTCGTGCAGGATGTCTTCCGCCGCGATGGTTTCCTTGCGGATGCGGCTTTCGGCAAAAGCCAGATCCTCGGCAATCGCAGCATCCAGGTGGTGGCAGACCATGAGCATGTCCACATGCTCGTCGAGCGTGTTCACGGTGTAGGGCATGGTCGGGTTGGTGGACGACGGCAGGAAGTTCTGCTCGCCCACCACCCGCAGGATGTCCGGCGCATGGCCGCCACCCGCGCCCTCGGTGTGAAAAGCGCAGAGCGATCGCCCCTTGGTCGCCGCGATGGTGTTCTCGACAAAGCCCGACTCGTTGAGCGTGTCGCTGTGAATGGCCACCTGCACATCGGCTTCTTCGGCCACGTCCAGGCAGTTGCTGATGGCCGACGGCGTGGTGCCCCAGTCTTCGTGCAGCTTGAGGCCGATCACGCCTGCGTTGACCTGCTCGTGCAGGGCCGCGGGCAGGCTGGCATTGCCCTTGCCCAGAAAGCCGAGGTTCATCGCAAACGCATCGGCCGACTGCAGCATGCGCTCGATGTTCCACGGGCCCGGCGTGCAGGTGGTGGCAAAGGTGCCCGTCGCAGGGCCGGTGCCGCCACCCAGCATCGTGGTGACGCCCGAGGTGAGCGCTTCCTCGATCTGCTGTGGGCAGATGAAGTGAATGTGCGAGTCAATGCCGCCGGCGGTGACGATCATGCCTTCGCAGCTGATGATCTCGGTACCCGGGCCAATGACGATGTCCACGCCGGGCTGGGTGTCGGGGTTGCCGGCCTTGCCGATGGCGGCGATGCGCCCGCCCTTGAGGCCAATATCGGCCTTGACGATGCCCCAGTGGTCGATGATGAGTGCGTTGGTCATCACGCAGTCCACGGCTCCCTCAACGCGTGTGCGTTGCGACTGCGCCATGCCGTCGCGGATGGTCTTGCCACCGCCGAACTTGACTTCTTCGCCGTAGCTGCCGGCGCGCAGGGTGTAGTCGGCCTCGACCTCGATCATCAGGTCGGTGTCGGCCAGCCGCACGCGGTCACCAGCTGTGGGGCCAAACATTTCCGCGTAGGCGCGGCGGTCTATGGTTGCCATCAAAGTGCTCCCTGCACCAGCCCGCGAAAGCCGTAAATTTTTCGTTCGCCGGAAAAATCCACCAATTCGACGGTTCGTTGTTGCCCGGGCTCAAAGCGCACCGCGGTACCGGAGGCGATGTTCAGCCGCATGCCGCGCGCGGCGCTGCGGTCAAATTCGAGTGCGGCATTGGTTTCTGCGAAGTGGTAGTGCGAGCCGACCTGCACGGGCCGGTCAGCCGTGTTGCGCACCACTACGGTCAGCGTGCGGCGACCCGTATTGAGTGGATGCTCGCCCGCGTCGGTGATGATTTCGCCAGGGGTCATGGTCGCCTCAACTGCGTTATTTGCGCGAGAGCCAGATGGCGGCCAGCGCCAGCACGGCGACCAGCACAAAACCCAGCGTGTCGGTGGCATGCCAGTGCGTGCCGGTGAGACCATGGCCGTCGTGGGCTGAAGCGCTCATGGCTGCGGTCATGAGGGTTGTGATGAATGCGCTGCGGAGAATGGTGGAGTTCTTCATACAGATCCTAAAAAGTCAGCGTACTCTTTACAAGTACCGGCGCGGAACCGGCTCTGCCGGGCCGCAGCTGGTGTCCCCTCGAGGGGGTAAGCGCCGAAGGCGCTGCGGGGGTGTTTCATAGTATGGGTTGGTGGACGGTCACGAGCTTGGTGCCATCCGGAAACGTGGCCTCGACCTGGATGTCGGGAATCATTTCGGCAATGCCGTCCATCACATCGGCGCGGGTGAGCACGCTGCGGCCGGAACTCATCAGCTCGGCCACGGTCTGGCCATCGCGTGCGCCCTCCATCACGGCGGCGCTGATGAGGGCGACCGCCTCCGGGTAGTTGAGCTTGAGTCCGCGGGCGCGGCGGCGTTCTGCCAGCAGGGCCGCCGTGAAGATGAGCAGCTTGTCTTTTTCTCGGGGCGTCAGTTCCATGGAGCTCTCGCGGGCAGCCTGTCGGGGCAGGGGTGAATGAAGTGGGTGGGGTGCAAGAATGGTGCCACAAGAATGCGGTGGGACCAAGGCGCCAAAGGGCGTATGACCGGGTGCTTGCCGGGTGGCACAGAACCTGCACCATCTGCCTTTTCACCCCCCCCGGTCCTGATGTCTCACCCACCCATGGACGCACCTGTCTTGCCCCTCCCGTCGGCGAATGCGCCCGAGGCGCCTGTGCGCCCGGCACCCGGCGCCGAGGCCAGGCCGGCGGTGGGGCACGCATCCGAAGCGGCCGTGCAGCGCATCATCAAGGTCCGGCGCGACTACAACAGCTGGGTCGCCCGCGAGACCATGGAAGACTACGCGCTGCGCTTCACGCCGCAGCGTTTTCGCAAGTGGTCCGAATGGCGGGTGGCCAACACCGCCTTTGGTGCGGCCTCCTTCCTGATCCTGGAGGCGGTCGGTGCCACCTTGCTGGTGAAGTACGGCTTCACCAATGCCTTTTGGGCCATCATGGCCACCGGGCTCATTATCTTTCTGGCGGGCCTGCCCATCAGCATCTATGCCGCGCGCTACGGCGTGGACATGGACCTGCTGACCCGCGGCGCCGGCTTTGGCTACCTCGGCTCCACGCTCACCTCGCTGATCTACGCGTCTTTCACCTTCATCTTTTTTGCGCTGGAGGCCGCCGTGATGGCCTATGCGCTGGAACTGGCGCTGGGCATTCCGCCGAGCTGGGGCTACCTCATTTGCGCGTTGGTGGTGATTCCGCTGGTGACGCACGGCGTGTCGGCCATCAGCCGGCTGCAGGTGTGGACGCAGCCGCTGTGGCTGGTGATGCTGGTGGTGCCCTTCGCCTACGTGCTGATGCGCGATCCGGGTGCTTTCGCCGGTGTACTGCACTATGGCGGTGAGAAGGGACAAGGCGGCATCTTCGACTTGCACCTGTTTGGTGCGGCATTGACAGTGGGTATCGCGCTGATCACCCAGATGGGCGAGCAGGCCGACTACCTGCGCTTCATGCCGGTGCAGACGGCCACCAATCGCTGGCGCTGGTGGGCCAGCGTGCTGACGGGCGGGCCGGGCTGGGTGTTTCTGGGGGTGGTGAAGATGCTGGGCGGTGCGTCCCTGGCGTATCTGGCCATTTCCAACATGGTGCCTGTCGACAGGGCGGTCGACCCCAACCAGATGTACCTGGCGGCCTACGAATACGTGTTCCCGGACTACGGCCTGGCTGTGGCGGCCACGGCGCTCTTTGTGGTGGTGTCGCAGCTCAAGATCAACGTGACCAATGCCTATGCCGGCTCGCTCGCGTGGTCCAACTTCTTCTCGCGCATCACCCACAGCCATCCGGGTCGCGTGGTGTGGGTGGTGTTCAACACGCTGATTGCCTTCATGCTGATGGAGATGAATGTGTTCCAGGCGCTGGGCGATGTGCTGGGGCTGTACTCCAACATCGCTATTGCCTGGGTGATGGCCGTGGTGGCCGACCTGGTCATCAACAAGCCGCTGGGCCTGTCGCCCCGGGGCATCGAGTTCAAGCGCGCCCATCTGTACGACATCAACCCGGTGGGCGTGGGGGCGATGGCACTGGCCTCGGCGCTGTCTGTCACGGCGCACCTCGGCATGTTCGGCCCGCTGGCGCAGGCGTTCTCGGCGGTGATTGCCATGGGCACGGCCTTTGTGGCGGCGCCGCTCATTGCCTGGCTGACCCAAGGGCGTTACTACATTGCCCGCGAAAGTGGCCCCCACGCTCGGCACGGCGTGTCCTCGCTGCCCCCCGAGGGGGCTGTTCCGCCTTGGGGCGGCCCGGCGGCGGAACCGCGCACGGCGGCCGGCGAGGGCACCTACAAGCGCTACACGACGCAGCACTGCGTGATTTGCGAGCGCGCCTACGAAGGGCCCGACATGGCCCATTGCCCGGCCTACCAAGGGCCCATCTGCTCGCTGTGCTGCACGCTGGACGCGCGTTGCGGCGACCTGTGCAAGCCACACGCCAGCCTGTCGGCACAATGGTCGGGCGCGCTGCGCTGGCTGCTGCCGCGCCGCATCTGGCCTTACCTCGACACGGGTCTGGGCCACTTCCTGCTGCTGATGCTGATCATCGTGCCGCTGCTGGCCAGCGTGTTCGGCCTGCTGTATCACCAGGAGATGGGTGCCTTCAGCCTGGCCGGGAACCTGGGCGAATCCGAAGCCGCCCTGCGTTCGGGTTTTTTAAAGGCCTACATGGCGCTGCTGGTGATCGCTGGCCTGGTGGCCTGGTGGCTGGTGCTGGCCCACAAGAGCCGACAGGTCGCTCAGGAAGAATCGAACCGGCAGACCCACCTGCTGATGCGCGAGATCGAATCGCACCGCCAGACCGACGAGGCCCTGCAGCAGGCCAAGCGCGTCGCCGAAGAAGCCCGCCACCACGCCGACCAGGCCAACCAGGCCAAGAGCCGCTACATCAGCGCCATCAGCCACGAGCTGCGCACGCCGCTCAACAGCATCCTGGGCTATGCCCAGCTGATGGGCGAAGACGCTGCCATTCCGCCGCACCGCCAGCAGGCGGTCAGCGTGATCAAGCGCGGCGGCGAGCATTTGCTGTCGCTGATTGAAGGCACGCTGGACATCGCGCGCATTGAGGCCGGCAAGCTCACGCTCAACGTCAAGCCCATGCTGTTCTCCGACTGCGTGCACGAGATGGCCGGCATGTTCGAGCTGCAGGCGGCCGCCAAGGGCCTGGGCTTTGTGTTCGAGTCCAGCGGCACCCTGCCGGAGCTGGTGCGCGCTGACGAAAAACGCGTGCGCCAGATACTCATCAATCTGCTGGGCAACGCCATCAAGTTCACCGCACAGGGGCAGGTGACCTTCCGCCTGCGCCATGCGCGCGAGATGGCCTACATCGACATTGAAGACACCGGCCCCGGCATGCGCCCGGATGAACTGGCGCAAATCTTCGAGCCGTTCGCGCGCGGTGCCACCGCCGGGCACAGTGCCGAGGGCACGCCCGGCGCCGGGCTGGGCCTGACGATCGCGAGGATGCTCACCGACCTCATGGGCGGCGAGATGACCGTCACCAGCAGGCCGGGCGTGGGTTCGGTGTTCAAGGTGCGCCTTTTCCTGCCCGAGGTGCATGTGACGCCCGGCAGCCTGAAAGACGCGCTGCCCCCACCCGTGCGCCGCAAGCCGGCCGGTTATGAGGGGCCGCGCCGCAGGCTGCTGGTGGTCGACAACGAAGAGGCCGACCGCGAGCTGCTGGTGCAACTGCTCGAGCCCATGGGCTTCGAGCTGCGCACGGCCGCCAGCGGCCACGACTGCCTCGATCTGCTGGCCGCCGGCTACAGGCCCGATGTGATCTTCATGGATCTGGCGATGCCCGGAATTGATGGATGGGAAACCATCCGCAGGATACGCCGCATGGATCAAGGGGAGACAAGCCCCGCCGCCGGGCCGCCCCAAGGAGGGGGTGCCCCCTCGGGGGGCAGCGAACTACACGGAGTGAGGAGCGTGGGGGCTCGCATCATCCCCGCCGCCGGGCCGCCCCAAGGCGGGGGCGCCCCCTTGGGGGGCAGCGAACTACACGGAGTGAGGAGCGTGGGGGCTCGCATCACCCCCGCCGCCGGGCCGCCCCAAGGCGGGGGCGCCCCCTTGGGGGGCAGCGAGCTACACGAAGTGAGGAGCGTGGGGGCTCACATTGCCATCGTGTCCGCCAATGCGTTCGACAAGGGGCTGGAGAACGATGTGGGCATCCCCCCGGACGACTTCATCCTCAAACCGGTCCGTCATACCGAACTGATCGACTGGCTGGAACGGCGGCTGGCGCTGGTGTGGCGCCATGATGCCCATACGGTCGGTGTGGCCAGCGTGGCCCATGCGGTGGCCTGTGACGCCCCCGTCCGCGTGCTGCCCGACGCCGCCCAGATGGCGGCCCTGCTGGAGGTCGTGAACCTGGGCTTTTACCGAGGCATCATGAACAAACTCGCAGACATCGAAACCGCGCAACCCGCCACGGCCTCCTTTGTGGAGGAAATGCGGGTGCTGGCGCGCCAGTTCCAGTTCGAGGCCATGGGCCGTCAACTTACACCGATGGAGGAAGGCCATGGGCAAGGTGCTTGACCCGGCGGTCACGCGTGAGCGCGGGCTGGACCAGACGCTGGACCGCGCCAACAGCGATGTGGTGCTGATCGTCGACGACGTGCCCGACAACCTCTCGGTGCTGCACGATGCACTTGATGAATCCGGCTACACAGTGCTGGTGGCCACCAGCGGCGAGGCGGCCCTGCAGCGGGCCCGCCAGGCAGTGCCCGACATCGTGCTGCTCGACGCCATGATGCCCGGCATGGACGGCTTCGAGGTGGCCAAGCGGCTCAAGGCCATGGCCGAGACCGCGCACATCCCCATCATCTTCATGACAGGGCTGACCGAGACCGAGTACCTGGTGGCAGCGCTGGAAGCTGGCGGGGTGGATTACGTCACCAAGCCCATCAAGCCCAAGGAGGTGATGGCCCGCATGGGCGTGCACCTGCAGGGCGCGCGGCGGGCGCGGCAGGAGGCCCGGCAGGCCGGCCAGGCGCGCAATGCGCTCGACGCCTTTGGTTACGCCAGCATCACGGTGCGCATGACGGGCACGGGCGACGCCAGCGATGGCCGCATCACCTGGCAGACGCCCCTGGCCCGCGATCTGCTGCTGCGCTATTACGGCACCTCGGCGCCGCAAACGCCGGAACCTCTGCTGAGCTGGATGCGCCGCCACATGGCCGACGCAGCGCAGCAGATCGAGCCGCCTCGTCTGGCGGTGGAGATGGGGCCGCGCCGGCTCACCTTCCGTTTGCACCGGCAAACCGGGGACGGAGAAGACGTGCTGGAGTCCAGCGCAAGCCACGCCGGCGACTGGCTGATCGTCATGCGCGAGATCTCGGACGATGCGGTGGTCGAGGCCATGAGCCTGAGCTTCAAGCTCACCGCACGCGAGGCCGAGGTGCTGTACTGGGTCGTCAAGGGCAAGATCAACCGCGACATTGCCGACATCCTGGGCGCCAGCCCGGCCACCGTCAAAAAGCACCTGGAGCGGGTCTACGCCAAGCTGGGCGTGGAAACCCGCACCGCCGCCGCCGGCATGGCCATGAACCGCATCCGGCAGCTGCACCCGCAGTTTGAGGGCTGAGCCACTGCGGGGAAGGGCACCCGGGCGGCCTCCGGCCTGATTCCTTCCCGGGAGAGTACAATAGAGGCTTCGGTAACGCTTCAGCGTTTTAGATCGAAGCTGCTTCTCACGCGGTTTCCTTGTCAAATGCCGCGCTTCTCAGAGCCCGACTCCACAGTGCCTTCAGTGACTCTCACGCATTGAATACCCTCAGCACTGTTCCGTTTTCCGGCGAGCACTCCCCCCAACAGTGCCCACTCCAGGCTCAACCAGCCCAGCCCCGCAAGGGCCTGGCGGGTGAACACCGAACACTCGCCGGCTTGCTCGCAAGCCGATACCTTTTTGCATTATTTTTTAGAAACGCCGGGATATTCCTCGAACAACGACCCCCGGCAGCCCATTTCATGACGAACGACAACACCCATATCGCGGTAGGCAAGTACCTTGTCTCCCCGCTCATCAAGCAGCAGGCCGAAGGCCAGTACGCTGCATCGGTTTCCATCCGCTCCGGTCGCGGCAGCGCCACGCACGACCGCGTGATGCGCCTGAGCGGCCTGTTTGACACCGCCGCCGCTGCGGTGCACCACGCCACCGAACACGCGCTGGGCTGGATTCAGGAGCGCTCAGCCTGCGCCCTGACGGCATCGCCTGCATGCGCCTGACGCCAGTTGCACACACCGGTCCTTCACGGGCCGGGCACCTCACCACCGATTTTTCCCATTCTCAAGGAGTTACCCCATGGCCAAAGAAGAACTGATTGAAATGCACGGACTGGTCGATGAGGTGCTGCCTGACTCGCGCTTTCGCGTCACGCTCGACAACGGCCACAAGCTGGTCGCCTACACCTCGGGCAAGATGCGCAAGAACCACATCCGCATCCTGGCCGGTGACCAAGTGTCGCTGGAGCTGTCGCCCTACGACCTGAGCAAGGGCCGCATCACCTTCCGCCACATTGCAGGCCGCGGCCCTGGCCCGGCACCGCGCCAGTCGCGCTAAGGCATCTTCACCCGCAGGCGGTTCACGGGGGCAAACAGGCCACCCGGTGAACTGTCAGCTCATGGCGTACGCGCCATGTGTTCTGTTTTCTGGTTCAGCAGAACCTCCGGCTCCTGCGCTTCGACCCAGGTCTCATTGTTGAGGCCTGCGTTCAGCCGCTTGGTGTCCAGCTCATTCGTCCATTTCGCCACCACCAGCGTGGCCACGCCATTGCCGATCAGGTTGGTGAGGGCCCGCGCTTCGGACATGAAGCGGTCAATCCCCAGAATCAGGGCCAGGCCCGCCACCGGTACCGTGCCCACCGCCGACAGCGTGGCAGCCAGCACGATGAAGCCGCTGCCGGTGATCCCGGCTGCGCCCTTCGAGGTGAGCAGCAGTACCGCCAGCAGGGTAAGCTCCTGCGTCAGTGTCATCGGCGTGTTGGTGGCCTGCGCGATGAACACCGCGGCCATCGTCAGGTAGATCGAGGTGCCGTCGAGGTTGAACGAATAGCCCGTGGGAATCACCAGGCCCACCGTGGTCTTTTTGGCGCCCAGGTTTTCCATCTTCTCCATCATGCGCGGCAGCACCGATTCGGACGACGACGTGCCGAGCACGATCAGCAGCTCCTCCTTGATGTACTTGATGAACTTCCAGATGCTGAAGCCGTGGAAGCGCGCAATCAGCCCCAGCACCACGAAGATGAAGAGCAGGCAGGTCAGGTAGAACGCACCCATCAGCTTGCCCAGCGAAAAGAGCGACGCCACGCCGTACTTTCCAATCGTGAACGCCATGGCGCCGAAGGCACCGATGGGGGCCAGCTTCATGATGAAGCCGACGATGGTGAACAGCACGTGCGAGGTCTTCTCGATGAGGTCGAACACCAGCGTGCCGCGCCCGCCGAAGCGGTGCAGTGCAAAACCGAACAGCACGGCAATCAGCAGCACCTGCAGGATTTCGCCCTTGGCAAAAGCGTCCACGAAGGCGGTGGGGATCACATTGAGCAGGAAGTCGGTGGTGCCCACCATCTTGCCGGGGCCGGTGTAGGCCGCGATGGATTTGGTGTCCAGTGTGGACGCATCGATGTTCATGCCGGCGCCCGGCTGGAACACATTGACCAGTACCAGGCCGATGATGAGCGCGAACGTGCTCACGATCTCGAAGTACAGCAGCGCCAGACCTCCCGTCTTGCCCACTTTCTTCATGTCTTCCATGCCGGCAATGCCGATGACCACGGTGCAGAAAATGATGGGCGCGATCATCATCTTGATGAGCTTGATGAAGCCGTCACCCAGCGGCTTCATGTCGGCCCCTACCGACGGGTAAAGGTGGCCCAGGGCCACGCCGGCAATCACGGCGCAGAGCACCTGAAAGTACAGCGAGCGGTACAACGGGGGCTTGGGGCTTGTCGTATTGGGGTCTGTATTTTTTGTCATGGCCGTGTCGCATGCCGGATGCGAAGTGGTTGAGCGGGAAGCCCAATATAGTCCTTGCGGCGCCAATTGGGAACCGGAACAGGCATGGGGAAAACCACAGTCCCGGGAAATTTCCTTGTCAGGGTTCAGGGGTGATGCGATTCATTCTGTGCTGCGGCAGGGCGCGCCATCCACGCGATCAGCGCCGACCGCATGGCTTCCTCCACCGACATGTCAATGGGTTGCACCCACTCGACCGGCACAAACACGGTGTAGCCACCAATCATGTAGCCCATGGGCAGGTAGACCGCCACACGCTCGCCCGGCAAAAAGCCACCGGGCAGATCGGCGAAGCTGCGGCGGGTGATGAGCCCGACGATCTCCATCGCATGGCCCGGCATGCGCAGGATGACCACGCTCTGCTCGCCCTGCTTGCCAGCCGGTGCGAAGTAGTCGGCAAAGCTCTTGAGCGACGAGTAAATGCTCTTGACCACCGGCAGGTTGGTGAAGGGCAGCTCCACAAAGGACAGCAGCTTGCGGATGCTGCGCTGGGACACCAAGTAGCCGATGACCAGGATGGTCAGCACGCCAGACAGCAGCCCCATGCCCGGCAGGTAGAAGCTGCCGATCAGCGGACGCAGCAGCCACAGCGTGAGTGTTTCTGTCCACGCCAGAAAGATATAGAGCAGGTAGACCGTCAAGGCCACCGGCAGAACCGTGATGAGGCCGCGAAAGAAATATTTGTAGAGGTTTTTCATGCAACTTCCCGAAACGTTGTGCGCTGCAGCGTAGACCGCTGCGCCCGCTCAATATACCCATCTTGCGTGTCATGGCCCGTGCGGCCACAGGAAATCAATCAAGGGTTTCTCTTACATTTTTTCGGCATTTCTACCCGCGGTACTGTCATGCAGCGGACGTAAACTGAGGCGCACGCAGAGACCCATCAGCGGGTGTCGCGCCACCATTTCCATGTGCCTTGTCCTTGTTGCTTTCTCTGCTGCCAAGCCTGCCCCGCAGGCGTGCGCCAGTGCAGAAAGCCTTCCCCACACCACTGCCCATTGCCACCTTGCCGCCGACGGGCATGCCGCATGCATGGCGCGTCGCGCAAGCGCACTGTCGTTTTTCCTGAAGGATGGCTAGTCATGAATCATTCCACGCTCGCGAGTGCGCAGCTGATCGAACCCTTGCGCTCTCTGGCGCTGACGGTTGAAGAAACCGCTCCGGGCGAGTTCCGCTGGCGGCTGCTGGAGCGCCCCCTGCGCGCGCAGGCGTTCGAGTCGCTGGCAGTGTCGGACCGCAGCTTTGTTGCCTACGACTCCGCACTGGCCGCCGGCTATGGCGAATTGCAGAGGCTCATCGGGCCGGACCTGCAGTACGGCCCGCGTGCCGAGGCGGGTGCCCAGGTGGCCCTGTTTGAGGCATCGCCGACGCCAGCCCCGACCTCGGCATCCACGCCGGCTGTTCCAAGGCAGCCCGACGCGCTGGCCGCCTGAAGGGATGGGCCGTCAGGCCGGGGCTGCCATGTGGCCGCGTCGCGCCTGCAAGCGCTCCACCTGCCACCACGCCGGAAACAGCGCCTGCACCTGCGACCGCGTGAAGCGGTCGTCCATCAGGTACACCACGCCACTGTCCGAGGTGGTGCGGATCACCCGCCCTGCCGCCTGCACCACCTTTTGCAAACCCGGATAGAGATAGGTGTAGTCATGCGCCAGGCTGGCGCTGAAGTTGGCAGCCATCCTCTCCCTGATCTGCTCGTTCACCGGGTTGATCTGCGGCAGGCCCAGGGTGGCAATGAAGGCGCCAATGAGCCGCGCGCCAGGCAGGTCGATGCCCTCGGCAAACGGCCCGCCCAGCACTGCAAAACCGATGCCTTGCGAGGCGGGTGTGAAGCGCGCCAGAAAGGCGTCGCGCGCAGACTCTTCCATGCCGCGCGTCTGTGTCCACAGCGGGATCTGCGGGTGGCGCCGGGCCAGCGCATCTGCCAGCTTGCCGAGGTAGTCGTAGCTGCTCACGAAGGCCAGGTAGTTGCCCGGCTGGCGGGTGTACTGGCGCGCCATCAGGTCGGCAATGGGGGCCAGCGAGTCGTCGCGGTGCGCGTAGCGGGTGGACACATCGCTCACCATCGACACCTGCAACTGCTGCGCAGTGAAGGGCGAGGCGACATCAATCCACGCTGTGGTGGCTGGCAAACCCAGCAGGTCGTTGTAGTAGTTCTGCGGGCTCAGCGTGGCAGAGAACAGGGCCACGGCCTGCGCTGCCGTGAAGCGTGGCGCCAGGAAAGTGGCGGGTACCACATTGCGGATGCTCAGCAGGGCGGCCCCCGGGCCGGCCTGCATCGCGCCCTGCACCAGCGAGCCCTCTGCCGCGCTATCGGCCGCATCGTCCTGCAAGGTGATGTCGAACAGCGAGTGTTCCGCAAAGGCATCGGCCATGCGTGAGAACTGAAGCGCCTCGAAATAAAACGATTGCAGCGCAGCATCGACCCGCGTCGGGTTGGCCATCAGGAAGTCGGTGATCTGCGTCAGCGCCTGCTGCAGCACTTTCAGAAAGGGCGCCGGCAGTTCGGTGTGCACCTGGTAAGGCGCCTCTTGCGTCTGGTGCAGTTCGTGAAAGCTCTTGTTCAGCCGCTGCAGCACGCCTTTCACGGCACGCGGAGCGGCGGCATACACCTGCTGCAACTGCGTCTGGTCGAGCTGCGCCGAATACATCTTGCGGCCGCGTTCGACCAGGTTGTGGGCCTCGTCCACCAGCACACCCACGCGCCACTGGTGCGCCGTGGTCAGGCTGTAGAGCAGGGCGCTGCCGTCGAAGTAGTAGTTGTAGTCGCCCACCACCACGTCAGACCAGACCGCCAGTTCCTGGCTCAGGTAATAGGGGCACACGCTGTGGTTCAGGGCCACGCGGCGCAGGGCGGCCTTGTCCAGCGGCCCCTGCAGGGCGGCATGGTCCACCGCGGCACTGCGCGCCGCGGGCAGCCTGTCGTAAAAGCCTTTGGCCAGCGGGCAGGCGTCGCCGTGGCAGGCCTTGTCGGGGTGCTCGCAGGATTTCTCGCGCGCCACCAGCTCCAGCACGCGCAGCGGCAAGCGGCGGGCGGACGTGCGGTTTGGGCCTGCGCCGCTGGCCTGGATGAGGGCCAGCGCGTCCAGCGCGAGCTGGCGCCCCGGGGTTTTGGCCGCCAGGAAAAACAGCTTGTCGAGTTGCTGGCCCGGCACGGCCTTGAGCAGCGGAAACACGGTGCCAATGGTCTTGCCGATACCGGTCGGCGCCTGGGCCATCAGGCAGCGGCCTGCTACCGTGGTCTTGTAAACCGCCTCGGCCAGCGCGCGCTGCCCAGGCCGGAAATCGGCGTGTGGAAACTCTAGCGCAGCCAGCGCTGCATCGCGGGCCTGGCGGTGGACCATTTCCTGTTCGGCCCAGGCCAGGAAACGCTCGCACTGCGCTTCAAAATATTGCTTCAGCTCGTGCGCGGCGTAGTGTTCGGTGAGGGGAGTTTCCTGCAGGCTGGCCACGTCGAAGTACACCAGCGAGAGTTCAATGGCGGGCAGGTTTTTCTCGGCGCACAGCAGCCAGCCGTAGATCTTCAGTTGCGCCCAGTGCAGGTGCCGCCGGTTGTCGGCCATGGCGTGCAGGTCGCCGCGGTAGGTTTTGACTTCTTCCAGCCGGTTCTGCTCCGGGTCGTAGCCGTCGGCACGGCCCCGCACCTGCAGGGTTTTGTAGTCGCCCTCGAGGCTGACCTCGGACTGGTAACTGTCGGGCCGGCGCGACGCCACCAGCAGGTGCCCGGCAATGCCTTCCTGGGCTGATGGCGAAGGGGTGAAGCGCAGGTCCAGGTCACCGTGCTTGGCGGTGAAGTTGCACAGGGCGCGAACGGCAACGAGGTATTTCAACAGGCTTGGCCACGGTGATGGCCCGGGTGGCGGGCGGTGCGCTCATGGTAGCGCACCGTGGCTGTCAGCCGTCCTTTTCAGGGTGCCTTGGGCCGGTTCATGGCCTTTTCAAATTCTTCCCGTGACAAGTAGCCGTCCTTGTTGGTGTCGGCTTCATCAAAATGTCGGGCGACGCCGCGAAAGCTGGAGGCCTCATCGCGGCTGACCTTGCCGTCCCTGTTCTTGTCCATGAAGCTGAAGGCGCGCTCCAGATCGGGCGCGCTGTAGCGCGGGGTGCTGCTGGACGCGGCGGCTGATGTGGGGGCTGGAGGAACAGTAGATGCGGCAGGGGAGGCCATTGGTGCTGCCGCGCTTGCTGCGGGTTCGGCCGCTGCGGGTTGCGCCTGCGCCTGCGCCTGCAAGGCCAGCAGCAGGGCAGCGGCCGCCAGCAGGGCGAGGCCCATGGTCTGGAAGCGGTGCGGGTTCGGGCGCGCTTGCGCCTGTGCTTGTACAAGGCCGGTGTGAGGTGAAGAGTGCATGGCCTGATTGGACGCGATTGCCGAGCACCTGACCAGCGCTCTTGCATCGTGTTGCGTGGCTTTACATGCCAGAGGGCACCAGACACGCTTCTTTGCGCAAGGAACCGGGCTGGCTGATAGCCCTGATGCCCTGGGTGCTTAGCGGCGACGGTCAGCGTCGTGCCGGTGAAATCGGTCATCATGCGGGGCTTCAACACATCCTGGATCGTTGCGTACCATGACTGATCTCTCCACCTTCCCCATCACCCGCAAGTGGCCCGCACAGCGGCCCGATCAGATCCAGCTTTATTCCCTGCCCACGCCCAATGGCGTGAAGGTCTCCATCATGCTGGAAGAGCTGGGCCTGCCTTACGAGCCGCATCTGGTGAGCTTCGAGACCAACGACCAGACGACGCCCGAGTTCCTGTCGCTCAGCCCCAACAACAAGATTCCCGCCATCCTCGACCCGCATGGCCCTGGCGGCAAACCGCTTGCGCTGTTCGAATCCGGCGCCATCCTGATCTATCTGGCCGAGAAGACAGACCGCTTCATCCCGCAGGATGTGGCCGCCCGCTACGAAACCATCCAGTGGCTGATGTTCCAGATGGGCGGCATCGGCCCCATGTTTGGCCAGCTCGGCTTTTTTCACAAGTTTGCCGGCAAGGACTTTGAAGACAAGCGTCCACGTGACCGCTACCTGGCCGAGTCCAAACGCCTGCTGGGCGTGCTCGACCAGCGCCTGAAGGGCCGCGACTGGATCATGGGCAGCGAGTTCACCATTGCCGATATTGCTGTGTTTCCGTGGGTTCGCAACCTGATCGGGTTTTATGGTGCCGGCGAACTGGTGGCGTTCACGCAATTCGCCAACGTCCAGCGTGTGCTCGATGCGTTCGTGGCCCGGCCAGCCGTGGTGGCCGGGCTCGCCATTCCCAGGCGCGGATGAGCAGGCGGGGAGTGCTGCGAAGGCGGGGCCGCTGAATCATGGAAAATCGGGGTTGTTGCCACCCACCCGAACCTGTTCGCGAATGCCATGACCGACCCCATCCCTGAAGTCACCCCCCAAGCCATTTCCGCCACCCCACAGCGCCCCGCGCTGCCTGACCACCTCTCGTGCGACCCGCGCAGCCCGCACCATGTGGCAGCGGTGTTCGAGCATGAGGTCGGCATCCGCCTCAACGACAAGGAGCGTCACGACGTGGAGGAATACTGCATCAGCGAAGGCTGGGTCAAGGTGCCCGCCGGCAAGACGGTGGACCGCAAGGGCCACCCGCTGCTGATCAAGCTCAAGGGCAAGGTCGAAGCTTTTTATCGCTGAGTTGGGGTGGGTGCGTCCAGCAGGCCGGGTCATCGCTGGGCTTTTGCTGTGGTCTCGGGGGATGGTGTGCTTGCACCAACGTCGGCTTTCGTAGCCAGAAGCAGACGTCCGCAAATGACCGGTTTCGAGGGGCTCAAATTTCCGTCTTTTCTGACGGCTCCAGTGCATCCTCGACTTCGATAGCTAGGTACCGCTCAGTGCTTTCTAGTTTGGCATGCCTCAAAAGTAATTGCATCGCTCGAATGTTCTTTGCGCGGCGATAAATCAACGATGCTTTTGTGTGGCGAATCGTGTGGATTCCATGGGCCGTTAGATCAAGTAACGGCATTCTGAGGGGTGTCGGTTTGCACCAGATTCGTCGAGCGGCGGCTTACAGAATGGCGATACCAATGTGCAATTTGAATGGATAGGTCTATCATCAACAACCTTCTTCTTACTGCTCAGGCACGTTTTATCTCAGGCAAACATGTCGACAGCCATAAAAATCTTTCAGGGACGCTTCGGTCGTGTAGCCCTGCTGGACATGGACGCGTCACTTGTGGCGCATGCGCACCACCATTGCCACATCCTGATCAAGGCAGGTGGGGCTGACAGCGCGTTCCTGGTGCGCGGTGAACGTCAGCCGCTGACCAATGAAACGGCAGTGCTTGTCAACGCCTGGGAGCCACACGCTTACACACATGCAGCCCCCCCGGGTGAGCAAACGCTGATTCTGGCCCTGTACATCGAACCGTCGTGGCTTTCGGAAATCCAGCGCTCGCTGACCTTGTCATCGCACCCCCGTTTCTTTCCGCAGTCCTGCGTACAAATCCGGTCCGTAACCCGAAAGTTCGTCGAGGAATTCGTACTGGAGTTGTGGTGGGCCGACGAGGTGGCGGCAAGCCGCCTGGAAGACCTGCTGTTCAACCTGGTGACTTCGGTGATCGACAGTTATTCGGGTTGGCGCGACATGGCTGGATTGCTCCGCACCCGCCCACCCTCGGCCATCGATCCGCGCACCCGCAAGGTGATTGCCCATATGCGCGAGAACCTGACGCGGGACTTTGACATGGACGACCTCGCCAGCTTTGCCGGGCTGTCGCGGGCGCATTTTTTCTCTCTGTTTCATCGCGACACCCAAGTCACCCCGCTGGTGTATGCCAACGTTCTGCGCTTTGAGGCCGCTGTGGACCGTCTGTCGCATTCAAGCGAACTGGTGGGCGATGTCGGCCACAGCCTCGGGTTTTCGGCATCCAGTCATTTCGCACGTTTTTTCCGGCAGCACCTGGGCATCACGCCCACTGATTACCGCCGCGCCGTGAACCTGTACGAGCCGCCAGCCGGTTCAGCACCCGCGTCCGATTTGCTTTAGCCGCTTCGCGCAGCCGTTGCTGCGCCGCAGCATGAAAGTAGCTGGACTTTTTGGGCCAGTATCAGACGAATTGGTCCTTCGCTGGACTCCCCTGTTCACGCTGTCCTGTGAGCCTACCTACGCTAGGCACAGAGACAAACAAGCAGGAGACTTTCAGTGCACAGCCATACGGAGGCAACGCAGTTCATGCGTCAGCCCCCCCATTCAGCCCATGTCGGCCAATCGGTACCACGCGTTGAAGACGATGCGTTACTGAGCGGTCGCGGCCGCTATGGTGACGACCTGGGGGTGCCCTCCGGTACTCTGTATGCGGCGGTGCTGCGCTCACCGCACGCACATGCCGAATTGCTGGGAATGGATACGACTGCTGCTTCAGCCATGCCGGGCGTGCGTGCAGTGCTTACCGGTGAAGACGTACAGCGCTGGTCGCAGCCCTTTGTGGTGGGTGTCAAGCAGCCCATGCAGCATTGGGCACTGGCAGTGCAGCGTGTGCGCTATGTCGGCGAGCCGGTAGCGGTGGTTATTGCTGAAAGCCGCTATCTGGCCGAAGACGCGCTGGATGCCATTCGCGTGAACTATCGAAGTCTGCCGGCCGTAGTCGACATGGAACGCGCCATCAGCGCCGACGCCCCGGTGCTTCACCAGGCAGTCGGCAGCAATGTAGTATCCGACCGCAGTTTCGCGTACGGTGACGCTCCTCATGCGTTTGCGTTGGCGGCACACCGGGTGTCGCTGACCGTGCACTACCCGCGCAATTCCTGTACACCCATCGAATGCGGTGTCGTGCTGGCCGAGTATCTGCCGGGCGATGAAGGCTACGAGGTCTTGTCCAACTTCATGGGGCCGTTTTCGCTGCATGCGGTGATGGCTCTGGCCTTGCAGGTCCCAGGCAACAAGCTGCGCCATCGAATCCCGCGCGATTCAGGTGGCAGCTTCGGCGTCAAACAGGCAGTGTTTCCTTATGTGGTGTTGATGTGCCTGGCCTCCCGCAAGGCAGGCGCACCAGTCAAATGGGTGGAAGACCGGCTGGAACATCTGACGGCTGCAACCTCTGCCACGGCGCGCCTGACCACGATTGAAGCGGCAGTGAATGCAGACGGCCGAATCCAGGCCCTGCGCTATGACCAGATGGACGAGGTCGGTGGCTACCTGCGCGCGCCCGAACCGGCAACGTTTTACCGCATGCACGGCGCAATGACCGGTGCTTACGACGTTGCCCATCTGCAGGTACGCAACCGGGTGGTGCTCACCAACAAGATGCCAACTGGTCTGGTACGCGGGTTTGGTGGGCCGCAGGTGTACTACGCGCTGGAGCGGCTGATGGACCGGATTGCCAACGAACTGGGCATCGACCCGTTCGAGCTACGCCGCCGCAACTTTGTTCAGGCCCACCAGTTTCCGTACCACGCCGCTGCGGGTGCAGTGCTCGACTCGGGCGATTACCTGCGTGCACTGGAACTCGCGCAGCAGCACGCCGATATGCCGGCACTCTACGCTCGGCGCGACGCAGCACGGGCGGCAGGCAAGCTCTACGGCATTGGCTGTGCAGCGATCGTGGAGCCCTCGGTTTCCAACATGGGCTACATCAGTACGGTGCTAACTGCCGAGCAGCGTGCCAAGGCTGGCCCCAAGAATGGGGCCATCGCCAGCGCTACGGTGGCGATTGACCTGCTGGGCGGAGTCAATGTCACTATTGCGTCCGCACCGGCTGGCCAGGGCCACATGACCGTCTGCGCACAGGTGGTCGCTGACGTGCTGGGCCTGGAGCTTGGTCAGATTGTAGTGAACGTCGAATTTGATACGGCCAAGGATGCGTGGTCCGTCGCCGCAGGCAACTACTCCAGCCGTTTTGCTGGCGCTGTGGCGGGCACAGTGCATCTTGCAGCCGTCAAAATGCGCGACAAACTCGCCCGTATCGCCGCTGCCTCGCTCGGCTGCCTACCCGAGCAGGTGTGCTTCGAAGCCGGCAAGGTATTCAACCCGTTGCAACCAGAGCGCTCGCAGGCCTTCACCCGGCTGGCTGCCAGTCCGCACTGGGCGCCAGGACTGCTTCCCGAAGGGGTCGAGCCTGGCTTGCGCGAAACCGCTTTTTGGACCGCACCCACGCTGGCAGCGCCCGACGCACAGGACCGGGTCAACACCTCGGCAGCCTATGGTTTTGTGTTTGACATCTGCGGCCTGGAAGTCGATCCTGAGACCGGCCGTGTGCGGGTGGACCGCTACATCACAGCCCATGACGCGGGCCGCATCTTGCACCCCGGCATGGCCGACGGGCAGATCCGCGGCGCATTCGCGCAGGGTCTGGGTGCTGCGCTACTGGAAGAATTCCGCTACGCCGCCGACGGTGGTTTCCAATCGGGAACCCTCGCCGATTACCTGATGCCCACGGCCTGCGAGGTGCCTGATCCACAGATCGTCCACCTGGAAACACCCTCGCCGTTCACGCCACTGGGTGCCAAGGGTCTGGGCGAGGGCAACAACATGAGCACGCCGGTGTGCATTGCCAATGCCTTTGCCGACGCGCTCAAGCCGCTTCAGCCCCGGATCGGCGACCTCAGCGACATACGCCTGCCGCTGACGCCGTCCAGAGTCCTCGCAATGATCGATACGGCCGAGCCTGCGCCGCCAGCTGCGATGGCCCAGGCGATGGCTGCACGGCCGGTGTCGGCAGCGCAAGACGGCTTGTCCCTGCATGCCGCCGGGTTGATCGAGATTGCAGCTCCGCCGGAAAAGGTGTTTGCTGTGTTGATGGACCCCGCTGAGCTGGCACAAGTCATCCCGGGCTGTCATGAACTGGTTTTGACTGGCGAAAACCGTTACCGCGCTGACGTGACGGTGGGTGTCGGTCTGGTGAAGGCTCGCTATGCCGCCGAAATCGCCTTGTCGGAAATCGATCCCCCCCACAGTCTTCGCCTCGCAGGGCAGGGATCCTCGTCCCTCGGTACCGGCGCAGGCAGCGGCACAGTGCGGCTGGAGGCCACCGCCGAGGGAACGCGTTTGCATTACGACTACGCCGCCCAGGTAGGCGGCAAGGTCGCTGCGGTCGGCAGCCGGATGCTCGAAGGCGCAGCCCGCATAGTGCTTGCGCAACTGTTTGAATCGCTGGGTCGGCAGGCCACCGGTGCCAAGCCGTTGAAGTGGTGGCAACGCTTGCTCAAGCGCCTGGGAGTTGCCGCATGAAGCCCGCTGCTTTTGACTACCTACGCGCTGACCAGGCAGACATTGCTATCGCAGCGTTGGCGCAGCACGGTGAGGATGCACGCATCCTCGCTGGCGGCCAGTCGCTCATGGCGGTGTTGAACATGCGGCTGGCCCAGCCTTCGCTGCTCATTGACATTTCCTGCAGCGAATCACTGTCCCAAATCCGCATCGTGCAGGGTCAGCTGTGTATCGGTGCCGCCGCGACGCAGGCCCGCGTTGAAGGGCGGCCAGGGCTTGCGAGTGAGCTGCCGCTGCTGGCCCTGGCGTTTCCTCATATCTCGCATTTCCAGGTCCGCAACCGCGGCACAGTGGCTGGCTCCATCGCCCATGCCGATCCTTCAGCCGAGTTGCCGTTGTGCCTGCTGGCACTGGAGGGCGAAGTCGTCTTGCGGCGCGCTCGTGGTCGCCGTGTGGTGAAGGCAGTGGATTTCTTCACCGGCATGCTGCTCACGGCACGCCAGCCTGATGAACTCCTGGAGGAGGTTCGCTTTCCCCTCGTCCAAAGGGGCACTGGCCACGGATTTGAAGAATTTTCAATGCGCCACGGCGACTTTGCTGTCTGCGCGGTGGCTGTGGTGGCCGATACCCGGCGTTTGCGCATTGCGGTGGGCGGCGTGGCTGATCGCCCGACTGCCCGCGACTTTCCCGTGTTGCAAGGCAGCGCGCTGGACGACGCCCTCAATGAGCTGGCTTGGTCGCTTGAAGCCCGCGACGAGCCGCAAGCCAGTGCCCGATTACGACGCCAACTGGTGCGAACCCTGGGGCGCCGCGCCGTGCATCAAGCCCTGGCTAATCGCGTTTCCTAACGGAGTACCGCATGATCCCCGCTTTCCCTCCTCTCTCGCGCTACGTTCTTCATCCGGTGGAGCTCACTCTTAACGGGCGAAAGCGCACCGGCCATGTCCAACCACGCATGCTGCTGACCGATTTTTTACGTGACGAGCTGGGCGCAACCGGAACGCATGTGGGCTGCGAACATGGCGTTTGCGGCGCCTGCACCGTACGTATCGACGGTGTGGCTTGTCGCGCTTGCCTGACCCTGGCGGTACAGGTCGACGGCAGGCAGGTCGACACGGTCGAGGGCTTGGCGCAGGCTGATGGCACCCTGGGCGACCTGCAGCAGGCTTTCAAGCGGCATCACGCTCTTCAATGCGGGTTCTGCACGGCCGGCATCCTGATGTCCTGCGCCGACTGGCTTGAACGCCTGTGCGCACCTGGCTCCGAAGCTCAGGAGCCCGGCGAGGCAGAGGTACGCGAGATGTTGTCAGGCCATATCTGCCGCTGCACCGGCTACACGCCCATCGTCGCTTCTGTGCTGGAGGTCATGCGCATGCGGCTTGCCGCCAGAAAGGCCTCCCATGCTTGATCTCGGTCGAACTTTTTTGCAAAGCGTAGAGCGTAGCCCGAATGCCGTGGCGCTGGTCGATGCCGAGCTGCGTCTTGATTATGCGCAATGGGCGCTGCGAGTCGGTGCCGTGCAGCGCGCCCTGATCGGGCTGGGGTTGCGGCGCGGCGACCACCTGCTGGCGGTATTGCAAAACCGCTGGGAAATGGCGACCGTGCATTGGGCCTGCCAGTTCGCCGGTATTGTCGTCACGCCGCTTAATTGGCGTGCAAAAGCTGACGAAATCGACTACTGCCTCAGTGACTCGGGTGCACGTGCCTTGTTGTTCGAGCCAGTGGTACAGGAGGCAGTCGACAGCTCTGCAGAAGCCCGGCGCGTGCAACGTATTGGCGTAGGCGCGGTTCAAGGCGCCACGGCGCACTTCGAAGACTGGATGGCTGCGCCGTCGGAACCGGTACCAGAGGCAAATGCCGAAGACCTGTCTCTGATGCTTTATACCTCAGGTACAACTGGCAAGCCCAAGGGCGTGCCGCGCCGCCAGCGCGCCGAGCGCATTGCGGCGCTGGCCCACGTGGCACAAAACCGCTACGCGCAGGGTGAGCGCACGTTAGGCGTGATGCCGCTGTATCACACGATGGGAGTGCGTTCGCTGCTGACACTGGCCCTGCTTGACGGGCGCTTTGTCTGCATGCCTAAGTTCGACGCGGGGCGTGCGCTCCTTGCCATTCAGGGCGAGCAGTTGACGCATCTTTACCTGGTGCCGACGCTCTACCACGAGCTGCTCTCGCATCCGGAATTTTCACAAACCGACATTTCCAGTGTCCGAAAGCTTGGCTTCGCCGGCGCGCCCATGCACGACGCCTTGCTGCTACGGCTGACTGAAGCGTTCAAGCCCGAGCTATTTGTCAACCACTACGGCAGCTCTGAGATATACACCTTCGCGATCAACCAGAATGCAGTCGCTAAGCCCGGGTCGGCAGGTCGTGCTGGCATCAACGCTCGCCTGCGCGTGGTGAAGCTCGACAACACCAGCCCTGAGGCGTTCGCAGCACCAGGTGAGGAAGGCCAGATTTTGGCGGAGCTGGTGGGGGACGAAGCTTTTGAAAGCTACCACAACCGGCCCGATGCCAACGCGAAAAGCCTGCGCGAAGGCTGGTACTTCACCGGCGACACGGGCTACTTCGATGCCGATGGCGACTTGTATGTCACCGGCCGTGTCGACGACATGATCATCAGCGGCGGCGAAAACATTTCACCGGTCGATATCGAGTCCGTCCTTTCGATGCACCCGGCCGTCGATGAAGTGGCTGTCGCCGGCTTACAGGACGAGCGCTGGGGTCAGCGGGTAGTGGCGTTCGTGAAAACCCGAGAGCCCGTTGCGGCTGACGCACTGGACGCCCACTGCCGCCGCTCTGACCTCGTTAACTTCAAGCGACCGCGCGAATACGTCTTCGTGCGCGAAATCCCGAAATCCCCGGTAGGAAAAGTACTGCGCCGCAAGCTGGTTGCCGGCGAATTTGAGGCCGCTCTGGCGGCGCCACCGAATCCCCAATCCCAATCCAAATAGGAGAGCATCCATGAAGCTTGATGAACTTGCCCACCCGGCGACGACCCTGCCGGCCGAATTTGACGGTTTTTCGCTGCACATTGATCCCCAGCGTGAACGCGCCGACATCGTGCTGTCGCGTCCTCCGTTCAATGTAATCAACATGGGCCAGCGGGATCAACTGCACATTGTTTTCGAGGCGCTGGATGCCGATGACCGCGTGCGCGTCATTGTGCTGCGCTCCGAGGGCGAGCATTTCTCTAGCGGGGGTGATATTCGAGGCTTTCTGGAGGCATCGCCTGAGCATGTGTCCAAGCTCGCCTGGAATATCGCAGCGCCCGCCCGTTGCGGTAAACCCGTCATCGCTGCAGCGCGCGGCTACTGCTTTGGCGTGGGCTTCGAAATTTCACTCGCGTGTGATTTTCGACTGGTGACGCCGACCACGCTTTATGCACTGCCCGAACAGAAGCTGGGCCAAATCCCCGGTTCCGGCGGTTCGGCCCGTCTGCAAAAGATGGTGGGTATCACGCGGACCAAAGATATTGTGATGCGCTCGCGCCGTATCACCGGTACTCAGGCTGCCGACTGGGGCGTGGCGACCGAATGCGTTCCTGACGGCGAGCTGGAAGCAGCTACCGATGCGCTGGTCAATGAGCTGCGCTCGTTCTCGCCGCTGGCCCAGCGCACCGCCAAGAAGCTACTCAACGATACCGAAGACTCACCGCTGTCGATCGCCATCGAACTCGAAGGACATTGCTATTCGCGCCTGCGCAGCTCGGAGGACTTCCGCGAAGGGGTTGAGGCGTTTCATGCCAAGCGCCGTCCGAATTTCACTGGGAAGTGACAAAGAGTCGCCCGTACGTTTTTTAACCCACAAATGGAGACAGACATGAAAACTTTTATTCGTACCGTTATTGCTGCCGCATCGGCGGCCCCCTTACTCGCCCTGGCCCAGACCGGCCCCATCAAGATCGGCGTGGTTACACCGCTGTCTGGTACCTATGCAGGTATTGGGCAGCAGGTGAAATGGGGTCTCGATCTTGCGGCCGCGCAAATCAACGCCGCCGGCGGTGTCGCAGGTCGCAAGCTGGAACTGTTGTATGAAGACGAAGAAGCCAACCCCGCCGTGGCTACCCAGAAAGCAGAGAAGCTTTTTCAGGTCAACAAGGTGGACTTCCTGACCGGGACGGTGAATTCAGGCTCAACGCTTGCAGTAGGCCAGGTTGCTGAACGTAACGCCAAACTGATTGCCACCACGGTATCTTTTTCGGACGCCATCACCGCTGAAAAATGCTCACCCAATGTGTTCCGCGTCAATGCGCGCGCCGGAATGCAGTCGGCTGCACTCGCCGAGTGGCTGGCCAAGCAGAAGCCTCAGGCCAGCGTGTTTTATTTGGGTCCAGATTACGAGATGGGTCGCAGCACTGTAGCCGCCTTCAAGTCAGCCGCCGAAGCCAAGGGGTCCAAAACTGTGGGTGAGGTTTATGCGCCGCTGGATAACAAGGACTATTCACCGTTCTTTGGCCAGATACGTTCCGCCAAACCAGCTGTAATCTATACCTCTGTGGCTGGCAATGACACCGTACGTCTTTTCAACCAGATGGCTGAATTCGGCCTTGCCCGCAACGTACAGGTCGTGGGTGCCTCGGGTACTGTGACCTCGCAAAACCTTGCAGCGATCGGCAAGGCTGCGGACGGTTTTGTCACCGGTGTCGGTTATGCGGCCAATATTGACAGTGCCGAGAACAAGAAGTTTGTTGCTGAATTCGTGGCGGCCAACAAGGCGCAGCCTGACCTGTACGGCGCAGATTCGTACGGCGTACTGTGGTTCTACAAGGCGGCCGTCGAGAAGGCAAAAAGCACCGAGACCGATAAGGTTCGCGAAGCCATGCGCGGACTGCAATGGAATACGCCGCAGGGTGTGAAGACATTGCGCGCCGGAGATCATCAAGCCATGCAGGACATGTATGCGGTCCGTGTCAAGGGTGGGGAATTCGAGATCGTCGGAAAAGTAGCAGCGGCCCAGGCCATCGGTCCAGACACCTGCACCAAGTTCTAAAGAAATGCGGACTTGGCCCGGGCCTGGCTCGGGTAAGCCCGCGATGGAGGAGACGGCGATGGTGGAAATTCTGGAGTGGCTGCAGTTTGTGCTGGCGCCGCAGGTGATTAACGGGGCGTCAATTGGTGTGGCCGTGGTGCTGATGGCGCTGGGTCTGACCATCATTTTCGGCCTTCTCGATGTGATCAATATGGCGCACGGAGAGTTCTATGCCATAGGCGCCTACGCGGCGGTTGCCCTTCAGGGCATGGGCTTGCCGTTCTGGTGGGCCTTGGGGCTGACCCCGTTGCTGATGGCTGTGGTGGGCTATGCGACAGAGCGCACGCTGATCCAGCGGGTCTTCCACTCGAAAGAGCGGCATACGCTGACATTGCTTCTGACCTTTGGCCTGGCCATCATTTTGGAAGACATGCTGAAGATCGTATTCGGTGCTAACCCGCTACGTCTGGAGTCACCCATCAGCGGGGCGAGCGAGGTCTTGGGTCTGTACTTTCCGAACTACCGCCTGTTCGTCATGGCGTTGGGCAGTGTGGTCATTGCGGTGGTCTGGCTTGTAGTGTTTCGAACGCGTCTCGGTGCAATGGTGCGGGCTGCAGCTTATGACCGTCACATGGCCGCCTCACTGGGCGTGCCGGTAACTGTGGTGTATGCGGGAACGTTCGCATTCGGTGTTGCGCTCGCCGGCTTGGCGGGTGTGTTGCTGGCACCCATCTATTCGGTGTTCCCAACCATGGGGCGCGACTTTGTGCTGATCGCCTTTTCAGTTGTAATCATCGGCGGCATGGGCTCGATCAAAGGCGCGGTCATCGCCGGCTTGGTGCTGACTCAGATCCAGTCGATATCCAGTCTCTATATTTCCCCTGTGTGGAGTGACCCTCTGCTATTCGGCATCATGGTGCTGGTGCTGATGTGGCGTCCGCAAGGCTTGTTCGGGAGGTTGGGTCATGCGTGAATTGATTTCCGAGTTGCCTATAACCCCGCCCTCCGTCGCTGAGCGTCTGGTGCGCCACCCGACCCGTTTGTTGGCGTCGGTGTTCTTCGGCTCGGCGCTGTTGTTTACCGTCGTGGCAGGGGCCAAAGGGGATGTGTTCTTCTTGCGGTTGGCCACGGAAGCCCTGATCCTGGGCGGGCTGGCTCTCTCGGTCGATCTGTTGCTTGGCCGTACCGGCCTACTGCCTCTGGGGCAGGCCTTGTTCTTCGGATTTGGCGCCTATGTGTCAGCCCTTGTTCTCAAGCAGGGCTTGCCTTCTTTCTGGCTGGCGATGGCTGTAGTGCTGGTGACAACCACGCTGGTCGGACTGGTGGCCGGCGTAGTTGCGATTCGTGCCAAGGGCGTCTACTTTGCGCTGATCAGTTTCGGGTTAGCCCAGGTGGTCTCCAAGGTGGTGTTCAACACGCGCGAACTGGGCGCGTCGGACGGCATCATCGGCGTGCCTGTTCCACAGGTGTCGTTCGTTTTTTTTAGCGTTGATGCAGCTAGTCCGGTGGGTTTTTTCCTGCTGGTGCTGGCTTTTACAGCGACCTTGTACAGCCTCTTGGCTTACCTGATGGAAACCCCATTCGGGCACCAGTTGGCGGCGATCCGTACCAATGAAAGCCGTGTACCGTTCTTGGGATTCGACCCCTGGCGCTACAAGCTTGCAGCATTTGTGCTCGCAGCCAATGCGGCAGGGCTGTCTGGCGCCCTGTACCCCATGCTGCGTGGCTTTGTCTCACCCGAACTTATGTTCTTTCAGGTTTCGGGTAATGCCATTATCAATGTCATCGTGGGGGGGACGGGCACGTTGATCGGTGCTCTCTACGGTTCGGCGATCCTCACGGTGCTCAGATCAGTGATCGGCACCTTCACTGCCCATCACCAGCTCGTGATTGGCGTCATCTTCATGGTCTCCGTGATCTTCTTTCCCCGGGGTCTGATCGGCTATGTGATCTCGGCCATCGAGCGGCGGAATTCTCGTAAGGAGCCATCGCCATGAGCATTGTTCCTGCAGCTGTGGCCTCGGCCCGCGTCGACGCTATTGCCTCGGTGCACGACATCACCGTGCGCTTCGGTTCGTTGGTGGCCGTCAACGGCGTGAGTTTTGATGCGCGACGTGGTCAGATTACTTCGGTGATCGGGCCGAATGGTGCCGGCAAAAGCACGGTGTTCAACCTGATCAGCGGCGCCATCCGCCCGAGTGCCGGTCGCGTGGTGTTTGACGGGCAGGACCTGACCGGCGCCACACCCAACCGTATGCTGGCCGCCGGTTTGGCGCGCTCGTTTCAGATTACGAACCTGTTCTTTGAGTTATCGGTGCGCGAGAACCTGCGCCTTGCTTCGCAATTTCTGGAACAAGGCCGCGGTTTGCTGCGGCCGATAGCCTCCAGCCGCCTTGCTTTGCGACGGGTCGACGAGCTGGTCGAACGCTTCCGGCTGGGGCAAAAGCTCGATGAGCTGGCTGGCTTTCTCTCACACGGTGAGCAGCGCCGGCTTGAAATTGCGGTCTCACTCGCTGCACGTCCGCGCATGCTGCTATTGGACGAACCTACCCAGGGCATGAGCCATGCCGATACGCAGGAGACCGGTGCCATGATCCGCAGCCTTGCCGACAACTCTTTGAGCATTCTGCTGGTCGAGCACGACGTGGACTTGGTGATGAGTCTGTCCGACCATGTGGTGGTGATGCATCAAGGCCAGAAGCTTGCCGAAGGCTCGCCGCAGCAGGTGCGCAGCAACCCGGCAGTGCAGTCGGCCTACTTCGGAGATGCCACCCATGCTTGAGCTGAAAAATGTGCACACCCACTATGGCCTGAGCCATGTGCTGCAGGGTGTATCAATCCGCGTGGCTGCTGGTGAGGTGGTTGGTTTGTTCGGTCGCAACGGCGTCGGTAAAACCACAGTGATGAAGACGATTGCCGGTTGGCTGAACCCGACGGAGGGACGCGTTGTTTTTGACGGACAGGAGATCGGCGGATTAGCCTCAGACCAGATTTGCCGCCGCGGCATAGGTTTTATTCCTGAAGACCGCCGCATCTTCCCCGGCCTTACGGTGGAAGAAAACCTGGTGCTTGGTTTTATGCAGTGCCCGCGTCGGTCCGGCGCGGAATCGAAACGCAAGCTTGATGAAATCTACCAACGCTTCCCGCGGCTGGGTGAGCGCCGCATCCAGATGGGCACGACCCTGTCAGGCGGTGAACAGCAAATGCTGGCGATGGCACGCGTGCTGGTGGGTGCACCGAAGTTGCTGTTGATAGATGAGCCCACCGAAGGTCTGGCGCCGAAGATTGTTGACGAGATATTCCACATCATGGAGGGTTTGCGCCACGACGGTATCCCTATTGTTCTGGTGGAGCAGAACGTGCGCCGCGCCATCGACCTGTCGACACGTTTCTATGCACTGGAGCGTGGTCAAGTCCTGCTGGAAGGAGACGCCACCAATTCCGCACATCGCCAAGCGCTGTTTGAGCGGATTGCAGTCTAGAAATGAGGGGCATCAATTCTGGACGCTGCGTGCTCCAGGCTGCAGTCCAATTGAAATGACTGCACTCCCTGCAGCCAGCCCGTTGAATTGGTTGGCTGTTCTACAGGTTGGCCTACGGCTTTTGCTTCTGGGTAGGCCGAATGCAATGAATTCCAGCCACCGTGGGCGCATAACCGCTTACGGGCAGAGAGTTCAATACATTGGAGTTCCGCTATGTCTCGAATGCCATCCCTTACAGTTTGCGATCATTCCCGCCGCGGCCCGTAACCGGTGCACAGCAGGCGCGCACCCTGAACGCTAGCCAGTGCGAGTGGCTCTTGGCGTCTTTTTCCGCTTCAACACCGTTCTCTTCGCCACCAGCATGTCGTACAGCAACTGTGCTGCCGCGGGCAACGGTCGCCCTCGGCGTGAAATCAGGCCCAGCGTTCTGCTGACGCGTGGCTCGATCAGTGGCACGGCGGCCAGTCCCTCATGGCCCTCGGGCGGGAGTGCCATGCGTGGTACCACGCCGACGCCGATTCCCGCCACGACAAGGCTCACCAGGGCCGGTACGTGGTTGACCTCGCAGAACCAGCGCGGACGTGAGGGTGAATGCGCCAGCGCCTGGTCGATCAGGAAGCGGTTGCCGCTGCCCTGGGCCAGGGCAATGTAGTTGTGACCGGTCAGCTCGCGCCATGCAACGGATTTGCGCTTGCCCAGGAAGTGGGTCGACGGGCATGCCAGTACGAAGGCTTCTTCGATGAGCGGCAGGAAGTCGATGTCGGCCTCCTGTGTGCCGATATAGGTCACGCCGAAATCTGCCTGTCCCCGCGTCACGGCCAGCAGCACATCGCTCGAAGCCTCGTCCAGTACCCGGATGCGAATACGCGGATATTGCTGGTGGTACTGGTCGAACACCGACGGCAGAAAATGGCCGACCGCCGAAGGCACGCAAGCCAGCGTTACCTCGCCTGAAAGACGCTCGGCCAGGTCCTGGATGCCGAGCAGCGAACTCTCCACTTCGTTCAGGATGTTCCGTGCCCTGTGAACGAAAGCACGCCCCACGGTGGTCAGTTCCACCTTGCGGGTCGTCCGGGTGAACAGGGCAACGCCCAGCGCGTCCTCCAGCTTGTCGACACGGCGCGACAGCGCCGACTGCGACAGGTGAAGCGTTTCTGATGCGGCCCTGAAACTGCCGAGATCGGCAACGGCGAGGAAAGCACGCAGGTCTGCCAGGTCGAAATTCATGCCATTCCCTTTTTTTGATTCTTGCGTTGAACGCAGGAGTATCACGGATATTTGCACTTTACAGTGATAACGCTTGCCCGGATGATTCGGGCTCTGGCAGGCAGCGCTCACAACGGCGATGCCATTCACGGAGACAGGACAACACCGACCGTTCATGCACTGGCGCGAACGCGATGGCGTTGTCACCCATTGATCGGACCCTTGATGAATCTCGCTCACCTTCTTCCATCGGCAGGCCGTGCACGGCAACCTCGCCCGTTCATCCGCCTGCTGGGCCTCGGCGCCCTGCTGGCGTCGTTCGCTGCGGGGGCTCAAACATGGCAACCCGTACGGCCCCTGCGGCTCATCGTGCCTTATGGCCCGGGCGGCAGTTCCGACATCATTGCCCGTGCGATGGCCGTGGAGATGAGCAAGGGGCTCGGGCAGACCGTCATCGTCGACAACAAGGCCGGCGGGCAGGGTGTGATCGCGATGCAGGAAGGGGCGCGTGCCGCACCCGATGGCTACACGGTGGTGCTGGGTCATGTGGGGACCCTGGCCGTCAACCCGGCCATGATGCCCAAACTGCCCTACGACGTTCAGAAGGATTTTCTTCCGGTGACCTTGCTCGCCAAGGTGCCCATGATCTTCGCTGTCGGTCCGGGCAGCAACGCGACCACCTTGCCCCAGTTGATTGCGCAGGCGAAGGCGGCGCCGGGCAGGCTGAACTACGGTTCGGCCGGAAACGGCAGTGCAGGCCACCTGGCATTCGAGATGCTGAAGGTCACGGCCGGGATCGATGTGGCGCATGTCCCCTACAAGGGAACCGGCGCCCAGATGACCGACCTGCTGGCCGGCAATATCCAGGCGGCGGCTGCGGGCCTGCCGGGCTTCCTGCCGCATGTGAAGGCGGGAAAACTGAGGATTCTGGCCGTGGGATCGTCCAAAAGGCTCCACACGATTGCCGACGTCCCGACCGTTGCCGAACTGGGTTACCCGAATTTTGAAAGCTCGCAGTGGTTCGGTCTGATGGTTCCTGCCAAGACCCCTGCTGCTGTCGTTGACCGTTTGAACGAGGAAGCCCTGAAAGCACTGGCCTCGCCAGCCGTTCAAAGAAGGCTCGAAGAGGACTCCAGCACGTCCGCTGGCTTGGGCCCGAAGGAGTTCGCCGCCTTCATCGTCGCGGAACAAAAAAGCTGGGGTGCCGTGGTGCGCAGCGCCAAGCTGATCGCTGATTGAGCCCGCACATTCATTTCCCATTCAACCGATGACCGAACAGTTCCACCAAAGTATCACCATGAACACACGCACCGACACACGCCACAACATTCCTGAGCACGAGCTTCATGCCCTGGGGCTCAGGGCCTTCCAGGGGCTGGGGCTCAATGCAGAAAATGCTGGCGATGTTGTCAAAGTCCTGTTGCTGGCTGATTTGTTCGGCCTCTCCACCCATGGTTTGAGCCGCATCGAGTCCTATGGTGAGCGGCTCGATGTGGGCGGCATCGCCCGGAATCCGGACATCAAAGTCGAACGTGTGGCGCCGGCCCTGGTCAAGGTTGACGGCGCCAACGGCGTTGGCCCGCTGGTCGGGATGCATGGTTTGCGCGCGGCCATGGCGGTAGCGCGCGAATGCGGCATCGGTGCGGCATTCGTTCGCGGAAGCAACCACTTTGGTCCCATTTCCCCCTACAGCTACCTGGCGGCCGAAGAAGGCTTTGCCAGCATGATCGGCAGCAATGCCACCACCACGATTGCGCCCTGGGGTGGCAGCGATGCCCGGCTTGGCAACAGCCCGCTCGGCTTTGGCGTGCCGGGCGCCGACGGTGCGCACTTCATGCTCGACATGGCCATGAGCGTGGTGGCCCGGGCCAAGATTCGCAATGCCCTCAAGGCCGGCGAATCCATTCCAGACACCTGGGGCACCGACAAGCAGGGGCGCAAGACGACTGACCCCAAGGCGGCACTCGACGGTTTCCTGCAGCCCATTGGCGGCCACAAGGGCTATGGTTTGGCGCTGGTGGTCGACATGTTTGCCGGCGTGCTGTCCAACGCCGCTTACCTGACCCACGTCAAGTCCTGGGTGGATGCGCCGGATGAGCCGCAGAACCTGGGCCACTTCTTCATCCTGATCGACACCAGGCGCCTCGGGTCGTCCGCCTGGTTGATCGAGCGCACGCGGGACTTTGCGGAAATCCTCCACGCCAGCCCGGCTGCCGAGGAAGGCAAGCCAGTCATCGTTCCCGGTGAGATTGAACTCCGCAACATGGCGCGCCAGCGCGCCAACGGCATCGACCTGGATGCAGCCGTTTTTGCACTGCTGCAACAGCGCGCCGCGCAGCCCCTGGCCTGAAATGAGAAGATGAGCACCATGAAAAAACCCAGCCCAGCCGTCATTGCGGCCCTGACCCCGACCGGCAAGCTTCGCGCCTCCATCAATCTGGGCAATCCCATTCTTGCCAATCGCGGGGAGGACGGACTGCCCTTTGGGGTGTCGATTGACCTGGCCCGGGCGTTCGGACGTTGGCTTGACGTCGACGTGGAACTCGTCGTGTTTGACTCCGCCGGAAAGTCCGTGGAAGCGGTGACCGCAGACAATGCCGACATCGGATTTTTTGCGGTGGATCCTTTGCGTGGCGCGGGGATCGCTTTTACTGCGCCGTATGTGCTCATCGAAGGGGCCTACCTCGTCCACGAGGAGTCTCCCATCCGGCATAACGCCGAGGTCGACCGCGCCAATATTTCGGTCACTGTCGGCAAGGGCAGTGCCTACGATCTTTACCTCACGCGCGAGTTGAAGGCCGCCCGGATCGTCCGGGCGCCGACTTCCCCTGCTGTGGTGGACACCTTTCTGGCGCAGGGGCTGGATGTGGCCGCGGGCGTTCGGCAGCAGCTCGAATCCGATGCGGCGCGTCTGAAGGGGCTTCGGCTGTTGCCCGGCAGGTTCATGGTGATTCAGCAGGCCATGGGCTTGCCGAAAGGGCGGGGCGAGGAAGCTGCGAACACGCTCCGTGCGTTTGTGGAGGAGATGAAATCGCAGGGCATGGTCGCTGATGCCCTGGCGCGTCACAGCATTGAAGGCGCGATGGTGGCACCGGCAAGTCCTCTCACGGCACTGTAAGGGACTCGCCTGCGACTGACCTGACGGGCTGCGGTGGATCGTCGGCCCGTACTGCACCGGCTATTTGAACAACTGCCGTCCCGCCGTTGCAGCCGCTCCCTGTGGGGCCTGCGCCCAGCCTGCCCCATACGCCACCCGGCGTATTCCCTGATGCCCCTCCGTTCCCCGGAATCGGTTCATCGCGGTGTAAAAGCCTAAGACCGGCAGCCTGGCGAGTGCATGGTCAGCCGGCAGAACAACATTCAGAGGATCGGCCGAAAATGCCGCGATTCAATGCCAGCGGGGCACTGCGGTTTCGACGCCGACATCTGCATCTGCCCGGTCGTCCAGGCAAGCGCGAATCACATCGTGCGTGTATTCTTCATGGTGCGAGACGCTTACACCGGGGGTGCTGGATCAGCAAGCGATGCAGGCGTTCCGGTAAAAAACCGCTCATTGCCGACATATTGGCGTAGAGCCCGACAGTGCCGCGGATTTCATCACCTTCCGTCTGCATTTCGCGTACGAGCACCTGCAGGTCCTCGTCGATCTTGAGACCGCGATCAAGCACCAGTTTCCCAGACCTGTTCGGGTGAACAACCTATTGAAACATCACACCTAGCGCAGATTGCAAAGTGCCGAGAGCGCTGGATTGGCAATTTCTGCGGCCAGTTGACGTGCGGCCTGGCCACTGGGCGCATCGCCCAGATTCGCACGATGGAGGTGAGCGCGTGCCGTGAGCTCACGCATGCCGCTTCTGGCGGCCAGACGCTGCAACTCAGCCGTCCAGGTCTGGGCCTCGGGCAGTTTTTCATGAACAGCCAGACTGCACAACGCATCCAGGGCATAAGCCTTGCCCCACAGGTAGCTGTCAGGAAGCCGGCCACAACGCTCGATGGAATCGAGCAGCGTATGGATGGCCAGTGGACCTTCGCCGCGTGCCTTGGCGACCAGTCCCAGCCCTCGACCCGCAATACCCTGCCAGCAGGGATCGCCGAGCTGGCAGCCCAAGGCAAATGCCTGTTCCAGCTGATGAGCTGCGTCATCGACATTCCCCTGGAGGAGGTCGACTTCGGCCCTCAGTGCTTGTGGCCAGGGCAGGAAGGCGGTCCATCCCTGCCGGGCCAGTCTGATCGAGCGATCGAGGGCGGCAGCGGCTGCATCCAGATCGTTACATAGCAGGTGCGTACGTCCGAGCATTGACAAGGCGTAAGCTGTCTGCTTGGCGTCATCCGCTTGTTCTGCGAGCACGACCGCGTTGCTGAGCATGGAGATGGCCGCAGCATAGTGGGCGGTATCACTCAAGGTGGAGCCATACAACGTGGCGATCCGTGATGCCTCCAGCGGATCATCCCGGGCGAGTGCTGCCGCCTGATCAAGCCATACCTGCGCGCGGTTATAACTACCACGCAGGAACTCGACATAACCCAGTTCCCGGCTGGCCGCAGCAGCCAGCAAGGGGGACGCCAACTGACCGACGGCCAGTGCTTCATGCAAGGCGGTCGCTCCCTCCTCATCGCAACCCCTTGCGGCGTGAACCAGGGCTCCACCCAGAGCAAGGCGCGTGCGGGCGCGCAACACCGCGTCGCCTGTGATGTCGGCTTCCATCACGGATCTCCGCAGGCAATGCAGGCCCGCCTCCAGCGCGCCGGCGTTGATGGCTGCATCACCTGCCTCCAACTGCGCGAGCACCGCCGCCCGGCCGCTCGCAGGGCGCAATGTAGATGCTGACGTGACCGTGTTCATCGCTGCCGACAGCGCAGGGCCTGGTTGGATGCCGAGCTCGCGCTGGAAAATTTCCCGGCAGGAAGCCACTTGCCGGGCTGCACCCACGCCATCCCCGGCGGCCGCAAGGCTTCTGACCAGCAGCGCCTGGAAGTTTTCGTCCAGCGGATTGAGCCTGACCAGCCGTGCCGCCAGATGGACAGCGTCGCCGGTTTTGCCCAATGCGAGGTGTGCCAGTGCCGCTTCCCGCAGCACGGCCTCAGCTGCCGCCTGCTGATGGCGGCGCCCGGTGGCCAGCCAGACTTCAAACGAAGGACTGGCCGGAAAGCTCATGCCCTCCAGCAGCTCGCAGCCAAGCCCCGGTACGGCCAGCGCATCGCGCCAGGTGCCACTGGTGACGAATGCTGTATCCAGCGTCATGTCCCGACCAAGCTCCAGTGGGTTGCCATGCAGGGTGCTTTCACCGAGCAGACGCCTGAGCTCACTCAGATTCCAGCGCAATGCGCCTAATGGATCATGAGCATCTTCAAACAGAAGCGCTGCGAGGTGTGAACGGCTGGCGGGCGCTTTGCTGTGGGCAAGATACGCAAGCAGGCCCCAGGCCTTGTGTCCCCTGGGGGCGGGCAAAACCTGACCGTCACGCTCCACGTGCGGGCAGCCCAGGAGATGAATCGCCAATCCCATGGAGCCATCATCAGGCAGGAGCCTGCGGCACGCAAGCCGTAGATCAGGCCTCTGCCGTGGTCGGGTCAATGACCGTGGTGACCTGCGAGACGCTGTTGGCCGGAAAACCGCCCCGAAGGGCGTGTTCACGGATCAGCGCTTCGTTGCTGGCGTGGTAGATGCAGTAGACCTTGTCGGCGGTCACATAGCTCTGGACCCACTGGATGTCCGGCCCCAGGTCGTGGAGGACGCTGCATGATTTTTGCGAGATGGCCGCCAGCTCTGCGGGCTTGGAGGCACCAATACCGTTGATGGCGCGCTCAATGACAAATTTGGGCATGAAAGTCTCCTCGAAAGTTGATGAGGCGCCCAGTTTGGCCCTTGTGCGTGTGAGCGAGCGTGTGACGCATGGCGGGCTGTGCTGATTTCCGTCTCCAGTGAACCGGGTGTACCGATGCCGCTGTCACGCCAGGTTTCCCCTGTCATGCCGGGTTTCCCGCCTGCATACGCCACCCGGCGTATTCCCCGATGCCCCTCCGGTCCCCAGAATTGGCTCATCGCTGTGTAAAAGCCTGTATCCCCGGCTTTGGCGCAGCGAAACGCGATTCACCCACCCACCCGGAGAGTATTCACCATGCAGCAACGTCGATTTACCCTCAAGGCGCTGACCGCCGCCGTCGCACTGGCAGGCCTTGGCGCCATGCCAGCCTTTGCCCAGGACACCATCAAGGTGGGCATCCTGCACAGCCTGTCGGGCACCATGGCGATTTCGGAAACCACCCTCAAGGACACGGTGCTCATGGCGATCGAGGAGATCAATGCCAAGGGCGGCGTGATGGGCAAGAAGCTTGAGCCTGTGGTTGTCGACCCGGCCTCCAACTGGCCCCTGTTTGCCGAGAAGACCAAGCAGTTGCTGGGGCAGGACAAGGTCGCCGTCATCTTCGGTTGCTGGACGTCGGTGTCCCGCAAGTCGGTGCTGCCGGTCGTCGAGGAAATGAACGGCCTGCTGTTCTACCCCGTGCAGTACGAGGGTGAAGAGCTGTCCAAAAATGTGTTCTACACCGGTGCCGCGCCCAACCAGCAGGCCATTCCGGCTGTGGACTACCTGATGAGCAAGGCCGGCGGCGGCGCCAAGCGCTGGGTGTTGCTGGGCACTGACTACGTGTACCCGCGCACCACCAACAAGATCCTGCGTGCCTACCTCAAGAGCAAGGGCGTGAAAGACACCGACATCGACGAGAAATACACCCCCTTCGGCCACAGCGACTACCAGACCATCGTGGCCGACGTGAAGAAGTTCTCGCAGGGCGGCAAGACGGCCGTGGTGTCCACCATCAACGGCGACTCCAACGTGCCGTTCTACAAGGAACTGGGCAATGCCGGCCTGAAGGCCAAGGATGTGCCCGTGGTCGCCTTCTCTGTGGGCGAGGAAGAGCTGCGCGGCGTGGACACCAAGCCGCTGGTGGGCCACCTGGCTGCCTGGAACTACTTCCAGTCGATCAAGAGCCCGGCCAACACCGAGTTCATCAAGAAGTGGTCGGCCTATGCCAAGGCCAAGAAACTGCCGGGTGCTGACAAGCCGCTGACCAACGACCCGATGGAAGCCACCTACATCGGTATCAACATGTGGAAGCAGGCTGTTGAAAAGGCCAAGTCCACCGACACCGACAAGGTCATCGCCGCCATGGCTGGCCAGACCTTCAACGCACCCTCGGGCATCGTGAGCAAGATGGACGAGAAAAACCATCACCTGCACAAGTCGGTCTTTATCGGCGAGATCAAGGCCGACGGCCAGTTCAACGTGGTGTGGAAGACGCCTGGCCCGGTGAAGGCCAAGCCATGGAGCCCGTACATCGAGGGTAACGACAAGAAGCCCGACGAGCCCGTCAAGAAGTAAGAAGCTACTGCGCGAACCGATCTGGGGCTCTGCGGTGCTCACGGTACGGGTGTACCGTTCCGCTCCTCGAACCCCACCTCGGTCCGCTCGCTACGCTTCTTCCTGTCTTGACGCCTTGGGGTGTCTTGGGGCTTGTCATTGCCAACGCTTTGGCAGGCATGGCACCTTTCAGCCTTTTAGGAAGTTGCAGTCTGGACACGCGCGCAGTTGAATCTGCATGCCGTGCCCAACCTACAGGTTCTTGTCACATGCCCTTTCGCCATTTTTTTCTCCTCGTCACGCTGCCAATAGCCTTTCACGTCCATGCGCTCACGGTGGACGAGGCCAAAGGCATGGCCATCGGGGAGACGGAGGCGCGGGTCGAGGCGCTGACCAAGGCGGCGGCCAGGGCAGATGACAAGACAGCCGCCTTCATCCAGGCGCTGGCGGATGACGCGGTGAAGACGCTGGGCGACAAGGTGTTTGTCGTCAAGGACGACAAGGCCTTTGACCCAGTCACGGGTGCGCAGGTGCCGCTGCCTGCCGACGCCGAAGACGTCATCAACCCCAACCTGATGCGCAGCGAGCTGGACACCGCGCTGGCGGTGCTCAAGCTGTTCTCGCCCGACGAGAAGGTGCGTGCCGAGGCCATCAAGACGCTGGCAGGCGACAGTGATGAAGCCCGTCTGCCGCTGATCGAGAAAGCGCTCGCCGCCGAATCCTCGCCTAACCTCAAATCACAGCTGGAGCGGGTGCGCGCGTCCATCCTGCTCGGCAGCCCGGACAAGGCCAAGCGCCTGGAGGCAGCGGCCGAACTGGCCAGCAGCACGAACCCGATCACCAAGACCGTGCTGATCGAGCGGCTGGCGGTGGAGACGGACGCCGACGTGAAAGTCGCCTTGCAGGCGGCGCTGGCCAAAGTGCAGGCGTCCCTGGCCTGGGGCGACAAGCTGGGCGCGATTTTCAGCGGCATCAGCCTCGGCAGCATCCTGCTGCTGGTGGCGCTGGGCCTGGCCATCACCTACGGCTTGATGGGGGTCATCAACATGGCCCACGGCGAGCTGATGATGATTGGCGCCTACGCCACCTATGTGGTGCAGGGCGTGTTCCAGAAATACCTGCCCGGCGCGTTTGACTGGTACCTGCTGGCTGCGGTGCCGGTGGCCTTCATGGCCTCGGCGTTGATGGGGGCAGCGCTGGAACGCAGCGTGATCCGCTTTCTGTATGGTCGGCCGCTGGAAACGCTGCTCGCCACCTGGGGCATCAGCCTGATGCTGCAGCAGCTGGTGCGCTCCATCTTCGGCGCGCAGAACGTGGGCGTGGAGAACCCGGTGTGGATGAGCGGTGGCTTGCAGGTGCTGGGCAATCTGTCGCTGCCCTACAACCGCCTGGTCATCATCGGCTTTGCCGTTGCCGTGCTGCTGGGCATGGCCTGGCTGATCGGCCGGACGCGTCTGGGCCTCTTCGTGCGCGGCGTCACGCAGAACCGGCCGATTGCCGCCTGCATGGGCGTGAACACGGCGCGGGTCGATACCTATGCCTTCGCACTCGGCTCGGGGATTGCCGGGCTGGCGGGTTGTGCGCTCAGCCAGGTCGGCAACGTGGGGCCGGATCTGGGCCAGGGCTATATCGTTGATTCCTTCATGGTGGTGGTGCTGGGCGGTGTCGGACAACTGGCGGGCACGGTGTACGCAGCCATGGGCCTGGGCATTCTCAACAAGTTCCTCGAAGGCTGGACGGGCGCCGTGCTGGCCAAGATCGCCGTGCTGGTGCTCATCATCATCTTCATCCAGAAGCGGCCGCAGGGCATCTTTGCGATGAAAGGCCGATCGGCAGAGGCGTGACCATGAACAACATCGTGCCTCTCCTCAAAACCCCCATGAATACCGAGGCTGGCGCGCCTGTCTCCACCGTTCGGGCTGAGCCTGTCGAAGCCGCTCACCAGAACGGCACTTCGACAGGCTCAGTGCGAACGGATGGGATGGGCATTTCGCCGGGCTTGCTGCGATCAGGTCATGTGCTCCTGCCTTCCAAAGGCCCGCTCTTCACTCGCACTGGCTGGAGCGCCTTCATCATCGCGCTGATCGCCGTGTGCGCGGTGGCGCCGCTGCTCAACCTCTGGGTGCCGGAGGGCAGCGCTTTCCACATGAGCACCTATGCGGTGGCGCTGCTGGGCAAAATCATGTGCTACGCCATCTGCGCCCTGGCGATGGACCTGATCTGGGGCTACACCGGCATTTTGTCGCTGGGCCACGGCCTCTTCTTTGCGCTGGGCGGCTACAGCATGGGCATGTACCTGATGCGCCAGATCGGCCGCGACGGCAACTACAAGAGCGACCTGCCCGACTTCATGGTCTTCCTCGACTGGAAGACACTGCCCTGGCACTGGACCTTCAGCGACAGCTTTGTGGCCACCCTTGTGCTGATCGTGCTGGTGCCCGGCCTGGTGGCGCTGGTGTTCGGCTATTTCGCCTTCCGCTCCCGCATCAAGGGGGTGTATTTTTCCATCATCACGCAGGCCATGACCTTTGCCGCCATGCTGCTGTTCTTCCGCAATGAAACCGGCTTTGGCGGCAACAACGGCTTCACCGATTTCAAGCGCATCCTCAGCATCCCGATCGCCACGCCGTCGATGCGCATGGTGCTCTTCGTCCTCACGGGGCTCACGCTGCTGGGCTTCTTTCTTTTTGCCCGGTGGCTGGTGGGCAGCAAGTTTGGCCGCGTGCTGCAGGCCATCCGCGATGCGGAGACGCGGGTCATGTTCTCGGGCTACAACCCGCTGGGCTACAAGCTCACCATCTGGGTCATCTCGGCGGTGATGTGCGGCGTGGCGGGCGCGCTCTATGTGCCGCAGGTGGGCATCATCAACCCGGGTGAAATGAGCCCGGCCAATTCGATCGAGATCGCCATCTGGGCGGCGGTCGGCGGCCGCGCCAGCCTGATCGGGCCCATCGTCGGTGCGTTTCTGGTCAACGGTGCCAAGAGCTGGCTCACCGTGGCGTATCCGGAGTTCTGGCTGTACTTTCTGGGCGCGCTGTTTATTCTGGTCACCCTCTTCCTGCCGGATGGCGTGGTGGGCCTGATCAAAAAGCTCCGCAAGGTAGGTGCACGATGACGCCCGATCTTCTGGAGCAGGGCGCTCGCCGCATTGAGGAGCGCCTGGCCGCCTTGCAGGCGGGCAAGACCAACACCGAATCAGGTGGCCGCAGCGCCAGCCCGGGGCGGGTGGTGGAAGCGGGCGAGGTGGATGTCACGCACGGCCGCATCCTCTACCTGGAAGATGTGAGCGTGAGCTTTGACGGCTTCAAGGCCATCAACAAGCTGAGCCTGGACATCGCACCCGGCGAGCTGCGCTGCATCATCGGCCCCAACGGCGCTGGCAAGACCACCATGATGGACATCATCACCGGCAAGACCCGGCCTGACGAAGGCACGGTGTTCTTCGGCAGCACGATTGACCTGCTGCGCCACAAGGAAGCCGAGATCGCCCAGCTGGGCATAGGCCGCAAGTTCCAGAAGCCGACGGTGTTCGAGCACCTGACCGTGTTCGAGAACCTGGAGCTGGCCCTGAAGACCAACAAGGGTGTGAAGTCATCGATGTTCTTCCGCCTCGATTCAGCGCAGAGCGACCGCCTGGCCGACATTCTGGTGACGATTCACCTGGCCGACAGCGTGAACCGCCAGGCAGGCAACCTGAGCCACGGGCAAAAGCAGTGGCTGGAGATCGGCATGCTGCTGATGCAGGACCCGAAGCTGCTGCTGCTCGACGAGCCGGTGGCAGGCATGACCGACGAAGAAACAGCGCGCACGGCCGAGTTGTTTCTCTCGCTCAAGGGCAAGCATTCGCTGATGGTGGTGGAGCATGACATGAGCTTCATCAAGACCATCTCGGAGATCGTCACGGTGCTGTGCGATGGCTCGGTGCTGGCGCAGGGGACGCTGGATCAGGTGCAGGCGGATGAGAGGGTGATCGAGGTGTATCTTGGAAGATAAGCTCCCCCCCGAAGCGCAGCGCTGCTGCGCCTCCCCCTCAAGGGGGCGACACCTGCGGCCCGGCAAAGCCGGTTCCGCGCTGTCACTTGCTGGAGGATTGCCATGCTCCGTGTGAAGAACATCAACCAGTACTACGGCGGCTCCCACATCCTGCGGGACGTCAGCCTCGACGCCGCGCTCGGCAAGGTCACCGTCCTGCTCGGCCGCAACGGTGTCGGCAAGACCACCTTGCTCAAATCGCTGATGGGGCTGGTGCCGATCAAGACCGGCACGATTGAATTTGACGGCAAACCCATTCAGGCTGCCACGCCCTATGAGCGTGCGCGTGCTGGCATCGGCTTTGTACCCCAGGGCCGCGAAATCTTCGCGCGCCTCACGGTGGAAGAAAACCTGCGCATGGGACTGGCCTACAAAAGCGCCAGCACGCCGGTCCCGGCGGAGCTGTATGAACTGTTTCCCGTCCTCCGGCAGATGCTGAACCGCCGCGGCGGCGACCTGTCCGGCGGCCAGCAGCAGCAGCTGGCGATCGCCCGGGCACTGGCGGCGCGGCCCAGGCTGCTGATCCTCGATGAGCCCACCGAGGGCATCCAGCCCAGCATCATCAAGGACATCGGCCGCGTCATCCGCATGCTGGCCGACCGCGGCGACATGGCCATCCTGCTGGTTGAGCAGTACTACGATTTCGCGCAGGAGCTCGCAGACGATTACCTCGTCATGGAGCGCGGCGAGTTCATCGCACGCGGGCAAGGCAAGGACATGGAAGCCAACGGCGTGCGCCAGTTGGTGGCTATCTAAGCCCGGGTCAGCGGCAAGGCGCGGTGCCCAGGGGCAGGCGTCGACAGGTCTCGGTACGGAGAGCCTCGGCTACACTGCGGCGTTCCAACCTGACCGCTGCCCATGAAAGCCCTGTCCAGTTACCTGGCGGCGGGCGAGAGTCTTTCCGGCGAAGATTTTCGTTCGACCCGCGTCGTCACTACCTTGCTGCTGGTGGTGGGACTGGGCGCGACGTCTGCGGTCTCACTCTGGCTGCACAAGGACATTGAAGCCAAGGCGCAGTCCCGGTTTGACCGGCGGGTGGAGCGCATTGAGGCCGACCTTCGGCAGCAGCTGAATCTGCCGTTCACCAGCGTCAAGGGCGCTGCCGGCGTGTATGCCGCCAGCGTGTCGGTGGAGCGGGGCGAGTTTCGCGCCTATGTGGACTCGAGCCGCGTGATCACCGGCGATCCCCCGGTGCTCAACTTCGGTTTCATCGAGCGGGTGGAACGGAAAAACCTGCCGCGCTTTGTGGCCGCACAGCGGCGGGACGGCCGTCCCGGCTTCTCCATCCAGAACGACAGCCAGGCGGCCGCGCTGCATGTGGTCAAGTTCATGGAGCCCGAGGACCGGTTTGGCGCGCTGATCGGGCAGGATGTGTCCGGCGATGCAGTGAACATGGTCGCCATCGAGCGTGCCGTGGCGACGGGCGAAGAGACGCTGACCGGCCGGATTTCCGTCGCCGAAAACGGCCAGACGCATTCGGCGCTGCAGTACCTGCTCCCGGTTTACCGGGGTGGCGGTGAGCCCGCCACGGCGCAGGCGCGCCGCGACCGGCTGCTGGGGGTCTTGCGGGCGGCCGTGGCCATTGACGACCTGATGCCGGACATTGTCGATTCTGCCCAGGGCGACGTGGATTTCGAGCTGTATGACGGCGTGCAGGGGCCGGGCGAGCATCTGGAAAATCTGCTGTTCGATGCCGACAAGCACCTCGATCGCACCGTGCGCCGGGGTACGCCGCAGTCAGACACGGAGCGGATGTTCCATGCGTCGACCGTCATCGGCATCGGCGGGCGCCAGCTCACGCTGCGCACCAGCACCACGCCGGCGTTTGAGTCGCAGGTGCTCACCCAGGTGCCTTTCCTGGTGGGCGGGGTGGGCATCCTGCTGAGCTGCGCCATGGCCTTCAGTGTGTGGCTGCTGCTCAGCGGCCGGGTGCGCGCATTGGCGCTGGCGCACCGGATGACGGTGGACCTGGCACGTGAACGCCAGCGCCTCGTCAACATCGTCGAGGGCACCAACGCCGGCACCTGGGTCTGGCAGGTGCAGACCGGGGAGCTGTTTCTGGACGAGCGCTGGGCGGCCATGATCGGGCACACGCTGGAGTCCATGGGGCCTCTGACCATCAAGACCTGGCAGGAGTTGGTTCACCCGGACGATCTCACCCGGATGGAGCTGGCGCTCAACCTGCACTTCATCGGCCAGACGGAGTACTTCGAATGCGAGAACCGCATCCGCCACAGGGATGGCCAGTGGGTCTGGGTGGTGGACCGCGGCAAGGTGTCTTCCTGGACGAGCAGCGGCAAGCCGCAGCTCATGTCCGGCACGCAGATGGACACCTCGGACAAGCAGGCCGCGCTGATGGCCTTGCGGGCCAGTGAAGAGCATTTCCGCCATCTCTTTGACAACAGCCTGGAGGGGATTCTGCAGGCATTGGCCGATGGCTCGGTGCTGTACGCCAACCCTGCAGCCTGCAAGCTGTTCGCGATGACGCAGGATGAAATCCGGCAGCATGCACGCACCGGCCTGTCTGATCCGCAGGACACACGCTTTCGGACCTACCTCAGCCAGGCCTTGCTGCGCGGGCAGGCCCGCGGCGAGGCCACCATGCAGCGGGGCGATGGCTCGCGCTTCGAGTGTGAGCTGTCGCTGTCGCACCACCTCAGCCAGGACGGTGCATCCTGCATCAACATTTTTTTGCGTGATGTGACGCTGCGCAAGCAGGCGGAAGCCGAGATCCAGGCCCTGAACGCCGATCTGGAGGACCGGGTGCTGCGCCGCACGGCCCAGCTGGAAGATGCCAACCGGGAGCTGGAGGCGTTTTCCTATTCGGTCGCACACGACCTGCGCGCACCGCTGAGCTCGATCGACGGGTTCAGCCACCTGCTGCAGAAGGCCGTCGGCGACGATGTGGTGCAGCGATGTGCGCACTACCTCCACCGCATTCGGGCAGGCGTTCTGCAGATGGGCCAGATCACGGACGGATTGCTGTCGCTGGCGCATGTCTCGCGCACCGAGGTCAAGGTGCACCGGGTGGATCTGGGCGAGATGTCGCAACTGGTGGTCATGGCCTGCCGCGAGCGCGAGCCGCAGCGGCAGGTGGACGTACAGATCGGCCAGGACCTGACGGCGGTCGGGGACCCGTCGCTGTTGCGGCAGGTGCTTGAAAACCTCATCGGCAATGCCTGGAAGTTCACGGCGCGGTCGAGCGATGTGCAGATCGAGGTGGGCAGACTGCCTGCTGCAGAGGCAGAGGGCGTGGCCACCTTCTTTGTGCGCGACAACGGCGCGGGCTTTGACATGGCCTACATCGACAAGCTGTTCGGCTCGTTCCAGCGCCTGCACTCGCCCGGTGAGTTCGAGGGCACGGGCATCGGGCTGGCCACCTCGATGCGGATCATCCTGCGCCATGGCGGCCGCATGTGGGCGCAAGGCGCGCCAGGGCAGGGTGCCACGTTTTATTTCACGCTGCCGCTGCGACTGGACAAGCTCGTGGCAGCGCCCTCCTGAAAGGGCGCTGCAAGAAAGCTGCGGCGACGCAAGGCGCATCACGCGCCGTGCATCGCCCCGACAGGGTTACTGCGGTGCCGGAATCACCACCAGGTTGCCATTGGTTTTCGGCTCCACCGACAGAACGCTGCTGCCGGCAGGGATGGTGACGGTCTCGACCTGGCGGATTGCGCCGCCGCCGGCCACGCTGCCGTCGACCTGGCCCTGGCCTGTCACGCGGGCGCGGCAGGCAATCAGGTCCTCACCCTGGAACACATCGCAGCGCTTGAGTGCGTTGGCGCTGAACTGGCCGTTGGCGTTGTCCACCTTGCCGGCGCGTTTGGCGGCGTTGGCATTCCTGACTTCGGTCATGCAGGTTTCGCGGCTTTGCTGCGTGGTGCCGTTCAGGCAGGCAGCGGCTTCGCTGCGGGCGTTGCCGGTCGCGTCAATGCCTGTGGTGCCGGAGGCGATTTGTGCTGTGGCGCTCATGGCCATCAAGGCAGTGAGGGCGAAGCAGGCGGCGCTGGCGCCGACGCGCTTGAACGCGGGAGCGGTGGAATGCGAGGAAGTGGAAAGGGATGCGGTCATGGGAAAACTCCTTGGGAACCGGATATCAAAGCGGATATCCATACCGTGAGTCTGGGCCGCAGTCGGCGCGCGCCGTGCAAGAGAAGGGGGCGGATTCCCTGCGCCTGCCGCCCATTTGGCTGTAGGACAGCACTTTCACAAGGCCCGATGTCCCCCGCCCGCCGGGCGTTGCTGCCATCACATGGACCAGATGCGGGGCATGGGTGCAGCTTGCTGCCAGAAGTGGGCGCGCCACGCCTGCCACACTTGCCGCAGCAGCGCCATGGCGGGCTCGACCACGGGCGCCAGCACCCGGACCACCACGACCTGGCTGTCGGGGCTGGTGGCGCCGGCACTGGCCTGCAGTGGATGCGCCTCGATGACTTGCCGCGCACAGTCCAGCGCCGCCTGGCGGCGCTGGCGCTCCAGCTTGCTGCCCGCCACAAAAAACAGCGATGCCATGCAGCGCTGGCCGGAAAGACCCAGTGGGCTGTCCAGCAGCCGTTTGTCTGCTGCATCAATCCGGGCCCGCTCCAGCCACACGCCGGGCACTTCGATGTGCTGACGGAAGCTGCCGTCGGCAAAGGGCAGCCCGGCAGCCGGCAGGCCCAGTGCGGTGATGTCCCAGCCGATCAGCTCGGCGCCGGGCGCGAGCGCCATCGTCAGGCGGTTTTCGGCGAGGCAGCCGCTGTAGCACAGGGCTTCGAGCGGCAGCCACTCCATGCGTGCGCCTGCATCCAGATGCAGGTGGGTGTGCTGCAGGGCGGGCTCGCCGGTGGAGCGGTAAAACCGGGTGGCGCCCGGTGTGGTGACGAGGCCATGGGCACCGGTCCCTGCCGAGATGTCGATGGTGAGCGTGTCACCACCGACCAGGCCTCCGGGCGGGTGGACGATGACGTTGTGGCAGATCGCGTCGCCCTCGGGGTACAGGCTTTGCAGGATGCGCAGCGGCCCGGTGTGCTGGAAACGGGCGACGGTCTTGCCGGCCTGGAGGGTGTAGTCGAGTGCGAGATTCGCGTTCCAGGTCATGGCGCGAGTTTATCTGATGGACCACCCCATTCGCTATGAAAAACATAGCGAATGGGGTGGCGGGTGCAGGTTCGGCCGCCTTGCGGCCGGGCCCTCAGGCAGTGAGCGTCTCGCGGCTTTCCTTGACCCGCAGCGCCAGGTGGTCCAGCGCCTCCTGCACCTGGTCCACCAGGATCAGGCAGAGGTCGCCCGGCTGCAGTCGGGCCAGTGCCGTGTCGATGGCCAGGAACTCGCCATGGATCTCGTCGATGCGGCGCGTACGGCTGGCGTTGGCCAGGCCTTCGCGGAGCAGGCCCATCACCTCGCCGTCGGCGCGTCCGCGCTGGGCAGCATCCTGGTAGAGGATGACGTCGTCAAACGCCGCACCCAGGATCACCGTCTGGTCGCGGATATCGTTGTCGCGCCGGTCACCGGCGCCGCTGATCACCACGCTGCGGCGCTGGGAGGCGCTTCCGGGCATGGCGTTGACGGCGGACACCAGGGCGCGCATGGCATCGGGGTTGTGGCCGTAGTCTGCAATCAGCGTGGCACCGCGGTAGTCCATCACGTTGAAGCGGCCCGGGGCGTTCTGCGTGTCGCTGACGAAGCTGCTCAGGCCGCTCTTGAGTGCGTCCCAGTGGATACCGGCGGCCCATGCTGCCGCCACGGCGGCCATCACGTTCTCGACCTGGAAGGCGATGGTGCCGCCGCGCGTGAGCGGAACGCCGTGCAGCGGAATCCGCTCCACCCAGGCGCCTTCGGCGGCCACCACCATGCCGCTGTCGACATACACCGTGCGCTTGCCCTGCGCGCGGTGGGTGGCCATCAGCGGATGGTGCCGGTCGGCGGCAAAGTAGATGATCTTGCCCGGGCAGGCGTGGGCCATCTCTGCCACGATCGGGTCGGCCGCGTTGAGCACGGCGTAACCGGTGGTGGCCACGTTCTGCACCACCACGCGCTTGAGCACGGCCAGGTCTTCCACCGTAGTGATGTAATTGAGGCCCAGGTGGTCGCCGCGGCCGATGTTGGTGACCACTGCCACCTGGCAGCGGTCAAAGCCCAGGCCTTCGCGCAAAATGCCGCCGCGTGCGATCTCGAACACGGCCGCATCGACGTCGGGATGCATCAGCACATTGCGCGCGCTCTTGGGGCCGCTGCAGTCGCCACTGTCGGTCTGCCGGCCGTTGATGTAGACGCCGTCGGTGTTGGTCAGGCCGGTTCGCAGTCCCTGCGAAGCCATCAGGTGCGCAATCAGCCGCGCCGTGGTGGTCTTGCCGTTGGTGCCGGTGACGGCCACCACCGGAATGCGCCCGTCGTTGTTGGCAGACGGCGGGAACAGCTCGTTGACCATGGCCACACCCACCGCGCGGCCCTTGCCGTAAGAGGGCGACAGGTGCATGCGCAGGCCCGGCGCGGCGTTCACTTCGACCACGCCGCCACTTTGGGATTCGAGCGGGCGCAGCATGCTCTCGCACACCACGTCCACGCCGCAGATGTGCAGGCCCACCATTTGCGCGGCGGCGACGGCACGCTCGGCCACGGCGGGGTGCACGTCGTCGGTCACGTCGGTGGCGGTGCCGCCGGTGCTCAGGTTGGCGTTGTTGCGAAGGATCACGCGGCGGCCCTTGGCCGGAATGGATTCGGGGGTGAGCTCCTGGGTTGCCAGACGCGCAACGGCGATGTCGTCGAAACGGATCTTGGTGAGGGAGGTGGAATGGCCTTCGCCGCGCCGCGGGTCCTGGTTGACGATCTCGACCAGTTCGCGCACGGTGTGCAGGCCGTCACCGACCACCTGCGGCGGATCGCGCCGGGCGGCGGCGACCACCTTGTCGCCGACGACCAGCAGCCGGTAGTCGCTGCCGGGCAGGAATTTCTCGACCATCACCTCGCCGTGTTCGGCGGCAGCGGCGTAGGCCACCTCCAGGTGCTCACGCGTCAGGATGTTGACGGTGACGCCTTTGCCCTGGTTGCCGTCCTGCGGCTTGACGACCACCGGCAGGCCGATCTGCTGCGCGGTTTTCCACGCATCTTCCAGGTCTGCAACCGGACGGCCCAGTGGCACCGGCACGCCGGCAGCACGGAGCAGTTTCTTGGTCAGGTCCTTGTCCTGCGCAATCGATTCGGCCACGGCGCTGGTGGCGTCCAGCTCGGCCGCCTGGATGCGGCGCTGGCGCGAACCCCAGCCGAACTGAACCATGCTGCCCTTGGTGAGGCGCCGGTAGGGAATGCCGCGCGCCACGGCGGCATCCACGATGGCGCCGGTGCTGGGCCCCAGGCGTTCGTCTTCATCGCACTCGGCGAGCTGCGCAATGGCGGCATCGAGGTCAAAGGCCAGGTCGCGCAGCGCCGCGTGAATCAGCGTCTGCGCCAGCTCCAGTGCCAGGCGGCCAACGGCCTCCTCGCTGTATTCGACCACCACCTGGTAGGTGCCGGCCTCGACAGTGGCCGCGGTGTGGCTGAAGGTGACCGGGCAACCGGCCGCAGCCTGCAGCGCGAGGGCCGAGGCTTCCAGCACATGTGCCAGTGACAGGGCGCCGGCGTGGCCGGTCTGGCGCAAGGTGCCCATGCCCGGGAAGAGGGCCCGCACGCGGGCCTCGAAACCCGGCAGCAGGTGGATGGCGCATTCGTCGGGCGTGCAGGAGACGATGACTTCGAGCGCAGTATGGCGGCTCCACAGGTTGGGGCCGCGCAGCGCGCGTACACGGGACACTTCCATCAGTTTGCCCTCCCGGCAGTTGTCTCGGCAGAGTTGAACGCCTCCAGTCCGGCGCCGATCAGGTTCAGGTGAATGCCCAGTGCCCAGGCCGCACCGACGGCGGCCAGCACGGCAGCTTCGCTGAGCCCCCGGCGTTCCCGCCACGGGGTGAGCTTGCCCAGGCCCGGCAGAAAGGCTTCGCTCGCACCGGTGATGAGGACGATCTGGTCCTGGCGCAGGGTGAGCGCGCGGCCGCCGGCCTTGCAGTGCTCGGCGATGGCGGCGGTCTGGGGATCGGTGCTGTAGAAAATGACTTCGCCGTCGCACAGGTCGCGCATGTCCACGATCCGCTCGTCATGGGCGTTGAGCACCGCAGCGCCGCTTGGCATGACGACGTCGATCTGCGAACGCATGACCTTGAACATCTGGCCGTCTTCGGCGATGTCGAATTCGGCCAGGCCCGAGGCGCCGTCCAGGTCCGTCACCACGCCGACCTGGCAGCGGTCATAGGCCAGGCCGCTGCGCAGGATGGTTTCGGCGCCGTTTTCAAACACTGCGGCCTGCACCGCGCGGTTGATCAGCAGGCGCTGGCCGGCTTCCCAGTCGGTGCAGTCGCTCGCGTCCACGCAGCGCTGGTCCAGGAACAGGCCGTCGCGGCAGGCCAGCCCGGTGTGATGGCCGGACAAATGCAGCAACCAGGCCACGATGCGGGCGATGTGATGGGTATCGCGCGAGCCGGCAATACCGACGATCGGAATACGGCCATCCGGGGCCGCGTTGCGGGCGTCGCCGCCTTCAGGTGCCAGCGGAAACAGGTGCTCGCAGATGGAGCGGCCCACCGGACGCGGTGAACCTTCTGCCGGCTTGAGGTGCATCAGCAGCCCCGGCCCCGCGTTCACTTCGACAATGGCACCGCCCTGGGCGTGCAGCGGCTGGGAGATGTCCTGAGCCACCACGTCGACGCCGGCAATGTCCAGCCCCACCACGCGGGCGGCCAGTGAGACGAGGTAGTCCACCTCCGGGTGAACCTGGTCGGTGCAGTCGATGGCCACATTGCCGTTGCGCTGGATCAGCACCTCGCGGCCCGCGGCCGGAACGGCGTCTGGGCCCAGGCCCTGGCGCTGCAATTCCAGCAGTACGGCACCGTCTTCGGCCGTGTCGATGGGGCCCAGCGGAAAGTCCTCGCCCTGGCCGCGCCGCGGGTCGGTGTTGAGCTGGGCGTCCACCAGCTGCGACACCGTGGCCTGACCGTCGCCGATGACGCAGGCGGTTTCGCCGCGCGCAGCGGCCACCACCTTGCCGCCCACCACCAGCAGGCGGTGCTCATGGCCGCGCACAAAGCGCTCGACCATGACTTCGCTGCCATGGCGTGCCGCCACGTCAAAGGCGGCTTCCACTTCGGCCTGGGTCTTGAGGTCCAGCGAGACGCCGCGTCCGTGGTTGCCGTCGGACGGCTTGACCACCACTGGCAGGCCGATGTCCTGGGCGGCGTCCCAGGCGGCTTCGGCCGTGGCCACGATCTCGCCTTCGGGCACCGGCACGCCGCAGGTGGCGAGCAGGGTTTTGGTCAGGTCCTTGTCGTGCGCGATGCCTTCGGCAATGGCGCCGGTCAGGTCGGTCTCGGCGGTCCAGATACGGCGCTGGCTGGCGCCATAGCCCAGCTGGACCAGGTTGCCCTCGTTCAGGCGGATGTGGGGGATGCGGCGGTCGGTGGCAGCGGCCACGATGGACACCGTGCTCGGGCCAAGGTAGCAGTCGTCCACCTTCTCGCGGATGGCCTGCACCGCAGCCTGCACTTCGGCCGGGCCCCAGGGGGCGTCATGGATGGTGGCCATCAGCAGGCGGTGGCCTTCGGCCAGGGCCGTGCGTGCCACCTGCTCGTCGCGGGCGCGGAACACCATGCGGTACACGCCGCGCTGCGAGGTGCTGCGCGTCTGGCCGAAGCCGGTGGGCATGTCAGCCAGGTTCAGCAACTCGATCACCACATGCTCCAGCACATGGCCGGCCCAGGTGCCTTCATTCAGGCGCTGGATGAACCCGCCGCGCTCGCCCACCCCGCAGTGGTGCTCGCGCAGGGCCGGCAGCAGGCCCACCAGCCGTTCGGGAAAACCCGGCAGCAGGTTGGAGGGATAGTCCTCCAGGGCGCCGAGGTCAAGCCATACTTCAAGCACCGGCCGGTAAGTCCAGATATTGGGCCCGCGCAGGTAATTGATGCGCAGCAGCTTGATGTCGTCCGGTTTGCTCATGGTTTGCAAAATAATCAGGTCCACCGGCTTTGCCCGGCGCCATGGTTGAAACGCTGGTGCGTCGCCAGCGTCATTGTCTTTGTCTCCCTGACTTGCCTTTTGCCCTTGTTGTCTTGCGTTCTGTAGGCCAAAGGTGCTCATTGCCCGGATTCGGCAGGACTGATCTCGCCCGCAGGAAGCACGAAAATTCCGCACTTCCCGCTGGAGGGGCCCGCATCGGCGAAAATCATGGTTTCCGGCCGATCGGCGCAACCCCTGCACTCCGTCAAGGGCGGTATCAGCCGCTGACGGGGCCCATGCCCTCACCGGAACCCAGAACACTCACAAACGATGCCAAACAACCCACCGGTGGACGACCCCAGCCAAGCCAGCCCTGTTTTTGCAGGGCTCCGCTCACAACTCGCAAATGATGAGAACGTTTTGTGCAGCTTCGTGGTTGACCTGGATGGCCAACTTCGTTTCTCCAAAGGCCTTCTGGCGCTGACCGACCGGCGATTGCTGGCCTGCAGCCCGGCGGGGGAGTGGTCCAGCTGGCCCACGGTGGATGCTTCCGGCCGCTGGCTGGGCGCGCAGCAGCTGCGGCACGCCGACCACGCTGGCGTGGGCACGCTGGCGCTGCATGCGGGCGAGCGGCAACTGGTGCGCTGGCGGTTTACCCTGGGGGTCAATGTGCAGGCGCTGCGCCTGGTGCGGCTGTTTGCCCAGCAAAAGGCACTGGCCGGTGCGGCCAGCGCGACCGCCCGCGACGACCTGCTGACCGACGAGGTGGCGCTGTGCCCCGAATGCGACCTGCCCTTGCCGCCCGACAGCGACGAATGCCCGGCCTGCGCCCGCGAGCTGCATACCCCACCCTCGACCTGGGTGCTGCTGCGGCTGTGGCGCTTTGCCCACCCTTACCGGCACCAGCTGCTCGCCGGTTTTTTGCTGACCCTGGCGTCCACGGCGGCCACCCTGGTGCCGCCTTACCTGACCATCCCGCTGATGGACGATGTGCTGATCCCGTTCCAGAACGGCCAGCAGATCGAGCCCTGGAAGGTGGGCGCCATCCTGGGCGGGCTGCTGGGCGCAGCCGTGCTGGGCTGGGCGCTGAACTGGGCCCGCACCTACCTGCTGGCCCTGGTGTCCGAGCGCATCGGCGCCGACCTGCGCACCGCCACCTTTGACCACCTGCTGGAGCTGTCGCTCGACTACTTCGGCGGCAAGCGCACGGGGGACCTGATGTCGCGCATCGGCTCGGAGACCGACCGCATCTGTGTGTTCCTGTCGCTGCACGCGCTGGACTTCGCCACCGACGTGCTGATGATCGTCATGACGGCGGTCATCCTGATCTCCATCAACCCCTGGCTGGCGGTGGTGACCCTGCTGCCGCTGCCTTTCATCGGCTGGATGATTCACGTGGTGCGTGACAAGCTGCGCACCGGTTTCGAGAAGATTGACCGCGTCTGGTCAGACGTGACCAACGTGCTGGCCGACACCATTCCCGGCATCCGCGTGGTCAAGGCCTTTGCCCAGGAAAAGCGCGAGGCACAGCGCTTTCGCGTCGTCAACCAGCACAACCTGGCGGTGAACGACAAGCTCAACAAGACCTGGTCGCTGTTTACGCCCACGGTGTCGCTGCTGACGGAGGTCGGCCTGCTGGTGGTGTGGGCCTTCGGCATCTGGCTGGTCTCGAAGCAGCAGATCACGGTCGGTGTGCTCACCGCCTTCATCGCCTACATCGGCCGGTTTTATGGCCGGCTCGACTCGATGAGCCGCATCGTGTCGGTCACGCAGAAGGCAGCGGCCGGCGCCAAGCGGATTTTCGACATCCTCGACCATGTCTCCAATGTGCCGGACCCGGCACAACCGGTGGCCATTGGTGCCCTTCAGGGGCGGATCGAGATGAAAGGCCTGGGCTTTCGCTACGGCAGCCGCTCGGTCATCCGCGGGCTGGACCTGCAGATCCGGCCCGGCGAAATGATCGGCCTGGTGGGCCACAGCGGTTCCGGCAAGAGCACGCTGGTGAACCTGCTGTGCCGTTTTTACGATGTGACCGACGGCGCCATCACGGTGGATGGCACCGACATCCGCCGCTTTGCGGTGGCGGACTACCGGCGCCACATCGGCCTGGTGCTGCAGGAGCCCTTTTTGTTTTTCGGCACCATCGCCGAGAACATCGCCTACGGCAAACCCGGTGCCACGCGGGCCGAGATCGTGCAGGCCGCGCGCGCGGCCCATGCGCACGAGTTCATCCTGCGCCTGCCGCAAGGCTACGACTCGCTGGTCGGCGAGCGCGGGCAGGGCCTGTCGGGCGGCGAGCGGCAGCGCATCTCGATCGCGCGTGCCCTGCTGATCGATCCGCGCATCCTGATCCTCGACGAAGCCACCTCGTCGGTGGACACCGAGACCGAAAAGGAAATCCAGCGCGCGCTCGACAACCTGGTGCAGGGCCGCACCACGATCGCGATTGCGCACCGCCTCTCCACGCTGCGAAAGGCCGACCGCCTGGTGGTGATGGACCGCGGCCAGGTGGTGGAAGTCGGACCGCACGACGAACTGATGGCCAGGCAGGGCGCCTATTGGCGGCTGTACGAAGCGCAGGCCCGGCAGGTGGACCACGACGGCGAAGCCAGCGACACCGACGAAAGCCGCATTGCCGTGGCGACGTCGCAGGTGGCCCACACGGCACAGCACGCCGACCACAACTGAGCATGGCTGCAACCCGCATGATGGAACGAACGCGATGAACACCCCCCCCACCCCCCCGGCTTCCGCCACGGCGCCCTTTGAGCTGGCGCGCCAACCCTCCGGCCGTCTGGTGTTTTCCGGTCCCGACGGGCTGGTGCACGAGGGCGTGGTGCCGGTGCGCGCCTTCCCGATTGCCGCGCCGGACGAGGGTGTGTCGCTGGTCAATGCCGAAGGGCATGAGGTCGCGTGGATTGACAACCTGGCGGTGCTGGCACCGGCCGCTCGCGAACTGATTCTGGACGAGCTGGCGCAGCGGGACTTTGTGCCCGAAATCACCCGGCTCGTGAAGGTTTCCACCTTTGGCACGCCCAGCGTCTGGACGGTCGAGACCGACCGCGGCGACACCTCCTTCGTGCTCAAGGGCGAGGAAGACATCCGCCGCCTCGGGCGCACGGCGCTGCTGATTGCCGGCGGGCAGGGCGTGCAGTACAGCGTGCGCGACATGACCGCGCTGGACCGCGGCTCACGCAGACTGCTGGAACGGTTTCTCTGACGCTGGTGTGCAGGCCTGGATGAGGCCCTGACCGGCATGGGGTGAAGGCCGGCGATGACACGGCTGTCATCCAAAAAGACTATGGTCAAGGTTTCGTTGTCCATCACCTCCACAAAGCCCACAGCCATGTCACAAGCCCGCGCTTACGCCGCCCAGTCCCCCACATCACCCCTCGCACCTTATGCCTTCGAGCGCCGCAGCCCGGGCGCGCTGGATGTGGCGCTGAGCATCCTGCACTGCGGCGTCTGCCACTCCGACCTGCACACCGCCCGTGGCGAATGGGGCGGTACCACCTACCCCTCCGTCCCCGGTCACGAAATCGTCGGCCGCGTCACCGCGGTCGGCGATCTGGTGACGAAATTCAAGGTGGGTGATCTGGTCGGCGTGGGCTGCATGGTGGACAGCTGCCAGCACTGCAAGCCGTGTGCCGACGGGCTGGAGCAGTACTGCGACAACGGCTTTACCGGCACCTACAACGGCCCGGAGCAGGGCACCGGCGCCACCACCTACGGCGGCTACTCTGACCACATGGTGGTGCGCGAGTCGTTCGTGCTGCGTATCAGCCACGACGAAGCATCGCTCGCTGCCGTGGCACCTCTGCTGTGCGCCGGCATCACCACCTATTCGCCACTGCGCCAGTGGAACATCGGCCCGGGGCACAAGGTCGGCATCGTGGGCCTGGGCGGGCTGGGCCACATGGGCGTGAAAATAGCAGCCGCCATGGGTGCGCACGTGGTGCTGTTCACCACCTCCGACAGCAAGCGCGCCGATGCGCTGCGGCTGGGCGCGAAGGAAGTGGTGGTGTCGAAAAACGCCGATGAAATGGCGGCGCACGTCGGCAGCTTCGACTTCATCCTGAACACGGTGGCGGCGGCCCATGACCTCGATGCGTTTTTGGTGCTGCTCAAGCTCGACGGCACGATGACGCTGGTGGGTGCGCCAGCCACGCCCCATCCCTCACCCGGCGTTTTCAACCTGATCATGAAGCGCCGCCGCCTGGCGGGCTCGCTGATTGGCGGCATCCGCGAAACGCAGGAGATGCTCGACTTCTGTGCTGCGCACGGCATCGTGTCAGACATCGAGGTCATTCGCATGGATGAGATCAACACCGCTTATGAACGCATGCTCCAAAGCGATGTGAAATACCGCTTTGTGATCGACATGAGCAGCCTCCAGCGCTGAGCGGAGGCTCACGGGACGATGGTGGTGAACAGGTACACCGCAAAGAGCACCAGGTGCACCGTGCCCTGCAGCACCGTCGTGCGGCCCGTACCCAGGGACAGCGTGGCCACCAGCAGCGAGAGCAGCAGCAGCACGGTCGACTTGATGTCGATGCCGAGCGTCAGTGTCCATCCGGTGGCCAGCGAAACGATGGCCACCGCCGGAATCGTGAGGCCGATACTGGCCAGTGCCGAGCCGAGTGCCAGGTTCAGGCTGGTCTGTAGCCGGTTGGCCCGGGCGGCGCGCAGGGCCGCCAGACCCTCGGGCAGCAGCACCACCGCCGCGATGATGATACCGACCAGCGCCGCGGGTGCACCGGCTGCGGCCACTGCCGCCTCGATCGTCGGCGCCAGTGATTTCGCCAGCAGCACCACGGCCACCAGGCAGACCACCAGCAAGGCGGCGCTGATGATGGCGGCCTTGTTGCCGGGTGGAGCGGCATGCACTTCTTCATCGGTGTCTGCACCGGGCGGCAAAAAGTAATCCCGGTGCCGCACCGTCTGCACCAGCACAAAGGTGCCATAGAGCACCAGCGACACGATGGCAATGAAGCCCAGCTGGCTGGGGCTGTAGGTGGGCCCGGCGCCGCTGGTGGTGTAGTTGGGCAGCACCAGTGTCAGCACCACGATGGCGGCCAGGGTGGCCAGTGAGGCACTGACGCCGTAGAGGCCAAAGGTCTGCTCGCCGTGGCGGCTGCCGCCGGCCAGCAGGCACAGGCCCATCATGCCGTTGAGGATGATCATCACCGCCGCGAACACGGTGTCGCGGGCCAGCGCCGCCGTGGGCGCGCCGCCGGCCAGCATCAGCGAGACGATGAGCGCCACTTCGATCACCGTGACGGCGATGGCCAGCACCAGCGTGCCGTAGGGCTCGCCGACCCGGTGAGCAACCACTTCGGCATGGTGGACGGCGGCGAGCACGCAGGCCAGCAGGCCGGTAGCTACCAGCACCTTGTAGACGACGCCCAGGCTGCCGGTCAGGTCCAGCGCCGTGCCGGCCAGCAGCAGCCAGCCCATCACCGGCGCCGCGATGGACCAGAGGGGGTGGGCAGGGTGCTGTTTCATGCCAACCGTCCCGTCGTTCACTGCGGGTCCAGCAGGTCCCGCAGCGTGCGGGCGATGACCTTGGTGGCGCGGCGCAGGTCCTCGAGTGCGAGATGCTCATCGGCACGCTTGGCATTGGATTCCAGCACGGTGCGCGGCCCGGCGCCGTAGATGACGCCCGGGATGCCGGCCTCGGCATACAGGCGCACGTCGGTGTACAGCGGTGTCCCCATGGCAGGAATCTTCTGGCCGAACAGTGCTTCGCCGTGTCTCTGGATGGCCTGCACCAGCGGCTGGTTGCCCGGCAGCGGCCGCATGGCCCTGGCCAGCAGCAGGCGCCTGATGTCCACTGTGATGCCGGGGCAGGCTGCGGCCGCGTCACTGATCACGCGGCGGATGCTGGCCTCCACCTCTTCAGGGTTCTCTTCGGGAATCATGCGGCGATCCAGCTTGAAGCTGACCTTGCCAGGCACGACATTGGTGTTGGTACCGCCTTCGATGCGGCCGACATTCAGATAAGGGTGGGTGATACCGTCGACGCCAGAACTGACCGCCCGGTAGGCCGTGTTCTGCGCGTACAGCGCGTTCAGGATGGCGACCGCGCCCTGCAGCGCGTCGACCCCGGTGTGCGGAATGGCGGCATGCGCCATCCTGCCGTGCACCGTGACTTCCATCTGCAGGCAGCCATTGTGGGCTGTGACCACCTCGTAGGAAAAACCGGCGGCGATCAGCAGGTCGGGGCGCGTGAGACCATGCCGCAGCAGCCAGCCGGGGCCGAGTTCGCCGCCGAATTCCTCGTCGTAGGTGAAGTGCAGTTCCACGCCGCCCTTGAGCCCGGCACCCAGCGATTCCAGCGCGCGCACGGCGAAGGTGAAGCTCGCAAAGTCGCTCTTGCTGACAGCACTGGCACGACCGTAGATCTGCCCGTCCTCAATCTCGCCGCCATAGGGGTCATGCTGCCAGCCGTCGCCGGGCGGCACCACATCGCCATGGGCGTTGAGAGCGATCACCGGGCCGCTGCCCGGCTCGCCGTAAGGGCGCCGCACGATCAGGTTGGTGATGGATACCATGCCCGCCGCCTGCACTTCGGTTGCCGGCACGGCATGCTTTTCAGCCGCAAACCCAAAGGCCTGCAGCAGCTCGGCCGTGCGGTCGGCATGTGGCGCGTTGTTGCCCGGCGGCGTGTCGGTCGGTACACGGACCAGCTCCTGCAGGAAGCGCACCTCTTCGTCGAAATGCGCGTCAATCCATTGGTCGAGGCGATGGTGGTCTGTAGTGAGGGACGCTGAATGCGGCAAGGATGTCATGAAGGGTCGTCTGCCAATTGATGCAGGAGGTGGCTGAAGGCAGTGATGGCCAGCTGGATGTCATCGCTGGTGCTGCTCTCGAGTGGGTTGTGGCTGATGCCGGAGTTCTCGCCGCGGACGAACAGCATGGCTTGCGGCATCAGTTTGTGCAGCTTCATTGCGTCATGCCCAGCGCCGCTGGGCATGCGGTGCAGCGGCAGGCCCAGCGAGGCCACGGCGCGCTCCCAGCGCTGCTGCCACGCGGGGGCGCTCGGTGCGGCGGCGGCGCGCTCGGTCAGCTCGGTGCTGCAATGCACGCCGCGGCGCGCGCAAATGGCCTGCAGCTCGGCCAGCACATCCGTGACCAGGGCGTCGCGCTGCGCGTCGTGGGGCGCGCGCATGTCCAGCGAAAAGTGGCAGCGCCCCGGCACCACATTGATGGAGCCGTTGGGCACCTGCAGCATGCCGATGGTGGCGACCGAGTCGCCGTCCTGCGCGGCGCGCTTTTCCATGAAGAGCGCCAGTTCCGCCACGGCGACGGCGGCATCGCGCCGACGGTTCATCGGTGTGGTGCCGGCGTGGCTGGCGGTTCCTGTCATTTCGCAGAGGTAGCGCACGCTGCCGTTGATGGAGGTGACGATGCCCAGCGGAATGTTCAGCTCGTTGAGCACCGGCCCCTGCTCGATGTGGACCTCGACAAAGCCGAGGTAGTCGTCCGCCTGGCGGCGGATCGCGGGGATGCCCGCCGGGTCCAGGCCGGCATGCTGCATGGCCTCGCGCATGGGGATGCCTGCGGCGTCTTTCTGGTCCAGCCATTCGGGTTTGAAGTCGCCGGTCAGCGCGCCCGAGCCGAGGAAGGTGGCCTTGTAGCGCTGGCCTTCCTCTTCGGCAAAGCCCACCACTTCCAGGTGGAAGGGCAGGCGCTCGCCGCGCTGGTGCAGGGCCTGCACACAGGCCATGGGCACGAAGATGCCCAGCCGGCCGTCGTATTTGCCGCCATTGCGCACGGTGTCGTAGTGGCTGCCGGTCAGCAGTGTCTTGGCATCGGGTGTGGCTGCGCGGTAAATTCCCACGACATTGCCCACGGCATCGATGCGCACCTCGTCAAAGCCGCAGTCGCGCATGGCCTGGCTGATGAAGGCGGCGCAGGCGCGGTGGGCGTCGGTGAGGTAGGTGACGGTGAGCTGGCCCTTCTCTGCATAGCCCGGGTCGCTGAACTGCGCCATCTGCTCATGCCAGTCCCACACGGTGTGGCCTTGCAAGGGATCGGCACCGAACTTGTCGTTGAGGCGCAGCTCGACCACGCGGTGGATGTTGCGCAGGTTTTCCTGCAGTTCGAACTCGGGGTGGTTCTGCAGACGCCGGCTGAAGGTGTCGATGATCTGCTGCTTGTCCAGTCCGGTGCCGCGTGGTCCGCGCACCGCCAGGATGAAAGGAAAGCCGAACTTTGCGTTGTAGTCGCTGTTGAGCTGCTGCAGCGTGGCGAATTCTTCCGGCGTGCAGTGCGTGAGGCCGGCCTTGCCCTGCTCGTGGGTTGATTCGGCTGTCAGACTCTGGCTCACCATGGCCTTGCCGGCCAGCTCGGGGTGGGCGCGCACCAGCGCGAGCTGGGCCTCACGGCCGGCATGGGCCAGCACCTGGACCAGGGTGTATTTGAGGTGCGCCAGCGACAGGAAGGGACGCGCCTTGAGCGCCTGTTCCGCGACCCACGGCGAGTGCTCGTAAAGGCCGTCCAGCAGCTTCAGCGCTTCGGCAGCGGGCGCGGCATTGACCTGTGCAAGGGTGATGGTCATGCGTCAACGCTCCTGTGCGGGTGGATGGGGTTGATAGGGATGGATCTTTTGCCAGTGCCGCGCAATGTCGATGCGGCGGCAGACCCAGACCTGATCGTGCGATTGCACATGGTCCAGAAAACGCTGCAAGGCGCGCAGTCGGCCGGGCCGGCCCAGCAGGCGGCAGTGCATGCCGATGCTGAGCATCTTCGGTGCGTTCTGGCCGTTCGGTGCGCCTTCGCCATACAGCACGTCAAAGCTGTCGCGCAGGTAGGTGAAGAAGTCATCGGCCTGCGAGAAACCCTGCGGCAGCGCGAAGCGCATGTCGTTGGCGTCGAGTGTGTAGGGCACCACCAGGCGCGGCACCACCACGCCGTCGGTGCGCGTGACCGGTGTCCAGAAGGGCAGGTCGTCGCCGTAGTAGTCGCTGTCGTATTCGGTGCGGCCATCGTCGGCCACCAGCCGGCGCGTGTTCGGACTGTCGCGGCCGGTGTACCAGCCGACGCCGTGGATGCGCTGCCTGTCGTCGGCCCGCGCGCCGGTGAGTTGTTCAATCGCGTCCAGCCCCAGGCGCAGGTGCTCGCGCTCGGTGGCTTCGTCGACCTGCTGGTAATTGATCCAGCGCCAGCCGTGGCAGGCGATTTCATGGCCCAGTTCCACAAAGGCGGCGGTGACGTCCGGGTGGCGCTGCAGCGCCATGCCCACTCCGAACACGGTCAGCGGCAGCTGGCGTTTTTCAAATTCGCGCAGGATGCGCCACACGCCCACCCGCGAGCCGTATTCGTAAATGCTTTCCATGCTCAGGTGCCGCTCGGCAAAACTGGGTGGATTGGCCATCTCGGACAGGAACTGCTCCGAACCCGCATCGCCGTGCAGCACCGAGTTCTCGGCGCCTTCCTCGTAGTTCAGCACGAACTGCACCGCGATGCGCGCCTTGCCCGGCCACTGCGGGTGCGGCGGGGTGCGGCCGTAGCCGATCAGGTCCCGCGGGTAGTGGTGGGGTGAGGTCATGACAGGGCCATCGAAATATCGTTGCTGGGCACCTTGCGGTCGAACGCCAGGTTTTGCTCCACATTCAGCAGGTGCTCTGCCATCAGCCGCACCGCCAGGTGTTCATCGCGTGCTGCCAGCGCCTTGATGATGTCGGCGTGTTCGTCGTGCGAGTGCTCTGCTGCGCTGTCAGTCTGGTACATCAGCGTGATGAGGGCGCAGCGCGAGATCAGCTCGCCCAGCATCTGCGCCAGCACCTCGTTGCCCATCAGCTCGGCCATGCGCACATGGAAGTCGCCCAGCAGGGTGGTGCGCACCGGCACGTCGCCGCGTTCCATGGCCGCTTTTTCCTCGGCCACATGTTCCCGGAGCGCCTTGATCTTGGCGGGCGTCACCTCGCGCACAAAGGCGCGGGTCATTTCGGCCTCCAGCATGCGGCGCACCGCGAACACCTGGCGCGCTTCCATCACGGAGGGTGCCGCGACAAATGCGCCGCGTGCAGGTTCCATCCGGATCAGCCGGTTCTGCGACAGCTGGAACAGCGCCTGCCGGACCAGCGTGCGCGAGACGCCGAAATGGTCGGCCAGCTTCTGCTCGGCCAGCTTGGTGCCGGGGTGCAGCCGATGCTCCACAATGGCCTTGGTGAGCGCCTCGACGATGGCGCGGGTGTTGGGTGACTCCATGACCGGATGATAACGGCAAGCAGAAAATGTATACACTTTTGGTAAACCATTTTCAGCAAGCGCTGACAACCCCTCGCACACAAGGATGGCCATGGGACTGAGCACACATGTACTGGACACCATGCATGGCACGCCCGCGGGCGGCATGGGCGTTGCCCTCTACATCACCGAGGGCGAGGTAGCGACGCTGGTCAAGCGCTTTGTTCTGAATGCGGATGGCCGCAACCCGGACGGGCTGCTCTATGACAGCGCCACGCTGAAGGCAGGCACCTACCGGCTGGTGTTCGATGTGCAAGCCTATTTCCGTGCGAAGGGGGTGCCCTTGCCCGAGCCGGCTTTTCTGAATCGGGTAAGTCTGGATTTCGGTGTGGCCGATCCGCGGCAACATTACCATGTGCCCTTGCTGGTCACCCCCTGGAGCTACTCGACGTATCGGGGCAGCTGACAGACTTGCCGTCGAAGGGCATGGGTGTCATGCAAAGGTCACTGGCGCCGGTGACAATCGCCGGTGCCTGTTTTTGTGGCTGGTTTTCTTTGCGTGATGTCCATGAATTTCAAAATTTCTTCCTCCGCTCCCTCGTTCCATCGCCGACTGGTGTTGCAACTGATGGCCACTGCCGCCTTCGGTCTTGCCGGCATGGCGCATGCGCAGGGCTCCGGTGCGGCCAACCCGGCGGGGGTCTACCCTGACCGTCCCGTCAAGATCGTCGTGCCGTTTGCCCCGGGGGCAGGCACCGACGCCATGGGTCGCCTGGTCGCCCAGAAGCTGGGCGAAGCATTGGGCGGCACTTTCGTGGTCGAGAACCGGGCAGGTGCATCGGGCGCCATCGGCACCCAGTTCGTGGCGCAGTCGCCTGCCGACGGCTACACCCTGCTGCTGGCCGCCTCGCCCTTCACCACCGTGGCGGCCTCCTTGCCCAGCGCCAATTACGATCCGCTGCGCCAGTTCACCCCGGTCGGGATGATTGCCAGCGGTCCGCTGGTCTGGGCGGCCAACACCAGCCTGCCGGCAAGCAACATGAAGGAACTCGTCACGCTGGCCCGCCAAAAACCGGGTGCGCTCAATTACGGATCGGCGGGTGCTGGCGGCGTCAACCATCTGGTACTGGAGTTGCTCAAGTCCCGCACCGGCACCTTCATCACCCACATTCCCTACCGCGGTGTGGCGCCGGCCACCATGGACATGATTGGTGGGCAGATCCAGCTCATCACCGGCACCATTCCGGCGCTGCTGCCTTTTATCAAGGACGGCCGCGTCAAGCCACTCGCCGTGACCAGCGCCCGCCGCTCCAGCGCCTTGCCCGATGTGCCCAGCATGACCGAAGCCGGTTTGCCGGGTTTTGATGTGGTGAACTACTTTGCCCTGATGGCGCCCGCCGGCACGCCACCCGCAGTGGTGAACACCATCAATGCAGCCATCGCCAAGCTGGTGGTTCAGCCCGATGTGGTGGCGCGCTTCAAGATCGATGCAGTCGAAGCCGCACCCGGTTCACCCGCGTTGCTCGGCCAGTTCATCGAGGCGGACTACCGCGCGTGGCGCAACGTCGTGACGACGCAGAACTTGAAAATTGATTGAGGCCCCGCCAGGGGAATGTCCTTCGATACCTCAGGACGAACGGAAGCTCAACGCGACCGTCGGGACTGTCCTTCGACAAGCTCAGGACGAACGGAAATCGTTCGCGACCGTAAGCTGGTCTTTACCAGCTGAGCCGTGGAACCGGCTTAGCCGGGCCACAGGCGGGCGGCCCCGAGGGGCTGGAGCCTGCGGCTCCGAAGCTGCTTGAGCAGCTTTGGACAGGCGACAGAGGCGAAGCGTCTCGCAAGCCGCGGCCTGCAAGGCCTCGGGAGCTACACGCAGTGAGCGACCGTGGGGGCCTAAGTCTGCCCTTCAGTGAGCGTATCCAGCTGGAACTTCCCGCTCTTGTGCCAAAGCCACGTGTCGGTATAGACCACCTTGCCCAGCTTCACGGGTGCAGGGAAGGGCGCTGCATCACGAATGGTGCGCTCAATCTCTGCAATGACTTCCGGTGCGTGGCGTGGTGCGCGCATCCAGTCCAGTCTGGTGACGCGGCCGGTGCGGTCGATTTCGACATTCAGCACGCCAATGGCATACAGCAGCGGGGGCATCTTGCCTTTGTAGATGCGTTCGGAGTTCAATCCGTAAATATGGCTGGCGCCGTCTGCCCGGTAGGCGCGGGGCGTGCTGGCCGACGAACTGCGGGCAGAGCCCCTGGAGGCGTTGACCGGACCGATGACCTCGGGAGCGGCCGCTGCGGCAGGGCCAGGTGCGGCCGGGGTATCCGGGGCGGTCTTGCAGGCGCTGACGACGGCCGCCGCTGCTGCCGAGAAAGCGGCCAGCAGCCAGAAGCGGCGTGGCGCGGTATTTGTGTGGATGTGTCGCATGTGTATGTCTCGTATCGTCCGGGGTGCTGCTGTGCAGATGTCGCGACTGGCGCTTGACTTTAGCGCACCGGCCGGTGGTGCTAAGGTGATCTCTCTGATGATTGTGCTCCCTATTTTTGTCGTCTGGTTTCGCAACAGTTGTTAGCCATGGTTTCAATCTGTGTCATCTCCCTGGCAGAAGACTTCGCCGCGCGGGTGTCCGCGACGCCGGCGGTGCTGGTTCGCGTGGTGTCGACCGAGGGTTCGGTGCCGCGCGAGGCCGGCACCTGGATGGGTGTGTTCCCCGACACGCTGGTGGGCACCATAGGCGGCGGGCATCTGGAGTACGACGCCATCGCGCAGGCCCGTGCGATGCTGCAGCGGGCAAGGGCAGAACCGGAACAGCCCGTCCAGGCATGCGCGGCACGGGTGGCCCTGGGCCCGTCGCTGGGGCAGTGCTGCGGAGGCGTGATGCATCTGCATTTCGAAGTCGTCCACGCGGGCCAACTGCCGGCCTTGACCCGCCTGCTGGCACTGCCGGTGCGCATGCCGGTGGCGCTGTTTGGCGGGGGCCATGTGGGCCATGCGCTGGTGCAGGCGCTCGCACCCTTGCCGGTGGCGCTCACCTGGATCGACAGCCGCGACGGTGTGTTCCCGGACCCGGCCCCTTCGCATGTGGTCTGCGAGCATTCGGAACCCGTCCAGGGTGCGGTGGCCGGCCTGGCAGCGCAGTCGCGGGTGCTCATCATGAGCTTCAGCCATGCGGAAGACCTCGACATCGTCGCGGCCTGCCTGCAGCGCCAGCGCGATCGCGGCGATCTGCCCTACATCGGCCTGATCGGCAGCCGCACCAAGTGGGCCAGCTTCCGCCAGCGTCTGGAGGCCCGGGGCTTTACCGCCGCTGAACTGGTGCAGGTGACCTGCCCCATCGGGGTGCCGGGCATTCCCGGCAAGGAACCCGAAGTGATTGCGGTGGCAGTGGCCGCCCAGTTGCTGCAGACCTGGCAGGTGCCGCCGGTGGCCCCATAAAGCCGATAAACTGACCACCTCGGGCCGCAGCGGAGCCGCGGGGTTGCACACACAGCCCCTGTTGTTCGCGGCCTCGTCTTGTTCTGCTTACAGCGCCCGCAGTGGTGAGCAGGTTTGCATGGGTTGAGAAACATGGAAAGCTACCTTCTCGACTGGGCCAACCTGCTGCTGCGCTGGGTCCACGTCATCACCGCGATTGCCTGGGTCGGTTCCTCGTTCTACTTTGTCTTTCTCGACAGCAGCCTCACGCCGCCGGTCGATGAAGACCTGAAACGCCAGGGCGTCAGCGGCGAGCTCTGGGCGGTGCACGGCGGCGGTTTCTATCACCCGGTGAAGTTCGCCGTGAAGCCGCCGCAGCTGCCGGCGCACCTGCACTGGTTCTACTGGGAAAGCTACAGCACCTGGCTGTCGGGCTTTGCGCTCTTCACCGTGTCCTATCTGTGGCATGCGGGCACCTACCTGGTCGACAAATCGCTGATGAACTGGTCGCCGGTGGTCGCGGGTGCCGTGGCACTTTCCTTTTTTGCGGTGTTCTGGCTGCTCTACGACGGCATCTGCCGCCTGGCCGGCAAGGGGCCGCGTGGCGATACCTGGGTTGGCGCGGGTGTGGCCGTGCTGGTGGTGGCGGCCTCCTGGCTGGCCTGCCACTGGTTTGCCGGGCGCGCCGCTTTTTTGCTGGTGGGTGCCATGATGGCCACGGCGATGAGCGCCAATGTGTTCTTCTGCATCATCCCCGGCCAGCGCAAGGTGGTGGCCGCGATACGCGCCGGCGAGCCGGTCGACCCGGTGCACGGTCAGCGCGGCAAGCAGCGCAGCGTGCACAACACCTACTTCACGCTGCCGGTGCTGTTTGCCATGCTCAGCAACCATTACAGCTTTGTCTGGAGCCATCCGCAGAACTGGTTGGTGCTGGTGGGGATGATGGCGGCCGGTGCGGCGATCCGGCAGTTCTTTGTGCTGCGTCATGGCTACAAGCTGGGGCGCAACCGCCACCCGGCTGCCTACGCGGTGGCGGGTGTGGTCGTGATCGCTGCCGTGGTGCTGTGGCTGGCGCCCCGCACTGCCCCTGCCGGCTCGGGCCGCGCCGACGATGCAAAAGCTTTTGCCAAAGCGGCCGTCACCTACGCCCAGGTCCAGGCCGTGCTGGCCCAGCGCTGCTACCTCTGCCATGGCGCCGAGGTGCAGATGAAGAACGTGCGGCTCGACTCCGCCGGTGCCGTGAAGGCCCATGCGCTGCAGGTCTATCAGCAGGCCGTGGTGCTCAAGCTCATGCCCATGAACAATGCAACTGGCATCACCGAGGCCGAACGGCAGTTGCTCAAGGACTGGTTCGAGTCCGGTGCTGACACGCCGGTGCCGCCTTGACGCTGGGGCTGCGCTTGGCCTACCAGTCCACCACCAGGCCGGCCGCGCGCGTCGAGGACTTTTCAAAATGCGCCGCCAGAAAATCCACGAAGGCGCGCACCCGGGCCGAGGCCTGGTGGCGCTGCGGGTACACCGCGTGGATGTCGGCCGGCGGCGTGCGGTAGTTCTCCAGCACCGGCTTGAGCCGGCCGCTGCGCAGGTAGCGGGCGATGTCCCACTCGGCGCGCATCACGATGCCGTGGCCGGCGAGCGCCCAGTTCACGGCAATCTCGCCGTCGTTGGTGCTGAGCGTGCCGCGCACCTTCACCGCTTCGGTGTGCTTGCCCGAGGACAGGCGCCAGGTGCCGTAGGCCTCGTCGCCCTGGCGAATGCCGATGCAGTCGTGGCGTGTCAGGTCATGCGGCACCTTGGGCGAGCCCTGGCGGGCCAGGTAGGACGGCGCGGCGCACAGCAGGCGCCGGTTCGGTGCCAGACGCCGGGCTATCACGCGGGCGTCGGGCGGTTCGCCGAAGCGGATGCACACATCGAAGGCATCGTCACTCAACGGTGGCGGGTCCACCGAGAGCTGGAGCTGAATCTGCACCTCCGGATGCAGCTTGATGAAGCCCGAGATCAGTGGCGCAATGTGGCTGCGCCCGAAACCCAGCGTGGCGTTCACCCGCAGCAGGCCCTTGGGGGCGGCCACGGCGCTGGACACCAGCTGCTCCATGTCGTCGATGTCGGCCAGGATGCGGCGGGCGTGCAGCAGGTAGGTTTCGCCCTCGGGCGTGAGGCCGACGCGCCGTGTCGTCCGGTTCAGCAACTGCACGCCCAGGCGCGCCTCCATCTGGGCCAGCCGTTTGCTGACCGCTGGCGTGCTCACCTCCAGCTCGCGTGCGGCTGCAGAGAAGCTGCCGCAACGCGCCAGCAGGCTGAAGAAAGCCATTTCGGAGGGGGCAGAAACAGGTGTGGACATTGTTAATTCAAAGTAAACAATGACTTAACTCTAGCGGCTTCCATTGAATCAGGCAATCTCTAGACTTCGCAGTTACCGCACAACACTCCTGAGAGGTATCGCATGAAGACATACAAAATCGCCTGCATCCCCGGCGACGGCATTGGCAAGGAAGTGGTGCCCGCCGGCCAGCTGGTGCTGGAGGCGCTGGCTGCCACCCAGAAGAAATTCCGCTTCGACTTCACCACCTTCGGCTGGGGCGGCGACTGGTACCGCGCGCACGGCGAGATGATGCCCGAGGACGGCCTGGACGCGCTGCGCCACCAGGACGCCATCCTGTTCGGATCGGCCGGCGACCCGCACATTCCCGACCACATCACGCTGTGGGGCCTGCGCCTGAAAATCTGCCAGGGCTTTGACCAGTACGCCAACGTGCGGCCCACGCGCATCCTGCCCGGCATCGATGCGCCGCTCAAGCGCTGCGGCCCGAAAGATCTCGACTGGGTCATCGTGCGCGAGAACTCGGAGGGCGAGTACGCCGGCGTCGGCGGCCGCGCCCACCAGGGGCATCCGATTGAAGTGGCCACCGACGTGTCGATGATGACGCGCGCTGGTGTCGAGCGCATCATGCGCTACGCCTTCCGGCTGGCGCAGTCGCGGCCGCGCAAGCTGCTCACCGTCGTCACCAAGTCCAACGCGCAGCGCCATGCCATGGTGATGTGGGACGAGATTGCACTGCAGATCAGCAAGGAGTTTCCGGACGTCACCTGGGACAAGGAACTGGTTGATGCCTGCACCGCGCGCATGGTGAACCGGCCCGCGTCGCTGGACACCGTGGTGGCCACCAACCTGCATGCCGACATCCTGAGTGACCTGGCAGCAGCCCTCGCCGGCAGCCTGGGCATTGCGCCCACCGGCAACATCGACCCGGAGCGCCGCTACCCCAGCATGTTCGAGCCCATTCACGGCTCGGCTTTCGACATCATGGGCAAGGGGCTGGCCAATCCGGTGGGCACCTTCTGGAGTTGTGTCATGCTGCTGGAGCATCTGGGTGAAACCGGTGCGGCACAGACACTGATGGCTGCCATTGAACAGGTCACCGCCAATGCCGCGCTGCACACGCGCGACCTGGGCGGCAGCGCTACCACGGCGCAAGTCACCGAGGCCGTGTGTGCAGAGGTCAGCAGGCAACCCATGCGGAGGGCGGCCTGATTTCCCTGCCTTGCCAGTGGGGGTCAGCCATGGCCCGTGAGTTCCCGGAAAAATTTCATCAGGAGACAAGCAATGACAAATGACATCAAGAAGTGGCTGGGTATTTTGTGCATCGTCGTGGCCCCCGCGGCCATGGCGCAGCCGGCCCCGGTATGCCCTGACAAGAACATGCAGTACTGGCAGGCTTTTCCGCCGGGCGGCGAGTCGGATCTGTCGGCGCGGCACCAGCAGCTGGTCCTGAAGAAAAAATGCGCGGGAATCGAGACCATCGTCCAGTACAAGGCCGGTGCGGGTGGCGCGCTGATGTGGACGCAGATGAACACGCTGCCCGGCGACGGCGCCAATGTGGTCGGCATCAACCTGCCGCACATCGTGTTCCAGCCGATCGAGGGCCAGGTGCAGTACAAGACGGCCGACATCACGCCGGTGTTCTGGTTCCACTACACGCCCGACATTCTGGTGGTGCCCGAGCAGAGCCCGATCAAGAACTTTGCCGACTTCATCAAGGCGGCCAAGGCCGAGCCCGGCAAATTGAGCCTGGGCGGCTCCGGCCTCAACTCGGCCAACCATGCGGCGCACGAGCGCCTGAACGCCGCGTTTGGCGTCAAGACCATTTATGTGCCGTTCAAGGGCACGGGCGACATGGCCACCTCCGTGATGGGCGCGCAGGTGGACGGTGCGATCACCTACACCCCGTTTGCCATCAACAACAAGACCCGCATCCGCCCGCTGGCAGTCGCCATGGAAAAACGCCACCCGCTGATGCCCGATGTGCCGACCTTCCGCGAGCTGGGTGTGGACTGGGTGGACGGTGCCTACCGCGGCATCGGCATGCCCAAGAGTACGCCGCCTGAGCTGCGCAAGAAGACGTCCGACATGTGGCTCGCGCTCAACAATGACCCCGAGATGAAAGAGCTCGCCGCCAAGAACGGGTTTGAGCTGGTCAACGTCGGCATCGACCAGATGGACGCTTTCATGAAGGACAAGACACGCCTTTACACCGAAGGCGCACAGCGTCTGGGCCTGGGCAAGAAGTAGCATGGCCAGCCGGGGCTTCGTCAGCCCCTTGCGCTCCTGCAGACCTGAATGAAAGACTCTTGTGAAGATTGTTGACATCCGCGAATCCACCCGGCCCATCCGGTCCAACATCCGCAACGCCTACATCGACTTCTCGAAGATGACCCTGAGCCTGGTGGCCGTGGTCACCGACGTCATCCGCGATGGCAAGCGGGTGGTGGGCTACGGCTTCAACTCGAACGGCCGCTACGGCCAGGGCGCGCTGATCCGCGAGCGTTTTGTGCCGCGCGTGCTGGAAGCGAAACCCGAGTCCTTGCTCGACGACACCGGCGACAACCTGGACCCGCACCGCATCTGGGCCACCCTGATGACGAATGAAAAACCGGGCGGCCATGGCGAGCGCTCGGTCGCCGTGGGCACCATCGACATGGCGGTCTGGGACGCCGTGGCGAAGATCGCCGGCAAGCCGCTGTACCAGTTGCTGGCAGAGCGCCATGGCAACGGCACGCCCAACCGCAAGGTGTTCGTCTATGCGGCCGGTGGCTACTACTGGGCGGACAAGGGCTTGCGGGGCCTTGAGGACGAGATGCGCAGCTATCTGGACCGCGGCTATTCGGTGGTGAAGATGAAGATCGGTGGCGCCCCGCTGGCCGAAGATTGCCAGCGCATCGAGGCCGTGCTCAAGCTGCTGGGCCCCGGCCAGCGGCTGGCGGTCGATGCCAACGGCCGGTTTGACCTGCCCACTGCCATTGCTTACGCCAAAGCGCTGTCGCCCTACAACCTCTTCTGGTACGAAGAGGCCGGCGATCCGCTGGACTACACCCTGCAGGCCGAACTGGCGAACCACTACGAAGGCGCCATGGCCACGGGCGAGAACCTGTTCTCGATGCAGGACGCCCGCAACCTGATCCGCCACGGCGGCATGCGGCCCGACCGTGACTGGCTGCAGTTCGACTGCGCCCTGAGCTACGGGCTGGTCGAGTACCTGCGTACGCTGGACATGCTGAAAGAACACGGCTGGTCAGCCACGCGCTGCATTCCGCACGGCGGGCACCAGATGTCGCTGGCCATTGCGGCCGGCCTGGGGCTGGGCGGCAACGAAAGCTACCCGGACCTGTTCCAGCCCTATGGCGGTTTCCCGGATGGTGTGGCAGTGAAGGACAGCTTTGTCATGCTGCCGGAACTGCCGGGCATCGGCTTTGAAGGCAAGGCCGATCTGTATGCGGAAATGCAGCGCCTGTCGGGCGTGTGAGCGGGTTCTGAGCGGTTCGTGAGTGCATCACGCACCATGACCCCCCGGCCGTGGAGCAGACGCTGGTCTCAATTCGCCCCGGACTTGGACAACAGGTTCAGCACCACCACCCCGCTGATGATCAGCGCCATGCCGACCATGCCCCAGGCATCGATTTTCTGGTGGTGAAAGACAAAGCTGGTGATGCTGATCAGCACAATGCCCAGGCCCGACCAGATGGCGTAGGTCACGCCGGTCGGGATGCTTTTCATCGTGACCGTCAGCAGGTACAGCGCCGTGCCGTAGCCCGCGATGGCGATCAGCGACGGGATGAGACGACTGAAGCTGTCGCTGGACTTCAGCGCGGTGGTGGCGATGACTTCGGCAACGATGGCAATGGCCAGGGCCAGGTAAGCGTTCATGGGGCAGGGCCGGGGCAATACCGGGAAGTGAGTCGGTGAAGTGACCCAGTGTACGCAGCATGCCTGATGGGCCGGCTGCCTCGCCATCCTGCCAATGCCGGGTTACCGGTCAGTTACCACGTCACAATGTCAGTGGGAGACATTTCATGACCGCACCAGATTTCACCTCCGTCCACGCCGTCAACGCCAACCCCCGGGCTTTTCTGCAGTACCTGTTCCAGGCCGCCGTCACGCGTGCGCTGCCGCTTGAAAACACCGCGGCGTATCTGCCCGCGCCGCCCACCCTCGCCAGTGGCGGCCGCACCATCGTCATCGGCGCCGGCAAGGCAGGCGGCTCCATGGCGCAGGCGGTCGAGGCGCTCTGGCCGGCCGATGCGCCGCTGCAGGGCCTGGTCGTCACCCGCTACGACCACATTCCGCCGCGCCCTGAAGGGCTGAAGCAGCGCATCGAGATCGTCGAGGCGGCCCACCCCGTGCCCGACGCGGCCGGCATGGCCGCGGCCGAGCGCATTCTGGCCATGGTGCAGAGCCTCACGGCCAACGATCTGGTGCTGTGCCTCATCTCCGGCGGCGGCTCCTCGCTGCTGACCTTGCCGGCGGTCGGCCTCACGCTGCAGGACAAGCAGCGCATCAACAAGGAACTGCTCAACAGCGGCGCCAACATCGCCGAGATGAACTGCGTGCGCAAGCACCTCTCGCGCATCAAGGGCGGCCGCCTGGCCGCAGCCTGCGCGCCGGCGCGCGTGGTCACGCTCACCATCAGCGATGTGCCGGGCGACGACCCCTCCATCATCGCCAGCGGCCCCACCGTGCCGGACGCGACGACCTGTGCCGAGGCGCTGGCCATCCTGAAGCGCTACGGCATCACGGTGCCGCCCTTGCTGGAGGCCGCTCTGCAAAGCGGTGCGCTGGAAACCCCCAAACCCGGGGACGCCGTTTTCACGGGCCATGAAGTCCACATGATCGCCACACCCCAGCAATCGCTGGAAGCAGCCGCGGCACTTGCCCGCGCGGCAGGCCTGGAGGCCCATGTGCTGAGCGACGAGATGGAGGGCGAGTCGCGCGAAGTGGGCAAGGTGCATGCGGCGCTGGCACGCGCCGTGGCCTTGAAGGGGCAGCCCTTCCGCAGGCCCTGCGTGATCCTGAGCGGCGGTGAAACCACCGTGACCATCCGCAAGCAGCCCGAGGGCACGCCACGCGAAAAGCGGGGCCGGGGTGGCCGGGCCGGCGAGTTCTGCATGGGGCTGGCGCTGGCGCTGCAAGGGCAGCCCGGCGTGTACGCGCTCGCCGCCGACACCGATGGCATCGACGGCGTGGAAGACAACGCCGGCGCTGCAGTGGCACCCGACACCCTGGCACGCGCGCAGGCACTGGGCATGAAAATCGACACCTACCTGGACCGCAACGACGCCTATGGCTACTTCGAGGCACTGGGCGATCTGGTGGTGACGGGCCCCACGCACACGAACGTGAACGATTTTCGGGCGCTGTTGATTCTGTAGGGCCTGTTAACGCTATTTTTACTGTAGCCGAGGGTAACAGCCAGCCCCGCGCAAGCGGGCTGCCATGGCGGGTCTTCTCCGCTGTGGTAGCCTCGCCGCCATGCCGTTCAAACGCATTCCTTCCTTCTTGCGGCACGTGGGTCCGGGTGTCATCACCGGCGCGGCGGATGACGACCCGTCAGGCATTGCCACCTATACCCAGGCGGGCGCCCAGTTCGGCACCGGCCTGCTGTGGACGGTGTTCCTCTCGCTGCCTTTCATGATCGCCATCCAGCTGGTCAGCGCCCGCATCGGCCGCGTGACCGGCAAGGGCGTGGCCGCCAACCTGCGCGAACACACGCCACGCCCTTTCCTGATGAGCATGGTGTTCCTGTTGGTGGTGGCCAACACCATCAACATCGCGGCCGACATTGCCGCCATGGGCGAGGCGCTGCAACTGGTGGTGGGCGGCGGCGAGCACTTCCATGCGGTGGCCTTTGGCCTGATCACTGTGCTGCTGCAGGTGTTCGTGCCGTACCGCAAGCTGGCGCCTGTCCTCAAATGGCTCACGCTGTTCCTGTTTGCCTATGTGATTGCGGTGTTCCTGGTCGATGTGTCTTGGGTGCAGGTGCTGCATGACCTGGTGATTCCCAAGCTGCAGTGGAATTCAGGCTACTGGATGATGATCGTCGCGCTGCTGGGCACCACGATTTCGCCCTACCTCTTTTTCTGGCAGGCCTCGCAGGAGGTGGAAGAGCTGCGCCTCAAGGGCGGCCACCGCGGCAGCGACCTGGCCGTGCGCAAGGACCTGCGGCGCGTCAAGCGCGACACCTTCGTCGGCATGTTTTTCTCCAACGCAATTGCCTTCTTCATCATGGTGCTGGGCGGTGCGGTGCTGTACGCCAGCGGCGTCCGCGATGTCACATCGGCGGCCCAGGCCGCGCAGGCCTTGCGTCCGCTGGCTGGTGACTTCGCCTTTGCGCTGTTTGCCGGCGGCATCATCGCAACGGGCTTGCTGGCCGTGCCGGTGCTCGCGTCGTCTGCCGCCTATGCGGTGGCCGAAGCCTTTGACTGGCCTGAGGGGCTGGAGCGCCAATGGTTTGAGGCCAGGCGCTTTTACGCGATCATTGTCATGGCTACCGTGGTGGGTACCGGGCTGGACTTCACGTCCATCGACCCGATGAAGGCGCTCTACTGGAGCGCGGTGATCAACGGCGTGGTGGCGGCGCCCATCATGGCCGGCATGATGCTGCTGGCCGGCAAGAAGGCGGTGATGGGCCCCTTCACCTCGGGCCTGAAGACCACCTGGTTCGGCTGGGGCGGTGTGGCGGTGATGGCCTTTGCAGTGGTGATGATGCTGTGGGATGTGGTCCGGCCGTTGCTTTAGCGGCTTGGGTTCTTCAAGGCCCTGAGCACATGCTCGGCCGTCGCCGGTGCCTCCAGCCTGACCGGGCCTTCGCGCGCGGCCCCCACCGCATCGCGCAGCGCCTCGTACACGCTGATCGCCAGCATCAGGGGCGGCTCGCCCACCGCCTTGCTGCCAAACACATTGTCTTCGCGGTTGGGCTCTGGCCACAGGTCGACCTGGAAGTGTTCGGGGATGTCGCCTGTCGTCGGGATCTTGTAGGTGCTGGGGGCGTGGGTGGCCAGTGCGCCCTGGTCGGTCCACACCAGCTGCTCGGTGGTGAGCCAGCCCATGCCCTGCACAAAGCCGCCTTCGATCTGACCGATATCAATCGCCGGGTTGATGGAGGTGCCCACGTCGTGCAGGATGTCCACCTTCAGCACGCGGCTCTCGCCGGTGAGGGTGTCAATCGCGACTTCAGTACAGGCGGCGCCATAGGCGAAGTAGTAAAACGGCCGGCCGGTGAGGGTGGTCTTGTCGTAATGGATTTTCGGCGTGCGGTAAAAGCCGTCGCTCCAGAGCTGGATGCGGTTGGCATAGGCCAGCTTCACCACGTCCGTGAACAGGCGCTTGCTGGTGGGCGTGGTGATTTCGCCGCCCTCCGGCCCGGCCGCGAACTGCACCGCACCGGCGCCGCAGCCATCCAGCCCGGCAACAAACTGCGCCAGGTTGTCGCGCACATGGCGGGCAGCGTACTGGGCGGCGCGGGCGTTCAGGTCGGTACCGGCCGAGGCGGCCGTGGCCGATGCGTTGGGGATCTTGCCGGTGTCGCTGGCAGTGGCCAGCACCTGGCCCAGGGGCAGGCCCAGCTCGTCGGCCACGATCTGTGCGACCTTGGTGTGCAGGCCCTGGCCCATCTCGGTGCCGCCGTGGTTCACCTGCACGCTGCCGTCGGTGTACACATGCACCAGCGCGCCAGCCTGGTTGAACAGCGTGGCGGTGAAGGAGATGCCGAACTTCACCGGCGTGAGGGCGATGCCGCGCTGGATCACGGGGCTCTGCCGGTTCCACGCGGCGATGCGCGCCCGGCGCTGCGCGTACTGCGAGCTGCGCTCCAGTTGTGACAGCAGCGGCTCCAGGATGTTGTCCTCCACCGTCATCTGGTAATGCGTCACGTTGCGCTCGGCCTGACCGTAGAGGTTGCGCCTGCGCACCGCCAGCGGGTCCAGCCCCAGCGTGCGGGCGATGTCGCCCATGATGGTTTCGATGACGATCATGCCCTGCGGCCCGCCGAAGCCGCGGAAAGCGGTATTGCTCTGCAGGTTCGTCTTGCAGCGGTAGGAGGCAATTTCCACGTCTTCCAGAAAGTAGGCGTTGTCGGCATGAAACACCGCGCGGTCGGCCACCGGGCCTGACAGGTCGGCGCTGAAGCCGCAGTTGACGGCCATCGTCAGCTTCAGGCCTTGCAGCCGGCCGGTGTCGTCAAAGCCCACGGTGTAGTCGTAGGCAAAGGGGTGGCGTTTGCCGGTGACCATGAAGTCGTCGTCACGGTCCAGTCGCAGCTTGACGGGGCATCTGAACTTGTTGGCTGCCAGTGCTGACCACACGGCGAGGTGGCCAGCCTGCGTTTCCTTGCCGCCAAAGCCGCCGCCCATGCGTCGGCATTCGACGCGGACGGCGTGCTGGTCCAGCCCCAGGGCGTGCGCCACCCAGTGCTGCACCTCGCCCGGGTGCTGCGTGCTGGAATACACCAGCCACTGGTTCTGCTCCTGCGGCACGGCGTAAGCGACCTGGCCTTCGAGGTAGAAGTGTTCCTGCCCGCCCACGTCGAGCGAGCCGGTCAGTGTGTGCGGTGCTTGCTGCAAGGCGTTTTCTGCATCGCCGCGCCGCACGAACACTGGCGGCAGCACAAAGCTCTGTACCTTCAGCGCCTCGCGAGCATCCAGCAGTGCGGGCAGCGGCCCGATCTGGCAGGTGACCAGCCGAGCCGCGCGCCGTGCCTGCATGACCGAGCTGGCCACGACCAGACCCAGCACCTGGCCGACGTGCTGCACGGTACCGGTGGCAAAGATGGGCTCGTCCTGCCCGAAGCTCGCCAGCAGCGGATCGCCCGGGATGTCGCTGGCCAGCACCACGCCGCGCACCCCCGGCAGGGCCAGCGCGGCTGCGGTGTCGATGCCCAGCAGACGGCCGTGGGCCACGGTGGAGAGAATCGGCGCCGCATGCAGCGTGCCGCGGATGTCCGGGATGTCGTCCACATAGGTGGCTGTTCCCGCCACCTGCGCGCGCGCGCTTTCATGGGCATGCGGCTTGCCGGCGGCGCGGCTGGCGTCCCAGGTGACTGCGGCGGGCAGGGCGCGGCTCACGGCGCGACCTCCGCCATGAGCTGCGCTGGATCAGACAGGTCTATCGCTTGCAGGCCCTGGCTCTCCAGCCAGTAGCGCTGCAGCAGGTTGCCCAGCACTTCGCGTCGGTAGGCTGCCGAGGCGCGCATGTCGGAAAGAGGCGAGAACTCTGCGCGCAGCGTGGCCATGGCGTGCTGCACAGTCTGCAAATTCCACCGCTGGCCTGTCAGTGCGGCTTCGGTCTGGATGGCGCGCACCGGTGTGGCTGAAACGCCGCCTGCGCCGATAGAGGCCGAAGCGACCACGCCATCTTTGATTTGCAGGTTGATGGCAAGGCAGACGGCAGAGATGTCATCGTCGTAGCGCTTGGAGATTTTGTAAACACGGCTGGCCTCGCCGGGTGTGGGCTTGGGTACCTTGATCCACGCCAGCACCTCGTCCGGCGCCATCAGGTTCTGGCGGTAGCCGGTGTAGAGCTTCTCCAGCGGTATCTCGCGATGCCCACCTACGCTCATCAGCACCACATTCGCATGCAGCGCGATCAGCAGCGGCATGCTGTCGCCAATCGGCGAGCCGTTGGCCACATTGCCGCCCAGTGTGCCCGAGTTGCGCACCGGCAGGCCGGCAAAGCGCATGGCAAAGTTGTGCAGTTGGGGGCGGTCCTTCGTCAGCGCCGCAAAGGCATCGGCCAGCGGGACGGCGGCGCCGATGGCGAGGTGGTGGGGGTAGTCCTCGATGCGGCGCAGCTCGCGAACCTGTGTCACATCCAGCACGCTGTCGAACTGCCGGTGCTGCTTGGTCACCCACAGGCCCACATCGGTGCAGCCCGCCACCAGTTGCGCGCCGGGATGGGCGGCGCGGGCTTTGAGCAGAGCGGGCAGCGTGATGGGTGCGAGGTAGCCGGGGGCTGATGCTTGGCGTAACTCCAGGGCAGGCTCAGCCCGAACAGCTTCCAGCTGGCTCAGAATTTTCTGCTCGTCCACCAAGACTTGCGGCAGGTTCTGCATCTGCTGCGCGGCATCCAGAATCGGCCGGTAGCCGGTGCAGCGACACAGGTTGCCCGACAGCTCCTCCTGCGCCAGCGTGCGGCTGATGGCTTGACCCTTGCAGACATGGTTTTGGTACATGCCAAACAGGCTCATTACAAAACCGGGTGTGCAGAACCCGCATTGCGAGCCGTGGCACTGCACCATGGCTTCCTGCGCCGGGTGCAATATGCCGTCGGTGGCGGCAATGTCTTCGATGGTCCAAAGTGCCATGCCATCGATCGAGTGCGCCAGGCGAATGCAGCTGTTGATCGCCCGGTAATTCAGGCCATCGCCAGATGCCTGTGGTTCGGCCACCACCACGGTGCAGGCGCCGCAGTCGCCTTCGCCGCAGCCCTCCTTGGTGCCGGTGCAGGCGAGGTCCTCGCGCAGCAGCTCCAGCAGAGTGCGGTCGGGTGGTACATTGGGCAGCGACACAAGCGCGCCGCGTCGGATGAAGCGGATGGTTTTCACTGAATATGAGGCAGCAGAACGGTTCGTCATGCCAGACTTCCTGCACTTCTTTTTTATCAGGGTAATGCCGCCGGGCGGCCCCCGGCATACAACAGCGCGTATCAGCCGCATGGGTGAACGGGTATGAGAGAGTCGGTGCCCTTCGACAAAATTGCCGACAAGATTGACCTTCACCTCATCCGGGTTCTGAACACCGTGCTTGTTGAACGCAGCGTATCACGCGCCGCCATCCGCCTGGGCATGTACCAGCCTGCCGTCAGCGCCGCCCTGAAGCGGCTGCGCACGCTGGCGGGCGACCCGATCCTGGTGCGCTCCGGCGCGGGCATGGTGCCCACCGACGCCGGGCTGCGCATGATCGAGCCGTCGGCCAGCATCCTGCGTGCGGCCGGCATGCTGTTCAGCGATGCGCGGGGGTTTGACCCGGCCACCGCCGAGAGCACCTTTCGCATCGCCGCCAGCGACTACCTCGATCCGCTGTTCCTGCCGCAACTGGTGGCGCAGATCAAGAGCCAGGCACCGCGCTGCCGCATCGAGATCCTGCCGCTGTCGGCGCAGGCCGACTACCGCGCCCAGCTGGCGCAGGGCCTAGCCGACATCGTGATCGGCAACTGGAGTGCACCGCCCGACGACCTGCACATGGCACGCCTCTTCGGCGACGAGGTCGTGTGCCTGGTCGCCAAAGACCACCCGGCGGTGCGCCGCGGCTGGGGCAAGAACGCCGACGCCTGGCTGCAGGCCGAACACATCGCTCCCACGGCGCTGCACCCCGGTGCCAAGGGGGTCATCGACGAGCACCTGGACACGCTGGGCCTGCAACGCCGCATCACGGTGCGCAGCCCCCACTTTGGCCTGATGCCGGCCATGGTGGCCGCCAGCCTGCTGGTGATGACCACCGGGCGCCAGTACTGCGAGCGGTTTGAGGGTGTGTTGCCCGTCAAGATCCTGCCGTGCCCGGTGGCCTTTCCGCGCATGATGTACTACCAGCTCTGGCATGAGCGCACCCATGCGTCGGCCTCAGCCCGCTGGCTGCGCGAACGCGTGAAGTCGGTTGCCGCGGCGCTGAGAAAAGAATGATGCCGGAAATGCCTTCGCCGACGACTTCGCCGATGAACCCACCCCGCCTGCAGCTGGCGGGCATCACCAAGCGCTACCCGGGCGTGGTGGCCAACAATGGCATCTCCTTGCAGGTGGCGCCCGGCGAGATCCACGCCGTGCTGGGCGAGAACGGCGCGGGCAAGTCCACGCTGATGAAGATCATCTACGGCGCCGTCAAGCCCGATGCCGGCAGCGTGGCGGTCGATGGCCTGCCGGTGCTGGTGCGCAACCCGCACGAGGCAAGGGCGCTCGGCATCAGCATGGTGTTCCAGCACTTCAGCCTGTTCGACACACTGACCGTGGCCGAGAACGTCTGGCTGGGGCTGGACAGGTATCTGACGCTGGCTGAGGTGTCGGCCCGCATCCGCGAGACCACCCAGGCCTACGGTCTGCAACTGGACCCGACGCGGCCGGTGCACACCCTCAGCGTTGGCGAGCGCCAGCGCGTCGAGATCGTGCGGGCGCTGCTCACCCACCCGAAGATCCTGATTCTGGACGAGCCCACCTCGGTGCTGACCCCGCAGGCAGTCGAGAACCTGTTCGTCACGCTGCGCCGCCTGGCCGGACAGGGCTGCAGCATTCTCTACATCAGCCACAAGCTGCATGAAATCCGCGCGCTGTGCACCGCCTGCACCGTGCTGCGCGGCGGCCAGGTGACGGGCGTGTGCGATCCGCGGCAGGAGTCCAACGCCTCGCTCAGCCGCCTGATGATCGGTGCCGAGCCGCCCGCGCTGGAGCACCGCGAGGTGCCGCTGGGCGACGTGGTACTGCAGGTGCAGGCGCTCAGCCTGCCGCGCGTCGAGCAGTTCGGCGTGGACCTCCACGCGATTGGTCTGCAGGTGCGTGCTGGCGAGGTGGTGGGCATTGCAGGTGTTTCCGGCAACGGCCAGAAGGAGTTGCTGTACGCGCTCTCGGGCGAGGACACGCGCGCGGCGGCTGCCGCCATCACGGTGAAGGGGCGGGAGGCCGGCAAGCTGGGCCCGGCCCAGCGCCGCGTCCTGGGCCTGCACTTTGTGCCCGAAGAGCGCCTGGGCCGCGGCGCCGTGCCCTCGCTGTCGCTCGCACGCAACCTGATGCTCACGCGCACCGAGTCCGTAGGGGTGGGCGGCTGGCTCCAGGGCGGCGCGCTACAGGCCCAGGCGCAGCGCATCATCGACGCCTTCAAGGTCAAGGCCGGTGGCCCGCAGGCTGTGGCACGGTCGCTGTCGGGCGGCAACCTGCAGAAATTCATCATGGGCCGCGAGATCGATGCGGCGCCTCTGCTCCTCATCGTCTCGCAACCCACCTGGGGCGTGGATGTGGGCGCGGCCACGCAGATCCGCGGCGAGCTGCTGAAGCTGCGGGACACCGGTTGCGCGGTGCTGGTGGTCAGCGAGGAGCTGGAAGAGCTGTTTGAAATCTGCGACCGCCTGCATGTGATGGCCAAGGGACGGCTCTCGCCCTCGCTGCCGCGCGCTGGCGCGACGGTGGAGCAGGTCGGGCAGTGGATGAGCGGGCTGTGGCCGGGTGCCCATGAGCAGGAGGCTGCGCATGCCGCAACTTGAAGTCCGCCCGCAGGCCTCGCCGTTCTGGACCTGGGCCTCGCCCGTGATGGCGCTGCTGGTCACGGTGGTCATCGGTGTGCTGCTGTTTGTGGCGCTGGGCAAGGACCCGGTGCGCGGCCTGCAGGTGTTTTTCTGGGAGCCGGTCAGGAGCCCCTACGCCCTCGGCGAGCTGATGGTCAAAGCCACGCCACTGCTCATGATTGCGCTGGGCCTGGCGGTGTGCTTTCGCTCCAACGTGTGGAACATCGGTGCCGAGGGACAGTTCGTCATCGGGGCGGTCGCAGCCGGCGGCGTGGCCTTGCTGGCCGACAAGGCCACCGGGCCGTGGATTGTGGTGCTCATCCTGCTGGCCGGCGTGCTGGGCGGCATGGCGTGGGCCGGCATCACCGCGCTGCTGCGCGACCGCTTCCATGCCAACGAAATTCTCGTCAGCCTGATGCTGGTGTACGTGGCCGAACTGGTGCTGAACTACCTGGTCTTCGGGCCCTGGAAAGACCCGAACGGCTACAACTTTCCGCAGACGCGAACCTTTGAGGCGGTGACGCAGATCCCGCGGCTGATGGCCGGCTCGCGCGTCACCATCGGCATCCTGCTGGCGCTGCTGGGGGTGGCGGGGCTGTGGCTCTTTTTGTTCCGCACCTACGCCGGTTTTGCGCAGGAGGTCAGCGGCCTGGCACCGGCGGCGGCGCGCTATGCGGGCTTTTCGTCGCGCCGCGCGCTGTGGGTGGCGCTGCTGGTGTCGGGTGGCGCTGCGGGTCTGGCCGGCGCGCTGGAAGTGGCCGGGCCCATCGGCCAGCTCACGCCCTATGTGCCCGCAGGTTACGGCTTTGCCGCCATCATCGTCGCCTTTGTCGGGCGGCTGCACCCGGTGGGCGTGGTGTTCTCGGCGATCCTGATGAGCATGTTTTACATCGGTGGCGAGCTGGCGCAGTCGCGCCTGGGTCTGCCTAAATCGATCACCGGGGTCTTCCAGGGCTTGCTGCTGTTCAACCTGCTTGCTTGCGACACGCTGATCGCGTATCGGATGGTCTGGAAAAAACCAGCCCCTCAGCTGAAAGGAGCCCGCTGATGGACTCCACCGCGCTGCTGCTGGCCGCCACCTTGAGCGCAGGCACCGTGCTGGCGATTGCCGCGCTGGGCCTGCTCATCAACGAAAAGGCCGGCGTGGTGAACCTGGGCGCCGAGGGCATGATGCTGTGCGCTGCCATCGCCGGCTTTGCCACGGTGGTGCACACCGGCAACAGCTGGCTGGGCTTCGCCGCAGGCATGGTCGCCGGTGCGCTGCTGGCCGCGGTGTTCGGCGTGCTGGTGATCTGGCTGAACACCAACCAGTACGCCACCGGTCTGGCGCTCAGCCTCTTCGGCAGTGGCTTTTCGGCCTTTGCCGGCATCGGCTACGTGCAGGAAAAGCTGCCCGAGCAGACGAAGTTCCCGATTCCCTGGCTGGCCGACATTCCGCTGCTCGGCCCGGCCCTGTTCCGCCAGCATCCCATGGTCTACATCGCGATGGTGCTCACGGCGGGGCTGATCTGGTTGTTGTACCGCACCCGCGCCGGTCTGGTGCTGCGCGCCGTCGGCGAAAGCCCGGAATCGGCCCACGCGCTGGGCTATCCGGTGCGGCGCATCCGGCTGATGGCGGTGGTGGCGGGCGGGGCGCTGTGCGGCCTGGCAGGCGCCTATGTGTCGGTGGTGTACACGCCGCTCTGGGTCGAGGGCATGATCGCCGGCAAGGGCTGGATTGCCCTGGCGCTGACGACCTTTGCCACCTGGCGCCCGGCACGGGTGTTGCTTGGGGCCTACCTGTTTGGCGGCGTGACCATGCTGCAGTTCCATCTGCAGGCGCTGGGGGTGAACATTCCGAGCCAGTTCCTGAGCATGCTGCCCTACCTGGCCACCATCGTGGTGCTGGTGCTGATCTCGCGCAACCCCTTGTGGATACGCGTGAACATGCCCGGCTCGCTGGGCAAGCCGTTTTACCCCGGAGCCTGACGGGCGGCCCCTTGTTTACGTCGCATAATCTTTTCTGCTGTTTTGGCTGACCGGTCCCGATGCCACTGATCTGTTCCTGACTGTTTCCCCTCCCATTGATTCCTTTTTTCCACGAAAGCGAGTTCACATGACTGACCTGCACAAACGTTCCCTGCTCAAGCTGGCGGCCCTGTCAGCGGTGGCCAGCGCCGCCCTCCTGGGTTGCGGCAAGAAGGAAGAGGCGGCGCCTGCGCCCGCACCGGCCCCTGCGGCCGCCGCACCGGCAGCTGCCAAGCCCGAGCCGCTGAAGGTGGCTTTTGCCTATGTCGGCCCCGTCGGTGACGGCGGCTGGACCTTCGCCCACGATAACGGCCGCAAGGCGGTGCAAGCCGCTTTCGGCGACAAGGTCGTGACCAGCTTCGTCGAGAAGGTGCCCGAAAGCGCCGACGCCGAGCGCGTGATCCGCGACATGGCCGCGCAAGGCAACAAGCTGATCTTCGGCACCACCTTCGGCTACATGGAGCCCATGCTCAAGGTCGCTGCCGACACCAAGGACGTGAAGTTCGAGCACGCCACCGGCTACAAGCAGGCCGACAACATGCGCACTTACGACAGCCGCACCTACGAAGGCGCCTACATGGCCGGCGTGATTGCCGGCAAGATGAGCAAGACGGGCACGCTGGGCGTGGTCGGCTCGGTGCCGATTCCCGAGGTGGTGCGCAACATCAACAGCTTCACGCTGGGCGCGCAGTCGGTGAACCCGAAAGTCAAGACCAAGGTGGTGTGGGTCAATGAATGGTTCAACCCGCCCAAGGAAACCGAGGCGGCCACCACGCTGATCAACGGCGGCGCCGACGTGCTGTTCCAGAACACCGACTCGTCGGCCGTGCTGCAGACCGCCGAGAAACTGGGCAAGCGCGCCTTCGGCTGGGACTCCGACATGACCGCCTACGGCCCCAAGGCCCACCTGGCCTCGGCCATCATCAACTGGGGTCCTTACTACGTGAAGGCCGTGGGAGATGCGCTGGAAGGCAAATGGACCGGCAACTCCGCGTCCTGGTGGGGCGTGAAGGAAGGCGCGATCGACATCGTGTCCATCGCCGCCGATGTACCGGACGAGACCAAAAAGCGCATCGACGAAGTCAAGGCCGGCCTGAAGGACGGCAGCTTCGCCATCTGGAAAGGCCCCATCATGGACAACACCGGCAAGGAACTGCTGGCCAAGGACGTGGTGGCCGACGACAAGTTCCTCGGCGGCCTCAAGACCTATGTCAAGGGTGTCGAGGGCAAGGTGCCGGGCAACTGAAGATAATGGCTGCTGACCTGCAGTGTGCGCCCCGACGCTGCGCGGCCAGCAGACTTCGCATCACGAGAGCTGCCTGCGGGCAGCTTTTTTATTTTTAACCGTCTTCACGTCCGCTGAGCTTGTTGAGCCTGAAATGAATGCAAACGTCAAACCTGTTGCTGCAGACCGGCTGCCCGAGTTGCTCAGGCGCATGCCCAAGGCCGAACTGCACATCCACATCGAGGGCTCGCTGGAGCCGGAGCTGATCTTCGCGCTCGCGCAGCGCAACGGGGTGCAGATTCCCTACGCCAGCGTGGCCGAGCTGCGCCGCGCCTACGCCTTCACCAATCTGCAGAGCTTTCTCGACATCTACTACGCCGGTGCCAGCGTGCTCATCACCGAGCAGGATTTCTACGACATGGCCTGGGCCTACCTCGTGAAGGCGGCGGCTGACAACGTGGTGCACACCGAGCTCTTCTTTGACCCGCAGACCCACACCGCCCGCGGCGTGGCGATGCAGACGGTCATCAACGGCCTGCACCGTGCCTGCACCGACGCTGCCGGCACGCTGGGCGTGAGCGCGTCGCTGATCCTGTGCTTTCTGCGCCACCTCAGCGAGGAAGAAGCCTTTGAAACACTGGAGCAGGCCTTGCCGCTGCGTGACAAGTTCATCGGCGTCGGGCTTGACTCCAGCGAGCTGGGCCACCCACCCGAGAAGTTCGCGCGCGTCTTTGCCCGCTGCGGCGAACTGGGCCTGCACCGCGTGGCCCATGCGGGCGAGGAGGGGCCGCCCGCCTATGTATGGACGGCACTCGATGTGCTGAAGGTCGAGCGCATCGACCACGGTGTGCAGTCGGTGCACGATGCGGCGCTGATGCAGCGGCTGGCCCAAAGCCGCATCGCGCTGACAGTGTGCCCGCTGTCCAACCTCAAGCTCTGCGTCTTCCCCGATCTGGCCAGCCACAACCTGGGCCGCCTGCTGGAGGCCGGTCTCGCCGCCACCGTCAACTCCGACGACCCCGCCTACTTTGGCGGCTACTTGAACGACAACTTCGTCCAGACCTTTGCCGCCACGGGCCTGCAGGCCGGGCAGGCCTACACGCTGGCGCGCAACAGCTTCGAGGCGAGCTTTCTCGACGCGGCCGCCAAGGCCCGCCATATCGACCGGCTGAACGACAGCTTTGAAACATTTCAATGACCGCACCCGAATCACGTCCCGCCCCGACCCCATCCCGCGTCAACCCCTGGCCTATTGCGCTGGCCGGGCTGGTGTCCCTGGCGGTGGCCATGGGCCTGGGCCGCTTTGCCTTCACCCCCTTGTTGCCGATGATGCTGCACGATGGCGTGGTCGATCTGCCCACGGCCAGCTGGCTGGCCAGCGCCAATTACCTCGGCTACATGCTGGGCGCGGTGCTGTGCACGCTGCAGCCGTGGATCTGGTCCCGGGTGAAGGGACTGCCCCTGTTCGCCTTTTCATCGCTGGTGCGCGCGGGCCTGGTCACGACCGGCGTGCTGACCCTGGCGATGGCCTGGCATGTGCCTGCGCTGTGGCCGCTGCTGCGCTTTCTGGCCGGCATCACCAGTGCGGTGGTGTTTGTGTTCACCTCGGGCTGGTGCCTGTCGCGCATGGCCAGGCTGGGCGTGCCGGCCATGGGCGGGCTGATATACGTCGGCCCCGGTGCCGGCATTGTGGTCAGCGGCCTTTTCGCCACCGGCATGGTGGCCTGGCACTGGACGGCGGCCACTGGCTGGCTGATTTTCGGCGTGCTGGCCTTTGTGCTCACCGCGCTGGTGTGGCGCATCATGCGCGGCGGGGAAGAGCGCCTGATCGTGCTGGCGTCCGGCGCCCAGTTGCAGGCAACGGGGGCCGGTGCTGCATCGCCACCGCAGGCCAAAGCCGAAATGCCGCTGCTGACGCTGGCTTACGGCGTGGCCGGCTTCGGCTACATCATCACCGCCACCTTCCTGCCGGTGATCGCCCGCGCCGCGCTGCCGGGCTCGCCCTGGCTGGACATGTTCTGGCCCATCTTCGGCATGGGGGTGATGGTGGGCGCTGTACTGGCCACCCGCATGCCGCCGGGGCAGGACTTTCGCATCCTGCTGGCGGGTTGCTACTTCCTGCAGGCACTGGGCATCGCCGCCAGCCTGTGGAGTCCCAGCCTTGCGGGTTTTGCCATCGGCAGCCTGATGCTGGGCATTCCGTTCACGGCGATCACCTTCTTTGCGATGCAGGAGGTGCGCCGCCTGCGCCCCGTGACCGCGGCCAGCTTCATCGGCCTGCTCACCGCCACCTACGGCGTGGGCCAGATCGTCGGGCCACCGCTGGTGGCGCTGTTGCTGCGCCACACGCCCACGGCCGGCGCCGGCTTCACGCTGTCACTGGAGATTGCGGCCAGCACGCTGCTGGCTGGCGCCGTGCTGTACCTGTGGATGGCGAGAGCCTATCCGGTCCACCGGGCCAGCCGACCCTGATGAGGGCGCGAACCCGGTAAAATGGGGTTTCGCGTTGTCCCGGCGCGCTTTCATTTCGGGGCCATGTAGAGGAACACCATGTACAAAAACCTCGCTGCCCCGGGCCGTTGCTTGAACGCCTGCCGGGCTGCCAGTTTTTCCTTCCCTTGCCGATCCCCTGGCCGCGCAGCTCGTATGCGTGCTGCTGCGCCACGTCTTTCCGATGGGAGGACGGCATGAGCTACCAGGTCAAGGAAATTTTCTACACCCTGCAGGGCGAGGGCGCCAATGCCGGGCGGCCGGCGGTGTTCTGCCGTTTTGCCGGTTGCAATCTGTGGTCCGGCCGCGAGCAGGACCGCGCCACCGCTGTCTGCCGCTTCTGCGACACCGACTTTGTCGGCACCGATGGCACCCTGGGCGGCAAGTTTGCCGACGCAGATGCCCTGGCGGCGCAGATCGAAGCCCTGTGGCCTGCCGGCGATGCCAGCCACCGCTTTGTGGTGATGACCGGCGGCGAACCGCTGCTGCAAGTGGATGCCGCACTGATTGATGCACTGCACGCCTGCGGCTTTCAACTCGCGGTGGAGACCAACGGCACCATCGCAGCGCCCGCCGGCATTGACTGGATCTGCGTCAGCCCCAAGGCCAGTGCGCCCTGGGTGCAGCGCGAAGGGCAGGAGCTCAAGGTGGTGTGGCCGCAGACTGGGCTGAGCCTGGACGAGCTCGAGGCGGCGCACTTCACACACCGCTACCTGCAGCCCATGGACAGCCCGGCGCGCCAGCGCAATACCGAGGACTGCATTGCGCTGTGCATGGCACGGCCCGCCTGGCGCCTGAGCCTTCAAACCCACAAGATCACGGGCATCCGATGAACAACAAACCCCTCCCTCGCGACATGACCTGCGAGATCAGCCAGACCTTCTACTTCGACGCCGCCCACACGCTGAACCGCGCCATCGAGGCCGAAGGCAGCAAGCGCGTGCACGGCCACACCTACAACGCCGAGGTGTTGATTGCCGGCACACCGGACCCGGCCACCGGCATGGTGATGGACCTCGGCCTGGTGCGGCGGGAGATCGCTGTGCTGCGGGAGCAACTCGACCACCACATGCTGGACGACGTGCCCGGCCTGGGCCCGCCGACGCTGGAAAACCTGTGCCACTTCATCTTCCGCAAGCTCTCGCCCCGCCTGCCGGCGCTGGCCTCGGTGCGGGTGTGGCGCGAGTCGCTGGGCGATGGCTGCCGCGTCACCCGCCAGCCGGGTACCTGAAGCCCGGATAGTCCTCATCCGGTGCGGCGTATCGTCTGCACCCCGGGCTGAGGTAACCTAGCCGGCATGAAAGCCTATCGCGCCGCCATCCTGCATTTCCCCCGGCCAGCCGAGGCCGTGCTGGAGTCCGATGGCCTGCTGGTGGTTGGCCCCGACGCGCAGGGCCAGGAGGTGGTGCTGGCTGTGGGCAGCTACACGCAACTGGTACCGCGCTTTGCCGATGTGCCGGTGACCCATTGGCCAGGCCGCATCATCGCCCCCGGTTTTGTGGATATGCACATCCATTGCCCGCAGGTCGACGTGATCGGCTCACCCGCCGAAGGGCTGCTGCCCTGGCTCGAAAACTACACCTTTCCGCAGGAGATGCGTTTTGCAGACCCGGCGCATGGTGCCGAGGTGGCGCGCTTTTTTGTCGCCGAACTGTTGCGCCACGGGGTGACGACGGCGCTGGCCTTTTCCACCTCGCATCCGGCATCGGTCCATGCCCTGTTTGCCGAGGCCGGGCAGCAGCAGATGCGGCTGATGACGGGCAAGTGCCTGATGGACCAGAACGCCCCCGAAGGCCTGCGCGACAGCACCGAGCAAAGCCTGCTGGACACCGAGGCATTGATCCACCGCTGGCACGGCGTCGGCCGGCTGGGCTATGCCATCACGCCGCGCTTTGTGCCCAGCTGCTCGGCGGCCCAGCTGGGCGGTGCCGGGGAACTGGCCGCGGCCTACCCCGACGTATGGGTGCAATCGCATGTGGCCGAGAACAGGGACGAAATCGCCTGGGTGCACCAGCTCTACCCGGCGGCGCGCAGCTATTTGAGCGTGTATGCACAGTTCGGCCTGCTGCGGCCGCGGGCGGTGTATGCGCACTGCATCCACATCGACGATGAAGACCGCGCGCTGATGCGGGACACCGGCACCGCCGCCGCCGTGAGCCCGACCAGCAACCTGTTCCTGGGCAGCGGGTTTTTCGATTACGCCGCCGCCGACCGCGCAGGCTTTGCCTACGGGCTTGCCAGCGACGTGGGTGGCGGCACCTCGTTCAGCCCCTTCCACACCATGCTGGCGGCCTATTACGTGGGCCGGGAAGGCCAGACCAAGACGGGCCTCTCGCTCACGCCGCAGCAGCTGTGGTGGCAGCACACCGGCGGCGCGGCCCACGCGCTGGGTCTGGGCGGCGTGGTGGGTAACCTGCAGCCGGGCTGCGAGGCCGACTTCGTGGTGCTCCACCCGGCGGCCACGCCGCTGCTGGCGCGCAAGACCGCGCAGGCGGCCAGCCTGGACGAATTGCTGTTCGCGCTGATCGTGCTGGGGGACGACCGGACCATCGAGCGCACGGTGATTGCGCAGTGCACCGAAGCGGCCGCCGCATAAGCCGTGGGCTGCCTACAATGGCGGCACAGCAAGGAGCCTTCCGCATGAGCATCAAGAGCGACAAATGGATACGCCGCATGGCAGAGACCACCGGCATGATCGAACCCTTCGAGCCGGGCCAGATCCGCGCGGCATCGGACGGGCAAAAGATCATCAGCTACGGCACCTCCAGCTACGGCTATGACATCCGCTGTGCCCCTGAGTTCAAGGTCTTCACCAACATCCACAGCACCGTGGTGGACCCGAAGAACTTCGATGAGAAGAGCTTCGTCGACTTCCACGACGACGTCTGCATCATCCCGCCCAACAGCTTCGCGCTGGCGCGCACGCTGGAGTACTTCCGCATCCCGCGCAATGTGCTGACGATCTGCCTGGGCAAGAGCACCTATGCGCGCTGCGGCATCATCGTCAACGTCACGCCCTTCGAGCCCGAGTGGGAAGGCTATGTGACGCTGGAGTTCTCCAACACCACGCCGCTGCCGGCCAAGATCTATGCCGGGGAGGGTTGCGCCCAGGTGCTGTTCTTCGAGAGCGACAAGGACGACGTCTGCGAGACCAGCTACAAGGACCGCGGCGGCAAGTACCAGGGGCAGGTCGGCGTGACTCTGCCCAAGGCCTGATCCGGCCTCTGTTTCCTCAACCGGCCGATTCGGTGTCAGGCTGCTTCAAGGGCTATCTGATACAAGATGGTACATGTGTAAACTTCGGTCGCCCGACAGCTTGATGACCGCACGCTGCCCCGGCATGGACGGCACGTCGGCGCACGGCATCGGTCCCGTGAACGATCCGGCAAAGCGGCGCCGTCACCTCGTCGGGGCGCGCTGACCTTGGCCCCGCGCGACGCGCTCCCCGTGATGCCCCGGACCGGCCTGTTCAGGCTGTTCGTCGAAGTCGCCCTTATCACGGTGGTGTCCGAACTCCTGATCGCCCTGGTGCTGGGCCGCATCTGGGGCAGCAGCCATGACACCACCTCTGCGCTGGTGCACGCGGCATTGCTCATGGCCGTGGTGGCGCCCCTTTTCCTGTGGCGTTGCATGGCCCTGACGCGGCGCGAGGCCAGCCTGCTCGATGCGGTGGCCTACGAGATTCCCCGCTCGGTACTGGGGCTCACCACGGGTGTCTTTGTGCTGGGGCTGGGCGTGGCACTGGCCATCGCGCACTGGCAGCACGCCAGCATCGAAGCCGACGCGCGCCAGCGCTTTGACCGCCAGCTGGAAGTGCTGGCTGGCGAAATCCAGCGGCGTTTTGTGCAGCCCGTCTATGGCATGAAGGGCGCACGGGGTGTCTATGCTGCCCATCCGTCGGTCAACCGTGCCGCCTTCAAGGCCTATGTCGATTCGCGCGATCTCGGGCAGGAGTTTCCCGGTGTCAGGGGCTTCGCTCTGGTGCAGCGGGTGTTACGGCAGGATCTGGACGCGTTCGTTGCCGCGGAGCGTGCCGATGGCATGCCGGGCTTCAAGGTGCGGACCGGCGGCACTGCGCCCGACCTGTATGTGGTCAAGTACATCGAACCTGCAGCCGCGAACGCCGCAGCGTCAGGGTTCGACCTGGGCACAGACCCGCTGCGCCGCGCTGCGCTGGAACAGGCGATCCGCACGGGCCTGCCCACGCTGACCAACCGCGTGGTGCTGGTGCAGGACGAGCAGAAAGGCGCCGGCTTCATTTACCTGCTGCCGGTGTACCGTGCGGGCGCACCGCTCGACACCTTCGAGCAACGGCTCGACGGCCTGGTGGGGGTGCTGGCGGCGCCGATTGTGGCGCGCGAGCTGCTGGCCGGCACGGTGCGGGCTGTGGCATCCCAGCTGGATTTCGAGCTCTACGAGGGTGCTTTTCGGGCTGCCGACCTGGTCTATGCCCATGCGGCGGGGCAGCCTTCCACGACAGCACCGCCTGCCGGCATGCGCGCAGCCTGGCTCCATGAGGACCGGGACCTGGTCATCGGTGAACGGGCGTTTATGCTGAGCGCACGGTCCTCGGCCGTGTTTGATGCCACGGTGGATTTCCGGACGCCCATCATCACCCGTATCGGTGGCAGCCTGCTCAGTGCGCTGCTGGCCCTGATCGTCTGGCTGCTGGGCACCAGCCGGACCCGTGCCTACGCGGTGGCGCAGCGCATGACGGCCGATCTGGCCCGGCTGGCCGAGGTGGCCCGTCTCACATCCAACTCGGTCGTCATCACCGACGAGGCGCAGCGCGTCACCTGGGTCAACGCCGGATTCACCCGGCAGTATGGTTACACCCTGGCAGAAGCCGAGGGGCGGCCGGTAGCGGAGGTGACGGGGTCTGCTGATGCGACGGGCATGGCCAACCAGCAAACGCGCCGCGCTTTGGCTGCGGGGGAAAGCTGCCAGTTGGAGGCGGTACACCACTCGCGGGACGGCCAGGCCCACTGGATGGAACTGGAAATCCAGCCGCGCCGCAACGAGCAGGGTGCCCTGGTCGGCTTCATGCAGATCGGGCTGGACATCAGCGAGCGCAAACGGGCGGAGGAAAAGATCCAGCAGGCCAATGTGGCGCTGCAGAACATCCTCGACAACCTGCCCTGTGGTTTGAGCGTGTACGACAAAAACCTCAAGCTGGTCGCACACAATCAGCAGTTTCGTGAACTGACAGGGCTGCCAGACTCACTTTTTGCGAACCCCGATCTGGGTTTTGAGGAAATCATCCGCGTCATTGCCAAGCGTGGAGATTACGGCACGGGCGATGTCGATGCCTCGGTGGCTGCTGCCATCGCACGGGTGCGTGCCCCGGAAAAGCGTGTCTTCGAACGTCTGCGCTTTGACGGTCTGCCGCTGGAGGTGCGTGGTGTTCCAATGCCGGATGGCGGCTTCGTCAATACCTATGTCGACATCTCCGAGCGCCGCAAGACCGAGCGGCTCAAGAGCGAGTTCATCTCGACGGTGTCGCACGAGCTGCGCACACCGCTGGCGGCCATTTATGGTTCGCTCAAGCTGCTGACCGGTGGCGTGGCTGGCACGTTGCCGGCGCCAGCACAAAATCTTCTGCTGGTGTCGATCCGCAACAGCGAGCGGCTGGTCAAGCTCATCAACGACATCCTGGATCTCGAAAAACTGCAGTCCGGCTCCATGACGCTGAACCTCGTCGACCAGTCGCTGCGGCCGGCACTGGAGCAGGCCATCGAATCGACCCGGCCGTATGGCGAACAGCACGGGGTGAGCTTCCAGATGGTGCCGTGGGAGGGCGATGCCATGGTGAGGATAGACGCTGACCGCATCACCCAGGTGGTGGTCAATCTCTTGTCCAACGCGGCCAAGTTCTCCCCCAGGGGCGGGATGGTGCGGGTGGTGGTCACCCCGGGCGATGGCCAGGTCCGGGTGTCGGTGATTGATGAAGGCGAAGGCATTCCGGACGAATTCAGGGAGCGGATTTTTTCACGCTTTTCCCAGGCCGATGGGTCCGACACCCGGCAAAAGGGTGGCACGGGCCTGGGCCTGAGCATCTCCAAAAGTCTGGTCGAGCAGCATGGCGGTCGCATCGATTACCGCAGTGTGGTCGGCCAGGGGACCGAGTTTTATTTCGAGTTGCCGCTTGTTCACCATTGATTTGTCGTAACGCCTGACACGACACCGTTCGGGCTGAGCTTGTCGAAGCCCTTCGACAAGCTCAGCCCGAACGGTAGTGCGTCAGCGGCCACGAGCGGTGGACGTCTCAACAGGGAGCGGGCGCAGCGGATTTCATTGCAGGAGTTGTCATGCCCGATCACGAGGAACACCGCAAAATCGTCCGATGGACAGCCGTGCAGATTGCGGGGGCGGTGCGGGCCGGCCGGCTGCGGGCCAGCGACGTCATGCAGGCCTTCATCGTGCGCACGGAGAAGCTGGAGCCGCTGCTCAACACCTACGCGTACTTCATGCCCGATGAGGCCATGGCCCAGGCGCGTGCGGTCGATGCCTGCATCGCGCGCGGCCAGGACCCGGGGCCACTGGCCGGTGTGCCCGTCAGCGTGAAAGACCTGATTGCCGTGGGCGGCGCGCCGCAGGCCTTTGGTTCGCGCCTGTTCGCCGGCAACATCGCGACGCACGACGCGCCCAGCGTGGCACGCCTGCGGGCGGCGGGGGCCTGCATCACCGGCAAGACCACCACCAGCGAACTGGGCTCGAAGGGCGTGGGTGATTCACCGCTCACCGGTATCACGCGCAACCCCTGGAACACCGGCTTCACGCCGGGTGGCTCCAGCGCCGGTGCGGCGGCCGGCGTGGCGGCCGGCCTGGTGCCGGTGGCGCTGGGCACTGACGGCGGTGGGTCGATCCGCATTCCCGCCGCGTTCTGCGGCCTCACGGGTTTCAAGGCGCAGTACGGCCGCGTGCCGGTGTGGCCCGCATCGGCCACGCCGGGGCTGGCGCATGTGGCCCCGCTGGGCCGCAACGTGGCCGACGTGGCGCTGGTGCTGTCGGTCATCGCCGGCCCCGATGAGCGGGATGCCAGCTCGGCCCATGGCGTGCCGCCTGACTTCATCGCGGCGCTGGCGCAAGCTTTTGCGCCGCTGCGCGTGGGCTGGTGCCCTGACTTTGGCGAGGGCGGTGCAGAGCCCGAGGTGATCGCCACCTGCGAGGCCGCAGTCGGGCGCCTGCGTGCGCTCGGTTGCACCGTGGTGCCTGTGGGCCCGTGGTTGCGCACCTCGGCCCGCGCGCCCTGGGAAACAGAGTTTTACGCCGGCATTGCCCAGCGTGTCGCCAGCCTGCCCGATGCGCTGGCGCGGATCGATCCGGCGCTGCGGCGCCAGGTCGAAAGCCTGCACCTGCCCGTCGACACGGACCGGCTGGCGCGGGAGCGCGCCGCGATCGGCGACCAGCTGGCGGCCGTGTTGTCCGGGGTGGACGTGCTGCTCAGCCCGACGCTGCCGGTTGCCGGCATCCCGACCGGGCAGGACGCGCCAGGCGCCTGGGCCGACCGCGGGCCGGTGGCGTGGTCGCACTTCACCTACGCGCTTAACCTCACCGGGCATCCGGCCGCCTCGGTGCCTGTGGGGCTCAACGCCCAGGGTCTGCCGATAGGGCTGCAGGTGGTGGGCCAGCCCGGCGACGAGATGGGTGTGCTGCGTGTGCTGCAGCGGCTGGAGGCCGGTGGCCCCGACTTCTCGGCGGCAGCCATCAATTGCTTTCCGGCCTAGTTCTGCGGCTCAGTGCAGCGTCATCGGCAGCGAGGTGGTCTTGACCCGAACCGTGGCGGCTTTGGCCTCATAGGGCACGGCGGGCTGGCCGGCGATGGCAGCAGCAATCGTGCGGGCCTGCCGCGCGATGGGCTCGATGAAGCGGCTGGCCTGCCCGCCCACCGTCATGCAGTCGCCCATGGCATGGATGCGTGGGTCGCTGGTGCGCAGTGTCTCGGCATCGACGGCAATGCCGTGGTCCCAGTCCAGTCCGGCCGTCTGTGCCAGGTGACTGGGTGTCTGAAGGCCGGTGGCGGCGATGACCTGATCGCCCGTGAACATCTGGCCGGAGGCCAGCGTCACGCGCAAGCGGCTGTCCTCCCGGGTCACACTGGCCACGTGCGCGCCGCCGACAAACCGGATCGGCAGCGTTTGCCAGGCCTCGATCAGGCGGGCGCCGGCCTGCGCTGCCGTCCAGCGCGACAGGGGTTCGGGCTGCGTGTCCAGCAGGGTGATGCGGTGGCCACCGAGTGCCAGGTCGTTGGCCAGCTCGCTGCCGATGAGGCCTGCACCGATGATCAGCACATCGCGTGGGACCGACCCCAGCGCCGCGCGCAGCTTGAGATAGGCCTCGAGGTGGTTGATGCGCCAGCACAGCGAGGCGGGCAGCGAGGGCGGCAATGCGGGCTGCGCGCCGTGCGCCAGCACCAGGTGTTGGTAAGCCAGGGTACCGCGGGTGGTGCGCAGCGTGCGGGTGCCGGCGCACACGCGCACCGCATGCGTGTGGGCCAGCAGGCGCACCTGCAGGCGCCGGGCAGCGTCGGGGCCGGTTTCGCGGACCAGCTGGGTCGCCGTGAGCGCGCGCGCCATAGCCACCGACAGCAGGGGCTTGTCGTACACATCGCCCGCGCACGCGGTGACGAGCGTGATCGGCAGCGTGGCGTCGTGGGCGCGCAGTTGCCCGGCCAGTTGCCAGCCGGCCCGGCCGGCGCCGACGATCACCGTGCCCGCCTGATGCCGGCGAGCCGACACGGCAGGCCGGGTACTGCCACCGCCTTGCAGTGAGGCGCGCAACGCTTGTTCGGTGGGCGGGTTGTAAGGCGAGAAATCGGCCTTGGTCACACCGCAGAGCGGGCAGGCCCAGTCGTCCGGAATATCGGCAAAGCGTGTGCCGGGCGCCAGACCGCTGTCGGCATCGCCCTCGGCTTCGTTGTAGATCAGCCCACACGCATCGCAAATAAATTGCAGCCAGATGGTTTGAGCCCCCACGCTTGTCGCTTGCTCGGGGTGGCCCGTCGCTGCGCTGGTGGCTAACGCATTGACGACCGCTTCCTTTGGAGTCGTCATGAAGCTCATGCCGGCGACTCTTCAGCGCTCAGGCGAGCAATCTCCTTGCGCAGGTGCTTGATGGCCGGTGTGACGATGGCCACAAAGTGCGATTCGCGCACCCGCCGCTGCACTGCGGAGCTCAGCAGGTAGCCGCGCGCGCCCTGGTGCATCAGCGCCGATTGCGCCGCGCGCAGGGCCAGCTCGGCGCTGTGGGCACGGGCGTCGAGCACGTCGATCACGAAGGCGTTGGAGGTGTCAAACGGTGTTTGGGCCAGCACCATGATGCGTTCGGTCAGCGCATCGAGCTCTGCCTGCAGCGTGTCGGGCCGGTCGTCGAGAAATTGGTTGACGTGGCCGAGCTGCGCCTCCACCGCCCAGATGGAGTCGATGGCGCCCTGTGTCACACCCAGCGCCCAGCCGCACTGCAGCATCACGAAGGCGCCGCGGATGCGGCCGATCAGGGGCTTGGCCGGGTCGGCCATGATGTCCTCGGCACCCACAAACACCTCGGTCAGTCGCAGCGCGTAGGTGCCTGTGCCTTCCATGGCCGAGAAGCTGGGGCAGTTCTTCAGCTCCACCCCCGGCGCATCGCAGCGCAGCATGAACATCAGCTCGCGCGAAGGCGTCAAGGCATTGCCCGCGTCGTCCACCACACCGGCAATCGCACCGCAGTAGTGGCCGGCGCCGAGGTGGCTGACCCACGGCAGCGCACCGCTGACGAGGTAACCGCCTTCCACCGGCGTGGCCTTGAGCAGCCAGCTTTCAATCTGCGCGTAGCTCTTCATCGGGTTGGAAAGCGCCGTGCCGCCCAGTGTGGCGCCGCTGGCGTGGCGGGCCAGCGCCTCGCCCATCAGCGCCGGGTTGCCTGAGGCCTCCATGTAGAGGCCGCACACCGCATGGCACCACACCATGAAACCGGTGGCGCCGCACACGCGGGCCACTTCCGACATGGCACGCAGGGCCATGCCGTAGTCGCCGCTGCCGTGGGGCGCATTCAGGTGGGCGCTCATGCCGCCCAGCGCGCCCAGTTGCCGCAGCACTGCTTGCGGGTAGCTGCCCTTGTCGATGGCTTCTGCCTGCTGCTGCAGCGGCCCCTGGGCCACCTCGCGCACAGCGGCCAGCAGGGCGTCTGCAGCCAGCGGTGGGGTGCTGGTCACTTCGCGGGGCAGGTCGGCTGGGTTCATCAGAAGTCCTCGGGAGTGGGTGGTCGCGGCGAAGGGGATGTCCGAAAGGGCGTCAGTCGGCCAGGCTGATCTCGAACGGGATCGGGTTGCGCATCGTGTTGGCCACCGGCGAGTAGAAGTTGGCGTGCTGCACTATCTCGTCCAGCACCTCGCGGGACGCATCGCCTTCGACAATGACCTTCACGCGGATGGCCTGAAAGCCCATCTCGGCAGGCGTCTTGGCGAGGGCGCCGCCCGCACCCCAGGCGGCGGGGTTGCCGATGTCGCCTTCGAGGAACACCTCCAGGCGCGTCAGCTTGACCTGCTTCCAGGTCGCCACCGCTGTGATGCCCACCGCGAGGCAGCCGCCCAGGCCTGACAGCGCAATTTCACCCGGCGCCGGTGCCGTGTCCTGGCCGAACAGGTGCAGCGGTTCGTCCACCACCACCGGGGTGTGCTTGCCCACGGTGCTGAGGGAGCGGTACTGGCCTTCCATCACGGTGTGGACCTTGTTGGTGCCCCGGCTGTCAGGATTGTTGCGGCCTTTTTCGGCAAAGGCCAGCAGGCCGTCGCGGTCGATGGGTTTCAGATAGCTCTTGCCCGACGTGATGGTCTGTACTGCGTCGGGGAGGGTGGTGGCATCGGACATGGTGTCTCTTTCTTCCGGATGATCAGGGGGACTGCGAGAATTCGGTCGGGCGCTTCAGGACAGGCCACGGTCTACGGCAGACCGGGCGTGTCGCGTTCCGAGGTCGGGAAGTGCCCGGAAGGGCTCAGGCGGCGCGTGCCATGGGTTGTGCCATGGCGGTGGGCACGGTGGGCAGACCGGTCTCGATCGGCAAGGCCGGGTCGCGCGACCATTCGTTCCAGGAGCCGAAGTACATGCGCACGTCCTTGAAGCCGGCTTGCTTCAGGGCCAGGAAGGTGTTGGATGCGCGTGCGCCCTTGAAGCAGTAGAGGTACACCGTGTCGTCTGGCGTGATGCCGGCGGTGGCGCATTCGGCACGCACCTCGTCGGCCGACTTGAACACCGGGCCTTGCGGCGACGGCTTCATGAAGCGGTACCACTCCAGCCACTTGGCGCCGGGCAGGCGGCCCTTGCGCGGAGCGAAGTCCTTGCCGTAGGGGGAGGAGCTGTCACCAATCCACTCATCGACATCGCGCACGTCCATCAGCACGGTGCCGGTGCCCAGGGCGCTCTTCACGTCTTCGAGGGTGACCATCACATCGGCGGTGGGCAGGTCAGCCGGGAAGGTGGCCGCCACCGGCTTGGCGGCGGTGGTGGAGACCGGCAGGCCCGCTGCCTTCCAGGCCGAGAAGCCGCCGTTGAGCACACGCACCTTGGGGTAGCCCAGCCAGGTGAGCAGGTAGTAGCCGCGGCAGGACTGGCCGTAGCCGCTGTTCATCGAGTCTTCGTAGAAGACGGCCGTTTCTTCGCCGGAGAGGCCGACGCCGCCCAGTGCGTTGGCAAAGCTTTCCTTCAGTGCTTTCAGGCCTTCGGGCGTGGAGGTGGCGAGGTAGGTGAAGATTTCGCGCAGGTTGACCGCGCCTTCGATGTGGCCGGCGGCGTAGGTGTCTGCGTCGCGGGTGTCGATGATGACCACCGGCTCTGCGCCCTTGAGGGCGAGGAGCTGGTCAGGTGAAATCAGGATGGGGGATTCAAGTGCGTTGGCCATGGTGTCCTCGGTAGGTTGCAGGCGGGTTGCCTGAAGCTCTTATCGCAACATGTGTGCCATGACCGGGGTCAGTACTTCAATACTTGACGAAATACTCCAGAGGCCTTTCTCTGTTTGGTTTTAGTGCTATTTTAAAGATAGCAAATTGTGGAAGTCAGTGCCGGCTTCGCATGTATTGGTAGCGTGTGGGGGCTACAGCTTGTCGCCACTGTGTCGACAATTTGTCGGACTTTGTGAGAACGAGCAGGCTTCAGCGCAGCCCGGCCTTGCGCAGGCGGTAGCTGTACTGCCGCACCGTCAGCCCCAGGCTTTGCGCCGCCCGCGACTGGTTGCCGCCGTGGGCTTGCAGCGCCTGCTGAAGCGCGTCGCTGCTGTGCGAGCCGACGCCGATGTAGTCCCGTACCAGCAGTGCAGCGCTTGGCACAGCCGGTGGTGCTGGTCGCGGCGCATTGGCGTTTTCCGCAACGTCTTTGCCGTCGTGCTGCAAAAAGCGCTTGAGTGCTGCCTCGTTCACCACTGTCTGATCAGACAGCAGCACCAGCCGCTCGATCAAATTACCCAGCTCGCGGATATTGCCGGGCCAGTCGTGCAGCGTCAGCATCTGCAGCGCCTCGGGCGCGAGGTTCACATTGCGTTCGTGGGCCTGGTTGGCGCGGTTGAGGAAATGCAGCGTCAGTGCCGGGATGTCGTCGCGCCGCTCGCGCAGCGAAGGCAGGCGGATCGGGATCACATTGAGGCGGTAATACAAATCCTGCCGGAAGCGGCCAGCCTGCACGTCGGCCGACAGGTCGCGGTGGGTGGCGGCCACCAGACGCACATTGACCTGCACCTCGCGCCGGCCGCCCAGGCGCACCAGCGTGCCCTCTTGCAGCGTGCGCAGCAGCTTGGACTGCATGGCCAGCGGCAGCTCGCCAATCTCGTCGAGAAAGATCGTGCCGCCGTCGGCCTGCTCGAACCAGCCGGGGCGGGCGCCGCTGGCGCCGGTGAAGGCACCGCGTTCGTGGCCGAACAGCTCGGATTCAAACAGCGACTCGGGAATGGCCGCGCAGTTGACCTTGATGAAAGGCTGGTCGCGCCGGCCGCTGGCCAGGTGCACGGCGCGCGCGAACAGCTCCTTGCCCGTACCCGATTCGCCCAGCAGCAACACGCTCACCGTGGCCTGCGACACTTGCTCCAGCTCGGTCAGCGCGCGCAACAGGGCGGGCGAGCTGCCGACCAGGCCATAGCGCGTGGTTTTGGTTTCGAGCTGCTGCGCCAGCAGCGCGTTGTGGCGCTGCAGACCGCTGGTTTTTTCATCCACCAGTTGCTGCAACTGCAGCAGTTGCCCGGCCAGTGTGGCCAGCACCCGCAGCAGCGCCAGGTCGTCGTTGAGGTGGCGCTGGCGGCTGCGAATGCGGTGGCAGGCCAGCACGCCGATCGGGCGGCCGTTCACCTCGATCGGCAGCGCGAGAAAGGCCACGGTCTCGGGCGGCAGGTGTTCGCGGCTGACGGCCCGGAAGAGAAACTGCGGCTCGCGGTCGATGTCCTGCACGATCACCGGCTGCCCGGTGGCCAGCACGCAGCCCGTCATGCCTTCGCCCCAGGCGTAGCGGCCGCGGGCGATTTCGGCGCGGGTCAGGCCATAGGCGTGGCGGATCGAGGCGGTGCGCGGCGTGGCCGTGCCCAAAGTGGCATCGCCCGCCGCCGCGCTGTCAGCCAGCACGATGCGGCCGCGGTTCAGCCCCAGCAACTCGCTCATCAGGTGCAGCATTTCGCGGAACACCAACTCGGGCGCCAGGCTGCGCCCCACCAGCCGCATCACCTCGTGCATCAGCAGCAGCTCCTGCGCACGCCAGTCGGTCACCGGGAGCGGGGCGGGCTGGAGCTGGGTGGCGGGCATGGGGGCCTCGCTGCAAGTTCCGCGCCTGTTGTCCTTCAAGTCCGCTGCGGAACAGCGGATTGCTTACACTTTTCCCAACAAGGCGCCATTCGCGCCGTTCCACTGGCTTCACCGCATGAAAAACGACTTCAAGGGCAACAAGCAGAGCCTGCCCTCCAAACCCTGTCTGGTCTGCGGCCGACCGATGACTTGGCGCAAGGCCTGGGCCAAGAACTGGGCCGAGGTGCGCTACTGCTCCGACGCCTGCCGCGCCCGCAAGGGTACTGCTCCACTGACGGAGCCGTCTTCCCATGGCTAAGCCGTCCCCCGTGCGGCAGCTGGTCGTGGTGCTGGGCGACCAGCTCGACGGAGCGGCCAGTGCCTTCGACGGCTTTGACCCGGCACTGGACGCGGTGTGGATGGCCGAGGTGGCCGAAGAATCCACCCACGTCTGGTCGGCCAAGCAGCGGATCGCGCTGTTCCTGAGCGCCATGCGCCACTTTGCCGAGTCGCTGCGTTCGCGCGGCTGGACGGTGCACTACACCCGCCTGGACGACACAGGCAACCGCGGCACCCTGGCCACCGAGCTGACCCATGCCATCGAGGCCCTGAAGCCCGAGCGCCTGGTGATGACGGCCCCCGGCGACTGGCGCGTGCTGCAGGCGCTGCGCGGCGTGTCGGCAGCCACCGGCAAGGCGCTGGACATCCGCGATGACCTGCATTTCTTCAGCACCGTGCGGGACTTTGTCGCCCACGCCAAAGGCCGCAAGCAGCTCAGGCTGGAGTACTGGTACCGCGAGCTGCGCGCCAAAACCGGCATCCTGATGGAGGCCGGCAAGCCGGTGGGCGGGCAGTGGAACTTCGATGTGGACAACCGCGAGTCCTTCGGCGCCAAGGGTCCCGGTGCGCTGCCGCCGCGCAGCGCCTTTGCGCCCGACGCCATCACGCGGGAGGTGATCGCGCTCGTCAACACCCGCTTTGCCAGCCACCCGGGCACGCTCGATGAATTCGGCTGGCCGGTGACGCGCGAGCAGGCGCTGCTGGCGCTCGACGCCTTCATCGCCCAGCGCCTGCCGCTGTTTGGCCAGTACGAAGACGCGATGTGGCAAGGCGAAGTGTGGCTCTACCACTCGCACCTGTCGTCGTCGCTCAACCTCAAGCTGCTCACCGCGCGTGAAGTGGTGGAGGCGGCTGAGGCGGCTTACCGTTCAGGCCATGCGCCGATTGCGGCGGTCGAAGGGTTCATCCGCCAGATCCTCGGCTGGCGCGAGTATGTGCGCGGCATCTACTGGACGCACATGCCGGAGTATCTGGAACGCAACGCACTGGGTGCCACCGCCGCGCTGCCGGCGTTTTACTGGACGGCCGACACCGACATGGCCTGCCTGCGCGACGCCCTCACGCAAACCCTGCAGCACGGTTATGCGCACCACATCCAGCGGCTGATGGTCACCGGCCTCTATGCCCTGCTGCTGGGCGTGCGGCCGCAGGACGTGCACGGCTGGTACCTCAGCGTGTACGTCGATGCGGTGGAGTGGGTGGAACTGCCCAACACGCTGGGCATGAGCCAGTTTGCCGACGGCGGCGTGATGGCCAGCAAGCCCTATGCGGCCACCGGCAAATACATCCAGCGCATGAGCAACCACTGCAAGGGCTGCCGCTATGACCCGGCCGAATCGACGGGCGCCAAGGCCTGCCCCTACACCACGCTGTACTGGGATTTCCTGATCCGCCACGAGGAGCGGCTGGCGAAAAACCTGCGCATGGCGCTGCAGGTGAAGAACATCGCGCGCCTCTCAGAGCCCCAACGTGCGCTGATTCTTCAGCAGGCCGAAGCCCACCGTGCGCGGGTCGGTGCTGCCTCAGCCTGAGGCCGCGCCGCTGGCTTGACTCCGCAGCGCCGTGCGTGCCGCCGCCAGATCCCACCCGGCCCAGCCGCAGCTTTTGAACAGCACCGGGCCGGGCGCTGAAAAGTCCGGCTGGCGCACCACATCGCCCAGGCTGGCAAAGCGCGCCACGTCCAGCCCGGCCTGCAGCAGGTCGCCCGCTTCGTGCCGGGCATCCGGGGTGTCAACCACCACGGTGCCGACCTCGGCGATGTGGCGGCACAGGCCTGGCGACAGCTCCACCATCTGCGGTGTGAAGGCGCCCACGGCGGCGATGAACACATCGTCGCGCGGCAGCGCGCTCAGCACCACGCTGCTGGCCGGGGTGCAGGTCACCACCAGCGGACACTCAGCCAGCGCTGCATTGGCGTCGGTGACCACCCGCGCCGCCAGCCCCAGGCCCTGCGCATGCTGCACCAGCTGCGCGGCGCTGGCGCTGCTGCGGGAGGCCACCCACACCTCGCACACGTCCAGCCCGTCGGCAAAGGCGTCCAGATGCGCCTTGCCCTGCACGCCTGCGCCCACGATCAGCAGTGGGCCGTCCTTGCGCGGCGCCAGCCGCTGCGCCGCCAGCAAGGAGACGGCGGCGGTGCGGCGTGCCGTGACGGTCGGGCCGTCCAGCATCAGGCGGCGCTGGCCGGTGGCCACGTCAAACACCAGCACGTCGCCCTGAATCGACGGCAGCCCGCGGCCGGTGTTGGCCGGGGTGAAGGTGATGAGCTTGGTGATGGCGCAGCGGGCGTCCAGTGCCGGCATCACGAACAGGCTGCCGCCGCCTGCCAGCGCCTGCACCAGGCGCGGCGGCACCTGGACCTGCGGGTCCTGCAGCAGTGCCGTGATTTCGACCACCAGCAGGGGGTAAGGCAGGCAGGCCGTGGTGAAGGCTGCACTGCCCTGCGGGGACGGGAAGGGCTGCGAGGTCGCGGTGTTCATCCACTCCATGGTAAGCCGTCCGCCACGACGCGCATTCCTCCTACAACAGGGCGGGAAGGCGTCGGTGTTGTATGGCCCGCCGGCCCTCTAGCATCGAGACAACGCCAACGAGGAGGCCCTCCATGTTTTCTGATCATTTCCCCCCCCGCGCACCATCACACACCCAGCTCTGGCTGGCTTTGGGTGCCGGCGTGGTCATCATTTGCCAACTGGGCGCCTTGGCGTGGCTGGCGGACGGGCAAATGGACAAGGCGCAGACGCGCGAGGCCCGCTACACCGCCGAGCGCGAGCTGCTGGCCCAATGCATTGAAAAGAGCTCCGGTGCCACGCGGCACCTGTGCATCCGGCAGGCCAAGGCGGAAGTCCTGGCGTCGCAGGCCACCGATGTGCCAGTCGCAGAGGCCTCCGCGTTCCAGACCGGCACCTCCAGCTATGGTGGTGGCAGCTTCCAGTCCACGTCGCTGGCACCGCGTTGAATGAACAGGGCATTCGGGCAGGGCATTCAGTGCGTGGCGCCGCCGCCACTGTGCCGCCTGTCCTGTGGCGTGGTCAGCGCGGTGGCAATCGCCACGCGCAGGCCCCGCACCATGTCATCCAGTTGCATGTGGGGCACGCCCTGCGTGGGCAGGTAAGGCACATGGATGAAGCCGCCCCGCACCGCCATTGACGCCGGCTGTGACACGGCGCCCGACGGCGCCTGTTGGCCGGCCAGTGCATGCATCAGGCTGTAGAACACATGGTTGCAGACAAAGGTGCCCGCAGTCTGCGAAATTTCAGCAGCCACCCCGGCGGCCTGCACCGCCTCGCGCATGGCCTTGATCGGCAGGGTGCTGAAGTAGGCCACCGGGCCGCCAGCCACCACAGGTGCGTCGATGGGTTGCTGGCCCTGGTTGTCCGGCTGGCTGGCGTCGTCCACATTGACGGCGGTGCGCTCCAGCGAGAGGGCGCTGCGCCCGCCTGCCTGTCCCACACAGATCACCAGCGCAGGCTGGTGTTGGCGGATCAGACGCCACAACGTGCTTTGCGCCACCCCGAAGACGGTAGGAAGCTCAGCGACCACCACCGGGTGGCCTTCAATGTGCTCACCCTGCAGCGCCTTCACGGCCTGCCAGCTGGGGTTGATGGCCGAGGGCGCGCGGCCTGCTTCGGCAAACGGGGCAAAACCGGTCAACAACACGGGTGCGGGATGGGGGTGTGGCGCCATTCCCGGATTGTGTGCGAAACCACCGATGGCGGGCCGACCGCGGCGCAGGCTGTTGCCAGGCCCCGGACTGCAGTACAGTGGGCGCCCGGGTGCCACAGCATCCATCGCATTGATCCATCAACACGGCAGGGCAGTCCAGCCCGCCGGACGCAGGAGCCATCATGAAATGGGAAGGCAATCGGGAATCCGACAACGTCGAGGACCGCCGTGACGACAGCGGTGGCGGAGGCGGCGGAGGCTTTGGCTTCGGCGGCCGCAGCATAGGCATCGGCAGCATCGTGGTGGCGCTGGTGGGGGGCTGGGTGTTCGGCGTCAACCCGCTGACCATCCTCAACCTGCTCAGCGGCGGTGCGCCGCCCGCGCAGGTGCAGCAGCAGGCGCCTGCGCACCGCCCGCCTGCGGACGATCGCATGGCCAAGTTTGTCTCCACCGTGCTGGCCGACACCGAAGACGTCTGGACAGATGTCTTCGCCAAGGGCGGCGCCACCTACCAGAAGCCGCGCCTGGTGCTGTTCAGGGGCGCGACCCAGACCGCATGCGGCCAGGGCCAGGCCGCCATGGGGCCGTTTTACTGCCCGGGTGACCAGAAGGTGTACATCGACCTCGGGTTCTACGAAACGCTGAGCAGGCGCCTCGGCGCCCCCGGCGACTTCGCCCAGGCCTATGTGATTGCGCACGAGGTCGGGCACCACGTGCAGAACCTGCTGGGCATCAGCGCCAAGATGGACCAGATGCGCGGCCGTGTCAGCAAGGTGGAATACAACGCGTTGAGCGTGCGGCTGGAGCTGCAGGCCGACTGCTTTGCCGGCGTCTGGGCGCACAACGCGCAGAGCGCCCGGCAGATTCTGGAGCAGGGCGACGTGGAAGAGGCCATGAACGCTGCCGCCAAGATCGGCGACGACGCGCTGCAGCGCTCCAGTGGCGGTGCGGTGGTGCCCGAGAGCTTCACCCACGGCACCAGTGCCCAGCGCCAGCGCTGGTTTGACACCGGCCTCAAAACCGGCAGCGTCAAGGCCTGTGACACCTTCAGCAGCCGGAATCTGTAACCGGTTTTAACGCTCCCCGGCTGGGTGGTGGGGCTTTGATTAGCCTGAAATCCAGGCCAGACATGCATTGATTGCTATTTAATCAGTAGCAATTGCGGGGCTGGACAAGGCCAAAACAGCCAAAATGGCCCGCGGACCCCAAAGTGCGACAATAGAGGGTTACATGACCTCTTCTTTCTCGAACCTTTCGCTGGCAGAACCGCTGGCCCGCGCTGTAGCCGAAATGGGCTACGAAACCATGACGCCCATCCAGGAGCAGGCCATTCCGGTCGTGCTGCAGGGCAAGGACGTCATGGGCGCCGCGCAAACCGGCACCGGCAAGACCGCTGCTTTTTCCCTGCCACTGCTGCAGCGGATGATGAAGCACGAGAACGCTTCCACCTCGCCTGCGCGGCATCCGGTGCGTGCGCTGGTGCTCCTGCCCACGCGCGAACTGGCCGACCAGGTCGCCCAGCAGGTCAAGCTCTATGCCAAGTACACCAACCTGCGCAGCGCCGTGGTGTTCGGCGGCATGGACATGAAGCCGCAGACGCTGGAGCTGAAAAAAGGCGTCGAAGTGCTGGTGGCCACGCCTGGCCGCCTGCTGGACCACATCGAAGCCAAGAACGCGATCCTGAACCAGGTCGAGTACGTGGTGCTCGATGAAGCCGACCGCATGCTGGACATCGGGTTCCTGCCCGACCTGCAGCGCATCCTGAGCTACCTGCCCAAGCAGCGCATCACCTTGCTGTTCTCGGCGACCTTCTCGCCCGAAATCAAACGCCTGGCCTCCAGCTACCTGCAGGACCCGGTCACCATCGAGGTGGCGCGCTCCAACGCCACCGCCTCCACGGTGGAGCAACACTTCTACAGCGTCAGTGCCGACGACAAGCGCCGCGCACTGCACCAGATCCTCAAGGCCCGCGACATGAAGCAGGCCTTTGTCTTCGTCAACAGCAAGCTCGGCTGCGCGCGCCTGGCCCGCTCACTCGAGCGCGAAGGGCTCAAAACCACCGCACTGCACGGCGACAAGAGCCAGGACGAGCGCCTCAAGGCACTGGAAGCCTTCAAGAAGGGCGAAGTCGACCTGCTGGTGTGCACCGACGTGGCCGCCCGCGGCCTGGACATCAAGGATGTGCCGGCGGTGTTCAACTTCGATGTGCCCTTCAATGCCGAAGACTATGTGCACCGCATCGGCCGCACCGGTCGCGCCGGCGCCTCGGGCCTGGCCGTGAGCTTTGTGGCCAGCAGCGACCAGCGACTGGTTGCCGACATCGAAAAGCTCATCAAGACCAAGATCGAGATCGAGCCGCTGGAGTTTGACGAAGACCGCCCGCGCATCAGCGAGCAGGGCCGCATCAATGACGGCCGCCGCATGTACCGCGACGCCGAAGACATGGCCCCGCGCGAGCCACGTGCCTCCCGGGAGCCGCGTGAACGCCGCGAGCACCCGCCGCATCGCCCGAGCGCCGCGCCACGCGACCCGTTCTTTGACCAGCCCTACGAGCCGACGGCAGCGCCTGACGCCCAGCCGGCATGGGAGGCCGCCGCCAAGGCCACCCCGGTGCGCAGCAGCGTGTCGGCCAACATCAAGACCAAGAAAAAAGTCGCGGCCCTGTTCAAGACATTGGCGCCCGCCGACACCACCGCCAGCTGAGCCTGGCCAGGCGGGTCTCCACTGCGTGTACCCACGCTGACACCCTCCGGTGGCGTCAGCCAAACCCTACGGCCACGCGCGCGCCCGTCCGCTTCATCGGCGGGCTGCTGGCGTCTAAGCTGCCACCATGGTGTTTACCTACCTTCGGCATATCCGTGCCTGGCCTGCGGGCTGGATGATCTTCGTCGCGCTGGTGCGCGGGGTCTGGCCCGTCATGCGGCCCTTCTACCAACTCTTTTACCTGCCCTTCTGGCGTTCCATCCAGCGCTGGATGGAAGCCGACGGGCTGCGCATGAGCGCGGCCATGTCCTTCTACGGCATTCTCAGCCTGGCGCCCTTGCTGGTGTTGCTGGTGGCCGGTCTGGGCTGGTGGCTGGACCGCAGCTACATCGAGGTCAGCCTGGTGGCGCAGATTCGCAGCGTGATCGGTGCTCAGGGCGCGCAGATGGTGCAGCAGGCGCTGTCGAGCGCGCGGGAGCCCTCGCAGGGCATTATCGCCTCGCTGTTTGCCTTTGGCTTGCTGCTCTCGGGCGCGACCGGCGTGTTTGCCGAACTGCAGGATGCGTTCGAGCGCGTGTGGCGGCAGGGCAGCGGGCTGGCCTCGCAGCAGAAGTGGTGGTACAGCGCCTCGCTGCGGCTGCGCGGCGTGGCCTACATCCTGGCGTTTGGTTTTCTGCTGCTGGTGTCGCTGGTCATTTCTACCGGGCTCAGCCTGCTGTCGGGCTGGGCCGGCAGCTATGTGCCGCTGGAGCGCGTGGCCTGGGTGGTCAACGAGCTGGTCTCGCTCGGCTTTTGCGTGATGCTGTTTGTGGCCCTGATGCGCATGAGCGTGGGCCCCAAGCCCTCGTTGCGCTTCCTGGTGATGGGATCGGCAGCCGGTGCATTGCTGTTCACCGCGGGCAAGCACCTGATGGCGCTGTACCTGTCCACTGCCGCCGTGGTGTCTGCCTACGGCGCCGCCGGCTCGCTGGTGGTGATCCTGATGTGGATTTATTTTTCATCGGCCGTGCTGCTGCTGTCGGCCAGCATGGCGCGGGTGTGGTCGGACGATGCCGCCGCGCGCCTGGCACTGCGGCAGGCCAAGGCCGCTGGGGCACCGGCGCCGGCTGCTGCCGAAAAGGCCCTGGCAGAACCGCTCACTGCAGGCTCCTAGCAATCATCCTTTGGCGGACTTCTCGGACTTCTCGGGCTTCTCGGGCTTCTTTGCCTGCGCGCATTTCACGCTGACCAGCTCGAACGCCCCGGGCGCCGCGCCCACGCGGGCCGCCGTGAGGCAGCCACCCCACAGGCACCCGGTGTCCAGCGGCAGGGTGTTGTGGCGCATACGCGGCACGCCATCCGCTTCTTCCGTGACCAGGGTGGACCAATGGCCAAACGCCATGGGCGTGGCCGCGGTGGCGCGCCCCGGCACGGCAAACCACGGCAGGTAGCCCGGTGGCGCGGCGCCGGCGCCCTCGGTGCTGGTGAACTCCATCACGCCTTCCGGTGTGCAAAAACGCAGGCGGGTCAGTGCGTTCACGATCACGCGCAGGCGGTCAGCACCGGCCAGTGCGTCATGCCACTGATGCGGCGTGTTGCCATACATGGCACGGAAGAAATCCTTGAGATCCTCCCGGTGGGGCGTACGCAGGATGCACTCGACCTCTGCCGCCAGCGTCAGCGTTTGCGCCACGCTCCAGCCCGGCAGCGCGCCGGCATGCACCAGCAGCCAGCCCTGCCTTTGCAGCGCCATGGCGCGGTGCCGGAGCCAGTCCATCAGCGCCTCGCAATCCGGCGCCTGCAAAATGGCTTGCAGCGTGTCGCTGCGTCCCGGCTTGCGCAGGCCCTGCCACACCGCGAGCAGATGGAGGTCGTGGTTGCCCAGCAGGCACTCGGCCGCATCGCCCAGCGCCATCAGCTGGCGCAGCACTGCCAGCGAGCCGGGCCCGCGGTTCACCAGGTCGCCCAGCAGCACCAGCTGGTCGCGGCTGGGTGAGAAATCCACCGCATCGAGCAGGCGCTGAAACGGCGCGTGACAGCCCTGCAGGTCGCCGATGAAGTAAAGTGACATGTGTTCATTTTGCCTGCGGAGTCATGGATTTCCTGCTGATTGCCTTTCTCACGCTGCTCAACGGCGTGTTCGCCATGTCTGAAATGGCATTGGCCTCCAGCCGCAAGGCACGGCTCAGTGCCATGGCCGAGGCCGGTGACAAGGGGGCCGACGCAGCGCTCGACCTGCTGGGCAACCCCACGCAATTCCTGTCCTCGGTGCAGGTGGGCATCACGTCCATCGGCATGCTCAACGGCATCATCGGCGAGGCCGCCTTCAGCAGCGGCCTGTCGGCGTGGCTCCAGACTTTCGGGCCATCCTCCCGCGCATCGGACATCACGGCCACGGCGCTGGTGGTCACGGTCATTACCTTTATCACCATCGTGTTTGGCGAACTGGTGCCCAAGCGCATTGGCCAGCTGTACCCCGAAGCCGTCGCGCGACTGGTGTCCCGCCCGATGATGTGGGTGGCGACCGGAGCCAAGCCCTTTGTGCGCTTGCTGTCCATCAGCACCCATGCGTGTCTCAAGCTGCTGCGGGTGGACGTGACCGCGGGGCGTGCCGTGACGGAAGAAGAAATCGCCGCCAGCCTGGAAGAGGGCGTGGACGCCGGGCTGATTGAAGAGCATGAGCACCAGATGGTGCAAAACGTTTTTCTGCTCGACGACCGGCTGCTCACATCGCTGATGGTGCCGCGCTCCGACATCGAATGGCTGGACGCCTCGGACACGGTGGCGCACGCCATTGACCAGGCGGGTGCCACGGGCCATTCGTGGTACCCGGTGTGCCGCGGCAGCCTGGATGATGTGGTGGGTGTGGTGAACGTCGCCAAGCTGCTGGCGCTGCGCGGCCACATCCACCCGACGCCGGGCAGCACGGCAGGTGATGCACCCTCGGTGTCAGACCGCATTGGTGCCTACGCGATTCCCGCCGTGTTTGTGCCGGAAACGCTCACAGGCATGGAGCTGCTGGAGCAGTTCCGCGCCCGCTCCACGCGCATGGTATTCGTGGTCGACGAATACGGCGTGGTGCAGGGGCTGATGACGCCGATGGACATGCTCGAAGCCATCACGGGCGAGTTGCAGCCGGGCGCGCAGATCGATGCCTGGGCCACGCGGCGCGACGATGGCAGCTGGCTGATCGACGGCGTGATGCCGGTGGCCGAGCTGAAGGCGCGGCTGGACATCCGCGAACTGCCCGAGGAAGACCGCGGCCGCTACAACACCGTGGCGGGTTTGCTGCAAAGCGTCTCGGGGCGTTTGCTTGCCACGGGCGACAAGGTGGAATGTGCCGGCTGGCGGTTCGAGGTGATCGACCTCGACGGCAAACGCATCGACAAGGTGCTGGCCAGCCTTCTGCCGCAAGAGGCTCCCTCAGAAGAAGATGGCTAGGGCCTGCTCGCGCTGACAGGTGCGCCATGCAAGTGAATTGGGCCATATTGGTTGTAATCACCCATGTTCCGGTTCCGCCGGAACGTCACTCGTATGGAGGCAAACGCCCGCCCGGTCAGTGCGATTTTCAGATAGGGGTTCCATCGATTGGTGCGTGAGGCACTAAAGAAGTGCATTTCCTTTGGTGGTGCAGGCGGGCCAGATGGGCACAGTCCTTGCACACAAGATGGCATGCAACTCGAAAGGCCTCGCATGATCACCCGTCGAAAACTCCTGGTTTCCTCAGCCACGGCAGCCACTGCCGCGTCGTCCCTGCTCAACACGGCCTTCGCCCAGGACAAGGTCATCAAGGTCGGCACGCTCAAGCTGATGCATGCCATCACGCCGCACTTCTACGAGAAGTTTTCCCCCGCTGGCTACAAGTTCGAGATCATCCCGCTGGAAACCCCGACCGACGGCAAGAACGCCGTCGTCACCAAGTCGGTGATGTTTGGCGCCTTCGGCATTGCGGCGGCCACGCTGGGCGGTGCGGCCGGCGAGTCGGTGGTGGTCATCGGTGCGCAGTGCAACAAGGGCATGGCAGTGGTCGCCGGCAAGGATTCCAGCATCGCCTCCATCAAGGCCCTGAAAGACAAGAAGGTCGGCATCCTGCCCGGTTCCACGCAAGAGGTGGTGATTCTGGACCGCCTCAAGCAGGAAGGCATGACCGTCAAGGACATCCAGCCGGTGCGCCTGGCCTTCAGCGAAATGCCTGCAGCGCTGGAGCGTGGCGACATCGACGCCTATGTGGGTGCCGAACCCGGCCCGTCGATTTCCATCAGCAACGGCACCGGCAAGGTCGTCGAGTACCCCTACAACACCCCTACCGGCGCACTCAACATGGTGATGTGCACGCATGCCGACGTGGTCAAGAGCGATCCGGCCATGATCAAGGCTTTCCTGCAGATGCACCGCAAGGCCACCGAGTTTGCCGTGGCCAACCGGGCCGCCTTTGTGGAGATGTGTGAGAAGAAACTGGGCCTGCCTGCCAAGACAGTGGAACTGGCCGCGCCCAACATCGAGCTGACCTGGCGCATCGACGACGACTGGGTCACCCGCGCCAAATACTACGGCTCGCAGATGCTCGACAAAAAGCAGATCCGCCAGTTGCCCGATTACGGCAGCTTCATCAACACCAGCTTCGCCAAGAGTATTTAGTGTCCTGTCTCGCAGATAAGGCGATGAAATGAAATTGTCCAGTCAGCTGTCAGGCAAGACGAGAGGAGGCGACATAGCCGTCGCTATGGCAACGACGAGCAACGCAGCATGGCGGCTGAGTGGGCGATTTCACATCGCCTTATTTGCGAGACAGGGCACCCATTGAACGCGTCGACACTTCGGCGCTTCCTGTTGCCGACGGTGCTGCCCATCCTGCTGGTGGCGGCATGGCACGCGGGCGTGCGCATCACCGGCACACGGCTGATTCCGGTGCCGCAAGACGTGGCGCTGATGCTCTACGACTTCGCGTTCGGCGGCATCTACGACGACGCCTACAGCAAGACGCTGCACCTCCACCTGTGGAAGTCGGTGACGCGGGTGTACCTCGGCTTTTTTGGCGCAGCGCTGGTGGGCATTCCGCTCGGTCTGCTCATCGGGCGCATCCAGGCCATCCGCGAGTTTGTGGACCCGACGCTGCAACTGCTGCGGCCGGTGCCTGTGACGGCCTGGCTGCCGCTGTCGATGATCTTCTTCGGTATCGGCCCTAACGCAGCCATCTTCCTGGTCTTCCTCGGCGCGTTCTATCCCATCGTGTTCAACACCACGTTTGGCGTGCGCTCGGTGGACAACCGCCTGTTCGAGGCGGCCGCCATGCTGGGCTGCACCGGCTCCTCGCTGTTTCGCCAGGTGGTGTTGCCAGCCTCGCTGCCCGCCATCCTGAACGGCTTGCGTCTGGGCCACGGCTTTGCGTGGATTCTGATCGTGGTGGGCGAGATGACGGGTGTTCAGCAAGGCCTGGGCGCCACCATCATGGACGGCCGCATGCTGTCGCGCTCCGAACTCGTGATTGCCGGCATGCTGGTGATCGGCATTGCGGGCTTCACCACCGACCGGGTGCTGGTGATGCTCAACAACCACGTCCTCCAATGGAGCCCGCAGCACCGTGTCTGACATCATCCAGGACTCCGCCAGGCACCCCGCCAAAGAGAGGCACGCACTGCCCGTGCTGTCGGTCAGCCACCTCGGCAAAACCTTCAGCATGGGAGACCGGCAGACGCAGGCCTTGCACGACGTGAACCTGAGCGTGAACAAGGGCGAGTTTGTCTGCCTCATCGGTGCCTCGGGTTGCGGCAAGTCCACGCTGCTGCGCATTCTGGCTGGCTTTGAAACCGCCACCTCCGGCACGGTGCAGATGTACGGCATGCCCATCACTGGCCCCGGGCCTGAGCGCGGCATGGTGTTCCAGGACTTCGGCCTTTTCCCGTGGCTCACGGTGCAGGAGAACATCGCCTTCGGTCCGCACCAGCGCGGCCTGCCCAAGGCCAACCTGGCCGAGCTGGCAGGCCACTACATGCACATGGTGGGGCTGGACCAGTTTGCCGACTACTACCCCGGCCAGCTCTCGGGCGGCATGAAGCAGCGCGTAGCGATTGCCCGCGTGCTCGCCAATGAATGCGAAGTGCTGCTGATGGACGAGCCCTTCGGCGCACTCGACGCCCTTACGCGCGAGAAGCTGCAGCAGGACTTGCTGGAAATCTGGGAGCGCACCAAGCTCACGGTGATCTTCGTCACCCATGCGGTGGAAGAAGCCGTGCTGCTGTCTGACCGTGTGGTGGTCATGACGGCAGGCCCGGGCCGCATCGAGCAAGACGTGCCGCTGGCACTGGCCCGCCCGCGCGACATTGTGGGCATCGAGTTCAACCAGGTGCGGCGCGACATCACGCAACTGCTGTCCAGCCATGTGTCGATGAAGGCTGCGGCATGACGTCGATTTACAGAGGCATGGATCAGGCCACGCTGGACGCCGCCTACAACAACAGTCTGGCAGTGGCCAACAGCGCCGAGTTGATGGCGCAGAACGGCGTGCTCAGCGCGCAGATGCGGCAAACGCCCGACGCCCGAATCGGCCTGCGCTACGGCCCGGCGCCGCGCAACCTGATCGATTACTTCCCGGCCGCGGCACCCGGCCCCTTGCTGGTCTTCATCCACGGCGGCTATTGGCAGATGCGTGCCAAGGAAGACTTCAGCTTTCTGGCCAAGGGCCCTTTGGCGCACGGCATGCATGTCGCCCTGGTCGGCTACACGCTGGCGCCCGAGGCCACGCTGGCCACCATCGTGAACGAGGTACGCACCTCCATTGGCTGGCTGCACGCTAACGCCGGTGCGTGGGGCGCGGACGTGAACCGCATCGTCGTCTCAGGCTGGTCGGCCGGTGGCCACCTGACCGCCATGTGCATGGATGAGCCGGGCGTGGTGGCGGGCCTGGCCATCAGCGGCATCTACGATCTGGAACCGGTGCGCCTGAGCTACCTCAACCCCAGGCTCCAACTGGCTGTTGAAGACGTGGGATCGTTGAGCCCCGCGCTGCTGCAGCTCAGCGCCAAGCCGCTAACGATTGCCTATGGCGGGGCAGAGCTGCCCGAATTGCGGAGGCAGTCCGAATCGTTTTTTGCCCAGCGAGCTGCTGCTGGCCTGCCGGGAGCGCTGTTGCCGCAAGCCGGCTTGAATCACTTCACGATTCTTCCGGAACTGGCGAATCCGCAGGGCGCCTTGGCGCTGGCCGCCAAGAGTCTTGTCAGTCAGGAACCGGCCACGATTTGAACGCGCTCGGCGGCCGTTGCGTCAAGCAGCAACCACGTCTCAAGCCAGCGGACGCTGCTGCCCGTTGTCGTATTTGGACCGGTCGTTCTGAAGATCTTCCCGCTCCCGGGCAATCTGCCGCGCGGTTTTACGGTTTTTCTTTCCACCCAGCGTGGTGGTGACGATCAGGGCAAAGACGACGCCACCCAGCACCCAGAGGAGCGCAGTTTCGAAAGCTGCCATTGTTCAAACACCCCGCAAATTTGACTGCACTGACGATGAAGTGAATTGAGCTAATCCACGCGTATCCCTGAGGATTGGGTGGATTAAAGCAGCTAATGGCGAGGCCAGTGCGTTCAGGGGTTATTGCAATAGTTGGACAAAAAAACCGGGCATTTGCGAGCGGGCTGCAGGCTATCCATCCGCCATGCCATGAAGGCTCACTGCTCGATCTGCAGGTGGGTGTCGCTGACCAGCTTGGTCCACTTGACGACTTCCGTCTTCAGGAAGGTGCTGAACTGCGCCGGCGTCACCGGCGTCGGCTCGGCCGCCATCTCGTGCAGGCGCGCCTGGATGTCGGGCAGGGCCAATGCCTCGTTGAGCGCCTTGTTCAGCCGCGCCACCACAGGCTCCGGTGTTTTGGCGGGTGCGCACAGGCCCCACCACTGAATCGCGCTGAAACCCGCAAAGCCTTGTTCCGCCACCGTGGGCACCTCGGGCATCATCGGGTCACGCTTGACGGACGCCACAGCCAGCGCACGCAGCTTGCCGGCCTTAATATGGGGCAGGGCCGTCGTCGTGCTGGGGAACATCGCATCCACCTGCCCGCCCAGCAAGTCCTGCATCGCCGGTGCCGCGCCCTTGTAGGGCACATGCACCAGGTCCACCTTCGCCTGATTTTCCAGATACTCCATGATCAGGTGCGTGGCCGAGCCGGCACCCGCCGATGAAAAACTCAGGCTACCCGGCTTGGCCCGCGCCAGCGCCAGAAACTCCTGCAGGTTTTTGGCCTTCGACTTGTCGCTGACCACCAGCACATTCGAGGTCTGTGCCATCATGCCCACCGGCGCGAAGTCGGCGATCGGGTCGTACTTGAGCTTGAGCACGGCGGGGTTGGTGCTGTGCGTCGCCACAAAACACTCCATCAGCGTGTAGCCGTCCGGCGCCGCGCGCGCGACCTCCATGGCGGCAATCGAGCCGGAGGCGCCGGCCTTGTTGTCGATGATGATGGGCGCGCCCAGCGACTGGGACATCTTTTCCGTCACCATGCGCGCCACCGCATCGGCGCCGCCACCGGGTGCGACTGGCACGATCAGTTTGATGGGTCTGTTGGGAAACGGCGTTTGCGCCAGGCCCGGGAGCGGTATCACCAGTAGAGTTGTGAGTACGGCGGTGAGGCAGACAGCGGCCCTGCGTGACGAATGGCTTTTCATGAGGTGTCTCTCGTTGTATTTTGTAGTGCGGTTCTTTGTCACCGCAGGCAACGATAGCAGGATGTGGAGAAACGCGCCGTTCTGGAGTGGAGGCTGTGACCCCTCCATTGAGGCGCTTTCCCACACAACGTAAGACCGTAGGGGTGTAGCTCAGAAGGAGGCTGGCAGGTAACAACCAGTTCGAGCCTTGCACCTGACTGTGCAACTTGTCGTGTAGCCAGACCTTGATCAGCGACTGCTTTGGGTGGTTTTTCGAATTGGCGGCCATCCTGATCGAGCCGAGAAAGTGCTGCGGCAGCCGCAACGAAATCGTCTTGGTGGTCGGCTTCAGCCTGGGCTGCGTCACCTTCTGGGCCTTTGGCTCATCGAGGTGCTCGGTGCTCTTGGAGGGTGAGACGAAGGTGGTTCGTGTTACCGCGCAGGCAATGGCTTGGCGCGTCGCAGCCTGTACTCGAGGAGTTCAAACACTCCCTCGCTCAGCAGCGCCAGCAGCGCCGCAGGCACGGCACCTGCGAGCATCAACTGCCCGTCATTGAGCGCCAGGCCGGTGACGATGCGTTCGCCAAACCCGCCTGCACCAATGAAGGCCGCGATGGTCGCGGTGCCGATGGCAATCGCTGTGGCGGTGCGCACGCCCGCGACGATCACCGGCAGCGCCAGCGGCAACAGGATGCTGCGCATACGCTGGCCCGCCGTCAGGCCCAGTGCCTGCCCTGCCAGCGCCAGGCCCTGCGGCACACCCGCCAGACCGGTGACCGTGTTGCGCATGACGGGCAACAGCGAATACAGCGTGAGCGCGATCAGCGCGGGCACGGTGCCAATGGCGCCAAGCAGGGAGATCAGCGCAGCCAGCATCGCGAGCGACGGAATGGTCTGCAACAGCCCCGCGCTGGCCAGCAAGGCAGCACTCACACGCGGATGCGCAAAGGCGGCAATCGACAGCGGGATGCCCAGCAGCGCCGCCATACCTACCGACAGCAGCACCAGCAACAAGTGCTGACCCGCCAGACGCGCCAGGTCGGGGCCGAACAGCTTGGCCCAGAAGCCGCGCGAGGAGGCGTCTTGTGCCGCCGGTTTGTTGCTGGTGGAAGCGGTACCGGCCGCACGCAAGTGATCCCGCGCAATTACATCAAACGCCACACCGTTCAGCTCGGCCCGTGCATTCATTGCAATCATCGCAGCTTCATTGATGCTCCCTGCCAGCCCTTGCAGTGCGGTCCATTGCGCCGGGAAGCGCTGAGGCACGTCGAGCTTGTAAAGCACTACCGCGTCATAACGCGGAAAGTAGTTTTTATCGTCCTGCAACACGCGCAACCCCAACTGGCCGATCTTCGCGTCGGTGGTGTAGATGTCGGTCACCGCAATCTGCCGGGCGGCCAGCGCGTCGTAGGCCAGCCCGTGGTCAATGCCGGTGGGCGTCTGCGGCAGACCATAGGCCTTGGCCAGCCCCTGCCAGCCGTCGGCGCGACCAATGAACTCATTGGACAGGCCCAGCTTCAAATCGCCATGCGCGGCCAGGTCGCTGAGCTTGGCAATGCCCAGCCGCGCCGCCTCGTCCTCACGCATGGCCAGCGCGTAGCCGTCGTTAAAGCCCAGCGGGATGGCCACGCCCAGCCCCAGCGGCGCGAGCTGGCGGTTGATGTCGGCCAGCGAGGTTACAGCCGGGTTCTTGAGGATCTCCAGGCTGATGGTGCCAAGGTATTCCGGGTACAGGTCGATGCTGCCCGAGCGCAAGGCCTCATAGACGATGGCCGTGTTGCCCAGCCCCTGCTTGATCACCGGTGCGGTAGTGACACCCGGCAGGCTGGCTTTTTGCGCCAGCACCTGCGCCAGGATGTAGGACTCGGTGAAGCGCTTGGAGCCAATGCGCAGGGCATCGCTTTGCGCCATGGTGGTGCAGGGCAGTGCAGCGATGCAGCACCAGAAAGCCGAGTAAAAAATCTGCTGGAATCTGGTCATGGGCAGAGTATGCAACGCGCAAGCGAAGTCCGTGAAAATTCAGCCTTCTCCTCTAACGGGTCGCCATCAAACCCGGGAGACTCAGGCCAAGATGCCACTTGTGCCCGATGACCGAGGGCATCGGTCATGGCATTCTTGGCTATGCAGCCTCTCATGCAGCGGGGACGTCTCGGGAAATCTCCGTCATCGTGATCGGGTCAGGTAAGTGCATCATCCGCCTCAAACTGGCCGTTTGGGTATCGTTGAAACCGAATTCGAATTACGTTCATGGCTGCGCAGCCGCTGCCCAGCGTCGGATGCGTGCGGTCAGGCGGCGCTGTTCGGCGCCGTCCAGCGGCATGGACGCCACAAAGCTCAGTGCATTACTTGGCTCAACGTAGCTGTGTTTCAGCAAAGCGACGCAAAATTCGCGGTCCTTGTCGCGCCCTGCTGCAGCTTTGGACATGAACAGATCAATCACATCCAGGCAGTAACCGACGCGATCATTCGTATTGCCGTTCTGGATGCGGTGCAGACGGTCCATCCAGCCTGAAGGTAGTGTTGCTGTCTCGGGGCCGACGCCCTGGGCGTAATAGCGATTGCTCTCGTGGAACGGCGAGCCTTCCCCGATGGCACCGTCAATCTTGTCTGCCAGCTCCGGGGCTCGCAGCGGATAGATATCGGCCTCGGCTGACATCTTGAAGACCTCTTCGGGATTTGGAATCGAGCCCAAGATCGACTGGCTGCCAATGATGACGAACTCGTACTGATTGGTCACATCCCCACTGGCGCGAATGATGTGTTCAAGGTCTTCCCGGTTCATGATGTCGTCGCGCCTGCGGTTGCATCCCCCAGCACGACACCTTTCTTCAGCCCTCTGACTTGGGCCAGCACTTGCTGTCGAACCTTATCAGGCAGCACTGTGATCAGGGGTGACGCTTGGCGCAGCTCTTGTGCGCGTCGAGTCCGACCAAGGACTTTCCGCCACTTACCCTCGCGCAGGATGTCTTGCCACTCCATCCAAAGTCCGCTCGAGCGCGAGTCGCCTGCGGCAAGCCAGCGGGCCAGCGTGGCCTGAGCTTGCTGCAGCAGCCCTGCATCTGATCGCACCAGGCGCACGGCCTCTTCATGCAACGCGAGGCTTTGCAGGTCCTGCGCTTGATGGCGCGTCTCATCGGCCGTCACCACCACATGCACGACGGGTTTTGTACGGCGTGATCGCGCGGCAGCCGAGTCGGGTGGCGCTGGCTGCAGGGCGTCGCCTGCCAGAAGCGCCAATTCGCCACTGACACCCAACACCGACATGACGCGCAGATATGTTCCGATGGAAGGCCCCGGATCACCCGCCTCGATGGCGCCCAACGTGGTGCGCGAAATCCCCACGCGCCTGGCCATGTCAACCGTGCCCAGGCCCTTCGCTTTGCGAAGGCGCTTGAGCCTGTCGCCAAGCTGCAGGAGCAGTTGGCGTTCCAATACGGCAGTGGTACTTGGCGCGTTCATTTGCACAATATTATGAACAAATGTTTAATAAATGTCCAATATACTGTTCTAAAAAATGTTTCACCGAAAGTGCCGAGCTTGACGCAACGGGCCATGAATCGGTCAGTTAATTGGCCTGCCGATTGGCTAATTCATGGTTCACCGTGAGCATCGCAAAGGTGTACACCTCTCTACCGTCAAGATGCATCCAGGTCAGCCGCAGGGAGCGCCCCCAGGTGGCACACACGGGCGAACTCGTGGGGGTGGGGCAGACCTTAACCGAGGGCTGGGGCTGGGCGCACTAGGGTTTGCCGGGGCAATTCGGGTCCGGGAACCGGCAGACAGCAGCCGGCGGGCAGGGGAACAAAGTGATGGGAGCCGAATCCAAGGTGCATCAGTTGGTGCTTTTTACAGGAGGTGCAATCATGAAACAACTGAAGCATTGGCAAGACGCCCTCAACGCCCTGATTGGTATTGCGGTCATGTGCTCACCCTGGGCCTTGGGCTTCCAGGATGACAATGTGATGATGGCAAACGCGGTCATCGTCGGGTTGGCGCTTATTGCCGCCGCGATGGGGGCGATTTTCGTCCCGCGCGCATGGGAAGAGTGGACCGAAGGCGCACTCGGGCTGTGGCTGATCGCATCGCCCTGGGTGCTCGGGTTCAGCATGCATCGCAATGGCATGGCCACTGCTGTGCTCGCCGGTGTTGTGGTCGTGGTGCTCGCGCTATGGACGCTGTTGATTGACGAGGACTACCGCGGCTGGTTGCGCGACCGGGCCGCCCATTGATCCATCGGCCACCCCAGGCCGTGGGTGGTGCTTACCGTATCGCCTGGTTTGCCCGGGCGGTACGGTTGCGTCCTGGACGCAGGGGAATCGGCGGCCGGTCAAAACCCCGCCACCTCGCTACTTCGCTACTTCGCTATAGGGACAGCCGATTGTTCCTGTTGTTATGACCTGAGTAGCTACCAGGCTTGCGGTCTGCGCTCTTGGCGACGTGATTAGCGAGCTTGGCAAGGGTCTTGGTGGGACCGATACCGGTTCCCGTGGGGATGCCTATACCAAGCGGCCAACCAGTTCTGACCCTTTCGAGCTCCACCAGCAGCCTCTGGGAACATTTGAGGCCAATCCTGAGGTTACGGCCGCTCAGGCTGTTTTGGTTGGGGGTGGAGTAGTGTCGTTCGAGAGCGGAGATAGCTCAGTCTCGAAGGGTTCCATATTTCGGTACTTCTTCAGCATTCGCAGCAGCGACTCGTCCCAGTCCACCGGCGGGATTGTTTTGGTTGGCAGGTGATGGACTGTCATCAGCGGGTGTGTAAGCGTGTTCCGCGGATTGGATCGGCGTGGCCTGTGGCTGATGTCTGAGGCGGGCTATCTGAGGCAGAAACCATTGCAGCTCACACCGACAGGAAGGTCTGATGACTGGTCGGTTAGCGGACTGGTTAGTGTGGATTTGTGGTGCGCTGCTACGCACTCCCTACGCACTACTCCGCCCGGGAGCAGGGGCGGCTTCAAGACCGCGGTGGAGTTTCGTTTTTTAGCCTTTGCATTAATTTATGCATTCCGGAGGCTGGTCCGGAGGGCTGGCTGCCGCACCACCGTTGCCGGCGAGAAGTTACGGTAAAGCAGCACTACGCTACATAGTGGCTACATGACCACAAAGAAAAAAGGGCTTGCCTCTAAATTAATAGCAGCAAACCCTTATATCTATTGGTGCCGGAGAGATGAATCGAACACCCGACCTTCTCATTACGAATGAGCTGCTCTACCGACTGAGCTACACCGGCGTTATTTTTTAGTACAGCCTGTGATTATATCCGGCTAATTCTTGGCCGCGTGGTAGGCCGTCACACGCTCGACTTCGTTCTTGCTGCCCAGGATGACGCTGACGCGCTCGTGCAGCTTGGCAGGCTGGATGTCGAGGATACGCTGCTTGCCGTTGGTGGCAGCGCCGCCGGCCTGTTCGATGAGCCAGCTCATGGGGTTGGCCTCGTACATCAGGCGCAGCTTGCCGGCTTTTTCGGGTTCGCGCTTGTCCCAGGGGTACATGAAGATGCCGCCGCGCGTCAGGATGCGGTGCACGTCGGCCACCATGGAGGCGATCCAGCGCATGTTGAAGTCCTTGCCGCGCGGGCCTTCCTTGCCTTGCAGGCATTCGTCGATGTAGCGCTTCACCGGTTCGTCCCAGTGGCGCATGTTGCTCATGTTGATGGCGAACTCTTTGGTGTCTTCCGGCACGCGCACGTTTTCTTCGATCAGCACGAAGGAGCCCTGCTCGCGATCCAGCGTGAACATGGCCACGCCGTCGCCCACCGTCAGCACCAGCGTGGTTTGCGGGCCGTACACGCAGTAACCGGCCGCGACCTGTTTGCTGCCGGGCTGCAGAAAGTCGCTTTCGGCCACGCCCGTGCTGCCATCGGGTTTTTTCAGCACGCTGAAGATGGTGCCGATGCTGACATTCACATCGATGTTGCTGGAGCCGTCGAGCGGGTCGAACAGCAGCAGGTATTCGCCCTGCGGGTAGCGGTTGGGCACCAGGTAGATGCTGTCCATTTCTTCCGAGGCCATGGCCGCGAGATGCCCACCCCATTCGTTGGCCTCAATCAGCACCTCGTTGGCGATGATGTCGAGCTTTTTCTGCACTTCGCCCTGCACGTTTTCGCTGCCGGCCGTGCCCAGCACGCCGCCGAGGGCGCCCTTGTTCACGGCCTGGCTGATGCTTTTGCAGGCGCGGGCCACCACCTCCAGCAGCAGGCGCAACTGGGAGGGGATATGGCCGTCAGATCGCTGCTGCTCGACCAGGTAGCGGGTGAGGGAGATTTTTTGGGACATGGCGAAATCCTTTGGGGTCTATCGGGACTGTCTTGGCGAAACGGTCATTAACGCGTGATGAAGGGCTTCGACAGGCTCAGCCCGAGCGGTAAGCAGACACAACCTGAGCACTATGCATCAATCCGAAGCAGGCGTCAGTTGCCGAGTGCTCGGGTCACGACTTCATGCGTGTCCTTGCTCAGGTCTGGCTTGGCGGCGACACGAGCAATCGCTTCGCGGGCGGCGCTGCGGTAGGGCTCGGCCAGCTTGCTCCAGCGGTCCAGTGCGCGGGCCAGGCGTGCCGCCACTTGCGGGTTGATGGCGTCGAGCTCGATCACGCGCTCGCTCCAGTACACATAGCCTGCCGCATCGGCGCGGTGAAAGCCCGCCGGGTTGGCATGGCAGTAGGTGCTCACCACGCTGCGGGCACGGTTGGGGTTGCGCAGGCTGAAGTCGCTGTGCTTCATCAGTTGCTTCACCGCGGGCAGGATGTTGCCGCCGCGGTCTGGCGAGCCGGCTTGCAATGCAAACCATTTGTCGATGACCAGGGCTTCGTCCTTGAACATGGCGTGAAAACGCGCCAGTGCTTCGGCGGCCAGCGGGTGCCCGCTAGAGACAAGAGCCGCCAGCGCATTCAAGCGGTCTGTCATGTTGGCTGCGTCCTTGAAGCGCTGCAGCGTCTTGCCGGGCCACACCGCGTCACCGCTGGCCTGAGCGGCCAGGCACAGGTGCGTGAGCGCCATGCCGGCCAGTGCGCGGCGGCCTGAGGATGTGGGGTCGGGCGTGTAGGCGCCGGTGTTCTCGCAGGCGGCGTAGGCGGCTTCCCAGTCGGGTTGCAGCGCGGTGGCCAGTTGCTGGCGCATGGCTTCGCGCACGGCATGGATCTGCTGCGGGTCCACCACGTCGAGCTGCTCGGCGAGGTAGGTTTCAGACGGCAGCGTGAGCACCAGCTCCTTGAAGGCAGCGTCGAGCGTGGGGTGGTTCAGCACCTGGCGCATCGCGCCGAGGTAGGCGTCGTCCAGCAGGTGGGCGGTGGGGGCGGACGCGTTGGCCGCCAGCGACTGGATGGCTGCAATGGCGCGGTTCACGGCCAGGCGCTGGCCGGCTTCCCAGCGGTTGAAGGGGTCGCTGTCGTGCGCCAGCAGATGCAGCAACTGCGCGTCGGAATAGTCAAACGACAGCACCACCGGCGCGGTGAAGCCGCGCAGGATGGAAGGCACCGGTTCGCTGTCGATGCCGACAAAGGTGAAACGCTGGCTGGCTTCGGTGAGCACCAGTGTTTGCGTGCCGGTGATGACGTCGACAGTGTTTTCATCGCCTTGCTGCCGCAAGGGCAGGTCGCGGCCGTCAGCGCCCAGCAGGCCCAGGCCCACCGGAATCACAAATGGCTGCTTGCCCGTCTGGCCCGGGGTGGGCTCGCAGCTCTGGCTGAGGGTGAGGGTGTAGCTGCGCGCAGCCGCGTCGTACACGCCATGCGCCTGCACGCGCGGTGTGCCCGCCTGGCTGTACCAGTTCTTGAACTGTGGCAGCAGCCTGGCGAGCGGCGAGCCGGGGTTGGCGTCGGCAATGGCCTGCGCGAAGTCGTCGCAGGTCACGGCCTGGCCGTCGTGGCGCTCGAAGTACAGCGTCATGCCCTTGGCAAAACCAGCGCGGCCCACCAACGTCTGCATCATGCGGACGACTTCGGCGCCTTTTTCGTAGATCGTGACGGTGTAGAAGTTGCTGATCTCGATGTAGCTGTCGGGCCGCACCGGGTGCGCCATGGGGCCGGCGTCTTCGGGGAACTGGGCGGTGCGCAGCACGCGCACGTCTTCAATGCGCTTCACCGCGCGGGCCGAGGCCTCGGCGCACAGGTCCTGGCTGAACTCCTGGTCGCGGAAGACGGTGAGGCCTTCCTTCAGGCTCAGCTGGAACCAGTCGCGGCAGGTAACGCGGTTGCCCGTCCAGTTGTGGAAGTACTCGTGGCCGACCACGCTTTCGATGTTCGAAAAATCGGTGTCGGTGGCCGTGGCCTGGTTGGCCAGCACGTACTTGGTGTTGAAGATGTTCAGGCCCTTGTTCTCCATCGCGCCCATGTTGAAGTCGCTGGTGGCGACGATCATGAAGCGTTCCAGATCCAGCGGCAGGCCAAAGCGCGCTTCGTCCCAGGCCACGCTGGCCATCAGCGAGTTCATCGCGTGCTCGGTCTTGTCGAGGTCGCCGGGGCGCACATAGACCTGCAGCAGGTGGTCCTTGCCGCCACGCGAGGTGATGCGCTGCTCACGCGCCACCAGCTGGCCGGCCACCAGGGCGAACAGGTAGCTGGGCTTCTTGTGCGGGTCCACCCACTTGGCGAAGTGGCGGCCGTCGTCCAGGTTGCCCTGAGCCACCAGGTTGCCGTTGGACAGCAGCACCGGGTACTTCGCCTTGTCGGCGCGCAGCGTCACGGTGTAGCTGGCCATCACGTCGGGCCGGTCGAGGAAGTAGGTGATGCGGCGAAAGCCCTCGGCTTCACACTGGGTGAAGAAGGAGTCGTTGCTCACGTACAGGCCCATCAGCTTGGTGTTCTTGGCGGGGCAGGTGGTGGTGAAGATTTCCAGCTCGATCGGCTCGGGGCCGGTGGGCAGGTTTTCCAGCACCAGCTGGTTGCCGTCCATCTTGAAGCTGGTGCCCTGGCCGTTGACCAGCACGCGTGCCAGGTTCAGCTCTTCGCCGTCGAGCCTGAGCGGCTGCGCGGCAACGTCAGGGTTGCGGCGCAGCGTCATCTTGTTGAGCACGCGCGTTTTGGCCGGGTCCAGGTCAAAGCACAGGTCTACCGTGTCAATCCAGAAGGCAGGGGCGAGGTAGTCCGCACGGTGGATGACCGCAGGCGTGGCTGGCCCTGTTCCCCGGTCGTCAAGCATTTGCAACATGGAGATGTCCTAAAGATGTGGAGGGAAAAACGGTTTCTTCGAGGCGTGGTGGGCTGGGCAGGGCTTCAGACGCCCTGCTTCAGCGAGGCTTCAATGAAGGGATCAAGATCGCCGTCCAGCACCTTCTGCGTGGCCGAGGTTTCGTAGTTGGTGCGCAGGTCCTTGATGCGGCTCTGGTCCAGCACGTAGCTGCGGATCTGGTGGCCCCAGCCCACGTCGGTCTTGGTGTCTTCGAGTTTCTGCTGGGCTTCCTGTTGCTTGCGCAGCTCGAAGTCGTAGAGGCGCGAGCGCAGGCGCTTCCAGGCCACATCGCGGTTGCTGTGCTGGCTGCGTCCGTCCTGGCACTGCACGACGATACCGGTCGGGATGTGCGTCAGGCGCACAGCCGAGTCGGTCTTGTTGATGTGCTGGCCGCCGGCGCCACTGGCGCGGAAAGTGTCGGTGCGCACGTCCGAGGGGTTGATGTCGATCTCGATCGAGTCGTCAATCTCGGGGTAGACAAACACCGAGGCGAACGAGGTGTGGCGCCCACCGGATGAATCGAACGGCGACTTGCGCACTAGGCGGTGCACACCGGTTTCGGTGCGCAGCAGGCCGAAGGCGTATTCGCCCTCGATCTTGATGGTCGCGCCCTTGATGCCGGCGGTGTCGCCCGCGGTTTCGTCTTCGATCGTGGTCTTGAAGCCCTTGCGCTCGGCGTACTTGAGGTACTGACGCAGCAGCATGCTGGCCCAATCGCAGGCTTCGGTGCCGCCGGCGCCGGCCTGGATGTCGAGGAAGCAGGGCAGGGGATCGGCCGGGTTGTTGAACATCCGGCGGAATTCCATCTTCTCGACTTCAGCGGCGACCTTGACGGCTTCGCCTTCAATCGTCTGCATGCCGGCCTCGTCGCCTTCGGCCTTGGACATCTCGAACAGCTCGGCGTTGTCAGCCAGCTCGGAGGTGAGCCGGTCGATGACGTGCACCACGTCCTCGAGCGACTTCTTTTCCTTGCCGAGTTCCTGCGCGCGCTTGGGGTTGTCCCAGACTTTCGGGTCTTCCAGCGCGGCGTTGACTTCGTTCAGTTTTCGTTCTTTGGCAGGGTAGTCAAAGATACCCCCGAAGCTCGTTGACCCGGTTGCTCAGGTCAGCGAGCTGGTTGCCAATGAGGTTGATGCGTTCTGCGTCCATGGTGTTCAATCCTGAAAAATGTGGGGTGGCTGCCGAACCTTGACGTAGCGTCGATACGGCGACCGGAATCCGGTGGGTGGTCTGACCCCGGGTTGACGCCCGGGGCCGCAACCCGTGATTTTCTCATGCTCCGGGCCGCCGGGTGCCCGGGCGGGATTTACAGAAACTGCTCGATCAGCGCCGCCAGCTGTTCGGGCTGGTCGTGGTGCAGCATGTGGCCGGCATCCTCAATCACCGCCACCCGGGCGTCGGGCAGCTTTTGGAGGCGCTCGTGGTACTCGGCCAGGGTGTAGCTGCCCTTGTACCAGGTGGTGAGCGAGTCGTCGGAGGCCTCCACCGCCAGCGTGGGGGCGGTGATGCGCTGGTAAATTTCCATCACCTCATCGAGCCGGTAGAGCTGCGCGCTGGTCACCTTGTGAGAGGCCTCGCCCAGAATGCGCCACTGGCCCTGTGCGTCCGGCGCTGCCCAGTGGGCAGCCAGCCAGGCTGCCTTGTCGGGCGACAGGCGCGGATTGGTCCTCATCAGGCGGCGGGCCACACCCCCCACATCGGCATAGGCCTTGAGCGCCATCTCGCCGCGGTGCAGGCTCTTGAGCTCGTCAATCCACTTGGCATAGCGCCCGGGGGCCTGGCTGGGGCGGCTGGCGGGCAGGCCAAAGCCTTCCAGGTTGACCAGGCGGCGAATGCGTGCAGGCCGGATGCCGGTGTACAGCATGGCCACATTGCCGCCCATGCTGTGGCCGACCAGGTCCACGGGCTGGTCGCCGGCGTAATGGTCCAGCAGAAAGTCGAGGTCGGCCAGGTAGTCGGCGAACACATAGTGGTCGGTGCCCTGGGCATGAGGGTCTGCCTGGTCTGCCCTGCGGGTCAGGCCGAAGCCGCGCCAGTCCGGCGCGATGACGCGGCGGCCCGCCATGAAGGCTTCTGACAGCGCATCGACCATGAATTGATAAGAGGCGCCTACGTCCATCCAGCCGTGGACCAGCACCAGCGGAGGTTTCGCCGCCGCGGCCGGGTCGTGGGTGGCTGGCGCGTCCCAGACGCGGACGTGGTACTGCAGCCCGCGGATAGGGACAAACTCGCTGCGTGAGGATCGGTTTTCTTTGTACATTGGACAGAATCATAAGGAGACAGATGCCGATGCGCAGTCAACACAGGGACAAGGCCAGCCCGGCCGTGGATGCCTACGCCGCCATGCACGGCAGCTTTCGCTGGCAGGTGGATGCGTACTTCAACATCGCCGAGGTGTGCTGCAGGCGCTGGGCCGGTGAGGCCGGGCGGGGTGCCAGCCCACGCACTGCCATCCGCGCGCACGCGGCCGACGGCCCGACGGTGGCCTATTCCTATGCGGAGCTGCAGCGCTCTGCCGATGCGCTCAGCCATGTGCTGGTGGCGCTGGGCGTGCAGCGCGGCGACCGGGTGGCGATCGTGATGCCGCAGCGCTTTGAAACCGCCGTGGCCTACATGGCGGTGTTCCAGATCGGCGCAGTGGCGATGCCGCTGTCCATGCTGTTCGGCCCTGACGCGCTCGAATACCGCCTGCAGGACAGCGAGGCCGTGGTGGCCATTTGCGACGAAAGCGCCATCGACAACCTGAACGCCGTGCGCGCGCGTTGCCCCGCATTGCGCACGGTGGTGGCGGCGGGCACAGCCGCCGGGCAGGGCGACCTCGACTATGCCCCGGCGCTGGCGGAGCAGAAGCGCGCCTTCACGCCCGTTCGCACCAGGGCCGATGACGCGGCCATCCTCATCTACACCAGCGGCACCACCGGGCCACCCAAGGGCGCGCTGCTGGCGCACCGTGCGCTGATCGGTAACCTGCCGGGCTTTGTCTGCAGCCAGAACTGGTTTGGTTTTTCGCCGGAGGCAAAGGCGGGCTATCCAAGGACAGATTCAGAAGCGGTGTTCTGGTCCCCGGCCGACTGGGCCTGGACGGGCGGCCTGATGGACGCGCTGCTGCCCACCCTGTATTTCGGCCGTCCCATCGTCGCCTTCAACGGCCGCTTCAGCCCGGAGCTGGCCTTCAGCCTGATGCAGCAGCAGGGTGTGACGCACACCTTTTTGTTCCCCACCGCCCTCAAGGCCATGATGAAGGCCTACCCGCACCCGCGGCAGCAGTTCCGCCTGCAATTGCAGGGGCTGATGAGCGCCGGCGAGGCCGTGGGCGATGCCGTGTTCGGCTACTGCCGCGACGAACTGGGCGTGGTCGTCAACGAGATGTTCGGCCAGACTGAAATCAATTACGTCGTCGGCAACTGCCATCGGTTTTGGCCTGCGCGCCCTGGCAGCATGGGCAAGGGTTACCCGGGCCATCGCGTGGCGGTGATAGACGATGAGGGCCAGGAGTGCGCCGTCGGCGTGCCGGGTGACGTGGCCGTCAACCGTTATGACGTGCATGGCCAGCCCGATCCGATTTTCTTTCTGGGCTACTGGCGCCGTGACGACGCCACCCGCGCCAAGTTCACCGGTGACTGGTGCCGCACCGGCGACCTGGCCCGGCGCGATGCCGACGGCTACCTCTGGTACGAAGGCCGGGCAGACGACGTGTTCAAGGCGGCGGGTTACCGCATCGGCCCGGGTGAGATCGAAAACTGCCTGGTCAAGCACCCTGCGGTCGCCAACGCAGCCGTGGTGCCCAAGCCCGACCGCGAACGCGGCGCGGTGGTCAAGGCCTATGTGGTGCTGGCACCCGACTTTGCCGCAGCGCGCGCACGCCAGGCAGGCAACGCGGGTAACCCGGGCAAGGAGGCCGACTTCGACCAGCAGGTGGTGGCCCAACTGCAAGCCCACGTGAAGACCATGCTGGCACCCTACGAATACCCCAAGGAGATCGAGTTCATCGACGCACTGCCCATGACCACCACCGGCAAGGTGCAACGGCGGGTGTTGCGGCTGCAGGAAGAAGACCGCTTCAAAGCCGCCACCTGATCCAGACCCAGACTACACAACGAAAAAGCACCCTGAAAGGTGCTTTTTTATTCCAAGGTGGCGCCGCGGAACCGGCTATCTCGCCCAAGCGCCGCTGGCCCTCACCCTAGCCCTCTCCCAGAGGGAGAGGGAATGAAGGCGAGCAAGCTGACCTGATTCAAGCAGCAGGCGCCGCAGAACTGGCTTCGCCAGGCTGCTGGCGTCGTCCCCTGCAAGGGGAGATGGGGCTACACGCAGTGAGCCCCGACAGGGGTGTACCAAGTGATCTGCAAGGGGAAAAGGTGCTACACGAAGTGAGCGCCGATAGGGGTGTGCCAGTTATCGTGCAGCCATCTGTTCGGCCACGTAAATCTCGACGCGGCGGTTCTTGTCACGGCCTTGCTGGGTGCTGTTGTCTGCAATCGGCTCGCGCGAACCGCGGCCATCGGTCACGATGCGGGTGCGGGCCACGCCGCGGCTGACGAGGTAGTCGCGGGCAGCATCTGCACGGTCCACCGACAGCGGGTTGTTGATGGCGTCAGAGCCGGTGTTGTCGGTGTGGCCAATGATGGTCACCGTCGTCACATTGTTCTGGTTCAGGCTGGTCGCGAAGTGGTCCAGCACCGGGGCGAAGTTGGGTTTGATGGCCGAGCGGCCCACGTCAAACGACACATCGCTCGGGATGTCGAGCTTCAGGCGGTTGTCGGCGGTCTGGCTCACGGCCACACCGGTGCCGACAGTGGCTTTTTCCATGGCCGCCTTCTGGTCCTGCATTTTCTTCGACCAGATGTAGCCGCCGCCAGCGCCTACGGCACCGCCGAGGACCGCGCCAGTGGCTGCGCCCTTGGAGCCGCCAGTGGCTGCACCGAGCAGCGCGCCTGCAACAGCGCCGATGCCGGCACCTTTGGCGGTGCCCTGTTGGGTTTCGCTCATGTTGGCGCAACCGGACAGGACGGCGAGCGCCAGGGCGACGCAGGTCAGGGATTTGATGGGCATGAATCGGGTGGATGTGTGGGTCATGAGATGGCTCCTCTTGTCAGACTGTGAATTCAGACGGCCACGGGATGTTGGCGCTGATGTGTGAATGCTAGCCATTCGAACGGTGAGCAGATGTAAGACAAGCGCGCTATCGATGTCGGCGGTTTTCCCGTAAATCTTCAGCGAGCCCTTAAACTAAGATGGCTAAGAGTCGTGCCGGCGGGATCGCCGCGCCGCTGGCCCCTGCGTTGGCTCCGGGCATGGACCTCAGGCATTTATTCTTCACCTTTCTTCATTTCCACCATTTCACGGGTTCTCATGAAACAAGTTCAACTCGGCAGCAGCGGCCTGCATGTCACCCCCATTTGCCTGGGCACCATGACCTTCGGCGAACAGGTGAATGAGGCGTCAGCCCACAGCATCCTGGACCGTGCGCTGGAACGGGGTATCAATTTCCTCGACACCGCCGAGATGTATTCGGTGCCGGCACGCGCCGAGACCTTTGGCGCGACGGAAGCCATTCTGGGCAACTGGTTCGCCAAAAATCCTTCGGCCCGCAGCCGCGTGGTGCTGGCCACCAAGGTCGCCGGCCCGTCGCGCGGCATGCCATGGATCCGCAACGGCAGCACCGACCTGACCGAAGCCGACATCGTGGGTGCCTGCAACGACAGCCTGAAGCGCCTGAAGACGGATGTGATTGACCTGTACCAGATCCACTGGCCGGTGCGCCACGTGCCGGCGTTTGGCATGGTGTACTTTGACCCCACCAAGGACAAGCCGGTGTCGTCCATCCACACCCAGCTGGAGGCGCTGGCCGGGCTGGTGAAGGCGGGCAAGGTCCGCGCGATCGGCCTGTCCAATGAAACACCTTACGGCGTGCATGAGTTCGTACGGCTGGCCGAGCAGCACGGCCTGCCGCGCGTGGCCACGGTGCAGAACCCGTATTGCCTGATCAACCGCACGGTGGAAAATGGCCTCGATGAAACCATGCACCGGCTGGGTGTGTCCTTGCTGGCGTATTCGCCGCTGGGTTTCGGCCTGCTGACCGGCAAGTACGACGAGTCCGGCACCGAAGGACCTGCCGCGCCGAAAGAGGCCCGCATCGGCAAGTTTGAATCCATGCGCAAGCAGCGCTGGGGCCGGCCCGAAGCGCTGGTCGCTGCGCGCCGCTACAACGCACTGGCCCGCGCCAACGGCCTCACGCCGACGCAGATGGCGCTGGCGTTCTGCTACACCAAATGGCAGGTGGCCAGCACCATCATTGGCGTGACTTCCCTGGCGCAGCTGGATGAAGACCTCAACGCCTGGGGTACCACGCTCTCGCCCGAGGTATTGGCAGAGATCGACAAAATCCGCTGGGATGCGCGCGACCCGGCGTTGTAGTCGATGACTGGGTGCTGACGGGTTGAGTCGGCGCCTTGAGGTGTGTGGGTGGCTGCGTGCACTGCACGTTGCTTCCATGCGGCTCACCACCTTGCCGCCGCGCCGGGAGACTTGCCGCAGACAGACCCGATCACCAGCACTCCCACCAGCATCTGTCGCCTCGCGGAAAGCAGGCGCAGATCTTGACGCATGTCCGGTAGCCCCTTCTTTTGGCCTTGCTTCCTTTTGCTTCCGCTTTTTCACAGGGTTGCCTGATCACGACTGTCGGCACCTCGCCGCCGTCCTGGTCAAAGGCGAGCCACTCCTTGATGACCCCTTTGGAAACGACCGCGACGAGTTTGCCGTTGTCCAGGTCCTGGAAGATGATATTTTCTCCATCGACCAGCTTTTTTGATTTCAGCAGGCTGGCGAGATCGCCCGTCGCGCAGGCTTCGGAGATGACGGTTTCTTGCTTCATGGACGGTTCCTCCGGTGATCAACTGAGTGAATGGGGCCGGCTTTCAGGGAGGCGAAGGGGCTAGTCGAACTTTTCGCCTTTTCGCGGTTTCCTGCAGATGCCGGGAGGATCCACCCACACGCCGATCACTTTGAGGTGTTCATCCAGAATGGCAGTCTTCATGTTGTTCGGAAAGACCCTGACAGACTTCGCCGTGTGCTTGTGACCAGGCCCGTAGAGCACCTGCAGGATATGGCCCGCATGCTGCAGGACATCTTTTTCTATCCGCTTCGCGACACTGCGAATGTCTTCAAGTTCCTTGCCCTGAAGTTGGACTTCAGCATCTTCCTTTTCCATAAGTCCTCCGTGGTGGTTCATCCGTCATGGTGATGTCGATCCCAGCCGACAATCGCCCGCATTTTTTAGCGCAGGGATTTTCTCTGTCCAGCGCCTCGTTACGGGTTGTAAAGACCACGGGGCATATCCTGCTGAAAAGTTGGAGTCAACAGCAACCTGGACCGGTCTGGCATGAACGCGTGAATCCTGCTGTTGATTCTTGTTTGCTGATCAAATAAAAACCATGCGACTGAAAGCGGCATAAAGCATCGTGATACGCCTTTCGCGGGTTGGCGTCCGGGCCGGGTTCATCATGGTAATTTTCAGAAGGGTGCGGGTTTTTCACCGGATGCCGCAGCCTGGCAAGGGCAGGCGTGGCGTGGTGAACTGCGCGACTGTGCAGTTCCTGTGTGCGGCAGGCTGTCTGCATGAGAGCGCTTCGTCTTTTTTTACAAAGCCGTACAAAACGATGGACTCTGGCGCTGGCACATCCATGGATTTCATCGAAATGGCGAGTGGCTTGCCTGGTAATATTTCTCATGATCCAGGTACCGCCTGAACACTGCCTGGGGACGCGCTGGCCTGCTGGTGGTGTTGCCGTGAAGGCAAAATGCCGGGATGGCAAAGAAAGAACATGTCAGTGAAACGCCAGCCACGCAGTTGTTGAAGGCCAATAAAGTGCCCTTCACCGAGCACCCGTACGAGTATCTGGAGCACGGCGGCGCGCAGCACAGTGCCGAGGTGCTGGGCTTGGATCCGTTCACGGTGGTCAAGACGCTGGTGATGCAGGACCAGGACGCCAAGCCGCTGCTGGTGCTGATGCATGGCAAGGGAAGATACGCCAGTATGACTATACGTTGACGTTTGATTTTATTGATAAAAAATGTCGATTAATGATGCTCTATGTATTTCGATTAGGTTGGTATTTGTTTTTTGCGCCTCGGCTGTCCTGAATTAGTACCCGATTTCTTCTTTTTTGGGGGGGTGCTGTGGATAACTTTTTCATTGGCCAGAAGTGAACTCGAATTCACGGAAACACAGAGGCCAACCGGAATCGATCCACCATATGTACCGCGAAGAGGACGCGAACGCGGCGTTTGACAAGCATTGTCTTGACCTGGGTCCTCTATGACAGCATGCCCTGGCAGACACCTCGCGTAGCGAGCGAGATTCAACGCAGTACACGTCACTTGTGACTGATTCGCAACGAGTGCGTATTCTGGAAATTACAGTCCATTGATCCGGGAATTCCTGACCAGGTTGCTTGCAATGACCAGTAATACTTGGTGGAAATCGTCTAAAGCGTCTGACAGGAGTCGATCTTTGATGAATGACTCTCGACGAGACAAAGCGGAACTCCACAGTTGACGCCATGAGTCATCAAAGCAGTCATTCGCCAAGGCTCTTCTAGACCGCCACTCTACCCATCAGTCCACTTTCAATCATGGTCAGCAACCGTGACGACATCAGCGTTTTCTGCTTGGATGCAACTTGGTCTAGCGGACCATCAATAAAGAACAACGCCAAGCCATGCACCGCCGACCAGGCCAGAAACTCGGCCCCTGGCCTCTGTTCAGGAGCCAGCAGTCCAGCATTCACATAGGCATCCATCACTGCGCACAGCTGCTCAAAGGTGTTGATTCATTTCCAACCTTGAGCCATTTCTAGCGGGATTCACGCCCAAATTTGAGCCACGTTATGCACCTATCCTGCTGATTTTTTCAGCAAAGGTATGCAGGAGTGATCAACGTGGGAACACTGAGTAAATTGCGCCGGCTGGTCCGCAGGGATGGCCTGTCAGTGCGCGAAGCGGCGCGCCGATTGGGGCTGTCGCGCAATACGGCCACCAAGTGGCTGAAACAGAGTGAGATGGTCGAGCCGCGCTACCCCAAGCGTGCAGGCGCACCCAGCATCCTGGACCCGTACAAGGACCAGCTCACCGCCTGGCTCAAGGCCGATGCCCATCGCGGCAAACGCGAGCGCCGCGGCACCAAGGCGCTGTTCGAGGCCTTGCGCGCCCAGGGTTACAGCGGCAGCCGGGGCCCGGTCTATGAGTTCAGCAAACGCTGGCGAGAGGCGCAGGAGAATGCCCCGCGCCATGCTGGTTTCGTACCCTTGAGCTTTGAGCTGGGCGAAGCCTTCCAGTTCGACTGGAGCTGCGAGTACGCCTTCATCGGTGGGCTGCGCCGCAGGCTGGAGGTAGCCCACACTAAGCTGGCAGCCAGCCGGGCATTTGTACTGGTGGCCTACTATGCCCAGGCCCACGAGATGCTGTTCGATGCGCATGCCCAGGCCTTTGCCCTGCTCGGGGGCGTACCCAGGCGAGGCATCTACGACAACATGAAGACCGCAGTAGACCGGGTAGGTGCAGGCAAACAGCGCAGCGTCAACGCCCGTTTCGAGGCCATGACTGGGCACTACCTGTTCGAGGCCGAGTTCTGTAACCGTGCGGCCGGCTGGGAGAAGGGCATCGTGGAGAAGAACGTGCAGGACAGGCGCCGCGGCATCTGGCGCGAGGCCGGCGAGCGACGCTGGACCAGTCTGGCCGAACTCAATGCGTGGCTGCTGCAGGCCTGCCGGCAGTGCTGGAGTGAGATGGCGCACCCGGAGTGGCCAGAGTTGACGGTTGCGGACGTCTGGCAGGACGAGCAGGCCCGACTCATGCCGTGCCCCAGTCCCTTCGATGGCTACGTGGAGCAGCCAGTGCGGGTCTCGGCCACTGCCCTGATTCACTACCAGCGCAACCGCTACAGCGTGCCGTGTGAGTGGGTGAACTGTGTGGTCAGCCTGCGGGCCTACCCGGATCGGCTGCTGGTGGTCGGCCCCGAGGGCGAGTGTGTCACCCTCAATCGCAGCTTCGAGCGTGACCAGACCCTCTACGACTGGACCCACTACATCAGCCTGATCGAGCGCAAGCCAGGCGCCTTGCGCAACGGCGCGCCCTTCAAGACCATGCCCGAGCCGCTGCAGCAGTTGCAGCGGCAGTTGCTCAAGCACCCTGGAGGTGACCGTGTCATGGCCCAGGTGCTCACAGCTGTCACCCTGCATGGGCTGGAGGCGGTGGTGGTGGCGGTGGAACTGGCGTTGCAGTCAGGGCGGGTGAGCGCCGAACACGCGCTCAATGTGCTGTCGCGCCTGAAGGAGCAACGCCACAATGCGGCAGATGTGCAGACCGGGCTGGTCCTGACCGAGCCGCCCGAGGCCGATGTGCACCGGTACGACCGGCTGCGCGTGAATCAGGAGGACAGCCATGTCCAATGACATCGCCACTGCCCTCAAGGGCCTGAGCCTGCACGGTATGGCCAGTGCCTGGCCGGAGGTGCTGGGCACAGCACGGCTGAAGACTCTGGACCATGAGACGGTGCTGCACCAGCTCATCAAGGCCGAGAGCGGCTACCGCGACGTGCGCTCCATGGCCTACCAGATGCGCGCGGCACGCTTCCCGCACCACCGGGATCTGGCAGGCTTTGCCTTCGAGCAGGCCCAGGTAGACGAGGCCTTGATCCGCGAGCTGCACCAGATGAAGTTCATCGATTCTGCGCACAACGTGGTGCTCGTGGGCGGCCCCGGCACGGGCAAGACGCATCTGGCCACCAGCCTGGGCATTGAAGCGATCCGGGTGTATGGCAAGCGTGTGCGCTTCTTCTCGACGGTGGAGTTGGTCAACGCACTGGAGCTGGAGAAGGTCCAGGGCAAGGCCGGGCAACTGGCCAACCGCCTGATGTACGCCGATCTGGTGATCCTTGACGAGATGGGCTACCTGCCCTTCACGCAGTCTGGCGGAGCCTTGCTCTTCCATCTGCTGTCCAAGCTGTACGAGCGCACCAGCGTGGTGATCACCACCAACTTAAGTTTCTCGGAGTGGGCCAGTGTGTTTGGTGACGCAAAGATGACTACGGCCTTGCTGGACAGACTGACCCATCACTGCCACATCGTGGAGACTGGCAACCAGAGCTGGCGCTTCAGGAACTCCAGTGCTCAGGGCAAACCGGCCATCCGTTCAGGCCGACAACGTTCACCGAAAGGAACTCAAGAAATAGAGATGCCATTAGACTTATCCACATCCGAGTAGCCAAATTCTTCAACAAACAAGTGGCTCAATATTGGACGTGAACACTGGCTCAGTTGGGGTGATGAATCAACAGTCGGCACTCTGTTTGCCAGCTGTGGGCCATTCGGCAATAGCCCGATTGCGATTGCGTTCCGGACGGGCGCCCTTGGCATGGGTAAGTTTGTGTGTGTCGGCCTCCCAGCCCGCGCTCTTGAGCATCTCATCGACGAGCAGGCGGGTGGACGCTTCGTCCATGGCTACCTTCTGTGCGGCCTGGGTGGTTCGCTGCGCGAAGGCCTTAATGTCTTGTGAGCTGGCTGTATCAGCTTGGGCGTTGGTGACCTGCAGGTGGGCGTCAAATTCGGCCTTGAGGGTGGCATAGCGCGTGCTGGCCTCCTCGGCCAGGCTTTCGTAGACGGTGCGCTCTTCGGCGGCTCGTTCGGCTAGCATCCGCTCCTGCGCGGCCTGGGTGGCTAGCAGTTCGGTCATCTGGGCTTTAGCCGCCTGTTCTGTTTGTGCTTGTTGCAAGTGCTGGGTGAGATAGGCCACCTGCTGCTGTAGCGTAAGCAGCCTCTGGCTGGGGTCGTCCGGCAGGATGAAGGGGCCAGGCTTGAAATCAGGGTTGATACCGAAGCTTCGATGGAACCACAGCGCCACTTCACGCGCCACCTTTAACGCGTCCAGTCCCTCGCGGTAGCCGATGCGGTGGTTGGCTTGGTGCGCAGCTTCATTACCCCGCTGGCGCAGCAGGTGGAACATCTGGCGAACCTGTGGATCCAGGCCTAGCCGCCGGTCCACTGCGTGCAGCAGTTCGGCCTGGGTAGGCTGCAGCAGACGCAAGCCGATGCGGGAAGCCACTTCCTGCGTGATGCTCTCCGCCAGCAACCGCAGCTTGAGTACGCAACTGGCCGGATCGAACGGATAGAGGCGTTCCGCGGTTGATCCAAGATCTGCTAGCAACGGACTGTGCTCGGCCAAGAAGCCGAAATTGCTGGTCTCTTCCGCGATATTTCTCGGCATTGCCTTCTTACTCCCCTTAGTCCTTACCAGTTCCTTCGCCTGCAGATGTCATAGCTTCATACCTTCGTACATTCCTTCTGCGCTCAACTGGCGTCTGTTACCTGGCCACTGCCGATGCCGCGCAATCTGCAGCAGTCCACACCATCTACTTGACCCGTGGACAGCCAAGCTGTGCTTATCAGGTGCCTGCATTAGGTGGGAAGCGAGCGCGGACGACCTCAATTTTGGTCTGGCCCACATAGCTCCTTAGTGAAAAATCCGAGTTTTGTGCAGAGATTAACCGAATCAAGGATCAAGCAATGCGGCGTTGACCCGGGAGTGAATCCCCCGGGGTATACCCCAATGGATGGCTAACCTCATTCATCTGGTTTTGAGTCGCGCAACCGAGTGCCCACATGAAGCCGACAAGTATCGGTTCGGTCGTCGAGCTCGAATGACGGGAGCCGCAGCAATACCGACTTCGGGCAACCGAATGGGCAGTTATACACGGCTGGCTGTTTTCAGTTGCCCAACGGGCTCCTTGAAAAAACCGCTTTGCCCTCGGGAGCTGACTTTGGGGTTCCACAAGACGGTTTTGGCGAGTCACAATTTCTAGTGCCGAACTTGCCGTTTTCGTTGCACAACGAGAATGTCCGAAAAGGCTTCAACACCGAGGCCGACCCTTTTACCTGGGATGCCGCGACCCCAATTCCTTTTTTGTGCGCTTGATGATGTTTGCGACAAGCTCCACAGCGTCCACCTCAAGAGCATCAGCCAACTGAATCAACACAGTAAAGGATGGCTGGGTCTGTGCGACCTCTATTTTTCCTACAAACGTGCGGTTCAGCCCAGCCCGATGCGCTATTTCCTCCTGGCTAACACCCAGTCCTGTTCGCAGACTCTTGATTTCCGTTGCCAAGGCTTTCAGGAGGCTTTCGTTTCGGGGTTTTTTCATCCCCTGACTTTCCTGTTGTAGACTCCTTTATGCACCCGCTTTTATGGTGCAAAGCGCAGAATCCATAGCTAACGGAGAACATAGTGAGCCTCAGCACACTTCGCCCAACTCAGCCAACTGATTTGGTGCACCTATCAGAGCTTTTACGTCAGAAAAAAGGCAGGCAAGGTGCTTTTCCCGCTTCATTGACAGAGCCCATGCTTCTGTCTATTGCTCGTGACCTGCGCTTACTTGAGGAAGGTAATGATGTTGAACCCGTGCCATCCATAGCAGCGCCCATGATGCTGGTCATTTGCTTAGTTCTTGGTTCGGCCAAGCCGGGGGGAAAAAAAGATGAGATGACAGTGAGCGAAAGCGCCCTGTGGGACTTAATGCGCGTGTATCAATGGGCGGTCGAACGTGAGATAGTGACTCGAATCACGGGAATTGGCGGAGACGACGAAGAGCGCCTTCTTGAGCAGTTAGCGCTTGCAGCGCGTCATTAGTATGTTCTGGATGGCTCTTGAAGATGCACTCGACTAGGTATCGCCGCTCAGTGCGCCTCACATCAGTAATCCCTCGACTCTTGCCAATTCGAACGTAGTTTTATGCCTCTAGATCCGACCAGATACCCCGGAATCCCCGACGATTTTCCTGTCGAACCACAGCCTTTTTCCTTGGCTGGTGCCCAGCCCAAACTGGCTTTGGTAGAAGAGGATGGAATTTATTATGCAGAAGGAACGGCTCCATCTCAGGTCCTGGAGGCGTATGAGGTCTGTGAAGATTTGGCGAATCAGTTTGTGGACTACTGCCTCAAAAAGGAGGCATCAACCTTTGGCACTCGTGAACAAATTTTAGAGAGGTTACTCAGCAGCCTAGAAACGAAAGCCTGGTGCACGAAAAAGCAGTGTGGATGGGTAATTAAACGGACGGCGACGTTACTTGGATGGCAGTACCCTAATTGAGTCTTCATACGACGTTTCAGACTTAGAACTTTAATGATTTGTGCTCGCAGTGGTCCCGTTTAAACTTGCTGATGAAGCGAAGATACCTAACTCCCAGCGCAAGCAAGCTGGCCGTCAGAAACAGGACTCTGATCCCGCCATTGCTACACTCATGGCTCAGGAAGTGATGGAATTTCACCAGAGTAAGGTTGCTGAATCATGGCCTCTGGTTCGAGATAAGGTTCGAAAAAATTGGGGTGGAAAGCGAGAAAACGTAGGACGCCGAAAGACTCGTCCAGATGGCTGACTTCGAAGTAAGACTGCACATACTCACTGGTCAACTCAAGGGTATTGATCAGCGACTTCCGGATCAGTGGTCAGTGATTCCCGGAACACGCACTATTACCGAAAAGCTGCTTTTTACCTATCGGTATCAGTTTCCCGTCCTGGCGTTCACTTCTTGCGCGGCATCGTCACCACACTTTTATCAGACCTCAGTCTCAATTGCTCGCGAAGCGACTCGGCCTCGCGTTCGAGGTCGCGAACTCGCCGCTTCATCTCGATCATCTCCAGTACCACTATATGGTAAGAAGTTGCTACAGCGGCGTGTTGCGCCTTCCAATTCTCGGCGCGATCTGTCACGACGCGGCGTACCGACTTACTCCCGGTCGTGATGCCTGCCCGAACCGTTTTAAGCCAAGCTTCAACCATGACGCGTGTCGTATCTTTGTGCGCGGGCCCCTGCAGTGCAACATTGGTCACTTTTGCTCGCCGGCAAAGTTCCGCCTGAGTCAATCGTCCACCATTGAAGGGATAGAGGCCTTGGTTCTGATCGATCTCCAACTCGATCTGTTTCATAGCGGCTCGAATATTGTTCGTGAAGGTAACTGTTCTATTCTTGGAGCTTTGGAGGAGCCCCGCAGGCACGACTCCTTGCGTTGCTTTCCCCTTTTTCATACGACGGCATCAGAGATGGACATTGAAAGAATCTCCGCCACCACAGGGTGTGTGGACCACGTTTCGCGGAGGTCTTGAAACCGCGGTAGTGCAGACAGTACCTGCCCAGCCCAATACTCCATCATGATCCTGTTATCGGCAGCTTTTTCCTCTGAGTAGCAGCGGACGCTAGTCCTCAGAGCGCCTTCAGCGTCTTGCTTCGCTGCGGCCAACTCAAGTCGGTGATCGCACGTAGACGAGCATTGCGCTGGGTTGGGCATTCCGGCGCGTTTGCTGGTGCATGGACCAACTTGGAGTGCAGTTTTCATGCAGAGGATGTTCTCGCGAACGATCTGAGTCTGTGTTCCGCCCAAAGTCAGAGTCTCTGCCAACTCGCGAATGCTGTTAGCCCCGAAATCGGCACCGTGCCTAACGCGATGAGACTTCACGACAGGCGCAAGCCGCCTTCCGGCTGGCCCGCCGCAACCGTCAATGTCCTGCAGCGCGTCCTCAACAAACATGATCGTTTGCGCCTTTGCAACTTCATCCATCTCTGCCCGAATGAGGGGATCAGCAAGGATGTAGTGAAGAGTCATTTCAATTGTCTTGTGGCCGAATAGGTCCATTAGTATCTTTGGAGCGCCTATCACTGCCAACGCCAAAAGACGCGCAATGGTCTTGCGAAATCTATGGGTTGTGAGATTGTCCTCGCCCAGCCGCGCTGATAGATTTAGGACAATGATCATCCTCTTGAGGTTCACATTCTCTGAGCCCTGCAACTCCATTCCCATGTTTCCATTACCCAGTTGAATCCACAGCGGGCCATGTGCATCTAGACTGACTTCGTGCAAGTCCTCCCGTTGGGTGCCGAGCCCGGAAAGCTGATCAACAAGCTGTTGTTGCAATTCCAGCGCCTCAATAGCCACTTGTGGCAGGGCCCAATTACGCTCGTCACCCTGAAAAATGTCAGCTGCAAATTTGTATGTGCGACCGTTGGCGAGGGCGGTTCCATCCGGAGAGCGGATAACGCATCCGTTCCTGAGCGAGAGCGCTTCTCCAATTCGACTACCCACACTGAGGAGAAAAATGAACAAATGTGCCACTTGAAGCAGGCTGATGAGAGCTAGTACATGGCCCCACTGTGTTGGTGGCCAGGACATGGTTTTTTTTTGCTGGCCTGCCAGGCCTTTGCCAGTGCCAACAATGTTTAGGTCAAATGGCAGCTGGCTGATTGGGGCTCCGTCAGTTACCTTCCACTCAAATGTTCTCAAGAAGTCAACGAAGCGGTCGCGCCGCAGCTCAACTACTCGGGTGGCGCCTAGAACGGAGCCTTCAATTGGGAGATCGCTATAGATTTCTTTCTGTTTCTTAATGATTTTTAGCAAATTTGGACCAAGATTGCTGCTGATCCACTGAAAGCGCCAGCCTGCTTCCGCCACAAACTCATCGGGAAGTGGGGCATGTGGCTTCGAATGATGAGTCCTGTCGTTGTTGTCGTCTCCTTGCCGCGAAGCCTCCACGTCACTTGTCTCGACTTCCCTGTAGCGTGGTCGGTCGTTCCATAGCCCTCGGTCGGCGAACCGCTGCATGCGTAGCAACTCGGCGGCAAAATACTCCCGTTGCCGTGTGCCAGTTGACATCTGCTCAAGATCCATTTCGTCCAGGGATTCAAAAACACCTTCGTTGGATGTGCTGGCCTTCGAGAGTCCGCGGGCCACTAGCCGGAGCATGGTGGTCATACACTTTAACCATGTGCTTGGCTTTAACAGGACCAGCCCCTTGTTTCCGGCACTTGGCGCCATCCAAAGTAATAGCCCAACCCTGACTAAAACATCGCAGCCCTTGTCCAGCTGACTTGCGGGACAGGCAAGGATCGTGAGACGTGCGCGAAAGTCGAGTGTGCGCCTACTCAGCATTTGATTGGATCCCTTTCCTACCCATTCAGCTGGTACCACAGGCGATTGCCAGCGACCTCCAAGTCCGAGGGCTCGCTGTAGCGCATGCAACTCGTCTAGGTCCATCTGCTGGATGCTCCCAATCCCATGAGTAAGCAGGGCTTTGTCCCGAAAGGTGTCAGGTTTGCTTGTCGTGGGAATATTAAGCGCTTGGCTCATATGGTGTGACTTCCGGGAAAGGTAAATGGGATATGCCGACCGGCTTTGATCTCCTTAATCCAATAGGACAAAGACTGTTGAACTTTGTCAGGATTGAAGTCCCGTAGTGCATTCTCGGTCGCCTCAAGTTCAATTTGAAAGTCCGACTCGTGCCAGGAGCCTAGAGGGCAATTTTCCTTGGTGTGAAGCAATTCCGCCAAACGCATAGCAGTCAAGTGCAGGCTATCGTCAAACATGACGCCAAGATGGCATAGGGTGCATCGTTGCGTCCGGCAGCCGTTGCCAGCGACGTGTTTCGGATCAATTGTGGGGGGAGGGTTATTGAAGTCTTTGCACCCCATTCCTAGTCGAGTTCGATCTTTGTATGCAAGCCAGCGTTGCACTTGTACTTCGCTAACCTGACCATTCTCTATAAGTGCTTTCAAGACAGCCGGCTCTACTCTTCTATGGACTGTTACTTCCCGCCAAAAATTATTTCCATAGTCGGCTACCGCCTTGGCACTATGGGCACGCCATTGCCTTTGTCGAAGGTAGTGCATCAATGTTCTGATGTTCTTGTGTCCCGCGGCTATCACGGTGACAAACCAGTTGTATCCGCTCACGCGGTAGTTGAATGCTATCCATGCATCTCTGAAATCTGAAGCTACCAAAGTCTTTGGGATTTGATCGTCTGCGGGCCTCGCGCGATTGACTTCTTCAATTACGGAAGACATGTATCTGACGGATTCCCCTGCGACGTGCGTAGTTCGACCGCCTAAAGATGATTGGCCTAACCATCCGATCTGTCCGCCGGCTCCCGCGAATAACCATGGTGAGCGAATCATTTCTTCCAGCTTGCTGATCTTTATGCGGAGATTCCGGTGGGCTTTGGTTTCCTGAAAGTTTGGAAAGTCGCGTTCCATGGCGGCCAGCTCAATCGTCAACTTTACAAGGTCCTCCTGCAGCTTTGCACGCAATGGTTCGTTCCTGCGTACCAGGGCGCGAATGAGATTGCCGGGTGACAGGTCAGCTTTCTCGAGCCCTTGGCATTTTTGAATCGTCCCACCTCGGGGCTTCACTGCTCGCACCGTATGAAGCTCCGGTGACAGCGGATTGATCGAAATCCAGTTGTCGGATGACAAATCAATCGCCAGTGCGGTGCCTTCATTCCAGCCTGAGCGAATAACATAGACGCAGAGGAAATTCAAGACATCTGACCGAGAAGGGTAGAAGCCCAGCAGCCGCTGAGTGAAGCCGTCTTCAATCCAGCGCAGACGGCCGACGAGTTTCACGAATTGCTGTCTACTGACTAGGGGGACCTTTTGGCGATCAAGGATCCCGCGTAGCGTTGCGTAGATGTCTTCTTCGGTCCAGTGTTGCCGGTACTTTCGAGACTTCGACGGCTCGGACCAGTCGATTCCGCATTTCGTCAGTGCGTCTACTTGTGCCCACCTGTCGATTTGGCTTAGGACGCGCCGCTTTACGTGCTGGTATATCGCATTTACAAACCGTTGTTCAGGCAGGTCTCTTTGGCCGCTAGGCTGCTCGGCCATCCGGGCCCAGTGCAAAAGGGGCATCGCGTTCGCCTTTCGGTAGGCATTCACGAGTCTGAGAAGGAGGTTATAGCTTTTGTTGTCGAAGCCCGCTTGGCGTGCCAGCGCAGCATGGAGGTCGTTAACATCCTCCGGCGTGGAGACCGGAGCAACTGATTGACATGCATCGAACAAGCGCCACCATTGACGGAGGGAGCTTTTGACCGATCGAGTGGTTCGTGGACTTAACGATTGAACCGCCAGCTTTAGATGAGGAAACAGCGCTTCAAGCAAAGTTGCCCGACCTTGAAATTCTCCTTCCCAAGCGGAGCGTCCGATATAGTGCGTCGCTTCGCTGCCTGCCCAAAACTCCTCGAACGATACTTCTTCAATAATTCCTCCGCGCGTGCAGAGCACAGTGAATTTCTTAAGTGCTTCGGGTTCATCGGCTGTCGGTGTCGACCCGGACGGGGAAATTAGGGAGAGTATCGGTATATGTATGCCCTTCCTCTGTTTGCGGAGGGGCTCAGTCATTTGGTGGCTCCGAATTTGCAACGATAGAGTCCAACTCCATTGCATATTCAATCGTCAATCCACCGTCTGAAAAGACGTCGTATATCCATTCGAGATACAGTTGCGTCGTTTCCGGTGATATGTGACCCAATTGGGGTTTTAATTGCAGCATGATGCAGTCCGCCGCCTGTCCTGTTGCCCAGTTTGCTGGCGGGGGTTCACCCCTTCTCAGCCGTTCATACGTGTTTGCTACGTCGTTGACCAATGTCTTGCACGCCCAATAATGGCGACCTAAGTGGGGCGACCATTCATCGAAGGGTAGACAAGAGACGTTCTTCCATGCGGTGTAGAGGCTATACGAACTTACCGGCTCGCCAGTAAAGTCAGAGAGGAACAAGCGCGTCGGCTTGTTGCGCATGCGTAGCCTTCGCTCCTGCTCGGTTTTAGCGTTGCGAACATACATGGCTCTAAGCACAGGCCTGCGCACAGTTCGATATTCGTGGAGCTTCTCTGCAAGCTGAAGTGGTATCTTGATCGTTCGCGATGGGCCACACTCTCCATCTTCCGTCATGTGCTTCGGGCCCTTCGCGCCGTACGCCACTTCAACTAATACTTTCCCACCGCGGGTTTTCCAGTCACTCTTATCTAAAGGTAGGGTGTCGATGCGCCATTGCACTGCCTCTTCCCGACGAATGGCCGTGTGAATGATGGTCTCGCTCATCAAGCCTTTCGTGAATTCGCTATTTATGTACACAGCAGAGAGCCAGCGCTGTACTTGAGCATCCGTCGGCAGGCTTAGCGACTTAGGATTCGCCCGGACTTTCCCTTGACGGACCTCCGTTTTCACCGGCTTGGGTCCGAAACCGCTCTTCGCGCTGGCTTTTTTGAGATGTACCGTCTTCGTTGGTACATAGAACTCGTCGCGAAGCGAGTGGGCATTCGCCCATTGAAGGAACATACATGCTTGATCTACCCGGAGATTAACAGTTGAGGGCGCTAGTGGCTCGCGACGCACGGACCATCTCCCGGACAGCATTTCATTTTGATATCCGTGGTCGTCGTCGACTACATCGCTGTACGACAAGGCTTTCCAATCCTTGCCTCGAATATCGCACCACTCAAGAAAGTCGCACAAACGGCGCGCGTAGTTCAAGAGCGATGTTCGCGTTTGCTTTCGGCCGCTTCCTTTTGGCCATTGCCCAAGCGCCCTGTCTCGCAGAAACCAGGAAGGCTCTTTTGAGTAGTTCCAATTTCCGTCATAGATGCATGGAACGTGAGCAATCTTTCCAAAGCCAGCGGCCATAACTGACTTTTTTTCAGGCCAGAAGACGTAAAACGGCATTTTCGACACTAGCCCCGTTTATCTGTTGTGCACCAGCATCGCACCACCGCCAACTAGAGTCAAGTAATGATTAATATGGGGTACAGTAACCGCAAGGTCTCCACCAGGAACCTGGCCCGCCAGATTGGCGCCAAGACCGTGGAGCCCTGCAAGCCTGAAGTGGCCAATCGCCACAGCGGCTACCTCGTCGGCGGCACCTCGCCGTTCGGCACGCGCAAGGCCATGCCGGTCTATATCGAGGAGACGATTCTGGCCTTGCCTAAAATCGCCATCAATGGTGGCCGCCGTGGCTACCTGGTCGGCATCGAGCCGCAGGTCTGCGTATCGCTGCTGGGCGCCAGGCCGGTGCAGTGTGCGCTGGCCGATTAGCCACCCGGCCGGCCGACTCTTCGAACAAGGAAACATTCATGGAATACGCCACTTTCGCGGGCGCAACACTGCTGGCCTACCTGGTGGGCTCGCTGTCTTTTGCCGTCATTGTGAGCAGGGTCATGGGCCTGAGCGACCCGCGCAGCTACGGCAGCAAGAACCCGGGCGCCACCAATGTGCTGCGCTCGGGCAGCAAGGTGGCAGCCATTGCCACGCTGTTGCTCGATGCCCTCAAGGGCTGGGTGCCGGTGGTGCTGGTGAAGTGGTTCGGGGGCGATTACGGGCTGGGCGACGGCGCCATGGCCGCGGTCGGCCTTGCCGCTTTTCTGGGGCATCTGTACCCGGTGTTTTTCCAGTTCAAGGGCGGCAAGGGCGTCGCCACGGCTGCCGGTGTATTGATGGGCGTGAGCTGGATTCTGGGTGTCGCCACGCTGGCCACCTGGCTGATCGTGGCCTTCTTTTCGCGTTACTCCTCCCTGGCCTCGCTGGTGGCGGCCGTGTTCGCGCCGCTTTACTACCTGTTCGGCGACCGCGCCGCCTGGTATGTAGACAAAGGGTTGGTGACCATGATGTTTGTTGTCAGTGCGCTGCTGGTCTGGCGCCACCGCGAAAACATCAACAAGCTGCTCAAGGGAACGGAGTCGAGGCTGGGATCGGGCTCCGCCAAGGCCGCAGGCAAGTAGGCCCGCACGCAGCGCGCAGCCTCAGTAGCGCTTGTCCAGCGTCATCTGGCTGTTGTCGCGGCGCATCTGGAAGCGGCTCAGAAAACTGTTGCCCAGCAGCACGAAGGGCATGGGCTGCGGGGTGATGACGGCATCGACGTCGAACACTTCCACCTCGGCAACGCGCACGCTGGCCAGCTTGATCCGGTAGCCCAGTGCCATTCCGTTGGCGGTGGAGAGGCTGACGGGCTGGCCGCTCTTGTAGTCGAGGCCTGCGCGTTCTGCATCGGTCATGCTCATGGATATATTGGTGGCACCGGTGTCCACCATGAACTGCACGGCGCGGCCGTTGATTTGCCCGGGGGTCATGAAATGGCCGCCACCGCTTTCCGAAAGCACGATGCGCGTGCTGCGGCCCGCGTTGGCACCAGCGCCTGCGCCCGCCCGGACCGGCGCATCGCCGACCCGCAGCGTCACGCGTTTGCCGGCTTGCTCAATCACGGCCTGGTCGCCGGCGGTCGACACCACCTTCACACCCTGATGCGTCTCGCCGGGCGCAACCGATTTGGGTGAACCGCCATCCACCACCAGCAAGGCCTTGCTGCCCATCATGCCGGCCAGTGCGACCGACTGGGCGTGTGCCGTGCCCACCATCAGCACCCACGCAGCGGCCAGCAGAACGGTGAGCCCGCGCCACGCCGGGCGACCCCGAGCGAGCGAGGACACGCCAGCGCCGAGCGTGGGGGCCATTGTTTCGACGCCGGGCCGCCCCAAGTCGAAACGCGCCCCCTCGGGGGGCAGCGAGGACACGCCAGTGCCAAGCGCGGGGGCCATTTGTTCAGTCGCGAAAGTTGTTGAAACTGAGCGGAAATTCGCTGATTTCCGCGCGAATCATCGCCATGGCGGCCTGCAGGTCGTCGCGCTTGGCACCCGTCACGCGCACAGCATCGCCCTGGATGGAGGCCTGCACCTTGACCTTGCTGCCCTTGATGAGCTGCTGGATCTTCTTGGCCTGCTCGGCCTCGATGCCGTTGCGCACCTTGGAGACTTGCTTGACCTTGTCGCCGCCGATTTTTTCGCTTTTGCCGATGTCCAGAAAGCGGATGTCGACGCCCGCCTTGGTCAGTTTGTTGCGCAGGATGTCGTTGATCTGGTCGAGCTGGAAATCGCTGTCGCCGATCAGTGTGATGTCCTTGTCCTTCAGTTCGATGGACGCTGAGGTACCCTTGAAGTCAAAGCGGGTGCCGATTTCCTTGGCGCTGTTTTCCACGGCGTTTTTGACCTTGACAAGATCGGCTTCGAGAACGGTATCAAAGGAAGGCATGGGCGGTGTCTTTGCAGAAGGTTGAACTGGAGAGGACGGCTGGTCAGCCAGGTGAAAAGAGGTGTTTTCGGAGGCAGTCTGGCGGGCCGGAGTGAGACAATCCGTGGATGTTAGTCGAGAAAAACGTTCCGCTCCAGCCCTCCAACACCTTTGGCATCGTCGCCAAGGCGCTCCGCCTGGTGCGTGTGGGCAGCGAGGCGGACGTGGCCGACGTGCTGCAGGATGCCGATCTCCGGCCGGTGCCGAAGTTTGTCCTGGGCGGCGGCAGCAACATTGTGCTCACCGGCGACGTCAAACCACTGGTGCTCAAGGTCGAAATCATGGGCAAACGCCTGGTGTCCGAAACCGCCAGGGGCTGGGTGGTGGAGGCGGGCGCCGGCGAGAACTGGCATGACCTGGTGACCTGGACACTGCAGAACGGCTACCCGGGGCTGGAAAACCTGGCATTAATTCCCGGAACCGTCGGTGCGTCTCCCGTGCAGAACATCGGGGCCTATGGGGTGGAACTGCAGGACCGGTTTGATTCGCTGGACGCGGTGGACCTGAGCACGGGCCAGGGCTTTACCCTGCACGCGGCGCAATGCGCCTTCGGCTACCGCGATTCGGTGTTCAAGCACAGCGCCGAGGTGCGCAGCGGCGGGCCGCAGGGCTTCGGTCTGGCCGGCAAGGCCTTGATCACACGGGTGCGCTTCTTTCTGCCCAAGCCCTGGAAGGCGGTGCTCGGCTATGCCGACATTGACAAGAAGATGCAGCAGTCGGGCATCACGGCGCCCGGCGCGCAGCAGATGTACGACTGGATCTGCGAGATCCGCCGGGCCAAGCTGCCCGACCCGAAGGTGATCGGCAACGCGGGCAGCTTCTTCAAGAACCCCACCGTGTCGACCGAGCAGTGCGCCGACATCATCCAGCGCGAGCCCAAGATCGTGCACTACCTGCTGGCTGACGGCTCCGTCAAGCTGGCCGCCGGCTGGCTGATTGACGCCTGTGGCTGGAAGGGCAAGTCCATCGGCAACGCCGGTGTGTACGAAAAGCAGGCGCTGGTGCTGGTCAACCGCGGTGGCAGCGCGGACCCGGTCACCGGTGGCGAGGTGATGACGCTGGCCAAAGCCATCCAGACCAGCGTGTATGAGCGCTTTGGCATCCTGCTCGAGCATGAGCCCGTGGTGGTGTGATGGCGGGCCCGGGAAAGGTTTATACCGGGCCGGACATCGCGCTCTGGCGCCGCTTGGTGCTGCGGCATGCACGGCACCTGGCGATTGCATTGATCACCGTCTGGGCGGTGTTGATGATGGGCGGCGTGGCCGGCTGGCGCAAGCCGACGGGACTGGCCACCGGCGTGTTTGTGCTGTTCGCCGCCATGGTGGTGCTGGCGGTGTGGGCTGCCCGTGAACGTGAGCGCCTGGTGCGCGAGGCACCGCTGCCGCAGTTTCTCAAGCGCAAGCTGCGTGATGCCTACCCTCACCTGAGCATCAAAGACAGCGAACTGGTCGAACGCGGGCTGCGGCAGTTTTTCCTGGCCTGCGTGCGCAGCAGGGGCAAGTTTGTGGCCATGCCGTCGCGCGTGGTCGACAGCATGTGGCACGAATTCATCCTGCACACACGCGCCTACCGCGAGTGGTGCGACCTGGTGCTCGGCCGCTTCATGGACCATGTGCCGGCCGAAGTGCTGGGCAACCGGGCGTCCAGCAACGACGGCCTGCGGCGCGCGTGGTATTGGGCCTGCCGTGACGAGGCCATTAAGCCGCGGTCACCCAGCCGCCTGCCGTTGCTGTTTGCCCTGGACGCGAAGCTGGCGATCGCCAACGGCTTTCATTACCTGCCCGACTGCAGCAAGCCTCAGCGTGACGGTGCAGCCGGCGGTTCGGGAGGCGCTTACTGTGGCGAAAGCTTTTCCGACGGCAGCTACAGCGGCGACGCAGATGGGTTCGGCGGCGCCGAAAGCAGTAGCTCCAGTGACGGCGGTGGAGGCGGCGATGGCGGTGCCGACGGCAGTGGATGCGGCTCAGGGTGCGGCGGAGGTGGCGATTAGCTGGCGGCCACCACGTACGGGGGCCACCCGGACGTAAAGCAGTCACCTTGCAGTAGCTGCTTGCGTACGTCAAATGGGCGTCCGGCCACTTTTAATGTCTGAAATGAAGGTTGTGAGAGACGCCAAACGGCTTTTCGACCGTTTTTGCCTGGCCCAAGCAAAAGCGGCTGGCCAGCGTGGGCTCCCGCGCCTGATTTCAGGGGCTTTGCGTTTGCCTGAAATTACGACGACCGAAACTCTTGGGCAATAAAAAACCCGCTGAAGCGGGTTTGCCAAAACGTAGCAACTAAGCGTTCACGCTGCTTTTTTCATGGGAGGCTCGTCGTGGCCTGCCTCTGCGTGATCCTTGGCCGTTCTCTTCGTGACCCGCGTGCGCTGGCTTTCAACGGCGCCGGCGAGCAGCATCTTCAACTCGGTGTCTGCCCAGCGGCAAATCGCGTCGCGCATCAGCGGCTGGTAGCCCACGCCGTGCATTTTGGCGAGGTTTTTGTACACCTCGATGGTGGCTTTGGGGAGCCGGATGGAAATGGCTTGCAGGCCCAGGGCCTCGTCAATTTGGGCTGCCATTTCCTGTGGTGTCTTGCGTACGTGCGCATCGGACTTGCCCAATGTGCCGCTTTCCCATGCTTCCGCAGTACCTGGGATGCTCGACTTTTTACTCATGATTTTCTCCGTTTGATTTACTTGCCGTGCTTGTCATAAAACGCAATGTCATCCGCGTCGGGGTCAAAAGCGGTCTTGATGTGCACGTTGCCGTCTAGAAAAATGAAAACTACTTTCAACAACCTGTCTTCGTTTGTTGGAGCTACAAACGCCAAAGTAGGGGGGTCTGTTCGATTGTCTTCACGGTCATCCTCAAGATAAAGGCCGCATTTATTCTCGAAACATTGCTCCACCTCCCTGACGGTGACACCGTGTTTGTCGCGTAACTTGGCAAGTACGCTGGCAGACACAATCAGGGTTTTCATGGCGAGATTGTATATACAGACCACAGCCTAAACCAAGTGCTTCCCCCTATTTGATGTTCGGGGTGTGGTCTTACAGCTTCAGGCGCAATACAGCCTGTGCCAGCTGTCCATGCAAAGTTTCTTTACTAATAGCGATTTTTATTAAAGAATGCTTTAATAGGCCAGCCAATTATTCAAGAATTCTTTAACGCCATGCGCAGCACCGGTACCTACGCCACCTCCACCACCTCGGGCGAGTCGGTGCAGGCGTTCGTGCCGTACGCACTGCCGCCAGCCAAGCCAGCGCTGGCGCCCGAGTCCTTTGTGGAGGCCAACCGTGCGGCCGAGCTGGCGTTGGCCCGGTTGTCGGGCGTTGCCGGGCTGGTGCCGTCGGTGGACTGGCTGCTCTACAGCGCCATCCGCAAAGAGGCGCTGCTGACTTCGCAGATTGAAGGCACCCAGGCCACGCTGGCAGATTTGTTTGACGAAGAAGCGGGTTTTGCGGTCAGCAACACCGACGACGTGGAAGAGGTCACCAACTACCTGCGCGCCTTCCGGCTGGTGCAGTCGCAACTGCGTGACCCGACTGGCTTGCCCTTAAGCGTGCGCTTGCTGTGCGATGCCCACCGGCTGTTGATGGACGGCGCCCGCGGCAACGGCAAACAACCGGGCGAATTGCGCCGCTCGCAAAACTGGATTGGCGGCACGCGGCCCGGCAATGCGGTGTTTGTGCCGCCACCGCCGGAGCGGGTGCCTGCCTTGCTGGCAGAACTGGAGCGCTTCATTCACGACAGTGGCAAGGGTTTGCAACCCTTGCCGCCGCTGGTGAAAACTGCACTGGCCCACCTGCAGTTTGAGACGATTCACCCGTTTCTAGATGGCAATGGCCGCATCGGGCGCCTGTTGATTGCCGCGCTGCTGGAGTATTGGGGCCTGCTGCCCGAGCCTTTGATGTACCTCAGCGGCTACCTGAAGCAACACCAGGCCGAGTATTACCGGCGACTTTCCAACGTGCGCACCGAAGGCGACTGGGAAGGCTGGGTGGCGTTTTTCCTGGAGGGCGTAGCCACGGCAGCCCACGATGCCGAGCGCAACATTGTGGTCATCGCCACATTGCTGGCTACCGACCGCCGCAGCTTGCTGGCGGCGCCCAAAGCCGGGCCCATGAGCTACCGTTTGTTTGAAATGCTGCCCATGATGCCGCGCTTCACGATCGACCAGGTGCGCCAGAAGCTGGCCACCAGCTTCCCAACCGCGACCGCGGCGGTAAAGGTGCTGGAAGATTTGGGCATCGTCACCGAGCTGACCGGGCAAAAGAAAAACCGCAGCTACAGTTACACAGCGTACATCGCGCTGCTTGCTGAATAAGAAATTCGAGGGGAGGGGAGCATGCTCATCAAATCAGCGGACGACAAGTCCAAACGCCTGGCCTTGCTGCAGGATTTACAGCAGCCACTCGTACCAGAAAGTGCAACCCTTTTCCCACGCGGGAGGGGATATGCTCGTAAGGGTAAAGATCACTGTTCCGTTACTCACCAACCCAACCGGTGTCACCCCGTTCAGTCGAAAAGCGCAAACCTGTAGCCATGCCTCCATCCACGTCAATCTACGATCAACCCCCCGGCTCGCCCCGCCACACCGTCAGAGAGGGTGAGATCGAATACGGCTTCATCGGTAAGCTGCAGGGTCTTAAATACGAATACCGCCAGGACATTCGGGACCGCGCCGCGCTGGAGCGCAACTTCCGTGAAAAGTTCGAGGCGTTAAACCGCGTCAAGCTGTCCGATGGTGAATTCGCCCGCCTGTTAGACGAGATCGTCACCCCCGACGTATTCACCGCCGCCAAGAGCCTGCGTACTATCAATTCGTTCACGCGTGAAGACGGCACGCCGCTGAATTACACCCTGGTCAATATCAAAGACTGGTGCAAAAACACCTTTGAGGTGGTCAACCAGCTGCGCATCAACACCGACTACAGCCACCACCGGTATGACGTACTAATCCTTATTAACGGCGTGCCGTGCGTCCAGATCGAGCTGAAGACGCTGGGCATTAACCCACGCCGGGCCATGGAGCAAATCGTTGACTACAAAAACGACCCCGGCAACGGCTACACCAAGACGCTGCTGAGCTTTTTGCAGCTCTTCATCGTCAGCAACCGCACCAACACCTACTACTTCGCCAACAACAACGCACGGCACTTTGCGTTCAATGCGGACGAGCGATTTCTGCCCATCTACCAGTTTGCGGACGAGTCCAACAACAAGATTACCCAGCTTGATGAGTTTGCCGACAAGTTTCTTGTGAAATGCACCCTAGGCCAAACCATCAGCCGCTACATGGTGCTGGTGGCCAGTGAACAAAAGCTGCTGATGATGCGCCCTTACCAGGTATATGCGGTCAAGCAAATCGTGGACTGCATTCACCAAAACTGTGGCAACGGCTACATCTGGCACACCACGGGCAGCGGCAAGACGCTCACGTCTTTCAAAGCATCCACGCTGCTCAAAGACAACCCCGACATTGAGAAGTGCCTCTTTGTGGTGGACCGCAAAGACCTGGACCGACAAACCCGCGAGGAATTCAACCGTTTCCAAGAAGGCTGCGTAGAGGAAAACACCAACACCGCCACGCTGGTGCGTCGCCTGCTGTCTGACGACTATGCTGACAAAGTAATCGTCACCACCATCCAGAAGCTGGGCTTGGCGCTAGACGAAAACAGCAAGCGCAACAAGCAACAAAGGAAAGACGGCAAGGCCACGTTCAAAGAGCAACTGGCGCCGCTGAGCGACAAGCGCATCGTCTTTATCTTTGACGAATGCCACCGCTCCCAGTTTGGCGATAACCACGACGCCATTAAGAACTTTTTCCCCAAGGCCCAGCTCTTCGGGTTCACTGGCACGCCCATTTTCGAGAAAAACGCCACAGTCAAGCAGTGCGAGGGCGAGGAAGGCCAGTTGCGAACCACAGAAGACATCTTCCAAAAGCAGCTGCACGCCTACACTATCACCCACGCCATTGAAGACGCCAACGTGCTGCGCTTCCATGTGGACTACTTCAAGCCCGAAGGCAAGAATCCACCTAAGCCCGGCGAGGCGCTGGCCAAACGGGCCGTCATTGAAGCCATCCTCGCCAAGCACGACACCGCCACCGCTAGCCGCCGCTTCAACGCGGTGCTGGCCACCGGCAGCATCAATGACGCCATCGAATACCACAGCCTTTTTGAAGATATACAAAACCGCAAGCGAGAGGCGTCTCCTGAGTTTGTGCCGCTCAACATCGCTTGCGTGTTTTCGCCACCTGCCGAAGGTAACCCCGACGTAAAGCAAATTCAGGAAGACCTGCCGCAGGAAAAGCTGGACAACCAAAAAGACCCCGAGGAAAAGAAAAAAGCCCTCAAAGCCATCCTGGCCAGCTACAACACCCGCTACGGAACGAATCACACCATCAACGAGTTCGACCTGTACTACCAGGACGTGCAAAAGCGCATCAAAGACCAGCAGTGGCCCAACGCCGACTACCCTGCTGCCAAGAAGATCGACATCACCATCGTGGTGGACATGCTGCTCACCGGCTTTGACAGCAAATACCTCAACACTCTGTACGTGGACAAAAACCTCAAGTACCACGGCTTGATACAGGCCTTCTCGCGCACCAACCGCGTGCTGAACGGCACCAAGCCCTACGGCAACATTCTGGACTTTCGCCAGCAGCAAGCCAATGTAGATGCCGCCATTGCCTTGTTCTCCGGCGAGAAGTCGGGAGAAGAGGCCCGGACCATCTGGCTGGTGGACAAGGCCCCGGTCGTCATTCAGAAGCTGGACGCGGCTGTCACCGTATTGGCCGACTTCATGCAAAGCCAGGGCCTGGCCTGCACGCCCGACGCCGTGCACAGCCTCAAGGGCGACGACGCCCGTGCCGCCTTTATTAAAAACTTCAAAGAAGTGCAGCGCCTCAAAACCCAGCTCGATCAGTACACAGACTTGACCGAGGACAACGCCGTTGCCATAGAGCACATCCTGCCCGCAGAAAACCTGCAAGGCTTTCGCGGTGCGTACCTGGAAACCGCCCAGCGCCTCAAGCAGCAACAAGCCCAGCAAGACAAAGGTGATGATACGAAGGGCAATGACGAGGCCGATGTGAACCAGCTCGACTTTGAGTTTGTGCTCTTCGCCAGCGCATTGATCGACTACGACTACATCATGGGCCTCATGTCCCGCTACTCGCAGGGCACGGGCAAACAGAAGATGACCAAGGATGAGCTGATCGGCCTGATCCTGGCCGATGCCAAGTTCATGAACGAGCGCGAAGAAATCACGGCATACATCAACACCCTGAAGGCGGGCGAGGGCCTGAGCGAGACCGCCATCCGCGAGGGCTATACCCGGTTCAAGAAAGAAAAAGACAATACGGAGTTGGCGGCCATCGCAACCCGTCACCAATTGGCACCAGCCGCCTTGCAAACCTTTGTCGATGGCATCTTGCAGCGGATGATTTTTGATGGCGAAGCGCTGAGTGACCTCATGGCCCCGCTGGACTTGGGCTGGAAAGCCCGCGCCCATGCCGAGCTGGGGCTAATGAAAGAGCTGCTACCTTTGCTGACCAAGCGTGCGCAGGGACGCGATATTTCTGGACTAAGTGCGTATGAGTAATAAGTTGAAGTCCGGGCTGGTTCCAAAATTAAGATTCCCTGAGTTCCAGCAAGCAGGGGTGTGGGCGAGCGAACCTCTCAAACCCTATTTGGAGGACTGCTCTGGAAGAGTGCCCTCTGGTACGGACTTGCCAATTTACAGCTCTACAAGGGAGGGATTGAAGAGGCAAGACGCGTATTTCGATGGGCAAGTGCTGCAGAACAAAAATGAATATGGAGTGGTTCCGCCAGGTTGCTTCGTTTACCGGCACATGAGCGACGATGGGCAATTCAAATTCAACATCAATCAAACCGGTGGCGACATCGCGGTAAGCAAGGAATATCCAGTATTCAGAACCAAGGGTTTGAATCCAATTTTCTTGCTGGCTAAGCTAAATGAAGGTGTTGAATTTAAAGAGTTCGCGTTCTCACAAAAGGCCGGAGGCACACGGACACGGTTGTATTTCAGCAGACTTTGCGAATGGGAAACTCCGCTGCCATCGCCCTCCGAGCAACAAAAAATCGCCCTGTGCCTGAGTTCCTTAGATGAACTTATTGCCGCGCAAGCCCGCAAAGTCGACGCTCTCAAGACCCATAAAAAAGGGCTAATGCAGCAGCTTTTCCCTCGCGAAGGCGAAACCCAACCGCGCATGCGGTTTCCTGAGTTTCAGGCTGCGTCCGCATGGGAAGAAACATTCATCGGGGCACTTGGTCGGTTCTACTACGGGAAAAGTGCTCCGAAATGGTCTTTGGACGATGACGCACCGACAAAATGTGTGAGATACGGCGAGCTGTACACCAAGTTTGGTCCAACCATCACTGAAACTATTTCCCGCACTAATATCGAACCCAAGAATCTCCGATTCAGTAAAGGCGGTGAGATTCTCGTTCCGCGTGTGGGAGAGAAGCCAGAAGACTTCGGGAAGTGTTGCAGCTACTTACCGTTGAAAAATATTGCTATCGGTGAAATGATTAGCGTGTTTGAGACCAAAGAACACCCGTTGTTCTATACGTACTATTTTCGAAATCTGTATAAGGAGTTCGCGCGGGTCGTTGAGGGTCAGAATGTCAAAAATCTATATTTCGTCAATCTTGAACCAATTCCGATAAGCCGTCCGCCCATTGCTGAGCAGGAACTGCTTGCCGATTTCTTCGCATCTCTTGATAACTGCATTACTGCAGCCACCAAAGAACTCGTAACCCTTAAGACCCACAAAAAGGGGCTGCTGCAGCGGCTTTTCCCCTCGGCGGAGGTGGTGTAGGCATGAGCGAGAAACCGAAAATTCACCGCTTCACCAGCTTGCGAAGGCTCGCTACCCGTCTGCGCGATGACCTCAATGGTGGTAATCAAGACTTTGTGCTGCTCTACGCTTACAACGGCACGGGCAAAACCCGGTTGTCGATGGAGTTCAAAGACGTTGGGAAGAAGAAAGTGTACCGCCCAATGAATGTGGAAGATAGCGTCGATAAACCATTGACGATCACGGCGTCACTTGGCGACACCCTCTACTTCAATGCCTTTACCGAAGACCTGTTCTCTTGGGATAACGACCTAGAAAAAGACAGTGAACGGCGGCTGCACATCAATGCGGATTCCAAGTTTTTCAGAGGCTTGAAGGACTTGGCCTTGGACGAGCGCATTGGCCATTACCTAGGGCGCTACGCAGACTTTCTGTTCGACATTGACTACGATCAGTGGGTCATTAGCTTTCGCAAGAGTGAAGATGAACGCCATATCAAGGTGTCGCGTGGTGAAGAGAACATTTTCATCTGGTGCCTGTTCATGGCTATTTGTGAGCGGGTGATTGATGGGCTGGAGACCTATTCGTGGGTGAAGTACCTCTATATTGACGACCCAATCACATCGTTAGACGACAACAACGCGATTGCTGTGGCCAGCGATCTGGCCAAGTTGCTGCGCAACGCCAAGAACAGAACCCGACCGGAAATAGTGGTTGCCGATGGGCCAGGCGAAGCCGACAACCCGCCGCGCGTGGTGCCCTCGCCCATCAAGGCAGTGGTGTCATCCCACCACGCACTGTTCTTCAATGTGGTGTGCAATGAGCTGAAGAAGGACGCACACAAGAAGTACCTATTGCAGCGCCCCGAGCGCGGCACCATCTACACACTGCGCGCCACGGATGACACTCCGTTTTTTCACCATGTGTCGATGCTGGCAGAACTGCAAAAGGCATCGCAGGGCGGCATGCTTTACACCTACCACTTCAACATGCTGCGCAGCATCTTGGAGAAGACGGCCACTTTCTTTGGGCGTGATGACTTTTCAGCCTGTATCCACGGGCTGGAGGATGCAGACCTGTTTTCCCGCGCTCTCAATCTGCTGAGCCACGGGAAGTACGACATTTACCAACCCTCTGAAATGGTGGATGACAACAAGAAGTTATTTCGGCAGATTCTTGACGCATTTTTGAGTCGCTACGAATTTGCATTGCCTGACATTTTTGAGAAGGCAGCCCAAAAGAAGATTGTGGCGAGCACACCATGATTCACATAACGACATACGCCAAAGCGAGTCGAGATTCAGTTGTCAAGCATTGGTTGACAACTGCATTCGCGAGTCCCACTGTGAACTCTTGGATATTAAACAAGACATAGAACATGACCGAACAAAACCAAAAACAACTGGGCAATACCCTCTGGGCGATTGCCGACCAACTGCGCGGGGCTATGGATGCGGACGACTTCCGTGACTACATGCTGTCGTTTCTGTTTCTGCGCTACCTGTCCGACAACTACGAGGCGGCGGCGAAGAAGGAGCTGGGCAGTGATTACCCAGATATCACGGCCGATATTTTGCAAAAAACAGGAGCTAGCACTCCTCTTCAGGTTTGGTATGAAGAAAACCTGAGCGACGTGCCAGCCTTTGAAAAGCAGATGCGCCGCAAGGTGCATTACGTCATTGAGCCGCAACACCTTTGGAGCAGCATTGCCAATATGGCCCGCATGCAAGACGGCGAGTTGTTGCGCACGCTGCAAAAGGGTTTTAAGTACATCGAAACGGAGTCGTTTCATAGTACGTTTGCAGGCTTGTTTTCTGAAATTGACCTGGGTTCTTCCAAGCTGGGAAAAGGCTACCCAGAGCGAAACGCCAAGCTGTGCATCATCATCAAAAAGATCGCTGATGGATTGGCTGAGTTTTCTGACAAGTTAGACACTTTGGGTGACGCCTATGAGTACCTGATCGGTCAGTTTGCTGCTGGCTCCGGCAAGAAGGCGGGCGAGTTTTATACGCCGCAACAAATCTCGGACATCCTGTCAACCATCGTGACGCTGGACAGCCAGGAGCCCAAGACGGGGGTAAAGCAACGGCTGGAAAATGTGATGGATTTTGCCTGTGGGTCGGGCTCGTTGCTGTTGAACGTACGCAAGCGCATGGGGCCGCATGGCATTGGCAAGATTTACGGCCAAGAGAAGAACATCACCACCTACAACCTAGCGCGCATGAACATGCTGCTGCACGGGGTGAAGGACACCGAGTTTGAAATCTTCCACGGCGACACACTCACCAACGACTGGGACATTCTGCGCGAGCTGAACCCGGCCAAGAAGCCTGCCTTTGACGCGATCGTGGCCAACCCGCCGTTCAGTTACCGCTGGGAGCCGACCGAAGCAATGGGCGACGACGTACGCTTCAAAAACCACGGCCTAGCGCCCAAGTCGGCCGCCGATTTTGCCTTTTTGCTGCACGGCTTTCACTTCCTGAAAGACGAGGGGGTGATGGCCATCATCTTGCCGCACGGTGTGCTGTTCCGTGGTGGGGCGGAGGAGCGCATTCGCACCAAGCTGCTGAAGGATGGTCACATTGACACGGTGATTGGGCTGCCGTCGAACCTCTTCTATTCCACTGGCATTCCGGTGTGCATTCTGGTGCTGAAGAAATGCAAGAAGCCGGACGATGTGTTGTTCATCAACGCGGCGGAACACTTTGTCAAAGGCAAACGCCAGAACCAGCTGACGGACGAGAACATTGCCAAGATCATCAAGACCTACCAGTTCCGCGACGAAGAGGCGCGCTATTCACGTCGGGTAGGGATGGCTGAGATTGAGAAGAATGAGTTCAACCTGAATATCTCGCGCTACATCAGCACGGCGGTGGGTGAAGCGGAGGTTGATCTGGCCGCAACGCATGGCGAATTGGTGGACATTGAGAAGGCGATTGCCGCAGCCAAGGAGAAGCACAACGGCTTTTTGAAAGAGCTGGGTTTGAAGTTGCTGCCCTGAGTCCGCTAAAGATTTAAACAAACAAAAAGCCCGCCAAGCTTCCACTTGGCGGGCTTTTTAATTAGCGATAAGTTAGCTCTGACCTATTTGCCCAGCTTCAAAAAGTCATCCCCCTTGCCCAACTCCAGCAGACCAGCATTGGAGTAAATCCCCAGCTTCTCACGCGTATCCACAATGTCCAGGTTGCGCATGGTCAGCTGGCCGATGCGGTCGGCCGGCGAGAAGGGCGCGTCTTCGACTTTTTCCATGCTCAGGCGTTCCGGCTTGTAGGTGAGGTTGCTGGAGACAGTGTTGAGGATAGAGTAGTCGTTGCCGCGGCGCAGTTCGACCGTGACTTCGCCGGTGATGGCGCTGGCGACCCAGCGCTGGGCGGTTTCGCGCAGCATGATGGCCTGCGGGTCGAACCAGCGGCCCTGGTACAGCAGGCGGCCCAGCTTGCGGCCGTTGTCGCGGTACTGCTCGATGGTGTCTTCGTTGTGGATGCCGGTGACCAGGCGCTCGTAGGCGATGAACAGCAGCGCCAGGCCGGGTGCTTCGTAGATGCCGCGGCTCTTGGCCTCGATGATGCGGTTTTCAATCTGGTCGCTCATGCCCAGGCCGTGGCGCCCGCCAATGCGGTTGGCTTCCAGGATCAGCTCGACCAGGCTGTTGAAGGTTTTGCCGTTCAGTGCCACGGGCCGGCCTTCTTCAAAGCGCACGGTGACTTCCTCGCGCTTGACTTCGACCTCGTCCTTCCAGAAGGCCACGCCCATGATGGGATTGACGATCTTCATGCCGGTGGAGAGCTCTTCCAGGTCTTTGGCCTCGTGCGTGGCGCCCAGCATGTTGGAGTCGGTCGAGTAGGCTTTTTCAGCCGACATCTTGTAGCCAAAGCCGGCCTTGGTCATGAAGGCCGACATCTCGGCGCGGCCGCCCAACTCGTCGATGAAGAGTTGGTCCAGCCAGGGCTTGTAGATCTTCAGCCCCGGGTTGGTCAGCAGGCCGTAGCGGTAAAAGCGCTCGATGTCGTTGCCCTTGAAGGTGCTGCCGTCGCCCCAGATGTTGACGTCGTCTTCCTTCATCGCCGACACCAGCATGGTGCCGGTCACGGCGCGGCCCAGCGGCGTGGTGTTGAAGTAGGTCACGCCGGCGGTGGTGATGTGAAAGGCGCCGGCCTGCAGCGCAGCAATGCCTTCGGCCGCCAGCTGGTTGCGGCAGTCGATCAGCCGTGCCTTTTCGGCGCCGTACTGCATGGCCTTGCGCGGAATCTCGTCGTAGTCGGGCTCGTCGGGCTGGCCCAGGTTGGCGGTGTAGGCATAGGGAATCGCACCCTTGAGCTTCATCCAGTGCAGGGCAGCGCTGGTGTCAAGACCGCCAGAAAAAGCAATGCCGACTTTCTGTCCGGTGGGAAGGTTCTGGAGGATGGTGGCCATGAAAAGTGTTCCTGAAGGGTGACGCGGAAAGCGGTGCTTTGTGATGAGGCCGGGAATTAACCGAAATGGCAGATGTAGTGGTAAGCGTCAAAGCCTGCAGCCACCCGGATCTCGAACTTCGCGTTGCCTGGCACGCTGAATTTTTCGCCGGCAGACGATTTGACCCACGCGTCAGTTCCCGCCAGCTTGTATTCGCAGGCGCCAGCCACGCATTCCATGATCTCCGGCGCGCCGGTGTTGAAGGTCAGCGTGGCGGGCAGGATCACGCCCACGGATTTTTTGGTGCCATCGGCCAGTGTGATGCCGTGGCTGACGCATTTGCCGTCAAAGTAGACATTGGCTTGGGTGGTCACGCTGACCTGGTCGATTTTTTCGGTGGGCATGGGGTGGTCGGGGAGTTGAATGAAGAAAAAAAGAGGGAATCTGGTTGCCATGCCGGGTGGGGGCCCGGCAGCCGGCAGAACCATCGATTTTAGGGCACCCCACGGCACCTCACCGGGAGGCGTCGTGAATCCGTTTGGCTGGCCGCAGCGTATCTGGTAATACCGGACAATACCGTCCATGAAGCCAGAAAGCCCGGATACCCCCTTGATCGCCTTGATTGACCGCGTTGCCCAGGCCGATGAGTCGGCCTTGCGGGAGCTGTACGACCTCACTTCGTCCAAGCTGTACGGCGTGGCGGTGCGTGTGGTGACGAACCGGGAATGGGCCGAAGACGTGCTGCAGGAGGCTTTTTTGAACATCTGGCGCATTGCCGGCGACTACAAGGCCAGCCTGTCGCCGCCCATGGCCTGGATGGGCCTGGTGGTGCGCAGCCGGGGCCTGGACTTCCTGCGGCGCCGCGCGTCTGACCGGGCCGATCTGGCGCAGGAGCTCGACGACGTGATTGCCGACACCGTGGCTGGCGACTCGCCCAACCCGATGGACACCGCCCTGGCCAGCGAGCAGGCCTGGGCCCTGCACCAATGCCTGAGCCAGCTCGACAACAAACAACGCGAGGTGGTGAGCCTGGCTTATCTGCGTGACATGAGCCATGGCGAGCTGGCCGAGCAGCTCAAGCTGCCGCTGGGTACCGTCAAGACCTGGATTCGCCGGGGCCTCGAACAATTGCGCGGCTGCATGGCCCGGTTTGCATCATGAATATTCAAGACAACCCCGCCCTGATGGAGCAACTGGCCGCCAGTTACGCGCTGGGCAGCCTGCGCGGCGGCGCGCGTCGCCGCTTCGAGTCACTGGCCCGGGACAACGCCACCTTGCGCGCGGCTGCGCTCATCTGGCAAAGCCGCCTGGCTTCGGTGGCCGAACTGCAGCCGCAGACGGCGCCGAGCGCTGCCGTGTGGAAGCGGATTGAGAACCTGGTGCAGGCCGAGCAGCAGGCACGCGCCATGCAGGCTGCGCGGGCGCCAGCCCGTGCTGCCGCCTCGGGCGGCTGGTGGGCCAGCCTGGGCTTGTGGCGCGGTGCCTCGTTCGCGGGGGCGCTGGCCACCGTGGTGGCGGTGGTGACCGGCCTGAGCACCAACACGCAGTTGCAAGGCCAGGTGCAGGAACTCACAGCCAAACTGTCTTCAGCGCCCGATATCCAGTACGTGGCGGTATTGGCCGATGACAAGGCATCGGCGTCCATGCTGGTGACTTTTGATCCGCGCAACCGCAAGCTGCTGCTCAAGCGGGTGGGGGATTTCCGCGAGCAGCCCGACAAATCGCTGGAACTGTGGGCCTTACCGCCCGGTGCGGCGCCCAGGTCGTTGGGCGTGCTGTCGGGCGATCCGGTGGTGCGCCTGACGGCCGCCGGCAACGACATGCGCGAAGTGCCCACACTGGCTATTTCCCTCGAACCCAAAGGGGGCGTGCCGCCCGGCAGCGGACCCACAGGGCCGGTGCTGTTTAAAGGCGCCCTGATCCAGACGGCGCAGTAAGCAGCGCGGGTCACGCTGCTGCCGCAGAAGGCGGCCGTGAAAAAGGGCGTCCTGGACGCCCTTTTTCAATGGTGTTGCTGGAGGCCGTGAAACGGTGAAGTGACCGGTTGGACGATCGGCTTCAACGCCAGTGATGGTAGCCGCGGCTGTAGCCAAAGTTGAGCGACAGGCCGATGGGCGGGTAGTAAGCCGGGCCGTAGTAGTAAGGCCGGGGATAGTAGGCCGGGTACACCACAGGGGCTGCCAGCACCGGCTGGACATACACCGGCTGCTCTGCATAGGCCTGTGGTTGCAGCGGCTGCGGCTGCTGGCTCACGGCGCCCACCGGCGTCACCTGCAGGCGCACATAGGGGCCCGGGTCGATCGCCATCTGGGCGCTGTACTGCGTGCCTTGGTATTCATAGACCACGTTGTAGTGGCTGGCGCGGTTTTCGTAGAAGGTCTGCGTGCTGCACTGCTGCACGTTCTGCACCTGGTTGTTCGAACCCTCGATGCGGTCACCGACGATGGCGCCGCCCACCAGACCGATCATGGTGGCGACCGCCCGGCCGCCGCCGTTGCCGATGGCATTGCCCGCGGCACCGCCTGCCAACGCGCCCATCAGGGCACCCGCGCCGGAATTGGGCTGCTGGAAGACGACGGGCTGGTTGCTGCAGACCTGCCGCGGAACCGCCACCTGCTGCACCACCGGCGTGCTGGAGATCACCCGGGCCATGATGTCCGTGGCCGACGCGGGCAGGCAGGCCAGCGCAGCCAAGGCACCTGCCGCAGAAACCAACACTGTTTTGTTCATGATGCCAACCCCTTTCCAGCGCCAGGCTGAAGCTCGACCGTTTGGGCGGGTTCGGTGTCCCGTGGGCTGCAGGGCGTCGGTCACAAGCCCCAGCCATGCCGCAATTTTAGTAAAACAGAGCTGTTTTGGGCCGGCAAGTTCGGTAAAACGGGTGTAAAGCTGGCCGCTCAGGTGTTGCGCAGGCGCGCTGCCCACACCGCTGCATCAAAACCGACTGACATGCTGCCGCCCCAATCCACCACGGGCCGTTTGATGACGCTGGGTTGCGCCAGCATCAGGGCCTGGGCGCTGCGGCTGTCGGTGACGCCGGCCTGCGTGGCCGGGTCCAGCTTGCGCCAAGTGGTGCCCTGGCGGTTGAGCAGTTTTTCCCATCCCACCGCGTCGGCCCAGGCGGCCAGTGGGGCTGCCGGCACACCGGCTTTCTTGAAATCGTGAAACGTGTGAGCGTGCCCTTGCTCCGTCAGCCATGCCCGGGCCTTTTTGACGGTGTCGCAGTTGGGGATGCCGTAAACAGTGATCATGTCCGGATTTTCTCATGGGCTCCCAGGGGCGTAGCGTCAATGGGCTGCAGCGTCCGGGGCGATTGCGCTTGCGCGACAATCCGGATCACGATGAAAGAGCTTATGCAACAGGGTGGGTCACAGGGTCAGCCGGAAGGCGCGCAGCCCCCGCGGACGCTGGACGAATGGCTGGCGTACTGCGAGCGCCTGCATCCGGTCGGGATCGACATGGGGCTGGCGCGCATCAGCGCCGTGGCCCGGCGCATGGGCCTTGCCTTTGACTGCCCCGTCATCACGGTGGCCGGCACCAACGGCAAAGGCTCCACCTGCGCCATGCTGGAGGCCATCCTGCTGCAGGCTGGCTACCGCACCGGCGTGTTCACCTCACCGCACCTGGTGCATTTTGAAGAGCGCTGCCGCGTCCGGGGCGACATCGTTTCTGCGGCAGACCTGGTCACGCAGTTCGCACGTGTCGAAGAAGCCCGCACCGGCCATGGCGAAACCATTTCGCTCACCTACTTCGAATTCACCACGCTGGCCATCCTGCAGTTGCTGGCCGACGCAAAGCTGGACGTGGTCATTCTGGAGGTGGGCCTGGGCGGCCGGCTGGATGCGGTCAACATGCTGGACGCGGACTGCGCGGTGATCACCAGCATCGACCTGGACCACATGGAATACCTGGGCCCGGACCGCGAGAGCATCGGGCGTGAAAAGGCCGGCATCATGCGCGCCGGCAAGCCGGTGGTGGTGAGCGACCCGATGCCGCCGCAGAGCGTGGTGGACCATGCTGCGGCCGTGGGCGCCGACCTGTGGCGCTTTGGCATCGACTTCAATTTTTCGGGTGACAAGCAGCAGTGGAGCTGGGTCGGGCGCGCGAACGCCGGGCCGTCCCAAGGTAGCGCAGCCCCCTCGGGGGGCAGCGCAGTACGCGAAGCGACAAGCGTGGGGGCTCATCAACTCAGGCGCTATGCCGGCCTGGCCTACCCGGCGCTGCGCGGCGCCAACCAGCTGGTGAATGCCAGCGGCGTGCTGGCCGCGCTGACGGCCCTGCGCGACCGCCTGCCGGTCACGGCCCAGGCGGTGCGCAATGGTTTGTCGATGGTGGAACTGCCGGGGCGCTTCCAGATCGTTCCGGGCCAGCCCACGCTGGTGCTGGACGTGGCGCACAACCCGCATTCGGTGGCTGCCCTGACCGAGAACCTCGATGCCATGGGTTTTTACCCCTGCACCCATGCGGTTTTTGGTGCCATGGCCGACAAGGACCTGGCCCCCATGCTCAGCCGCATCGGACCATTGATCGACAAGTGGTATTTCACCGATCTGCCCACGCCCCGGGCCGCCAGTGCCGCCGATTTGCTGGCACGCTGGAAGTCGGGCGCCACCCACACGGACGTGTCGGCAAGCACGCACGCCGGCCCGCAGCAGGCGCTCCAGGCGGCGGTCGCCGCCGCAGACCCCACTGATAGAATTGTGGTGTTCGGTTCGTTCTACACGGTGGGGGGGATTTTGAAAGACGGCGTGCCCCGGCTTTCCGCTCCCCATCTGGCCACCTGATGGCTTGGCCAGACACCTGGAGATGCGGTGCGGACCGGCCTGCCGCCGGTTCAAACCAGCGCGTATCAAACACTGTCCCGACGTCACTGCCCATCTGAGCCGACCTGACCCTTAACGGATTCAACCCACACCATGCCGCTTTTCAACTTCCGCCGGGGTGGCGCAGGCGCCGCTCCCCTTGCCGGGTCTGCCGCTCAACCGGAAAGCGTGGAAGTCATGCGCAAGCGCGCCAAGCACCGCCTGATCGGCTCGGCCGTGCTGGTGTTGATCGGCGTGGTGGGCTTTCCGCTGCTGTTTGACACCCAGCCGCGCCCGATTCCGGTCGATATCCCGATCGAAATCCCTGCGAAAAACACGACCAAACCGCTGGTGGTGCCCGGGCAGGCCGGTCTGGTGACGCCAGCGTCCAAGTCCGACGACAAGGTCGTGGCCTCGTCCAGCCTGGCGCCCAGGGAAGAACTGGTGCCGCCTGCCAAGCCCGCGCCTGCCCCTGTGGTCAAGGTGGAGCCTGCACCCGAGGCGAAGGCGGCCCCCAAGCCGGAGGCGAAGCCCGACGCCAAACCTGATACCAAGCCGGAAGCCAAACCTGCGGCCAAGGCAGAGGCCAAACCCGCCGCCAAATCGACATCCGTTGAAGATGCCGCGCGCGCCAGCGCCTTGCTGAACGGCGGCAGCGCCTCGGCGCCGGCCAAAGCGGCGGCCGAGGGCCGTGTCGTGGTCCAGGTCGGGGCCTTTGCCGATGTCGAGAAAGCCCGCGAAGTTCGCGTCAAGCTGGAAAAGGCGGGCCTGAAAACCTACACCCAGGTGGCTGACACCAAGGACGGCAAGCGCATCCGCGTTCGCGTCGGCCCGTTTGCAACCCGTGCGGAGGCTGAAAAAGCCGCCAGCAAGATCAAGACCCTTGATTTGCCAGCCGCCATCCTGACCTTGTAATGACAGGGCCGGGTGCGAGAGCGGCGCTGGGGATGCAGACTTGACGGCGGTGGACTGGATCCTGCTGGCGGTGCTGGCGTTCTCGATGCTGCTCGGCGCGTGGCGCGGGCTGGTCTACGAGGTGCTGTCGGTACTCGGTTGGGCGGTGTCGTTTTATGTGGCGCAATGGCTGGCACCGGACGTGGCGGCGCGGCTGCCGGTGCAATCGGCGTCGGACCCGGTGCGCTACGCGGCGGCCTTTGTGCTGGTGTTTGTGGCGGCGGTGTTTGTGGCAGGCTTGCTGGCGTTTTTGCTCAAGAAGCTGGTGGAGGCCATCGGCCTGCGGCCTGTAGACCGCACCCTGGGGGCTGCTTTTGGCCTGGTGCGTGGCGTGATTTTGTTGCTGGCGGCCACCGTGGTGATGAACATGACGGCGCTCAAGACCAGCGACTGGTGGGTGAGCTCCCGAGGGGCTTCGGTACTGACTGTGATGCTCAAGGGCCTGAAGCCCGTGCTGCCCGAGAAGTTCGGCCAGTATCTCGACTGATTTTCTGACTTCATTTTCCTGAATCCTTATGACTCAATTCACCTCGATCGGATCACCATGTGCGGCATAGTCGGCGTCGTCAGCAAAGCCCCGGTCAACCAGCTGATCTATGACGGCCTGCTGCTGCTGCAGCACCGTGGCCAGGACGCTGCGGGCATCGTCACCCAGCAGGGCCGCAAGTTCTACATGCACAAGGCCAAGGGCATGGTGCGGGACGTGTTCCGCACCCGCAACATGCGTGCGCTGCCAGGCTCGGTGGGCCTCGGGCAGGTGCGCTACCCCACGGCAGGCAATGCCTACAGCGAAGACGAGGCGCAGCCGTTTTACGTCAACGCACCGTTCGGCCTGGTGCTCTCGCACAACGGCAACCTGACCAACGCGGCCGAGCTGAAAGCCGAGCTCTTCAACACCGACCACCGCCACATCAACACCGACAGCGACTCCGAAGTGCTGCTGAACGTGCTGGCCCACGAGCTGGAAAAAACCACGCGCGGCCTGCCGCTCAAACCGGTGGATGTGTTCGCCGCCGTGCGCGGTGTGCACAAGCGTGTGAAGGGCTCGTACGCGGTGGTGGCGCTGATTGCCGGGCATGGCCTGCTCGCCTTCCGCGACCCTTTCGGCATCCGTCCGCTGTGCATTGGCCATGGCCAGAACGAAGGCGGCAAGACCGTCATGGTGGCCAGCGAGTCGGTGGCGCTGGAAGGCACGTCGCACCAGTTCGACCGCGACATCGCGCCCGGCGAGGCGGTGTTTGTGGACCTGGATGGCGTGGTGCACGCCGAGCAGTGCGCCGCGTCGCCCAGGCTCAACCCCTGCATCTTTGAATTTGTGTACCTGGCCCGGCCCGACTCGGTGCTCGACGGCATCTCGGTCTACCAGGCGCGGCTCAACCTTGGCGAGACGCTGGCCAAGCGCGTGGTCTCCACCGTGCCGCCGAACGAGATTGACGTGATCATTCCCATTCCCGAATCCAGCCGCCCCAGTGCGACGCAACTGGCGCATCTGCTGGGCATTCCCTACCGCGAAGGGTTTGTGAAGAACCGCTACGTGGGCCGCACCTTCATCATGCCGGGGCAGGGCGTGCGCAAGAAGTCGGTGCGCCAGAAGCTCAACGTGATTGCCAGCGAGTTCAAGGACCGCAACGTGCTGCTGGTCGATGACTCCATCGTGCGCGGCACCACCAGCCGCGAGATCGTGCAGATGGCACGCGACGCCGGCGCGCGCAAGGTGTATCTCGCCAGCGCGGCGCCGCCGGTACGCTTTCCCAATGTGTACGGCATCGACATGCCCACGCCGGGTGAGCTGGTCGCGCATGACCGCACCGTGGAAGAAATCCGCCAGGTCATCGGCTGCGACGCGTTGATCTACCAGGACGTCGAAGGCATGAAGCGCGCCATCGGCTCGCTCAGTACCCATCTGGATGGCTTCGATGCGTCCTGCTTCGACGGCGTCTACATCACCGGCGATGTGACGGCCGAAACCATTGCCGCGATGAATTCGCAGCGCGCCGACACGGCTGAGAAAATCGGCGAGGACAGCGACACCGACGTGTCGCGTCTGGCGCTGCCCAATCCGCAGGAGGCTTGAACATGGCGCAAAAGAAACTGCCAGACAACCTGCACCGTGACACGCTGGCCGTGCGGGTGGCTGTCGATCGCAGCCAGCACGGTGAAAATTCCGAGGCGCTGTACCTCACCAGCGGCTTCGTGCAGCCCGACGCAGAGACATCGGCGCGGCGCTTTGCCAACCCCGAACAAGGCTACACCTACGGCCGCACCTCCAACCCCACCGTCACCAGCTTCGAGCGGCGGCTGGCGGCGATGGAAGGCACCGAGGCCGCCATCGGCGCCTCGACCGGCATGAGTGCGATCCTGATGATGTGCATGGGCCTGCTCAAGGCTGGCGACCACGTGGTGTGTTCGCGCTCGATGTTCGGCTCCACCATTGCGCTGATCGGCCGCGAGTTCGGCAAGTTCGGCGTCGAAACCACCTTTGTGTCGCAGACCGATGTGGGGGAGTGGAAGGCCGCGCTGCGCCCCACCACCAGGCTGCTGTTTGCCGAAACACCTACCAACCCGCTGACCGAGGTGTGCGACATTGCCGCGCTGGCCGACCTGGCGCACAGCGTCGGCGCGCTGCTGGCGGTGGACAACTGCTTTTGCTCGCCCGCACTGCAGCGGCCGGTGGAGTTCGGCGCCGACCTCATCATTCACTCCGGCACCAAGTACCTGGACGGCCAGGGCCGCGTCATGGCGGGCGCGATTTGCGGCCCATCGAAAATCATCACCGAGGTCTTCAGCCCCATGGTGCGCACCGCCGGCATGACGCTGGCGCCCTTCAATGCCTGGGTGGTGCTCAAGGGCCTGGAAACGCTGGGCATCCGCATGCAGGCCCAGAGCGCCAACGCGCTCGCCGTGGCGCAATGGCTGGAAACGCATCCTGCGGTCAAACGCGTGTATTACCCCGGCCTTGAGTCCCATTCGCAGCATGCGCTGGCGATGCGGCAGCAGTCGGGCAAGGGCGGCGCCGTGCTGTCGTTCGATGTGCGCGGCGACACGCCCGAGGTGGCACGCGCCAATGCCTTCCATGTGATCAACAGCACGCAGGTGCTCAGCGTGGCCACCAACCTCGGTGATACCAAGACCACCGTCAGCCATTCGGCCACCACCTCGCACGGGCGCCTGAGCGAAGCGCAGCGGCAGGCTGCCGGCATCGGGCAGGGCCTGGTGCGCGTGGCCGTGGGGCTGGACCACGTTGACGACATCCAGGCCGACCTGCTGCGCGGGCTGCAGAGCCTGCCTTCCTGATGACATCCCCGACCGACTTCATGACCGACCTGCCCACCAAAAAAACGCGAACACGTTTCGCCCCCTCGCCAACCGGCTTCATCCACCTCGGCAACATCCGTTCAGCGCTTTACCCCTGGGCGTTTGCCCGTGCGACGGGCGGCGACTTCATCCTGCGCATTGAAGACACCGATGTGGAGCGCTCCAGCCAGGAGGCGGTGGACGTCATCATCGAAGGCATGCGCTGGCTCGGGCTGGACCACGACGAAGGTCCGTTCTTCCAGATGCAGCGCATGGAGCGCTACAAGACCGTGCTGGCCGAGATGCAGGTGGCTGGCCATGTCTACCCCTGTTACATGAGCGTGGCGGAGCTCGACGCCCTGCGCGAAAAGCAGATGGCCGCCAAGGAAAAACCGCGCTACGACGGCACCTGGCGGCCTGCGCCCGGCAAGACGCTGCCACCCGTTCCGGCCGGTGTGCAGCCGGTGCTGCGCTTCAAGAACCCGCAAGGCGGTTCGGTCGTGTGGGAAGACAAGGTCAAGGGCCGCATCGAGATCAGCAATGACGAGCTCGACGACCTCGTCATCGCGCGGCCCGACGGCACGCCCACCTACAACTTCTGCGTGGTCGTGGACGACATCGACATGGCGATCACCCACGTCATCCGCGGCGACGACCATGTGAACAACACGCCGCGGCAAATCAACATCTTCCGCGCGCTGGGGCATAACGTGCCGGTTTATGCGCACCTGCCGACCGTGCTCAACGAGCAGGGCGAAAAAATGAGCAAGCGCAACGGCGCCAAGCCCGTGACGCAGTACGCGGCAGAAGGCTACCTGCCCGATGCCATGGTGAACTACCTGGCGCGCCTGGGCTGGAGCCATGGCGACGACGAGATCTTCAGCCGCGCGCAGTTCCTGTCGTGGTTCAACCTCGACCACCTCGGCAAGAGCGCGGCGCAGTTCGACGAGGCCAAGTTGCGTTGGGTGAACGCCCAGCACCTCAAGGCCACGGCCGACGATGTGCTGGTCGGCCTGGTCCAGCCGTTTTTAGTCGCGCTTGGCATGACCGGGCAGGACCCTGCCTGGGTAGCCCGCGCCTGCGGCCTCTTCAAGGACCGCTGCAGCACCCTGGTGGAACTGGCGGGCTGGCTGCAGTTGCTGGTGACCGGTGGGGTGCCCAGCAGCGATGACCTGGCGACCCATGTGACGGACGCGGTGAAGCCGGCGATTGCGCGGCTGAGCACGGCGCTCTCGGCCTGCGAGTGGAGCCGGCCAGCCATTGCCGCCGCCATCAAGCAGGTGCTGGCCGACAGCGCCATGAAGATGCCGCAACTGGCCATGCCGGTGCGTGTGCTGGTGATGGGCACACCGCAAACCCCTTCGCTGGATGCGATTCTGGAACTGATGACGCGCGAAGATGTGCTGACGCGACTGAAGGTCTGAGGGGGAGTTTGATAAAGCCCGGATTTTCGGGCTATAATTCAAGGCTCGACGGGTTGCAGGGAAACTTGCAGCACCAGACAGTCCGGGGGTATAGCTCAGCTGGGAGAGCGCTTGCATGGCATGCAAGAGGTCAGCGG
>CBHWCZ010000003.1:0-327279 GCA_966112355.1 uncultured Polaromonas sp.
CGTGCGCATGGGCTGCGCCCCGCGCGACTGGCTGGCGCAGCAGCGCGGTGACGCGGCGCTCAGCGGTTCGTGAGTTTGAGTTCGATTCGCCGGTTCTTGGCGTAGGCGGCGCCGGTGTTGCGCTCGTCGAGCGGGTGAAATTCGCATCACGCCGGAACAACTGGCGGAACTCCAGGTGGCGATCCGTCAACGGCTGGTCAGTCTGTTCGTGCGGCGCGGCCGGCTGGACAAGGCTGAGTCAGTGGCGCAGGTAGCTGGATGACGCTGTCCCGCCCTGAGCCGACGCTCACAGGCGGGGATTTCCAGTGTCGTCATTGTCGGCTATTGGCCGGCAGCAGCCCGTCGTTGCCTGATGGATCCAACCCCTCCGCTGCTATAGTGCAGTCGGCTTCTGACGTTCAGTGCAGCCGTCTTCTGAAAACGACAGGTTGAGGCCCTAGAGGTTGCAGGCGAGTCGTCAGAAAATGCTGGAATCGGCCCTATTCTGACACTGCCCAAGGTTCCGGCCTGACGCCCAGTTAGGGCATACCCTAACCTGATGTCAGATGCTTGGCGCAAAGCACGTCAGAATAGAGTTGTAGTTTGTATTTATTGACACAAGCCGCCAAGGGTAATAGATTTCATCCTGACACTTTTACCTTTGGAGGCACCTTGCAAGGTCAACGCATTGGCTATATCCGCGTCAGCAGCTTCGACCAGAACCCTGATCGGCAACTGGAGCAAATCGACGTCGGCAAGGTATTCACCGACAAGGCTTCCGGCAAGGATACGCAACGTCCCGAGCTTGAAAGGCTGCTGGCCTTCGTCCGCGAAAGCGATACCGTGGTGGTGCATAGCATGGACAGGCTGGCACGCAACCTCGATGACCTGCGCCGCATCGTTCAGGGGCTGACACAACGGGGCGTGCGCATGGAGTTCGTCAAAGAAGGGCTGACGTTCACCGGTGAGGACTCACCGATGGCCAACTTGATGCTTTCGGTCATGGGGGCTTTTGCGGAGTTCGAGCGCGCACTGATCCGCGAACGCCAGCGCGAGGGGATCGTGCTGGCGAAACAGCGCGGTGCCTACCGGGGACGAAAGAAATCGCTAAACAGCGAACAAATTACCGAGTTGAAACGGCGAGTCGCGGCTGGCGATCAAAAAACCTTGGTGGCCCGTGACTTCGGCATCAGCCGCGAAACCCTGTACCAGTACCTGCGGGAAGACTGACCATGCCGCGCCGCTCAATCCTGTCCGCCACCGAGCGCGAAAGCCTGCTGGCACTGCCAGATGCAAAAGATGAACTGATCCGGCACTACACGTTCAACGAAAGTGACCTGTCGGTGATCCGTCAGCGCCGTGGCGCTGCAAATCGATTGGGCTTCGCTGTGCAGCTTTGCTATTTGCGATTCCCTTGCATCTTTTTGGGTGCCGATGAGCTTCCGTTCCCGCCCTTGTTGCGGATGGTGGCCGCCCAACTCAAGGTGCCAGTGGAAAGCTGGAACGAGTACGGCCAGCGTGAACAGACACGGCGGGAGCACCTGGTCGAGCTGCAAACGGTGTTCGGGTTCAAGCCCTTTACCATGAGCCACTACCGGCAAGCGGTGCACACATTGACCGAACTGGCCTTGCAGACCGACAAAGGCATTGTGGTGGCCAGCACGCTTGTCGAAAACCTGCGGCGGCAGAGCATCATCCTGCCCGCCATGAATGCCATCGAGCGCGCGAGCGCCGAGGCCATCACCCGTGCCAACCAGCGTATTTACGCGGCGTTGACCGATTCTTTGTTATCGCTCCACCGTCAGCGCCTGGACGAACTTCTCAAGCGCAAGGACGGCAGCAAATTGACGTGGCTGGCATGGCTGCGCCAGTCGCCCGTCAAGCCGAACTCTCGGCATATGCTTGAACACATCGAGCGCCTCAAGGCTTGGCAGGCGCTTGACCTTCCCGCAGGCATCGAGCGACAAGTTCACCAGAACCGCCTGCTCAAGATCGCCCGTGAGGGTGGGCAGATGACGCCCGCCGACCTGGCCAAGTTCGAGATGCAACGACGCTATGCCACTCTGGTTTCGCTGGCCATTGAAGGCATGGCCACCGTCACCGACGAAATCATCGACCTGCACGACCGCATCATTGGCAAACTATTCAACGCCGCCAAGAACAAGCATCAGCAGCAGTTTCAGGCTTCCGGCAAGGCGATCAATGACAAGGTGCGGATGTATGGCCGCATCGGCCAAGCCTTACTGGAAGCCAAACAGAGCGGCGGCGATCCGTTCGCCGCCATCGAGGCCGTAATGCCGTGGGATACCTTCGCCGCCAGCGTCACGGAGGCGCAAAAGCTCGCGCAGCCGGAGAGCTTCGACTTTCTGCATCGCATCGGTGAAAGCTACGCCACGTTGCGCCGCTACGCGCCGCAGTTCCTGGACGTACTTAAGTTACGGGCGGCACCAGCCGCCAAGGGCGTACTCGATGCCATCGAGGTGCTTCGCGGCATGAACAGCGACAACGCCCGCAAGGTGCCCGCCGACGCGCCGACCGCATTCATCAAGCCACGCTGGGCGAAACTGGTGCTCACGGACGATGGCATTGACCGGCGCTACTACGAGCTGTGCACCTTGTCAGAGCTAAAGAACGCGCTGCGATCAGGCGATGTCTGGGTGCAGGGTTCGCGCCAGTTCAAGGATTTTGATGAGTACCTGGTGCCGGCCGAGAAGTTCGCTACTCTGAAGCTGGCCAACGAATTGTCGCTGGCAGTGGCCACCGATTGCGATCAGTATTTGCACGACCGACTGGCATTGCTGGAACAGCAGCTTGCCACCGTCAACCGCATGGCGGCGGCCAATGATCTGCCGGATGCCATCATTACCGAGTCCGGCCTGAAGATCACGCCGCTGGACGCGGCGGTGCCGGAGACCGCACAAGCCCTAATCGACCAGTCGGCGATGCTGCTGCCACACGTCAAGATTACCGAACTGCTGATGGAAGTTGATGAGTGGACAGGCTTCACCCGGCATTTCACGCATCTGAAGACCGGCGACACGGCCAAGGACAAAACCTTGCTGCTGACGACGATCCTGGCTGATGGCATCAATCTCGGGCTAACCAAGATGGCCGAGTCCTGCCCAGGCACGACTTACGCCAAGCTGTCGTGGCTGCAAGCCTGGCACATCCGGGATGAAACGTACTCAACGGCGCTTGCCGAGTTGGTGAACGCGCAGTTTCGGCAACCCTTCGCCGCAAACTGGGGCGACGGCACCACCTCATCGTCGGACGGCCAGAACTTCAGAACCGGCAGCAAGGCCGAGAGCACTGGACACATCAACCCGAAGTATGGAAGCAGTCCAGGACGAACTTTCTACACTCACATCTCCGACCAATACGCGCCCTTCAGCGCCAAGGTGGTCAACGTCGGCGTGCGTGATTCAACCTATGTGCTCGATGGCCTGCTGTACCACGAGTCGGACTTGCGGATCGAGGAGCACTACACCGACACAGCGGGCTTTACCGATCATGTCTTCGGCCTGATGCACCTACTGGGCTTCCGATTCGCGCCACGTATCCGAGACCTGGGCGACACCAAGCTATTCATCCCAAAGGGCGATGCCGCCTATGACGCGCTCAAGCCGATGATTAGCAGCGACCGGCTGAACATCAAGCAGATACGCGCCCATTGGGATGAAATCTTGCGGTTCGCCACTTCGATCAAGCAGGGTACGGTGACGGCCTCGCTGATGTTGCGCAAGCTCGGCAGCTATCCGCGTCAGAACGGACTGGCCGTTGCACTGCGCGAGCTGGGGCGCATTGAGCGCACGCTGTTCATACTGGATTGGCTGCAAAGCGTGGAGCTGCGCCGCCGCGTGCAGGCCGGACTCAACAAAGGCGAGGCGCGCAACGCGCTGGCCAGGGCGGTGTTCTTCAACCGACTGGGCGAAATCCGCGACCGCAGTTTTGAGCAACAACGCTACCGGGCCAGCGGCCTCAATCTGGTAACGGCGGCCATCGTGCTTTGGAACACGGCCTATCTGGAACGGGCAACCAATGCTTTGAACGGGCACGGCAAACCGGTAGACGAGACGCTGTTTCAATACCTGTCACCGCTGGGGTGGGAACACATCAATCTGACCGGCGATTACCTCTGGCGCAGCAGCACCAAGGTCGGCGCAGGCAAGTTCAGACCGTTGCGACCACTGCCACCGGCTTAACGTGCTTTATTTTCCGTTTTCTGAGACGACCCCTAAAAGGGCATGTGGCAGGACCAATGCAGCTCCCGCTCGATGCGCAGGCGCATGGCGTCGGCGGCAGCCGGCTCGCCGTGGGTGATGAAGGTCGTGCGGGGCGCCGAGGTGAAGCCGCGCAGCCACTGGATGATCTCGGCCGCATCGGCGTGGGCTGACAGATGATCCAGCATGGCCACCTCGGCCCGGACGGGCACGTCTTCCCCGAATATCCGTACCGTGGCGGCGCCCCCTGCAATCGTGGCGCCCCGTGTGCCGCCTGCCTGGTAGCCTGCAAACAGGATGGTGTTGCGCTTGTCCGGGGCAAAAGCCCGGAGGTGGTGCACCACACGCCCACCGGTGGCCATGCCGCTGGCTGCGATGATGACCATGGGCCCACGCCGGGCGTTGAGCTCGCGCGACTCTTCGGGGGTGTGGACCACACGCGCCGCACGCACCATCGCCGCACATTCCGCCTGGGTCAGCCGCAACTCGGCGGCATGCCGAAGGTAGACCTGTGTCGCGCTGGCGGCCATGGGACTGTTGAGGTACACCGGCAGGTCGGGAATGGCGCCGCTCGACTTGAGCAGGTGGATGCAATACATCAGGCTCTGCGCCCGACCGACAGCGAACGCGGGAATCACCACTACGCCGCCGCGCGCAGCCGTGCGGTTGATGACCGCAGCCAGGTCGTCCAGCAAATTCACGTTCTTGTGCAGCCGGTCGCCGTAGGTCGACTCAACCACCAGATAGTCCGCACCCTCCACCCTCGCCGGGGCGCCGAGCACCAGGTCGTTGGGCCGACCGATGTCTCCGGAAAACAGGATGGAGCACTGCCCGTTGTCCACGCGCACGAAGGAGGAGCCCGGCATGTGCCCTGAAGGGCGCAGGCTGGCGTTCAGCCCCTCCGCCGGCGACCAGTCCCGCCCGCACGGGACCGCCTCCAGATGCTCCAGGCAGCGGACGGCATCATCACGCGTGTAAAGGGGCAGGGCGGGCGAGTGCCTGGAGAGCTTGTGCCGGTTCATGTAGTCGGCCTCCTCCTCCAGCAGATGGCCGCAATCAGGCAGCAGGATGCGGCAAAGATCAGCCGTCGCCGGGGTGCAGAACACCCGGCCCCGAAACCCCTGGCGCACCAGCAAGGGCAAGTAGCCGCTGTGGTCAATGTGTGCATGGGTCAGGATGACCGCATGGACGGACGATGGCTTGACGGGTAGCGGCGACCAGTTGCGCAGGCGGAGCTGCTTGTAGCCCTGAAACAGGCCGCAGTCGACAAGAACTTTGGTCTGTTGGTGCCCCAGAAGGTATTTGGAGCCCGTGACGGTGTTTGTCGCGCCGAGGAATTGAAGCTTCATGGCTCATCCTAGGACGACTGTGATCGTTCGGTTTGAGGCAGCGCAAACAGCTTCGATCACAGAATCAGTGCTTCTTGACAAAAGGCAGGGTGTGCGTTGCAACGGGCCTGCATCCAATCGCCCGAGCGGAGGAGCACCGCGCATGGGGGTCGTGGCGCCGACTCCATGGGTGGACGACTGCAGTAACCATGGCCATCGTACAAACCTTCTAAGTTGTTGATTAATATCAATAACTTTTATTTCATGTCGAAATTTGCTTCTAAAAAGATTGAAGCAATCTAAGTCACCATTCGGCCGTAGGTACCAGAGGCGACCATCAAACCGAGGATCGGCAGCCGCTATGGTCAGAGTATGCCGGCTCGAAGGGACCTCAGTCACCATTTGCCGACGCTGGGAATCCATAAGCCGGGCTCGCAAGCGCTAGTCTGATTACCCAAGCAAGCCAAAAAGCACCAGGCTCTGCTACTGAAGGTAGACCCATTTGTTATCCAAGAGGCCATGGGTAACGTGAAACTTCAGCGTCCAGCGGGTTGCTTACAGAAACTGATGCAGGAGATTTGAGACTTCGTACAACTTTCGCTATCGCAGTGGAGTCAACTGGGGTCAGATCCCGACACTCGCAATCCATTGAAAAATAGTCGTGGTGTAGGACTAAGGGGAAACGTCCTATCTCAAGAAAAATGGCAAAGTTTTCAAGTGCCTGGTCACGCCGTGAACAGATAGCTGAGACATCCTCTTCTAAGTCGCGCAGGAGAGGCACTGGAAATATCTCCCCGAAGCCAGATCCCATCTTGTTGGTGTTCCAGAAGCCGATTAAGGCCTGGGGTAAGTATCTCCAGAACGTGTTTCTTTCATATCGAGCCAGTAGAGTGGTCGAGAGAAAGTAGCGCAATGCGCTCATTTTTGCTAGTTCATATAAATTAAAACTGCTGCGAAATCCACCAAGAGGCAGTAGTTGGTCAACAACAAATCGGAACATCCGAGCGCATATTCCTCGCTGCTGTAGTTGAGCGCCTACTAGAACGAGCATGCTGACTAAGTGCTCAGCCAAAAGCTTGGAAGATCGACGTTGGTCATGTTCGACTGCCGTGCGAAAGAGCATTACGAGCAATCCAAAGTTCTCGAAATGTGGATAGCCGCGGAGATTCTCACCAAGCTCATGTATTTCAGATGCACATTCATTCCCAGTCTTGATGCAGTTCAACACCAAATGGGTTCGTCCAGAATCGTAGAGATGCAATTTGCTCACAAAGTGGAGAGTGTTACGCGGCATGGGCTTACTGAGATCGAGCCACCTCCACACCATTGAATCGACTTCATCTTCGAAGCTGTAGCCTGTGAGTTTTTCGACTTCCTTACGCTTACGCTCCCTCGGTAGCCTTCCCTTTTGATAACCAGACCATTGTTTGCTGCGTGACGGGTTCCCCTCTTCACCCCTAGGGCTGTATAGCTTGGGAGAAAACTTCTGGTCCATTGCGTGAGCAGTTCTTAAACCTGTCGCCTCCATAACGCTGTAGAAGTAATTCGTTCCCCGCATGCCGCGAACCTGTGCAGAAATGTCTGAACTTGCTACCGGTTGAATTCGCTTTTTTTGGATGTCTTGAAGGGCTTCGATTTCCAAAAATCTATTTAAATCAAATGCATAGCCTTCCCATTCGAAAATTTTCAGGGGTAATTTAGACGAGCGTTTTACACCTTTTCCAATCGATTTGATTGGAGCTAGCATTCTCATATGAACGAAATCACTTCGGCACTTGGGCAATCGGTCTCGGACTGGGCGGTCAAGCTTAATGACGACCTCCAAAAGACCCACGGCCCGTTGCTCCAGGGGCAAGCGCTGAGTAATGCACTGGGATATCGATCGACGGCAGCGTTACGCAGAGCCGTATCACGCCACACCGTGCCCGTACCCACATTTCTTATACCGAATCGAAAGGGTAGATTCGCTCTGACGCTGGAAGTAGCAGTGTGGGTGGCTACCCAACGCTTCTCAGCAGAAATGACTTCACAGGGGAGACCAACATGACTACCTAACCAGTTTTTGGCAGGTAGAAAGACGAACGGCTTACTGTTGAAGCAGTAAGCCGTCGCTCGCCATGAGAGGCGGGTTTTTAAAAAACCATCGTTGAAGACCGATGTCATGATTTTAAAGTCTTAGGGACGACTGTCAAGCAGTTCCCTCAGCCAACCCTCAAAAAAAACCATCGAGCTACCTCGGTGCGTCTCTGCCCATCAGTTGGCTCGATGCCAACCTAGGTGCTATTTTGCCAGCGATTGAGCGTTTTGCTACGCGTCGATGTTCTGTACGTCACGCACAGTCGCGTTCCGCAGCTCATGTGTCATCTAATCAAAGGAACCTCTATGCTGGATGAAGCTGGGATTTCGCATGGCGGCTTGTATACAAGATACCAGCGAAGAAGAGGGCGCCTGTTGCGCACCATCAACCCCTTCACTGGTCAAGCGGTGGACTATTCGACTCCCTTGAAGGGAGAAAACTGGCTACTTCGGGTAATGAGTCCCGGCGCAATTTCTTGCGAGATTGAGCCAGATACCCTTACTTTCATGGATCGTGGAAGCCAGCTTAGAGCCTACTGCGACACATTGACGATCTACAGCAACCACTTTGCAATTGCAGATTTGGTGGTGGATCAGCAAACAGAGCAAACCGACGATTCATTTGAGGCGTTACGGAGGGCTTGCACTGTCTACAACTACACCCCTCTATTGCGCACTAAAAAGCAGATTCGGAGTAATCCGGTCTTGCTTAGAAATCTCGCGTACATGCGTCAGCATTTGATTCTGTATCCGGTGTCACGAGAAATTCAAAGCACTGCACACAGTCTTCTAAACGACTCACTTAATCAATCACGATATTGCTTTGGATTGCGATTCCATAGGTCGTTCATACAAACTCAAATCGACACGTTGCTGTTTTTAATGCATTGCAGCGGACGTCTTTCAATCAACATTGATGAGGTGCCTTATGGTCCGAATTCCAACATCACTAGTAGTGTCTAATGCCGATCATCAACCGATAAGAAGCGGCGGTCGAAACTGCGTACTGGAGTGTCACAGAGATCTTCGGGAGTGGCCAGGGTATGACGACTCACGCCTGAGCCCAAGCGTAAGAAAGCGATTTTGCAATCTCCGAGACGCTATTACGCTCTATATGGCAGGCGCCCCATTGCCAGAGGTGATGCAATTGGCCAAGATTAAAGAGCGGCAGTTTCATCGTATCTTCGCTAAGTGCCTGCTACCCCAGGAATCTGGAGAGATCGCGGGCTTTCGAGCGCTAGTGAAAGGGTTCAGTTCGCAGTCATCGAAACGCACTGCACCGTTGGCAGCGAGTCCTGGCGCTAAAGCCGGCTTTGGAGGAATGTTCCGCAAGGTGCTCCACGATCATCCCGATATCGAAAAGGGACTGATTGCCATTCTGAGCGGGTATGGAACGAAAGGCTTGACGGTCAATCGGGTGATGTTCCGAACTTTGCACCGGGGCTTCGTCAAGTTGTGTCAAGCAAGCGACATCAAAGATAACGAATATCCCCTATGCACGAAAGAACGAGCAAGACGTGCATTGCGATCATGGGTGGACACTGACTACATACCCAAGCACGCTACTCGCTACATCTCCCGAGAGTATGGCAAAGACGCTGCGGTACAAGCTGCATTCGCGGAGGGAACAGGTGATGCTGATCAAAGAAGCGGCGGATATGACGAATGGGTAATAGACGAGGTCACGATTGACCTTGATGCTATCTACGAGATTCCGAACGGACAGGGAGATTGGGAATTTGTAAAGCTGCGCCGCTTCCAGCAACTCCGAGTTATCAACCGAGGGCCAGGAGCGACTCTTGCGTCGCGTCAGATATACGCACCTCAAGCGTCGGCGCATGACATTTCCATGGCGCTATGGGATGCAGTCAATGGCCCACCTGAAGTAAACCCTGTGATTGATGGGGTGATGTTAGAACCAGGTGCCGGTTATCCCGCGACGAAAATTGCGGAGCTTCGATTTGCCATTCCCCGAATTGTCTATTTGGACAACGCACTGTCCCACCTTGCAGACCATGTTCAGCACATAGTTACTCAGCTGTTCGGTGGAATTGCAATGCTTGGCAAGCCTGCAACGCCGCGCGAAAGGGCGGATATCGAAAGCCAGTTCGCACGTATGGCCGCTAGGGTCTTGCATCAATTGCCGAGCACGACCGGTAGCGGCCCGAAGGATCCCCTTAGAAAAAGTAGCGCAGTATCGCCAGAGAGAAGAGTCCGTGCTGAGGTGCTTGAGCAGTGTCTTGATGCTTACACGCAGAACGAGAATGCGCTTCCTTCGGCAGGATCGAGTCATATTTCGGCGTTAGACAGACTGAGGCGTCGCATTGAAAGCGGAGCCCTCAAGCCAACTTACCTGCCTATTGACAAGCGCAAAGCATATTATTTTTGTCGTCCCCACCGTGTCGTGATAAAGATGGATCTATCAAGCGGACGGCGGCCTTATATCAACTACTTGTACCAGCGATATTCAAGTCGGCAGCTTTGTAACAGCTTTGACCTCAAAGGGAAGGCGATGTTGATTCGCGCTGACTTTCGCAATTTACGGACAGTGATGCTTTTTTATGAAGACGGCACAGAATTTGGTCCCATCTCAGTACTGGGCTATTGGGGCACTTTCCCTCACGACGCTCGAATCCGTAGGCTATTCGGCAAGTTCAAGCGGGAAGGGGAGTTGGGTCCCAGGGCCGACGACATGCCACTTGAAGCGTTGTTTGCACATCTTCGCAAGCGTGCGGTACGGGACACCACAGCAGCTCTGAATCTGACTTATTTGATTCAGTATCTGACCCGAGAGGAATTCGTTATGCCTACACATCTCCAGCAACAATCCATGGAATGGATTGAGGTGAATGCTGCCGTAGATAAACGAAGCATCCTGCCGTCTCTTAAACCATCCCCGGATATTACAGACGTGGAAGCTCATCCAAATTCTCGCGACCCACTTCTTCTGTCTGCCCCCCCTTTGAGCCACAGAAAAGGCAGTCAGACAAGTCCTGCGGTAGGGCAGTCTGAAAGAAATGAAAGCTATGAATGCAACAACAGCAATTCAGAAGCCAGCGATCAAGTGAGCTCTGGACTGTCACAACGTTCAGGGTGGGTCATACCCCGAAAGTCATTGCGCCGGTAACGAAAGAGTTAAATGACAGAAACTGAAGAAGTGGCTGATTTCCAGCCGCTGCATAAGAACCTAATTCTCCCCTCTACAGTGATCTGGACCCCAGAGATTGATCGCATGGCGCAAAAAGTAATACGCTGGATACGAATGGATCAGCCAGGTGGAGTGATATACGGGGCCCAGCGTAACGGCAAGAGCAGGGCGTGCTCCTACCTAGTCGGCATGCTCGCATCGCTACTTGGATACAACCTTGCAGTTGTGCACTGGACGATCCCAGATCAGGCTGAGGCAAAGAAAAATGAACGAGAGTTTGTGCAGGAAGCGCTGCTGCAATCCGGATGCGAGCGCCTCACTAGCCGTGATCTTGCGATCTTAAGACGTCGTCTCTTTACCCATCTTTATGAATTAACGGAAGCTACTGGTTCTAAACGGCTCGTAATACTGGTTGACGAAGCACAGAACTTAGGAAGATTGCAGTTTAGTTATTTGATTCATGCATTTAATTCACTTGAAAACATGGGCATTCAACCATTTTTTTTGCTGGTTGGTCAGCCTGAACTGCGTAACCGATTCAAGGACTGGTCAGAGGGTAAAGGATTACAGGTACTTGGGCGATTTTTTGCTCGGGAGTATCAGTATCGCGGTATCGCACTTGACGAGATCAGTCTGGTTCTCGAGTCATTTGATGTACCTCTGGAGGGCGACAGCTTCAGCGTCTTCTCCCACGTTTTCCCCGGAGCGTACGAAGCCGGATGGAGACTAGAAAAACTGACCCCATGCTTCAAGGAAGCGCTCGCTCTCATTATGCGTAAGCACAACATCACATCCGGTCTTCGATTACCCATGCAGTACTTTCGCTCAAGCGTACTAAGTGTACTGAATGATGCTTTAGACGGCGATATTGCACCCGAAATGCTGACATCGAATCACGTTCTCATGGGTTTGGAGAATACTGGCTTTCTGAGTGTCTTGGGTTTCTACGTTGACGCTGACTTCGATCCCAATCAAGGGCGCACTTGGAGCGAACAATGAAGGTACCTTTACCTATAAGGAGAGTCGTTCGTCGGAATAAACCCGTCGGAGAAGGGTGGCAGAACGAATCCATTTATGGAGCCTGGAATCGGCACTGTATCGCCAATGACGTACAAACTGGTATTGAATTTCCGCTGGATAAGGTGATCGCCGGCAGACGCCTGTTTTCACCGCTCGTACCCGAAGAAGCAGAAAAACTGGCTTCTGAGATGTTGCTCACGGTGGAGGAAGTGACGCGACTCCAAGGTGCCGACATGGGTAAACACAACTCCTTAGTCATTAATTTGGCACTTAGGTACTGCCAAAAATGTATAGATCTGAATTACCACAGTGCTGTGTATCAGCATATCGCGCTGGCTCGCTGTCCGTTACACACCACAGCTTTTCATGATGTTTGTCATCGCTGCCACATGCCAGTGATACCTACATTTTCCTCAGTTATTGAACACCCTTTCGAGTGCCCCAATTGCAAGTGCGCACTTGGGCGGACAGCCAAGCGCGATAGCGACACTTTCGAGGCCATATCTGTCGATACGATGATTGGGGAGAGACGGAGGGTACTGGCTACAACGGTTTCATCGCGCACTTGGAGTTTTGCGATGTCTTCTAATTTGAAGGAGCGCCTCGGAACTCCTAGCAACCCTGTGGCGTCGCGTCATTTTCAGCGAATGTGTGTCTGGCAAAAGGATCGGTCAACTGCGCATTGGCCAGTCTTCAAAGAACAGCATTTCATGGTTACTGGAAAATTCGACAGCCTAAGCAGCCGCGTTGAGGTCAATGCAGCCCTGTCGGTACTACTTTGGTTGAGGCAGGTTTGCTATGCGCATGAGCTTTCTGCAGTAACGTTGGCACATCGTCTTGGTCGGTATCCCAGAGGACTGCGTATCAATACTCATACAAGTCTCATCAGCGCTGCAATGTACAAACTAGCCAGTGCCTATGGGCTCGTACAAGACATGGTGACGTTTTTTGAATTAGATGCAATCGACTTGCCGCAGGCTCTAGAAACACAGACAACTAAGACTGTTGCGCGTTATGCAGCTAGTGCTTTTAGGGAGCCTGAACTAGATTTCCGTCTGATGCAGTTTGAGATGTTAGGGATGTTCGCTAAGCTTTTGCTCATGCACCGACATGAGGCTGCTACGACTGAAGTTAATTGGATGGAACTTCCAAATGATTTAGAGTTTGGTCCGACTTGGCTTCAAGTCACAGAACCGGGTCAGCAGTATCACTACCTCATACGTCCTAGGGTCACTGAGGAGTCGTTGAGGCGCCTAATTGCACGAAAGTGGAATCATCAACTGGTCTTTGAGTTTTCAACACCCGAAAGTGAGATGGATTTTTGGAAGCACACGAGGCTTGAACCACTGTCGCGAACGGCTCGAACTGCACCTGCCGCGCCAATGAGAGCATCAGAATTCTCGCTTTCAAATCCTAAACTCAGGGAAATCCATTCACTTGAACAGGTTTTCGGTCAGGGTCAGCAGATTGGACGAAATTTCATCGGATCGACATTCCACCAGATACCCGATGGCACTTCGTTACCAGACAGAGGTTCCCGAATTGAGAGCGGATTTCAGGAAGATCGGCTCTGATGGCTCTGGCCGCATTTGAGCGCTATCGAAAATGGCTTCGCGGTGTCGCCGCGGGGCGGCCATAGATTTAAAAAATGGGATTTCTGCTAGCGGCTTGGATTTTTCTTATGGGTGAACTCTCACACTGCGCTCTTTTTTTGTACGCCTACTGATGTTCGAGACTAGATCTACAACATGCACCTCTAAGGCATCCGCCAATTGAAACAATACAGTAACGGACGGCTGTGTCTGCGCGACTTCAAGTTTTCCTACAAATGTACGGTTCAGTCCTGCTCTGTGCGCAAGTTCTTCCTGGCTCACACCCAGCGCAGTCCGTAAACTTTTGATTTCTGCCGCCAACGCTTTGAGTAGGCTTTTATTGGGGGGCTTTTTCATGCCCCGACTGTCCTGTTGTAGACTACTTTATGCACCCGCATTTATGGTGCAAAATGAAGTCCTTACAGCCACCGGAGTAGATCGTGAACCTGAGCGCTTTTCGTCCTACACAGCCCACTGACTTGGCGCAGCTGTCGAATTTTTTACGCCAGAAGAAAGGCAGACAAGGTGCACTTCCAGCTTCATTGACGGAGCCTATGCTCCTGTCAGTTGCGCGTGACCTACGGTCCCTTGAGGAGGGGAGCGACGTAGAGCCAGCGCCATCAATTGCAGCCCCAATGATGCTAGTCATTTGCTTGGTACTGGGTACAGCCAAGCCGAGGACAAAAAAAGATGAAATGACGGTGAGCGAATCAGCTATTTGGGACTTGCTGCGCGTGTATCAGTGGGCAGTGGAAAGAGAAATCGTGACTCGTATCACGGGCGTTGGGGGTGATGACGAAGCCAGCCTTCTTGAACAGTTATCCCTTGTGGCTCAACATTAGTAATGCATTAGTAATCGCAATAGCGGAAACCTGCGGCACAAGCGGTTTAATTATTGAGATCTTCTCTGCTGTCTTCAGACTTTCATGTCGAGTCCGCCGGATTCGATGAATAGGTACTTGATTACGGTTTACTTCCAGTAGGCGACCAACATCTGGCTCAAGATCTAACGACTGCCAAATCTTCCAATCAGGTCGCATACCAAGATGTCCTTCGCTCCTGCTGCATGACCCACTCCACTGGTCACCAGTCAATCCAGCTCTGACCATCAACACGGTGCACTTGCCGTATCGGCCATTCAAGTCATCCAACGTAGTCATGAGCTTCTCTCGTCCCTGGCAGGTCTAGCTTCGACGCCGTTTTCACACTGTAAATCCAGCTCCTGCTGCTAGATGGTTTCTGACTGCAGGTCCAGCAGCATTACTCCGGCCTTAGCCATCTTGAATCCCGGCCGGTAGATCGATTTCATCGTCGCTGCTGCCGCCGCGACCAGCACGCCGGTAGCCGTCGACACCGTCGATTAGTGATCGTATATGTCGCCATTCGTCAGGTCGGTTTAATAACCTGGATGCGCTCTTTTTCTGGACGGCAGTTCTGGGGTCAGAACTGGACATAGGTGAGTGACCGGCATCGGCTCTTAGGCAGCGACCCATGTGCTAATCAGAAGTTTTCTGCCCAATTAGCCTGTCAAATATATTTAACAAATCGCAGAAATGTTAAATATAATTAACACTGATTTTTCACCAAAGTAGAGTCATTACTGACATTCACAGATGAATACCCTCAAAAGCTTGGCCGAAAGTCTTCGCCGCGGTCGAAAGATCGCTAGCGATGTGGATCTCGCTGCGCGAACAGGTCTGACTCGGCAAAGTGTGAGCAGAGCGCTCAGTGGGCACCAAAATTTCACTGTCCTTACGTTACTGGCCCTCGCTCACGCAAACGACCAGGTGGTGATGCTGGTCCCACGCGAAGCTGCACGCGCACTGCTGGAAGACAACACCTTGCCATACGAAAGTATTCCTACGGTCGCCGATAGAGTGAGGATGCTCTGACTTGGATTAAATTCCGTTGATGCCGGTTTCATAGACACTTTGTTGAGGTGGTCGATGAAACTGGAGGCGGTGTATGGTTACAAGAAGGAAACTCAGTCTTGACTTCAACGCTGAGGCGGTCGAACTGGTCAAGGACCAAGGGATGTCAGTAAAAACCTCAGCCAACTGCGAAGGTGTCTCCCTAGCAAGTAGAGCCTACCGATGAGCATCCGAAAAAACAAGCGTCGGATTAGCCAGCTGCGTAATGGCCAGTTCAACCGAAAAGTTTGGCCATGGTCCGCTGAAGAGCAAGCATGGCTCGACATAGCACCTATCGGAAGAGAATTTGGCAGCCCAGACTACGAACGCCTGGAGATACTGGATTTGTATGGGGCAGGCGAGATAAGCGGTGGCGAGGCTATGGAGAAACTGGGACTGGGTAGTTTGGATGAATTAAACCGGCAGATAAAACGGCGCTGAGTTGCTACAGAAGCAACCCGACTCGCCAGGTGACTGCTACTGCTGCACAGTGGTGATTAAAGCCAACCTGAGCGTGTCCGCTTTCAGGCCAGAAGCGGACGGTGGCAAATGACCGGTTTCAGGTAACCAAGTTTCGCGTAGTGCGTATTTCTGCTGTCTAACCTCTGACGTGTTGGTTCATTTCCAATCTTGAGCATTGAGGATGCAGCTAAAAACTTGGACTACTCTGGTTACCTGTAGGCTATAGAAGTTGCCAAACTCGCAAAGCCTCCTCAAAAGTGTTCACGTGGAGTTCGACGACGCGCGGAATGGAGCCGTCGCGCTCCATCTGATAGCCACCAGCCAAGTTCCATGCCACCGGAATTCCGAGGTCCCGAGCAATCGTGAACAGGGTTGTATCCCGCACCCGCATCTGCTCGGTCGTCAGTAGTCCCCCCAGGGGATCGTCGATGTGAACATCGGCACCGGCCTGGTACAGGATGAGCCCGGGGTCAAAGTCCTTCAACTGATCGCGAAGCGCTGACACGGCCTCAAGATAAGCCCCGGCGTGCTCAGGCACTCGGTACCGGAAGCCCAGACTCAGATGGAATACACGGTCACCCAGGTGGTGCGTGTCGATGATCGCCTGAGTGCCGTCTCCATAGTGGTAGTCGCAGTCGATAATGGCGACACGCTCGACACGCTCTTCGCTCAGCAACCGCGTCGCTGTAACCATCAGGCCATTGAAGGTACAGAAACCCCGACCTGCGCTTGGTCCCGCATGGTGGAAGCCAGACGTGAGGGATGCACTGATGCCGTCGCAAAGCGCAGCAGCCGCCGAATCGTAGCAAGCGCCGCACGTGTACAGCAGCGAGCGGGCTACCGATTCGGAACAAGAACCGAACCCGTTCGGTTGTTTCAGGCTCAGCACCCCGTCAACGAAGTTGCGATCGTGCACCTTGTAGAGATCGCAAACCGTCACCGGATGAGGTGAGACCCGTCGAACGAACCAGTCCTTGCGCGCCAGCGCATCCCACACCAGGCGCGGCTTGCGGTCACTCGGGGACCGGCCCGACCGGGCATCAGACACCAGGTCCTCCGAATAGAACACTTTCAGAGCCTGCGGGCTGTGCGCCATCTTAGATTTGCTGGAGGGCAACGCCTCGTAGCTGTTCCAAGGTGGCCAGACCTGGCGAAAACAGGCAGGCGTCAATCTGAGCCTGGAAATGGGCGGTGAAGGCACGCTGGCGATTGGCGGGCGTGACAGCCAGCGTGGTCAGCCTCAGAAAACGATAGCCATCACAATCACGCAGGCGTATCACGCTGCCGGGCAGCTGTGCGCAGGGTCGCAACGCGACGTCATCCGGCCGACGCACTGCCAAAAGGCTGCCAGGCGGCAGGCGTACACCGTGAAGCCGCAGCTCTGTCAGGCTGATGCAGGAGTGGTCGTCGCCCAAGTTGAGCTTCTCGATCATGAGCGGTTCGCCGCGGTTGGACAGGTGCACATTGATGCGCCCGGCGCGTCGCACATGACCGTAGCAGATCTCAAGGAAGGATCGTTCGGCCAGTGTGCAGGTCCCTACCTTTAATTCCTCGTAGCAGGGGGGAAGGTCATACGCCGAAGGCTGCATATCGCCGGGCATCACAAGGTCGGCGATGATCGCAACCAGCAGCCGACTCTCCTCACGGGCCAACTTGGGGGGCAGTTCGCGCAGCACCCTGCGCAGCTGAGTCATTGAGCCGCCAGCACCCTGATCCCCGTTCGCTTGCGTCAACGAATCGTGCAACGCCACCGCGGCCCAGTCAGGGAACAGCTTGCCGATCACCTCTCTGCGTTCGCTCAGTGGGCGATTGACCAGGACCGCCAGGTGTCGGGTGGCCTGAGTGAAGCCACAGCCACGACGCTCCGTGCAGTGTTTAAAGTGCTCTCCGAGCATCTCGACCAAGGTGTCGTTCAGTCGGCAGCCCTCGGACTGCAGCAGAACGCAAAGCTCGTGTGGTGACAGGCTGCTGCCGCCGTGATACTCCGTTTGCCGCTCAGTGTACATGGCAGTCGGCCGCACGCGCGTCTGTCAAAAGGAAGGCGATCCGGTCGAACATGTCGCTGGTTCGTGTCATGAATTTTTCGCACTTTCCATCTCAACCTTATGGCGTGCAGGAGTTTTTGACGCAAGTCGCGGCGGAAACCGCGCAGTAAACTCCATCATCGGCTGCAGTACCTGCAACAGATTCAGCGCCATGCGCCGGTCTCGCAGGTTGGCGCGCAATACCGGCACGATTTCACCTCCGAAGTCAGGAGCGCAATCCCGCATGTGCCTTGAATAGATGTCGATGGGTCGCTGACCCGCCAAATCTGTATGAGTTACACCGATCACCAGCGGCAGGTATTTGTACTCTCCATATTCGCGCAGTTCATCCAGCATGCGGGACAGGCCTGTCAAGGAGTCCAGTTTGCTATGGTCGAGCAGTACGATCAAACCCTCTAAGCCCGGATGCGTGATTTGCGCGGGACCACAAAACTGGATCAGACTGCGCGATCCATAGATTACGAGTGTGTCTGTCCCCTGCTGCCGTACACCCACATCGATACTTTGCGCAGCCTCTGGGTCATCGCGCAGCCTCAAGCTGTCGAGGAACGGTACCTCAGTGACATCCCCCGGACACAAAGTATGGATCGCCTCAGTCTTACCCGCCCCCGCAGGGCCAATGCACAATACGCTACGGCGCATGTCTCACACCATGAACATATCGGCTACCCATCAGCGCATCGAGGCCATGGCGCACGCGAGCAGCTAAGCCCGATTGCGATGACAGTTTCTGCACAGGCGGTAGTGAGTGCTGGGCCACTGGCGTCGCAAGCACGGGTGCGGCACCGAAGGCAGGCACGAGCTTGACAAATCCTAGGCTGCGTAGCACCTGTATCAGGGCTTCCGTCTGCCGGTGGTCTGCGTCCAACACCGTGGACGCCGTTGCGCAAAGGCATGGTTTGCGCCACAGCAGCGCGCAAATGCGCGCCACTGGCGCTACCAGATTGTCCGGTATGTCACCCAGGTCGGGCCAGCGCGCCAGCACCAACAGGCCGGAACGAGAAGACAAGTCCTCTCCGGTCTGCAGGGCTGAATAGAACCGCATGCGCCAGCACAGCTCAGAGATGAGGAGGGCATGTCGTGGCGCCTCGAACCACACACCCGCAGTGACTTTGACTATGCTGGCGTTGTTCATCGGAAGTGCGGCCCACTCGACAATATCGCTGGTGTAAGCGAACTCGCCAGGATAGATGGAGATACTCCCATACCCATTGATTGTGACGATCGTTGGCGCGTCCAACTGCGCGGCTCCCGCCAATGTGCGGAATAGAAAGGAGGATCGTATAGGCATATGGCACCTTCCTGCAGGTATCTGGTTCGACTTGCGTCAAGTCGGACCGGTCGCAAATTCAGCAAAGCGGTTATCTGCATACCGGCCGACAAATGGGCAAGTCGTGGCCTGTACCTAACTCAAAAGTTCAATTCTTTTTCGACGTCCTGCACCTTGCGGCGGGCCATTGCCAGATTCGACTTCACTTTGTCCAGTACGAGATAGATGAATACGCCTTCCTTGCGGCCCAGTGGGCGGATGATGTGGTACTGCTTGCCCAGCGTGATCAGAATATCGTCGATGGTGTCGTTCAAACCCAGCGCGCGCATGACCTTCAGTTTGGCGCGCACCACTTCTGTGTTTCCAGCAGCAGCAACTTCGAGGTCTACGCCTGAGCCAGCACTGCCGAGAATCATGCCGCTTGACGAGTCCACCACAGCGCCACACATGCCCCCGTCGAGACTCAGCAATTCGTCCAGCGATTGTTTGATATTTGCCATTTTTCGTTCCTTGGTTTCGTTACGGGATAAAAATGAAGCGGGCACACCGTAACCCTGTGCAGCTCCGGGAAATCAGCCTTCAGTCAGCCTCGACCAGTGCTCTCAGTGCGCTGACCTTTTTCCTCCAGGTTGACCAGTCAACGCGGGCGACTGAATCAGAAAACAAAATATGTACCAAGTCGCGTCCGCACGATACGATCGTGATTCGCTGGGCTGCGAACATCAACACTTGCGCCTGAAGGGCGCCAAGCCTTCGGTACGAAGTTTCGTGTCGCTGGTAGTTGCGCCAGTGATCAGTTGCAGCTTCGGCGATATGCGTCAGATCGTCCTGTCGCCCCGTGGCATGCCAGACCAAGCCGGTGGACGCCTCAACCAACGCACAACCCTCGACGCCTTCCATCATGGAGATGGTCAGCAGTTGGGCGCGGATCGGCGACTCACCAGTCATTTCGCAAGCCTTCGCATGGCTTCTGTGGTGCGGTAATTCACCTGCCCGACCAGTGCCCCGGGACCGGCGATCACGTTGATGACCAGTGGGATGTCATCGCGCAACACATTGAAGATCACAGAAAACCCCGATTCGGTATCGACAATGACACTGCGGCAACGGCCAAGCCGTGCCTCGGTTGAAACGACCTCGCCAATAGCAGCGATGGAACTGGCGAGTGCCGCAATCCGCGCCGGGTCGACGTGGCTGCGCACCACTGACGCAATATCAAAACCATCGACCGTCGCCACAATCACTGCGACAACACCAGAAATCTCGTCGAACATGGCCTGCGCCTCGCTCTCGGCCAGCGCCTTCACATGAGGAGCCAAGTTGACATCAGCCACCTGCGACATTTCACGATCAGCCATGTTCCTCCTCCGGCAAAATCGCCTCAATCTGTGCCAGTAAGGTGTCGATCAGAAGCAGTACGTCATCGCGCTGGCGCACATCGACTGGAATAACAGGGAAAATTCGGCCGTATCTCTCCAATACCTCGGCGTAGTCGTCCAGGCTTGGGGAACTGCAGATATCCAATCGACCCACCCCCACAGCACACGGCACATGGTCCAGTTCGTCAGAGAATCCTTCGAGGTAAACGGCAAGATCAGCAAGCGGGTCCGGGCGGGAGTTATCAGTGAGGATGATCAATCCAAGTGCGTTACGAACGAGAATTTTCCAAAGGAAGTCGAACCGCGTTTGTCCGGGCGTTCCGAAGAGGCGGATGCGATCGCCGCCGTCCAGTGTCAGCATCCCCAGATCCAACCCGACAGTAGTACGCGCTTTGGTCACGGACTGGTCAGAGTTGGCCACATCAGTGACCACCGGCGGTGTTTCGCTGATCGATCCGATCGCCGTTGTTTTGCCGGCACCCACGGTTCCGGTGAAGAGGATCTTGTACTCAGTCATGCAGCGATTCGTTTAGAGGCCAAGCCGTTGCCGGATATTGCGCATCAAAGACCAGTTGGCCGATGCCTGGGCCTGTGGCTTGCTGGACATGGCAGCGTCACGGTCGGTGAGCTGCCGCGTGCATGTCGACATCTGCGACCTGTTCTCTCCCGAATTGAGGGCGCAGCCGTTCTGTATCTCGACCAATGAAAAATTTTGAAGCAGCTGTACAAACGTTTGGCACCTGCCTTCTGATTGATGACACATCTGCGCCAGCTCAGGCACGCTCATTCTTCGGCGTGACAAGAAAGTAGCCATGCGCACACGGTGCGTATCGTTTTGCAGCAATTGGGCGGGCGGCCACCGAATCAGCTTGAAACGGACATCCACGGAATTGCCTTGACGTGCATTCTGTGAGACGTCTTCGCTCCCAGAGGCGTGCTCGGCCAGCAGGCCTTGCAGACGATGCAGACAGAGTGCCAGATGATCCACCCTCAGCGGACGCACTAGCGCGTCGAGTGTTGTGACGTGACCTGACCTCGCGTCAATGAGCGGAAGGACAGCCTTGGCGCCGTACAACGACGACGCCCTGGCTGTGTCCAGTGAATTTTCTTGTGCGATCACCGCGTCGTAGGGTGGCGCATCCGCAAACACCCACGACCAATCTGCAGCGTTATCCACCTCCATCAAACGCAGTTGAGCTCGCAGCAGGCCAGCTTCGGCTGCGACAAGATGGTGGGCGCCAAGGCGGAGAGGATTGCTTTTCATAAAGGTAACCTCGATCGGAGGAAATCCAGGAACTCGGCAGCTTCGAATGGCATGGCCAAGCAAGCAATCACGCCTAACAGCATGGCCCAAGCCCGCTCGGACTCTGGCCAGCTGCGCGCGGCAAGAGCAATAGGTATCTCGCGAGTCGCTTCATCCGACTTGAGTTGACGCACCAGCGAGTGCCCACTCATATCTGGCAGCTCGTAGTTGGACACGATCAGGTCAGGCCGCACTGTCTTTGCCGCGCGAATAGCCATGGCTCCGTTGAGCGCCACTATGGTGATACCACCTACCTCGGCAACGCATTTGGCAGCCAACATACGCTGTGCAAGGCTGGCATCAACGACAAGGACATGTGGTTTCATGAGACAGGACTCTGGGTGTGAATCTGTTGCGATAGACGATTTACGGGAGATGATTGAAACGGCGGCAGCTGCGGATTGAGAACTTGTAACCAAGCGTATCTACTCAATTGGCCGGCAAGAATCCGTGACGACTTGGTGTGAACACTGAGTCCATCTCAGTGCAAACCACTACGCTTCTCCATAAGTCCAAAACGGCATTTCCGTGTGGCAACATGCGGTCGAAGAGACTTCCTGTTAAAGACACAGACACCCTCACACGGTCTGCAAAAAATAATGAAATCCTTCATCGGCCTTGTTTCGGCGGCGTCTTTTCGCGCCCTGTGGCGTACGATTTACGACCTTGTCCTGAGGCCGTTTAAGGCAGAGATTTCTGTCCACAGTGCGGGAGGATGCACTTGGGAATACGACGTTTCGGGTGATGTTGTAGTGCTTAGCGAAGGCTGGGCCAGCTTAATGCTCGAACCCAGGCGCCGCACGTATACGACATTGCGACAAATCACGAAGCGATTGAATCCAGAGGATGTGAGTCGCGGCAAGAGAATAATGACCACCGTCATACGTGAAGGACTCGACGAATATGTGCTGGAGCACCGAGTCACGCGTGCAGACGGTTCAGTCATCTGGATACTTTCGCGCGGATGTGTCACAGCACGCCACCCGGTGACGGGAAGAGCCTTGCGACTGACTGGCATCAACCTTGACGTGACACGTTGCAAGGTAAACCATAGGGACCACTCGATTCGAGCGACAAGATTCGAAAGGGCGCTGCTGGCAGTTTTGGCCTGCGACCGTGAAGATATCTCGAGCTTTTTGCGCAGTACCGCAGAAATTGCTGCACGCGTGGGTGAGTTGATGGAAGTTGGCTTTTGGCTACTCGATGAGACCGGCCAACATCTGGTTTGCAAGGCCCTGTATGACGCAGACTCAGAAACGTACGACTCTGGTAATTCAGTTCTACCTGCGGATCACGTGAGGTCGCTCGGGGGATCGACCATCAATCAGACAGTGAACACCGGCGAAAGCAGCGTCGTAAGCTTACTTGACCCACTTGAGACCGGGCCCGTTCTGGATTTTGCTTTGGGGCTGAAGGGGAACCTGCTTGGGATGATGCGCTTTGTACGCAGGGATACGGTCGGCAGTTGGCCATCCGAGACCGTCCAGTTTGGCAAAACACTCGTCACAAAGGTGGCGCAGATCATTGCAGATCAGACACAGCTGGCGAATCAACGGATGAGCGCAGCACTATTTGAACACTGCCCCGTCGGAATTGCGTTGATATCGCCCGACGAAAAATTCATCCGCTGCAACGAGCGTATGAACTGCATGTTTGGTTATGAGTCCGGTATGTTGCTAGGGCAATCAACGCGCGTGCTGCACGCCTCTGACGAATGCTGGAAAGAACACCCGCACCACGCAGATACGGTTTTTGAGTCCGAGTTACCCATGCAGCGTCGGACGGGTGAACTCATCTGGGTGCTGTTGAAGCAATGCGCGTTGAAGCCAGGAGATCCCCGTGCTGGGGCCTTGGTCACGTACACCGACATCACGGAACAAAAGCAGCAACAGCTAGAACTCGCGCAGGCGAAAGATCGACTAGAGCTTGTAATCTCAGTATCGGGTCAGACTGTCTATGACTATGACGTGAAGACCGCGAAGCTCACTGTTTTTTCTGCGCCAGTGCACTACGAAAGGGGCTTGCTGTTAGAGGTGCCGCTTGAAAAAGCATTCCGCGCACTGCATCCGCATGACCGCGCTGAAGTACGCAAAGCAGTGCACCGTGCACTGGAAAATGAAGCCGATTTGTTTGAGTGGGAGTTTCGCGCCAAGACTCGATCTGGCGAATGGGCTTGGTATAAGTTCACTGGCAAGCGCGTACAGCAACGAGTTCCTGGTAGCAAACCGGTTCGCGTCATTGGTACCAGTTTCAACATTTCGCGAATCAAGCAGACGGAGCATGCACTGGAGACACTTAACAAGACCCTTGAGGCGCAAGTAGAGTTACGGACCCAAGCGCAAGTGCAGAGCGAGGCACGCTTCCGTGCGGTATTTGACGGTGCACCGCTCGGTATCGCACTGATCGGTCTGGACAGATGCCTGATCACCGCAAACCAGCGTGCCTGCGATTTTCTTGGTTACGAACTGGATGAATTGGTTGGGCGTGATCTGTCCGGTATTACGCATCCAGACGACTGGGCGGTGCAAAGGCCACTGGTATTGCAACTGTCCAAAGGCTTGATTCCGCGTTACACAATGGAAAAACGTTATATCAACCGCGAGGGGCAGTTGATATGGGCCAAGATCAGCGCCTCGCTGGTCACCGACGCGAACGGTACGCCGCTCTACACCGTGGTGATTTTGGAAGAAATCAGTGCACTCAAGCTGGCTAACCAGAAACTTCAAGAGTACGCGGAACAGGTGTCAACGTTGACACGACGGGTGATGTCAGTCCAGGAAAAAGAGCGACAGCACATTGCGCGTGAGTTACATGATGAGATCGGTCAGGTGCTGACTGCGGTGCGATTGGCGCTGGTCCCGAGTCATCGACGTACTGACAAACAGACGCCTACGGACACGCTGGCTGTAGCCAGAGCAGTAGTGGATGAAGCGATCGATCGGGTACGCGACCTGATCATGAACCTGCGCCCCCCCATGCTGGACGACCTTGGGCTTCTGGCTGCGCTGCGCTCGCTTTGCGACCAATATCGCCAACGCTCACAAATTCAGGTCCATTTCGAATCAACGGCTGACCTGCTCACGCTGCCGAGGGATCTTTCAGACACTATTTACCGAATCACGCAGGAGGCCCTGACCAACATCGTGCGCCACTCACAAGCAAGCGTTGCAACCGTACGGCTTGGCAAGCGTGAAGACTATATTGTGCTGATCGTCCGGGACGACGGCATCGGCTTCCATACGGAAACCCTACGTGACAAAAGGGGCCTAGGCATCGTAGGGATGCGGGAACGCATTAAATTACACGGCGGCCGGCTCGAGATATTGTCGGCACCGGGCAAAGGTAGTGAGCTGCTGGTGATGTTCAGCGAACAGCATAATGACCTATCGGAGCACGACTTCGAAGATATCCAGTTCAGTCGTCGAACGTAATCAATCCTATCCTACCCGCGTAACGCACAAGGCCAGCGAGGTCCCGAATACCCAGCCGATCCATGATTTGTGACCGATGTGTTTCAACGGTCTTGAGACTCACCCCGAGCGTGCGAGCCACTTCTTTTGAGGAATGCCCACGGGCAATCAGGCGGAGCACATCGGTTTGACGCGGCGTCAAGGTGGTTCGCTCGCCCTGTACTGCTTGCGTGAGCTTGCGCACCACCGATGGACTGAGATAGATATCACCATCTTGCAGCGCTTTGAGTGCCAGCGAAAGCTCTTCCAAGGCTGAATTCTTGACGAGATATCCGGAGGCACCCAATCGCACCGCTTCGGCGACGTATTCATCGTTATCGTGCATCGTGAGCAACAAGACCTTGACGGGCAAACATGCGGCGCGGACTTCGCGGAGCACAGCAAGCCCGTTCAATCGGGGCATCCCAATGTCTGCCAGCAGGATGTCAGGCTTCAGGTCTCGAACCAGATCGAGCGCCAATTGCCCGTCACCCGCCTCCCCAATCACTTCAATATGGTCGATCGACTCGATCAGGGTTTTGAGGCCTGCCCGCACAAGCGGATGGTCATCTGCCAGCACTAAGCTTATCTTTTCAGGCACAAAATACCTTCTCTCGGTCAAGTAAGATCTCAATCACCAATTCCAACCTAGGAACGAGTCTACGACTCGTAGGGAACTTAAACTGTCTTGGGTAATATTCACGGCAGCACTGCTGGGCTAACCAGTAGCCCAGAGCAAATCTTCCCAAATCAATGACTAGGGAATGGATGAGCCCGGCGTGAAAGATACACACGGCCCATACCTGTTTGTGCGAGATCAGGGCTTTTCGATTGCCTGAAGCACAATAGTAGGCCGGTTATACAACAAAACGTGAATCGCCCCGTATTTTGAGGAAACTAAAATCTCAGAGAGGCCAAGCCTAGAACAAGACAAACTGGTTCTCCGCCTTCAGACTGAATTCGACTCTTGAACGTTCAGAGTGGCTCACCATCACTCGGTCGGTCAGTTTGAATAACAGTCTTGTTGGTACTGTGAGCTGGGGGGCATCCTCACAAGGGTGCTAAGAACTGGATTGTCCACTTCGCTATTGAGAAGCCAAGCCGCTTCAGCACTCGACGAATCACCTAAACATGCACGGTGCATGAGCGCGCGCACGGTGAATTCGCGCATACCGCTTCGGGCAGCAAGTCCTTTAAGTTCGTCGACTCAGATCGATGCTTCTGGCATGTGTTCCGAAATAGCCAAGCCACACAGGGCTTCAAGGACATAAGCCTTTGCCCGCAAGTAGCCATCCGGCAACCGCGTACTGCGGGCAATTGCGTCAAGAAGTATTTTGATCGCATTCGTCGTATCTCCTCGCGACAGTGCAACGCGAACCAGACCTCGTCCAGCAATTCCCTCGCAACACGGGTCCCCCTATTGGCACCCCAATGCAAATGCATGTTCAAAACGCTCCCCTGCCGCATCCACTTTGCGATTGACCATATCAATTTCAGCACGCAGAGACTGGGGCCAAAGCAAAAAGGCTGTCCACAACTGCTGGGCGTGAATGACTTTGACGGCTTAACGCCTAGGTTCAGAGTTTAGACAGGCATGGCGTCGCGCAGCCGGTCAATGCAGCAGCGCCTGCAGTCTGAATACGCCGGCGCCGATCAGGAGGAGGCCCATCACTGCGGCCAGCCTGGCGCCGTGCGGCAGTAATTTCTCCAGAGCGACGACAATCGCCAGCGCCGCGACCCAGATCAAGTTCATGACGCCACCGACGAACAGCAGGGTCATCAATGCCCAGCAGCAGCCGAGGCAAAACAACCCGTGGCGTAGCCCCATGACAAGTGCGCCATGCGTGCCAGGGCGCCATTCACCTAACAAGAATCCTATGGGCGTACGGCAGCGCGCCAGACAGGCCTGCTTGAGCGGTGAAAACTGGTAGACGCCCGCTAGCAGCAGCAGTGCTGCGGTAAGCCACGCCGAGCGACTGGCGGCCATTGGGTCTGTCCAGCCAGCGGCCTGCAGACCCCATTGCAGCGCGGTTGCCGCCATGCTGAACACTAGCCAGACCAGCAGGTAGGCCCCCACGAATGCCCGGCCGCGCGCCCCCTCGCCATTGCGCCGCGACAGGTCGACGAACTGCAGCAGCATCGGCAGCGCCGAGGGCAACATCATCGCTGCCATCATGATGGCCCACATCACTAGGACTGCTGCGGTACTGGCCACGCCCCAACTCGTGGACATGGGCATCATCAATTGCACCAATGGGTGCCCCATGTCGAGGACTGTCCAGGCGAGGAACGCCCAGCCCATCAAAACCAGCACCAACAAGCCCCAAACCCAAAGCCGGTGCTGCCGTGCAAGCTGCCCGAACGTGGACAGCGCCTTGGCCGGCGCTGCACCCGCTGTTTCCTGTTGCATTGACTGCCCTCCTGACCGACATAAACGGAGACCTTGAAGACGCCTTGACACGGAGAATGACGCCCGGGGTCGGTTGCATTTACCTGCCTCAGGGTCTAGTATGGCGTCGGCAAGCGCGGCAGTCGAGACTGCTTTGGTCTCAGCTGCAGGGCCTGTGTGCACATCAGGAGAAAACCATGACCGAAAGCAATTGGCAAATCACGGGCGAGTACATGGAGACTTGCAACTGCGAGTTTCTGTGCCCATGCATCACGTCGAACCTCAGCGCCTCCCCGAGCCAGGGTGATTGCAAGGCAGCGATTGCTATGCGTATCGACAAGGGGGAAAAAGATGGCGTCGCGCTCGACGGTCTGGCGTTTGTCGTCACTCTGCACTCTCCCGGCCCTATGGCAGCGGGAAACATCACCGTCGGGTTGATCATTGATGAGCGCGCCAACGACAAGCAGGTCGATGCCATCACGGCAATCGCCACGGGGTCGGCAGGTGGACCAATGGCTGCGCTTGGGCCGCTGGTTGGCAAGATGGCAGGTGTCGAGCGCCGGCCGGTACAGTTTGAGATCAAGGGCTTGTCGCGCAGCGTCAAGGCCGGCGATCTGCTCGACCAAGCGCTGGAAGGTGTAGCCAGCGCGGGAGACGCTAACGTCGCGTTGGCGGTGGACAACACGGCCCATCCAGTGAACAGCCGACTGTCCCTGGCCAAGGCGACGCGCAGTGTGTTCCAAATGTTCGGTATGAACTGGAAAGACACCAGTGGTACGCGCAACGGGCATTTCGCACCGTTTGCCTGGTCGGCCTGAACGCCGCGGGGGAACTGACTCTCGCTTCGCCGCCGGGCGTGATACCCGCTGCGATGCAACCGGCGTGTAACTCACGGTCGGCTCGTTGCCGAGATAAAAGGAAAAGGCAAGAGCGGCATACGTGTTCCAACATACGCTGCTTGTTGCGCGGTTGGAACGGTCCTGGCGCGGCGAAGTCTTCAGAGTATTGCTGGAAGAGTTGGCTCGGGCTCGTCGAATGCACAAGCCTGCAGCCCGTGGCGCGTAAGGGTACGGTAGACAGCCTAGGCGTGTGAGCTTGCGCTGCGCTCACTAAGGTACCGGGTGTCATGTCGATCAAAAGCGACTTGGCCCAGCGGCAGACCACGGTCGTCTACGACGACGCGAAGACGGACCTTGCAGTGTTGTCGAAGGCCACTGCCGACGCGGGTTTTCCCTCTTCGCCGCTGAAGGCCGCGAAATGATCGCCGAGCCCGAGCTCGCCTCCACGATTACCTGCGCCGAGTGCGGCCACTCAAAGGACGAGACGATGCCCACCGACACCTGCCAGTGGTTTTACGACTGCAAGGGTTACGGCACGGTGCTCAAACCCAAGGCTGGCGACTGCTGCGTCAATTGCTCCTACGCGACTGTCCCGTGCCCTCCAGTGCAGGCGACGGGGTTCAAAGGCTGCTGTGGCTGATCCGCAGCTATTTCGCGGCAAGCGCATGAGCGAACACTAGGACTTCCTAGTGCTTGGCGCGGGAGCCGCAGCGATGGAGGCCTTCAGGCGCGTCAATGTCTGCAGCGTCTCAACAATGGCTTTCAGCTCATGGCCTGTAAGCAGAGTTATGCATACGTCTGTATGGATACCATGCCATTCAAACGCTGCGCCCTAGAGCCCTGGACAGCGTAGACGGGCTGGCATAGCCCGTTCGCGCAGCAATTTTTTTCAGCCCGATACCGCTCTGCACCAGTTGGCGTGCAATTGCCAGTCGCAAATTCTCTAAATATTTCCCAGGTGCGATCTGCATCACTTCCTTGAAGGAGTTTGCAAAAGATGTCCGCGACATGCCTGCCAAATCAGCCAGAATTTCCAGGGTCCATGGGTGGGCGGGTTTGGAGTGCATGGCCACCAAACTTCTGGCAATTCGCGGGTCTGACAAGGCATGAAACAGCCCTGTGCCTTGCTGCGGTCGGGATGTCAGGTGCCGCATCAAACTGATCAGCAACATATCGCCTGCCCGATTGATAAAAAGCGGTTGCCCACAACGACTCGCCAGCATTTCATTGGCAATCAGCGTCATGACTTGCGCAAGCGACGGGTCAACGTCCTTCATGCCAATTGAGATTGGCTCAGACAGCTCAGCTAAAAAGCTGGGTCCCATGGGACCATCAAAAACAACGTCAAAACTGATGAAGCATTGCTGATCGGCTTGGATGAGGTCTTGGAGCGAGTACTCCGCAGGGCAAACCAATAGCGACAGCGCGTCCAGGTGAGGGGCTGAAATGCTCTGTGAAGAAAACTCGAACAGCCCGGTCTGGATGATGTGAAGCGAAAAGCCCTCAGCCTTTGAGGTCCGCGTCACTTTGGGGTCAAGTCCTCCTAGCAGGGCGGTGAGTCGATCCAAGCGAGGAACATTCATTTGTACGAATTGCAAATTTATATGTACGTATTGTTGCACGCAGTACAAGACAATGCCAAGCAGAAAGTGTCGCTCTCACCGAGTCAGGATCCGTGTTTTCGAAAATTGCCTCCATCACGCTCCCCATCTTCACCTTGGTGCTGGTTGGCTTTTTGTACAGTCGACGCGTCAAACCGGACTTGGGAGGGGCCAACAAACTGGTCGTAGACGTGGCATTGCCCGTGTTGATCTTTGTCTCTTTGTCTGCCAAATCGTTTGATCCGATTTCTGCCCTCTTATTCACTGGGGCGTCGATCGTGTTGATTTTTCTGAGCGGAATGATCGCGTGGCCGTTGACGAAATTGTCAGGCGCAAGTCAGCAAGCATTTTTGCCCTGCGCCATGTTCACCAATGTTGGCCCGATTGGCATCCCCTTGATTGCCCTGGCCTATGGGCCAGAGGGCACAGCAACAGCTGTAGTTTTGCTGGTGATCTCCAACATCCTGCATTTCACGTTGGGCGCTGGCGTGATGCGCGGCAAGGTTGATTGGCGGATGGTTTATGCCAATCCACTGGTTTGGGCGACTGTGCTGGGCGTGGCCAGTTCTCAATTGCGGTTGGAGTTATCCGACTGGGTTCAGACCTCCTGCAGCATGATTGGGAGTGTGCTGGTTCCGATGATGTTGATGTCCCTCGGCGCAAGGCTTGCCAGCAGCCAAATTGCAGACGCTCGTGTGGGAGTTCAGTCAAGCATCCTGATTTTGATGGTGAGGCTTGTGGCAGTGTTGATGGTCCTTTGGCTCATTCCCTTGCAAGGGTTGGAGCGCGGCGCTTTAATTCTGTTTGCATGTTTGCCGCCCGCAGTCTTCAATTTCATGCTTGCTGACAAATTTCAGGTCGAGCCCAACAAGGTAGCGTCAACCGTCATCGTTGGACATTTGTTGAGCATGGCGTTTCTGCCGCTCGGTATTTGGCTGGCATTCATTTAGATTTCTTTTCATCCGCACGCACAAAAAGGTATCCGTCATGATCAAGTTCTACTTTCATCCTTCGCCCAACCCCTTAAAGATCGCGTTGTATCTAGAAGAAACTGGTCAGCCCTATGAGCTCGTTCCGATTGACACCCGCAAGGGTGAGCAGCACTCAGAGGCCTTCAAGGCGATCAACCCCAATGCCAAAACCCCAGCCATGCTGGATGGCGACATTCGTGTCTTTGACAGCAACGCTATGCTGATTTATCTGGCTGAGAAGACAGGCAAATTTGTGCCGCCAAACACACCAGAGAACAAGGCCGAAATGTATTCGTGGCTGATGTTTGTGGCCACAGGCATTGGCCCGTACTGCGGCCAGGCGGTCCACTTCAAGCATTTCGCCCCTGAACCCAAAGAATATGCCGTCAACCGCTATGACTTTGAAGCGTGGCGTCATTGGCGCATCATCAATGATCGCCTAGCGAGACAGCCTTTCATGATGGGTAACGAATACACGGTGGTCGATATGTCTGTTTGGGGCTGGGCCCGGGTAGCGCCCTTCGTTTTGGGTGCCGACGCCTGGGAGAAACTGCCCCATGTGAAGCGCCTGCTGGACGACATCAATGCGCGCCCTGCCGCCCAGCGCGCCGAGGCGCTGAAGACAAAATTCACGTTCAAATCCGAGGTGGATGAAGATGCTCGCAAGATGCTTTTCCCCTCTAACGAGCGCTTGATCAAAGCGGGTGCCTGATACGTGATTGACCTGTATTACTGGACCACGCCCAATGGTCACAAAATCACGATGTTCTTGGAAGAGTCCGGGCTTGACTACTGCATCAAGCCTGTCAACATCAGCAAGGGGGAGCAGTTCACCCCCGAGTTCTTGAAGATTGCGCCAAACAACCGGATTCCTGCCATCGTTGACCATGCACCTGAGGGAGGTGGTGCGCCCATTGCCGTATTTGAATCCGGCGCAATTTTGCTGTATCTGGCGGATAAAACCAGACAGTTCATTCCCCAAGACCTGCGCGGCAGAAATGAATGCCTTCAGTGGCTGTTTTGGCAAATGGGCGGCCTCGGCCCCATGGCTGGGCAAAACCATCATTTTGTTCAGTACGCGCCTGAGAAACTACCTTACGCCATGGACCGCTATGTCAGCGAGACGGCCAGGCTGTATGGCGTGCTGAACAACTATTTGTCAGATGGTCGCGCATACATCTGTGGTGATTACTCCATCGCCGACATTGCAGCCTATCCCTGGGTCGTGCCTCATGAGCGGCAGCGACAGGACATCAACAACTTCCCTGCCTTGAAACAATGGCTGGAGACGATTAGCCGCAGGTCAGCGACTGTGAAAGCCTATGGGCTGGCCAAGGCTATCAACACCGTGCCGACGGTCGATGAAAAATCCCGAGGCATCTTGTTCGGGCAAGATGCCAAAACCATTCGCTAGCCCCCCACCGCAATCCAGATCATGAAAATCAAAGCAGTGGTGTTTGATGCCTATGGCACTTTGTTTGACGTTTATTCGATACAGACCTTGGCGGAACAGCTTTATCCTGGGCAGGGCGCTGCGATTTCGTTGATTTGGCGTGATAAACAAATTGAGTACACGCGCCTGATCACGCAATCAGACCCACATCAGGCCGCAGGTAGCAAGTACTACCTGCCGTTTTGGGAGATCACCAGACGTGCGCTGGAGTACACGCTGGAGCGTTTGAAGATAGACCATGGAGGCAGCGAAGTGGAGGACTTGATGCTTCAGTACGCCCACTTGAAGCCGTTCCCTGAAAATCTGGCAGTCCTCCAAAAACTCCGACACAAAGGCCTGGCAACCGCTATCCTTTCCAACGGCAGCCCGGAAATGCTGGAGTCGGCGGTGACCAATGCAGGCATGAAAGATCTGCTCAATCACACCATCTCTGTTGACTCCATCAGGCTGTTTAAAACATCACCCGAAAGTTACGGCCTGGTTCAAAAATTCATGCCGTTTGAAAAAGAAGAAATACTCTTCGTTTCCAGCAACGCCTGGGATGCGCTGGGTGCAACCTGGTTCGGATTTGCAACCCTTTGGGTGAATCGGCAGGGACTTCCTTATGAAACCATTGGCCCCAAGCCTACCTACACAGGCCGTGATCTTCAGAAGGTTCTGGATATTCCTGAATTGAAGTAATCTGACGAGATGTACTTTTCTAAAAGCACTCGTGCAGTGATTGGTATAGGGCTCGTCGGATGTTTTCTGACGTCCGTTGCGGGTGTATCCGCTGTCATGTTTTTCAGCGGATGGGTATTGCGTGGGGGATGGACCGAATGGGCGAGACGACTTTCAATCGCCTACCCAGCCGCCTGTGTTGTGTTTTTTGTTATTTTCCCATGGCTAGGTCCAAAAAAATGAAGGTCAGCTTCGGGACGACCCGAGGAACGATCTAAGAAGTTCTTAGGTCCGGTCGAGGCAAACGCGAAAGAATGTGTATATAGCTAACACTTGATCCTTGAGCACCGCTCAGGAGCCCCAGGCCATAGCCGGCAACCAGCAGGCTGGGACCCATAGAGCCCTGCGCGGTTATGAGGTCGCAACTTCTCCTCCCACCACCGGTCGCATGTCCATTAAACTCAAGCTATGCTTCGAAACCGACGTCAGCGCCTGATCACGGTGCTTTTTGCACTAGTTAGCCTGCTGTTTATGCAGCTCGCGGTCGCTGGCTACGTCTGCCCCGGTGCCGTATCAAAAATCGCAGAGGTGACTGCCATGGCCGAAGCCGGGATGCCATGTGCCGAGTCCATGACGCTCAGCATGGACGACCAGCAGCCTAATCTTTGCCGTGCGCACTGTCAGTCCGACCAGCAGTCAGCGGATACGCATCATGTGCCGACTCCCGTCACCCTCGGCGCCATCCCTGCCGATTTCAGTTTGCAGGTCGCCCCCCCGGCGTTTTCTGAAGCGCCGCTGCAGGCGTCTCATCTGCGGCGCACCACCGCGCCTCCGGTAACCATCCGGAACTGCTGCTTCCGCCTCTAACCTTCCAGACCAGCTAGCTTCTGTCTGATGCATTTGCCATGCATCAAGGCGCTGTTATTCGTGTTTTGGAGGTTTTATGTTTATTCACTTTCCGATTAATCGGACGGCCGCTGCCGCCTTGATGGTGGCCATTGCGTCTGCGTCATGGGCAGCCAACCCTTTGACTTTGATCGAGGCGCAGCGCATTGCCGCCGGACGATCCCAGCAATTGGTAGCTCAGGGCGCGCTTGCCGCCGCTGCCCGTGAACAAGCTGTGGCGGCCGGTCAGCTCCCTGACCCGGTGCTCAAATTCGGCATCGACAACCTGCCAGCCGACGGCCCAGACCGTGGCAGCCTGACGCGCGACTTCATGACCATGCGTCGCATCGGTGTCATGCAGGAAATCACCCGCTCCGACAAGCGCCAGCTGCGCTCTGAACGCTTTGAACGCGACGCGCAGCGGGCGCAGGCGCAGCGTCAGCTGACGCTGGCCAACCTGCAGCGCGACACGGCGCTGGCCTGGCTGGACCGCTATTACTCGCAGGCCATGCGCGAGCTGGTGCAGCAACAACTCGAAGAAACCAGGCTGCAGGTGGAGGCGGCCGATGTCGCTTTTCGCTCTGGGCGGGGCAGCCAGGCTGACGTTTTCGCGGCCCGTAGCGCTGTAATTCAGCTGGAGGACAGGCTCAGCCAGATCGACCGACAGTCACGCAACGCCAGTTTGATGCTGGCCCGCTGGGTGGGTACGCCGGATTCAGAGCGACCGCTCGCCGGCTCACCACCTTGGCAGACTACCCTGGTCCAGAGTCAGATTTCAAGTGAACATCTCAAGCAGCATCCCGATCTGCTGGCCCTGAGTGCCGAGGTGGATGCTGCGGAAACCGATGCCCGGCTGGCCCAAGCGAACAAGCAAGCCGACTGGAGCGTCGAGGCCAGTTACGCCCAACGCGGCCCGGCTTACTCCAACATGATTTCCATCGGCGTTTCCATTCCGCTGCAGTGGGACCAGAAGAACCGCCAGAACCGCGAACTGGCCGCCAAGCTGGCCATGGTGGACGAGGCCAAGGCCCGCTATGAAGACATGCTGCGTAATCATGAGGCCGAGGTGCGCGGTTGGCTCAACGACTGGCAAACGGGCAAGGACCGGCTATCCCGGTACCGAAATGAGTTGATCCCGACCGCCCGTCAGCGCACCGAGGCCGCATTGACCAGCTACCGCACGGGCAAAAGTGATCTATCTAGCGCGCTGGCTGCACGGCGCGATGAGATCGACACCCGTATGCAGGCCCTGACGCTGGAAATGGAAACCGCGCGCTCCTGGGCCCAGCTCAACTTCCTCGCCCCCGAACACAGCATGCCGGCACCAGCCAAGGAACAGCCATGAACAAGAAATACCTTATTGCCGCACTGATCGCTGTCGGCGTCCTCAGCGCCTCAGGTTATGGCCTGTACACCCTGGGTATGAAAAACGGCAGCAGCATGGCTGCAGCCGCCTCTCCTGGTGAAGCGCCGCCTGCTGCAGTTGCGCCCACGGCCGGCCCCCAAAGCATCGCTGAAGGCGAAGAGGCCACCCGCCGCCACATCAGCGAGGGCCTCAAGGCGGGCGATACCGACCCGGCCAGTGGCCGCAAGATCCTCTATTACCAGGATCCCATGGTGCCGGGCAACAAGTTCGACAAACCGGCCAAATCGCCATTCATGGACATGATGCTGGTGCCAGTCTATGCAGACAGCGATTCCGACCAGGGCAAGGTCACCGTCAGTCCGCGAATTCAGCAGAACCTCGGGGTGCGCACCGCAACGGTCACCGAAGGCACACTGTCGCCCCAAGTTTCCGCGGTTGGCAACATTGCTTTCAACGAACGCGACCAGGCCACCGTGCAGGCCCGGGCGACCGGCTATGTCGAGCGCCTGCACGTGCGCGCCACGCTGGATGCGGTGGCCAAGGGCCAGCCCTTGGTAGATCTGTATGTTCCTGACTGGGTGGCGGCGCAGGAAGAGTTTCTATCCCTCAAGCGCATGCAGGGCAATGACCTGGTATCGCTGGTCGACGGCGCCCGCCAGCGCATGCGCCAGGTCGGCATGAGTGACGAGCAAATTCGCATGGTGGAAGCCAGTGGCAAGACGCAGGCCCGCACCACGATCACTGCGCCGCTGGGGGGCGTGGTGGTTGAACTGCTGGCACGCGAGGGCATGACGGTGTCGGCAGGAATGACCCTGTTCCGCATCAATGGTTTTTCCACCGTCTGGGCCAACGCGGAGGTGCCCGAGAGCCAGGCGGCGCTGTTGCGTCCAGGCGCCAAGGTCCAAGCTCGCAGCCCGGCCGTGCCTGGCACCACCTTCGAAGGCAGGGTGCAGGCAATCTTGCCGGACGTCAACGCAGCGACGCGCACGCTCAAAGCACGGCTGGAACTGGCCAACGCGGGTTCACGCCTGGTGCCAGGCATGTTGGTGACCATGCAGTTCATGGACATGCGGGCAGAGAAAGCCTTGCTGATTCCCACTGAAGCCGTGATCCAGACCGGCAAACGCACGGTCGTGATGCTGGCCGAGGAGAACGGCCGCTTCCGGCCTGTGGATGTCCAAGCCGGCATTGAAAGTGGCGGGCAGACCGAAATCAAGCGCGGTCTGCAGGCTGGGCAACGTGTCGTGGTGTCCTCGCAGTTCCTGATCGATTCGGAAGCAAGCCTGAAGGGGGTGGAAGCCCGGCTCAATGAGGCGCCAAAGCCGGTAGCCGCCAATACCGCGCCGCGCCATGAAGGCGAAGCCAAGATCGTAGCCATTGGCCAAGACGCCATCACACTGTCACATGGACCCATCCCCACGCTCAAGTGGGGCCCCATGACCATGGACTTCAAGTCGCCACCTCCGAGAGACCTACCGCGCAATTTAGCTACTGGTGACGAGGTGAGCTTTGAGTTCTACATGGACGCGGAAGGGCTGCCTCAGCTGACCCGTGTCTCTCCGCTGGCATCCGCGCCGGGCTCCGCCCCAGCGGCCACTGGGGTTAAAAAGTGATCGCCCGGCTTATTCGCTGGTCCATCGGCAACCGTTTTCTGGTCCTGCTGGCAACGGTGATGATCGCGGCCTGGGGCGTCTATTCGGTAATGAGAACGCCATTGGACGCACTGCCCGACCTGTCGGACGTGCAGGTCATCATCCGAACCACTTACCCTGGCCAGGCGCCCCGCATCGTCGAGAACCAGGTCACCTATCCGCTGACCACCACCATGCTGTCGGTGCCCGGGGCCAAGACAGTGCGCGGCTATTCCTTCTTTGGCGACTCCTACGTCTACGTGCTGTTCGAGGATGGTACCGACCTGTATTGGGCGCGCTCACGGGTGCTGGAGTACCTCAACCAGGTCCAGTCGCGCCTGCCGGCGGCGGCCAAGGCTTCACTGGGTCCAGATGCCACCGGTGTAGGCTGGATTTACCAATACTCCTTGATCGACCGCAGCGGCACCCAGGACGCCGGGCAATTGCGTGCGCTGCAGGACTGGTTCCTCAAATACGAGCTCAAAACCGTGCCGAACGTGGCCGAGGTTGCGTCGGTCGGTGGCATGGTGCGCCAGCACCAGATCGTGCTGGACCCGGACAAACTGGCTGCCTATGCAATTCCACATACCAAGGTGGTCGAAGCGATCCAGAAAGCCAACCAGGAAGCCGGTGGCTCGGTATTGGAGCTGGGAGAGGCTGAGTACATAGTTCGGGCCTCGGGCTACCTGCAAAGCTTGGAGGACTTTCGCTCCGTGCCATTGACGACCACACCTGCCGGGATATCGGTTCGGCTGGGCGATGTCGCAAGAATCCAGATCGGCCCTGAGATGCGCCGCGGCATTGGTGAACTGGACGGCGAAGGAGAAGCTGCGGGCGGCGTGATCATCATGCGCTCCGGCAAGAACGCACTCGAGACGATTGCCGCCGTCAAGGCCAAGCTCCAGACCTTACAGGCCAGCCTGCCCAAGGGCGTTGAAATCGTACCCACTTACGACCGCTCGAGTCTGATCGAGCGCGCCGTGGACAACCTGAAGCACAAGCTGTTGGAGGAATTCCTGGTGGTCGCGGTGGTGTGCTTCATCTTCCTGTTCCACCTGCGCTCGGCCTTTGTCGCGATCATCTCGCTGCCGCTGGGCATCCTGGCCGCCTTCATCGTGATGCACTACCAGGGCGTCAACGCCAACATCATGTCGCTGGGCGGTATTGCGATTGCCATCGGTGCCATGGTGGACGCCGCTGTCGTGATGATCGAGAACGCGCACAAGCACCTGGAGCATTGGGGTCACGACCACCCCGGTGAAACGCTGGAGGGCGAAGCGCGCTGGCGGGTCATAGGCGACGCGGCGGCCGAAGTCGGGCCGGCGCTGTTCTTCTCGCTGTTGATCATCACCTTGTCGTTCATCCCGGTGTTCACGCTGGAAGCACAGGAGGGACGGTTGTTCTCACCGCTGGCGTTCACCAAGACCTACGCGATGGCGGCGGCGGCCGGGCTGTCGGTCACCCTGATTCCGGTGCTGATGGGCTACCTGATACGTGGCCGGATTCCGGATGAGAAGTCCAATCCCTTGAACCGACTACTGATCGCCATTTACAGACCTATGCTGGAGGTGGTGCTGCGTGTACCCAAGCTCACCTTGCTGGCCGCCGGCGTCATCCTGGTCATTAGCCTGTGGCCGCTGCGGCACATCGGCGGCGAGTTCATGCCAAGGCTGGATGAAGGCGACCTGCTTTACATGCCGTCTGCGCTGCCCGGCCTGTCGGCCGGCAAGGCCAGCGAGCTGCTGCAGCAGACCGACCGGCTGATCAAGACCGTACCCGAGGTCGCCAGTGTGTACGGTAAAGCCGGACGCGCGGAAACGGCAACTGACCCGGCGCCCATGGAGATGTTTGAAACCACCATCCAGTTCAAGCCGCGCGATCAGTGGCGCGCGGGCATGACCCAGGACAAGCTTGTCGAGGAGCTGGACCGTATCGTCAAGGTGCCCGGCCTGTCCAACATCTGGGTACCCCCCATCCGCAACCGCATCGACATGTTGGCCACGGGTATCAAGAGTCCGGTGGGTGTCAAAGTGGCCGGTACTGACCTGATCACGATTGACCGACTGACTGGCGAGATTGAGCGTGCACTCAAGGATGTGCCTGGCGTGTCGAGTGCCCTCGCTGAGCGTTTGACCGGTGGACGCTATATAGACGTCAACATCAAGCGCGATGCGGCTTCCCGGTTCGGCCTCAACATTGCCGATGTGCAGTCGGTCATCAGCTCAGCCGTGGGCGGCGAGAACATCGGCGAGACGGTTGAAGGCCTGCAGCGTTTTCCGATCAACATGCGTTACCCGCGTGAAATCCGGGACTCGCTTGACAAGCTGCGCAGCCTGCCCTTTGTGACAGAACGCGGCCAGCGCCTGGTGCTCTCGGACGTAGCCGACATCCGTATCACGGACGGCCCACCGATGCTCCGCAGCGAAAACGCCCGACTCTCGGGCTGGGTCTATGTAGACATCCGTGGTCGCGACCTCCGATCGGCTGTGCAGGACATGCAGAAAACCGTCGCAGACAAGGTCAAACTCCCGCCGGGCTATTCCGTCTCTTGGTCCGGCCAGTTCGAGTTTCTGGAACGGGCCACAGCCAAGCTCAAGGTGGTAGTGCCGTTTACCCTGCTGATCATCTTTGTGCTGCTGTACTTGACCTTTAAACGCTTTGACGAGGCGCTACTGATCATGGCCACTCTGCCATTTGCGCTGGTGGGTGGCATTTGGCTCCTGTATTCGCTGAATTACAACCTGTCGGTGGCAGGCGCCGTTGGGTTCATCGCCTTGGCCGGAGTTTCCGCCGAGTTCGGCGTGATCATGTTGCTCTACCTCAAATCCGCCTGGGATGAACGGCTTGACCAGGGGAAGACCTCCGCGGCCGATCTGCTGGATGCGATTCAAGAAGGCGCAGTACTGCGGGTACGGCCCAAGGCGATGACAGTGGCTGTCATTCTGGCGGGTCTGCTTCCAATCATGTGGGGTACGGGGACCGGCTCCGAGGTCATGCAGCGCATTGCCGCACCAATGGTTGGCGGGATGATTACCGCCCCCTTGCTGTCCATGTTTGTGATTCCTGCCGTGTATCTGCTCATACGGCGACCTCGCGAACACCAAGCCGCGGGCAGGCCTTTCTGGGTACGGCGCAGTCCCGCTGCTTGAATTTGTTTTCGTTAGTTTTATCAACAGCTCTCAAAGGAGTTTTCCATCAAGAAGATCATTGTTGCCTTTCTCGTTATGGTTGCTGCAGCCGCTGCATTTGCCCAGTCCTAGATGTGTGACATGAAGGGCATGGACATGGCCAAGAAGCCAGCGGCCGGCGCTCAAGCTGCGCGCGAAGCAAGCGGCACTATCAAGAAGATCGATGTCAAGACAAGCAGCGTCGTGATCTCTCACGGTCCCGTCGCTAGCCTCAAATGGCCGCCGATGACTATGGGTTTCAAGATAAGGCCTTGCTTGCCAAGCCTGCGATCGACAAGAAGGTTGACTTTGGGTTTGTCAAAGAAGGTGACGACTACCTAGTGAAGAAGGTGAAATAGTCACTGGCCAATCGACGGGCCTTTGAGGCTATCGATATCCGTACATCGCAGGTGTTGCTGGGCCACTCCGATACCAGCCCGCCGATGATTTACACGCATGTGCTGAAGGTGGCAGCAGGCGGCACGTCATGCCCGCTGGATTCGTTAACTAACTTGCAGGTTTGAATGAGCGCATTCGCCAAATACAACCGATCGCCAGCACATCCGGCAGGCAATAGCCAACGTCCGCTGTAGGGCGCCGAATTCGAACTGCTGGAATTCCGCTTTGTCTCGGGAGCAGACATTCATAACAAGTCCCTGAATGACTGTTGTCAGCCCGACCTAAGGCTTTAAAAGTCGAGAGCCTCGGCCAGTCGTAGCGGCTTCCGCTCGAAAGTACCCTAACACGGTAGGCACGCTGTGATGACCGGTCAAACTCATCGTTTCCGCCAGTGAAACGTCTTGTCGTCCCGCCTCCGTCACAAAACCTGAGCGAAGCGAGTGGGCTGAAAAGTCCCCCTCTATACCTGCCAGGCTGCAGCGCCCTTTGACAATTGCGCGTACGGCAGCAGGCGAGAGCGCCACGCCAAGGCGGCCACCCTTGCGCACGCTCCGAAAAATCGCTCCGCTTCTGATCCCACTGGCTTTCAGCCAGTCTTCCAGCGCGTCGGCCGCCATGCCCGCTACGGGCTTCAGGTTCTCAGGCCGGTCCAGACCGGCCTGATTGCTCTTGGAATGGTGCAGGGCATAGACAAAGCCCTCGGGCACTCGTTTCAAGAACTTCATGTCAGCACCCGTGACCTCGGAACGCCGACGACCGCCACTGGCCCATGCGAACAGCAGGAGGGCCCGGTCTCGCTTTCCTTTGAGTGACTCGTCGCAGGTCGCCAACAAGGCCTGCAGCGGCTCTTTGGTCAGTGCGTCCTTTTTCTGGGGCAGGGCGCCGCGTTTGGCGTAGGCCTTGCGGGTGCGCGACAACAATTCACGGACCTTGGGGTCGTGGCACGGGTTCTTCAGTTCACGCAATTGATGGGCCTTGGACAGCACGGCGATGCGGTGCACCAGGGTGTTGTGGGCCATGGCCCCCCGCTTGCCTTTGTAGCCCGCCTGAACCAGGACTTGATCAATCGCCTCGGGCAGCTCCGACAACAGGCCTTTTTCTGTGGTGCGCTCGGCATGGTCCACGATGAACTGCAGGACGCACGGCGCCGGCACGGGCAGCTGGATCTGGCGGCCATAACGAAGACCGTACCAGGCGGCCCAGTAGCGCAGGGCGCTTCTGTAACTGGCCAGGGTGTTTCGTGATTCGCCCTCGCGCAGCAGGTCCTCGACAGCGCGCTGCGTGACGTCGTTCAGCTCGGTCGGCTGCAGGGCGGGGACATTTTGGAGGGCTGGCAGGCGCATGTTTAGTACGGGACACGTTAGTGATTAAAAAAATACATGCTATGTATGATGTATTACGTAATTGAAAAATAAATCACGATAACAATCTCTTATCGTAGGTAAATATAGCCACTGGAGCCAAGCCATGCAATCGAAAAGTACGAGAGGCGTTCAGCAGGAAGATGTGTGGGCCGCAGCGGATGCCCTGATCGCTGCCGGCGAGCGACCGACGATTGAGCGAGTGCGCCTCAAGATCGGCCGCGGCTCACCAAATACCGTCAGTCCCATGCTCGAGGCGTGGTTTGCCACTCTGGGGAGACGACTCCGGGTTGCGCTCTCGGGCACCCAGGCAGAGGACGGTGCGCCTAAGGAACTGCGCCAGGCGCTGGACAAGGTCTGGGCCACAGCTGTTGCATCCGCGCGTGATGAAGCCGATAGAGCGCTCGAGCCCGAACGCGAAGGGCTTTCCAAGCAAAGCTTGGAACTGGATATCGCTCGTAAGGAGCTCCTGCAGCGGGAAGTTGCGCTCACCGAGCGCGGTATCGCCCTGGAACATGCGCTGGAGCTGGCCAAGTCCCAGCTGCACGATCAAGCTGCCCAGCTTGAAAAAGCCCGCAGCGAACTCGACCAGGCCCGCGGTAGCATCGCCACCTTGGTTCAAGAGCGCGATTCCAATATGCGCCAGTTGAACGAGCAGCTTCGCGCGCTAGCGGAGGAGCGCCAACGCATCGAGCAGCGAGCTTCGGCTAGCGAGAGGCGCCTTCTGGAAGAGGTGGACAGGGCTCGCCAGGAGGCGAAACAGTCGGTGCGAGCACTCGAGGATACTGTCCAAAAGCATGTCACCGAAAAGCAGGCGCTTGAAAGGACGAGTACCGCGCTGAGTAATCGTGTTCATGAGGACCAAGTGGCGGCGGCCACGCTCAAGGAGCGGTTGAAAGGAGCGGAGGAGCGGGCAGAAGCATTGGAGAGTGCACTTGCCGCTGCCTTGGCTGCTCGGACGCCCACAAAAAGTCGTTCCAACAAAACCTCAGCGGATGGCCGGGGTACCGCTGGCCGAACTGCGGCGAAAACGCCTCTCTAACCACATTTACCGCACTCGCTCATGCGGTTCACTCAGCCGGATGCGAAGCGCTCGGACGTCTGGATGTGCAGTCGTAAACCAGCCTGTCAGTGCACCTCGCAGTTCCTACAGAAACCGATGGAGCTGTAAAGTATGTCGTTAGAATTTCAAACGAATGTCGCACAGAACGCCTTTTGAATCCGAAAGGTATGCATAGCTGCTAAGAGTCCCCACAATGATGCCCAAAACTCTGGATTGGTTGCGTTTGGCGATTTCCCTGGAAGAGCGTAAATCGTGACTTGAAGGGTGGGCATGATCCTCTGGGTGGCTATGCCACTCCCCAAGATAGCCGATGAGACCGTTGGAGTTTTTCCACTCAGTCTTGGCCAGTGCCAAGTGACCTGCTGTCATTCGTACATAGCCAGTGCGCCTCCTAATATCGCTCTTTTGAGGTGGCGTAGCCAAGGTGATCTGCAGTAGATCATCCCACTGCCTTCCCAACAAAACCCCGCAAGCCTCTACTAATGCCTTGTCGGTTTGACGATGTGCCAGAAGCGTTTCGACGGCAGCAGCGTCAATGACTACCCGCATGTTTCGCATTTCGACGATCAACTGCTGCATCCCGGACATCCCTTGGCTTTGGTTAAGTCCTTTGCCATCGACGGATTAATACCAACGCCTTCCGAACTGCGGGAACGAAAACGAGGTGAACAATTCCCAGCACGCCAGGCGAGTAGGGCATCGGTGGCGAGTGCCGCCGCCGACATCGGCGCAGACACCGCAAACGGCGTCATGGTTGCATAACCGTCATCACCATGAACATTCCACGCTGCATCGCTATAAGCGGAGTGCCTGGCTGCAGGCTCTATATTCGGGCCATAGTTCGTCATGCAGGAGTAACAGGCGCATGAGGGCTTGTCCTGCGAAAGGCAACGGACCACTCCCCCGCGACCTTCCAGCCAGGTATGCAGAAGGAGTCGCGATGGATCTAGCCATTTGAGGTCACGTGCGATTTTGGAAACATGGCGGCCAAATGTCTCGTAGCCCGTGGCATCGATGATTACGTCGTACCGGAAAAGATCGCTTTCAAGGGTGTCGAATCCGGCCGGTATCGCTTCAATCGACACGCCCGGCCTCAATTGCTGCAGGTAGTCTTTTAGGGCGACAGCTTTCAGTTTCCCGATATTCTGAGTCCCGAGCATGTGCCGGCCAACGTTGCCATTGGTGAACACGTCACGGTCACAAATATGCAAAGTACCTGACTTCTGCGCCGAAATTTGGTGCGCCTTTAGCTGCGCGACGGTTTCGCTGCTGCCTCCTGCGCCTAACTGGACAAGGTTCTGGGCTAAAAACCCGCCGATTGCACCTGCACCCACCAAGAGCACCTGTAAACCTCTGAGGTCAGGTACACCAGACCCAAGGTTCCGTCTGACCAGGTACTCCTCATCCATCCGATGAGCATTCAAGCGCAATATGGCAAGAGGCTTACCGTAAACATGGTCGGCTAAAAACGTACGCACTCCCTTGGCCTGACGAATGCTGCGTGCCGTTTTAGGCAGATCAACGAAATACCCGAGGAACTGGGAACCGCACCTAAAAAAGTGATAGGCTATCTTGTTCTGGTAGTGCGTGGGTGATCGCATTTCCGCATGCCAAAACGCATATGTTTTGGGTGCGATGCCTTTAAGCCATGCTGCAAATCCTCGCAAGTCGGCCGGCGGACCATCGGAGGTCAAATACAGTTCTTCTCCGGGCATCGCAGGATACACAAGCGCATCATGGCTGGCTTTGAGCGCTACTGTGATGCCCAGTTTTTTGGCAACCGCCGCAGGCTCGGTGCTGATGATAAGGGTGGGGCGCTGGCCGCTTATCTCGACCAGCAAGGTCTTGCAGTGGACCGGACCAACCCTCGGTTGGGAATCCAGGTAAACATTGGCGACTCCGCCATCAGACTGCCATAGCCGAGTCATTTCCTTTTTGCTGTCTTCCAGCACAGTGGCTGGCTCGGCAATCCGGTCGAGTGTCTGCCGAGCGTCCTCAATCACTCTGTAAATCGCCGCGCTGGGTGCGTGGGCCAAGAGCTGGTATTTTTCATGGTCACTGAAACACAAGAACTCGATCCCAGAGCTACCAATTTCTTTCAAATGAGGCCGCCAACCCTTCAGCCAAGATGGCCGCTGCGCAAGCAGCACTTCAGGTGGTGTCACGAAACTCATATCCGGAATGCGCAGGTACGCACGGACACCACCGCGGGTCGTCGCGATACTTCCAAAAAACCACAAATCTTCCTGCTTACTTTGCCCCGCATTGGGGCGGTTTACCGTTAAAAGTGCAGGGCACTGCGTGCTGACGAATCCCTTAACTGAAAGGTCGGAGGTCAACATTTCGATGGGTGTCATGCCACCTCCTTCCTTGCCTTCTCTGTAACCATTCAGGCGCCGGTGGTGCGATGAATACGCTGCTGTGGATCCGGATGGGTTTTGGGCGTTACTGCAATAAACGGCGCTGTCGGTCGGGCTATCTTGATCAAAGACTCGTCCTGCGGGATGCGTGACCCGAACCGTTCGCCTACAAGGCTGATGACCTGTCCCGGTGTCAAGTGTCCATCACTTCCCGCCCGCAACAGATTGGCTGCGCATTGACGAGCAAGTGCGCTCCATTGGGCTTTGGTTTCAGGCTTCGCGGGGTTCAAGTTTTCAGGATCACGCCCCCAGTGCACCATAACCGGCGCCTCTAACTTTGACGGGAGTTTGTCAAATATGAACTGCAGCATTTGATCTTCACGGCCCGATCCAAGCAAATCACGTACTTGCCTTTCCGAGGGCATCAGGATCAGGTTAACCGCTTCCATCAGCAGGATGGAAGAAGGGCCACCACCATCCTTCCATGTCTGGTCGCGCCAGGCTTTGACATAGCGCCAGAGTTTGCGCAGCACAAAAGGGTGACCGGAATTGTTCATTGCATCTTTGAAATGTTTGATGGTTACTTGCACGTCGCTCTCTTTCCACTCGCCTTCGCGCGTGGCCATGACGACGACCTTCAACTCGTCCCAGCCATCTCGATCCAGCTCGGAGGACATGTCAGATTTGGATGCGGCGAACTCCGCGCTGTCCATCACCAACTTGCGGAACGCTAAGGCAGCTTGTTCAAACTGCTCATTCGGTGCGGCGTAAAGTGGCACATCGATATGGGCATGCACACCTTCTGATGTCAGGTCAATACGGCAGCAGGTGTCTTTTTTGGCCTTGCCCTCAGCGTAACCCCAACCTTCTTTGTTGCACAAGCCTTTCAATGCTTTATCCACCAGTGCGAAATATGCCTGTGCCAATGCAGTGGCCGGAAGGCTTCGCCTGGCGGTGCCGCGAATTGAGTCAAAAGTGGTGGTGGCTTCAAAAAAAGCCGCTGAGATATAGACGCCTAGATCCATGTCGACCTGTTGCGCGGGTATGTGCGCTGGCGCATTCTGCGTCCTGTAGACACTGGAGCCCTGCGGGCGAAATTGCGGCTCAGTCAATGGCCACTTGAGTCCATTTTTTTCAGCCAGTTGCCTGAGCAGAGGACGAAGGGTGTTTTGTACTTTGGTTGACGCTTCGTCTAGCACCCGTTTCGTTTTACCGTCGAGTTCCAAGCGATTGATAAATGCTTTTTCGGTGGGATTCTGAAAAAGCGCGTGGTAGTTGATGACCGTTTCCATGATTAATTTTTTCCATTAGAGAAGGTTGCGCGTACTTCAGCGAGATTTTTTGCGCGGTGTTCAAAGAGTGCGCGAAAGGGTGCGGTACCAAATGCGTTTTGGGCAAGTGTTTTTGCCGATGCGCGAAGGATTTCAGATGAGACTGCGTTGGCGTCAGCAAGCCCCGGCGCTTTTTCCGGTCTGGCATCGCTCGCTGGTAAACGGATAACCTTGCCCGCCAGCATATGCTTGTCCACCATGTAGGCAGACATGGCCTCCTGTGCTGACATCGCGAGATCAAATGCTCCCGTTCCCCAGCCGAGCAGCCCCTGGTTCAACGGCTTTGAGGGGTCTGCAAAATGGCGCGGTGAAAGCGTGCCAATCGAGAGAACTCTCAGGTCGTCGCGCCCAGTGGAAGCATCACCGTATAGGGTAGGGCGAATACCAAAATAGAGCATGGCTTCGTGAACCGCCACTTGGGTGGGATCATTAGCAATCAGACCGCCATCCACTATCCGCTGATCGTCAATCTGATGAACAGGGAAGTAGATGGGGGCAGCCGAGGTTCCCAATGCTACATCCCTGATCATCAGGTTCTGGTCGAATGTCAGTTCTGGTGCATGACCTGTCTTGAAAAACTTGGGGCTACCGGAGCTGTAATTGACCGCAGGAATGACGACGGGATGCTTAAGGTCACGCATCTTCCGGGCGCCGAAATAGGCATCGGAAGACAGGGTTTCCGCCAGAGGCGTTGCCGAATACCAAGCCGCGTCTGCCATCGCGGCGTCAGACTTGATGTGCGCCCGGTTCCTGATCGCATGCAAAAACTTTCCCCAGTCTCCCTTGCACGCCATCAGCCGCCGTATGGAACTGAAGGTAGGAGGCGTCCGAGGGAAAAGGCGTGGCCCGAGCTCTTCTAGAGTCTTGCGGATAACGGAGGCTGGAATGCGGTCAGCCAGACCCAGCGCGATGATCCCCCCAATGGAGGTACCCGCAATCAGGTCAAAGTGATCCGCGATTCGGCCTTCGATCTGCGTTTCAATGATTTCCAGAATCTGGGCTACGTGCAAGCCGCGATAGCCTCCGCCGCTAAGGGAAAGTATCTGGAAGACAGGTGGTTCAGCTTGACTCAAAGGAGGCTCCAAAAGGATGGTAGGAACAACACAGGCGGGCAGCGCAGGCAAAAAAGAGGCCGGCGCAATGCCGGCCTCAGCGCTTTAGCCCGGAGGAGGGAAACCATCCTTGCCGTGACTGTCACGCTCACGGATCGTGCCATCGCGACGATGGATGAAGAGCTCGGTCTTCTGGTTTTGGCTGATCTCCCGCGCGCGATCAATCGCCTCTTGCTGGGTATCGGCTTTTTCGGAGATCCGGGTAGATCCGCTTTTGCGGATGGCCCAGGCGTCGTCGTGTGGGACGACATGGTGTGAGACAAGTTTGCTCATGATTTTCCCAATTACTTTGGTTGATACTGCATTGCCAGCGAGGCTGGCGCCGTGGGCGCATTTAAAAAATCAAATGCGGTAGTTTGGAGAGCAGGCTGCAATCCAATGTCATTCCTGTGGACAAGGCACAGAAAGCGCTTCGAAATTGCGAAGCAAAAACTACGATGACGGAGAACACATAAATCACCTCAATTCCTAGCGGTATTGACGTGATTAGCGACTTCTGCAATAATCATGAGCTGTCGACCAAGACTGGCTGATGAATTGCATAGCACTCTGTCACGTTGCCAAGCTGCTAAGGCTTGGCATTGAAAGGGGTCAGGAACCGAAAGGTCCCTGACCCCTTTGCCATTTCCGGCCCCAGATTTGTGGGGAACTTCGGGAATGTGTTAGCAGTATAGACGGGAGAGTGCCAATTTTACAAGGGGAGTGTCTTTTTTTCTTCAAAACAACAAAAAACCGAATGCTTTGTAATTTTGGTTGATATTTTGTCTATTTAATTGACATATCGGTGACTGGCGAATAAAACTCAGACTTATGCAGGATTTATATGTGGACTTCGGTGCCCGTCTTCGGCGCGCACGAAAGAGCAGAGAGTTGAGTCAAGACGATCTGGCGTCGAAAACAGGTATCGGTCGGGCAACAATTGCAACCATGGAAACCGGCAAGCAGACCGTCGCGTTGCACCAGCTCTATGCCCTATGCGAGGCGCTCAGTATTCGAGTCAATCAATTGTTACCCCCAATGGAATCTGCTGAGCTCATTCGAGCCTTGGGTGAACAAAAGCTGGAGAAGTCTGACGTGGATCTTATTCGCGAACTCGCGCAGCCCTCGAAATGAATCGACGGGAGCAAATAGAGGTAGAGGCACACAACGCCTGCCTGGCAGCGGATGCTTATTTCATACCAGTACGACCTGAGTTGGTAGCTCGCAACTGCGGCATCGATATCGAATACAAAGGATTTTCGGATGACCTTTCCGGGGTGCTAGTAAAGCACCCTGAGGGCGCAGTAATTGGCGTCAACAGTCAGCACAGCAGAACTCGCAACCGATTCACCATTTCCCATGAACTAGGGCATTTCATTTTGGGGCATTCGGGCAAAGTGTTCATCGATAAACACTCCATTAATAAGAGGGATTCCTCGTCTGCGTTTGCAGTTGATGTTCATGAAATTGAAGCAAATCAATTTGCAGCCTCTTTACTGATGCCCAGGGAGCTTGTGTTAATTGCCTTGAACCGCCATTACACAGAAGAACTCACTCGTGACGAGATCATCCAAGCCTTAGCAAGGCTTTTTGAGGTTAGCGGGAAAGCTATGGAATATCGTCTGATGAATTTGGGCCTGATACACCCGTCCGACGATGAAGCTGCGTAAAAGCATCCGCGTTCTAGCCAGGCATTCGCACTCTTCGCTCACTTGAACTCTAACGTCTCAAGGCAACGAATCTTTGACTAGTTATCGAGGGCGATGCATATATATGAGGTCCATAGCGTCCTTCAATGCGACCTGGTCGCGGTCAGATGAAGTTACCCGGCGCTAGCCGAGCTGGGGCGCGGGCAGCGCATCAAGCACACGGAACCCGAGATCAGCCAGCGCTGACAGCAACCAGTCGATTGCCCGAAAAGCAGTGGTCGAACTTTCGTTGCCTGAACGGGACTTCCCGTCACCCGCGCCATCCGCCGCCCTCAAGGCGTGCCCGCCCCAGCGCCTCCAATGTTTCCAGAATGCGCGGCAAGCCTCTCTTCCACGGGCCTTTGCCTTTGAAGCCCGCTTCGATTGCAGCCAGTGGCAGCGGCGCCGGGCTCCTGGCGAGCAGTTGCGCCACGGCGCGGACCTGTTCGGGCAGGGTGGGCGGCCAGGGCTGGGCCGTAGGCGCGGCGGCCGATTTTAGCGCGGCGTCTGCATTACTCTCTCCGTCGTCGCCCTCATTAGGGGTAACCGCTTCGACGGCGGCAGCGCGGACGGCCGCGGCGGCCTGAGACTCAACGTCGTCGATGCCGCTTTGCTGAGGCACAGGTGTCGTGGCTTCGGCTTCGACTGTGGCCGCATTCCGCCCTACGCGCTCGGCAGGGTTCTGGAAGTTGGGGCGCAGCCAGCGCACGGTGCCCGCCGCTTCTTCGGCGGCGCGTTTCGCGTTCAGCGCAACTAGACGTTCTAGCAGGGTTTCAGTCCACGCCGCGCGAGCGGTTTCGTCTCTCCAAGGCACCGGGCCGAGGTCGCTCCAGCCGTAAGCCTGCAGCACGGCAACGTCCAACTCGTCGTGCAGGCTCTGCAACACGCTCACCAGACCCTCCTCATGCAGCAGCTTGTCCTTCGGATTAAGAGCTTCGCCGCGGCGCCGCTTGTCAAGCACGTTGTAGAGCCCGGTGAGAGTGACCGATTCATGCGCCGCCTGCCGCGCCTTACGGTGCGCGTCGAGCTGTTCGGCGAGATGGCGGATACGCTCGGTGAGTGCGGGCGTAAGGCCAGTGTCATCGCTCGGGAAGGGGAAGGGCAAGAAACAAGTTGAATTGATCCAAGTCGGACGATCTTCCAACGTGCTTCCAGCTCTCAGCATCCATTGCACATGCAATTGCGATGAAAGAACACCGAGTGCCAACCCATCATCCTCTCCGATCAGGTACATGTTGTGATCAAGAGCTGTCGTTGGAGCTTCAAAGACGAAGTACCGATGTTTCGCTGCAAAGTTGGTAACGATGATTCGAGCGAGGCCTGCCGTCGCAGCTCTGAGCCCAGGTCTTGCCTCACCCCAAATCCACCAGCGTTCCCTATGTCCCTTCCGGGCCACTTGATCTCTATGAGGCTTCACCCTGTCGAGGAGATGCTGGTAAAGATGCGGGTATCGAGAGCGTGATTCGTCTTCGGATAAGGGAAACAAATCGATCACAAAATGACCTCGGCTTCCCTGCGAAAGATCTCGACCGTTCTTCCATGGGCGAACCACCGACATCTCCTGTGGTGCAACGTTTGCCAAATGCTCTCGCTGCTCATCGGAGATAACAAAGCCCTCACCGACAAGAACAAACCCTTGGTAGCAAATTCCTGAATTCGCTGCTAACTTCTTTGCAGCAGCGACGTTTGCGCCGATCGCTAGATCAGAGTGGATCAGTCCTTGGCTAGCGACAAAGGTCACAACCGAATCGCCTTCTTCCTGCGCCTGCTCGTCGACCACTTTCAGCGCCATACCAGTGTTGCTACCGCGAGTACCGACAGTCATAGCAATACGTACTGCAGCACCGTTTGCACTGTCTACCCAAGGATGATCAGCAATCGCAAAACGCAACCCTAGAGGCGGCTTGGCAGCAAGGTGGCGGTCGACCACCTTCCGATTGAACACTTGCTTCAAGCTGTTTGTCGTGATGAAGCCGAACTGCCGGGTTTGCCCTTGACGCGTGACCTCGGCAGCACGCTCCCACCAAAACATAACGAAGTCAGCGGTATCTGGCATTTTTGTCCAAGCTCCACGCAGAGCTTCAACATACCCGTCACCCAACGCACCACGCATCCGCTTGTTGCCAATAAACGGCGGGTTTCCCACGATGAAATCCGCTACCGGCCACTCGGCCGGGCGTGGGTTCAAGTAGTTCCACTGCGGCACCTGCGCCGCCTCGTCGGGAACGTCTTCGCCCGTCACTGGGTGTTTCCGGAAGGTCTCGCCGTCCCAGCGGGTCATCTGCTTCCCGTCCGCGTTCAGCGCAGGCTTCATCTCGTCGTAGGCGAGTACAGCGTCGCGATGTTCGATGTTCCCATAGTCGTGGACGACTGGCTCGGCCACGCTGCCCAGCCCGCGAGTGCGCACGTGCCACTGCAGCCAGCCGATCCACAGCACAAGTTCGGCCAGGGCGGAAGCACGGCCGTTGAGTTCGATGCCGCGCAGCTGCTGGAGCGTGACGGTTTCGCCTTCGAGGCCGAGCCTGTCCTGCGTCTCGCCGAACTGTTGGAGCTGGTCGAGCACTTCGCCCTCGAGGCGTTTGAGGTGTTCGAGCGTAACGTAGAGGAAATTGCCACTGCCGCAGGCGGGGTCGAGCACGCGAATGGTGCAAAGCTGGTGGTGAAAGCGCCTCACTTCGGCGCGGGCTTCTTCGAGCTTGGCTTCTCGCCTTTTTCCGTCGAGCGCATCGGCCTCGCGCGCAAGCAGCACTGCGGCGGCTTGGACGTGGGCCCAGTCGGCGCGCAGGGGTTCGACCACGGTCGGCAGTACCAAGCGTTCAACGTAGGCGCGGGGCGTGTAGTGGGCGCCGAGAGCGTGGCGCTCGGTAGGATCGAGCGCGCGTTCAAGCAGGGTGCCAAAGATAGCGGGTTCGACTTCCTGCCAGTTGGCCTGGGCGGCGCGCAGCAGGCCGTCGATCTGCGCGGTGGTCAGCGGAAGCACGTAGCCGTCGGCGGCGGCGCCTTTAAAGAGCTTGCCGTTGAAGCACAGCACGTCCTGCGCGATGGCGGGGTTGAAGCCGCCGGCATCCATCGAAGCCCAGAACACTTTGAGCATCTGTCCCAGAGTGGCGGGCTGCTCTCTGTATGTATGCAAGAGGTGAACAAAGCTGCCCTGTCTCTGGGCGCCAGCTTTGGGCAGCAGGCCCACGTCTTCCGCAAACATGCTGAACAGGCAGCGGGTCAGGAACGCGGCGACCTGCTGCGGCGCGTGACCAGCAGCTTCGAGGCTGCGGGCCAACTCGGCAAGTTCGGCCGCGACGCGGCGGGTGACCTTTGCGCTGATGCGCGAGGGGTCGAGACCGATCGGGTCCGTCCAGAGGGCCTTTAGGCGTTCGCGGATCGCGGGGTCGGCCAACTGTTCGAGGCGGATGCGGTGGCTTCGCGGATCTGGGAATGGCGTGTAGGTAGCGCCGCTGCGGGTGAATTCGGCGTAGAGCTCGATGACATGGCCGACGTCGACGACCACAACAAAGGGCGGGCGACCTTCGGAGGCGGGCAGGGCGCGGGCGTAGTCCTCGGCCTGTTGGCGGGCGCGCAGCATGGCATCGTCGAAGGCCTTGGTGGTGGCGCCTTTCTGCTGCGCCGTAAGGCCGGCTGTCTTGCCGAGTTTGAGCTTTTTGCTTTCCCAGACGAAGTGACCGCGCTTGTAGCAGTCGACGCGGCCGGCGCTGCTGGAGCCGTCGCCGTGGCGGAAAGTGATGGGGCGCTCAAACATGTAATCCTGCTCGGGCGTGGGGTGCGGCGACGTCACGCCGAGCAGTTCGCAGAGCTGGATGACGAAGCTCTGCGAGGTGGACAACTCCGAGGCAGCGACGCCCTTCCAGCGGGCGATGAAGGCTTGCGCGGAGGCTTCCGCAGTGGGAGTGCTTCCTGATGTGTTGTTGTGATGCATACACCAGATGATAGAAGCCACCGGGTTCAGCACCCTTGAGTTGGCGAAGACCATTATTTTTCTGGCTTTCGTCGCTGGCAGTTTTGGTTTCGATTCTGTGTTGCGACACCTGATTGAAGTATTCGGCGTAGGCCGCGGGATGGAGCTTCTCGGCAATGGCCTATTTGATCATACGTGCGGCAAGCGGATGTCCAATCAGTCAGAAGCCGCGTATAAACCCCTTTTCCCCATCCCATGACTTGAACTACCGGGTAAGTCACTCAGCTGACTCCGTATCGTTCTCGATGGCATTAAAAATAGCTCAGATTTCCCGTCTGCAGGCCGACTAACGCAGTGGGGTTAAGGGGCAAGCTAAACCTTTAGTCAAAGTAGACGTAGTGCAAAGCTTGCCTGTCATACTTCTGACTCAACAAAGACAAGGAAGTGTGGCAATGGAAACTGGCGCGTTGGGTGCGTTGGAAATCGCAGGTAATCTCAAAGTCCTGCTATTGGAGGTGGCTGAGCATGCAAAATCTGACTTTTCTGGCTTAGGCATCATCGTCTGGGATGGAGTTATTTCGTTGCCTGTGTACCCCATGCGGGATCATGCCCCCGACTGCACGCGTTTCAGCACCACGCGAGAAGCACTGAGCGCGATATCACGAGAGTCCAGCGCTTTTCATGATGGCTTTCACGTAGTCGGCGAGGCGCTTCAATTACAACAAGCGGCGGTTTACTTTTCTCCAAACCTTGTCCACGACCTCGTGATACCCGCGCATGCTCGAACCTATGGTGGACGTTATCTCGCTGCGGCGTTCGGCTCCTGCCTGCAGGGTGTGCGATGTACAGGTGTTCTGTCATCGCGCTACGGCCCCCACGTCTTGGTGAACGGGAGAGAACTTTAATGTTTCATTTCCTCCCCGTGACCAAAGTGATCTCGATGATTGCGGGCATCTACGCGGTGCTGTTCCTGATTCTTTACTTAACACTGGCGCAGTTCGGCGTCGAGATCCGCCTGCTTCTAGCCTTTAGCGGGGCTGCGGTAGTCGACTTAGCGCTTATTGGGTTTGCGTATGCCGGCTGGCGACGCCTTTGGGTAGCCATTCCAAGACTCAACAGATGGTTTTATCCAGACCTCAACGGTCACTGGCTGGCGACAATTGACTGGGTCCATGATCTGCGAAGTGGCTCCGCTACCGGAACAGTCCACATCAGGCAAGACTTTTTCAAGATCTCGATTGAGATGGATGCAGAGCGGTCCGAGTCCCGAACAATTGCCTTATGTGCAAAGAAGGATCCTGAATCAGGTCGACCATTTTTGCACTACATCTACGAGGTGAGTGAGAAACACACCTCGGAAGCTCAAAATGGAATCTACCGAGGAGCGGCATCTTTGGGAATAGATGCTCTTTCAGTTAATAGGCTTTCCGGAAACTACTTCACTAGTCGTGGAACGGGGGGACGATTTCTTTTCACCCGTGTGATCTAGACGTTGTACTTGTGGCCGACTTGTAGGATCTTTATTGTCATGAAAGCGGATGTGCCTCATGGAGGAGATGTTGCGCATGGTGCAATTTATCGCGACAGCCCAATGATTCAGACAGATGGATGATGTCTGCATAGTCCATTTTTCCCCTCCGTTAGTACCTGAATAATTCTTCGATGTTCGATGTGTTCCTCAGCGTTGCAGCCCTAGCACTCATCCAGATCATGGCATTTGCCAGGTCTTTGACTTTGTATGCGGCAAGCGTGAGATCTGGAAATCCAACGGATTCAGGAAGAGCTTCGTCCCAACCATCCGCGGCTTTGGGCCATGGCGCGATGCATCTCAAATTATCAATTCGGTCATACATCACCCAGGCCTCCCCGGACTTCAGACGCCAAAAGAAGAGCATTGACATTGGTTTGACCTGGCCTGCCCAGGGTATTTCGTGGGCCCGCTGCTGCGCAGCCTGCGCCGTGGGAGCGGCTGGCGCCTCAAGTTGAACCTGTTTTCTCTCAAGATAGGCGTCACCCATCCATTGGCGGCTGTGGTGGAGTTTCATTCCTCTTTCCACGGCGCGAATCTCCAGCGGGTGTAGGGCACCCTCCATTTGCTGGAATCGGTCGACAAGGCGCTGGTTCGCGCTTGCTACATGCCCATTTACGTCCGGCTGGTAGATCCATACGAACTCTCCTTGATATCTCAGCCACTCCCTTGCCTTGTCCTGGGTGCGTAGCGATTCAGGGTCCGGTAATGGGCAATAGAAGACGATCTTGCCGTGACTAAGGTGGCTTTGATGGCCTGGACGTTGATTGCCGATGTCAATGAACATGTCGACGTTGGAGCCATCCTGCAGTTTCAGCACTCCAATGGGTTGGCCTCTAGCTGCAGCCAGGTTCCAATCCGTGACCTTGACCGCTTCGGATTGCCACTCGGCGACTTCGTGTATTTGCCCGAATCGCCCCTGCCTGGTTAGCACTTGTCGGTAGGGTGGAAGGATGAGTTGAGGAAGGTCGTGCAGGTATTGAACACCCAGCCGGCGCAGCAGATTATGGGCACCAACCTCGCATTCGGGCCGCTCCTGCATTGCCAAGTGGCCAAAGTGCCATTCATTGACTTCTCCGTGTTTCGCCACTAGGGGACTATTGCAGGACGGACAAAAGCAACCGCAGGCGGCTCCCCGTGCAACCTCGCCGATGAACCTCGTCTCGCCTTCAGCGGTAACGCCCGCAAAAAGCTCAGTCATCTCTCAACCCCCCAAAAACATATGAGCACGGTCATTTGGAGCAGGCGAGGGCGAATGGAAGCTTTTGCCGATGACTTAAGTGTCCTGATGGTCCCATAGGTCGTTTTCACTGCGGACGGTCTAGTTATTCGGCCAGACTATGCGCCATCCAAAAGGTACTGACAACAGCGCTGAGGCCGGAAGTTGCGGTTGGTCGACAGCACACGTACGGCCTAGTTCGATTAAGGCATCTTCTGACTCATTCAGATAAGCACGACAACCGGTCGTTGTGCTAATTTCCCTTCATGGGATTTGCTATTTTCCCTCCCACAGACGCTGAGCCTGAGCTTGGGCGAGACCTGTAGATACCTTCATTTCCTAGAAAGGGCGCTACAGGGGCGCTTGTGCGCTTCGTCTCGTTTTCGAGACATATGGCATAGTTGTTTCGAGATCGATATGCCTCCACCTTTAAGTTGTATTGAAAAAGGAATAAACTCTCCATATGTCTTCCTAAGGGAACACCATGACCACGACATCTGACCTAGCCCAAGCTCTGAAACTTGAGTGCAAACGCCAAGCACTCACGCCTACAGACGTCATCAAAAGAGCCGGCGTTAGCCGCGCGGCGGTCTATCGCCTGTTCAATGGCGAGGACGTCCAGCTCACCACGCTACTCGCTGTGACGAATTTGCTTGGCTTGGATGTGATTGCAGTGCGCGGCACAGTTGCCAAACTAGTGCCCGAGATGACGACGCAAGGTGGGCTGCAGCCCAGGCTTGGGCGCCCGAATACGCGCGCCGAACCGGTGATAGGCAGAAACAGCCGATCAGGACGCTTTATCGATCTTTCTGACCGCCGCCAGGCTCCGCAGAGTGACGGGCCGCCGTCGGCCGTATCGGCACGCGCTGCGCAACTCCAACATCGGCTCAACAACCTGAAAAAATGAATATTCCTCTCCTGGTTATCAAGCTTCAAGGAAAGCGGATCGGTGTGCTGTTTGAGTTCATGATCGACAACACACAGCCGATCATTCGCTTTGCGGTCGACGAAGACTATGCGCGCGAACCATTTGGCACGTTGCCAACGCTGTCGGAATCATTTAGGGCAGGAGACCCCGCGCAGCAACAGTCGTTCTGGCTCAACAGAGTCGACCCGGCCTTCAACGCCATCACCGGAAATAAGGGGGATTTACAACTGCCGACCTTCTTCCAGAATCTACTTCCCGAAGGCGCCTTCAGGAGGCACGTAGCGGAGGAGGCCGAAATCGCGCCGGACGATAATTTCCGTCTACTGGCCGCTTGCGGGAAGGACCTATCCGGCGCGGTCACCGCGGAATGGGAGGACATTGGTCGGGACGCTTTGCAGGATCTGATCACGCAGGGGCAGGACGCACTCGAAGTCACTGTCTGGGCAGAGCCATTCCAGGACGCTATCTCCATTTCTGGTGTCCAGCCAAAGCTCGGAGTCAATAAGGACGCAACCGGACGTTTCGTCGGCCGCACGAAACATCACGATACGTCGATCATTGCGAAACTGCCATCGGCAGAGTACCCGCGCATGCCGCAAATGGAAGACCTCAGCATGCGCCTGGCTCGCCTGGCCGGGGTTAACACATGCGGCTTTGAACTCGCCGAAATGGCTGCACTGGGCGCCGGCCACCGCTACGACCTGGGGGAGGAGGCAACAGGCTATTTCCTGGCCGTATCCCGGTTTGATCGCGGCGCGGGCGGGCGCGTGCACTTTGAGGACTTCGCCCAAGTGCTGGGAATTGCGCCTGAGAGAAAGTACAGCTCGAGCTACGCCCAGATCGCCCTGACGCTCCTGGCGCTTCCAAAGTGCGGCGTACCTGCCGTTCACGAACTGCTGCGTCGAATCGAAGTCAACGAGCTTTTAGGCAACGCAGACATGCACCTAAAAAACCTGGGATTGATCTACCGCGACCAGCGTGACGCCGAACTGGCACCAGCCTATGACATTCTTAGCACCCATGTCTACCTTGGTACGCATGGACACGCGCTGGCACTTCTTGAAGAGCGGGAAAAAGCAGCACGCGATTCTCGTGAACCACTACTCGACCCGCGCTCCCTGCTGAAATTCTGCAATGCATTGGAAATCGAGGTCAAACTGGCCACGCAAGTCGTTCGCGACACCGCCAAAGCCGCGGTTGGTGCCTGGCTGGAGCCAATCCTCGCCGCAGATATCACGCCCACTCAACGGCACACACTGTTGCGCCGATTGCTAGGCCATCCTCATTTTCACTCCGCATTTCGAAGGAGCAAGGAGCACCTGCAAGAAAGATGGAACGAGGCCGTGCAGATGGCCGACTAGGTCGAAAGGGGGGCCTGAGCGAAGCGGCGGCCTATTGCCACTCTCAACTCATAAATCTAGCGATCGCGCCGGTCATTCGATGCTGCTACGGGCGCTACTGGGACGGCGGCAAAATCGAAGAACAAGAAGCGAGTGATGACAGAAGTGGCTGAGTTCGAAGCGTAGACCGTCAGCTGCTAGCCATTTGGGAGCAAACCCGACCAGCCAAATTATTGGAAGCAATTGCAGCCATCTTTTAACCACACGCAGCAAAAATGGTCAGCATTTAACCAAAGAGGGCGTTTCATTGGGGTGCTGACGTAGGTTGCTCCCCGAAACATGGTCATCCTTGCTGCAGTCAACCAATGGGTACATCAAGCCCTGGCGTACTGGATCTGGGATTCAATACTTAACTTAACATAATATACATCGTGGAACATCAACAAGAGCCGTCAAAGGATTCCTGAAAGTCCCGGCCACTGGCCCAGAGTCTCCAAAAACCGCTGCCAAACCCTTGTCCGCCGATGCCGGCTACCACTGTCCGGCTGGACGTTTTCCGCGGATGGCTGCGGCGATCGCGTTGGCCACATCCTGCCGATTGGCGCGCTGGGCGAACTCGATGGCAGTCAGGCCTTGTTCGTTTTTGAGTTGCGGGTCGGCGCCTTCTTCGATCAGCAGCTTCACAGCGGCGGCCGTGCCGTACATGGCGGCCATCATCAAGGGCGTCGTGTGGTTCGGCGACTCGGCGTCGATGTACGCGTGGTTCTCCAGCAGCAGGCTGATCATGGGCAGGTGGTCGCCGCTGGCTGCGTAATGCAAAGGCGTCCAGCCGGTCTTGTTGACGTCGGCGCCGCGCTGGATGAGTTTTTCGGCGATGGCCTGGTGGCCTTTGATGGCGGCCAGCATGAGGGCGCTTTCGCCCTTGGCATTCAGGACATTGACATCCGTCTTGGGCCAGTCAACCAACACCTTGATCGCCTCCAGTGAAGGCTCACGGAGCGCCTCAAACAGCCCGTGCTGGCCGTTGGGGCCCATGGTGTTGGGGTCAAAACCGCGCCTGAGCAGGTTCTGGATGGCACGTGCGTCATCCCGTTTGATGGCGGTGAAAAAGTCGTCATACGATCCCGCATGAGAAGCATTAAACCCAATGAAAACAATAAGGTAAATTAAATTTCTAAAGTAGTTTCTCAAGTTGATTGTCATGCCAGAACCCCGGTGAACAGGCTGTCAAAATTGCGGCTGGTGGCCTCGGCAATCACCGAAATCGGCTGCGCCTTGAGTTCTGCAAGCTGCTTGGCCACCCAAGGCACATACGAGGGATTGTTGGTTTTGCCGCGGTAGGGCATGGGGGCAAGATAGGGGCTGTCGGTCTCGATCAGCATGCGGTCCAGCGGTACAAAGCGGGCTACCTCGCGCAGGTCGGCAGCGCTCTTGAAGGTCAGGATGCCGGAAAACGAAATGTAGAACCCCAGATCGAGCGCGGCCCGGGCCACCGCCTCTGTTTCGGTGAAGCAATGGAAAACCCCGCGCGCTGCCGGCAGGTCTCCGCCCTCGCCCTCCTCCCTGAGGATGGCCAGGGTGTCGTCCGACGCGCTGCGCGTGTGAATCACCAGCGGCTTGCCGGTTGCCCGGGCGGCCCGGATGTGCACCCTGAACCGCTCGCGCTGCCACGCCATGTCGGCCACGGTGCGATCCCCCAGACGGTAGTAATCCAGGCCGGTTTCGCCGATGCCCACCACCCTGGGTCGGGCCGCACGCTGCACCAGATCCTCGAACGTGGGCTCCTGCACATCCTCGTTGTCCGGGTGCACGCCGACGGTGGACCAGAAGTTGTCGTAGGTGGTGGCCAGGCTGTGCACGGCCTCGAACTCTTCCAGCGTGGTGCAGATGCAGAGCGCGCGGTCAACCTGGGCTGCCGCCATGGCCGCGCGGATCTCGGGCAACTGGGCTTGCAGTTCCAGGAAGCTCAGATGGCAATGGGAATCGGTGAACATGCAATCAGAGGGTTGTCATGGGAAAAGGAAAGTGTGCGGATCAGTCCGCAGCGGGCAGGCGCGCTGCATCAGCAGCCCCGTGAGGCCCTAGATGGTCTGCGTCGGACGCTCGGACGCAAGATGCGCACCGAGGATTTCCTCGATCTTGAGCTTGAGCAGACGGGATTTGTCATCCGACGGAAAACGCACGCCAACGCCCTGGGTGCGGTTGCCGGCAGCCCGCGCTGGGGTGACCCAGGCCACCTTGCCGGCCACCGGGTAGCGCTGGGTGTCTTCCGGCAAGGTCAACAGGACATAGATGTCGTCGCCGAGCTTGTAGTCACGCACCGTCGGAATGAACATGCCGCCTTCCTTGAAGAGCGGGATGTAGGCCGCATAAAGCGCAGCCTTTTCCTTGATGGCCAGCTGCACCACGCTGGGCCGGGCGCTGCTGGCGGCATGACTGGCTGGAGGTGTAGTGCTCATACGCCTAGTTTATCGGTTTGAGCGTTCATGTCACGCATTGAGGGCGAGTTGGGCCCGGCTGACCAGGGATTCCAGCATCAGCCCCGGGTTGTAGGGGTGCTCCACGGTACGGGCCAGCGTGCTCAGTTCGCGCGACCAGCTGACCAGGGGATAGAGCATGGCGGGCACCGAGGTGCTGGCGCTGCCAGAAGCAGCGGGCGCCGCGGGTGCGCGCTGGCCGTGGCCTGGCTTGCCGCGGACCGGAAGATCCTGGACCCGGAAGAACCGGGGGGCACCCCCCACGCGCAGTGCCAGCATGTCGTGGCAGAGCTTTTGCAGTGCATCGACCACCTGGGCCGGCGTCCAGTCGGCCAATGCCGACACGTCACCGCGCACGATGGCCTGCGGCAGGGCCTGCCATTGGCTGGCGGCGTCGGCGGCAGGCGTGGCCTGTGCCCAGGCCAGCGCATCGGCCGGGCGACCGCCCGAGGCCGTCAGCAGGGTCTGCAAGTCGGCCGCCTGTGGCGCCTTGGCCGGCTTTTTCGCTGCTGCCTCGGTGGCAGCACCCGGGGCGGTTTCCTGGGCCAGCCAGTCCAGCGCCTGGGCAGCATCCGGCCAGACCAGGGTATGGGTCAGGCAGCGGCTGCGGATGGTGGGGAGCAGCTGGTGCGCCGCCTCCGTGGCGAGAATGAACCTCACCTCGCCCGGGGGTTCTTCCAGCGTCTTGAGCAGCGTGTTCGCTGTCACGTGGTTCATGCGTTCGGCGGGAAACACCAGCACGACCTTGGTGTTGCCGCGGGAGCGGGTGAACTGGGTGAAGGACACCGCTTCGCGCGCGGCATCGACCTTGATTTCCTTGCTGGGCTTGCGTTTCTTGCTGTCGAGGTCGTCCTGCGTCTTTTCGTCCAGCGGCCAGCCCAGTGCGAGCGTCAGGGTTTCCGGCATCAGCATGCACAGGTCGGCATGGGTGTGGACCTCCACCGCGTGGCAGCTGCCGCAATGGCCACAGGCGCCCTGCGGCGTGGGCTGCTCGCACAGCCAGGCGCGCGCCAGCGCCAAGGCCAGCTCGAACTGGCCGAGGCCGGACGGCCCGGTCAGCAGCCAGGCATGGCCACGCTGCACCAGCAGGCCCTCCAGCTGGGTTTGAAGCCATGGCGCCAACGGACGGCCCTGGCTCATGGCGACGCCCCATCCACGGCCTGCAGCCAGCCCTTGGCCTCGAACACCTGCCGCACCGCCAGCCAGACGGTATCGCGGCTTTGGGAGGCATCAATCCTGGCAAAGCGTTCCGGATGGCCTTGCTGCCGGTCGGCATAGCCTGTGGCCACCCGGCGGAAGAACGCCACCGGCTGCGCTTCAAACTTGTCTGGCAAACGGGCACCGGCCAGCCGGGTGGCAGCCTCTTCGGGCGGCAGGTCGAACCACACGGTCAGGTGCGGCTCGACCACGGTTTCCACCTCGGGCCGCATGGGCCGGTTGCCGGCCGGGTCGCCCAGCAGGCCTTCGTCGGATTGCACCCATTGCTCCAGCGTGGCGAGCACGGCCAGGTCGAACCCGCGTCCTCCCCCCTGGTAGGCAAAGGTGGCGTCGGTGAAGCGGTCGCACAGCACCACCTCGCCACGCAGCAAGGCCGGCACGATGACCTGGACCAGGTGGTCCCGGCGCGCGGCAAACACCAGCAGGGACTCTGTCAGCGGGTCCATGGGGTCGTTGAGGACCAGGCCGCGCAGCTTCTCGGCCAGCGGCGTTCCGCCGGGCTCACGGGTGAGCGTCACCACCCTGCCCTCGGCCCGGAAGGCATCGGCCAGACCGGCGATGTGGGTGGACTTGCCAGCGCCATCAATGCCCTCGAAGCTGATGAACAGCCCGTGCATGGTGTGTGCGGCATGGGTCGGGTGGACGGAGGTCATCGCGGTCTTCGGCCTTACCGGTTGCGGATGAACTTGTTCACGGCGCGGTTGTGTTCTTCCAGGCTGTCGCTGAAATAGCTGCTGCCCGTGCCGTCGTTGCGGGACACAAAATACAGCGCCTTGGTCAGTGCCGGCTGCACCGCGGCCAGCAGTGCGGCACGGCCGGGCATGGCAATCGGCGTCGGCGGCAAACCGGCACGGGTGTAGGTGTTGTAGGGGGTGTCGGCCTGCAGGTCACGCTTGCGCAGGTTGCCGTCGAAGCGGTCGCCCATGCCATAGATCACGGTCGGGTCCGTCTGCAGCAGCATGCCGACGCGCAGGCGGTTCACGAACACACCGCCAATTTGCGGCCTGTCGGCGGGCTTGCCGGTTTCCTTTTCAATGATGCTGGCCAGGATCAGCGCCTCATCGGGTGTCTTGAGCGGCGAATCAGGCTTGCGCTGGGCCCAGGCGGCGACCAGCCGTTTGTCCATGGCACGGGCCGCACGCTTGAGCACCGCCAGATCGCTGGAGCCCTTGGCGTAGGTATAGGTGTCCGGGAAGAATCGGCCTTCGGGGTGTACGCCCGGTTTGCCCAGCTTGTCCATGATCGCCGCCGCAGGAAGGCCCGACGTGTCGGGCGCCAGTTGCTCGGCTTTTTGCAGGGCAGCGCGTACCTGGGCAAAAGTCCAGCCTTCCACGAGCGTGACGCTCTTGAGGGCTTCTTCGCCGCGCACCAGCATGCTCAGCAGCTTGCGCGGTGTGGTACCCAGCGCGATTTCGTAGCTGCCGGCCTTGATCATGCGGGCCTGCCCCGACAGGCGAAACCAGGCCTGCAGCAGCAGCACGGGTGTCTTCACGCCACTGAGCACCACGGCCTCGGCGACCCCGCTGGCAGGGGTACCGGGCTCGATCTCCAGGTCCAGCACGGCATTGCCCGGCTGGATTTGCAGGTTCAGCGGCTCGTGCAGCCACCACAGTGCGGCACCGAACAGCACCAGCGCACCCACCAGAACCAGACTCAGAAGACTTGCAAAAACACGACGCACGACCCAACTACCTTTTTGAGGGGCACCGCCCCGTGTATCCAGCGATGATAATTCAGCCCTCCCGGTCACCGAACCTGAATGCCCCTATGAACGCCTCGGCCCCTCCATCGACCTTTGACATCACCCAGGAACTGTCAGGCCTGGCGGCACTCCCGCACCTGGGTGTGATCCGCGTGGCCGGCGCCGACGCCGTGTCCTTCCTGCAGGGTCAGCTCACGCAGGACGTGGCGCTGATGCCCGACTCGCAGGCGCGCCTGGCCGGTTTTTGCAATGCCAAGGGGCGGCTGCAGGCCAGCTTCATCATGTTCAAGCGCGGCGCAGAGGATGTGCTGCTGATCTGCAGCCGGGACCTGCTGCCGGCCACCCTCAAGCGGCTGTCAATGTTTGTGCTGCGCGCCAAGGCCAAACTGACGGACGCCACGGCCGAGGTCATGCTGTACGGCGCCGCTGGCGCCGCCGCCCAGTCGCTGGCAGGCAACGCAGCGGCGGCCTGGACCAAGACAGAGGCGGGCGATGCCAGCGTCGTCACGTTACCGGCCGCCGCCGGGGTGCCGCGCCTGATGTGGATTGCGCCCGTCGGCACGCCGCTACCCGAGGTACCCGGCGTGAACCCGCTGAGTCTGGCCACCTGGCAATGGCTGGAGGTCCAGTCCGGCATCGCCATGGTCACCCAGCCGGTGTTCGAGGCCTTTGTGCCGCAGATGCTCAACTACGAATCCGTCGGCGGCGTGAGCTTCAAGAAGGGCTGCTACCCCGGCCAGGAAGTGGTGGCGCGCAGCCAGTTCCGCGGCACCCTCAAGCGCCGGGCCTACCTGGTGCACACCACCGCGGAACCAGCGGTCGGGCAGGAAGTGTTTCACACCAGCGATGCGGAGCAGCCTTGCGGCCTGGTGGCGGCGGCGGCGGCCCATCCCTCGGGCGGTTTTGACGCCATCGTCTCGATGCAGACGGCTGCGGCGGCGGAGGGCAGCCTGACGCTGGGCAGTGCCTCGGGCGCGGCCCTGACCCTGCTCCCCCTGCCCTATGCGCTGCTGGAAGACATCTGAAGCCATCCGGTCCGTCCCCCGGCACACACTGATGTAACGCACCATGTGCCTCATCGCCTTTGCCATCGGTGCTTCCGAACAGTGGCCGCTGGTCATTGCCGGCAATCGCGACGAGTTTCTGGATCGACCCACCCTGCCGCTGGCGCGCTGGCACACCGAGGACGCGCAGGAAATCATCTCGGGCCGCGACCTGCGTGCCGGCGGCACCTGGATGGGTGTGACGCCCGGCGGCCGGGTGGCCTTTCTGACCAATGTGCGCGAAGCACCTTCTCCCGATACCCCGGCGCCTCCGCGCTCGCGGGGCGCGCTGGTGACGCGGTGGCTCGGCTACCCAGGCGACAGCAGTGACTTTGCAGCCACCCTGGCCGCTGAAGCGGCCGATTACGGCGGTTTCAACCTGGTGATGGGCGACCTGCAGACGCGCCAGTGGGCCTGGATGACCAACCGGACAGCCAACGGGGCGCCGCTGCACCTGCAGGCCCTGGGTGCTGGGGTCTACGGCCTGTCCAACGCTGCGCTGAACACACCGTGGCCCAAAACTGTTGCCCTTCGGTCTGTGCTGGAGCACGTGCTGGCCGCCGGCACGCCCGGCATGGACGGCGCCGGCACCACCGATATCCGGTCACCGCTGTGGTCGGCTCTGGCCAGCCGCACTCGCGCACCGCGCAAGCAATTGCCGGCCACCGGCGTTCCGCTGCATTTTGAGGAGGCGCTGTCCAGCGCCTTTGTGGAATTTCCGGCGCACGGCTACGGCACGCGCTGCAGCACCGTGATCGTGGCCAGCGCTGAAGCCGGCGCCGGCTGGACCCTCGACGTACAGGAGCGCGCGCACCACCGGCACCACCAGGCCTTGCCGGCAGCGTCCGAGGTGGGCCTGCGCTTTTCCGTGCCGCTGGATGGAGGCCGCTGGCGGTAAAAGCGCCGAAACCCGCCTCCGGGACGGCGTCAAAGAGGCCTGAACATCTCGATATGGGGAATGCCGACCTCGTCAAAAGGCTCGCCCCGCACGGCAAACCCCTGCTGGCGGTAAAAACCTTCGGCGCTGCGTTGGGCATGCAGCAGCACTTCGCGGTCGCCACGCCGGTCAGCGGCTTCCACCAGGGCTGCCAGCAGTTGCTGGCCCAGACCCGAACCGCGCAGCACACGGTGCACCGCCATGCGGCCTATCTTTCCAACGCCCTCCCGATAGCTCGTCAGCCGTCCCGTCGCCACGCATTGCCCCAGTGCATTGACCGCAATCGCGTGCAGCGCGGTCGCGTCGGCGTCGTCCCACTCCATGGCCAGCGGAATGCCCTGCTCTTCCACAAACACCGCCTGGCGGACGCTGCGCGCCTGTTCAGAAGCCAATTCCCAGCCCGCGGTCTGCACGCTGACCACCGGCGCACCCGCCTCGTAGCCTGTCAGCAGTTCGCGCAGCGCCGCAGGCACTGGCCGAGAGGTCTGCGTGGCCGCGTCGGCAAACACATAGACCAGTTCGCACCCGATCAGCAGGGCCTCACCGCGAAAGATCGCCCCCGCGAAGGTGATGGATGAATTGCCCACGCGCTGGCATTTCAGTGCCACGTCGAGCTGGTCTTCAAAACGCGCCGAGCCGTGGTATTCGAGCGTGGCCTTTTTTACATACAGCTCACCACCCATTTGCTCGAAAGCCGCTTCATAGGGCAAGGCCATCGCCCGCCAGTAGTCGGTGATCGCAGTGTCGAAGTACATCAGGTAGTGCGCGTTGAACACGATTTTCTGCATGTCCACCTCGGCCCAGCGCACGCGCAGACGATGGAAAAACCGGAAGTCTTGTCGATTCATGGCAGGGTCAGTTTCGTGAGGGAAGGTCAAAAGCACTGCGCAAGGCGCGGGCGGCGTCGGCATGGGCGCGGCGCGCCTCGGGAATCACCCGGCCCATCTTGATGAATTCGTGCGTGACGCCGCGGTAAATGTCCAGGTCCACCGCCACCCCCGCCGTGCGCAGCCTGTCGGCATACATCACGCCTTCATCCACCAGCGGATCGCATTCGGCCAGGCCCACCCAGGCGGGCGCCACGCCCTCCAGATCGGGGGCGTTGGGGGCGTCGAGTGGCGCAAACTGCCAGTCGTCGCGGTCGCCCTCGTTGCGGATGTACTGGCTGAAGAACCAGGTGATGCTGGCTTCCTCCAGCACAAAGCCGCTGGCAAACTGGCGGTGCGAGGGCGTGCTCTGGTGGCCCACGCAGCCCGGGTAGATGAGCAGTTGCAGCGCCAGGGGGAGGCCGGCATCGCGGGCCTGCACCGCACACACGGCGGCCAGCGTGCCACCGGCGCTGTCGCCGCCCACGGCCATGCGGCGGGTGTCCAGCCCGAGACCCGCACCATGCAGGGCCAGCCATTGCAATGTGTCCCAGGCGTCGTGGGCCGTAGTCGGAAACTTGTGCGTGGGCGCGAGCCGGTAGTCCAGCGACACCACGGCGCAGCCCGCCAGATGGCTGAGTTGCCGGCACAGCACGTCGTGGGTGGCAATGCTGCCCACGGTGAAGCCGCCGCCGTGCAGGTAGAGCAGAACCGGAGGCCGCTCGCCGCCGTCAGGTGTCGGGGCTGGGTCTGAATAAAGCCGGGCTGGCAAGCGGTGGCCATCCCGCGCGGGGACGGTGAAGTCCTCCACCCGTGCCAGCTTTGCCGGGGGGATTTCGAGCACGCCGGCACCGGCCTCATAGGCGGCGCGGGCCTGGTCGGGTGTCAGCGTGTGGAATGGAGGCCGGTTGGCCTTGGCCATGCGCGCGAGCACGTCCCGCATCGCGGGCGTGAGCAGTTCGTGTGCATGGTGGGCAGTTGCAGTGTGTCTCTGCATACGTTGCCAGCAGTCCTTACTTGAACACCACCGACACGGGCTTGGCCCCCGTGAGGCCTTGATAACTCACGCTGGCCTTCAGACCCGCCTTGGGCGGCAGCAGCGGCGAGAACGAGCCCAGACTGATCAGGTCTCCTGGCTTCATCGCCAGCCCTTCCTTCGCCAGCGCGCCCGCCAGCCACACCACCGCATTGAGCGGATGCTCCAGCACATCGCTGCCTTTGCCGGTGCCCAGTGTGGCGCCACCGCCGTCGGCCAGCACCACGGTCATGTCGCGCAGTTCGTCGAGCAGGCGGTAGCGCTCAGCGCGCAGCACTGGCACGGCGATGGGCGTGCCCGCCACCCCCAGCCGGGCACCGACATTGATGGCGCTGATGGCGGCGCCATTGAGTTGGGGCGGCGCCTGCACCACCAGATCCGGTAGTTCGATGAAAGGGATCACCTGGTCAATCGCCTCCAACACCTCCATCGGTGTTCTGGCCTGGTTGATGGCGGCCGTCTTCACCCGCACCAGCATGTCGGCCTCGAACAGCGGTCGCGCGCCAAAGGCAGCGTCCACCACCGCGCCATCCGCGAGCACCATGCCGTCAAACAGCTTGCCCCAGACCGGCTGGTCGTAGTTGAAGCGCTTTTGCACCGCCGGGTTGGTCAGGCCCGCCTTGTAGCCGATGACCTTGCCGTGGCGCTTTTCCAGCAGGGCATTGAGCTTGGCGCGGGTGCAGGCGCCATCGGCTTCGTTCAGTCCCTGTGGGGTGGCGGCCGGCGTTCGTGCGGCGATGCTGGCGGCCATCTCGGCCACCTGGGCATCGCTCAGGCATTCCGCGCCGGCCTGCAGGCCAAAGACCGCGAGCGCGGCAGTGATCAGGGTTTGCTTGCTGAGCATGGGTGGTCTCCTGCCATTAAAGTAGTGTGCATACGTTTCACATCGGCGCAACGCCACATCGTACAACGCGGAGACAAGCACCCCCATGGCCTTCATTTACTACATCACCCAGGTCCAGTTCGAATACGGCGCCGTCAAGCTGCTCAAGCAGGAATGCGAACGCGTGGGCATCACCCGGCCCCTCATCGTGACCGACGCAGGGGTTAAAGCCGCCGGCGTGCTGCAAAAAGCGCTGGACGCCCTGCCCGGCGTGCCCGTCACGGTGTTTGACCAGACCCCCTCCAACCCGACAGAAGCGGCGGTGCGGGCCGCTGTGGCCATGTACAAGTCTGGTAGCTGTGACGGCCTGATCGCGGTCGGCGGCGGCTCGGCCATCGACTGCGCCAAGGGTGTGGCGATTGCCGCCACGCACGAGGGGCCACTCACCACCTACGCCACGATTGAAGGCGGCTCACCAAGGATCACCGAGCGCGCGGCACCGCTGATTGCCGTGCCCACCACCAGCGGCACGGGCAGCGAGGTGGCGCGCGGCGCCATCATCATCGTGGACGACCACCGCAAGCTCGGCTTCCATTCCTGGAACATCGTGCCCAAGACCGCCATCTGCGACCCGGAGCTGACCTTGGGCCTGCCGCCCAAGCTCACCGCCGCCACCGGCATGGACGCCATTGCGCACTGCATGGAAACCTATATGTCCGCCGCCTTCAACCCACCGGCAGACGGCATTGCGCTGGACGGCCTGGAGCGCGGCTGGTCGCACATCGAGCGCGCCACCCGCGACGGCAGCGACCGCGAGGCGCGCCTGAACCTGATGAGCGCCTCCATGCAAGGCGCCATGGCCTTCCAGAAAGGGCTGGGTTGCGTCCACTCCCTGAGCCACAGCCTGGGCGGTGTGGACCCGCGGCTGCACCATGGCACGCTGAACGCGATGTTCCTGCCGGCGGTGGTGCGGTTCAATGCGGCAGTCGAGTCGCTGCAGAAAGAGCACCGGCCGGACCGCATGGCGCGTGCCATGGGGCTGCAGTCGGGCAGCGACATTCCGGAGGCGATCCGCGCCATGAACGCACGGCTCGGTCTGCCTACCGGCCTCTCGGCCATGGGTGTCACAGCCGCGCAGTTTGATGCCATCATTGACGGCGCCATGGCGGACCACTGCCACAAGACCAACCCGCGGCTGGCCACCCGGGAAGACTACCGTGAGATGCTGGACACGTCGATGTGAGTTGACGGGTTGAAGTGCTGAGGGCCTACTCCGCCTTTACCCCTGCGGTTCGAATCACCTTCGCCCACTTGATGGTTTCGGTGCCGATGAACTCGTCGAACTCCTCGGGTGTGCTGCCCGACGGGAAAGTGCCCATGGCGTCGAGCCGGGCGCGGGTGTCGTCGGCCTTGATGATGCGCGCGACCTCCTCCGACATGCGCTTGACGATGTCGCGCGGTGTTCCCGCCGGCGCCAGCATGCCGGCCCAGGTGCTGCCGGTGAAGCCGGCAAAGCCCTGTTCGATGAAGGTTGGCACGTCGGGAACAGCGGGCAGGCGGCGGTCGCTGGCCACGCCGATCAGGCGGACCTTGCCGGCCTTGCCCTGGTTGATGAGGCCGGTGGGTGCATCGAAAAACAGCTGTATCTGCCCGCCCAGCAAATCCGTCAGTGCGGGCACTGCGCCGCGGTACGGAATGTGGACCATGTAGGTCCCCGTGAGTGATTTCCACAGCTCGCTGGTCAGGTGGGCCGCCGAGCCATTGCCTGACGAGCCAAAGCTGATTTTGCCGGGGTTGGCCTTGGCATAGTCGATCAGTTCCCTTGCTGTCTTGAACGGCGCGTTGATGTTCACCGCGGCCAGCAGCGGCGACACACCCATCAGCGAGACACCCACCAGGTCCTTCTTCGGGTCATAAGGCAACTTGGGATAGAGCGTGGTGTTGGCGGCATAGGCTGCGATCACCACGCCGAAGGTGCTGCCGTCCGGGGGCGCCTTGGCCAGTGCCTCGACGCCGATGAGGCTGTTGGCGCCGGGCTTGTTGTCGATGATCACCGGCTGTCCCAGGCGCTGCTGCAAGCCCTGCTGCACCAGCCTGGCCATCTGGTCGGTGAAGCCGCCCGGGGTGTAGGGCACGATGATGCGGATCGGCTTGTTGGGCCAGGCCGATTGCGCGAACGAAGGTGCTGCGACCGAAGCCACCGCAGCCACGGCGGACAGATTGAACGCACGCCGGGATACTGACGATAAAAAAGACCGGGAAGGTCGCACCATGAAGCCTCCAGAAACAAGCCTTCATTCTGGGAGGCGGACCTCGGCCACGGCTTAGGGATTTACCCCCGCGGGTGCATCAAGCCTCAGAGCGGCTCGACCTGACCCATGTCGGGCCGCAGCAGCCACTGCTGCCATTCGTCAGCCAGTTGCGTGCTGGCCGCGGCGGCGGCCGTCCACGCAGTCACCCGCGCCTGCAGGTCCTGCCCGTAGCGGGTGAAATCAGTGCGGTCCGGCAGCTTGCCGTTGGGCAGGCGGCTCACCCACGCCGGGTCAGGTGCCAGCAGCACCATGGACTCCAGAAAACGGCTCGCCTTGTGCCGCCACTTGAGGCCTTTGTCGAGCCAGCCTGGAACCACGGCTTTCTGAAAGTGCGGGTACAGCACCAGGCCCGCACGCTCGGAAGCACCATGGCCAGCGGTGGCCTGGGGCCGGTGGTAATCCAGGTGCAGGTGGTAGTCGGTGATGCCGCCATCCCAATAAGCACCTGCAGGCGCGCCCGGAATGCCGTGCACCGGCTGGAGCACAAACGGAATAGAGCAGCTGGCCTGCAGTGCCGGCCGGAAGTTCGCCTCGCTCAATGCCACCTGACGGGTCCGGTAGTCGGTGGTCGCAAAGGGCAGCGCAGCGCCGGGGCTGGAAAACACCACCCGCTCCAGCCAGGCTCCCATCGCCTTGCGGTGCACGCTGTTGGTCAGGAAGGCGCCCAGATAGCCCAGAGGCGTGGCCAGCCGGTGTTCGCGCTTCAGCAGGTGGCGCCCGCGCGAGGTGACGATGTGCAACCGGAAACGGGGGTGTTGCAGCACCTCGTGAATGCGGCCGCCGTAAAACGACTTCAGGCTGACGCCAAATTGCTCGCTCACTTGCGCCGCTGTCGGATTTTTGCGGCCAGGCTCCAGCGCGTAATGCTGGTGGATGTAGTCATGCTCCAGGCGCACAAAGGCCGTGTGCGGATCATTCAGGCAGGCCGTGGCCATGCGCCATGCACCAATGGAGGCACCGACCAGATGCACCGGATGGTCGGCGCGCGCCAGCCAGTCCGCGAAGATGAAGCGGTCCAGCGCGCCGAGGATCAAGCCCTTGGGTCCGCCCGCAGCGCCGGGCACCACGCCCACATCGCGCGGCTGAAGGCCGTGTTGCTCGAGGTGGCGGCGGGCCACCGGGCCGGCGTAGATACGGAGCGCTCTCATGGGCCGTGTGTGGACGGTGGGGTTTATTTCTTGAGCGCGGCGAGCTTGCTGAAGGCCGACTCCATGGCGGTCGAGGCGGCAGGCTGCGGCGTACGACCGCCTCCGCCCGACCGGCCGGTCGCTGCACCCTCGAAGCGGTTCTCGCGAACGCCCTGGGGGCCGCCCTGCCGCGCCGGTGGGTCACCCAGCTTCATGGTCAGGCCGATGCGCTTGCGGGCCACGTCCACTTCGGTAACGCGCACCTTGACGATGTCGCCGGTCTTCACCACCTCACGTGCGTCGTTGACGAACTTGTGCGCCAGCTGGCTCACATGCACCAGGCCATCCTGGTGCACACCGATGTCGATGAAGGCGCCGAAGGCCGCGACGTTGCTGACGGTGCCTTCCAGCGTCATGCCGGGCTGAAGATCCCTGATGTCTTCCACACCGTCGTTGAAGCGGGCCACCTTGAAATCAGGGCGCGGGTCGCGTCCGGGTTTTTCGAGCTCGGTCAGGATGTCCTTCACCGTGATCACGCCAAACTGTTCATTGGCAAACAGTTCAGGGCGAAGGGTCTTGAGCATCTCCGACCGCCCCATCAGCTCGGCCACCGGCTTGCCGGTATGCAGCATGATTTTCTCGACCACGGGGTAGGTTTCCGGGTGCACGCCTGTCATGTCCAGCGGATTGCTCCCGCCGCGCAGGCGCAGAAAGCCCGCGCTCTGCTCGAAGGTCTTGGCGCCCAGCCCGGTCACCTTCAGCAGGTCGGCCCGCGACGCAAAAGCACCATTGGCATCGCGCCAGCGCACCACTGATTTGGCCACCGTCTGCGACAGGCCCGACACGCGGGCCAGCAGCGGCACGCTGGCAGTGTTCAGGTCCACGCCCACGCTGTTCACGCAGTCTTCCACCACGGCGTCGAGGCTGCGCGCCAGATCGCTCTGGTTCACGTCGTGCTGGTACTGGCCCACGCCAATGGATTTGGGGTCAATCTTCACCAGTTCGGCCAGCGGATCCTGCAGGCGACGGGCAATGCTGGCGGCACCTCGCAGGCTCACGTCCACATCGGGCATTTCCTGGCTGGCGAACTCGCTGGCGGAATACACCGAGGCGCCCGCTTCGCTGACCACCACTTTTTCGATGGCCTGCTCGACCTTGGCCATCAGCTTGATCAGATCAGCCGCCAGCTTGTCGGTTTCCCGGCTGGCCGTTCCGTTGCCGATGGCGATCAGGTTCACGCCATGCTTTTCACAGAGCCTGGCCAGCGTGTGCAGCGAACCGTCCCAGTCCTTGCGGGGCTCGTGCGGGTACACCGTGGCGGTTTCTACCAGCTTGCCCGTCGCATCGACCACGGCCACCTTCACGCCGGTGCGGATGCCCGGGTCCAGGCCCATCACCACGCGCGGGCCGGCCGGCGCGGCCAGCAGCAGGTCGCGCAGGTTGTCGGCAAACACCTTGATAGCCACCTTCTCGGCCTCTTCCCGCAGGCGGGTGAACAGGTCGCGCTCCAGCGACAGACTGAGCTTGACGCGCCAGGTCCACGCCACGGCCTTGCGGATCAGGTCATCGGCCGCCCTGCCCTTGTGGCTCCAGCCCAGATGCAGGGCAATCTTGCCCTCCGCCAAGGACACTGTCGGTCCCGCCTTGGCAGATGTACCCACGTCGGGCGGCTCCGGCAGCACCAGCCTGGCGTCCAGAATCTCCAGCGCACGCCCACGGAACACGGCCAGCGCACGGTGCGACGGCACGCGGCCGATCGGTTCGTCGTAATCAAAATAGTCGCGGAACTTGGCGTTGTCTGGCAGGTTCTCGTCCTTGCCCGTCACCAGCTTGGAGGCAAACAGGGCCTCGCTCCAGAGCCAGCTGCGCAGCGACTGCACCAGCGCAGCGTCTTCCGCCCAGCGCTCCGACAGGATGTCGCGCACGCCATCGAGCACGGCCTGCACCGTGGTGAAGTCGTCACCGCTTTCGTTCTTTTCGGCCTTCACGTAGGCCACAGCTTCATCAGCCGGCACCAGCGAAGGGTTGGCAAACAGGGCTTCTGCCAGCGGTTCAATACCCGCCTCGCGGGCAATCTGCCCCTTGGTGCGGCGCTTGGGTTTGTAAGGAAGGTACAGGTCTTCCAGGTCCTGCTTGGTCGCGGCCAGTTCAATCGCAGCACGCAGCTCGGGCGTGAGCTTGCCCTGCTCCTCAATGCTTTTGATAACAGCCTCGCGGCGCTCTTCCAGTTCACGCAGATAGCCCAGGCGGTATTCCAGCTCGCGCAGCTGGATATCGTCGAGTCCACCGGTGACTTCCTTGCGGTACCGGGCAATGAAGGGCACGGTGGCGCCACCGTCCAGAAGCTCCACGGCAACGCGTATCTGCTGCTCCTGGACCTTGATTTCGGCGGCGATCTGGCGAATGATTTTTTGCATGAAGGGGGTGGGCTGATCGTGAACCTGGAGGGGGAAACCGCTGCACCAGGCCAGAACATCGCTGTTCAGGCAGGCCGCGTGCGCGCCGGATTCTCTCACAGCACACCAGCCCGACCTTCATGGAACGGACGCATGGCTTCACGACAGCATCCGGCCGCATCAGCGGATGCGCCACGCGATCACGCCAGGCTGATGTCCGGGCACCTGACATCAGCCTTGAAGTTGCCTCATCCCTACACGCCAGCGACCGGCAACATCAGCGGGAAAGTCAGAAACACGATGGTGCCAGAGCCTTCCTTGCTGAAGACGGCCACATTGCCGTGGATCAGCCGGGCCCTCTCCTCGATGTTGTGAAGGCCTCTGCCTGCAGTGCCTGCGGCACCATCCGACGCCATGCCCACACCGTTGTCGCGCACCTCCAGCTCAATGCGGCCGGTGTCGGCAGCGTAGCGGCAGACCACGATCACCTCCGACGCGCTGGCGTGACGCATGACATTCGACAGGCACTCCTGTGCGATGTGAAGAACGTGCTCCACATCGGGGCCCCGTACCTGATCGAGCGCCATGCTCATCTCCACATCCCAGATCATGCGGATGCCCAGCCGATCGAGGGGACGCTGCACCCGGTAACGCAGGCTGCCCAGTGCATCGCTCAGGTTCTGGTCCACGCATTCCATGCCATCCACCGTCAGCTTGATGTCCAGCAGGCACTGCTCCAGGGCCAGGCTCAGCGCCTGCTGCTGGGGGTTGTCCTGGCTCAAGGCCGACATGATGCTGACAAGATGCGACGCGACCCCGTCGTGCAGGTTCCGGGCAATCCGGTGCCGCTCGCGCGCAACGGCCAACTCCACGCCTGACCGCACGCGCACGGCTCCCGCGGAAGGCGTGGGGCTTTCGGCCTGTGGAGGCTCCCTGCGCCGGGGTGCGCCTACCATGGCATGCCACATCACCAGAGTCAGCAAGGCATAGCCATGATGCGACAGGAAGGAGATGTCACCTGGTGGCATGCCGTGAAGGATGCGCTCGATGCAAAAGCCGATGCCCAGCAGGCTGGCGGCCAAGGCGAGCCAACCGGAATGGTTTCCAGGCAGATAAACGCAGACACACAGCGCAAGCATCAGCACGACAGCCGACAGCAAGCTCACGAGCACCAGCGTGGAGGAGGCCTGCACCGCGGGACCGCCTGACCAGGACTGCCATGCGAGTGCTGTGGCCGTTGCACCCACCTGTGCAGCCAGAATCCACAGAATCCTGCTGCTTTTGAGGTTGCCCGCAGAAAGGAGGAAAAAAGCTTCGCTGCAGATGACAATCTGCATCCCCAGGTGCGCGGTGTAGAGGTTTTTGTCGGCATCGCCATTCACCACCAGCGCAGCCAGCGCCAGAAAATGGCTCACCCAGATGAGCAGGACCAGTTGCCACGCCTCGCGCAGCCGGGTGTCCAGAAAATACCTCGATCTGCCGGCCAGCCAGTCGGTGAACCACGGCATGGCCGTTCCAAGCACAGCGCGCGCCGGCGCCTCGCCCGGCTGCATCCAATGGGCAGACATGATGGACTCGCCTAGACAAGACCCCGATGCGCCGCGTAGCTCACAGCCTGGGCCCGGCTGCGCACATGCAGTTTGCGGTAGATATTCTTGATGTGTGAATTGACGGTCTGGGAGCTCAGCAACAGCCGCGATCCGATTTCGTTGCTGGTGTAACCCGCCGCCACCATCTTGAGTACCTCTTTCTCCCGCTCCGACAAGCGCTTGCCCGCACCATGGGATGCGTGGCCTGAATCCGGCGCATGGTGCATCCTGTTCAGCAAGCGGCGCGCAAGGCTGGGCGTGATGGACGCGCCACCGTTGACGACCTGCAGGACAGCGTCGGCAAAGTTTCCAAACCACGAGTTCTTGACGTAATAGCCCGTGGCGCCGAGTGCGAAGGCATGCATGGCGTGCTCTTCGTCCTCGAGCGCGGAAATGACCACTGCCTCCGCCATGGGACGCTCTGTTTTCATGTGGTCGATCAGATCGAAGCCCGTACCGTCCCCCAGATTCAGGTCGACCAGCATGACATCGAATTCAATCTGGGAGATCAGGCGCCGGCCTTCCCGCATGCTGCTCGCCTCCCCCACCAGGTCGGTACGCAGGTCTCCGAGCAGCTCGTGCGAGATCACCTTCCGGATGTGGGCATCGTCATCAATCAGCAAAACCCGAACGGGTTGACCTGGTTGCCCGGCCAGGAAATCGGGCCACAGCGGCAGTTGATCGCCATGCGGTGTCTGTCCATTTACCCACAGACCCTGTGCATCGAAAAAATCAGGCTGTGTCTGGGCTACGCATTGGTTGGCGTAGTTCATTTTTGTCTCCTCTTTTCATGCGTCGGCATTGACACATAAATTACACAAAAAACCCGTTGCGAGTATGGCAACCTGGCCTCGTTTTCTGATGACCCAGATCAATGAACCGCCAGAAAACGCCCCAGGCGCATGGCCTTGCAGCGCAAAGGGTTTCACCCGTCTCACCAATCCTTACATCCACGGCTGAAGCGTTGTCCTTTCGCAAGGCTTTTCCGTTTTTGTTACATCCACAGCAGCCTCCACCGCCAAACACCTGCCAATCCATCGTTTTGCCCACGCAAGTTGTCAATTAAGAAACAACTACCGGCCAAAAGTGATACTTTTTCATGGCTGTTGCCTCAGATACATCCCGTTACTACCAAGTATTGAGATGCTTCAAAAGTCATAAATTGATAGCGGACAACACAGCAGGCTCCGGGTTCTGCAGATGCCCGACAAATCAGTTGGCCATCGGACCTCGCACAACCTGAGTAACTTCAATGGGCGATTGGAGTGGACAAAAGTAATCACCACACTTCATCTCGACAGCGCCGGAGAAGAGGGATCTCCAAAAACCATTTCGCCGTGCAATGTCGTCATGCTGGTCTCCGGACTTTCCGGAGATCAAGGAAGTCGTCATTTAATTTCTGAAGGAAACTGTCATGAAAAAGCTTCTACTCCTCGCCCTGTCCTCCGTCGCAACTGCAGCGATGGCAACCGGGCCGTCAGAGACAAGTGAAATCAGGATCACCGGTACCTCGTCGCAGATTGCCGTCCTGTCCAGCACTGGCGTGGTCAACACCGCCAACGGCACGGACTCGCTGGCGCAACAAAACCTGGCCAGCAATGCCGGTGATGTCGATATCCGCGGCCACTCACTGCAGATCGTCGCCGCACGGGGCAGCTATGTGGGCAACCTCTCCAATGCCAACACCGTGGCCCAGCAGAACCTGTCGTCCAATGTAGGGGATGTGGACATTAGCGGCCACTCGCTGCAGGCAACGGTACTGGCCAGCAGCTATGTGCTCAATAGCGCCAACGGCCGGGATGCCACCGCCGTGCAGAACATTGCCTCGAACAATGCCTGCTTTGCCTGCACCACCACGGGTTCCGGCCACGGCCACGGCCACGGCCACGACAACTGAGGACCGGGTGGTCTCCTCAGTGTTACCAGGGCCACCCTCCAATACTGGCAATTCTGAAAATTGCATTTTCTCTGGCGGTCTTTTGGGCGCGCCAGCGTGCGCCGGGTCAGGCCAGGCCTGATCCGGCGGTTTCTTCACAGATCAAGGCTGGAGGATTCCGCCATGAAAACATCCCTACTCCTTCCGGGCCTGGTCGCTGCCATCAGCACCTGCCTGACCCTGCCGGCATGGTCGCAAAATGCGCCCGGCGAAGACCCGGTGGTTCTGACCAAGCGCGTCACGGTACAGATGTCGCCAACCGGCGGCAGCCGGACCAGTTCACCCATGGAATCCATCACGGACATGCCGGCCTGGATGAAAGCCAAGGTCGCACGCTACGAGGCCAAAGCGAACTCGGACCAGACCCGAGGCATTTCTACCGATGCGGACGCGACCACCCAGGCGGCTTCCGACGGCTTCAAGAAGACCTGCATCCAGGAAGTCGGAAGCACCACGACCACCAGCATGCTCGCCGGCTCCAGGATGAACACGCAGAACAACCAGCAGATTGTGGTGCTCAAGGGCGATCTGGTGAACATCTGCAAGTAGGCCGGTACGCCAGATCACCAGACCGCCAGACATTCAGCGCCAGCTCGACCTTGCCCGTGCCTCATGGCCGTCGTCTTCACTGTCCCATGGATTGCGGGGGAAGAAAAATGAAAAACCTCATGTCGTCAGAGCAAGTCCGGACCCGGCCTGGCTTGAAGGCTGCGATTTTGTGCATGACCGCTTCTCTTTTTATGGCGGGCTGCGGCACGCCGGCCGACCCGCGTGGCGACGCGCCGTTCCAGTCCTATGCGAGTGCCACCGATCGGCCCGTGGTCCGGCCGGTACGGTCGGTTTCGAGTTTTTCAGACGCACTGATGTGCATGGACTACCTGTTCCGTGAGGCGGAATTGCCCACCACGCTGGTCACCAGCAAGCAGATCCCTGACATTTCGACACGTGTCCCGGTCGCCACCAAGGACATGATCATCACGGCCTTGTCGCAGATGTCACGTCTGAGCAATGCTTTCCGCTACGTCGATTACGAAGTCGATATTGCCCGGCAGGACACGGTGCAGAACCTGACCACGATTCTCCTCAACAACAACCAGATCCAGCTTCAGCGACCGGCGCTTTACTTCTCCGGCTCGGTGGCCTTTGTGGACCAGAACGTCATCAACAACCGCTTCGAGCTGGGCACGGCCTCCTCGCGGCTGGACACCGGCTACAGCAGGACGCGTAACGCCACCATCATCGGGCTGGAACTGCATATCGGCGATTTCCGCTCCCGCACGCTCATTCCGGGGCTGGACTCGGCCAATGAGGTGATCATTGCCACCGGTGGACAAGGCCTGGACCTGGCCGGTCGCATCGGGCGATACGGTGTGCAGTTCAATGTGGGGCGGGACTATGCGCAGGGTGCCGGTGCAGCCATCCGCACACTGGTCGATCTGGCGACCATCGAGCTGGTCGGGAAATGGGCCCGGGTGCCCTACTGGCAATGCCTGACGCTGGAACAGACGCACCCGGACTTCCAGCGGCAGTTGCGCGATTGGTACGACCAGGGCTCGCCCTTGCTCCACAACAAGCTCGTGCAGAACTCGCTGATCAGCCACGGCTATCTCGGGCCCAATGGCGCACAGCTCGATGCCAACCATCCGGAGTTCGTCCTGGCGCTCGGCAGGTTCCAGGCCGACTCCGGCATGGTGGTGTCCGGTGTGGTCGACTTCCCGACCTACGAGCGTGCACTCCGCAATTTTGTCGTGATGGGACAGGACGGAAAGCTTCAGCAGATCGGCTGGACGGCCAGCAATGCGTCGCCCGTCGCCAGCGCCATGCAGGATTCGCGCAGGCCTCGATATCCCTTTGGACCCGCAGCCTACGGCGCAGCAGCACCGCCACGAAAAATCGATCTGCAGATCGAGAACGTGCTGGTCGGCCGAACCTCCTTCGAGGTCGGAGAGCAGATTTTCCTGTCGGCGACCGTGTCACGCGCGTCCTACCTGTATTGCTTCCTGCACGAGGCCAGCGGGAAAGTCATGCGGCTCTTGCCGAACAAGACCAACCCCAACGCACTGATCAGTGCCAACCAGGCGATCCGCATTCCCGACTGGATGAGTCCGAACCCCGGCTTCATCATGGACGCCAGCGGCACAGGCACCGATCGCGTCGGCTGCTTTGCGACGGACGCCTCCGCGACGGAGAAACTGCCACAGCTTCTCAAGTCACCACCATTGGCCGGCCTGCGTGACATCGCCAGCCTGGACGATGTGAACAAGGCGTTTTCCGCGGCGCTGGGCAGCAACGGTTATACCTTTGCAGGCGTGCAGTGGATGGTCGGGCCGAAGCGGGCAGTGGCGGCCGCGCCCCCCGCCGCCCCGCTGCCCGCGGCTCCCCCAGCGCCTGCACGCTAGGGCATCGCCGGAGCAGCCGCCATGTGGCACGGCATGTTTTGTGCACTCGGGCTCTTGCTGGTGGCCGCCTCTCTGGAGGCAGCGGTCAGCGCCGAAGCCGTCCCCCGCCTGGAAGGCGAGGTCGAGTCCGCGCCGCCCCTGCAGGCGCAGGATCCCGACACGCAGACACTGCGTGCCACCGAAGCCGCACCACCGGATCTTCATGCCGCCAATGATCCGTCCGGGCTGGAGATGGAGGTTGCGAGCTTGCGCGCCAGGGCCTTGTCAACCGAGCCGGAGCAGGCGCAGACGCCCCGGCAGCAGGCCGCCGCCTCATGGACGCTGGGCCTGCTTTACCTGCATGGCACAGGCGTCGCGTACAACCCGGCCGAAGCCGCCCGGTGGTTCGAACGCGCACACACCCTGGGCGAGCCCATGGCGGCCGCCGGCCTGGCCTGGTGCGAGATCGAGGGCTGCCAGGGCGCACCCAATCCGGCCGCCGCCCGCCGCTGGATCCTGCAGCTTCGCGGGGTGGACCTGCCGCGCTCGCTCTACTTTCAGTGGCTGGTCACGACCCGGCTCGCACCACTGCATGCCGCAGCGCCCGACCTGCGCGGAGAAGCACCGCGCTCGTCGCCGGGAGATCGCCGCCTGCTGGTGGGTGCGGCCCAGGGCGGCAACATTCACGCCCGGCTGGAGCTGGGCTTCGAAAGCGTCGCAGAAAACCGCCTGTACGACGCGCTCCAGCATTTTCGGGCGGCAGCGCCGCGGTCCCCCGCCGCCGCCGCCAACGCGGCGCTGCTGTCGGAGCGGCTGCACAACGTGTCCGATCCGCGCCTGCTGGCCTCGGCCAGGGAAAACTTTGCCCGCGCACAGCGCAATCATCGCGGCGAGGGGCAGCCCGCCAATTTCGTGGAGGCGATCCGCCTGTACCGGCTGGCCCAGAGCCAGGGCAGCGGCGAAGCGCGCAGGATGCTGGAACTGATCTTCTCCCGTCCCGGCCCGGATGGGCAGGTCGACATCCAGTGGATGCAGCAACTGGCCTATGTCAACGTGTCAAAGGAAGGCATGGCGCTGGAAAGTGCCACCGTGCGGCGCTCACTGCGCCGGGAACCCACGGCCGTGTCCGACCTGCTGCCGCCCCACTGGCACAAGCTGGAGCCACCGGGCTCACGCTGAACGGCCCCCCCGAACCTGTCCCCCAAGGCCAACAGGCGACCATGTCACGCCACCGGAATGGTTGATTTCCTACAGACAGATGACGGCGCTGCGCGCATGCTGGGTGCAGAACTTCTGGAGATCCCCATGCGCGTCCGTACCCTTTTGTTGATCATTTCCATCATGCTGCTGGCAGCCTTTGTGGCGCTGAATGTGGACGAGTTCACCCGCGTCAGCATACTGAGCCTGGGCTTTACCACTGTGCAGGTGTCGCTCGGTCTGGTGATGTTGCTGCTGCTGGTGGTGGCCACCGTGGTGTTCCTGGCCAGCACGCTCTACATGCAAAGCACCAATCTGCTGGAAATGCGCAACTATGCACGCCAGCTCAACGCCCAGCGCGAACTGGCGGACAAGGCCGAGGCGTCCCGCTTCACCGAGCTGCGCAGCTACATCGAAGTGCAGGCCCTCGCCGCACAGCAGCGCGAAGCCGCCCACGGCACCGTGCTGGCCGAGCGCTTTGCCCAGCAACAAAAAGCCCTGCTGGCCCGGCTGGAACAGTCTGACAACAGCCTGGCAGCGCACATGGGCCAGCTGGAAGACCGGCTGGAGCGCCGCACGCCAGTGGTCACCCCTCCGGAGCGCATGGCGCACGGCGCGCCGCTCCTTTGAAGTCGCAACCCTCACCACTTGACGGCAAGTTGGCGTATCGCCGGTGTCCAGCGTTGTAAGAACACGGTGCATCGCACGACCAACGTTTGCCCACCGCCGCTGGCTGCATGCCTTTCCGGACGCAGCGCAGCGTGGGCATCCACCTCATGGAGATGTCCTATGCTGCCAGCTGTCCAGCAATTCCTCGCCACCAGCACCCTGCTGGTGATGACCACCGCGGCCTTTGCCGCCCCCGGGCAATGCTCGGCCACCTCCGGCCCCACCATCACGCCGGTGGTGGAGCTCTACACCTCCGAAGGCTGCAGCTCCTGCCCGCCTGCCGACAAATGGGCCTCGTCCCTCAAGGGCAAGGATGTGGTGGTGCAGGCCTTCCACGTCGGCTACTGGGACTACATCGGCTGGGTCGACCGCTTTGCGGCACCCGCCTACACCAACCGCCAGCGTGACGTTGCCGCCCGCAACAACCTGCGTAGCATCTACACGCCCCAGGCCGTGCTCAATGGCCGCGACTGGAGCGACTGGGGTGGCCAGCCCAAGGGCAAAGAGCCGGCCAGAGCCAGCATCACCCTGCAGCAGCTGGCGCCGGATCAATTCGAGGCCTCGGTGACCGCCCTGCCCGGGCTTCAGGTGCCAGCGAGCTGGTCGGCCTACTGGACGGTGACCGAACACGGCCACGCCTCCAAAGTGCAGGCCGGGGAAAACAGGGGTGAATACCTGAAACACGATTTCGTGGTCCGCCAGTACACCCAGGCGGGCGACTACAAACCCGCCGCAGGCGCTGGCCAGAAGCTCAGCTTCCGCAGCATCGCTCCCACCCCCGGGCATGAGCGGCAGGTGAACCTGGTCGTGTTCGATCCCAAGACCGGTAGCACGCTGCAGGCCCTCAGTCTGCAGTGCCAGGGCTAGCGTCTTTCACCACCGCGCCCGCCGCTGTCGGGACAGCACGGTTGGCTACACTGAAGATCGGCACCCGTGCCGATCTTCAGGACATCCACCGCGCCATGTTTTCGCTGTTTCTCAAACGCCTGCCGGGCGCTGCGGCCGTCCTGGCAATGACGCTCTTCGGCCTGTGCCCGCGGGTCCACCATACGGTGTACCTGCGGATGCTGTGGACCCGCAGCCTCAAGCCTGCCGGCTGACGGCAGCAGCCACGAGACCCCATGCCGCCCGTCCCCAGGTTGAAAAAATGGCTTCGCGCCGCCTTCATCACGCCGCTGGCGCTGCTGGTGCTGTTCGAGGAGTGGGGCTGGGAACGGCTGGCAGCCGGTTTTGCGGTGCTGGCCCGACTGCCCTTGTGGGGGCGCCTGGAACGCTGGATTGCGAGCCGTCCCCCCTGGGCCGCCCTGCTGCTCTTCGGCGTGCCTGTCTTGATGCTGCTGCCCATCAAGCTGTTTGCGCTTTATCTTTTCGGCCAAGGCCACATGGCCGGTGGCCTGGGGCTGATTCTTGGCGCCAAGGTGCTGGGTACCGCGCTCGCTGCACGGCTGTTCCAACTCACCCATCCCACGCTGATGACCATGGCATGGTTCGCGCGCCTGTACAAGCCCTGGAAGCGCTGGAAAGACCGCGTGCTGCTGCAACTGCGTGGCTCGTGGCCCTGGCGCCTGGGTCGGGTCCTGAAAGGCCGTGCGAAGCGCATGGTCGACCGGATCCGCCGGACATTCACACCCGGGCCGTGACACCACGACCAGAACACACCGATGCCCACCGAACACCGAATTTCTGACCTGCGCGGCCTGATGCGCACCTTTCCGCGCGCCGGGCGGCTGGAGCAGATCCTCGTCAGGCCGGCGCGCCGGGCCGTGGTGCATTCTGTGGACAGCACACTGGCACTGGCTGGCATCGGCCTTCAGGGTGACCGCATCGCCACGTCCGCGGCTGCGCAGCCCGGCAGCAGCAAACGGCAAGTGACCCTGATCCAGGCCGAGCATCTGCCGGCGATTGCGGCGCTCACGGGCATGGCGTCGGTGCCCGCAGCCCTGCTGCGGCGCAATCTGGTGGTGTCGGGCCTGAACCTGCTAGCCGCCAAGTCATTGTTTCGCGACCAGCCGATGCAGTTGCGCATCGGCGAGGTGGTGCTGGAGATCACCGGCCCGTGCGAGCCCTGCTCCCGCATGGAAGAGCTGCTGGGCCCCGGCGGCTACAACGCCATGCGCGGGCATGGCGGGCTGACGGCCCGGGTGCTGGTGGGGGGCCCGCTGCAAACGGGCGACCCGGTGGTGTGCGAGCCTCGGAAGCCACCGGGGCAGATGAATTTGCTGTGAGCCTCGACGGCAGCGCCACTCTGCAACTGTGGCCGAGTGCGATTCACGGACAAATCTGGAGGTCGCCCCTATTACGGCTTGACGGCAGCCTCGCCCGCCGGCAACTGCAGGCCCAGCACCTGCGCCAGCTGCGGGGTTGGCAGGGCACCTTCCTGCGTGACCAGCGCCCCGGTCTGCGCGTGCGGCCCGACCAGGGTGGGTATGGAGGCAAACCCAAATCGGTTCAGCAAGGCGGTGTTTTTGGCCACGACGGTTTTTTGCGCATCGATGTCGCCCGCCGCTGAAATGCCGCCCTGCTTGCCGAGCAACGAGGCCTCGTGGGCATCCATCGCCGCCACCGGGTCTTTCGCTGCCAGCAAGGTGGCGCCCTGGGAGGTGCTGGACGGGTTGAGCAGGCCCACCGGAATCCAGACAAAACGGGCTTGCGATTTCAGGGGTTTGGCGGCCTCCCAGAGCGCGCCGCAATGCGGGCATTGGGCATCAAAAAACACGTAATAGGTCCGCGCGCTCATCGCGGAGCCGACCGAAAACCCGCCCGCCTCGGCAGCAATCGTGGCCACGGATACAGCCTCGGTGGCGGCCTTGGCTGGGGCTGCGGTGCCGGGTGCCTCGTTGCAAGCGGCCAGCAGTGCCGAGGCTGTGACCAGGGCGGCGAGCCACTTCAGGGCGCGAAATGAAGGGGACTGAAAAAATGTATGCATAAGGTGATTGTCCTCGCCCCGCAAACCCATGTCAGCCGCCTGCGTCATCAGCCCTCGCCATCAAGCCGCACGAAGAGCAGCGCGCAACTGCACGCCGATCTCGGGCTTGTCGGCAAACGGATCGGTGGGGTTGCGGGCCTGCAGCACATCTTCCAGCCGGGTCTGCACCGACTGGATGGCCTTGGGGTGGCTGTAGATGTAGAACTGGTTGCCGGCGACCGCATCGAACACGCGCTGAGCCACATCGGCCGCCGTGACCTTGCCCGAGCTCACGGCCTTGCCCGTCATCGCCTGCTGGATCATCTGGCTGCGGGTCGGCTGGTCGCTCTTGAGTTCTGCCGGGCGGTTGCGGTGACTTTCACCAATGCCTGTGGCCACAAAAAACGGGCACAGCACCGAGGCGCCGACCTGGTCCGTCACCAGGCCCAGATCCTGGTACAGCGTTTCGCTGAGCGACACCACTGCATGCTTGCTGACGTTGTACACGCCCATGTTCGGCGGGTTCAGCAGGCCCGCCATGCTGGCCGTGTTGACGATGTGGCCCTGCCAGTCCGGGTCCTTGCCCGCGGCTTCCAGCATCATGGGCGTGAAGATGCGCACGCCGTGCACGACACCCATCACATTGACGCCCAGTACCCACTCCCAGTCCTTGACGCTGTTCTCCCAGATCAGGCCGCCGGAGCCTACGCCTGCGTTGTTGAACACCAGGTGGGGCGCCCCGAAGTGCTCCAGCACCGCGCGGCCCATGGACTCCATTTGCCCGGCATTGGACACGTCCAGCCTGAAGGACAGCACCTGCGCGCCGGCCGCCGTCATTTCGGCGGCGGCCTTGTCGAGCGCATCCTGCTGCACATCGACCAGTATCAGGTTCATGCCCAGTCTGGCGCCCAGGCGTGCGCATTCGAGCCCGAAGCCCGAGCCGGCGCCGGTGAGGACGGCGGTTTTGCCTTTGAAGTCGGTGATCATGGTTTGCTCCTTGTTGGCAGTTTGTGTTGAGGTGAAATCGCCCTGCCCGGTTCAGGCGGTACGCAGCATTTCAATGTGGGGAATGGCATCCTCGATGTAGGGCTCGCCGCTGGGCACAAAGCCGTGCTGGCGGTAAAAGGCCTCCAGTCGCGCCTGGGCACCGATGCGGATTGGCTGCACGCCCCACTGGCGGTGCAGGTGGTCGATGGCCTGCTGCATCAGCACGTGGCCAGCGCCCTGCCCGCGCGCGGATGCGTGCGTGACAACACGGCCGATGCTGGCCTCCGTGTACTTCACGCCCGCGCCGAAGCAGCGTGCATAGGCCACCAGTTGCCCGGCCTGCCGCCCCAGCAGGTGCATGGCATCGGCGTCGGCACCGTCCATGTCCTGGAAGACGCAGGCCTGCTCGACCACAAACACGGCGCTGCGCAACTGCAGCAACTCATACAGCTGTGCCGCGCTCAGGGACCCCCATGCCGTGAACTGCCAGTCCATGCCATTCACACGGCTCATGCTGGCGTGACGGCTTTCAGGGAGTAGCCAATGCGCGGGAAGTGCACGTGGACCGTGCCGGCACGTTCATCGGTACGGCGCAGTGTGTAATGCATGCGGGTGGCGGCCAGCAGTTCACCCTCGGTCGGCTCCGGGCCGAAGCTTTCGCCGCTGATGACCACACGGCTGCCCAGCGGAATGCCGTGCTCGTCCTGGAAGGCATCATCCGACAACGCGGCCGGCGTGGCCGCGGCGGCAACAGCAATGGCCTCCTCGGCCGAAAACTTTTCCATCGTCCCATGGCCCAGGGCGGCCATGCGGTCCATCCATTCCAGTACCAGCGGTGTGGCGTTGAGGATGTCGGCCAGCACCGGTGTGCGCACGCGGGTGAACCACAGCGGGTGGTACATGGAGAAGTCGGCCACGCAAGGCGCCTCGCCCAGCAGGAAGGGGTGTTCACCCAGCATGTGGGAAATGCGGCGCAGGAAGGAACGGTAGCCGGCTGCCGCATCGACCGCCCGGATGCGCGGCATGCCGGCACTCATGGCCTTGCGGTCTTCGCCGAAGGCGCGCGCCGCCTCAGGGCCGGCCTTTTCAAACAGCTGGGCAAAACCCTTGGGCTGGGTGTTGTAGGCCATGGAGGTCCAGAACAGCGTGTTGTCGGCCCAGTGCGACAGCGTGCGGGCCAGGCCCTTGGCGTGCGTCGGGTACAGGGCCGGTTCGGGTTGCAGGTGTTCCAGCACATCGCAGATCAGCGCGGTGTCGCAGTAAATGTCGGCGCCGATCTGCAGCACCGGCGTCTTGCGGTAGCCGCCCGTCAGCGCCACCAGGTCCGGCTTGGGCATGATGGACGGGATGATCACGGACTTCCACGCCAGCTTTTTGGCACCCAGCACAAGGCGGGTTTTTTCGGCGAAGGGCGACAAGGGGTAATGGTGAAGAATCAGTTCGGTCATGGGGGGCTCCTGCAGGGGTTATCGGATGGGACGGGGTGTCACGGAATTCATGTCGTCAGCAAGGCATGGCCCGGCTGATGATGTGGTCCACATCGGCGCCCGGGGCCAGCGTGCCGAACACCTGCCCACGGCTGCCGGTGAGGCGGGAATCGCAAAAGGCACTGAAGACGGCAGGCGGTGCGCTACGGCACAGCAGCGCCGCCTGCACTGCCAGGGCCACGTCCTGGGCCAGTTCGCGTGCTTCGGATTCGCTGGTCGTGCCATCCAGGCGCGCCGACAGTGCTGCCGCCAGCCGGTCCAGTGCAGGGTGGGCGCCTTTGGCAAGGGCCAGCTCCTGCACCAGGGCGGCCACCACTTCGGGCTTTCGCACGGCCCGCAGCAAGTCCAGCGCCATGATGTTGCCCGGGCCTTCCCAGATGGAGTTGAGCGGCATCTCGCGGTAGATGCGGGCCATCACGCCCTCGCCAGCCGCCTCGACATAGCCGTTGCCGCCCAGGCACTCCATGGCCTCCTGGGCGAAGTGGCTGCCGCGCTTGCAGATCCAGAATTTGGCAACCGGTGTCAACAAACGCGCCATCGCGGCCTCATGGGCATCTCCGGGATGGTCAAACGCGCGGGCCAGGCGCATGGCCAGTGCGGTGGCCGCCTCGGATTCCAGCGCCAGGTCGGCCAGCACGTTGCGCATCAGCGGCTGGTCCAGCAGCCGCTTGCCAAAGGCCTGGCGCTGGGCCGTGTGGTTGAGCGCCAGACTGAGCGCCTGCCGCATCAGGCCGCTGGTGCCCAGGGCGCAATCGAGCCGGGTCATGCTGCCCATCTCCAGGATTTGCGGAATGCCGCGGCCCTCCTGGCCGACCAGCCAGGCCTGGGCGCCCTCGAACTCCACCTCGGCACTCGCATTGGCCTTGTTGCCCAGCTTGTCCTTGAGGCGCTGGATACGGATGGCATTGAGGCTGCCATCGGGCAGCACCCTGGGCAGAAACAGGCAGCTCAGGCCGCTCGTGGTTTGCGCCAGGATCAGGAAGGCGTCGCACATGGGCGCCGAGAAAAACCACTTGTGGCCGGTCACGGCATGGCGTTCGCCCCAGCCATCCTGACCAGACCGTACAGCCTGCGTGGTGTTGGCCCGCACGTCCGAGCCACCCTGCTTTTCGGTCATGCCCATGCCCATCGTGAGCCCGGCCTTGGCTTGCCAGGGCTTGAGCTCGGCGTCGTAAGCGCGGCTGGTCAGTCCGGGTTGCCAATCGGCGTCAATGGCCGTGTTGCCCCGCAGCGCTGGTAACGCCGCATAGGTCATGGAAATCGGACACAGGACGGAGGGCTCCAGTTCGGTGAACAGCATGAAGCCGGCCGCCCGGTGCACATGGGGCGATGGCCCTCCATCGCACCAGGGTGTGCCGTGAAGCCCGGCGCTGGTGGCCAGGGTCATCAGCGCGTGGTAACTGGGGTGGAACTCCACCCGGTCGACGCGGCGGCCGAAGCGGTCATGGCTGTGCAGCACCGGCACATGGAGGTTCGCCAGGCGTGCATGGGTCTGCATGGCCGCGCTGCCCAATGTTTCCCCCAGCGCGGTCAGTGCGCTGGTGTCCAGCGTCGGCGCATTGAGGGCCAGTGCATCCTGCAGCGCGCGGTTGCTGCTGAACAGGTTGTAGTCGACCAGCGGCAGGGGCTGGTTGAAGACTTCATGGGTGGCTTGCATGGTGTCTTGCCTGGTGTCCTGCCGAGGAATGATCAGCCGCCGCGGGGATGCGCTTCAGATCAGCTTGACCAGCTGCTTGCCAAAGTTACGGCCTTTGAGGAGGCCCAGAAACGCCTCGGGCGCGGCTTCCAGACCCTGGGCCACGCTCTCGCGCGGCCGCAGCTTGCCGGAGCCCACCAGCGCACCGAGTTCTGCCAGCGCCTCGGGCCACACCTCCATGTGCTCGCTGACGATGAAGCCCTGGATCTTCAGCCGGCTGATCAGGATCAGCGCCGGTTGCGTCAGCGGCACGGGCTTGCCGTCATAACCGGCGATCATGCCGCACAGCGCCACGCTGCCAAACGCGTTCATGCGCGGCAGCACCGCATCGAGCACCATGCCACCGACGTTTTCAAAATGACCGTCGATACCGTTCGGGCAAACCGCCTGCAGGGCCGCCGACAGCGAGGCCGCGTTGTCATGCTGGCGGTAGTCGATGCAGGCGTCAAAACCGAGTTCATCGGTGACATAGCGGCACTTGTCCGCACCGCCGGCAATGCCCACCACGCGGCAGCCGCGCGCCCTGGCCAGCGCCCCCAACGCACTGCCCACGGCGCCCGAGGCCGCGCTGACCGTCACGGTCTGGCCAGCCTTCGGTTCGATGATCTTCACCAGGCCATACCAGGCCGTCACGCCCGGCATGCCCACCGCACCCAGGTAATGCGACAGCGGCACATGGGTGGTGTCGACCTTGCGCAGGGCGCCCGGCTGGTCGGCATGGACCACGCTGTACTGCTGCCAGCCACCCATGCCGACGACCTTGTCGCCGGGCTGGAATTTCGGCGAGCGGCTTTCCACCACCTCGCCCGCGGTGCCGCCCTGCATCACCTGGCCCAGCGCCTGCGGTACCGCGTAGCTTTTGCTGTCGCTCATGCGGCCACGCATGTACGGGTCCAGGCTCAGGAAATGGTGGCGGACCAGCACCTGGCCGTCCTGCAAGGGGGGCGTGTCGCTGGACACCAGCATGAAGTTGCTGGCCGCCGCCTCACCCACAGGCCGGTTGTCGAGAAGGATTTGCTGGTTGACGGGCATGGGGTTCTCCGGTGAGATGGGTAGAGGCTGGCGCCTTCATCGGTGATCAATCAGTGATCAGTCGGTGTTCAATCGGTTGAAAGGGTACCGGCATCGCTGCTGCTCTGGGCCTCTGCCGGCCGGCGCCTGACGTACTTGAAGGTCCCTGTCGAATGCGCACACGCCTGGCCCGCCGCATCAAACAGGGTGGCTTCGGTGAACGCCAGCGTGGCGGTGCGGTGGATCAGGTGGCCCTTGCCCGTGAGCTTGCTGCCGTCGCCGGGGGCGGGCCGCATGAAGCTGGTCTTCATCTCGATGGTGACCACGCCCATGTCTTTTTGCACACTGCGCGCGGCCGTGGCCATGGTCACATCCAGCAGAGTCATCACCGCCCCGCCGTGCGCCACGGCAAAGGAATTGAGGTGCTCGGGCGCCGGTGTGTAGCCCAGCTCCGATTCACCGCCTTCAAACACGTCCAGCGTGAAGCCCAGGTGGGTGACAAAGGGGATTTCGGCGCCGAAGTTCGGGTCAAACATGGTGTTCAGCCGCCCGTGATGACAGACACGCCACCATCCACCGCCAGCCACTGGCCGGTGATGTGCTTGCCGGCGTCCGACGCATACAGCACGCACAGGCCCTTGAGGTCTTCGTCATCGCCCAGGCGGCCCAGCGGTGCGTGCGAGGCGAGCTTTTCCTCGCCCAGGGCCTTGAGCGTGCCCACCGTCATCCGGCTGGGGAAGAAGCCCGGGCAGATGGCGTTGACAGTGATCTGGTGCTGGCCCCATTCGCAGCCCAGCGCCCGGGTGAAATTGATGACTGCGCCCTTGGAGGTGTTGTAGGCGACGGTGGTCATCTCGCGCGGGTTGCCGCCCAGGCCGGCGATAGAGGCCACGTTGATGATGCGGCCCGACTTGCGGGGGATCATGCTGTGCTTGGCAATGTGCTGCGACAGGATGAAGTAGCCGCGGATGTTGAGGTTCATCACCTTGTCCCAGGCCTCGACCGGGTGGTCTTCGGCTGGCGCGCCCCAGGCAGCGCCTGCGTTGTTGACGAGGATGTCCACATGGCCGAAGCGCTTGATGGTTTCGTCGGCCAGCGCACGGATATCGGCTTCCCTGGCGCAGTCGGCAGCAATCCAGTCCACGTCAATGCCGGCGGCCTTCAGAATGGCTGCCGATTCCTGCAGGTCTTCCGCCTTGCGCGAGCTCAGCATCACGCGGGCGCCTGCCTCGCCCAGCGCCTGGGCCAGCTGCAGACCCAGCCCGCGGGAGCCGCCGGTGACGAGCGCGGTCTTGCCCTTGAGGTTAAACAGTTGCTGGATGGTTCGGGTCATCGGATGTCTCCTGAAAGTTGTGGTGTCGTGGGGTCAGTGTGCGCCTGAAAAGCCATGGCCGGAATCATTTCGGCAGGTCGCTCAGCCCGCTGTTGGCGCGCTGAAAACCGCTGTTGAAAGTAGAGCACAGGAAAGCATGGGCAGGCTAGCGCCGCTGTCGTGCGTGTGACTGGCCGACCGCCCGCTCAGGCCCGCGTGGTGATTCGGGAGCGCACATAAATCAGCACGAAGCCGATGGCCGCCACCACGCCCCCCCCAGCCACGAGCGACCAGCCCAGCGTGTCGCTCAGGCGCTGCACAGACAGACCCAGCACCAGCGTGAGCAGGCCGCCATAGATCAGGATCCAGATCAGGGTCTGCAGGCGCGCCACGAAGCGGTCACCGGCAGCATCGGCAGAGGGCTTGAAAAAAGGCATCAGAACAGCTCCTCGGGGAAATCGGCACAGGTCAGGTCGCGGTTTTCCACCACCTGCAGCCATGCGCCGATTTTCGGCAGCTCGTAGTGATAGAAATAACGCAAGGCCCCTAGTGTGCCTGTTGCGGATTCCCCTGCCGCCAGCGCCACATCCAGCCATATCCACGCCAGCACCGTGTGCCCGAAAGCCTGCATGTAAGGCACGGCATTGGCCAGCGCGTCGCCGGGCACGCCCGTCGCCCAGGCTGCCTTGGTCGCGCTGCCCACGTGCTGCAGTGCTTTCCCCAGCGCGTTGGCATGGTTGGCCAGCCCAGGCACCTGGATGGCGCGCTCGATGGTGGTGTTGATGCGGCCCGCCAGCAGCTTCAGGCCCCTGCCCCCTTCCATCACCACCTTGCGGCCGAGCAGGTCCATCGCCTGGATGCCGTGCGTGCCCTCGTGGATCATGTTCAGGCGGTTGTCGCGCCAGTACTGCTCCACCGGAAAATCGCGTGTGTAGCCATAACCGCCGTGCACCTGGATCGCCAGCGAATTGGCCTCCAGGCACCACTCGCTGGGCCAGCTCTTGGCAATCGGCGTCAGCACTTCCAGCAGCAGCCGCGCTTCGTCTGCGGCCTCGGCGTCTGCGGTGTGGTGCTCATCAACGAGCCGCGCGCAATACAGCTCCAGCGCCAGCGCACCTTCGCAATAGGCTTTTTGCGCCAGCAGCATGCGCTTGACGTCGGCGTGTTCGATGATGCGGCTTTGCGGTGCCGAAGGGTCTTTGCCCGCGCCAGTGATAGGTCGGCCCTGCGGGCGGTTCTTCGCATACTCCAGGCTCGCGTGGTAGCCCGCCATGCCCAGCATCGTCGCCGCCATGCCGACGCCGATGCGTGCCTCGTTCATCATGTGGAACATGCAGCGCAGGCCCTCATGCGGCTTGCCGACCAGATAACCAACCGCACCCGGCTGACCATCCACCGGGTATTTGCCTTCGCCGAAATTCAGCAGGGTGTTGGTGGTGCCACGCCAGCCCAGCTTGTGGTTCAGGCCCGCCAGCGCCACATCGTTGCGCACGCCGGTCAGTTCGCCGTGCGGGTTGACCATCTTCTTGGGCACGATGAAGAGCGAAATGCCGCGGGTGCCGGGAATCAGCTTGCCATCGGGCCCCGGAATCTTGGCCAGTACCAAGTGAATGATGTTCTCCGTCAGTTCATGCTCGCCGGCGGAAATCCACATCTTGTTGCCCTTGAGCCTGTAGCGTGGACCCAGCGGGTCCTGCTCCCACGGCACGGCGCCGTCGGCCGCTACCGAAGGGGCGTTGTCTGGTACCGCGCGCGTCATCACGTCGCTGAGCGACGAACCCGCCTGCGGTTCCGACAGGCACATGGTGCCCGAGAAGCGCCCCGAGAATTCATGCCGGGCAAACGCCTCTTTCTGCGCCGCGGTGCCATGCACCATCAGCAAATTCGCATTGCCGGTGGTCAGCATGCCCGAGCCAATGCTCACCGAAGCCATCGCAAAGAAGGCGTTGGCGGCGGATTCCAGCGTGTAGGGCAGCTGCATGCCGCCCATGTCGTAGTCCTGCGCGGCGCTGAGCATGCCGGATTCGGCATAGGCTTTTTGCGCATCGTGCGTGGCCTGCGGCAGGATGACCTTTTCGCCGTCGAAGTGCGGTTCCTGCGTATCCACCGTGCGGTTGAACGGCGCGTACTTCTCGCGGGCGATGCGTTCGCAGGTGTCCAGCACCGCGTCAAAAGTGTCTTTGGAGTGGTCTGCGAACCGTGCGCGCCGGTTCAGCGACTCGGCGTCGAGCCACTGGTACAGCAGGAAATCAATGGTGGAGCGAAGCGACATGAATCCCTGTTCCTTCCGTAAAACCCAGCTCGCTGTCAGGCAAGTGGCTTGGCCAGTGCCAGCGCGGAACCGGCTTCGCCGGGCCGCGGTTGGCGTCCCCTGAGGGGATGACGCCGAAGGCGGCGCAGGGGGGACTACAACACTTCGAAGATACCCGCCGCGCCCATGCCCCCACCAATGCACATGGTCACGCACACCCGCTTGGCGCCGCGGCGCTTGCCTTCAATCAATGCATGGCCCGTCAGGCGCTGGCCAGTGACGCCATAGGGGTGACCCACCGCAATGGCGCCGCCGTTCACATTGAGTTTGTCCATCGGAATGCCGAGCTTGTCCGCGCAGTACAGCACCTGCACGGCAAACGCTTCGTTGAGTTCCCACAGGTCAATGTCGCTGACCTTCAGGCCGAGCTTGGCCAGCACCTTGGGGATGGCAAACACCGGGCCAATGCCCATCTCGTCGGGCTCACAACCGGCCACCGCAAAACCGAGGAAGCGGCCGAGCGGTTTCAGGCCTTTTTTCTCGGCCACGGTTTCGTTCATCACGACCACCGCACCGCCACCATCGGAGAACTGGCTGGCATTGCCCGCAGCAATCACGCCGCCGGGAATGGCCGGCTTGATGCCGCTGATGCCTTCCTTGGTCGTGCCTTCTCGAATGCCTTCGTCCTTGCTGACGGTGACTTTCTTGGTGATCAGACCCATCACCGGGTCGGCCACGCCAGCCATCACGGTGATCGGTGCGATCTCGGCCTCAAAGCGGCCGGCCGCCAGGGCTGCCGTGGCTTTTTGCTGGCTCAGGGCGCCGTACTCGTCCATGCGGTCACGCGAGATGTTGTAGCGCTTGGCCACCTGCTCGGCGGTCTGCAGCATGTTCCAGTAGATCTCGGGCTTGTTCTTGGCCAGCCAGGTGTCCTGCAGCATGTGGGTGTTGGCCTCCTGCTGGACGCAGGAAATGCTTTCCACACCGCCGGCCACATAGATATCGGCCTCGCCAGCAATCACGCGCTGCGCCGCCGTGGCAATGGTCTGCAGGCCGGACGAACAAAAGCGATTGATCGTCATGCCGGACACGGTGACCGGGCAACCAGCGCGCAGGGCAATCTGGCGGGCGATGTTGGAGCCGGTCGCGCCTTCGGGCGTGGCGCAGCCGATGATGACGTCGTCCACTTCGGCGGCCTCGATGCCGGCGCGCTGGATGGCGTGCTCGACGGCGTGGCCGCCCAGGGTGGCACCGTGCGTCATGTTGAAGGAACCCTTCCAGCTCTTGGCGAGCGGGGTGCGGGCGGTGGAAACAATTACGGCTGATGTCATGGAATTCTCCGGTGTCTGGGACGTGGGGTGATACGGGTTCAGGTCGACTGGTTGAAGGTCTTGCCCTCAGCCGCCAGGCGTGCCAGCAGCGGCGCCGGCTGCCAGAACTTCGCGTCGTCCAGCGGGTTTTTGGCAAAGCGCTTCATGCTTTCCACGACGTTGAACAGGCCCACCTGGTCAGCGTACAGCATGGGGCCGCCGCGGTAAATCGGGAAGCCATAGCCCATCAGGTAGACCATGTCGATGTCGCTGGCCTTGGAGGCAATGCCCTCCTCCAGAATGTGCGCCGCTTCATTGACCAGCGAATACACCAGACGCTGGACGATTTCCTCGTCAGAAATCTTGCGCGGCGTGATGCCCAGGCTCTTGCGGTGGTCTTCAATCATCTGCACCACTTCGGCATTGGGGATGGCGTCGCGCTTGCCGGGCACGTAGTCGTACCAGCCGGCGCCCGTCTTCTGTCCAAAGCGGCCTTTCTCGCAGAGCAGGTCGGCCGTCTTGCTGTATTTCATGTCCGGCTTCTCGGTGTAACGGCGCTTGCGGATGGCCCAGCCAATGTCGTTGCCGGCCAGGTCGCCCATGCGGAAGGGGCCCATGGCAAAGCCGAATTTCTCGATGGCCTTGTCCACCTGGGCTGGCGTGCAACCTTCGTCCAGCAGGAAGCCGCCCTGGCGGCCGTACTGCTCGATCATGCGGTTGCCGATGAAGCCATCGCATACGCCCGAGACCACCGAGGTTTTCTTGATTTTCTTGCCCAGTGCCATCACCGTGGCCAGCACGTCCTTGCCGGTTTTGGCGCCGCGCACCACTTCCAGCAGCTTCATCACATTGGCCGGGCTGAAGAAGTGGGTGCCGATCACGTCCTGCGGACGCTTGGTGAAGGCGGCGATCTGGTCCACGTCCAGCGTGGAGGTGTTGGAGGCCAGAATGGCGCCCGGCTTCATCACGCGGTCCAGTTCCTTGAAGACCTTTTCCTTCACGCCCATGTCCTCAAACACCGCCTCGATCACCATGTCGGCGTCTTTCAGTTCGTCGTAGCTGAGGGTGGTGCTGAGCAGGCTCATGCGCTGCTCGTACTTGTCCTGCTTGAGCTTGCCCTTCTTGACCTGGGCTTCGTAGTTCTTGCGAATGGTGGCAAGGCCCTTGTCGAGCGCTTCCTGCTTCATCTCGAGCATCTTCACCGGAATGCCCGCGTTGAGGAAGTTCATCGAAATGCCGCCACCCATGGTGCCGGCGCCAATGACGGCCACCGACTTGATCTCGCGTTTGGGGGTGTCGTCCGGCACATCCGGAATCTTCGATACTGCCCGCTCGGCCATGAAAATGTGGCGCAGGGCACGGCTTTCCGGGGTCCACATCAGGTTGATGAAGATCTCGCGCTCAAACGCCAGGCCGTCTTCGAATTTCTTCTTCGTGGCGGCTTCCACGGCATCGACGCACTTGAGCGGCGCCGGGAAGTTCTTGGCCATGCCCTTGACCATGTTGCGGGCAAACTGGAAATAGGCGTCGCCACTGGGGTGCTTGCAGGGCAGGTCGCGTACCAGCGGAAGGGGCCGGGTGTCGGCCACCGACTGGGCAAAGGCCAGCGCCTCGTCTTTCAGGGCCTCGGGCGAGGACGCCATCCTGTCGAACAGCTTCTGGCCGGGAATCTGGGCCAGCAACTCGCTTTTGACCGGCTCGCCGCTGACGATCATGTTCAGGGCCGGTTCCACACCGACCACGCGCGGCAGGCGTTGCGTGCCGCCGGCGCCGGGCAAGAGGCCCAGCTTGACCTCCGGCAGCGCTACGCTGCAGCCGGGCGCCGCAATGCGGTAGTGGCAACCCAGTGCCAGTTCCAGGCCACCGCCCATGCAGACCGAGTGGATGGCGGCAACAACCGGCTTGCCAGAGCCCTCCACCGCACGAATCACGCTGTGCAGGTTGGGCTCGGACAGGGCCTTGGGCGTGCCGAACTCCTTGATGTCTGCGCCACCGGAGAACGCCTTGCCGGCGCCGGTGATCACGATGGACTTCACCGCCTCGTCGGCATTGGCCTGCTGCAGGTGCTGCGTCAGGCTGAGCCGGGTGGCGTGCCCCAGACCGTTGACGGGTGGGTTGCTCAGCGTGATCAGGGCGACGCTGCCGTGGACTTCATAAAGGGTTGTCATGGCACTGCTTCTTTCGTTGGAGAGGTTTTGCTGTCTCGGATGGTTTCAGAGGAATTTGATGACCGGATGATCGGACTGTTTCGGTGGGTGTGTCATTCCGGAACGCAGCTGACAAGCATTCCAGAGATTCCAAAATAGTACGACCGTTCTTTTCTTATTGTAGGGCGACTGGGTCACTGCACAAGGCTTGGGAGCCCGCAAGACGGCCCCGGTTGTCTCTGCGGTGACAATCCGGCAGGTTTTTTACACCTCCAGCCACTCTTTGCGAATGTAGGCGTCGGCGCGCAGGGAGTCGGGCGTGCCGTCGAACACGATGCTGCCATGGCCCATGACGAGCGCACGGTCCGAGATGGCCATGGCGATGGTGAGCTTCTGCTCGATCAGCAGCACCGAAATGCCGCGGCTCTTGAGCGTCTGCAGGTACTGCCCCACCAGCTCGACAATCTTGGGTGCCAGGCCTTCGGTGGGCTCGTCGATGATGATGAGGTCCGGGTCCCCCATCAGCGTGCGGCACAGCGTGAGCATCTGCTGTTCGCCGCCCGAGAGCACGCCGGCCTCCGTGTGCTGGCGCTCCAGCAGGCGGGGAAACATCCGGTACATGTCATCAAAACCCCAGCGCGAACCCTTGCCGCTGCCTTTTTGCCCCAGCAGCAGGTTCTGGTGCACGGTGAGCTTGGGAAAGATGTCGCGGTTTTCGGGCACATAGCCCAGGCCCAGATGCGCGATCTGGTAGGCCTTCTTGCCGACGATTTCTGTCTCTTTCCAGCGGATGGAGCCCTGGCAATCGACCAGGCCCATGATGGCCTTGGCCGTGGTGGAGCGACCGGAGCCATTGCGGCCCAGCAAGGCGACGATCTGGCCTGGCTGCACGTCGAAATGAACGCCGTGCAGGACGTGGCTTTTGCCATAGAAGGCGTGGAGGTTTTCGATGTGCAGCATCAGTGACCTCCGCTTACAGCTTGGGCATCTGCCACCGACGAACCCAAATAGGCTTCCTGCACCCGCTGGTCGGCGCGCACCCGCTCGGGCGTGTCGTAAGCAATGATTTCACCGTACACCACCACCGCAATCTTGTCGGCCAGGCCAAACACCACCCCCATGTCGTGCTCCACCGTCAGCAGCGTCTTGCCCACGGTAACCTGCTTGATCAACTGGATGAAACGGCCCGTCTCAGAGCGGCTCATGCCGGCCGTGGGCTCGTCCAGCAGGATCACGCTGGCGCCGCCGGCAATCGTGATGCCGATCTCCAGCGCGCGTTGCTCGGCGTAGGTCAGGTTCATGGCGAGCACATCGCGCTTCCTGTCGAGCTTGATCATCGCCATCAGTTCGTCCGCCCGCTCATTGGCGTCGTCCAGATCAGCCAGGAACTTCAGGAAGCTGTACTTGTAGCCCAGGCTCCACAGCACACCACAGCGCAGGTTCTCGAACACGCTGAGCTTGGGAAAGATGTTGGTGATCTGGAAGCTGCGCGAGAGCCCCATGCGGTTGATCTCGAATGGTTTTTTGCCGTTGATGCGCTGCCCGTGCAGCAGCACCTCGCCGCTGGTGGGCTCGAAGCGGCCGCTGATGAGGTTGAACAGCGTGGACTTGCCCGCGCCGTTGGGGCCGATGATGGCGACCCGCTCGCCGGCCTGCACCTGCAGGTTGGCACCACGGATGATCTCGGTCTTGCCGAAGCTCTTGCGCAGGTCCCTGAGCTCCAGCGAACAGCCATCGGCCCGCGTGCCGGACGGGTGGGCATGGGCAGTCACAGCAGATCCCTCCGTTTGATTTCTTTTTCAATCTCGCTCTGGATGTCGCTCCACTGCACCAGGAACTGGCGCCGCGTGAGCTCGAACAACCCCAGACCCGTGACAAGGAGAAAACCCGCCCCCAGCCAGCTGTTGATGTTGGTGGCGTTGAGCTTCACGCCCATGAAGCCGAGCTCGGCCCCCAGCGCCGCGTTGAGCTGGAGGTGGTAAACCATCTCGACCATCGCTGCCGCGCCCGCCAGCGCCGTGAGCGCGGTCAGGGCCAGACCCAGGTAGCCGACCCAGAGCTCCCTGAGCTTGCCGAAGGAAGCCACCCGCAGGTTCATCATGATCAGGCTGGCAATGCCGCCGGGCGCGTACATCACCATGAAGAGGAAAATGAGGCCGACATACAGCAGCCAGGCCATCGTCAGCTCCGACAGCAGAATCAGCGCCAGCACCAGCAGCCCGGCGCCAATGACGGGCCCGAAGAAGAAGGTGGCGCCCCCCAGGAAAGTGAACAGCAGCAAGCTGCCGGAGCGCACGCCGCTGACGACCTCGGCCGTGACAATCTCCGAATTGATGGCAGCCAGGCCGCCGCCTATGCCGGCAAAGAAGCCAGCGATGATGAACGCGTAGTAGCGCACACGCTGGGTGTTGTAGCCAATGAACTCGACCCGCTCCGGGTTGTCCCGCACGGCGTTCAGGATGCGGCCCAGCGGCGTCCGCGTGAAGGCGAACATGGCGGCAGTGCAGATGAAGCAGTAAAACGCGATCAGGTAATACACCTGCACCTGCGGCCCGAAGGTGATGCCGAAGAAAGGCTTGCCGTAGGCACGGTTGGTGGTGATGCCGCCCTCCCCGCCAAAGAACTCGGGCAGCATCAGCGACATGGCGAACACCAGTTCGCCGACCCCCAGCGTGATCATGGCAAAGGTGGTGCCGGCCTTCTTCGTCGTCACATAGCCAAGCAACACGGCAAAAAAGAGGCCGGCCAGGCCGCCCACCAGCGGAATCAGCGGCAGCGGAAGAAAGATGGTGCCCTTGGCCGCCAGGTTCATCGCGTGGATGGCCAGGAAGGACCCCAGCCCGGCATAGACCGCGTGCCCGAAGCTCAGCATGCCACCCTGCCCCAGCAGGATGTTGTAGCTCAGGCAGACGATGACCAGGTAGCCGGCCTGCGACAACATGGTCAGCGCCAGGCTGCTTTTGAACATCATCGGTGCCGCGATCAGCAGCAGCGCATAGAGGCTCCAGAGGACCCAGCGCCCCACGTTGAAGGGCTTGAATTCGTAATAGGTTTTTGACATCGGTCCGCCTCAGTCTTCCCGGGTGCCCAGCAGGCCCTTGGGACGGAAGATCAAAATCAGCACCAGCAGCAGGAAGGGCAGAATGGGCGCCACCTGCGAAATCGTGAGCTTGAGCAGCGGATAGCCGAAGGTCTCGGGTGTCACGCGGACGTTGAGCTGGCCCAGCATGCTCATCAGGGACTGGTCCATCGCCACGGCAAAGGTCTGGATCAGCCCGATCAGCAGCGAGGCCAGAAAGGCACCACTGAGAGAGCCCATGCCGCCCACCACCACGACCACGAAGATGATGGCGCCCACAGACCCGGCCATCGCCGGCTCGGTGACAAAGGTGTTGCCGCCGATGACACCGGCAAGCCCCGCCAGCGCCGCGCCGCCGCCGAACACCAGCATGAAGACCCGGGGCACGTTGTGCCCGAGGGACTCGGCCGTGTCGGGATGGGTGAGCGCCGCCTGGATCACCAGGCCGATGCGCGTGCGCGTCAGCACCAGCCAGATGCTGGCCAGCATCACCACGGAAATCAGCATGATGAAAGCGCGCGACTTCGGAAAGTTGGTGCCGAACACCGTGAAGAGCGGCCCCTGCAAGCCCTCCGGCAGCACGTAGTTGACCGCAGCGCGGCCCCACACCAGCTGCACCAGTTCCAGCAACAGGTAAGACAGCCCGAAGGTCACCAGCAGTTCGGGCACATGGCCGAACTTGTGCACCTTGCGCAGACAGAAACGCTCAAACGCGGCCCCCATGGCAAACACCACCAGCGGCGCCACCAGTAGCGCCCACCAGAAACCAATGACCTGCGAGACGCTGTAGGCTACGTAGGCGCCCACCATGTAGAAGGACGCGTGGGCGAAATTGAGCACGCCCATCATGCTGAAGATCAGCGTCAGGCCGGAGCTGAGCATGAACAGCAGCAGGCCGTAGCTCAGGCCGTTGAGCAGGGAGATGGTGAAAAATTCCAAATTCATCAAGAACCGCCTGAAACTGGAAAGCTAAAGAAAAAGGCCCGAGGATGGGTCGGGCCTTCGCACCTGGCAGCGCTGGTAAACACCAGTCAATGCCACTCAATGCATCAGGAAGGGCGCTTCATCTGGCACGACGTCGGCGTGCTGGCCACATAAGCCTCGTAGTACTTCACAGGTACGAAGGTGTAGCCCGTGTTTTCAGCATCGTAAGGCAGCTTGCCGCCGGCTTTGTCCCAGCGCGTGATGTACAGGCCCTGCTGCAGCTGATGGTCGGTCTTGCGCATTTCGACGTCGCCGTTAAAGCTCTTGAAACGCAGGCCTTCCATGGTCTTGGCCACAGCGGCGGGTTCTGTCGATTTGGCCTGTGCCATGGAGTCGGTCAGGATGGTGAAGGCGTGGAAGATGGCGCCAGTGTAGAAGTCATCGTTGAACTTCTTCTTGTATTCGTTTTGCAGCTGCTGGATCTCGCCGCCCATGTTTGGATGGAAATACGACACCATGTACACGCGGCCGCCGGAGGCTGAACCCAGCGCAGTCGGCGTACCGGTAACGCCGGCATAGTAGGTGTAAAACTTCACGTTGCTCAATCCGGCCTCGTTGGCCGCCTTGACCAGCAGCGAGAGGTCAGAACCCCAGTTGCCGGTGATGACGGTGTCGGCGCCGGACTGCTTGATCTTGGCGACGTAAGGGGCGAAGTCACGCACCTGGGCCAGCGGATGCAGGTCTTCACCCACGATCTGGATGTCCGGCCGCTTGGAGGCCAGGTTGGCCTTGGCAAACTTGGCGACCTGCTGGCCGTGCGAGTAGTTCTGGTTGATCAGGTAGACCTTCTTGATGTCCGGCTGATCCTTCATGAACGCGGTCAGTGCCTCCATCTTCATGGAGGTATCGGCGTCAAGGCGGAAATGCCAGTAATCGCACTTGCTGTTGGTGAGGTCCGGGTCCACCGCGGCGTAGTTCAGGTAAAGCACTTCCTTGCCGGGGTTGCGCTCGTTGTACTTGGACAGCGCATCAATGATGGCCAGCGCGGCGCCGGAGCCATTGCCCTGCACCACATAGCGGGCACCCTGGTCGATGGCGGACTTCAGCGCATTGGTGGTTTCCTGCGGGCTGAGCTTGTTGTCAATGCCGATGATCTCGAACTTCACGCCCGCCTTGTTCTTCTGGCTGAAGCGCTCGGCCAGGAACTGGAAGCCCTTGAGCTGATTGGTGCCGACCGCCGCCATCAGGCCGGACAGCGGGTCCAGCCATGCGATCTTGACCGTCTGGTTGAGGTTGACGCTGCCCGCTGCGGCAGCCGGAGCCGCCGCCTTGGCGGGTGGCGCGGCAGGCTTGGCTGGCGCCTGGGCCAGGGCCAGGCTGCACGCCAGCACGGAAGCGGCTACCGCCACGGAGGCATAACGGCGGGGCAAAGCGCCGCAAGAACGGGTTTGGGTTGTCATCCCTTGTCTCCTGAAATTTATGGAAAACGCAAAGCAGTCGGCAAAACACTCACTCAGCCCGCAGAGATTAGGTCAAAAGCAGCAGCGCCGGCTCGGGGAATGCCCTAGCCATGTCACGGATGTGACCCCCAGGCGCGCGCAGTTCGCTCTCGCCGAACGGGCCGCTATGCCTGCGGCAATTTGTAGTCTTTCAGCAGCTCGCGAAGTTTGGTCTTGAGCATCTTGCCCGTCGCCCCCAATGGAATGGCATCGACAAAAACCACGTCGTCTGGAATCTGCCATTTGGCGGTTTTGCCTTCATAGAACTTCAGCAGTTCTTCCCGGCTGATCTCGGCACCCGGCTTCTTGACAATCACCACAATCGGCCGCTCATCCCACTTCGGATGGAACACGCCGATACAGGCGGCCATGGCCACGGCCGGGTGGGCCACCGCGATGTTTTCCACGTCGATCGAGCTGATCCACTCGCCGCCGGACTTGATCACGTCCTTGCTGCGGTCGGTGATCTGCAGGTAACCATCCGGGTCGATGGTGCCCACGTCCCCGGTGGGGAACCAGCCGTCGACCAGCGGATCGCCGCCCTCGCCCTTGAAATACTCGCGCACAATCCACGGCCCCTTGACATGCAGGTCGCCAAAGGTGGTGCCGTCCCAGGGGAGCTCCTTGCCGTCGGCGTCCACGATCTTCATGTCGACGCCGTAGATGGCCCGGCCCTGCTTGAGGCGGATCTTCATCTTCGCGTCTTCGGACAGGCCATCGTGCTTGTTCTTGAGCGTGCAGAGCGTGCCCAGCGGGCTCATCTCGGTCATGCCCCAGGCGTGCAGCACCTCGACGCCGTAATCCTCGCGGAAGGCATGGATCATGGCCGGCGGGCAGGCCGAGCCGCCGATCACCGTGCGCTTGAGCGTGGAGAACTTCAGCCCCGCCGGCTTGAGGTGGGTCAGCAGCATCTGCCACACCGTGGGAACGCCCGCCGCATAGGTGACCTTCTCGGCTTCCATCAGCTCATAGACCGACTTGCCGTCCAGCGCCGGGCCGGGAAACACCAGCTTGGCACCGGTCAGCGCCGCCGAATAGGGAATGCCCCAGGCATTGACGTGGAACATGGGCACCACGGGCAGGATGGCGTCGCGCGCCGAGATACTCATCACGTCCGGCAAGGCCGCCGCATAGGCATGCAGCGTGCTGGAGCGGTGGCTGTACAGCGCCGCCTTCGGGTTGCCGGTGGTGCCGCTGGTGTAGCACATGCTCGACGCGGAATTCTCGTCAAAGCTGGGCCAGGCATAGACGCCGGATTGCCCGCCGATCCAGGTTTCGTAGCTGATGAGGCCGGGCACGCCGGAGTCCTGGGGCAGGTGCGCGTCGTCGCACAGGGCGATGTACTGGCGGATCGTGGTGCAACGGGCGTGGACCGCCTGCACCAGGGGCAGGAAGCTGAGGTCGAAGCACAGCACCTGGTCTTCGGCATGGTTGGCAATCCAGGCGATCTGGTCCGGGTGCAGGCGCGGGTTGATGGTGTGCAGCACCCGGCCGGAGCCGCTGACGCCGTAATACAGCTCGAAGTGGCGGTAGCCGTTCCAGGCGAGGGTGGCCACCCGGTCACTGAAAGCCAGCTTCATGCCGTCAAGCGCACCGGCGACCTGGCGCGACCGCTTCGCTGCATCGCGGTAGGTGTAACGGTGCACATCCCCCTCCACACGCCTGGAAACGATTTCGGCGTCGCCATGGTGGCGCTCCGCGAATTCGATCAGGCCGGAAATGAGCAGTGGCTGGCTTTGCATTAACCCGAGCATCAGGGGTTCTCCATCAATTGTTGGGGGAAAGTGAAAATGGGCCGCCGTCCGGTGGAGCCTCTGGCGGATGATGCCGCAGCCTTGTCGGGCAGTCATGCGGGATTGCCCGTGAATCTGCGGGCTCATGTCAGGTAGGGGACAATTTGGGCATGATGCCTGCCGCACTTGCTACCCCCCTGCCCGACACCGCCCCGCCGGCAACGGCCGCTGCGCAACTCCCCTGGCAGGCGGGTTTTGCCCGGCTCGGGCCGGATTTCTACACCCGCCTGCAGCCCCAGCCCCTCCCCAGCCCCTACTGGGTGGGCCGCAACGAGGCGGTGGCACGCGACCTGGGCCTCGACATCGGGTGGTTGGCCTCCGACGAGGCATTGCAGGCCTTCGCAGGCAGCAGCATCCTGCCGGGTTCCGAGCCGCTGGCCAGCGTCTACAGCGGCCACCAGTTCGGCCAATGGGCCGGCCAGCTGGGCGACGGCCGCGCGATCCTGCTCGGCGAGATCAGCACACCGTCGGGCTCGCAGGAAATCCAGCTCAAGGGCGCCGGGCGCACGCCCTACTCCCGCATGGGCGACGGCCGTGCGGTGCTGCGCAGTTCCATCCGGGAATACCTGTGCTCCGAAGCGATGCACGGGCTGGGCATTCCCACCACCCGGGCGCTGTGCGTCACGGGCTCGGACGCCCCCGTTCGCCGTGAGGAGATCGAGACCTCTGCCGTGGTGACGCGCACCGCGCCCAGCTTCATCCGCTTTGGGCATTTCGAGCATTTCAGCTACAGCGGCCAGCCCGGGCAGCTCAAGGCGCTCGCCGATTTCGTGATCCAGCAGCATTACCCGGAATGCCTGGAGGCAGCCCAGCCCTATGCGGCCTTTCTGCAGGCCGTCAGCGAACGCACGGCGCACATGGTGGCCGCCTGGCAGGCGGTGGGTTTTTGCCATGGCGTGATGAACACCGACAACATGAGCATCCTGGGCCTGACCATCGACTACGGCCCCTTCCAGTTTCTCGATGCGTTCGAGCCCGGCCACATCTGCAACCACTCGGACACCGAAGGGCGCTACGCCTACCACCGCCAGCCCAACATCGCCTACTGGAACCTCTTTTGCCTCGGACAGGCCTTGCTGCCGCTGATGGACAGCCAGGAACAGGCCCTGGCGGCGCTGGAGTCTTTCAAGACAGTGTTTCCCGAGGCATTGCAGGCGCGCATGCGGGCCAAGCTGGGCCTGCCGAATGTGCAGCCGGACGACCTGGCGCTGATCGACAGCACCTTCCGGCTGCTGGCCAGCAACAAGGTGGACTACACCATCTTCTGGCGCCGCTTGAACAGCTTCACCCCGCAAAGCGGCCACGAGCCGGTGCGCGACCTGTTTTTCGACCGCGAGTCCTTCAACGCCTGGGCCATGCAGTATTCGGAACGCCTCGCGTCGGTCGACGCCGGCCTGCGGGCAGAGCTGATGCGGCAGAACAACCCCAAGTTCGTGCTGCGCAACCACCTGGGCGAAGAAGCCATCCGCGCCGCGAAACTAAAAGACTTTTCCGCAGTCGATACCTTGCTGACGCTGCTGCAGTCCCCATTTGAGGAGCATCCCGGCCATGAGAGCCATGCCGGTTTTCCGCCGGACTGGGCTGCCTCGATTGAAATCAGCTGCAGTTCCTGAAACCCACCCACCCCACACCAGGATTGATTCATGCCCGCCAAGATCCAGAAAACCGATGCCGAATGGAAAGCCCTGCTGGCCGAAAAAGGTGCAGAGCCGGTCGCGTTTGAAGTCACCCGCCACGCCGGCACGGAGCGCGCTTTCACCGGGAAATACGAAGCCGTCTGGGCGGACGGCAGCTACCACTGCATCTGCTGCGGTGCGAAATTGTTCGATTCCGTGACCAAGTTCGACGCCGGTTGCGGCTGGCCCAGCTTCTCGGAGGCCGCCACGCCGGACGCCATCGAGGAACATGTGGACCGCAAATACGGCATGACACGGACTGAGACCGTGTGCGCCAGTTGCGGTGCACATCTGGGCCATGTGTTTCCCGATGGTCCCACGCCGACCGGTTTGCGTTACTGCATGAACTCGGCTTCGCTGGATTTCAAGCCCAAGTGAATGAGCCCCCACGCTTGTCACTGCGTGTACTCCCTGTACGTGCCCACGCCTGAGGCGTGGGCCCTTCCGCCCGTCCAAACCTGCGCAGGCAGGTTTGGAGCCGCGGTCGTCAGCCCCTCGGGGGCCGCTGCGCCTGCGGCCTGGCAAAGCCAGTTCCGCGGCTCCTGCTGGTGGAATACCGCCCCTGCGGTCGCTCGCTCAACTCCGTTCGTCCTGAGATATCGAAGGGCAGGTTCAACCCATGCCGTGCCCTCGGCTCCGCGATAATCCACTCATGAAAATCCTGTTTGACTTTTTGCCGATTGCGCTGTTCTTCGGCATGTTCAAGTATGCCGAGGGCCACAAGGACTGGGCGGCCGCAACGGCCACCGAGTGGCTGGGCTTCATGGTGTCGGGCGGTGTCGTGGGTCCGGCCGAAGGGCCGGTGCTGCTGGCCACCGTGGTGGTGATCGTGGCCACCCTGCTCCAGATCGTCTGGCTGAAGGCACGTGGCCGCAAGATCGACACCATGCTGTGGATCAGTCTGGGGCTGGTCACCGTGCTGGGCGGCGCGACCATTTATTTCCACAGCGAAAGCTTTATCAAATGGAAGCCCACCCTGCTTTATTGGGTCATGGGCGGCGCACTGCTGTTTGGCCAGCTGGTGCTGAAGAAAAACGGCATCAAATCGCTGATGGGCGCCCAGATGACCTTGCCCGACCCGGTCTGGCGCACGGTGAACTTCAGCTGGGTCGCGTTCTTTGCCGTCATGGGTTGCCTGAACCTCTGGGTGGCCTTCAATTTTTCCACCAGCACCTGGGTCAACTTCAAGCTGTTTGGCGGTCTGGGCCTGATGCTGGTGTTCATCCTGGTGCAGGCGGTCTACCTCAACAAACACATGAAAACGGACACCACGCCATGAATGCCGCCTTGACTGCTTCCATCGGTGCCGGACCACGCCCGTTTCAGGTCAGCGAAATCGAGCAGCAACTGCGCGACCACCTGGCGCCATCCCATCTGGAGGTGCTCGACGAGAGCGCTGCGCACGCCGGCCACAGCGGCGCCAATGGCCAGGGTTTCGGCAGCCACTTCCGCATCCGGATTGCCAGCCCTGCTTTTACCGGCAAGAGCCGCGTGGCACGCCATCGGCTTGTGTATGATGCACTGCAAAATTTCATTGACGAAGGCCTGCATGCGCTGGCCATTGAAGTCATCGAACCCATCTGACCCCTCACACCTGACGACCGGACGAAATACCGGTCACTCTTTCGCTCTTGTCCCCATGCTCACCAAAGGAACACTTTCCATCATGAAGAAGAATTTTCTGCTGACCACTGCTGCGGTCGCTCTGCTGGCCCTGGGCGCCCAGGCTGCCATGGCCCAGAACCTGGCCATCGTCAACGGCAAGGCCGTGCCCAAGGCCCGCCTGGAGGCGCTGGCGCAGCAGGTCGCGCGCACGGGCCGCCCGGTGACGCCTGAAATGGAAGGCCAGCTGCGCGATGAAGTGATTGCGCGCGAAGTTTTCATGCAGGAAGCCGACAAGCTGGGCCTGTCTTCGCGCGACGACGTCAAGGTGCAGCTGGAGCTTGCACGCCAGAGCATCGTGATCCGCGAACTGTTTGCCGACTACCAGAAGAAAAACCCGGTGTCTGACGCCGACATCAAAGCCGAGTACGACAAGTTCGTCGCTGCCAACGGCGGCAAGGAATACAAGGCCCGCCATATCCTGGTCGAGAAGGAAGACGAAGCCAAGGCCATCATCGCCAGCCTGAAGAAAGGCGGCAAGTTCGACGCCATCGCCAAGAAGCAGTCGAAGGACCCGGGCTCCGGCGCCAAGGGCGGCGATCTGGACTGGGCCAACCCGGCCAGCTATGTGCCGGAGTTCTCCGAAGCGCTGTCCAAGCTCGCCAAGGGCCAGACGACCGACACCCCGGTAAAAACCCAGTTCGGCTACCACGTGATCCGGGTGGACGACATCCGCGACGCCAAGCTTCCTTCGCTGGACGAAGTCAAGCCGCAGATCGCCCAGCAGATGCAACAGCAAAAGCTGGCCGCCTTCCAGGAAGACCTGCGCAGAAAAGCCAAGATCGAGTGATTGAGTTATTGACGGCTTTTTGCGCCGGACCAAGCACTCGTCAAAACGCGGCTCCGGCCGCGTTTTTTCATTGCGGTACGCCGTTCGTTCCAGCAACAGGGGGCACCCCGATTGACGGCCCCTCTGCAGGCAGTTCCAATGATTCGTGTACTTACTATTGAACACAAAAGGAGACCTGCATGCTCGGACAGATCTTTCGCGCGGTGGTGGTGTGTGGCCTGTCCACCTTGCTGCTGGCCTGTGCCTCGAAACCTGCCGCACCCGTCACCGAACTGGCGCCGGGTGGGAAATTGAAGGCCGCCATCAACTTCGGTAATCCCATCCTGGCCGTGAAAGACGCCACCACAGGGGAACCCAAGGGGGTCTCGGTTGATCTGGCGCGCGAACTCGGCAAGCGGCTGGGTGTGCCGGTGGAGCTGGTGACTTTCACCTCGGCAGGTCGTGTGGTGGAAGCGGTCAAGGCCGCGGAGGTGGACATCGCCTTTGTCGCGATTGACCCGGTGCGTGGTGCCGACATGCTGCAGACGCCGCCGTACGTCATCATCGAAGGGGCTTATCTGGTGAAGAACGGCTCACCCATCAAAAGCAATGACGAGGTAGATCGACCCGGCAACCGCATCGTGGTCGGCAACGGCAGCGCTTATGACCTGTACCTGACCCGCGAGCTGAAGGCCGCCAAACTGGTCAAGGCCCCCACATCGCCTGCGGTGACCGATGTGTTTCTTGCACAGAACATGGAGGTGGCGGCGGGTGTGAAGCAGCAGCTGCAGGCGGATGCCAGGCGGTTGCCCGGCCTCAGGCTGCTGGACGGCCGCTTCATGGTGATCCAGCAGGCCATGGGCTTGCCCAGGGGCCGCGAGGCAGGGGCACGCTACGTCGGTGACTTCATCGAAGAGATGAAGGCCTCGGGCTTTGTCGCCTCAGCGCTGGCAAGGCACGGCATCGAAGGCGCTGCGGTGGCGCCTGCGGCAACCCGATAACTGAACTCAGCCCACCCAGCGGCGAGCGTTGTGCCAGAGCTGCATCCACGGGCTGGGCGCACTGCGGTCGCCTGAGTTCCAGCTCATCTGCACATTGCGGAAGACGCGCTCCGGGTGCGGCATCAGCGCGGTGAAGCGTCCATCGGCCGTGGTCACCGCTGTCAGGCCGCCCGCGCTGCCGTTGGGATTGGCCGGGTAGTCCTCCGTCGGCTGGCCGTGGTTGTCGGTGAAACGCATGGCAGCGATGACCTTGCTCGCGTCGCCGCGCCGCGCGAAATTGGCATAGCCTTCGCCGTGCGCCACCGCAATCGGCAGCCGGGTGCCGGCCATGCCCGCAAAGAAAATGCTGGGTGACGGCAGTATCTCGACCTGGCTCAGGCGCGCCTCAAAACGCTCGCTGCGGTTGGTGGTGAAGCGCGGCCAGGCTTCGGCGCCCGGAATGATGTCGGCCAGCTCGGCAAACATCTGGCAGCCGTTGCACACGCCCAGGCCGAACGTGTCCTGGCGCGCAAAGAAGGTCTTGAACTGTTCCGACAAGGCTTCGTTGAACGTGATGGAGCGGGCCCAGCCAATGCCGGCGCCCAGCGTATCGCCATAGCTGAAGCCACCGCAGGCCACCACACCCTTGAAGTCGGCCAGTTGTGCACGACCGGTCTGCAGGTCGGTCATGTGCACATCGCAGGCTTCAAAACCCGCTTGCGTGAAGACGTAAGCCATTTCGACGTGCGAATTGACGCCCTGCTCACGCAGCACCGCTACGCGGGGTCGCGCCGACAGGTTCAGTGCTGGCGCTTGCGCCTTCGAGGGGTCAAAGCTCAGGTGCACGTGAAGGCCGGGGTCGGCAGGTGCACCGGCGCTGGCGTGCTCTGCGTCGGCACAGGCGGGGTTGTCGCGCTGCTGGCAGATCTTCCAGCTCACGGCATCCCACACCTGGTGCAGGTCTTCCAGTTTGGCGCTGAACACCGCCTTGGTGTCACGCCAGACCTGGACTTCGCCCTTGCCGACCTCCAGCGCTGCATGCGCAGGCCGGGTCTTGCCCACAAAGTGGCTGAACTTCGACAGCCCATGCTCGCGCAGGGTCTGCATCACGGTGTTGCGTGCTTCGGTGCGGACCTGGATCAGCACGCCCAGCTCTTCGTTGAACAGCGCCTGGAGCGTCAGCTCCTCGCGGCGGGCGCCAACCTGCGTCGCCCAGTTCTTGCTGTCGCCGGTGTCCATGCGGCTGTCGGTGATGCCGTCGCCCTCGACCAGCAGCATGTCGATGTTCAGGGACACGCCCACATGGCCGGCGAAGGCCATCTCGCAGACGGCCGCGAACAGGCCGCCATCGCTGCGGTCGTGGTAGGCCAGAATCTGCCCTTCGCCCCGAAGCTGGTTGACTGCGTGGACCAGATTCACCAGATCTTGCGGATCGTCGAGGTCAGGCACCTCGCCCTGCTCCAACTGCAAGGTCTGCGCGAGGATGGAGCCGCCCATGCGCTTTTTGCCTTTGCCCAGATCGATCAGGATCAGCGTGCTATCGGCTTCCTCACTGTTGAGCTGCGGTGTGAGCGTGCCCCGCACGTCAGCCAGCGTAGCAAAAGCGCTGACGATCAGCGACACCGGCGCGGTGACCTTTTTGGCCGTACCGCCCTCTGACCACACGGTGCGCATCGACAGCGAATCCTTGCCGACCGGAATCGACACGCCCAGCGCGGGACACAGCTCCATGCCCACCGCCTTGACGGTCTCGTACAGCGCCGCATCCTGCCCGGGCTCGCCACAGGCAGCCATCCAGTTGGCCGAGAGTTTCACGCGCGGCAACTCGATCGGTGCTGCCAGCAGGTTGGTGATGGCCTCTGCCACCGCCATGCGGCCCGACGCCGCGGCATTGACGGCCGCCAGCGGGGTACGCTCCCCCATGCTCATCGCTTCACCAGCAAAGCCCTGGTAGTCAGCCAGCGTCACCGCGCAATCCGCCACCGGCACCTGCCATGGGCCCACCATTTGGTCGCGGTGGGTCAGGCCGCCCACGGTACGGTCGCCGATCGTGATGAGGAAGCGTTTGGACGCCACGGTGGGGTGGCTCAGCACGTCAATGGCGCTTTTCTGCAGGTCCACGCCCGTCAAATCGATGGGCTGGATGTCATGCGGGACGGATTGCACGTCGCGGTGCATCTTGGGTGGTTTTCCAAGGAGCACGTTCATCGGCATGTCCACCGGCGGCGCCTTGCCGGCGTCCGACAGCACCAGCTGCTTTTCCTCCGTCGCCACGCCAATCACCGCAAACGGACACCGCTCGCGATCGCAAAAGGCGGTGAACTGCGCCAGCGATTCGGGCGCAATCGCCATCACATAGCGTTCCTGGCTTTCGTTGCTCCAGATTTCCTTGGGCGACAAGCCGCTTTCTTCCAGCGGCACCGCTCGCAGGTCGAAGCGGGCACCGCGACCGGCATCGTTGACCAGCTCCGGGAAAGCGTTGGACAAGCCGCCCGCACCCACATCGTGGATGGCCAGGATCGGATTGGCCGCGCCCAACTGGGCACACTGGTTGATGACCTCCTGCGCCCGGCGCTCGATCTCCGGGTTGCCGCGTTGCACCGAATCAAAGTCGAGGCTGGCCGCGTTGGCGCCTGCTGCCATGGAGCTGGCCGCACTGCCGCCCATGCCGATGCGCATGCCGGGGCCGCCGAGCTGGATCAGCAAGGTGCCGGCCGGAAACTGGATTTTCTTCGTCAGGTCCGCATCAATGGTGCCGACACCGCCGGCAATCATGATGGGCTTGTGGTAGCCCCAGCGCTGGCCGGCGACGGTCTGCTCATACTCGCGGAAGTAACCCGCCAGATTGGGCCGGCCGAATTCATTGTTGAAGGCTGCGCCACCCAGCGGACCCTCGGTCATGATCTGCAGCGGGCTGGCGATGTGTTCGGGCTTGCCGTAGTCGCCATCGAACAGCTTGGACACTGTGAAGCCGGTCAGGCCGGCCTTGGGCCTGGAGCCACGCCCCGTGGCGCCTTCGTCGCGAATTTCACCGCCAGCGCCGGTGGAGGCGCCCGGAAAGGGCGAAATGGCCGTCGGGTGGTTGTGCGTTTCCACCTTCATCAGCACATGCATCAGCGCGTCGTCGGTGGCGCTGTAGGGCTGGTAATGGGTGCCCGCAGAGCCCTCCGAGGGGGCAGGCCTGGCAAAGAAACGCTGGACCCGCGAGCCTTCCATCACCGAGGCATTGTCGGAATACGCCACCACCGTGTGCTGCGGATGCAGCTTTTCCGTGTTGCGGATCATGGCAAACAGGCTTTTGTCCTGCGCCACGCCGTCAATCGTGAAGTCGGCGTTGAAGATCTTGTGGCGGCAGTGCTCGCTGTTGGCCTGCGCAAACATCATCAGCTCGACATCTGTCGGGTTGCGCCGGAGCTGGGTGAAGGCGTTCACCAGGTAATCGATCTCGTCGGCGGCCAGCGCCAGTCCGAACTCGGTGTTGGCACGCTCCAGCGCCGACTTGCCACCCGTCAGCACGTCAATGCTTTGCAGCGGAGCGCCCTGCAGTTCGGTGAACAGCTTCGCAGCCTCGTCGCGGCTGGACAGCACGCTTTCGGTCATGCGGTCGTGCAGCAAGGCGGCGACCCCGGCGCGCTGGGCCTCGGTCAGAGCAGTGTGACTGAAAAACCCGGATTTGAGGCTGATGCGGTACTCGGTGATGCGCTCGATGCGCTTGATCGCCAGCCCGCAGTTGTGGGCGATGTCGGTGGCCTTGGACGCCCAGGGCGAAACCGTGCCCAGCCGCGGCGAGACCAGCAGGGTCAAGTCAGCCGAACGGTCAGCGCCTGCCGCCGCTGCGGGGCAAGGATCACCATAGGTCAACAGGGCCGCGAGCTGCGCCTTCAGGGCCGGCGTTGGCTCGGCCTCGGTGGCCACCCAATGGACAAAGCGGGCACTGATGCCGGAAATCTTGCCTTCGATGGCTTGCAGGCGGGGAAGCAACTGCTGGATACGGAAATCGCTCAGGGCATTGATGCCGTGCGGCTCGCCCTCGAAAGTCGTCAGGTGCAGGGTCACGGTGTGGTGGCCTTGTAATGGGAAATTGGCAGCGCGAGGCTGAAAGATGGGAGAACGGGCAGCGGAACACCCTGCGGTGCTCCGGACAAAGCCGAATTTTACCAGCGCACGCCACCCGGCCCAGGATACAAACCGCCCGCAAGCCGCAGCCAGCCCAATGCCCCTGAGAGCATCCGGAAAAAGCGGTCTGCCCCGTGCGGTGGGATAATTAGGGCATGAGCATTACCTACAAAGACGCCGCAGGGATCGAAGGCATGCGCCTGGCCGGAAGGCTCGCTTCCGAGGTGCTCGACTACCTGACACCCTTCGTCAAGCCAGGTGTCACCACCAACGAAATCGACCGCCTCGCCCACGAGTACATGACCCAGGTGCAGGGCACCATACCGGCCACGCTGGGCTATGGCCCCCCGGGCTATGTGCCCTACCCCAAATCCCTCTGCACCTCGGTCAACCACCAAGTCTGCCATGGCATCCCCAACGACAAGCCGCTGAAAAAGGGCGACATCGTCAACATCGACGTGACCGTCATCATCGAAGGCGGCTGGCACGGTGACAACAGCCGCATGTACCTGGTGGGCGACACCTCGATTGCCGCCAAACGCCTGTGCCAGGTCACCTACGAAGCCATGTGGCAAGGCATCATGCGGGTCAAGCCGGGCGTGCGCCTCGGCGACATCGGCTACGCGATCCAGACGTACGCGGAAAAACACGGTTTCTCGGTGGTGCGCGAGTTCTGCGGCCACGGCATCGGCACCAGGTTCCATGAAGACCCGCAGGTGCTGCACTACGGCCGGCCGGGCACGCTGGAGGAACTGGTGCCCGGCATGACCTTCACCATCGAGCCCATGATCAACGCCGGCAAGCGCGACATCAAGGACGGCCCCGAGAAAGACGGCTGGAGCATCGTGACGCGCGACCACTCCCTGTCGGCCCAGTGGGAGCACACCATCCTGGTCACACCCACCGGCTATGAGGTGCTGACGGTCTCGGCTGGCAGCCCGGCGATCCCGGCTTTCGTGCCGCGAGGCGCACCTGCACAGGTCGCGGTCAGCGCTTGACACGCCTGTCCGCACTGCCTTCCTGCACCACGACGGTGGGCTCCAGGCACCCATGAACGCGCTGGTGCAGACCCGCGAGCAATACCGCAGCGGCAAGGCAGCCCTCTGGGACAGCCTGGCGGGCAGCGGCGCCTCCTCGCGCGGGCTGCACAGCCTGCTGCAGAAACTGGCCCGCCATACCGACGGCGTGCTCAAGCAACTGTGGGAGGCTGCCGGCTTTCCCCCGGAGGCCTGCCTGGTCGCCGTGGGGGGGTTTGGCCGAGGCGAGCTGTTTCCCCATTCGGACGTGGATGTGCTGCTGCTGTTGCCGGACGGCACCGATGCCGGTGCCGACGACACGCTGAAAAGCCAGATCGAGCAATTCATCGGCAGTTGCTGGGACAGCGGACTGGAAATCGGCTCGAGCGTACGCACCCTGGCCGATTGCATGGAAGAAGCCGCCAAGGACGTGACGGTGCAGACCTCGCTGCTGGAGGCTCGCCTGATTGCCGGCCCCCGCAAACAGTTTGCACGCCTGCAGCAGCAACTGGAGGCCCTGATCGACCCGCAGGCCTTCTTCGTAGCCAAGACGCTGGAACTGCGCCAGCGCCACAACAAGTTCGAGAACACGCCCTATGCGCTGGAGCCCAACTGCAAGGAGTCACCTGGCGGCCTGCGTGACCTGCAGGTGCTGCTGTGGGTGGCGCGGGCAGCCGGCCTGGGCAAATCATGGGACGACCTGGCTCGCAATGGCCTGGCCACGGCCTTTGAGGTGCGGCAGATCAAGGCCAATGAGGCGCTGCTCAGCCTGATCCGGGCCCGCCTGCACCTGATCGCCGGACGGCGCGAGGACCGGCTGGTGTTCGACCTGCAGACCGCCGTCGCAGAGTCGTTCGGCTACAAGGCGGAGTCCGACGATGGCCGCAAGCTGCCGCGCCGCGCCAGCGAGGCGCTGATGAAGCGCTACTACTGGGCCGCCAAGGCGGTGACGCAGCTCAACCAGATCCTGCTGCTCAACATCGAGGAGCGCCTGAATCCGGACACCTCCACCCTGCGGCCGATCAACGAGCGCTTTCACGACAAGGCCGGCATGCTGGAGGTGGTCAGTGACGACCTGTATGTGCGCGAGCCGCACGCCATCCTGGAAACCTTTCTGCTGTACGAAACCACGATGGGCATCAAGGGCCTGTCGGCGCGGACGCTTCGGGCGCTGTACAACGCACGCGGGGTGATGAACGGCAAGTTCAGGAGCGACCCGGCCAACCGCGCCATGTTTCTGCGCATCCTGCAGCAGCCCGAAGGCATCACGCACGCCATGCGGCTGATGAACCAGACCTCGGTGCTGGGGCGTTACCTCTGGATCTTCCGCCGCATCGTCGGGCAGATGCAGCACGACCTGTTCCATGTGTACACCGTGGACCAGCACATCCTGATGGTGCTGCGCAACGTGCGCCGCTTTTTCATGGCCGAGCATTCGCACGAGTACCCGATGTGCTCGCAACTGGCTGCCGGCTGGGACAAGCCCTGGATCCTGTACGTGGCGGCGCTCTTTCACGACATCGCCAAGGGCCGGGGGGGTGACCACTCCGAGCTCGGCTGCAAGGATGTCCGCGTTTTTTGCCGCCAGCATGGCATTGCCAGGGCGGACTCCCGGCTGATTGAGTTCCTCGTGGGCGAGCACCTGAGCATGAGCCGCATCGCCCAGAAGGAAGACCTGAGCAACCCGGAAGTGATTGCCGCTTTTGCAAAACGCGTCGGGAACGAGCGCAACCTGACGGCCCTGTACCTGCTGACGGTGGCCGACATCCGCGGCACCAGTCCCAAGGTGTGGAACGCCTGGAAAGGCAAGCTGCTGGAAGACCTGTACCGCTACACGCTGCGGGTGCTGGGCGGCCGCGCGCCCGATGCCGACGCCGAGGTCGAGTCGCGCAAACGCGAAGCCCTGACCTCCCTGGCGCTGCATTCCGAACCCTTCGAAGGCCACAAGGCGCTGTGGGACACGCTGGACGTGAGCTACTTCATGCGCCATGAAGCGACCGACATCGCCTGGCATGCACGCCAGCTCTCGCGCCATGTCGGCACCGCTAGGGCCATCGTGCGGGCCCGCCGCTCCTCCGCAGGCGAAGGCATGCAGGTGCTGGTGTACACGCCCGACGTGCCGGACCTGTTCGCCCGCATCTGTGGCTACTTCGACGAGGCGGGCTTCAGCATTCTGGACGCCAAGGTGCACACGGCACGCAATGGGTACGCACTGGACACCTTCCAGGTCGTGAGCCCCACGCTGGGCGAACACTACCGGGAGCTGGCCGCCATGGTGGAGGCGGACCTGGACCGGACCATCGCCGAACGCGGTCCCCTGCCCTCGCCGGGCAAGGGCCGGGTGTCGCGCCGCGTCAAGAGCTTCCCCATCGCGCCCCGCGTCGACCTGCGCCCCGACGAGAAAGCGCAGCGCTGGCTGCTCAGCGTCTCGGCCAGCGACCGCGTAGGCCTGCTGTACCTGATCGCACGGGTGCTGGCGCGCCACCGCATCAATCTGCAACTCGCCAAGGTCACCACCCTGGGCGAGCGTGTGGAAGACACCTTCCTGATCGATGGGCCGGAGTTGCAGCAGAACAAGGCGCAGATCGCCATCGAGACCGAATTGCTGGAAGCGCTGAACGCCTGACGCACCCTCGGGTGCCACTCAGGGTCAAGACAGGGCGGATGGCACGGGCTCGCCCGCGACAGGGTCCAGATCAAGGCCCTGGTACCTGAGCAGCCTGCCCTTGTACGGCCCCACCAGGCCGGGCGCCACCGCATAACGCGTCTCGGTACGGGCATAGCCCATCTCACCCATCTTGCGGTTGAAACTGGCACGGTTGCCGCGGTCAGGGTCCACGATCAGCACCTCGGCGCCCCTGGCAGCATGCAGGCCGATGAAGCGCGCGAGGATCTCCGGCTGCTCTCGGTCATAGAGCACATCGCTGCCGATGATCAGGTCAAAACGGTCCAGCAGAGGGTTGGCACGCGCCCAATGGCCTGTCCGGTATTTCATCGCAGGCATGTGGTTGAGCCGCAGGTTCTCCAGCAGAAACTCACCCGCCAGAGGATGGCAGTCGCTGGCGGTGATGTCACCACCGCGGCGGTGAACCACCAGACTGGCCAGGCCGAGCCCGCAACCCAGCTCCAGAATGCGTTTGCCTTCCAGCGCGTGGCTTTGCATCACATGCGCCAGCACACGCCCGGACGGCCAGAGCAGGCCAAAAATGGGCCAAGCCGACGACGAGATACCAGCCCGCTCGGCCTCGCCATGGGGATCATGAAACTGCTGCCGGTCCAGCAGCGAGCGCAGTTGCAGGTCGGCCCCGCTACCACTCACTGTTTCAAACTTGAGCTGATAGGGAAATGAAACGGGTGTTGGTAGCATGCGGGCTCAGTGAGGGACTGTCGCCCGACGGCGCTCAGTTGCCCAGCGACTTGGCGATCTTGTCCATTCCAAACTGCGCGCAGGCGGCATCCTTCTCGCCACCGGGCGCACCCGAAATACCCACGGCACCGATCAACTCCTTGCCCGCAAAAATAGGCAAGCCACCTTCGATGGTCGTGATCTTGTCCAGTTGCATGAAGCCATCGAGCCCAGGCTGTGGACGCTTGCCCATATCCACGCTGGGGCTGCGCGTGGTGAACGCCGTGTAGGCTTTGCGCATGCTGTTTTCCACAGTGTGCGGATTCACGCCGTCATCGCTGATCACCACGGCAGTACGCGCATGGCGGTTCAGCACGGTGATGGTCACTTTGTAGCCATCAGCACGGCAGCGCTCAAGGCTGGCGGTGGCCAGTTCCAGGGCGGCAGTGGCCGAAATGCTGCGCTCACTGATCAGACCGGGCGTGTTTTGGGCCGAGGCACTGCCACAGGTCAGCGCAAGCAATGTGGCCGACAGGGCCAGGAATCCGTTTTTTGTCATTTTTTGTCTCCGAAAGGCAGGTTGGATAAAGACGCCCACAAGAGTGCAGGCGCCCCCAGAGAATACGGCCAAACCACCAGACATGTAAAACCCGTGACTCTTGCCCCCACATCGGGGAACCAGGCGACGGCTGGCGACCAGCCCTTCCTCAAAAGGCCGGTTGCACTTTATGGATTGAATTAGCCGTTCTTTCAAACTCAGTCATCTGCGGTCGCATCCAGCCCGGGAAACAGCACCTCGGTGAAGCCGAACTGGCTGAAATCCCGAATCCGCATCGGGTACAGCTTGCCCATCAGGTGGTCGCATTCATGCTGGACCACGCGGGCGTGAAAGCCGTCTGCGATGCGGTCGATCGGGTCGCCGTAGGGGTCAACACCGGTGTAGCGAATATTGGCGAAACGTGGCACCAGGCCGCGCAAGCCGGGCACCGAGAGGCAACCTTCCCATCCGTCTTCTTCCTCCGGGCCCAAAGGGGTGATCACCGGGTTGAGCAAAACGGTACGAGGCACCAGGGGTGCTTCCGGGTAGCGCGGATTGACCTGGTCCGTGCCGAAGATGACCAGTTGCAAATCCACACCGATCTGCGGCGCGGCGAGACCCGCCCCGTTCACCGAGCGCATGGTGTCGAACATGTCGGAAATCAGCAGGTGCAGTTCATCGGCGTCGAACGCGGTCACAGGCTGCGCCACGCGCAGCAAGCGCGGATCACCCATCTTGAGAATTTCACGAATGGCCATAGGCGGATTATCCGCCCGGCCGGCATTCCACGCGACTCAGCGCCAGTAACGGTGACCGTAAGGACCGTAATAGCCACGATAGCCGTAGCCGTAATAGCGCGGCGCGGGCACCACCACCACCGGTGCGGGCTCCACATACACCGGTTGCGACGGATAGACCGCCACAGGCCGGGGACCGATAGGCGCCACCACACAGCCCGACAGCAAGGCGGTCACGCCTGCGGCAGCCACCAAAGCCGATAAACGCATCTTGGTCATGGAAAACTCCTGTTGAAACAGGTATTTAACGTTCTGTGTCCATGTGTGGCGTGACGTCTGGCGCGCAAAGCGCTGTAACCTCGTGTAAGCGGGCGGCAGACGGGGATCAGCCGTGGGTCAAAAGTGCCAGCAAGGCCGCCTCGTCGATGACGGCCACACCCAATTCCTGGGCTTTGGTGAGCTTGCTGCCTGCCTCGGCGCCCGCCACCACGAAATCGGTCTTTTTGCTGACCGATCCGGCCACCTTGCCGCCGGCAGCCTCCACCTTGTCCTTGGCCTCGTCGCGGCTCAGGGTGGGCAAGGTTCCCGTGATGACAAAGGTCTTACCGGCCAGCGGCCTGGGCGCCACAGCAGCCGGTTCGCCCTCGGGCCAGATCACGCCGCAGGCCCGCAGCTGCTCGACCACTTCGCGGTTGTGCGGCTGCGCAAAGAAGGTGTGGAGGCTGGCCGCCACAATCGGCCCGACGTCGCTCACCTGCAGCAGTTCTTCTTCGGTGGCGGCCATGATGGCATCGAGCTTGCCGAAGTGGCGTGCCAGTTCCTTGGCGGTGGCCTCGCCCACGTGGCGAATGCCCAGGCCAAAGAGGAAACGGGGCAAGCTGGTCTGCTTGGACTTCTCCAGCGCTTCGAGCAGGTTGTTGGCCGACTTTTCCGCCATGCGGTCCAGGCTGGCCAGCGCCGTGAGCCCGAGCTTGTAGAGGTCGGGCAAGGTGCGGATCACATTCGCATCCACCAGTTGCTCCACCAGCTTGTCGCCCAGGCCCTCCACCTCCACCGCGCGGCGATGGGCGTAGTGCAGGATGGCCTCCTTGCGCTGGGCCGCGCAGAACAGGCCGCCGGTGCAGCGGTAATCGGCCTCCCCTTCTTCCCGCACCGCCTCGGAGCCGCACACCGGGCACTGTCGGGGCATGGTGAACACGAGGGCACCGGGCTGGCGCTTGTCGGGCAGCACGCTGACCACCTCGGGAATCACGTCGCCGGCGCGCCGCACCACCACGGTGTCGCCCACCCGCACATCCTTGCGCCTGGCCTCGTCTTCGTTGTGCAGCGTGGCATTGGTCACCGTCACGCCACCGACAAACACTGGCGCGAGCTTGGCCACCGGGGTCAGCTTGCCGGTGCGGCCGACCTGCACGTCAATCGCCTCGACGGTGGTGAGCTGCTCCTGCGCCGGGTACTTGTGCGCGACGGCCCAGCGCGGTTCCCGCGTCACAAAACCCAGTTGCCGCTGCTGCGCCAGGCTGTTGACCTTGTAGACCACACCGTCGATGTCAAAGGGCAGCGCATCGCGCGCCGCGCCCATGGCCTGGTGGAAGGCAATCAGCTCCGATGCGCCCCGCGCCACACGCGTCTGGGCGGCCACCGGAAAGCCCCAGGACTTCAGCGTCATCAGCATCTGGAAATGCGTGTCAAAGTCGGGGCCGCCCTGATCGGCGGGCGTGATGTCGCCCAGGCCGTAGGCAAAAAAGCTCAGGGGTCGCTGCGCGGCAATGGCTGGGTCGAGCTGGCGCACCGCGCCGGCGGCGGCGTTGCGTGGATTGACAAAGGTCTTCTCGCCCTTGGCACCTTGCGCAATTTTTTCGCGCTGCTTCTCGTTGAGCGATTCAAAATCATCGCGGCGCATGTAGACCTCGCCGCGCACTTCCAGAACAGGCGGTGCGTCTTTCGGCAAGCGCAAAGGGATTTGCCGGATGGTGCGGATGTTCTGCGTCACTTCCTCCCCCACCTCACCATCCCCGCGCGTCGCGGCTTGCACCAGCACACCCCCTTCGTACCTCAGGCTCATGGCCAGGCCATCAAACTTCAGCTCGGCCACGTATTCGACCAGTGGCTCTGATTCGGCCAGGCCCAGTTCCTTGCGGACCCGGGCGTCAAAACTCTGCGCACCAGTCGCCTCCGTGTCGGTTTCGGTGCGGATGCTGAGCATGGGCACCTGGTGGCGCACGCTGGCGAACTGGTCCAGCGGCTTGCCACCCACGCGCTGCGTGGGCGAGTCAGCGGTCAGCAGCTCAGGGTGTGCCGCTTCCAGCGCCTGCAGTTCCTGAAAGAGCCGGTCGTACTCGCTGTCTGGAATGGATGGTTCATCGAGCACGTAATAGCGATGCGCATGCTCATGCAGCGTGGCGCGCAGCTCGGCTATCCGTTCGGACACAGATACGGAAGAAGGCGCAGGCTCGGGACTGTCAGAAAAAAGATCAGGGGTAGCCATGGTCGGCAAGGCAATCAGCCATCAGGCTCGGAGGCTGCAGATCAAGAGAAAAGCCGCCGGCCCAGTACCGAGCCAGCTGAAAATTCACGGCTGTCGAGCGTGTCGTAGAGCTGCTCCAAATCAGCGTGGATCATCTCCATCGCTTCAGGCCGGATCGGCTGGCCGTTGTCATCGATGATGACGCCTTCCATGTTTTTGGCCAGCGCCAGCGCCACCTCGCACATGCGGGCGAAAGGTTGCTCGCTGCGCTGCACCTGCGGCACATCGAGCGACAGGGTCAGTTCGCGCAAGGCGGTCTGCTCGGGGTCATCTGCCATGGCAGCCTGCGTGTCAAAGGCCAGCCCGAGAATGGGCGCCAGGCCCTGCTGGCTCGCCGGCAGCACCATGCGGCCGGGAATCGCGCCGGCAATGAAGCCCAGCCGCGCCGCGTTCTGCTGCACGTAACCGGGGCTCCAGGCGGTGCTGGTGGCACGCAGGGTGAAACTGAGCTGCGCGTCGTGTGCGCTGGCGAACTGGTCCAGCTCGCGGGCGCGGGCCACCTCATCGAGCATTTCAGGAAACTCCGGTTCGCCGCCAATGGCGTCCGCAAAGGCCTGTGCCTTGATGACGAATTCCGAGTATTCGATCTGGTTCAGTGCGCCGGTGCGGTTTGCCAGCTGGACGCCGCACTGGAAGGCGCTGTAGCGCTGCCCTGCCAGCGGAAACTCCCACTGGTCGCTGATGGTGTTCAGCCCTTCCACGCCAAACGCTTTGCTGCCGGCGCGGCGGGTGGCCGGCATGGCGGCGAGCGCAGCTTCACCCGACACCACCGACTCCACGGCCACCGGGGCCACGGCATCAATGAGCACATCCAGCCCGGGCTTTCGCTCGGGCAAGGTCAGCCGGGTGATGGAACCGAGTCCGGAATCGGTGTCAAAACTGGGCTCCTGCCGCTCATCCGTCGCAGGTGTTCCGTCCACCGTGGGCTCCACCGGTTCCGGCGGCACCGATTCCGTGGGCGTGGCACGCTTGGGCAGGTTGCGGCGGGATGACCAGGCGCTGTGCGCCACCACCCCGGCGAGCACCAGGCCGCCGGCGACTGCCAGGCCGATCTGCAGGGTGCTCATGCGCCGGCCCCCGGCCGTTCAACCCTCATGCAGCCTCCACGAAGCCCAGCGCGGCCTCCATGTCCACCGCCACGATGCGCGACACACCCTGCTCCTGCATGGTGACGCCGATCAGTTGTTCGGCCATCTCCATCGCAATCTTGTTGTGGCTGATGAACAGGAACTGCGTCGACTTGCTCATGCTGGAGACCAACTTGGCATAGCGTTCGGTGTTGGCATCGTCCAGCGGCGCGTCCACCTCATCGAGCAGGCAGAACGGTGCTGGATTGAGCTGGAAGATCGCAAACACCAGCGCAATGGCCGTCAGGGCCTTCTCGCCGCCCGAGAGCAAATGGATGGTCTGGTTCTTCTTGCCGGGTGGCTGGGCCATCACCTGCACACCAGCGTCCAGGATCTCCTCGCCCGTCATCACCAGGCGCGCGTTGCCGCCACCGAACAGCTCGGGGAACATTTTGCCGAAGTGGGTGTTGACGGTCTCGAACGTGCTCGACAGCAGGTCGCGCGTTTCCATGTCGATTTTCTTGATCGCGTCTTCCAGCGTCGCCATGGCTTCGTTCAGGTCGGCCGACTGCGCATCGAGGAACTGCTTGCGCTCGCGGGCAGTGCTGAGTTCTTCCAGCGCGGCCAGGTTGACGGCGCCCAGCGACTGGATGTCGCGGTGGATGCGGTCAATCTCGCCCTGCAAACCGGCCAGGCGGACATTGCCGGTCTGGATGGACTGCTCGACCGCCACCAGATCGGCCTGTGCATCGGCCAGCAATTGGGCGTATTGCTCCAGGCCCAGGCGTGCGGCCTGCTCCTTGAGCTGGAACTCGGTGATGCGCTGGCGCAGCGGATCGAGTTCGCGCTCGAGCTGCAGACGGCGTTCGTCGCTGGCGCGCAGCTTGTTCGTGAGGTCGTCGTACTGGCTGCGCCTGGCGCCCAGATCGGCTTCGCGTTCCAGCTTGACCGCCAGCGCGCTTTGCAGGCCCGCCTGGGCCGCTGCATCGGTCAGGCGCGAGAGCTCTTCGCGAGCCCGCTCTTCCTCCGTCGCGATCGAGGCCGCCTGCTGCGCGGCGATGTCGATGGAGCGCACCAGTTCTTCCCGGCGCGAGGCCAGGCTGCGCAGCGCAAACTGCGCTTCTTGCGTCTGCCGCTCCAGCGTGCGCTGCTGCTCGCGCGATTCACCCAGCTTGCGCTCGGCCTCGATCACGCGGTCATCGAGCTGGGCGTGGCGCTCCTGGCTGTCGGCCAGCTGCATGTCCAGCTCTTCAAAGCGCGCTTCCGCGGTGACCTTGCGCTCCTGCAGATCAGACAACTGGGCTTCGATTTCGGCCATGTCGCCCTGAATCTGCTGGCTGCGGGCCCGTGTCTGCTCGGCCAGTTGCGTCAGGCGCAGCACTTCCACCTGCAGCTCGTGGGTGCGGCTCTGCCCTTCCGCGGCTTCGCGGCGTGCCGTGGCCAGTCGCTGGGCGGCATCAGCATAGGCCGCTTCCGCACGGATCAACGCGCCGCGCGCCTCGTCGCTGATCAGGGCCTGCGCCTTGAACTGCTTGTCGAGGTTCTCGATTTCCTGCGCACGGGCCAGCAGGCCGGCCTGCTCGGAGTCCTGTGCATAAAAACTCACGCTGTGGTGCGTGACCGCATGGCCGCTCTGGACATAAATCACTTCGCCGGCCTGCAGCTTGTCGCGTGCCGCCAGGGCGTCTTCAATGCTCGCGGCCGTGTAGCAGCCCTGCAGCCAGTCGCCGAGCAGGGCCGACTGCCCGGCATCGTTCAGGCGCAGCAGGTCCGTCAGGGGCTTGAGCGTGATGGCCCCATTGGTCCGCGTTGGTGCGGCCGCCTGCGGCGGTGAATAAAACGAGAGCTTGGCCGGCGGGGCACCGCGGCCATCGCTGCCGGCAAAGCCACGCACCATGTCGAGCCGGCTGACTTCCAGCGCGCCGAGGCGCTCACGCAGCGCGGCTTCCAGCGCATTCTCCCAGCCTTGTTCAATGTGGATGCGGCTCCACAGGCCTTGCAGCTTGTCGAGGCCGTGCTGCGCCAGCCAGGGCTTGAGCTTGCCGTCGGTCTTGACCTTTTCCTGCAGCGCCTTGAGCGCTTCCATGCGGGCCGACAGGTCGGCGCGCTTGGCTGATTCGTGGTTGACGGTCTGCTGCAGCGTGCGGCGTTCTTCGTCCAGTTGTGGCACGGATTCGGTCAGCTCGTGCAGTCGGGCCTCGGCGAGTTCCTGCCCTTCCTGGGCACTGGTCAATTGGCCGGTAAGGTTCACCAGCCGGGCTTCGTCTGGTGCATTGAGGGCGTTGCGGTCAGCCGTCAGGCGCTCCAGCCGCAGCGACAGCATGCGCGACTGTTCTTCAATGTTGCGCTGGTCGGCGGCCAGCACCTGGATTTGCTGCTGTACCTGACCGACGCTGGCGCGCTGCTCGTTGGCCTTGGCCTGGGCCTGACGCAGCGCGTCTTCCAGTGCCGGCAACTGGCCCTGGTGCTCTTCGGTCTGGGCGGCCAGCAGTTCGGCTTTTTCTTCGGCTTCCACGGCCTGCGCGGCCAGGCTCTCGGTTTCTGCCGCAGCATCGTCCTTGCGCGTGGCCCACTGGGCCGTTTGTTCACGCAGCTGGTTCAGACGCTGCTCGACCCGCACGCGGCCATCGACCACGAAGCGGATTTCAGCCTCCAGCCGGCCCACCTCGGCGCTGGCTTCATAGAGTTTGCCCTGCGCCTGATTGACCTGATCGCCAGCCGAATAATGCGCCTGGCGAATGGTTTCCAGATCAGCCTCGATGTGGCGCAGATCGGCTACACGGCTTTCCAGGTCGTTCACCGCCTTCTCGGCATCGGCCTTGACGCGGGCCTGGTCGGCCTCGCTCTCGGCGCGTTTGAGGAACCAGAGCTGGTGCTGCTTGAGCGCCCCGTCGGCCTGCAGGGTGTTGTAGCGCAGCGCGACCTCGGCCTGCTTTTCCAGCCGGTCGAGGTTGGCGTTGAGCTCGCGCAGGATGTCTTCGACCCGCGTGAGGTTCTCGCGCGTGTCGCTCAGGCGGTTGGCCGTCTCGCGGCGGCGTTCCTTGTACTTGGAGACGCCCGCTGCTTCCTCGAGGAACAGCCGCAGCTCTTCCGGCTTGGATTCGATGATGCGGCTGATGGTGCCCTGGCCGATGATGGCGTAGGCGCGTGGCCCGAGGCCGGTGCCGAGAAACACGTCCTGCACATCGCGCCGGCGCACCGGCTGGTTGTTGATGTAGTAGCTTGAGGTGCCGTCACGCGTCAGCACGCGCTTGACGGCGATCTCGGCAAACTGCCCCCACTGCCCGCCGGCGCGGTGGTCGGCGTTGTCGAACACCAGCTCCACACTGGAACGGCTGGCGGGCTTGCGGGTGTTGGTGCCGTTGAAGATGACGTCCTGCATGGACTCGCCACGCAACTCCGAGGCCTTGCTCTCGCCCAGCACCCAGCGCACCGCATCCATGATGTTGGACTTGCCGCAACCATTGGGGCCGACCACGCCCACCAGTTGCCCGGGCAATACAAAATTGGTGGACTCAGCGAAGGACTTGAACCCGGATAACTTGATCGAATTGAGACGCACAGCTGTCCCTGTTGTTCTTGAACCTGATAAACCTGATAAAGCCGATGACCACCTGATGAATCGGGTCAGGGCCCGATCTGCTGCCCGGAAGGTACGGGAGCAGCTCGGCGCCTGGCATTGACCGTTTGGCCGCTGCAGCGCCCGGTCCGTCATGTTACCCGAGCCGACCCCCTGTTTCGGCTCGCCAGCGCCGCCTTCCGCGGGATTTCCCACGCCCGTCGCAGCCCCGGGAAACCAGCCCTGAAGCCCCCATCATTTCCTTGCCAGAACCAATACTCAAAGGCGCCGCCCGCTCCGCTTTCGATAGCAGTTTCCTGCATCAGCACCCAGGCTCACCGCCGCACGGGATAATTCACCCATGAATCCCCTGCTTTCACGCCTCCAGCCCTACCCTTTTGAGCGGCTGCGCCAGTTGCATGCCGGCATCACGCCCAACCCCGCCTACCGTCCCATCAGCCTGGGCATCGGCGAGCCGCGCCATGCCACGCCACAACTGGTGAAGGATGCGCTGACGGCCAGCCTGGGCGGCCTGGCCAGCTACCCGGGGACGCTGGGTGAGCCGAAGCTGCGCCAGACGATGGCCGACTGGCTGTCGCGGCGCTACGGCTTGGCGCTGGACCCGGCGACGCAGATCCTGCCGGTCAACGGCTCGCGCGAGGCGCTGTTTTCGCTGGCGCAGACGGTGATTGACCCGAGCAAGCCCGGCGCAACCGTGGTGTCGCCAAATCCTTTTTATCAAATTTACGAAGGCGCGGCGCTGTTGGCTGGCGCCCAGACCTGGTTCGCGCCCAGCGATCCGGCGCGCAACTTTGCCGTCGACTGGGCCAGCGTGCCGGAATCGGTCTGGGCCAGGACCCAGTTGCTGTTTGTCTGCTCGCCCGGCAACCCGACCGGCGCCGTGATGGGCCTGGACGAATGGAAGCTGCTGTTTGACCTGAGCGACCGCCACGGCTTTGTGATTGCGTCGGACGAGTGCTACAGCGAAATCTACTTCCGCGACGAGCCGCCGCTGGGCGGACTACAGGCCGCCGCGCAGCTGGGCCGGCATGACTTCAAAAACCTCATCGCCATGACCAGCCTGTCCAAACGCAGCAACGTGCCGGGCCTGCGCAGCGGCTTTGTCGCGGGTGATGCGGCGCTGATCAAGCCCTTCCTGCTCTACCGCACCTACCACGGCAGCGCCATGAGCCCGGTGGTGCAGGCCGCCAGCATCGCTGCCTGGAGCGACGAGCAGCATGTGGTGGAAAACCGGGCCTTGTACCGTGAAAAGTTCGCCCGGGTCACCCCCATGCTCTCGGCCGTGATGGACGTGGCCCTGCCGGACGCCGGTTTTTACCTGTGGGCGGCCGTCCCTGCGGTATTCGGGGGTTCCGACACGGCCTTCGCCGCCGAGCTGCTCGCTCTTTACAATGTGGTGGTGTTGCCGGGCAGTTACCTGGCACGCGATGCACAGGGCAGCAATCCCGGCGCTGGCCGCATCCGCATGGCACTGGTGGCAGAAACCGCCGAGTGTGTGGAAGCCGCCGAGCGCATTGTCCAATTCATCCAATCCAAAGTTCACTGAACACCAGCCCTGAAGACAACGACATGACACAAGACAACCTGCAAAGCACCATTGACGCCGCCTGGGAAAACCGCGCCAACCTGTCGCCCCAATCGGCCCCCAAGGAGGTGCTGGACGCGGTGGAGCACACCATTGCCCAGCTCAACAGCGGCAAGCTCCGCGTGGCCACCCGCGAAGGTGTGGGCCAGTGGACAACCCACCAGTGGATCAAGAAGGCCGTGCTGCTGAGCTTCCGCCTGAAGGACAACGAGCTGATGCGCGCCGGCGACCTCGGCTTTTTCGACAAGGTCAGGACCAAGTTCTCCCACCTCAGCGAAGCCGAAATGCGCGCCACCGGCGTGCGCGTGGTGCCGCCTGCCGTGGCACGCCGCGGCAGCTTCATTGCCAAGGGCGCGATCCTGATGCCCAGCTACGTGAACATCGGCGCCTGGGTCGGCGAAGGCACCATGGTCGACACCTGGGCCACCGTGGGCAGCTGCGCCCAGGTGGGCAACAACGTGCACCTCTCCGGTGGCGTGGGTCTGGGCGGCGTGCTGGAGCCGCTGCAGGCCAACCCGACCATCATTGAAGACAACTGCTTCATCGGCGCCCGCTCCGAAGTCGTCGAAGGCGTGATCGTGGAAGAAAACTCCGTCATCTCCATGGGCGTGTACATCGGCCAGAGCACGCCGATTTACGACCGCGAAGCCGACACCGTGAGCTATGGCCGCATCCCGGCGGGCTCGGTGGTGGTGTCCGGCAACCTGCCCAAGGCCGGCGGCAAGTACAGCATGTACTGCGCGGTGATCGTCAAGCGCGTGGACGCGAAAACGCGCTCCACCACCAGCCTGAACGACCTTCTGAGAGACTAATCTCGACTTTTAGCCGGTTAGCGTTCTAATTGAAGCAGGCCGGTCCAACCAAGTTCCCGCCGCGGAACCGGCTTTGCCGGGCCGCAGGCGGGGCGGCCCCCTCGGGGGGCAGGGAGCTACGCGAAGCGAGCGACCGTGGGGGCACATAAGGAGAAGCGATGAGCACAATGGAACGAATCCTGCGTCTGATGGCCGACAAGAAGGCGTCGGATGTCTACCTGTCTGCGCATTCGCCGGCCCTCATCAAGATCAACGGGCAGGCGGTTCCGATCAATGCACAGGTGCTGCCACCGGACGCGCCCCGCAACCTGCTGGCTGAAGTGCTGCCGCCCGAGCGCATCGAAGAGCTCGAAGAAATGGGCGAGCTCAACATGGCCCTCCCGCTGGCGGGCGTCGGCAACTTCCGCATCAGCGGCTTCCGGCAGCGCAGCACCTATGCCGCGGTCATCCGCTACATCCCGAGCGAGATCCCGCCGCTGGAAAGCCTGAACGTGCCGCCCATCCTGGCCGACCTCATCATGGAAAAGCGCGGCCTGCTGCTGATGGTGGGCTCCACGGGTGCCGGCAAGAGCACGACGCTGGCTGCGATGATGGACCACCGCAACGCCACCACGCTGGGTCACATCCTCACCATTGAAGACCCGGTCGAGTTTTTGTTCACCAACAAGAAATCCGTGGTCAACCAGCGCGAGGTCGGCAGCGACACCCAGTCGCTGCAGGTGGCCCTGAAAAACGCCCTGCGGCAGGCGCCTGATGTGATCCTGATCGGCGAGATCCGCGACCGGGAGACCATGTCGGCGGCCATTGCCTACGCGCAGTCCGGCCACCTGTGCCTGGCCACCATGCACGCCAACAATAGCTACCAGGCGCTGAACCGCATCCTGAGCTTCTACCCGGTGGAAGTGCGCCCCACCATGCTCGGCGACCTGGCCGCCGCCATGAAAGCCATCGTGTCGCAGCGCTTGCTGCGTACCCAGGCCGGTGGCCGCACACCGGCGGTGGAAGTCATGCTCAACACCAAGCTGGTGGCCGAGCTGATTGAAAAAGGGGATTTCTCGGGGGTGAAGGAAGCGATGGAAAAATCCATGGCCGACGGCTGCCAGACCTTCGAGCAAGCCATTGCCAAGCTGATTGTGGACGGCGTGGTGACCCGCAAGGAGGGTATTCTGTTCGCCGACTCGCCGACCAACCTGATGTGGCGGCTTGAAAATGACTTTGCGGCCAAGGCCAAGGCGGCAGAGCCCGAAGAAGATCCGGACGATCACCCCTCGTTCACCGAGATCACGCTCGATGTCCGGCCTGGCACCGATTCCAAGTACGGGACTACAGGCTTCACGCCACTCTGAAACCGGACTGATTTTTTTGATGTCTTCCACGCTTCACCTCGCCGAACAGCTCATTTCCCGCCCTTCGGTCACACCCCACGATGCAGATTGCCAAGCGCTGCTGATCGAGCGCCTCGCGCCACTCGGTTTTCATTGTGAAACCATCGCCAGCGGACCCGATCACTTCCGGGTCACCAACCTCTGGGCGCGGCGTGAAGGCGCACCGGGCCAGAGCAAGCCCAAAACGCTGGTGTTTGCCGGCCATACCGATGTGGTGCCCACGGGGCCGCTGGAGCAATGGACCAGCCACCCGTTCACGCCAAGCCACCGCGGCGGCAAGCTCTATGGCCGCGGGGCCGCCGACATGAAGACCTCGATCGCTGCCATGGTGGTGGCGGTTGAAGAGTTCCTGGCAGAGCAACCGGCGCCGGCCCTCTCGATCGCGTTTCTCATCACCAGCGATGAAGAAGGCCCCGCAACAGACGGCACGGTGAAGGTCTGCGAAGCGCTGAAGGCGCGCGGTGAGGTGCTTGACTACTGCATCGTGGGCGAGCCGACCTCGGTCGACAAGCTCGGCGACATGATCAAGAACGGCCGCCGCGGCACGATGAGCGGCAAACTGACCATCAAAGGCGTGCAGGGCCACATCGCCTACCCCCATCTGGCCAAGAACCCGATTCACCTGTTTGCACCCGCACTGGCCGAATTGGTGGCGACCGAATGGGACCGGGGCAATGCATTCTTTCCGGCCACCAGCTGGCAGGTCTCCAACATGCATGGCGGTACCGGTGCGTCCAACGTGATTCCGGGCGATCTGGTGGTGGACTTCAATTTCCGCTTCTGCACCGAGTCCACGCCGGAGAGCCTGCAGCAGAGGCTGCAGGCGGTGCTGAGCCGGCACCAGCTCGAATACGACCTCAAGTGGACGCTGGGCGGCCTGCCCTTTTTGACCACCCCGGGCGATCTGGTGCATGCCGTCCAGGCGGCCATTCAGGACGAGACGGGCCTCGCCACCGAGCTCTCCACCACGGGCGGCACCAGCGACGGCCGCTTCATCGCGAAAATCTGCCCTCAGGTGATTGAGCTGGGCCCCATCAACGCCACCATCCACAAGATCAATGAACATGTGCTGGTGAGTTCGCTGGAGCCGCTGAAGAACATCTACAAGGGCGTGCTCCGGAAGCTGGCCTCGGCATGAGCGCCCACCCGTCGGGAACCGCTGACACGCCGGCCACGGTGCTGGCGCTGGTCGAAGAAATGGCGACCCGGCTCGACGCGGCGGGCCTGAGCTTTTCCGACGGTTTTGGCCAGGGCACCACCAACGCCTTTGACGAGGCCGCATGGCTGGTGCTGTGGAAATTGGGTCTGCCGGTGGACGACCTGGACAGCGTGGAGAACCGGCCCGTGAGCCCTGAAGAGCACGCCGCAGTCGTGGCACTCGTCGAAGCGCGCGTGACATCCCGCCAGCCCACCGCCTACCTGACGCGCGAAGCGTGGCTGATGGGCGTGCCGTTTTACGTGGACGAGCGCGTCATCATCCCGCGCTCACTGATTGCCGAGTTGCTGGCCGACGCCAGCATCGACCCCTGGCTGGTCGAGCCGAGCGCCGCGCCGGGCCGCCCCAAGCAAGCGAACGCCCCCTCGGGGGGCAGCGCAGCACACGAAGTGGCAAGCGTGGGGGCCCCAGTTTTTCGCGTTCTGGATCTGTGCACGGGAAACGGCAGTTTGGCGGTGCTGGCTGCGCTCACCTATCCCGAGGTGGTCGTGGATGCGGCCGATATCAGCACGGACGCCCTGGCCGTGGCCCGCATCAACATCGATCGACACCAGCTGGCAGGCCGCATCACCCTGATCGAATCGGACGGCCTGGGCGCATGTGCCGGCCCTTACGACCTGATTCTCTGCAACCCGCCCTATGTGAATGCCGCCAGCATGGCCGCCCTGCCCGCTGAATTTCGCGCTGAACCGTCGCTGGCGCTGGCCGGCGGCGCGGACGGCATGGACTTCATTCGCACCCTTTTTCAGCAGGCGGCCGCCCACATGAGCGAAAATGCCATCTTGGTATTGGAAATAGGCAATGAGCGCGAGAACTTCTCGCGGGCCTTTCCACAGCTGGTTCCCTTGTGGTTCGACACCAGCGCAGGCGCCGACCAGGTCCTGCTGCTGACGCGCGAACAGCTGGCTGGGCATCAGGCTTAAAACCTGCATGCCCCCTCGGGATGCGCGCTGAGTGCGCACCCTGCTCCCTTTTTGTTGATCCGGCGTTGACCCGGCCTTTTGAATGATTACCCTTAAAAACGTGGTGCTGCGTCGCGGCGCCAAAGTGATTCTTGACAGCGCGTCTGTCACCCTCAACCCGGGCGAGAACGTCGGCCTGGTGGGGCGCAATGGCGCGGGCAAGTCCTCGCTGTTTGCCATGCTCAATGGCACGCTGCACGAGGACGGTGGCGAATTTTCGATTCCTGCGCAGTGGCGCATGGCCCAGGTCGCGCAGGACATGCCCGAAACCGAGCAAAGCGCCACCGACTATGTGATCGAGGGCGACATCGTGCTGATGGCCGCGCAGGCTGAGGTCAGCGCGGCCGAAGCCAGCGGCGACGGCGACCGCATGGCGCACGCCTACATGGACCTGTACGACGCCGGTGCGCACGACTCGCAGGCACGCGCACAGGCGCTGATCCTGGGCCTGGGCTTCAAGGTCAGCGAGCTCGACAACCCCGTCAACAGCTTCTCGGGCGGCTGGCGCATGCGCCTGCAACTGGCGCGCGCGCTGATGTGCCCATCGGACCTGCTGCTGCTCGACGAGCCCACCAACCACCTGGATCTGGACGCTCTGGTCTGGCTGGAAGCCTGGCTCAAGCGCTACCAGGGCACGATGCTGGTCATCAGCCATGACCGTGAATTTCTGGATGCAGTGACGGATGTGACGGTGCATATCGAGAGCGCCAAGCTGACGCGCTACGGCGGCAACTACAGCAAGTTTGAAGACCTGCGCTCCGAGCAGATGGCGCTGCAGCAAACCGCGTTTTCCAAGCAGCAGGACAAGATCGCCCACCTGCAGAAGTTCATTGCCCGCTTCAAGGCCAAGGCCAGCAAGGCCAAGCAGGCACAAAGTCGCGTCAAGGCGCTCGACCGCATGGAGAAGATCGCGCCCTTGCTGGCAGAGGCCGACTTCACCTTCGAGTTCAAGGAGCCGGCCAACCTGCCCAACCCGATGCTGTCGATGCAGAACGCCTACTTTGGCTACCCCGCAGCGGAAGACGCACCAGCCGGCACACCGCCCACCGTCATCGTACAGAACGTCAGCAAGTCGGTACTCGCCGGCCAGCGCATCGGCATTCTGGGCGCCAACGGCCAGGGCAAATCCACACTGGTGAAGACCGTGGCACGCGCACTGGCGCCGATTGAAGGCGAGATGATCGAGGGCAAAGGCCTGAACATTGGCTACTTTGCCCAGCAGGAGCTCGACGTGCTGCGCCCGGCCGACAACCCGCTGGAGCACATGATCCGGCTGGTGAAAGAAGTCACCGCCGCCGGCAAGATGGGCAACCAGCCCACGCGCGAGCAGGACCTGCGCAGTTTTCTGGGCAATTTCAATTTTGGCGGCGACATGGTCAAGCAAGCCGTGGGCAGCATGAGCGGCGGCGAAAAAGCCCGGCTGGTGCTGTGCATGATCGTCTGGCAGCGTCCCAACCTGCTGCTGCTCGATGAACCGACCAACCACCTGGACCTGGCCACGCGCGAAGCGCTGTCGATGGCGCTCAATGAATTTGAAGGCACCGTGATGCTGGTCAGCCACGACCGTGCACTCTTGAGAGCCGTGTGCGACGAGTTCTGGATGGTCTCGCAAGGCGGCGTTGCACCGTTTGACGGCGACCTGGACGACTACCAGAAGTACCTGCTCGACCATGCCAAGCGCCAGCGCGAGGAAGCCAAGAAATCCACAGCCACTGCCGCAACAGCAGCCACCCCTGCGGCCGCGCCCAAACCCGCCGCCTCCAGCGCAGCCCCGGTGGTTAAGAAGCCGGCGTCGGATGCAAAGTCTTCCGGCAACCGCAAGGAAGACGCCCAGCGCCGGCAGCAGCAATCGGACGCCACCAAACCTTTGCGCAAGGAACTGGAAAAGATCGACCTCCGGATGCAGGCACTCAGTGCCGAGCAGAACAGCTTGCAGGACTTGCTGACGCGCACCACCGCCGCCGCAGAGATTGCCCAGACCGGCAAGCGCCTGAAAGCCATCGGGAACGAAATCACCACACTGGAAGAGCGCTGGCTCGAACTCACGGAACAGATTGAGTCGGCAGCGGTGTAAAGTGGCTTGAAGAGGCCCCGACGGGACGCATATCGTCCGGGTCACTCTCTGAAAGGGACTCGCCGATGCCCACCGCAATGCACCTGGCCGCTGACGACGCGGCCCTGGCCGCCGCCGTCCAGCGCAGCCGTAAACTGCTCAACAGGCGCGCCATCGTGGCCGCCGCTGCCAGCGCCGTGCCCATACCGGGCCTGGACTGGGCGGTTGATGCGGCACTGTTGTCGAAGCTGATACCGGAAATCAACCGCGAGTTCGGGCTGACACCGCAGCAGCTCGACCAGCTCGATCCGAAAAAACGCGAGCAGGTGCAAAAGGCGGTGGCACTGGTCGGCTCCGTCCTGGTCGGCAAGCTGATCAGCCGGGACTTGGTCATCAAGGCCGCCAGCAAGATCGGCATGCGCCTGACCACCAAACAGCTGGCCAAGTACGTGCCTTTTGCAGGCCAGATGGTGTCGGCTGCCGTTGGCTACGCCGCATTGCGCTATCTGGGCGAGGAGCACATGAAGGACTGCATCAAGGTCGCCACGAAGGCGCGGTTGCGCATACCGCTGCAAGGCTATCCCGCATGATGGCCTACCGCCCAAAGAAAAAGCCCGCTATCGTTTGAATAGCGGGCTTTTCAGTCACCTGAAGAGGTGGTGTTGGTGGGACCTGCGGGGGTCGAACCCACGACAAACGGATTAAAAGGGCCTTAAAACCCTTATTTATCAACAACTTACACTCGCCTTCGCTCGTTACGCTCCGTTAACTGTCGCCAACATTGTCACGCTGATGCGACGGTCTTTTACTGAAAATTGAAGCGCGCTCGACCTATCGATTACCTTTGGCCCGATTGTGGGTGATGCAGAGCATTTGGCAATTCTCAGCAGAGCTTTCGCCGCCCTTGCTCCATGCTGAAACATGGTCGGCATCCATTTCTTCAAACTTATAAATTCTGCTTTTGTTGGCGCTATGCCCAATCGCACAATGCGGGCAGTTGGACTCACCCTTCGCCACCGCTTCTTGCTTCTGCTTGGCATACGCGACTCGCTTCACCTGAGTGTCGAAGACTCTGACATTCAACAACCTTTTATCGGTGGAGCCTCCTAATAGGTACTCAAAAATGCCCTTTCGGTTCTCCACGTAGTCGCTAGAGGCTAACTTTCGCAACTCACTCGATATCTCCTTTGGGTCGTAAGACTTTGCGTGATGCTCGGCATATAGTCTGCCCCATTCCACTCCTCGCATCTCAGGGAGAACGTCGATAAAAACAGTTGAAACCCAATCAATGACGCTGTTGAAATACTGCTTTAGTTCCTGAATGTTGTTGTCGTTGCGATGGATGCTCATGTAGCCTCCGATATCGCCCTCGCTCACCCACTCTAATGCCCGTTCCAAGAATTCCTGCCGGTTTATGCTACCTTTGACGTATGCGTTCCACTTCTGAATGTTCGCGTTGTTGCTATTACTGAACTCGGCCTTGGCGAGCGTCACAAACGGACCGGAATAGATCGCGTTTAGGAGCTCTTGTGAGTTGAGGGCAACGCCTGCTATGTTGATCGTCTCGAACCATTGCTTGATCTCGCTTTCCGCACCTTCGCACTCGTAGATCAGCAATTTCGATTCCAGAATTTTGGCTCTTTGATTGGCAGGTAGGCTATCGAAGTTTTTCGGATTTCCGTTATCTGTGATCGCAAACTTGTTCGTGACGAACCGGCCGATACTAGTGATTCGTTGTTGACCGTCCAGCACCTCAAACTTATCCCTATCTACTTTGTTGAAATAGATTAGGCCAAGCGGATAGTCCTTGAGCAGCGACTCGACCACCGCCGCCTCACGCTTACCACCCTCGTCTGCATAGAGGTAGTTACGTTGATATTCAGGCTGGATCGTGAGCTTGCCGCCCAGCCCGAACAAACCTTTTCCCTCAAGCTGGTTGAATACAAACCCATTGCAGATGTCCGCGACGGTGATGTCTGTTCTAAGTGTGGTCTTCACTTCTTGCTCTTTCTTGCGGGCTGATGATTGATGCGATGGCGAATCAAAATGCGCTTGAAAATGACCCTCGGTTGAGGTTCTAGCAGGCCAAGCATTCGCATACCTGGGCTGTAATGTCCAGTCCCACCACGAGCGCGATACGCGCTGATGAACTCATGCCCAAGAGGAAGGACGCCAATTTCACCCATCATTTTGGAATCGTCACTGTTTCCGATGATCTCGAACTGGTCGGGGTTGTATTTATCGAGAAAAGAGATTGGGACGCCCATGATGCCTTCATAGTCGCTCGGAATCGCGTCAGTGAAGGGAACCTCGATTGCGTCGTAGTTGCTATAGCGGTCGTAAGCCTCTTTACCCTGAAGTACCTTGTGCTTGCTGAATTTCAGGTTATCAGCCATCGTCATGAGGGGCAATTGCTGATGGCGCCTACCGTGATCTAGGTTGGTAAACCAGATTGCGGGTACGTTAATCAACTTCACTCCATCAATCGTCTTCTCATACTTACCGTTGTAATCGGCTATGAACCACATCCCGCCGGAGAAGGATGTGACACCCGTCCATAGCTTGTTGTTCTTGATGAGCGGGAATATCTCTAAGTACGTGATCGCGTTTTTGTTAGCGATTATCAGAAACTTCTTCTTGTACTTCACCAACTGAGCGATGTGTTCTTTGAAGAGCGAGAACGGCGGATTGGTGACAACAATATCCGCCTGTTTCAGCAGTTCAATGCATTCAGCGCTACGGAAGTCTCCACCTCCCGCAAGCCGAGTTCGGCTGTGTGGGTTTCGCTCAAGGAAAAGCTTGACGTCTTCAATCCCAGTCGAGCCATCGCCGTTAACGTCCTTCACCTCTGCGATCTCTAGGGCAATCGCCTGGGGTTTCTGGCGCTTGTTATTGCCCTCATCGTATTCACCGAACGTAAGTTGTGCGCCCGCAATTGGAGAGCCGTCGTAGCTTGTAGTGATAAGTTTCTTCAAACCAAGCTTGTTGAAGTTGGCGGCGAAATACTTAAAGAAGTTACTTTCAAACGGGTCGTCGCAGTTGCAATAGACAACCTTGCCACGGAACGTGGTGGGATCGAATTCAAGGTAAGCCTCGATCTCCTTTTGGATGTCAACGTACTGGGTATAGAACTCGTCTTGCTTGGCCGCCTTCGCTGCACCAAGAACTCGATTAAGCGACTTGCTCTCCACCACTTCGGGTTTCTTCGGTTTCCTTGACGTCATTTCGGCTTCAGGTAATGTTTACGGGAAAAACAAAGATAAATATGGTCTACGACGACCAAATGAGTTATGAATTGGCTTTAAAAGTAGGTCATTGGTCGTTTGTCGCGGTCTTGCTTGGACTGATATGGCACATAGAAAGCCATTGAGTCGCGTTTTTCTGATTCTAGGCGGCAAAAAGCTAGTGGCGGCGCTGAAACGCTGCCAGCATCTGTGCCCGCGTACTTTGAGCTTTTTCGGGTTGCCGGGGCTGTAGCATTGTGCCGATGCAGATTATTGACAAGCATTCAGCGGCCAATTTCCTTCTAGGTATGGCACCAGATTGGACCTGGTTATTGGGCAGGATCGAGTCAGAGGACGGGCGGTTGCGGTTCCCGCCTTTGGTCGCCCGTGCGATCGTCAACCTCAAGATTGAGTCTTACCCGCTGCTTTATGAGAACGAGGCGGCAATTGGACTGATTGTGTTCCGAGCATTCATGAGCCAGGAGGAAATCACTGAGCTCAGCGCGAAAATCGATGAACAATCTCCAGAGGATCGGGGTCAAACACTACGTGAGATGGTAATCGGCTTGTCTGAATTCGATCATGCGTTTGAGCTGCCGAAAACACCCGCTGATGAGCGCCGCGCCAAAGCACTGTTCGACGCCGCGACCAAAGAGGAGCAAGCAGAGGCTATCAAGATCGGCCAACATCTTTGGGCGGGTTTTTTGGCTGGTTTCTTCCAAGCCCTTTCCCTTATGGTCCACGGCGAGAAATTGACCTCCCTGGTTGCCCAGGCCAAGGCCGGGAACGATGATGCTTTGTGCAAGGCGGTCCAAATCGACAAACGAATCTTGACCACGGTTCCCTACTTCCGACAGCGTTTCGAGCGCGCAAATCTTGAAGGCGACCAAGACTTTGCTGATGCATTAGCCTACCGCCTTCACTGTCCCCCTTACAAAGGGAAAATCCGTCATAAAGCCCTATATCTGGCATTCGCTTTCCTGGATCAGGTTGGTCTACTGGACACGATGAAGCACCGGGAAATCCTGGACCTTTGCAACGATGCCGGGCTCGATGCTCATGCCAATCGTATCGATGATGTCAAAAACTTGGCCAAGCGGCTCACAGAATATCGGAGGTTTCAAGCCAGGGGATTCGATTTGTCCACCCCCTGAAAACCTTTTTCACGGCGTCGTCTAAAGAGGCACTGATGTATTGAATCCATATCCGTCCAGAGCATTTCGCAAGCTGGCACGGAAAGGATTTCAAATGTCTCTCTCATCAATTGCCGGCAACTCCGCTGGCACCACTACGCTCGCCCACCAGGCCGACTTGGATTCGACAGGGGGACGCGAAGCGGCCCCTGGCGAATCCGGGTCGGAAGGTTTTTCGGGTGCGCCGCCTAGTAACACAGCACCCTATAACAGCATAAAAGCACTACCAGACGGCTTTCGGCTGCTTCGCCTGGCTGTGGACAGTCTGTATCTGTCCTATCCCGGAGACCTTCATCCCAAGGTCTTGAGCCGGTTAATAGACCTGAAAAACAAGGCTCAGTCCCCGCACCTGGAGGAGCAAGCCCGGGCCCAATATGCGGTTGGGGATCACATCTTCGCGGTTCATGACAAGGGCGCCCGGATGTTCCCCTTCGTCCTGGATGACAACGCCTACCGCATCCAGCTCTCCCGGCCCGGCAAGAAGCTGCCTATGGCCTACGTCAAGGTCTCGGCAGAGTACCTAGCTCACAAGGGCCCCCGAGCCATCCAGGAGGAGCTGGAGGGCCTTCTGGCCCAGTTTGGTGAGGTCACAGGCCGGAACATGGTCAGCCGGATCGACCTGGCTGCGGATTTCAGCTCTCCCTGCGACATGGATTCCTGGCACCGGTCTGCCTGGGTCACTCGGGCGGTGGAAATTCACAACTACGCCAAAGATCAGCAGTTCACCGGCTGGACCGTGGGCATGGGCGGCATCATCGCGGCCCGGCTTTACGACAAGACAGCAGAAATCAACCAAAGCGGCAAAGCCTGGGCCATGAACCTGTGGCTCCCGATGGGCTGGGAACCTGGGCAACAGGTCTGGCGGCTGGAATTTGAGTTCAAGCGGGACTACCTCAAGGAACGGCAACTCTCGTCCCTGGACAGCGTTCTGGTGAACCTCAATGGCCTCTGGCGCTATGCCACCACAGAGTGGCTGCGGCTCACCGAACCCAACCCCAACGACACCACCCGGGCCCGCTGGCCCACCCATCCGCTGTGGGTAGCTCTGGCTTCCGTCGATTGGGACACCTCCGGCGGGGTGTTGCTCAAGCGCTTTAACAATGCCCGGCTACCCGACGAAAAACGCCTCTACAGCACGGTGTTCAGCTCCCTGGCCTCCTACATGGCCATCCACGGGATCGATGACAAAAACATAGCCCTTGATGGGCTGCTCGGAAAAATGCATGAGCACTTCCAGCAAGTGGCCTATTACGCGGGCTTGGAGGTCGATGAGCTCCTGATTCAACGGGCAGCGGCTCGATCCAGACTGTTCAATACCGCGCTCAACGCCACCGATGAGCCGGAATCCGAGGAGTCCGAGGGCGTCAAGGCGTACCGCAAGGCCTCCAATGGTGAATAAGGAATCATCATGGAAAAGCCTCCCGATCAGGCTGAAACAGGCATTGCGCTGCCTGTGGCGCGCTGTCTCAGCAAGGAACAAGCGGCGGCCTACCTGGGGATCGGGCTCACCCTTTTGGCTGAGCTGGCTATCCCTCATGTGCGCTTTGGTCGTCGCTGCGTCTATGACAAGCTTGACATCGATGCCTGGCTCGATGACTATAAAGACGAGCGAAGGCGGGCCCGAAAGGAGAATATATGGCCCGTCATGAAGGACTCTATCGGAGGCCGGATTCCGGCTTCTGGTGGATCAATGCAACGCTCCCCAATGGCAAGAGAGTACGCCAAAGCGCTGGGACTGAAATCAAAGGAGACGCCGAAGCCTACCTAGCGAAACTGAAGCTGGAGGCGTATCGGGAAACCCACTTTGGGATCAAACCCCAACGCAGCTGGCAAGAGGCTGTGGTTCGGTATCTCGAACTCAAGCGCAACCTGCGGAGTTTTTCGGATGTGCGGCGGATATGTCGCCTGTTGGACCCCTACCTGGGGGGCCTGATGCTGAACCAGATCACTGGGGACGTCATTTGGTCCATCGCCCAGGGGGAAACCAAGAAGGGCAACAAACCCGCCACGGTCAACCGCTACCTGTCCACCGTTCGCAGTCTGCTGCGAATGGCCCGTGATGAATGGCAGTGGATCGATGCCTATCCAAAAATCCGTTTGTTGGGCGGTGAAGTCGAGCGGGATCGCTGGTTGACGCAGGAGGAGGCGGATCGTCTGATTCGCTGCGCTGCGCCCCATCTGGCGGCCCTGATACGGTTTGCCCAGGCAACAGGCTGCCGTGCGTCCGAGATCACTGGCCTGGAATGGAATCGGGTGGATTTGGACCGGGGTACCGCCTGGCTCAATAAAACCAAGAATGGAACGCCTCGGGGAGTGCCGTTAAATGAAGATGCGATTGAAGTGTTAGAAGGGCAGCGCGGTAAGCATCCGAAGTTCTGCTTCACCTTCCGGGGTGAACGGATACAGCGGGCGATTACCAATACTGCCTGGTACAGCGCGCTAGAGGCTGCTGGCATCGAGGATTTCAGGTTTCACGATTTGCGCCATACCTGGGCATCGTGGCATCGTCAGGCGGGAACGTCTTGCGATGAGCTCAAGGACTTGGGCGGCTGGAAATCCAGGGTGATGGTGGACCGCTACGCGAAGTACGCCACGGAACATCTGGCTGTCGCGGCCACTCGAATTCAGCGGTCCCGCAATGAAAACGTGCCAAACATCGTCACGTTTTTGTCACGGCCCAATAAAAAAATGGCCTAGCCTTGCGGCTAAGCCATTGATTAAATTGGTGGGACCTGCGGGGGTCGAACCCACGACAAACGGATTAAAAGTCCGCTGCTCTACCAACTGAGCTAAGGTCCCGAGGATTTCTCCCGGTTTGCACTGCATTTGCAGCAGCACAGCCTCAAATTATAGCGTGATTTTTACAGCCTTGGCAAAACTACCCGGCAATTTTGCTGAGGGCCCAACCGGTCGCGCACAAGCCGAATGTCGCCGTCACGCTGACCACCGAGCCATAGCCGTGGCAGTTCAATGTGCCGTCGCTGGACGACGATACCTCGCAACTCGCTTCATCCGTCATGTCAACGCCAGCATCGTCTGCAGCTGCATCCGAAGACAGCAGAGCGACGTTTGCAGGCCGCAGAACCGGCTCGCGGCTGAAGACGCAGGTCACGCCGATACGGCCCTTGCGCGCGCCGCCGTGCTCCTTGCGCAGACGGTAGCGCAACTGGGCCAGCAGCGGATCGTGCGTCACATCGGCGAGATCCTCGACATCCACACGGTGCGCAAGCCGTTTGCCACCGGCCGCGCCAATGCTGACGAAGTGGGCCTTGTGGCGGATGGCCCAGGCGGCCATGGCTGTTTTGGCCTTGACCTGGTCACAGGCGTCAATCACGGCGATACCCTTCGCCTCCCATGACGCATCCCAGCCCATCACGGCGGGCCAATTGCCGGGCTCCACGAATTCTTCAATGCCCACCACCTCGCACTGCGGATGGATTTGCGCAATCCGCTCGCGCATGGCCTCGACCTTGGACTGGCCCAGCGTGCTGTCCAGCGCATGGACCTGGCGATTGATGTTGGATTCGGCGATGTGATCCAGATCGACCAGGGTGAGGCGGGCCACGCCACTGCGGGCAGCGGCTTCTGCGGCCCATGAGCCGACACCGCCTATGCCCACCACCACGACGTGCGCTTCACGGATGCGCCGGGCGCCTGCCACGCCATAGAGCCGCGCCAGCCCACCGAAGCGCCGGTCAAGATCCGCCTCGAGCAGCGCTTGCGTCAGTGCCATGCCGTCCACCCGTTATCAGGCACTGCGCTCAAGCTGCCAGATCTGGTATTTCAACCCGGCCACACAGCCCGCCAGGATGGACGCCAGAGCCACCACACTGGTCGCACTGAGCGTGGACACGCCGGACAGGCCCTGCCCCACCGTGCACCCCATGGCGGTGACACCACCCACACCCATCAGCACGGCGCCGGCGAGGTGATGACCGGTGTCACGCGCATCGCGAAAACCTTCCCAGCGAAAGTTGCGGGACAACAAAGCCTGCAGCGCCGACCCAGCCACCACGCCAAAGACCGACGCGATGCCGATGGTGATGACCTTGCTCTTGTCGCTGAAGAACATGACCCAGTCGACGGTGTAGGCCACCGGAGACACAAAACTCAGTGCCTCGGCCCGGCCGGAGTTGGTGGCAATAAAGGCTTCCTGCAGGGTGTCGGGGTGTTCGGCAATATGGCCCAGACTTCCGCTCACCCACCACATGGCCGCGATGACGCCGCCGATGCCCAGGCCCGCAAGCAGGTTGTCGAAACGGCGGAGATCGGTACCCCACAGTGCCCAGAGGATCAGGCACCCGCCGATCAGCAAGGCCAGACCCACCCCCGCGGCGGCCGGCGCGATACCGGTGGCCGCACTGACCCAGTTCGGCAAGGTGGCGTTGCCCGCGAAGTCGATCGCCACACGATCAACCGTAGCCACCCGTGCCACGGCCGTCAGCCCCTTGAGCGTGGCAAAGGCCGCGACGCCCATCACGACGAACACCACGAGCGATTTGAGGCTGCCGCCGCCAATGCGCACCAGCGTCTTGCTGCCGCAGCCAGAGGACAACACCATGCCGAAACCGAACAGTGCACCGCCCACCAGCGCAGAAAGCCAGATAAAGCGACTGGAGGCGTACAGGGTCTTGGCGGGATCGACCAGGCCCAGCGCGACAAGGGTGAAGAAGCCAATCATCGCCACACCGATGGCCATGCCCCACATGCGCATGCGGGTCCAGTCCCCCATGTTGACGATGTCGCTGACCGCACCCATGGTGCAGAAGTGGGTGCGCTGTGCAATCGCACCAAAAACCATCGACAGCACAAAGGTGGCGGCCAGAACCTGTTGCGTCAATGCGCTGAGAGCAGAAGTATCCATGCCCCGATTTTAGGTGGGAACCGCGGATACCTGATCCACGGCACCAGAGAGAGACCTGGGCGTCCCGCGCCCTACTTCAGCCTGGCAATGCGCTCTTTGGCCACCGAGGCAGCTTCGGACTGTGGATAGGCCTTCACCAGATCATCCAGCGTCTTGCGGGCAGCCTTGGCGTCCTTCAGTTCGACCTGGCAATTGGCCACCGACAGCAGTGCTTCTGGTGCACGTGCGTGTTCAGGATCGTTGGTGACCAGTGTGCGGAAGTTGGTGATGGCGTCGCGGTAGTTGCGCAAGGCGTATTGCGCGTTGCCGAGCCAGAACAGCACCGACGACCGGTAGCCTGTTTGTGGGTAGCGCTTCATGAAGCCCATGAACGCCGTCTGCGCCGCCGCGAAATCACCTTTGCGCAGGATGGCCAGTGCGGCGTCGAACTCCTGCCTTTCGGCTGGTTCGGCCACGAACTCTTTCCCGTCCACCGCGATCTTGCTGGGCTCGAACTTGCGCAAGCGCTCGTCGACACCCTGCGAGATATCCTTCTGCGCACGCTGCAGCTCTGCCACGTCGCGCGCCAGTTTTTCATTCTGGCCGCGCAGATTGGCCAGTTCGCCACGCAGGGCCTCCATCTGGTTGGAGATGTCCAGCAGGCTGCGGCGCAGCTGGGCATTGTCTTCTGTCGACCGCCTGAGCTCGGACTGCGTGGCCTCGAACTTCTGCCGCAAATCCAGAATGGCCTTGCGCGCCTCGTCGTCCTCGAAGAGCGCTGCATGCGACTGGAACGCCAGCATGCAGCCGAACAGCATCGCAGCGACTTTGAACATCTTCACAGCGTGCTCCGGGTTCAGCGGTAGTTGATTTCAGCGCGGCGATTCTTGGCCATGGCGGCCTCATCGGCACCGGTCGCGGCGGGCTTTTCCTTGCCAAAGCTGACGGCCTCGACCTGGGCGTCCTGTACGCCCAGCAGCCCGAGGGCACGGCGCACGGCCTCGGCGCGTTTCTGGCCGAGTGCGAGGTTGTACTCGCGGCCACCGCGTTCGTCCGTGTGGCCCTCAATGGCCATCTTGCGCGCCTTGTTCGCGGCCAGGTATCTGGCATGCGCCTCAATGGCCGGCTGGAACTCGGGCTTGACCACATAACTGTCGAAGTCGAAGTAGATGACTTTGGGGGTGTTGGCCGGACCGGCAGCCGACGAGTCCGCATTGCCCAGCTGGACCGGGGCCACTGCGCTGCCCGCGGCACCTGCATTGGCCTGGCGGGCGCTGGCTGTCCTGTCTTCCACCGGAACATCGTCCAGCTTCACATTCGAGCCGCAGGCCGCAAGCGTGGCGGCGAAAGCCATCGTGAGGAGAAGTTTGGAAACAAGATGGTTCATCGGGTACCTCAAGAATGGGTTGGAAGTCAAAAATACGATTTGAAGGAAAGGGCCTGGCGCTTCTTGTTCAGCGCTGGAAAGGACCCCAGTCCGGCTCGCGGATGTCACCGCTGGCACCTGCCAGTTTGGCCTTGATCTTGCCGTCCAGCGTGGTGGTCATCAGCGCTTCACGGCCCTGGCTCACGGTGGCATACACAATCAAGCGGCTGTTGGGCGCAAAACTCGGGCTTTCGTCGGCGCTGGTGTCGGTAATGGGAGTCGCAGTGCCGCCTGCAAGTTCCATCACATGGAGCTTGAATGCACCGCCTACCCGCGAAATATAGGCAAGCCAGCGCCCGTCGGGGCTGATGGCCGGTGAAATGTTGTAGCCGCCCGTGAACGTCACGCGCTCCGGGTTGCCACCCGAGGGACTCATGCGATAAATCTGCGGTGCGCCGCCGCGGTCACTCACGAAGTAAATGAAGCGCCCATCAGGGGAGTAAACAGGTTCCGTGTCAATGCTGGACGATTGCGTGAGGCGCCTGGGCTCGCCGCCGTTCAGACCAATCGCGTAAATCTGCGAGCCGCCGTCCCGGCTCAGGGTGGCCACCAGCTGCTTGCCATCCGGGGACCATGCCGGCGCGCTGTTGGAGCCGCGGAAGTTGGCCAGCAGCCGCCTGCGGCCTGTCGCCACGTCGTGTGCGTAGATGACCGGCTTCCGGGATTCAAACGACACATAGGCCAGTTGCCCGCCCAACGGCGACCAGGCCGGTGAGATGATGGGCTCGGGGCTCGTCAGGGCCGATTGCGCGCCTTCGCCGTCCGAATCAGCCACCCAAAGGTTGTAGCGCTGCGCGGCCTTGGTGACATAGGCAATCCGCGTCGAGAAAATGCCTTTTTCACCGGTCAGTTTCTCGTAGATGAAATCCGAAATCCGGTGCGCTGCCAGGCGCAGGTCAGCGGCCACCACGGGGTAGTTCTGCCCACCCATGTCCTGGCCGCGCACGATGTCCCACAGACGCATGCGCACATCAAACCGGCCATCGGCCAAGGCCGTCACGCTGCCTGTGACCAGTGCGTCGGCACCTTTCTGCCGCCAGTTCGCGAGGTCCGGGCGGGTGTTTTCGTCAGCAGCAAAACCGGCGGCATCCACGCTGCGAAACATGCCGCTGCGCTCCAGGTCAGCCTGGACGATGCCGCCGATTTTCTGCGGTGACTGGGCATCGCCCTTGAAGGCCGCGATCGCGATCGGCATCTGGGTCAGCCCGACACCCGAGACCTCGACGCGAAACTGCGCCAGCGCCGGCATGGCGGGAAGCGCCCCGGCCACGGCAAAGCCCAGGGCGGCGCGTCGACTGAAAGAAGGCAGGTTGTTCATGGATTCTTGAGAGGGTTGGGTCAGTTCAGTGTGCTTATTTTGACGGACGTTTCAGGCTGAAGCTCCCGCAGTCCCTTTTCGGCAAGCACGCGGTGGGTCTTCATCCGTTCCATGACCCGTGTCTTGTTCACCGATTCATGGTCACGCTTGTTTTCTGCATGCCAGAGATGAAAGACCTCGGTCGCCATGAATCCGTTCTTGCGCTGCACACCGAGATGGCAAAGCCTCAACACGAGGTCGGCATCTTCGTGACCCCAGCCACTGAACACCTCATCGAAGCCATTGACAGCCACAAAATCAGACCGCCACACCCCGAAGTTGCAGCTGCGGATACCGCGCCAATGAAAGCCCTGTTGTACCCTGAATACATCCCACGGCCAGGACAGCAGGTGCAACAGTTTGTTGCTGTCTCCCTGAATGCGGGCATGCCACCAGAACGATGGCGGCCGGCTGGGCAGGTCCAACCCGTCACTGATCACACGCGCTGTCAGCGAGGGGCTGAGCAGCACCCGGCTGCCGTTGACAAAACAACCCGGCTGGGCAAGACGTGTGTGCCAGCGCACAAAGTCCTTGTTCGGGATGCAGTCCCCGTCCAGAAAAACCAGGTAGTCCCCCGTGGCATGACTGGCCGCCAGATTGCGCGCCTGCGCCGCCGTGAAGCCCACATCAGGGTGCCACACATGTCGCACCGGACACCGGAACTCGGGGCACTTCGCCATCAGCATCTGCACCTGATCAGCCCGGGAGCCGTCGTCGGCGATCAGGACTTCGTGGCGCTCATCGCACTGGGCCGCCAGGGACCGCAGCACGGGAAGCAGGGCGTCGGTGCGGTTGTAGGTGAGGACAACAAAGCTGATGTTCATTTCGTCGGGCGCACCCCGTCACCCCGGTTGAGCAGCCACAGCTTGAGGTAGCGGTAATAGGTGCCCTCGGCATTGGAGATGGCCAGCACCAGCCCCATGCGGCCATCCAGGAATCCCAGCCGGAGGATGTAGGTGCGCAGGAAAGCCCACAGCCCGTGGCCCAGGGCACTGCCCAGCGAGCCCGTCCGGCCTCGTCCCCTGAGGCCCTGCGCGCCAGCGGAGGAATACCGGTTGAGCTTGTCCAGCACCGACTCGAAGGAGGTGAAACTCTCATGCAGCAAGTCGGACTTCAAACGGCCGGAAGGTGCGGTTGTGATGAGTCTTTCATGCACCAGGTCGTCCGAAAAAGTGGCCACGCCGCGGCGGAACAGCCGCTTCACCAGGTCCGGATACCAGCCGGAATGGCGAATAGCTTGGCCGCAGTAGCTCGAGAGGCGGGGAAACTCGTAGACATCGAAGGTCGGCGCTGCGATGGCTTCCTCGATTTCCCGCTGCAATTCGGGGGTGACCCGCTCATCCGCATCGATGGACAAAACCCAGTCGGAAGTCGCCAGCGCCAGCGCCCTGTTCTTCTGGACGCCGAAACCTGACCAGTCCGTACGCAAATGGCCTTGCGCACCCATGGCAACCGCCAGGTCCACGGTGTTGTCCGTACTGCCCGAGTCAACCACCACGATCTGGTCGGCAAACGCGACCGACCGAAGGCAGGCTTCGATGTTGTGCGCTTCGTTCTGGGTGATGACAATGACGGAAAGACGACCCAAAAACTATCCTTTGAAGTGCCGGATTGGCAGACGGGTGGAGACCGCCGTGGCCTGCCAGACATGCTTCAAAGCATAGCAGAGCACGGCTTGCACAATGGCCGAGACAGGTGTTTCAATCGCGGATAATGCGGACTGCTCACAACGCGGCTCTCGCACTCCACTTGCAATACAAACAACTCAACATCCGGCTACTTGTCGTTTGCATGGCGAGCGCATCAGTCGGGCTGTCCATGGCCATTATCAGCATTGCCAAATTGCTGCTTTTCGTCCTGGCGACCTTCACGCTGTTGCTGCACAAACCATCGTCGACCCGATTCAGCACCATTTTGAAGAGCCGCACGGTTTTCTGGATTTTATTGGCGATTTCTACCTTCTCGGCAAGCTTGTTCTGGACGGTGGCGCCGGAGGCGGATGCTCTGGGCTCTCTTGCCAAATACGGAAAATTGCTCTCGATCATCCTGGTGATGATGTTGATCAGGGACCGGCGCGAGGCGCTTTGTGCACTTGCGGCTTTTGCGCTTGCACAGCTGTTTCTGGTGACCAGCGCCTGGTTGCTATTTGTTCACCTGCCTATTCCCTGGGCCACTTCCAACATGGCGCTGCAGGAAAATGCCGTCTTTTCCAGCTACCTGGATCAAGGCATCATGGCGGCGGTTTTTGGCGCCATTTGCTGGCATCTACGCGGCCTCGCGCCCGGGCGTTGGGGCTGCTGGGCAGCCATTTTCATCAGTGCCTTCAGTCTGCTGAATGCCGTTTTTGTATTGAACGGGCGAAGCGGTCATGTGGTCGCCATCGCAGTGGTTTCGTTGGCCATCATGTGGGCACTACCCAAAAAATTCCGCATAGGCGTTCTTGCCATGCCACTGGTCTTGTTCGCAGTACTCGTTGCAAGCTCACACAAAGTACGGGACCGCGTCACGCAAGTTGTCAGTGAGGTAGGGACTTATTCGTCACAACCGAAAGTGCAGACCTCTTCCGGGATCAGGCTGAAACTTTGGGGTACGGCGCTGGACAGCATTGCGAACCGGCCAGTCGTGGGATCGGGCGTGGGCAGCTGGAGTACTGAATACAACCGGATTCAACGCCAGAAAAATCCATCACATACCGATATTCAGGGGAACGGAAACCCCCACCAAGAATACCTGCAATGGGGCGTCCAGCTCGGCCTGCCCGGCATAGCCTTGCTCCTGGCGTTGATGTTCGCAATCCTCCGCGACAGCCAATCGATGGACGTACCCTCGTCACGCGCTCTACAGACTGTCGTGCTGGCACTGGCGGTGGCCTGCCTCTTCAATTCAAGTCTCTACGATGCCTTGATAGGCGATTTTTTCTGCGTATTGATCGGCCTGCTCATGGCGTGGGGGCTTCATTCAGGTCCAAAAGAGATGGATGCCAGACTGGTCAACGAAAGCACCATGTCATGACAATCCCCTGCCTCGATGCATCAGCACCGTTGGTGCGTCCAAGACTGCGGCAACGCATCGCCCGCGTCTGGCCCTATTTCAGTGCATCACGCGCCGGCTGGGCGCTCGCCATCGGCGCCACTATTGCCGCGTCCATCACGGAGCCGTTTGTGCCGGCCCTGATGAAACCGCTGCTGGACCGCGGATTCCAGCGGGACGGCTTCAACCTGTGGTTGGTGCCGCTGGCGCTGATGCTGCTCTTCACCATCCGCGGCCTGGCCGGTTTTTTGGCCCAGTTTGCCTTGTCGAAGGTGACGAATGACGGCCTGCTGCTGCTGCGACAGGCCATGTTCGACAAGCTGCTGCGCGCGCGGCTGACCCTGTTCGCGGACCAGAGCTCCAGCGCCATTGCCAACACGGTGGTGTATGAGGTGTTCAACGGTTCGTCGATGCTGATCAATGCGGTGCTCAAGCTTGCACGTGATGTGCTGACCCTGCTGGCGCTCATTGCCTATCTGGTGTACCTGAACTGGAAGCTCACCCTGGTGGTGGCCCTGCTCTTCCCGGCGGTTGCCTATGTCATTCAGGTGCTGTCCAAGCGGCTCTACCGGCTGACACGCGAAAGCCAGACCGCCACGGATGATCTGGCCTATGTGGTGGAAGAGAACGTGCTGGCGCATCGGGATGTCCGCCTGCACGGTGCGCAGGCCAGCCAGGCGGCCCGCTTCCATGCACTGAGCAACACGCTGCGCCGGCTCTCGATGAAGGGCACCGCGGCGTACGCCGGCATGAGCGCGATCACCCAGGTGCTGGCCGCCATGGCACTGTCGGCCGTGATTTCCATCGCGCTGCTGCAAAGTGCCGAAAACACCACCACCGTGGGCGGCTTCGTGGCTTTCGTCACGGCCATGCTGCTGCTGGTGGCACCGGTGAAAAGCCTGTCGGATGCCACCACCCCGATCACACGCGGCCTGGCGGCACTGGAGCGCGGCCTGGACCTGATGGACCAGACGCTGGATGAGGCCGGCGGGACGTTCTCCAAGACCCGTGCCCATGGCGACATCACCTTTTCCGACGTCACGGTGATGTACAAGGCCGATGCGGTTCCGGCCCTCAGCCAGGTGTCGCTGTCGATCCGGGCGGGCGAAACGCTGGCAGTCGTCGGCGCCTCCGGTTCAGGCAAAACCACCCTGGTCAACCTGCTGCCGCGCTTCGTGGAGATGACGTCCGGTCAGATCGCGCTGGACGGGCACCCGCTGCAGGACTGGGACCTCACCTGCCTGCGCACCCAGTTCGCCTTTGTCAGCCAGCATGTCGTGATGCTCAACAGCAGCCTGGCCGTGAATGTCGCGCTGGGGCAATTGGTTGACCGGGACCGCGTGCGCAACTGCCTGGTGGCGGCCAACCTCGGTGGGCTGCTGGCGGAGCTGCCGCAGGGCCTGGACACCATGGTGGGCCACAATGCCATGCAATTGTCCGGCGGCCAGCGCCAACGCCTGGCCATTGCCCGTGCGCTTTACAAGGATGCGCCCGTGCTGATCCTGGACGAGGCCACCTCCGCACTGGACACCGAATCCGAACTGGCGGTGCAGGAAGCCATCAAGCGACTGATGGCCAACCGCACCTCCCTGATCATTGCGCACCGGCTGTCCACCGTGCAGCATGCAGACCGCATCATCATGATGGATGCAGGGCGTATCGTCGAGAGCGGCACGCACAGCGAACTGCTCGCCCACAACGGCGCCTACGCACACCTGTACCACCTCGGCTTTCAGTCGGCCAGCCGCTGACTGGTTCCCCACCCACATTCCTGAGAGTTTTCCAGATGCCTGCTTCCATCAGTGGTTTCACTTTCATCCGCAACGGTGTGGATCTTGCCTTTCCGTTCGAGGCCTCCATCCGGTCGCTGCTGCCGCTGGTCGACGAGTTTGTTGTGGCCGTCGGCAAAGGGGCTGACGACACGCTGGCGCGGGTGCAGGCGATTGGCGACCCGAAGATCCGCATCATCGAGACGCTGTGGAACGAGCGCATGTCCGACCGCGGTTTTGTGTACGCCCAGCAGAAGATGATCGCGCAGTACTCCTGCACCGGTGACTGGGCCTTTTACCTTGAAGGCGACGAGGTCGTGCATGAAGCCGAGCTGGCGGCGATTCGCGCCAGCGTCGATCGCCACCACGACAACCCGGCGGTGGAAGCCCTGGTGTTCGACTACCGCCACTTTTATGGCTCACCCGACTGGATCTCCATCAGCCCGGGCTGGTACCGCCGCGAATGCCGGCTGATCCGCAACACCATCCGCAGCTATGCACCGGACGGCCAGTACTGGCTGGTGACCACCCAGCACAAGCGGGGCCGCAACCCCCACGCTGCGCTGGCCAATGCCTACATCTACCACTACGGCTGGATACGCCGCAATGAGGAGATGCAGAAAAAAATGGATCAGGTCAGCAAATACTGGGCAACGCCCGCGGCGCAGATTGTGTACAGCCAGTTCGACCGCCGTGCCCTGGCGCAGTTCACTGGAACGCATCCCGAAGCAGTCAAGCAGTGGCTGGCCACCGAGGCGGAGCAGACGCTGAACATCGACCCCAACTACAAGCCGACGCCCAAGGAAAACAAGTACCACTTCATGCGGCAGATCGAAAGCCTGACGGGGCTGGACTTCAGCCGCAAGCACTTCAAGCTGGTGGCCTGAGGCGTCCGTACCGCGCAGCGGCGGTCAAACTCGCTGGCTGCTCGCCGCAACGACCTGGCAATACAGGCGCTCCTGCTGGATGGCCAGTTCACGCCACTGGTAGGCTGCCGCGAATTCACGGGCTTTCACCGACAGCCCTGCCCTCACGCCCTCATCGGCCAGCACCTTGGTCAGCGTCTGTGCCATGGCCGCCACGTCTTGAGGATCGTCCAGCAGCACGGCGTTGACGCCGGACTGCAGCAGCCCGGCAATGCCGCAGTAGCGGGGCCCGCTCACCAGCACCGGCAGGCCATACGCCATGGCTTCGAGCACCACCATTGCAAACGTGTCTTCCAGCGTCGGGTGCACCAGGCAATCGGCGGCCTCGTACGCGGGTGCCACGTTCTGGAGCGAGCCCAGAAAGAACACCCTGCCCTGCAGCCCGAGCGCGCCTGCTTCAGCCTCGAACTCGGGAATATGCGCCGGGTTGCCGACCACCGCCAGAACCACATCCGGCGCCAACTTCGCCAACGCCTGCAGCAGCGTCGGCAAACCTTTCTTGCGGTAGTCATTGCCGACGAACAGCAGGCAACGGGCGCCCTGCGGAAGCCCCAGCAAGGCCCTGGCCGCCGCACGAGCGGCCTGGCTGGTCGGCGAGTCCGGCAAGGTGATGCCGGGCGTGATCACCGCCAGCATGGGCAGGCACTGCGGGTAGCTCTCTCCCATCACAGCACGCAGATGCCCGGACGTCACCACCACCTGCCGGCCCGGCTGCGGCGCATACCGTGCACGCTCCAGTCCGAGATAGGTCAGAAGGCGCGGACTGGTCCAGACCTTGATGTGCCGCAGCATGCGGCGCCAGCCGCTGCGCCCGCGAAAGAGGCTGTAAAGCACCGGCATGACATGTACTGTCTGCACATCGCCGTGCCAGGAGTTTTCGTGCGAGTGCACCACGTCAAAGCCGCGGCGGGTGGCCCACCAGGTGGCGGTGGCAAACCACAGCTGGTTCACCCAGCGCGGCTTGCGCAGGGGGGCCGAAACCCGGTGGTAAGTGACGCCGGGCCAGTGGTGGTGGATCTCCTGCGCGAAGACGTGCACCTCGTGGCGCGCAGCCAGTTCCTCCACCAGAGCGATCGAATACCGCTCGGCACCGCCCCCCGTGGCAGAAAACGTGCGGTTGAACACCGCCACCCGCCATCGGGGGACGACAGGCTCGGCTGCAGACGCCGCCGTGTCAGCGTGCGGAAGGCTCATTGTGCCGGTCCTCATAGGCGGTTGCCAGCTTGAGCCAAAGCACCGGCAGCGTGGTCGACCGGTGCACCGGCACCCGAGGGAGTTGCAGCATGTCCATGCCCGCGAGGCAGCGGCTGCGTTCGGTCGTGGTGGCCGTGGTGAAGCCGAGTGCATCGACCATGGCCCGATGCCGTGGTTCGTAGCGACCATAGGGGTAACAGAACTGCGTCACAGGCGCGCCGAGAACGGATTCCAGAACGGCCCTGCCACGCTGCATATCGGCCTGTGCAGCGCTGTCGCTGGCTTCCATGAGGTTCACGTGCTGGTCGGTGTGGGAGCCCACCTCCTGCCCCTCGGCCACCCACTGGCGCAATTCGGCTTCGGTCATCAGCGGCGTTTGCGGCACGCCAATGCTGCGGTCCCATTCGTTGGTCTTGCCCATCAAGCCGCTGACGGCATAACAGGTGGAGGAAAAGCCGTGACGGCGCAGGGCCGGCAAGGCGTTGATGAGGTTGTTCTGGTAGCCGTCGTCAAAGGTAATGCCGACCACCTTGCCGTCCCGCTCGCCGCGCAGGTAGGGCGCCAGGGCGGTCATGGACAGTCCGGTGTAGCCGAGCAGCTTGAGCCAGGCCATCTGGCGCGCAAACACCGACGGCGACACACACAAGCTGCGAAAAGGCGTGCCCTTGGGCGGCGCCGCGGCAATCTGGTGGTAGACCAGAATCGGAATCGGCCGGCGGTTGACCGTGGCTTTCAGGTTCATGTCGACAGCTTGCAGCATTCAGCGCTCGCCCAGTTCAGAGCAGCACAATGTCGTATTGCTCCTGCGCCATTGCGGCCTCGGCCTGCAGGGACACGGGCTTGCCGATGAAGTCGCTGAGGCTGGCCAGGTGCTGGCTTTCCTCGTCGAGAAACAGCTCGATCACCTTGGGCGACGCCACCACGCGGAATTCCCGCGGATTGAACTGCCGTGCCTCGCGCAGGATCTCGCGCAGGATGTCGTAGGTCACGCTGCGCGCTGTCTTCACCACGCCTTTGCCGCTGCAGGCGCTGCACGGCTCGCACAACTGGTGCGCCAGCGATTCGCGGGTGCGCTTGCGGGTCATCTCCAGCAGGCCCAGCGCCGAAAAGCCATTCACCGTGGTCTTGATGCGGTCACGTGCCAGCTGCTTCTGGAACTCTGCCAGCACCGCCTCGCGGTGGTTGTCCTTGAGCATGTCGATGAAGTCGACGATGACGATGCCGCCCAGGTTGCGCAGCCGCAACTGGCGGGCAATCGCCTGCGACGCCTCGAGGTTGGTCTTGAAGATGGTGTCGTCGAAGTTGCGGGCGCCCACAAAGCCGCCGGTGTTCACGTCCACCGTGGTCAAGGCTTCGGTCTGGTCAATGATGAGGTAGCCGCCGGACTTCAGGTCCACGCGCCGGCCCAGTGCCTTGGCGATTTCCTCGTCGATGTTGAAGAGGTCGAAAATCGGCCGCTCGCCGCCGTAGTGCTGCAGCTTGGCGACCGTGGCCGGCATGAACTCTGCCGCGAAGGACTGCAGCTTGTCGAACTGCTCGTGGGAGTCGATGCGGATGGTCTGGGTGTTCTCGACCACCAGGTCTCGCAGCACCCGCTGCAACAGACTCAGGTCCTGGTGCAGCACCGAGGCGGGTGGGAGCCGCATCGAGGCGTCCTTGATGCGCGCCCAGGTCTTGCGCAGGTAGGCAATGTCTTCTTCCAGCTCGGCGTCGGTGGCGTCTTCCCCGTTGGTGCGAAGGATGAAACCGCCACCGGTGCTGCCGGCCAGGGTCTGCACGCGCTGGCGCAGGGCCTCACGTTCGCGGGGCGGTATTTTCTGCGACACGCCGATGTGGTTGTCCTGCGGCAGGAACACCAGCAGGCGGCCGGCAATGCTGATCTGCGCCGTGAGGCGAGCCCCTTTGGTGCCAATCGGGTCCTTCAGCACCTGCACCATCACCGACTGGCCTTCGAACAATTGCTTCTCGATGGGCTGGAGTGCCGCCGCGACCTGGCCCGAAGCGCCGGGCGCAGCAGCCTCGGTCTCTGCATGCCGGCTCGTGATGCTGCTCATCAGGTCGGCCACGTGCAAAAAGGCCGCGCGGTCCAGTCCGATGTCGATGAATGCCGACTGCATGCCGGGCAATACCCTGGCCACCTTGCCCAGGTAGACGTTGCCCACCAGCCCGCGCTCCAGCGTCCGCTCGACGTGCAGTTCCTGCACCGCGCCGTGCTCGACCACGGCCACTCGGGTTTCCTGGGGCGACCAGTTGATCAGGATGTCTTGCTGCATGCGGGCATTGTAGGGATGCCAGCGCCCGGAGGCCCTAAAACCTGAAACCCGCCTGCCGCAGCAAGGACGCGGTCTCATGCAGCGGCAGGCCCATGATGCCGGAGTAGCTGCCGCTGATCCGGCGGATATGCATGGCCACCCTGCCCTGCACCGCATAGGCGCCCGCCTTGCCCAGTGGCTCGCCGCCGGCCACATAGGCCTTGATCTGCGCCGGTGTCATCGGCTCGAACGACACCTGCGAGACGCTGAGCGCTTCATGCAGCTGCCGGCCGCGCTGCACCGCCACGGCGGTCAGCACGCGGTGGGTGCGCCCCGACAACTCGCCCAGCATTCGCACCGCATCGCGCGCATCGGCCGGTTTGCCGTAAATGGTGCGGCCCAGGGCCACCGTGGTGTCCGAGCACAGCACCGGCGCAGCCGGGAGCGAACGCCGTTTCATCCGTGCCACCGCCGCCGCCAGCTTGAGCCGTGTCACGCGCTGCACATAGGCGACGGGCGCTTCACCGGGCAAAGCATCCTCCAGCGACTCCGCATCTTCGTCAGCGTCCGGCAGCAACAGTTGGTAGGCCACGCCCAACTGCTCCAGCAACTGCCGGCGCCGCGGGCTCTGGGAGGCGAGGTAAATGAATGGGCTCATGGGCATAAGTAGTCTGGCGGTTTGATTGCCCTTCGATACCTCAGGGCGAACGGAACTGAATAACGGATGTCGGCGATAGCATGCCTTAACCAGCTGAGCCGTGGAACCAGCTTTGCCGGGCCACAGGCGGACGGCCCCCTCGGGGGGCAGGGAGCTACACGAAGTGAGCGACCGTGGGGCCCCTATTCCCGGTGATAGGGGTGATTGATGGTGATGCTCCACGCCCGGTAGAGCTGCTCGATCAGCAGCACCCGCACCATGGCATGCGGCAAGGTCAGGTCAGACAGGCGCAGGCGTTCGTGGGCAGCACGTTTGAAGTCAGGGTCGAGACCATCCGGCCCGCCGATCACGATGGCCACATCGTTACCGGATAACTGCCAGCTTTTGAGCCGCTCGGCCAGTGCCACCGTGGTGACGGCGGTGCCGCGCTCGTCCAGTGCCACGACGTGGGTCCCACGCGCGATGACCGCTTCAATGCGCGTGCGTTCGGCCGACAGCAGGGTTTCCAGTGTCTTGGAAGCACGCGGCTCCGTCTTCACGGCCTTGAGCTCGACCTTGAGCTCGGGCGGAAAACGTTTGGCATAGTCGTCGTAGGCGGTTTGTGCCCAGTCGGGCACCTTTTGACCCACCGCGACGATGGTGAGCCTCATCGGCTGCGCGGTGCGGCTTTCTTCGCGGCGGGCTTGCCAGCCGGCTTCACAGCCGCTTTCGTGGCTGGTTTCGTGGCTGGTTTCGCAGCCGCAGGCCGCTTGACGGCAGGCTTTGTCGCCTTGGCGGCCACGGATTTTTTGGCCGCCACCTTTTTCGCCACCGGCACCTTGACCAGCGGAATCCTGGCCGCAGGCTTGGCTGTCCGGGCCGTTCTGGGGGCCTTCGCCGCAGGTTCTGCAGCCGGTGCCGCCAGGTTGCGCTTGGCGGTCCAGTCGTTGGTTTTTCCGACACGCCCCACATAGCCCGGCTCGGGATCACGGGGTGCAGGCTTGGCGGCTTTCACTGCGGGCTTGGCACCGCGTTTGCCGGCGGCGGTCTTGGCGCCAGCCTTGGGCTTGGCCTCGGCCACCGGTTCGGGCCTGGAGGCCTTGGCCAGCGGTGCCGGCGCGCCGAGTTTGAGCTTGATGGGCTTTTCGCCCCACAGCTCTTCGAGGTGGTAGTACTGGCGGATCGTGGGCTGCATGATGTGCGCCACCACAGCGCCGCAGTCCACGATGATCCATTCGCCGTTGTCTTCGCCTTCAATGCGCGGCTTGTTGAAGCCGGCATCGCGCACGGCATCGCGCACGCTGGCGGCCAGGGCCTTGGTCTGGCGGTTCGAGGTGCCGGAGGCCACGATCACGCGCTCGAAAAGCGAGGTGATGTGCTCGGTGTCGAACACCTGGATATCCTGGGCTTTCACATCCTCCAGGCCATCGACGATGGCGCGCTGCAGCTTCTGGACATCTTTTTTGGCATCGATGCCCGCGGTTTTGGCAGTGGTAGGGGTCATTCAGTACTTTGCGTAAAGGGTGAAAATCAGGAAATCTGGTAGAGCTGATGGGCTGCAATATAACGCGCCACGGGCTCGGGAACCAGCCCGGACAACTCCGGAGCGAGCGCCCCGCCGGCAGCCGCCAATTCACGAATGCGCGTGGCACTGACGTGCATCAGGGGGAGGTTCAAGGTCAGGAAGGGGCTTTGCGGGTCGGCAATCGCCACCAATGGCTCCACCGATCCCGTGGAATCGGCTACGGCATCGGATCGCCCAGCTATGCAAATTATAGCAATATCCCTTATCTCATCAGATCGTTGCCACCGGCCGAAGGCGGCAAACTGGTCGGCGCCCATCACCAGGTAGAGCTGTGCCCCGGGGTGCTCACCTTGCAGCGCAGCCAGGGTATCGGCGGTGTAGCTGGGGCCGGCGCGCCGCATCTCGCGATCGTCCACCGCCACGTGTGGCAGCTCGTCAAAGGCCAGCCGCGCCATCGCCAGGCGGTGTTCGGGCGCGCTGAGCACCCGCGGCTTGTGCCACGCGTGCCCGGTCGGTATCACGTAGAGCATGTCCAGATTCAGTTGCTCGACAGCCGCCCGGGCGAGCGCCTGGTGGGCGCAGTGCGGCGGGTCGAATGCGCCGCCGAACATGCCGATGCGGCGCGTCCCTGGCCGCGGCTGTGGCGTCACAGCCAGTCCCTGCGGATCAGGAAATCCTGCGTCAGCCGCTCTTCCGGCGAGCCGGCTTCGTGCTGGCGCTGATAGGACCAGCTCGCCAGTGGCGGCATCGACATCAGGATGGACTCGGTACGCCCACCCGACTGCAGGCCAAAGTGGGTGCCGCGGTCCCACACCAGGTTGAACTCCACATAACGGCCGCGGCGGTACAGCTGGAAGTCCCGCTCGCGCTCGCCGTAAGGTGTGTCCTTGCGGCGCTGGACCAGCGGCAGGTACGCCGGAACGAGGCCGTTGGCCACACTTTGCATCATGGCAAAGCTTTTTTCCTGGCCCAGCTCGTGGAAGTCGTCAAAAAACACGCCACCCACACCGCGCTGCTCGTTGCGGTGCTTGAGGAAAAAATACTCGTCGCACCATTGTTTGAAACGCGGGTATTTGTCGTCGCCAAAGGGCGTCAGCGCGTCCTTGCAGGTCTGGTGGAAATGCCTGGCGTCCTCCTCGAAAGCGTAATAAGGCGTGAGGTCCATGCCGCCGCCAAACCAGCACACCGGCTCGCCCCCGCCAACGGGCGTGGCCGCCAGCATGCGCACATTCATGTGCACTGTGGGCGCGTAGGGGTTGCGCGGGTGGAACACCAGCGACACACCCATGGCCTCGAACGGCGCGCCTGCCAGCTCGGGCCGGTGCTGCGTGGCAGACGGCGGCAATTTGGGGCCACGCACATGCGAAAAACCGCAGCCGGCGCGCTCGAACACGTGGCCCTGCTCCAGGATCATGGTGACGCCATCGCCCTGCAGGGGCTCGCCCGGCTCCTTGCGCCACGCGTCGGCGACAAACGGTTGGCCGTCGAGCTCGGCAATAGCCCCGGTGATGCGCTCCTGCAGATCCAGCAAGAACACGCGTACGCCTGAAAGATCCGTCATGCTTTTTTTACCTTTGTTCGAGCATTGTGTCTGCGGCTGCGCGGTGAAAAGGCGGCAGCTCGATCGGTGCAGCCTTCTCGGGCCGAAAGCCGCGGCAATCACCCAGCGCCTGGGCGATCCGCGCCATGTCGCCGGACTCATCGCCCGTCAGCCGCACAAACTGGCGTAGCACCAGCCGTTTGCGACCGTAGTCCAGCGCGGCCAGCCCCACCGGCACGCCCGCTTCGAAGGCCACCCGGTAAAAGCCGCTGCGCCACGCCGGTGTGTAGCGGCGCGTGCCTTCGGGGGACAGGGCCAGCCAGAAATACTCGCCCTTCAGCTTCTTCTCGGCGATCAGACGCACCATCTGGCCCACCACGCCATGCGGCGAGTCACGGTTCACCGGAACGCCTCCCACCCAGCGCAGCCAGCGGCCAAACAGGGGGATGCGAAAAAGGGAATCCTTGCTCCAGAACTGCAGCGGAATGCCCAGCGCCCACTTCAGCAGCAGGCCCACCACAAAATCCCAGTTGGAGGTGTGCGGATAGACCACCACCACGCCCTGCAGGGCGGGCAGGCCTTCAAAATCAGCCTGCCAGCCGGCCCAGCGCAGCGCCAGGGCCGCGCAGCGGCTGCCGCGAAACTGCAGGGGATGCGGCGGCTGCAGGTCCGTCGTCATGGTGTCATTGAGACGTCAGTGGCCGGGCATCAGGACTTGATGGCGCGGTAGCCGATGTCCCTGCGGTACTGGGCGCCGTCAAAACCAATGCCGTCGGCCACTTCATAGGCCCGCTGCTGGGCGGCCTTCACGGTGCTGCCAAGCGCTGTCACGCACAGCACGCGCCCGCCGGCGGTCAATGTCGCGCTGCCATCCTTGCGGGTGCCGGCGTGAAACACCATGGCGTCCTCGGTGGCCACAGGCAAACCGTGAATGGCGTCGCCCTTGCGCGGGTTCAGCGGGTAGCCGTGCGCCGCCATCACCACACCCAGCGCGGGCCGACGGTCCCAGTCCATCTCGATCTGGTCCAGCGTACCGGAAGTGGCAGCCATCATCACGTCGTAAAGGTCGCTCTTGAGCCGCATCATGATGGGCTGCGTTTCCGGGTCGCCCATGCGGCAGTTGAATTCAAGCGTCTTGGGCTTGCCCTCGCCGTCGATCATCAGACCAGCATACAGAAAGCCGGTGAAGGGAATGCCGTCCTTTTCCATGCCCTTGATGGTGGGCAGGATGATCTCGCGCATCGCACGGCCGTGCACCTCGGGCGTGACCACGGGCGCCGGCGAATAGGCGCCCATGCCACCGGTGTTGGGGCCCTGGTCGCCATCGAGCAGGCGCTTGTGGTCCTGGCTGGTGGCCATCACCGCCACGTTCTTGCCGTCGCACATGACGATGAAGCTGGCTTCCTCGCCCTGCAGGAACTCTTCAATCACCACCCGCGCGCCGCCGGCGTTGTGGGTCACGCCGAGCGGATTGAAGGCCGGGTCGGGGGCGAGCATGAATTCGATGGCTTCGTGCGCCTCGTGCAGCGTCATCGCCACCACCACACCCTTGCCGGCGGCAAGCCCGTCGGCCTTCACCACAATGGGTGCGCCTTTTTCGTCCACGTAGGCGTGGGCCGCCGTGGCGTCGGTGAATGTTTCGTATTCGGCGGTGGGGATGCCGTGGCGCTTCATGAAGGCCTTGGAAAACGCCTTGGAGCTCTCGAGTTGCGCCGCGGCCCTGGTCGGGCCGAACACCCGCAGGCCGTGCGCGCGGAACTCGTCCACAATACCGGCCGCCAAGGGCTGCTCGGGACCGACCACTGTCAGCGCGATCTTCTCGGCCAGTGCCCAGGCGCGCAGTTCGGCCACGTCAGTGATGTGGATGTTCTCCAGCCGCGCATCAAGCGCGGTGCCGCCATTGCCGGGGGCCACATAGACCGCCTGCACCTTGGGGGACTGGGCCAGCTTCCAGGCCAGCGCGTGTTCGCGGCCACCGCCGCCCACGACCAAAACTTTCATGCGAACGCTTTCGTTGTTGTCATTGAATGGGCCCAGTCAGCTTCGTCAGTCGGAGAGCGCGGCATTGTGATAGACCTCCTGGGTGTCGTCCAGATCCTCCAGCACATCCAGCAGCTTCTGCATCTTGCGGGCATCGTCGCCCGCCATCTCGATGGTGTTGTCGGCGCGCATGGTGACTTCCGCCAGTTCGGCTTTCAGCCCCGTCGCTTCCAGTGCATTCTTCACGGCCTCGAAGCCGGCATAAGGGGTCAGCACCTCGATGGCGCCGTCCTCGTGGGTGATGACATCGTCTGCGCCTGCGTCCAGCGCCACTTCCATGATCTTGTCTTCGCTCGTACCCGGGGCGTAAATGAGCTGACCGCAGTGCTTGAACTGAAAGGCCACCGAACCCTCAGTGCCCATGTTGCCGCCGTGCTTGGAAAAGGCATGGCGCACTTCCGCCACGGTGCGCACCTTGTTGTCGGTCATGCAGTCCACGATGATGGCTGCGCCGCCGATGCCGTAGCCCTCATATCGCACTTCCTCGTAATGCACGCCCTCCAGGCTGCCGGTGGCCTTGGCGATGCCGTATTTGACGTTTTCGGACGGCATGTTGGCCGCCTTGGCCTTTTCCACCGCCAGGCGCAGCCGCGGGTTGGTGCCCAGGTCGCCGCCGCCCATGCGGGCTGCCACCATGATTTCGCGCATCACCCGCGTCCAGACGCGCTGGCGCTTTTCGTCCTGCCGCCCCTTGCGGTGTTGAATATTCGCCCATTTGCTATGACCAGCCACTGCACAATCCCCGGTTACTTCGGTGTCCAGACGGGTCTGGACGGATGAATTGATTTAATCTACACCTCGTATTTTACTTTTTCACCTTTGCTTCATCCCCCGTTCACCTTTTGGACAACGCCATGGCCGATTCTTCCGTCTCTCCCCTGCTGATTGCAAAAAACGCTTCCACCCAGTGTGAACTGCTGCCGGGGCTGGCCAACCGGCACGGCCTCATCACCGGCGCCACCGGCACCGGCAAGACCGTGACGCTGCAGACGCTGGCAGAGGGTTTCTCGAAAATCGGCGTGCCGGTCTTCATGGCCGACGTCAAGGGCGACCTGACCGGCATCAGCCAGGCTGGCAGCATCGGCGACAAAATGGCCGCCGTGCTGAAAGACCGGCACATCGACCGGCCCGAGGCGGCCGCCTGCCCCGTCACGCTGTGGGATGTGTTCGGCGAGCAGGGCCACCCCGTGCGCGCCACCATCTCCGACATGGGCCCGTTGCTGCTGGGCCGCATGCTCAACCTCAACGAGACGCAGGCCGGCGTGCTCAACCTGGTGTTCAAGATTGCCGACGACAACGGCATGCTGCTGCTGGACCTGAAGGACCTGCGCGCCATGCTGCAGCACGTGGGCGACAACGCCAGCGACTTCACCACCCAGTACGGCAACGTCAGCGCTGCCAGCGTGGGCGCCATCCAGCGCGGGCTGCTGCAGATCGAAAGCCAGGGCGGCGAGAAGTTCTTCGGCGAGCCCATGCTCAACATCAGCGACTTCATGCAGACGGTCGACGGCAAAGGGGTGGTCAACATCCTCACCGCCGACAAGCTGATGAACTCGCCGCGCCTCTATGCTACCTTCCTGCTGTGGATGCTGTCCGAGCTGTTCGAGCAATTGCCCGAGATTGGCGACCCCGACAAGCCCAAGCTGGTGTTCTTCTTCGACGAGGCCCACCTGCTCTTCAACGAAGCACCCAAGGTACTGATCGAACGCATCGAGCTGGTGGTGCGCCTGGTGCGCTCCAAGGGCGTCGGCGTGTATTTCGTGACGCAGAACCCGCTGGACATCCCGGATTCGGTGCTGGCACAGTTGGGCAACCGTGTGCAGCACGCGCTGCGCGCCTTCACGCCGCGCGACCAGAAGGCCGTGAAGGCCACCGCGCAGACCATGCGGCAAAAGCCTGGCCTCGATATCGAAGCCGCCATCACGGAGCTGGCGGTGGGCGAGGCCCTGGTGAGCCTGCTCGATGCCAAGGGCCGGCCCGGCATCACCGAACGGGTGTACGTGCTGCCCCCGGGCAGCCAGATCGGGCCCATCACGCCGCAGCAGCGCCAGGTGCTGATTCAGAACTCCCTGGTGGCCGGCGTGTACGAAAAAGAAGTCGACCGCGAATCCGCTTACGAAAAACTCAAGGTCCGCGCCGATGCCGCAGCAGAGGGTGCAGCCAAGGCCCCCAATGGGGCTGCAGCGGGCGAAAGCAGCTCGGGCGGCATCCTCGGTGGGCTCAACGACGTGCTGTTCGGCAGCACCGGCCCGCGCGGCGGCAAGCATGACGGGCTGGCGCAAAGCATGGCCAAGTCGGCCGTGCGCACCATGGGCTCGGCAGTGGGACGCGAAATCATTCGCGGCGTGCTGGGCGGCATCTTCGGCGGCAAGCGCTAGAACCCGTAGGTACGGTACCGCACACAAGCGAGGGCACGCGCAAGGTGAGGCCTCGTGACCGGTTGTCGCATCCGGGCGACCGCCTGAGCGCACCGCCTTGTCAAGCCCCGGGGGCATCGGTACATTGGGTTCTTTGAAGGACGCCATATGCCTGCCAACGACATTGCCCCGCCTTCCGCCTCGCCCGCTGCCGCTGTTGGGGGCGTCACTTCTTCCCACCATATCCGCCTGACGTCCCACGCCGGCGGCAACGGCGCCTTGCCCATCCACTGGGGCGCCGCCACGGCGGTCGAGCGCGGCCCGGTGGTGGGCACCACCACCCAGCGCAGCCACCGCAACGTCATCGGCACGCACAGCGGTTCCTACAGCGTGTACCGCGCGCTGGCCATTGCGTCGGGCGCCCTGTCGGCTGCGCACAAGGCTGACCTCACCAACACCATGCCGACCGACGTGATCGGACCCTATCCTCAATGGAGCGAGCCCGGCCGCATTGTGGCCATGGACCCGTGGGGCGCCACCGTGTCGGACGTGTTCGCCAGCGAACTGGCCGCGGGCTATGACATCCGCCCCACCATTGCGGTGACGCAGGCGCATGTGATCCTGCCGGAGGTGATCGAGGCGCTGCAGTCGGGCCGCCTGCAGGCCGACGGCAAGGTGCTGACGGCCGGCGGCGCCGCCATGGTGACCAAGGTGGCGGTCGAGCCCGTCTGGTACCTGCCTGAGATCGCCCGCCGCTTCGGCTGCAGCGAAACCGACTTGCGCCGCGTGCTGTTTGAGGAAACCGGCGGCATGTACCCGGAGCTGGTCACACGCAGCGACCTGGAGGTGTTCCTGCCGCCCATCGGCGGGCTCACGGCCTACATCTTTGGCCGGCCGCGGGACCTGGCGAACCCGGAGGTCGAGCTGACTGCCCGCGTGCATGACGAATGCAATGGCTCCGACGTGTTCGGCTCCGACATCTGCACCTGCCGCCCCTACCTGACGCACGCGATCGAGGAATGCATTCAGGGCGCGCAGCGCCGCGGCGTGGGACTGGTGTCCTACTTCCGCAAGGAAGGCCGGGCACTGGGTGAAGTCACCAAGTTCCTGGTCTACAACGCGCGCAAACGGCAGGTGGGTGGCGACACGGCCGACCAGTACTTCAACCGCACCGAATGCGTCGCGGGCGTGCAGGACATGCGTTTCCAGGAACTGATGCCCGACGTGCTCAACTGGCTCGGCATCCGCAAGATCCATCGCTTGGTGTCCATGAGCAACATGAAATACGACGCCATCACCCGGGCCGGCATCGAGGTCGTGCAGCGCGTCAACATTCCCGAGGGGCTGATCCCGGCCGACGCCCGGGTCGAGATGGACGCCAAGATGGCCGCAGGCTACTTCACACCCGGTGCAGTGCCGGACGCCGACGAGCTCAAGAAGGCCAAGGGCCGTGTGCTCGGCGTGTAAACCCTGTTCACCCCCACCCAGCCTACCGCTCCCTCCACCCACGGTGACACCCACCATGCCCCACCCTCCAGGCGCCAGCGCTGCAGTGGCCGAATTACGCTCCACCGCGGCAGTGCGCGCGCGTGCGGCAGGCCTGCTGGCCAGAGCCCGGCGCGGCGAATCAGACTGGTTCACGGTGAACGACGGCGCCATGGACACGGCTGCCGCGCTGGTGGCCCAGCTCACCAGAGCGCGCTACCCCGGCCTGCACATTCCGTACCACAGCCGCTGGCGGCATTTTGAAACCGGCGGCGTGGACCGCACCGGTCAGCTCGGCGCAGAACTGGAATTGCACCACGCCAGCGCCGCCGAACGTGCCCGCGCCGAAATCGACCTGGCCGTGGTCAGCGTGCTGCTAGACGCCGGCGCAGGGCCCGACTGGGGTTATCTGGAGCCCCCCACCGGAGGCTGTCCCGCGCCCCACCGTTACACCCGCTCCGAAGGCCTGAGCGTGGCCAGCTTCCACGCATTCATGGCCGGCCTGTTTTCCAGCGATCCAGCGGAGCCGTACCGGGCCGATGCCACCGGTTTGCGGGCTGTCACCGCCGACACACTGGGCCGGGCCTTCCAGGTGTCGGGCAGCAACCCGCTGGTCGGCCTGCAAGGCCGCGCGCAGTTGCTGCAGCAGCTCGGCATGGCACTGGAAGCCAACCCGGCCATGTTTGGCCAGCCCGCCCGCCCCGGCCATCTGTTTGACTGGATGACGCAAGGCGCTGAGGGGACGCGACAACCCTCGCCGCCCGTGCAGGCTCGCGACCTGCTCAGCGCGGTACTCACCAGCTTTTCTGCCATCTGGCCCGCGCAGAACCTGCTGCAGGGCCAGGCGCTGGGCGACTGCTGGCGCCACCCGGCCGTGCGCGGCAACGGCGGAGCGGCCGACCCGACCCACGGCTGGATGCCCTTTCACAAGCTGTCGCAGTGGCTGACGTATTCGCTGCTGGAACCTTTTGAGTGGGCTGGCGTGCGTGTGGAGGGTCTCGATGCCCTCACAGGCTTGCCGGAGTACCGCAACGGCGGCCTGTTCCTGGACGCCGGGGTGCTGCGCCTGAAAGACCCATCACAGGCGGTGCAGCCGCATGCGGCCGGCGACGAACTGATTGTGGAATGGCGCGCGCTGACGGTTTCCTTGCTGGACGAGCTCGCGCCCCTGGTGCGGGAACAGTTAGGATTGACGGCCGGGCAAATGCCGCTGGCCTGCGTGCTCGAAGGCGGCACCTGGGCTGCGGGGCGCGTGCTGGCACAGCAGTTGCGTGACGGCCAGCCACCCTTGAACATCCTGAGCGACGGTACCGTTTTCTAAGAATTCCACAAACCTCGACATGACCACCTCCCAAGCCAAAGTCCACGTGGTGGACCACCCACTGGTCCAGCACAAGCTCACGCTGATGCGCCGCAAGGACGCCTCCACCAACACCTTCCGCACCCTGCTCAACGAGCTGAGCATGCTGATGGCCTATGAGGTCACGCGCGACATGCCGACGCAGGAGATCGAGATCGACACCCCGCTGGAGCGGATGAAATCCCGCGTGATCGACGGCAAGAAGCTGGTCTTTGTGTCCATCCTGCGCGCCGGCAACGGCATCCTCGAAGGCATGCTCAGCGTAGTGCCGGGCGCCCGCGTTGGCCATGTGGGCCTCTACCGCGACCCGAAGACGCTCACGGCGGTGGAGTATTACTTCAAGATGCCGCACGACATGCAGGAGCGCGACATCGTGGTGGTAGACCCGATGCTGGCCACTGGTAACTCGGCGATTGCGGCGGTGGAGCGACTGAAGGAGCTCAACCCGAAGTCCATCAAGTTCGTCTGCCTGCTGACCTGCCCCGAAGGCATTGCCGCGCTGCAGGCCGCCCACCCGGATGTGCCCATCTACACCGCTGCCATTGACCGCCAGCTCAATGACCACGGCTACATCCTTCCCGGCCTCGGCGACGCTGGCGACCGTATCTTCGGCACCAAATAGGCATGGGCTTGCATCGCACCGCACGGCTGGTAGCCGTGGCCCTGCTGCTGGGCGCCAGCACGCACCTCTTCGCCGCCCCTTTCACCCCTGCCACTGACAGCGAGGTGGTGGAGCGCCTGCCGCTGGCCAGCGACCCTTCGGCCCGCCGCGTCGAGTCGCTTCGCCGACAGCTGGCAGCCAGGCCCGGCGACCACGCGCTGCGCGTCGAGATCGCCCGCCGCTACTTCGAACTCGCCATGGCCCAGGGCGACCCGCGCCTCGTCGGCTACGCCGCGGCTTCGATTGCGCCCATGGCCACCACAGCCAACGACAACGCCGACTACTGGCTGGCCAACGGCCTGATCCAGCAGTACAGCCACAACTTTGACGGTGGCCTGCAAAGCCTGGGCAAGGCCATCGAACTCAATCCGCGCTGGGCGGAGCCGCTGGCGTGGCGCTCCGCCATTTACATGGTGCAAGCCCGTTACGCCGAGGCGATGGCCGATTGCGAACGCCTCACACCGCTGGCCGATCCCTTGCTTGGCCTGGGCTGCCGCACCTTCGTGAAAGCCACCACTGGCGAGCTGCGCCAGAGTTTCAGCGCCGTGGAGCAGGCGGTACGCGCCAATCCACGTGCGGTGCCCGAGCTGCTGCTGTGGCTCTACACCCGTCTGGGCGAAATGGCCGTGCGCCTGCCCGATCTGGCACTGGCCGAGACCTACTATCAGAAAGGCCTCAAGCTGGGCATCACCGACCAGTACCTGCTGGGCGCCTACAGCGACCTGCTGCTGGCCCGCAAGCGCCCCGCAGAAGTGATCACGCTGCTGGAAAGCTGGGAGCGCTCGGACGTGCTGCTGCTGCGCCTGGCGCTGGCCGGCAAGGCCGCACAGCATCCCAAGGCAAGCGATTGGGCAGCCCAGTTGCGCGACCGTTTCGCCGCCGCCACGCTGCGCGGGGATCGCCTGCACGAACAGGAGGCCGCTCGTTTTGCACTGGACGTCGAAGGCAAGCCGGCCGACGCGCTGGCGCTGGCCGCCCGCAACTACGAGGTGCAAAAAGAGCCGCGGGATGCTGAAATCCTGCTGCGCACGGCACTGGCTGCCGGCAAACCCGAGGCGGCCAGGCCTGCACTCGAATGGCTGCAAAGCAGCCATTACGAGGACCCGGTCATGACCGACGTCGCCGCCAAACTCGCCAACACGGGAGGCAAGCGATGACCCGCCGCCTGCTCACCCTGCTGGCCTGGCCACTCGGCCTGCTGATGGCCCTGCTTCACACCGCCGCCTGGGCCCACAAGCCCAGTGACAGTTACCTCACCCTGCGTGCCACCGAAGGCAGCGGCAACATCGCAGTGCGATGGGACATTGCCCTGCGTGACCTCGACTACGTGCTGCAGCTCGACCGCGACAGCAACGGCGACATCACCTGGGGCGAGGTGCGGCTGCGTGCCGACGACATCACCCAACTGGCCACCGCCCATCTCTCGGTCAGTGCAGCCGAAAAACCCTGCGTGTGGGCCACAGCAGCCCCGATGCAGCTCGACAAACACAGTGACGGCACCTACGCAGTGCTGAACCTGAATGCGCAATGCCCCCAGCTCGATGCGCCGCTCAAAGCCACCTACTCGCTGCTGTTTGACGTGGACCCGTCACACCGCGGTCTGGTGCAGTGGGTGGGTCCAGGCAGCGCGCAGGCCCAGGCGCTCGTCTTCGGCACCAGTTCGGCAGAACAGACGCTGGCCCTGCAACCCGCAGGCGCCTGGCAAACCCTTCGCCAGTACCTCGTGGATGGCACCTGGCACATCTGGATCGGCTACGACCACATCCTGTTCCTGCTGTCGCTGCTGCTGCCGGCAGTGCTGGTGCGCAGGCAGGGCCAGTGGGAGGGCTCTTCCAGCCTCACGGGTTCAATCAAGGAAGTGCTCAAGGTCGTCACAGCCTTCACGCTGGCACACTCCATCACGCTCAGCCTGGCGGCGCTGCAGGTCATCACCCTGCCGTCGCGGCTGGTGGAGTCGGCGATTGCGGCTTCGGTGGTATTCGCCGCACTGAACAACCTGCGCGGGGCGATCGAGTCCAGGCGCTGGGTCATGGCCTTTGCCTTCGGGCTGATCCACGGTTTTGGCTTCGCCTCGGTGCTGGCGGATCTGGGGCTGCCGCAAAATGCGCTGGTGTTGGCGCTGGTGGGCTTCAATCTGGGCGTGGAGGTCGGGCAGCTGGCCATCGTCGCTGTCTTCCTGCCTGTGGCTTTCCTGCTGCGGCACACGCGCTTTTACCGCGTCGGGGTGCTCAAGGGCGGCTCGGTGCTGGTCGCGATTCTGGCGGGTTGGTGGCTGGTGCAGAGGATGTTCGACCTCTCGGTCTAAGACGGCTATAAGACGGGTAGAAGACCGATAAATCCAGTCCATGCTCGACCTGCTCATCACCCACGCCACCTTGCCCGACGGCAGAACCGGCATGTCCGTCGCCGTGCAGGGTGGCCGCATCACGGCCGTGGAGGCGGGCCTCCAAGCACCCGCGCATGAAACGGTGGACGCCACAGGCTACCTGCTCAGCCCGCCTTTTGTGGACCCGCATTTCCACATGGATGCCACGCTCAGCCATGGCCTGCCGCGGGTCAACGAAAGCGGCACCCTGCTCGAAGGCATTGCGCTTTGGGGTGAGCTTAAAACCACGCTGAAGGCCGACGCCATCATTGAACGCGCCCTCACCTACTGCGACTGGGCGGTGGCCAGGGGCCTGCTGGCGATCCGCAGCCACGTTGACACCAGCGACGCCAGCCTGCTGGCGGTGGACGCGCTGCTGGAAGTGAAGAAGCAGGTCGCGCCTTATATCGATTTGCAACTCGTCGCCTTCCCGCAAGACGGCATGCTGCGTTCGGCAGGTGGCGTCGAAAATCTGGAGCGCGCACTCGATAAAGGGGTGGATGTGGTGGGCGGCATTCCCCACTTCGAGCGCACGGCGGAACAGGGTGCAGCGAGCATCAAGCTGCTCTGCGACATCGCCGCCAGGCGCGGCCTGCTGGTCGACATGCACTGCGACGAATCCGACGACCCGCTGTCGCGCCACATTGAAACGCTGGCCTTTGAAACGCAGCGCCTGGGACTGCAGGGCCGCGTCACCGGCTCGCACTGCACCTCCATGCACAGCATGGACAACTACTACGCCAGCAAATTGATTCCGCTGATCGCCGAGTCCGGGGTCAGCGTCATCGCCAATCCGCTCATCAACATCACCCTGCAGGGCCGGCACGACAGCTACCCCAAGCGCCGCGGCATGACCCGCGTGCCCGAACTGATGGCTGCCGGCGTCCGTGTCGCCTTCGGCCATGACTGCGTGATGGACCCCTGGTACGGCATGGGCAGCGGTGACATGCTGGAGGTGGCGCACATGGGCCTGCACGTGGCGCAGATGACAAGCCAGAAAGGGATTCGGCAATGCTTTGACGCGGTGACGACCAACGCCGCGAAGGTGATGCATCTGCAAGGTTATGGGCTGGAGCTGGGGTGTGATGCGAGTTTTGTGTTGCTGCAGGTGCGGGATGTGGTGGACGCGATCCGCCTGCGGGCGAATCGGCTGAAGGTGTGGAAGAAGGGGAAGCTGCTAGCGGAGACGGCAGAGGTGGTGGCAAGATTGCAACTGGCGGGACGGCCAAACGCGGCTGGGTTTTCAAAGCCATAACCAGCCTCACTGGCGCAGCTGTTGGCCGGTCAGCTGTAGAAGCAGCGGGGCCGGTACTGCAGCTCCCTCAAGCCACCGGCACAGCCATGTCGCGCTTCACGGCAGGCCGGTCACCCACCGCCACCTTCCACCGCCGCAAGGCCGGCTTGGTCTTCATCCGCCCAGCCAGCACATCAGCAAGGAAAGTCGTGGCAGTCACCACCCAGGGACAAGCCGCGATATCCGCGATGGAGTAGTCCTCGCCCGCGAGGTAGCTTGACCCAGCCAGGCGCTTGTCCAACACCGTGAGCAGGCGGTCGGCTTCGGCGACAAAGCGCCTGCTCGCCAGCGGTGACTTCTCTTTGGAGAATTTTTCAAAGAAGGCAAGCTGCCCCAGCATCGGACCCAGGCCGCCCATCTGCCAGTGGAGCCACTCGAGCGTCTTGTAGCGTGCCGGGCCTGAGGCTGGAAGAAAACGCCCGTGCTTCTCCGCCAGGTAAGTGAGGATGGCGCCGCTCTGGAAGACGGTCAGTTTCCCTCCATCGGCTTCGCCATCCACGATTGCCGGTATTTTGTTGTTCGGCGAGATCGCCAGAAACGCGGATGAAAACTGCTCGTTTTTGCCAAGGTTGACGGGACGGACGGTATACGAAACGCCCAGTTCTTCCAGCCGTATGGAGGCTTTACGCCCGTTGGGCGTAGTCCAGCTGTAACGGAAAATCATGAAAGCTTTCGCGATGGTAAAAATGGCCGCCGGAAGGCGGGGACTGGTGAGCGACGCAACGGCTCACCACGCATCGCGCGGGCGCCGGCACGCCTCACCCCGTTCCCCTGCAAGTCAGATCTGGGCCGCGCCGCCATCCACAAACAACTCGATGCCGTTGATAAAACTGCTGTCTTCAGAGGCCAGAAATGTCGCCGCCTTGGCAATCTCGCTGGGTTGGCCCAGGCGGCCGATTGGCACCAATGTCGCCAGATGGGCGAGCAGGCCCTCCTGATGTTCAACCGGAACCAAACCCGCCAGACCAGGGGTGTGCACCGGGCCAGGGCTGATGGCGTTCACGCGGATGTTGCGTGGTTTCAGGTCAAGCAACCATGAGCGTGCGAAATTGCGCACCGCCGCCTTGCTCGCGCTGTAGACGCTGAAATTCTCCGTTCCTTTGACCGAGGTGGTCGACGAGGTCAGGATGATCGAGCTGCCGTCCTTGAGCAGCGGCAGCGCCTTCTGCACCGTGAAGAGCGTGCCCCGCACGTTTGTATTGAAGATGCGGTCGAAGTGCTCTTCGGTGATTGCGGCCAGCGGCATCATGTCGCCGCCGCCAGCGTTGGCAAACAGGATATCGAGATGCCCGGCTTTAGCCTTGATCTGGGCATAGACACGGTCCAGATCGCCCAGGTTGGCGACGTCGCCGCGTATGCCAATGGCTCCAGCGCCAATGGACGCGACCGCCACATCAAGTTCCGCCTGGCGGCGGCCGGTAATGAAAACAGTGGCACCCTGCGCCGCAAATTCCTTTGCTGAGGCCAGGCCAATGCCTGAGGTGCCGCCGGTGATCAGTGCTACTTTGCCTTCGAGTTTCTTGCTCATGATGTTCATCCTTGTGTGGTGGGTGGCAGGCTTTTGAGGCCGGTCGATGGTGTCGACGGATGAACTTTACGGCTCACCGATTGTTCGATAAAGTGGCTAAAAATGAAATGTTTATTCCCCCACGTGAATAATCAAAGAACCCTATGGACCAGCTGCTAGCCATCCGGGCCTTTGCGAGGGTGGTCGAAGCCGGAACCTTCACCAAGGCGGCTGATTCGCTCGACATGCCCAACGCGTCGTTGACCAAACTGGTCCAGGCACTCGAGGCACACCTGCGCGTCAAGCTGCTGCAGCGAACCACGCGCAAGGTCATGGTGACGCCCGAAGGCGCCGCGTATTACGAAAAAACCATGCGCCTGCTGAAGGAGCTTGACGACGTGGACACCAGCTTCAGCGCCGTGCAGAGCCGGCCGCGCGGGCACCTGCGGGTGGACACGGGAAGCTCGCTCGCCAACCTGGTCATCATCCCTGCACTGCCCGAATTTTTTGCGCGCTATCCGGACATCCGCGTGGACATGGGCGTGAGCGACCGCATGGTCGATTTGGTCAGCGACAGCGTCGATTGCGTGATCCGCGGCGGCGAGCTGACCGACATGTCGCTGATTGGCCGCAAGATCGGCCATGCATCCTGGGTCACCTGCGCAACGCCGGCCTACCTGAAGGAATACGGCACGCCCACCCAACCCGACCAGCTGGAAAAAGAGCACAAGGTGGTGAGCTACCTTTCAGCGCGCACCGGCCGGGTAATGCCCATGTTTTTTTCGCGTAAAGGACAAAAGCTGGAAGTCGTCGGCACCCGCTCGATTGGCGTCAACGAAAGCAACGCCCATCTGGCGGCAGGCCTGGCCGGGCTGGGCGTGCTGCACACCTTCTCCTACGTCGCCAGGCCACACATCGATTCAGGCGCGCTGGTGCCCGTCTTACAGGACTGGCAACCAGAGCCCTATCCGTTTTATGTGGTGTACCCACCCAATCGGCATTTAAGCAACCGGTTGCGGGTGTTCATTGACTGGATTGCTGATCGGTTTTCGGCGCTGGCTTATTGAATCGAGAGCATCGGTGGCATGCTGGAGGTCGCGCACATGGGCCTGCATGTGGCCATGACAACCCAAGACCGCCTTCACCGCCTTCTTCAGGCAAGTCAAGCACTTCCGACTTTCACCTTGAAGAGCACAGTGCTCAAGGCACCGGCAACACGATGTCGACCCGCCCGCCGCCCATAGCGCCGCGTGTGAGCTTCAGTTCCCCCTGGTGACTGGCCACCAGGTCGCTCACCACGGCCAGCCCGACGCCGTGCCCGGGCACGCGCTCGTCCCCCCGCACGTGGAGCCGCAGGGCGGACTCGGTGTCGCTGAACCCGGGGCCATCGTCCTCGATGCGGATGCACAGGCGCCCGGCTTCGCGCCACACCCGCACCAGGATGCGGCTGCGCGCCCACTTGGCCGCGTTGTCCAGCAGATTGCCCAACATCTCGAACAAGTCGCCCTCATCGATGCGCCAGGCCAGGTCGGGCGGGCACTCGACGCTGAAGTCCAACGCCCTTTCGGCATACACCTTGGCCAGCGCGCCCTGAATGCGTTCCAGGATAGGCGCTACCCGAAGCGGTGGCGCAAAGCGCGCGGCGCCCCCGGCGACGGCGCGCCCCAGCTGGTGCTGCACGATGTCGTCCATGCGGCTCACCTGCTGGGCCACCGTGGCCGGGAGTTGCGCCGGCTCGGCCAGGCTGCCGCGCAGCACGGCCAGCGGCGTCTTCAGGCTGTGGGCGAGAAAGCTCAGTGCGTCGCGATGCCGGGCCTGGCGCTCGCGCTCCTGCTGGATCAGGGTGTTCAGGTTGTCCGTGAGGCCCGAGATTTCGGTGGGGTAGCGGCCCTCGATGCGCGATTGCTCGCCCTCTTCGATACGCCGGATCTCGCTGGCCACGTGCCGCAGCGGCGCCAGGCCCCACCGCAACAGCCACAACTGGGCCCACAGCAGCAACACGGCGGCGCCGCCCAGCCAGAGCCACAGGGTGCGGGTAAAGGCGCTGACTTCACTGTCGAAGGCCGCGCGGTCTTCCAGCACCGTGAGCACCAGCGGCACCTCACGCGCGGAGGCCTTCCAGGTGACGGCATAGCTGACCGACAGGAAGGACCTGCCGGCCCCCTCCGCCGTCTCGTTGCGCCATTGACCAGGTTGCAGACTGCGTCGAAAGGGTAGATGAAGGCCCAAGGTCGAGGTCGACTGCCACTGCGCTCCGCGCAACACGTTGTAGATACCCGCGTACAGGCCGGAACCCGGCAATGAGAGGCGCGGCTCCGCAAACTCGGGCGGCATCACCAGCGCACCGCCGGCATCGAGTTCGGCAGCGGCCAGCAGCAGGTAAACGGTGCTCTGCAGACGGCCGAAGTGGACGGTGCGCACACTGTCCTCATGGGCGCGCTGCACCGCCAGGCCCGCGCCAGCCATGAAAGCCAGCAGCACCAACGCAGCCCCCAGAAGCAGGCGGGCGCGGATGGAGTAGCCAGCCTTCATTCCAACGTGAACCTGTAGCCCCGCCCCCGCACGGTGTCGATGGGGCCGATGCTGCCGTCAGGGTCGAGCTTGCGCCGCAGCCGGCCCACCAGCACCTCCAGCACATTGCTGTCGCGGTCTTCCCCGTGCGGGTAGAGGTAATCCGACAGCGCCTGTTTGGTGACGATGGCCGGGCGCTGGCGCACCAGGTATTCAAGCAGGCGGTATTCGAACGCCGTGAGCTCCAGCACCGCGCCATTGAGCCGCACCGCCTGCGCCGACAGGTCGATGCTGAGGGGGCCGAGCGTCAGCACGTCAGAGGCCGTCTTGAGCGAGCGCCGCAGCAAGGCCTTGAGCCGCGCGGCCAGCTCCGGGTATTCGAAAGGCTTGACCAGGTAGTCGTCGGCCCCAGCTTCCAGCCCCACCACCTTGTCTTGCCAGCTGCCGCGTGCGGTGAGAATCAGGATGGGTATGGCACGCCCCTCCTGGCGCAGGCGCTGCACGATGTTCAACCCGTTCAGCTTGGGCAGCCCCAGGTCGACGATGACCAGGTCGACCGGGTACTCGCGCGCCAGAAACAGGCCCTCTTCGCCGTCCTTGGCCTGATCGACCCGGTAGCCATCGGTCGCCAGTTGGCGGGCCAGTGTGAGCCGCAGCGCGGCATCGTCTTCGATCAGCAACAAGCGCATGGGTTAAAGCTGCCGCAGGCGGCCCACACTACCGGACCTGGCCGGTGGCGACATCCACCTGGACCACGCGAACCTCACCTGCCGGCGTGACCACCTTGACGCGCCATACCGGCTGGCCCGAAGACTCGGACTTATCGATGGACAGCACGCGGCCGCCACTGGCCCGCTGGGCCGCCGCGGCCGCGTCATCGCGGCTCACGTCGGCCCAGGCCAGGCCGGACGCCACCAGCAAGATGGCGCAGAGCAGTTTGGCAAATGCGTTCATCGTGCGTTCATTGGTTGTAAGCACCATAGTACTCGCGACCGCCACGGTCATCGCGCCGGCCCTGGTATTCGCGTGGGCCCTGGTACTCGCGCCCCACCGACTCCACTGGCTCCACCGGTGTCACCGAGACGCGCACAGGCAAGGTGCGCCCCGGCTTCTCGCGGGTCACCGTGTTGTAGACCTGACCACGGTACTCGTACTCGACCTGGTAGCCCGTGAGGCGGGACTGCACGTCGTTGACGGTGTTGCAGGTTTGCACCTGGCGCTGCTGCGGCTGGGATGCCTGCTGGTAGCCGCCCCAGCCGTTCTGGTTGGCAAAGTGCTCGCCGGCCAGCGCGCCGACGACGGCGCCAACAGCAGTGGCTGCGTCGCGGCCACGGCCCCCGCCAACCTGGTGTCCCAGCAAGGCTCCGGCCACACCGCCAACCGCCAACCCGCCGTAATTGCGCGAAGCCGCCACGGGTTGCTGCTCGGTCACCCACTGGCTGGTGCACTCGTTGCGCGGCACGGAGACGTTCTCGTAGCGCGGTTCGACATTGCGCACGCGGGCAGTGTCGTTGAAGGTCTGGGCCTGAGCGCCCACTGCCAAAAGCGTGGTCAGGCAAAGAATGGCAGAACGTTTCATGAAGAGGCTCCTTGGTTGATATGGAGCAGAGCTTACAAAGAGGCAGGTGAACGCAAGCTGAACGAAATCGATAAAAGGTTCTTCACGACGCCTACCCCAAGCGCCGCCGCATGATCCGCATGCCCGAACTGATGGCTGCCGGCGCCCGTGTCGCCTTCGGCCATGACTGCGTGATGGACCCGTGGTACAGCCTCGGCAGCGGCGACATGCTGGAGGTCGCCCACATGGGCCTGCATGTGGCGCAGATGACGAGCCAGAAAGGCATGCACCAGTGCTTTGACGCGGTGACGACCCACGCGGCGACGGTGATGCACCTGCCCGGTTACGGCCTGGAGGTGGGGTGCGATGCCAGCTTTGTGCTGCTGAAGGCGCGGGATGTGGTGGAGGCGATCCGCCTGCGCGCGAACCGCTTGAAGGTGTGGAAGAAGGGTGCGCTGCTGGCCGAGACACCCGAGGTCACCGCCCGTTGGCGGTGGCCGCAACGGCCAGCGCAGCCGCACATCACCCCCTAAACCTGACCACGGTCAGGCATGTCTGCTTACAGCCGATGGGCGTGAATGGCGGCAGACTGGGTAGATCACCCTGAAAGCCCTCCCGATGCCATCTCCTGCCACGCCCTCCACTGTCCATGTCTCGCGACGCGCGCTTGTCGCGTCCCTCTGCTTCACCGGGCTGGGCCTCGCCGGCCACGGCGCCTGGGCGGCCAAGCCAAAAGCGAAGGCGGCCAGCCAGCAGCCCTTTGACATGGAGGCCTTCAACAACGCCACCGATACACCCCTGCTGCGCCGAGGCAGCCAGGGTGCAGCGGTGGCGCGTGCGCAGATCATGCTCGACCGGGCATGGTTCTCCTGCGGTGAGATCGACGGACGTTTTGCCGCCAACATGCAGCGCACGGTCAAGGCCTACCAGACCGCGCACGACCTCAAGCCCACCGGAACGGTCACCGCGGAAACCTGGGCGTCGCTGCGCACGGATGGCGCACCCCTGCTGACAGGCTATGCCTTGACCGACAAGGACACCGCCGGTCCGTTTGAGAAAACGCCGGTCGCAATGGACGAGCGCGCAAAAATGAAGGCGCTGGTCTATGAGTCGATCGAGGAGGCGATGGCCGAAAAATTCCACACCAGCCCCGGTTATCTCCAGCAGCTCAACGGCAGCGGCACCATGGAAGCCGGCAAACGGATCACCGTGCCCAATGTGGCCGCCAGCGCCACGCCGGTCAGCGCAGCCTCGATCCAGATCGACAAGTCCGAACGCGTTCTCTATGTTCTGGACACCGCCCGGCGGTTGGTGGCGGGCTTTCCGATCAGCATCGGCAATGAAAGGAACGATCCGCTGCCGCTCGGCATCATGGCCATCAAGAATGAGGTGAAAAACCCGCGCTTCACCTACAACCCGGCTCTGCTCAAAAATTCTCCCAAGGATGCGCAGAAGGTTGACATCGCACCCGGGCCCAACAACCCGGTCGGCAGCATCTGGCTGGGACTGACCAAGCCGCATTGGGGCATTCACGGCACACCCAGCCCTTCCAATGTCGGGCACTCCGAGACCAATGGTTGTATCCACATGACCAACTGGGACGCCGAGCGCCTGTCGACCCTGGTGAAAGCCGGGTTCAAGGTCAACATCCTGGCTTGATGGCTTCCACAACTGTCCGGCTGAGGAAAACGGCGCTGGCCGTGTGCGTGCTGCTGGCCGTGGCGGCAGGCGCGATGATAGGCGCACGCAGGGAGGCGCCAGCGACGCAGGTGCTGCAGCCCGCCACCTCGCCAGTTCGCCAGGCAATTGCGCCGACCGTGCAGGCAATGGAGGCTGGCAAGCCGATGCCTGTCGTCCAGAACATCGAAAGCGCCGCGCCCTCGCCTGCCCTGCCGCCGCCGCCCGCGTCCATCGCGGGTGACACAGACATTGCACAACTGCGCCAGCGCGTCCTGACGCTGCCGGTACAAGGCGTCGCCCCCGCCCAGCTCAGCGACACCTACACCCAGGCGCGTGCCGCAGGCGCCCCGCATGAAGCACTGGACATCATGAGCGCGCGCGGCACGCCCGTGTTTGCGGTCGAAGACGGCCAAGTGGCCAAGCTGTTTTTCAGCAAACCCGGCGGCATCACCATTTACCAGTTCGACCCGGCCAGCCAGTACGCGTATTACTACGCCCACCTGGACCGCTACGTGGAGGGCCTCACAGAAGGTGCCACCCTGCGCAAAGGCCAGGTGATAGCTTATGTCGGCAGCACCGGCAATGCATCGCCCGATGCGCCGCACCTTCACTTCGCGATCTTCAAACTGGGGCCGGAGCGCCAGTGGTGGCTCGGCACGCCACTGAATCCTTACCTTGTCTGGCGTGACCCGAAACCGTGAGCAGCACGGCCCACCGGGGCGTGACGTGGTGCCAACGGGCCGGCTATTGACCGCCACGGTGTCGTCTGTGTGTTGGCCGAGGCGAGCGAAACAATCAACACGGCGCCGCGCAGTGACGCACGGCCTTAACGGTCGCAGGCGATCCGACATCGAACGATGCCAGGCTTCGGCATTTCTTGTATCCTCGATTTGGCAACCATTGGCTTTCTGTTCGATCCATCTGCGCCAATGCAGTCCACAACATCAGACAAGGTCATCATGCGTTCTGCCTGGTATTCAAAAAACGGTGCGGCCCGTGAGGTGCTGGTCGTCGGCGAACTGCCAACGCCCACGCCCGGGCCTGGCGAAGTCCGCGTCAAACTCGCCACCTCGGGCGTCAACCCTTCGGATGTCAAATCGCGGCTTGGCCGGCCGCTCCTGAGCGAGCACATCGTGCCGCACAGCGACGGTGCCGGCGTGATCGACCGGGTGGGCGATGGCGTGTCCTCCAGCCGCCTGGGCGAACGCGTCTGGGTCTGGAACGGGCAATGGCAGCGACCGATGGGCACCGCCGCTGAATATATTGCGCTGCCCGAGGCACAGGCCGTGAGGCTGCCAGACACGACGGACTTTGCGGCTGCTGCGTGCTTCGGCATCCCGGCGATGACCGCTTGTCAGGCCATTCACCTGCTGGGCGACATGTCCGGAAAGACCGTCCTGGTGATAGGCGCCTCGTCTGCGGTCGGTCACTATGCCGCGCAGCTGGCAGTCCTTGCTGGTGCGGAGGTGATCGGCACCGTCGGGTCGGCAGAGAAAGCACAGCATGCGCTGGTTGCCGGCGTCAAAGCGACGATCAACTACAAGACCGAGCCTGTCGCGCAGCGGGTGAAGGAGCTCACAGCCGGCCGCGGAGTGGATGCCATCGTCGACATGGACTTCTCGTCCACCGTACAGTTGCTGCCCGACGGCGCGCTCGCGCCTCATGGCACGCTCGTTGGCTATGGCTCGAATGCGTATGGCGACACACCCGTTCCGTTTCGCACCTTGCTGTTCAGCTCGATCAGCCTGCGGTTTTTTCTGGTCTATGACCTCACGCCGGACGACCGGCAGATTGCCATCAACAGACTGACCGACCTGCTGGCCCATGGGCGGCTGCAGCACGCGGTCGGCGCCCGTTTCCCACTGGACGGGATCGCCGACGCCCATGAAGCCGTTGAGGGGGGCAAGGTGGTGGGCAACGTGATCCTGGATTTGCCGTGATGACCGGGCAATTCAACGTGAATGATTGGGTCATCGACTGAATGTTTTGCAGGAGCAGCCCATGACAAGCTACTGGCTGATGAAATCCGAACCCGAAGAATGCTCGGTCGACGACGCCCTCGCGGCGAAGAATTCGACCGTCCCCTGGGTCGGCGTGCGCAATTACCAGGCGCGCAACTTCATGCGCGACGCCATGCAGGTGGGTGACGGCGTGCTGTTCTACCACTCCAGTTGCGCAGAGCCCGGCATCGTGGGCATGGCACAGGTGGCCTCCACGCCCTACCCGGACCCGACGCAGTTCGATCCGCAATCGCCTTACCACGATGCCGCCTCCAAACCCGAAGCGCCGCGGTGGATGCTGGTCGATGTGCAGGTGCTGCAGAAAACCCGCAATCTCGCCCTGCCCGAGATGCGCGCCAACGAGGCGTTGCAAGACCTCGTGGTACTGCGCAAAGGCAACCGCCTGTCGATCACGCCGGTGGAACCGCAGCACTGGCGGATCATCTGTAAAATCTTAGGCATCAAAGTAACTTGAAAGCATTCTGAGTCGGCACGCCGGCTGACGCTGCGTCATGGCCCATGGGCCCGACGCCATGACCCGGCCTGCCCCCCTCTTTTTTTGCTTGCTGGCTCCATCCCTGTCCTCCGATCGCCCGGAACCAGTCGAAGGGCTTCGACAGGCTCCGCCTGAGCAGATTTTCACGATGCCTTTTTCTTTCAGCCACTTCACCGCTCAAAACTGGCAAGCCGCTGAATGACCCTGCTGCACACAACCCTCTTCCTGCTTTGCGTGGCACTGGCGACCTGCGCGCAGAACCTCAGTGGTTTTGCCTTCGCGCTCATCCTGCTCGGGCTGGCGGGTCTGTTTGAGCTGGCGCCGGTTGCCGACCTGGCCAACGTGGCCACGGTGCTGGCGCTGGCCAACGCCGTGGTGGCCCTGCGCCGGTCAGACCACGCGCTGGACGTGGCAGCCTTTCGCGACACCACTCTGGGCAGCGTGGCGGGCATTCTGGCGGGGATCGTGCTGCTGGGCTGGCTGGGCAGCAATGTCACGCTGGTGCTTCGCATGCTGCTCGGGCTCACCGTGGTGCTGTGCGCCGTGATCGTGCTGCGCCAGGCCGCGGCCTTGCGCGAGCGCTCGTCGGCCAACTCATTTCGCCTGTGGGGCGTGCTGTCGGGCCTGTTGACGGGGCTGTTTGCCACGGGCGGCCCGCCGCTCGTGTATCAGCTCTACCGCCAGCCCATAGGGCTCAAGACCATCCGCGACACGCTGGTGGCGTCCTTGGCTGCCAACTCCTCCCTGCGGCTGATCGTGGTGCTGGTCACTGGCCAGTTCAGCCACAACGCACTGAAGCTCTGCCTGATGGCCGCCCCGCTGGTGTTCTCGCTGACCTGGTGGCTGGAGCGTCATCCGCCCGGCTGGTCACGGCCTGCGGTGCTCAGGCTCGTGTGTGTGTTGCTGCTGCTCACCGGTGCCGGTCTCATCGTGCCGGCGATGGTGCAGATGACCAAGGCCGGCCTCTGAAACGCCGGGCGGGTCCTAAATGGGCACCGGCAAAAACGACGAATGGTGGTCCGCGATGAGCCACTGGTCGCCCACTCTGCGGTAGGTGAAGGTGTAGCGGGCCGGCAGCAACCGGAGTTGCCCTTCGATATGCGCGTTCAGCGTGTAGCTGCCCGAGTTGATGGCCGTGTCGCCCATCACGCGGACGTGATGGGACGTCAGGTTGATGGTCAGCAACGATTCGGGACCACAGTGGTGCTCGAAGTACTGGCGAATTCCCTCCGGTGTGGTGATGAGCGACTGCGCCGTGGTGCCCCACAGCACGGCGTCGGGGTGGTAGAGGGCGCACACGGCTGCCGGATTGTGCGCGTTGAAGGCATCTATCCAGTTTTGCGTGGCGGCTTCAACCTGGCAGGTATCTGCATCATGGCTGGGCATGGTCAGCTTTCTTGAAGGGTACGTCGATAACATGAAGCACTGTCCGACACCCTGTTTTTAACACTGGAGACATCCATGCCGACTTACACCGTTTTTGCGCAGTCCGGGCGCCTGAGCGCTTCACAAAAATCCGCCGTCGCGTCCGGGATCACGCAGGTGCATAACGAACAGACCGGCGCGCAAACATTTTTTGCGCAGGTGATCTTTCAGGATGTTCCCCAGGGCAACCACTTCGTGGGCGGTGCGCCGCTAGCCGCTGACCACGTTTTTGTACATGGCCAGATTCGCGCCGGTCGGGATGCCGCCACCAAGCGCAAACTGCTGGAGCACCTGCTGGATGCCGTCTGTACCGCAGCTGCCACCGAGAAAGTCAACACCTGGGTGTACATCGTCGACCTGCCACCAGCACAGATGGCGGAGTATGGGCACATTCTGCCGGAGCCAGGCACCGAAACCGCCTGGCTGGCCGGGCTGCCCGCCGCCGACAGGGTCCGCATGGAAGGCACCGGCAAACCGCGCTAGGCGGCAAAGGCGCGCCCGCATGGCCTGCTGCACCGCCGCCGCATCATCGGCAGGGTTTCAACCCAGATTGGGTACCGTGCTCTGGTAGCTCTTCAAGGCCTCCACCTTCGCCCACCAGTCTGCAAAGCCAGGCACATCGAACACCGCATTGGCGTCTGCAGTGAGGGAGACATAGAAGATGACCGGCGCCAGGTACAGGTCTGCCAGGCTCAAATCGCCCGCAACAAAAGGGGATGCGCCTTTGGTTTTCATCGCGAACTCAATGACCTTGCGGCCGTTATCGATACCGGCCTTGAGCATCGTGTCGTTCTTGCCTCCTACAAATGCCGGGAACAGATGGTAGGCCGCCACACCACCGACCAAGGCGCCGTAACCGTAGGAATCGAGAATGCCAATGACCATGTCCATCCGGGCGCGGTCTGCCGGGGTGGATGGCACCAGCGATTTGCCGGGCAGCATGTCATTGAGATATCGCACGATGGCCGATGTCTCCAGAATGCGCAGACCGTTGTGATCCAGTACCGGCACTTTGCCAAACGGATGGCGCGCCATGTGTTCCGGCTTCCTGGGTTCCCCCTCGAGGACATTGATCTGCACCTGCTCAAAGTCCGTGGCCGCCTTTTCAGCGAGCAGCATCTTGACGGTGCGAACGTAGGTGGAGCCGTCAAAGCCCCAGAGAGTCATTTTGGACATCGGGTCATCCTTTTGGAAAAGCCTGAAGATGGAAGGGAAAGCACTGCGGGAGCTGCGGTTCGGCAAACGCCCGGCAGATGCTACGCCCAAAGCGCCGCGGCACCGCCCCTGGGCGCTGATCCATTTTGAGAATAATTGACGCCCGCTGCCCGTACAACTCCGCCCCATCAGGCCGCGCGTTTGTGCTCCAGCAACTTCACCAGCGCCCACAGCACCCGGTTGGCGGGTGTGGCAATGCCCAGGGCTTCGCCGCGCCGCACCACCAGGCCATTGAGGTAATCGATCTCGCTGCGCTTGCCGCGCGCGAGGTCTTGTGCGGTGGAGGAGAACTGGCTGGGCATGGTCTCGGCAATCTTGCGGATGGCGGCATTCACGTCGCCCGGCACCTGCACACCGTCGGCCTGGGCCACCGCCAGGCATTCGGCCACCACGTCGCGCATGAGGTCCTGCACGCCCTCGCCCACCACGGTTTTGCCGTAAGGCAGCTGCGTGATGGCCGAGACGGCGTTGTAGGCGCAATTGAGGATGAGCTTGGCCCACAGGGCGCCGCGCACGTTGGGCGAGATTTCCGTCGGCACGCCGGCAGCGATCAGCGCCTGGGCCACTGCTTCGCTGCGGCTGGACGGCTCGATCACCAGTTCGCCGCGACCGTGGTGCTTCACGTGCCCGGGGCCGGCCATTTCGGTGGCCACATAGACCACGGCAGCCGCCACTTCCTGGCCCGGCAGCACGGTGCGCAGGCGGTCGGCGTTGTCCACGCCGTTCTGCAGCGTGAGCACCAGAGCCCCGGGCGCCAGGTGCGGGCGCAACTGGGTGCCGGCAGACTCCGTGTCGGTGGACTTGACGCAAAACAGCACCAGTTCGGCGCCCTGTACCGCGCTGGCATCAGTGCTGGCGGCAACGGGCACCTGCTCGTCGAATGCAGCGGTTTGCAGGCGCAGGCCCCGTTGGATGATGGCCTCGACATGCTGCGGCCGGGCAACCACCGCCACCGGATGCCCCCCGCGGGCCAGCATGGCACCGTAGTAGCCGCCCACGGCACCGGCCCCCATGACGGCGACTTTCATCGGTGTCATGGTGCTGGAAGGCGCTGACGGGGTGCTGGGGCTGGTCATGACAGATCTTCGTTTTTCAGGAATGCCAACGATGATAGCCCGCAGGCGGCTACGCTGCGCTGTCCGCAGCCGCTGTGAATGACGATTCGCAGACACCGGCGGCCGCACACGCGCCAGCCAGGGCCGGTTCAGGCTCCCGCTGGTGCAAGGCAAAGAAATTCCACATCATCAAGGTCGCGTTGGGGCCTGCAGGGGTGCTGTATTCCACGCTGCCGTCACCACCACTCCAGGCATGGCCGAGCGACTCGATGTCGCATTGCACCAGGTAGGGCTTGCGGCCGGCGTAATAGGTCAGGCTGCGGTACCCATGGCGCGGGCTGCGGCCACCGGCCCGGCCGGCATGGTGGCGTGCCACCGGATGGGCGCTGGTGATCCACGGCGTATTGATGATGTACATCTGCTCGGTCAACTGGCGCGCATTGACGCGGCGCACGACGGAGTCGCCATCGCCATGGATCACGATGGCCGGCATGCCCGGGAACTGCGGTGCGCCGCGCACAAACTCGCGCGCGGCTTCGCTGTTGAGCATCGGCGAGCCGTGCTGCATGGCGCGGTAGGCACTCATGGGCGAATCGGTGGTGCCGAAAACCGGCGACGAGTGCAGGCCCACGGCTGCGATCAGCTCGGGATGGCGCAGCGCAATCAGGTTGGCCAGCGCAGCGCCGGCCGACAGGCCCGCCAGGTAGATGCGCGAGGCGTCCAGCCCGTGCAGTTCCCGAACGCGGGTGATGAGCCGGGCAATCAGGGCCACATCGCCTTCCCCCTGCTGGGTGGCACGCTGGTACCAGTGCCAGCAGCGGTGCGCGTCTGCCGCAGCAGACTGCTGCGGGTACAACACCGCGAAGCCCTTGCGGTCCGCCAGCGCGTTCAGCCGCGTGGCCGTGGCAATGTCCGTGGCGGTTTGCTGGCAGCCATGCAGCATCACGACGAGCGGCATGGGTTCATCCACACCGCCGTGGCCCTCTGCTGCCCCATGACGCGCTGGCACATAGAGCCAATAGGTCATGCGCTTGGGAACACTGCCAGGGGACAGCGATTCGAGAGGCTGGGAAAAGTAGGCCTTGGTCCACTGGCCTGCCGGGCGCGTCGCGCGCTTGACCGCACGCTCGATCACCGGTGGGGCGCTGGCCACGCCGCTGAGCGGGTCAATCAGGACCTGCCGCTGGGGTGCGCTGCCCCGCACCTTCTGAGTGGGCCGTGGAGGCACCGGCAGCAGGTTCTTGAGCAGCTTCCGGCCTTGCCTGACCTGCACTTTGCCCAGCTTGCCCAATTTGCGGACGCTTTTGAGCCACAGGCTGCTCAGGCTTTTACGCATGGAGGGACCAATCGTGGGAGTGGGTTGAGGGCAAGTTTCAAGGTTCAGGCTGCATGTTTTCAGGAAGGGTGCATCAGGAATGCACCGAGCCACAATAGCCGCCATTCATAAGAATACGCTTATTTTGCTGCAGCGCAGCAAAATATTCTGTCAGCCAATGCCGCGGCGCGCGGTATCCATGCGCCGACATGACACCGAGAGCCGATAATCAAGGCCGAACGGGCTTAAAACCGCCAGGAATTGACACCAATTCAATAGCGGGTGCGGCAAAGCGGCCAAGCGAAGCCAGCCGTTACCATTGCGCATCCGGACGGCGTGTTCCGCCCATCATCCGAAAACCGTTCTCCCGCTGTCCCCTGGCGACGCGCCGCTGATGCCTGTTGAACTCTTCCAGCCCTCCGCCCTGGCCATGCCCTCCACCTTGTCGCCCGCCCTGCCCATCCTGACTGCCGCGCTCTACCAGTTCGTCGAATTGCCCGACTTCGCCGGGCTGCGCGCGCCACTGCTCGCCTGCTGCGAAGCGAACGGCGTGAAGGGCACCCTGCTGTTGGCGGCAGAAGGCATCAACGGCACGATTGCCGGGCCGGAGGCAGGCGTGCGCGCCGTGCTGGCCTATCTGCGTGCCGATGCACGTCTGGCCACCCTGGAACACAAGGAAGCCTGGGCACACGAGATGCCGTTTTACCGCATGAAGGTGCGCCTCAAGCGCGAGATCGTCACCATGGGGGTGCCCGAGGTGCATCCCGCACTCATGGCCGGCCAGTACGTCAAGCCACAGGACTGGAACCAGTTGATCAGCGAGCCCGACGTGGTGCTGGTGGATACGCGCAATGACTACGAGGTGTCCATCGGCACGTTCGAGGGAGCCATCAACCCGGCCACCACCCGTTTTTCAGAACTGCCCGGCTGGGTCGAACGCGAGATGGCCGAAGGCGGCAGGCTGGCCCCGGCCAGCGGCAAGAAGCCGCGCGTGGCCATGTTCTGCACCGGCGGCATCCGCTGCGAGAAATCCACCGCCCTGCTGCGCTCCAAAGGCTTCGAGGAGGTCTACCACCTCGAAGGCGGCATCCTCAAGTACCTCGAGACCGTGCCGCCCACCCAGAGCCGGTGGGAAGGCGAATGCTTTGTGTTTGACGAGCGCGTCTCGGTCGGCCACGGGCTCAAGCCTGGCGGCTTTACGCTGTGCCGCTCCTGCCGCGACCCGCTCAGCGAAGAAGACCGCCGCTCGCCGCTGTATGAACTCGGCGTGAGCTGCCCGCACTGCCACGGCAAGACCAGCGACGAACAAAAAGCCGGCTACCGCGAGCGCCAGCGCCAGGTCGAGCTGGCCGAAAAACGCCAGGCTGCGCACATAGGCGCGCGCCAGCCCGGCGCCTGACCGTGGTCATGAGCAGCGCCCTGCCCGTCCTGTATTCCTTTCGCCGCTGCCCCTATGCGATGCGCGCCCGCCTGGCGCTGGCCGTGAGCGGCGAGCCTTACGAATTGCGCGAAGTCGTGCTGCGCGACAAGCCGGCCGAACTGCTAACTGCCTCGCCCAAAGGCACGGTGCCCGTACTGGTACTGCCTGACGGCACGGTCATAGACCAAAGCCTGGACGTGATGCTGTGGGCGCTGCGGCGCCATGACCCGCAAAACTGGCTTGCGCCGCCGCAGGCCTCCGTGCACGAGATACTCGCGCTGGTCGCAGGCAACGACGGCGAATTCAAGCGCCACCTGGACCGCTACAAATACCCCAACCGTTATCCCGATGAATCGGCCGGTGATGCGCAGGCGTTTGCGCTGCGGCACAGGACCGAAGGCGCGGCATGGCTGGCCAGGCTGGACGACATGCTGGAGGGCGGATGGTTGCTGGGTGCGCGCGCCAGCCTGGCCGACATGGCCCTGCTGCCCTTTGTGCGCCAGTTCGCCCACACCGATGCCGCCTGGTTCGCCGCGCAAGCCTGGCCCAGGCTGCAGGCCTGGCTGGCGGACTTTGAGGCCGGCGCGCTGTATGCCGGTGTGATGGGCAAACATGCGCCCTGGAAAGAATCAAACCCGTACCCAGCTGAGCAGATTTCATCCTGATCCAGTATCGTCATGGACATGAAAACCATGGCCTCGGTTGAAGTCCAAGGCGCCTTGCTGGCCGTGGCGCATGAGCCAAACCACGGCGCCACCGGCATGCCGGTGCTTTTCCTGCACGCCAACGTCGCGGACAGCCGCATGTGGCAAAGCCAGTGGGACTTGCTGGCCGCCACACATCCGGTCGCCAGCTATGACCGCCGGGGCTTCGGGGAATCACGCACCTTGCACCCAAGGCCGCATTCCAATGTGGCTGACCTTTGGGCGGTAATGGATGCCTTGGGCTACGGCCGGGCGGTATTGGTCGGCTGTTCCCTGGGAGGCCGTATTGCCATCGACGCGGCATTGGCCCGTCCGGAGCGGGTGGGCGGCTTGCTTCTCGTTGCGCCCGGCGTCAGCGGCGCGCCACCGGCGCAATATGGCGATCCGGTCAAGGCCTTGATGGATGCGATCAGCGCTGCCGAGGCGCGGGGCGACCTCGATGCCAAGAATGAACTGCAGGCGCGCCTGTGGCTGGACGGCCCATTGAGTCCGTCCCATCGGGTAGGCGGCGAGGCTCGCGGGCTCTTTCTTTCGATGAACGGTGCCGCCTTGCGTGCCGCCAGCCCCGGTGCGGCATCCGAGGAGCCTTCGGCATGGGAGCGCGTGGAGGCGATTCGGGTACCTACGCTCGTGCTGTGGGGCGATCTTGACCTGCCGCATTTGCAAGAGAGGTCTGAATTGCTTGCACGGCGCATACCCGCGGCCCAGGGCCTGGTGCTTGCAGGCACGGCACACCTGCCGCCACTTGAAGCGCCCCGGCAATTCAACCCGGTGCTGGCGCGATACCTCCAGCATCTGTAAGTTGGCATGACCAGGCGGTCGCGCCCTCCTCGGCGCTAGCGCTGGATACGCGTGGACAGCACCACCGATGTATGGGTGCGCTCCACCCCGTCAAGCAGGCCTATGCCGTCTATCAGCGCGTCCAGCCTTTCGATGGAGCCGGCCTGCACGATGGCGATCATGTCGTAGGTGCCGCTGATGGACAGCAGGGACCGCACCTCGGGAATCTTGCGCAGCGCCGCCTCCACCGTGCCCGTAAGCTTGGGGCCGACCGTGAGCATCACATGGGCGGAAATCTGCGACTGTTCATACGCATCGCCGGTGCGTACGCCGTAGCCGGTGATGACCTTGTCGCGCTCCAGCCGCGTGATGCGGGCCTGCACGGCGGTGCGTGACAGCCCCACCTTGCGGGCGAGCAGCGCCGTTGGGCAGCGCGCGTTGTCACGCAGCTCACTGAGCAGGATCAGGTCGATGGCATCCAGGTGCATGTGGTAGCCAAATAGAAGGTCAAATACTTTGATTCGCCTAAATTTTGCCTGCAATTTGCATCAATTGATACTACCAACCGCCACCACTTCTGCCCACAATGTCTGCAGGCCTGGCGTTTTGGACGACACATCAAGGGGCTGGAAATGAAACCGATCATGGTGGTGGGCGCCGGGAAAATCGGCGCCACCATGGCTACCCTGCTGGGTGCTGCCGGCGATTACGCGGTGACCGTCGTGGATGCGTCGCAGGCGGCGCTGGCCAGCGTCAGCGCCTGCCCCCGCGTGCGGCGACAGGCGCTGGATGTGACCGACACGGGTGCCCTGCGTGAAACGCTGAGAGGACAGTTCGCCGTGCTCAGCGCGGCGCCGTTTCACCTGACCGTGCCGGTTGCCGAGGCTGCCGTGGCCGCCGGCGTGCACTACCTGGACCTGACCGAGGACGTTGCCAGCACGCGGCGCGTGCGGGCGCTGGCCGCAGGCGCACGATCGGCATTGATCCCGCAGTGCGGGCTGGCGCCCGGCTTTGTCTCCATCGTCGCGGCCGAGCTGTGCCGGCACTTTGACAGCCTGCACAGCGTGCGCATGCGTGTGGGCGCCCTGCCGCAGTTCCCGTCGAATGCGCTCAACTACAACCTGACCTGGAGCACCGACGGCGTCATCAACGAATATTGCGAGCCCTGCGAGGCCATCGTCGAAGGCGTGCTGCGCCAGGTGCCGTCACTGGCCGAACATGAGGAGTTCTCTCTCGACGGCGTCACTTACGAGGCCTTCAACACCTCGGGCGGCCTGGGCACCCTGTGCGAGACGCTGCTGGGCCGGGTCACCCACCTCAACTACAAGACCATCCGCTACCCCGGCCATGCCGCCATCATGAAGGCACTGCTCAACGACCTGCGCCTGCGCGAGCGCCGCGAGGTGCTCAAGGACATCCTGGAGAAAGCCCTGCCCACCACCATGCAGGACGTGGTCATCGTGTTTGTCACCGTCAGTGGTCAGCGTGAAGGCCGGCTGACGCAGGAGAGCTATGCCCACAAGGTCTACAGCCAGCGGGCCGGCGGCGTGTTGCGCAGCGCCATCCAGATCACCACGGCCGCCAGCATCTGCACCGTGCTGGACCTGCTGGCAACGGGACGCCTGCCCGCGCAGGGCTTCGTGCGGCAGGAAGACATTGCGCTGGCGGATTTCCTCGCCAACCGCTTCGGCAGCGCCTATGCGGCGCAGACGGCAGAGCGCGCGGCCGCCTGATGATGGCCTCTACGGTTCACCCCAAAGACAGCCCTTGCCTTCAGCCTTTGCTGTCGCGCCGGGCCATCACCCGCCCGGCACGGCTCAGGCCGCCGGGTCACAGCGCTGAATCAAATCTCCGGCGCAATCAACTCGGCGTACTCGTACAGTGCGCCCAGAATCGCTTCGCCCCGCTCGTCGGCGGTTTCCTGCAGCGTGTCGATCTGCGCGAACAGCGCATCCACATTGCGCGCACCGCCCTCACCGTCCAGCAGGCGCACCGCACGGTGTGCTTCCCAGCGCTCAGCGTCTTCAGGCGACAGGGTGTCGGCGAAATTGCGGGCCCGGTAGCGAAAGACGATCTCTTCCAGCCGCTCGTCGTCAAAGCCGGTGCGGGTGTGGGCCAGTTCGGCGGGTGACAGGGCGCGCAGCTGGTTCAGCCGCCGGCGGTCGGCGTTACCGATGAAGCCGCCATACAGGTCTTCGTCCACATCAGGCTGCGGCTCGGGCGCACGCTTGAAGACCTCGGGCCACAGCGCACTCATGTCGGGCAAAGCAGCTGCCTTTTCGGCATGGCGCAAGGCTGCCTCGATGTCCACACCCCATTGGACCGCCATCTCGGGCGTCAGGGTCTTGAGGTTGCGCACCACCATGGGCGACTTGTTCACATGCACCGACTTGATCGGCAGGCGCTGCACACCTTCGGGCAGATCGGCTGACCGGGTGAACAGGCGCTGCCGCAAGGTGGCGGCATCGAGAGACGGCAGTTCGGCCGGGTCCTGCGACAAATCCCAGGCGAGGATTTCGTTCTTGTTGGTCGGGTGCGTCGCCAGGGGCCACATCACCGCCAGGCAGCCGCGCTCTGGCGGGAACATGCCAGACACATGCAGGAACGGCTGGGCGGCTTGTGTGGTGGCCGGCAGGCCGAGCTCGGCCAGGACCCGGTCTTTCTTGTGCAGCCCCAGACAGAACTCAAACAGCTTGGGCTGGGCCGTGCGCACCAGCCTGGCCAGCGCGATGGTGGCGCGCACGTCGGAGAGCGCGTCGTGCGCTGCCTCGTGCGCCAGGCCATTGGCAGCGGTCAGGTCGGTCAGCTTGAAGCTGGGGCGGCCATCGGCCTTGAGCGGCCACTGGATGCCTTGTGGACGCAACGAATAGGCCATGCGCACCACGTCGAGCAGGTCCCAACGCCCGCAGTCGTTTTGCCACTCGCGGGCATACGGGTCAATGAGGTTGCGCCAGAACATGAAGCGGGTGACTTCATCATCGAAACGGATGGTGTTGTACCCCACGCCAATGGTGCCGGGCTGCGCGAGCACTGCCTCGATCTGCGCGGCAAACGCGTGCTCAGGCAGGCCACGCTCCAGGCACAGCTGTGGCGTGATGCCGGTGATCAGGCAGGATTCCGCGTCGGGCAGGTAGTCGTTGGCGGGCCGGCAGTAAATCATCAGCGGCTCGCCAATTTCATTGAGCTCCGCATCGGTGCGGATGGCGGCAAACTGCGCCGGGCGATCACGCCGGGTGTTGATGCCGAAAGTCTCGTAGTCGTGCCAGAGAAAAGTGTGCGACGCGTAAGAAGTCATTGTCGGGTGTGATGCGGGGAAAAAGAAAAGGCCGGTAGCGCGATGCTACCGGCCTTTCGGTGAGGCTTTGAAAGCGGCCCAGGGAACTTTTCACATCCCCTGGCTGACACCCCATCAATTCGTCTCTGCGGGCTCCGCCTCGGGCTTGGCCTTGCCTTCTTTCTTGGGCAGGGGCTGGATGTCCAGCTGCACTTCGCCGGACTCCACGCCCTTCTCGTCGGTGGTGACCTTCATGTCCACCGTCAGGCGGCCGCCGTCGATCAGGCGACCGAAGAGCAGTTCGTCTGCCAGCGCACGACGGATCGTGTCCTGGATCAGGCGCTGCATCGGCCGTGCACCCATCAGCGGGTCGAAGCCCTTCTTGCCGAGGTACTTGCGCAGCGTGTCGGTGAAGGTGACTTCCACCTTCTTCTCGGCCAGTTGCGTTTCGAGCTGGAGCAGGAACTTGTCGACCACCCGCAGGATGACGGTTTCATCCAGCGCCTTGAAGCTCACGGTCGCGTCCAGGCGGTTGCGGAACTCCGGCGTGAACAGGCGCTTGATGTCGGCCATCTCGTCGCCCTGCTGGCGCTGGGTCGTGAAGCCGATGGTGGCCTTGTTCAGGGCCTCGGCGCCCGCGTTGGTCGTCATGATGATGATGACGTTGCGGAAGTCGGCCTTGCGCCCGTTGTTGTCCGTCAGCGTGCCGTGGTCCATGACCTGCAGCAGCACATTGAAGATGTCCGGGTGCGCCTTCTCGATCTCGTCGAGCAGCAGCACGCAATGCGGCTTCTTGGTCACCGCCTCGGTCAGCAGGCCACCCTGGTCAAAACCCACGTAGCCCGGAGGCGCGCCGATCAGACGGCTCACGGCATGGCGCTCCATGTACTCCGACATGTCAAAGCGGATCAGCTCGATGCCCATGATGTAGGCGAGCTGTTTGGCAGCTTCCGTCTTGCCGACACCCGTGGGGCCGGAGAACAGGAAGGAGCCGATCGGCTTGTCGTCCTTGCCCAGGCCGGAACGCGCCATCTTGACGGCCGAGGCCAGCACTTCCAGCGCCTTGTCCTGGCCGAACACCACGCTCTTCAGGTCGCGCTCCAGCGTCTGCAACTTGCCGCGGTCGTCGTTGGAGACGTTGGCGGGTGGGATGCGGGCGATCTTGGCCACGATCTCCTCGACCTCGGCCTTGGTGATGATTTTCTTGCGCTTGGACGCCGGCAGGATGCGCTGGGCAGCGCCCGCCTCGTCAATCACGTCAATCGCCTTGTCGGGCAGGTGGCGGTCGTTGATGTACTTGGCGCTCAGCTCGGCAGCAGCCTGCAAGGCGGCCACGGCGTACTTGACGCTGTGGTGCTCTTCAAAGCGCGACTTCAGGCCCTTGAGGATGTCCACCGTTTCCTGCACGGTCGGCTCGACCACATCGACCTTCTGGAAGCGGCGTGACAACGCTGCGTCTTTTTCGAAGATGCCGCGGTACTCGGTGAACGTGGTGGCGCCGATGCACTTGAGCTGGCCCGAGCTGAGGGCCGGCTTGAGCAGGTTGGACGCGTCCAGCGTGCCACCCGAAGCGGCCCCCGCGCCGATGAGGGTGTGGATCTCGTCGATGAACAGGATGCCGTTGGGCTTGTCCTTCAGTGCCTTGAGAACGCCCTTGAGGCGCTGCTCGAAGTCGCCGCGGTACTTGGTGCCGGCCAGCAACGCGCCCATGTCCAGCGAGTACACATTGGCCTCGGCCAGGATTTCCGGCACATCCTTTTGCGTGATGCGCCAGGCCAGACCTTCGGCAATCGCGGTCTTGCCCACGCCGGCTTCGCCGACCAGCAGGGGGTTGTTCTTGCGGCGGCGGCACAGGATCTGGATCACGCGCTCGACTTCGTACTGACGGCCGATCAGTGGATCGATCTTGCCTTCCTTGGCGAGCTGGTTCAGGTTGACGGTGTACTGCTCGAGCGGCGAGGCTTTTTCGTTCTTTTCGCCGCCTTCCTCGTTCTCGGCCGCGCTCTCCCCGGCCTTGGCGGGTTCGGGCGGGTCGCTCTTCTTGATGCCGTGGGCGATGAAGTTCACCACGTCCAGGCGCGTGACACCCTGCTGGTGGAGGTAGTACACGGCGTGGGAGTCTTTCTCGCCAAAGATGGCGACCAGCACATTGGCGCCGGTGACTTCCTTCTTGCCGTTGCCGGTGGACTGCACATGCATGATGGCGCGCTGGATCACACGCTGGAAGCCCAGCGTGGGCTGCGTGTCGACATCATCGGTGCCGGCGACTTGCGGCGTGTTGTCCTTGATGAAATTGCTGAGCGCCTTGCGCAGGTCGTCCACATTCGCGGAACAGGCGCGCAACACTTCGGCGGCACTGGGGTTGTCCAGCAGGGCAAGCAAAAGGTGCTCAACGGTGATGAACTCGTGGCGCTGCTGACGCGCCTCGACAAACGCCATGTGCAAGCTGACTTCTAGTTCCTGGGCAATCATTGATCTTCCTTTCGGCTTGCTGCGGTTAATTGACTGACATCTGAAGACAATATTGGCCGGATTTCCGGTTATTCAATGGGTTCGCTGACGCACTGAAGCGGATGCCCGTTTTTTCGCGCTGCCTCGGTGACCTGATCGACCTTGGTGGCCGCCACGTCCTTCGAGAAGACGCCGCAAACGCCTTTGCCGTCCAGATGGATCTTGAGCATGATCTGCGTGGCGGTTTCGCGATCCTTGTTGAAGAACTCCTGAATCACCACCACCACGAATTCCATCGGGGTGTAGTCGTCATTGAGGAGAACCACCTGGTACATCTGCGGTGGTTTGGTCTTCTGGGGGCGCCTTTCCAGCACCACGGAGTCTGAGCCGCCGGTATCGTCCGGCCGCACGCCCGGGACAGCGGGCTGTGCGGGCGGCGCCGGGGTTTTGGGGGACTTGGTTGCCATGGAATTCATTCTAGCGACCCCGGTCAGGCAGTGTGTTCATCATGGGCATTGGTGGCGGGAACGCGACATACATCCGTGATATTTTGCATCTCTGGCAGGCCCAAAGAAAAACCGCCGCGGAATCGCTTCCGGGCGGTTTTTTCGGGGCAGGCAGCCGGGCAGCACAGGGGCCGCCGGTGCGGGTTTGCCGGTTTACATGTGGTCGATCATGACCTGGCCAAAGCCGGAGCAGCTGACCTGGGTGGCGCCCTCCATCAGGCGGGCAAAGTCGTAGGTGACTTTCTTCGATTCGATGGATTTTTCCATTGAACTGATGATCAGGTCGGCCGCCGCGGTCCAGCCCATGTGGCGCAGCATCATCTCGGCCGACAGGATTTCGGAACCGGGGTTCACATAGTCCTTGCCGGCGTACTTGGGCGCCGTGCCGTGGGTGGCTTCGAACATGGCGACGGTGTCGCTCAGGTTGGCGCCGGGTGCAATGCCGATGCCGCCGACCTGGGCTGCCAGGGCGTCGGACACGTAGTCGCCGTTCAGGTTGAGGGTGGCAATCACGCTATATTCGGCCGGGCGCAGCAGGATCTGCTGCAGGAAGGCGTCGGCGATGCTGTCCTTGACGGTGATTTCCTTGCCCGTCTTCGGATTCTTGAACTTCATCCATGGACCGCCGTCGATTTCCACAGCGCCGAATTCCTTCTTCGCCAGGGCGTAAGCCCAGTCACGGAAGCCACCTTCGGTGAACTTCATGATGTTGCCCTTGTGCACGATGGTCACGCTGGACTTGTCGTTGTCGATGGCGTACTGGATGGCCTTGCGCACTAGGCGCTCGGTGCCTTCACTGGACACGGGCTTGATGCCGATGCCGGACGTGTTCGGGAAGCGGATCTTCTTGACGCCCATCTCGTCCTGCAGGAACTTGATGAGTTTCTTGGCCTTGTCGCTGCCGGATTCGAATTCGATGCCGGCGTAGATGTCTTCCGAGTTCTCGCGGAAGATCACCATGTTGGTCTTTTGCGGCTCTTTCACGGGCGAAGGGACGCCGGCGAAGTACTGGATCGGGCGCAGGCAGACATACAGGTCGAGTTCCTGGCGCAGGGCCACGTTCAGGCTGCGGATACCGCCACCGACAGGGGTGGTCAGCGGGCCCTTGATGGACACCACATAGTCGCGCACCGCGTGCAGGGTCTCTTCAGGGAGCCAGACATCCGGGCCGTAGACCTTGGTCGATTTCTCGCCGGCAAACACTTCCATCCAGTGGATCTTCTTCTTGCCACCGTAAGCCTTGGCCACTGCCGCGTCCACCACCTTCAGCATCACGGGCGTGATGTCTGCGCCGGTGCCGTCGCCTTCGATGAACGGAATGATCGGCTCGTCCGGCACGTTCAGGGAGTTGTCGGCATTGACGGTGATTTTCTGGCCTTGGGCGGGCACTTTGATGTGCTGGTACATGGGGGGAGGTCTCCGGTGTGCGCTGAGGGTTTGGCGAGCTTGTGGCCCGCATCAGCAGTTAGGTAAAAACCCCTAAATTCTAGCCGCAAAACTTTTTGCCAAAAGAATTTGCGATTTGGTGTCAACGGCCCGGCAACCGGCTCCGTTACGGTAGGGCCTCCGAAAAGTTCGGGGTACTTTTTCCAACAATGTTTTAAGGAAATTCCAAATGAACAAGCTCCTCGCTGTACTGATCGCTGGCCTCTTCGCAACTGGCGCTTTCGCCGCTTCCCACACTGGCGCTCCCATGGCCGCCACGCCTGCCAAGCCTGCTGCACCAGCAACTGCTGCCACGCCAGCTACCCCAGCAGCTCCTGCTGCCAAGGCAGAAGCCAAAGCTGAAGCCAAGCCAGCCAAGATGACCAAAGAAGAAAAAGCTGCTGCCAAGGCCGCCAAGAAAGAAAAAGCTGCTGCCGCCAAGAAAGCCAAAGCTGACGCCGCTGCCGCCAAGAAAGCTGAAGCCAAGAAGTAATTCCTGGTGACTTTCGTCAAAATGCCCGCTGATGCGGGCATTTTTTATGTGCGTCGTTTATGCTGATGAATGAATTTTCACGGTAGCAAGCCATGTTTCTGAGATTTCCCATCCCCCTTTTTTCCACCTCTGCCGTTCCTGGCGTCCGACCCCGGAACCTGTGGTGGCGCGCCCTGCGCAGCCTGGCGATGCTGGCCATCATGGCCCCCCTGTGCGCCACCGCACAGGAGGCTCCGCAACTCAACCTGCAGCGGGTTCAGCTGTCAGCCGGCATGCACCTGATTGACGCGCAGGTGGCCTTGACGTCGGAGCAGCGCCAGATCGGGCTGATGTTTCGCAAGGACATGCCGCAGCAGGAAGGCATGATCTTCGTGTTCGAACAGCCTACCCAGCAGTGCTTCTGGATGAAGAACACCGTGCTGCCGCTGACCGCGGCGTTTGTCGCCGACGACGGTACCATCGTCAACCTGGCCGACATGAAGCCCCAGACCACCGATTCCCACTGCTCCACCAAGCCCGTGCGCTACGTGCTTGAAATGAACCAGGGCTGGTTTGCCAAAAAAGGCATCAAGGCAGGCAGCAAACTCGGCGGCCCGCCCTTTGACGGAAGGCGCTGAGACGTCCATATGGGGTAAGACGCACCAAGGCAGAGAAAACGCTGCGCATAAAAAAAGCCGGTCACTGACCGGCTTTTTCATGGGCACCGAGGCGCCGGATCGATGCCATCTCGCCTCAGGCGAAGTTGGCCTCGGCAAAGCCCCAGTTCACCAGATTGGACAGAAAGGTCTCCACGAACTTGGGCCGCATGTTGCGGTAGTCGATGTAGTAGGCATGCTCCCAGACGTCGATGGTCAGCAGCGCCTTGTCGGCAGTGGTCAGCGGCGTACCGGCCGGGCCGGTGTTCACGATATCCACGCTGCCGTCGGCCTTTTTGACCAGCCATGTCCAGCCGGAACCGAAGTTGCCCACGGCCGATTTCACGAAGGCTTCCTTGAAAGCGGCGTAAGAGCCGAACTTGGCGTTGATGGCTGCAGCCAGCGCGCCGCCAGGCTCGCCGCCGCCGGCTGGCTTCATGCAGCTCCAGAAGAAGGTGTGGTTCCAGATCTGCGCCGCGTTGTTGTACACGCCGCCGCTGGACTTCTTGACGATCTCTTCGAGCGTCATCGACTCAAACTCCGTGCCTTTTTGCAGGTTGTTGAGGTTCACCACGTAGGCGTTGTGGTGCTTGCCATGGTGGTATTCGAAGGCTTCCTGGCTGTAATGGGGTGCCAGGGCGTCGATCGCATAAGGCAGGGCTGGGAGTTTGTGTTCCATGATTTTCCTCGTGATGTGGGATGAACAGTGTAGGGATACGGCGAACCGTTCCACGTTGGAGATTGTAAAAACTAAATCAGCCGCGGGGCAGTCACCGTCAAATCGACCTCGCCATCGGCAAGGGTAGCGCGCAGGGCCTGCCCGACATGGGCCTGGGAAGCGCTTGCAATCGGCGTGCCGTCCAGATCCGCCAGCCAGGCGTAGCCGCGGCGCAGCACCAGTTGGGGATCCAGCAGGCCCAGACGCAGCCGGGCACGCTCCAGACGCTGCCCGCGCTGCCGCACATCGTCATTCAGCAGGCGCGGCAACTCCATGCCCAGCCTCCGGAGACTCCCCTGCTCGGCGAGCAGCCTCGTCTGCACGGCGTGGCGCAGATCCTGTGCCACGGAAGCGAGCTGCGCCCGCTGGCGCGTCACCATGTGCGAAGGGCGGCTCAGGCGGGATGCGGCCCAGTCCAGCCGCTGATTCTGCGACTGCCACTGGCGGTCCACGGCCCGCTGCAGGCGTCCGGCGGCCTGCGCCAGGACGCCCATCCAGACCTCCTGCGGCTGGGCACACAATTCGGCTGCTGCTGTGGGCGTCGGTGCCCGTACATCGGCACAAAAATCGGCGATGGTGAAGTCGGTCTCATGGCCCACACCGCTGACGACGGGCATCGGTGCCGCCACAATGGCCCGGGCCAGTTGCTCGTCATTGAACGCCCACAAGTCCTCCATGGCGCCGCCGCCGCGGACCAGCAGCAGCACGTCGGTCCTGTCTTCTTCACGCCGCGCAAAAGCAGTGTTCATCGCCCTGACAAGCTCGCCCGCGGCCTGTGCGCCCTGCACGCTGGCCGGGTAGATCACCACCGGGACGTGCGGCACCCGGCGCTCCAGCGCGCTCACCACGTCATGCAGGGCCGCGGCGCCCAGGGACGTCACCAGCGCGATGGCGCGCGGCATCAGCGGCAAGTCGCGCTTGCGGGCGCTGTCGAACAGGCCCTCGGCCTCCAGTTTGGCCTTGAGCGCCAGGAACTGCTCGAAGAGATTGCCCTGACCGGCCTGGCGCATGGCCTCCACCACCAGCTGCAACTCGCCACGCGGCTCATACACGCCCAGGCGGCCGCGTACCTCCACCAGTTGGCCGTCGCGAGGCGCGAAATCCAGCAGGCTGGCCGCCCGCCGGAACATGGCGCAGCGCACCTGACCCTGCGTATCCTTCAGCGAGAAATAACAGTGCCCACTGGCCGCGCGGGAAAAACTGCTCAGTTCCCCCCGCACCGCGACCGGATTGAAACGCGCCTCCAGGCTGTCTGCAATGGCCCGCAGCAAGGAGCCGACCGGCCACACTCGGACCCTGGTTTCGCGCGGCGCATGACCGTCGGGCGCATCCGGCGCGGATGCATCAGACACCACGAAGGCCCCTGATTTGGCGGGGGTAATACTCCACAGCAGACGCAGTGGTGCGGCCTGGCAGTGTGCTTTGGCGCGCATAGCACGATAAATTCGTGTAACTCATTGATTTTGAATAACTTAATTCTGCTCAAAATTTCATCGATTTGTCACAACTGCGAATTGGCGCGGCTTCCAGGGCACTGCGCACTGACTTGCCCACAAAGTTGTCCACAGGTTCTGTGAGTTTTCGCCTACAGGCAATTGCCGCGAAAACAAGGCCCGCACATTCGGTATGCGCGGCGGCGGCGGTGCCGGTGTAGTCCATAATCCAACACAATTTATCCGTGTGGAGATTGCCGATTGTTTTCGATCATACAAGCCGCAGGCTGGCCCATCTGGCCGCTGGTTGCCTGCTCCATCCTGGCGCTCGCACTGGTCATCGAGCGCTTCGTCAGCCTCAAAACCCGCAAGGTCGCCCCTCCCCAACTGCTCGATGAAGTGATCACGGTGTCGCGCAGCGGCATCCCGTCACCCGATGTCGTGACCCAGCTGGAGCAGAACTCACTGCTTGGCGAGGTGCTCGCCACTGGTTTCCGCATCCTCAATGCCAACCCGCGCATCAGCGAAGGTGACCTCCGCGCCAGCCTCGAAGGTGCGGGTCGACAAGCCGCCCAGAAGCTGGAGCGTTATCTGGCTGCACTGGCCACCATTGCCTCGGCAGCGCCGCTGCTGGGCCTGATGGGCACGGTCATCGGCATGATTGAAATCTTCGGCTCTCAGGCGGGAAGTGGAGGGATTGGCAACGGCGGTGGCGGTAACCCGGCACAGCTCGCCCAAGGTATTTCGATAGCGCTCTACAACACCGCTTTCGGCCTGATGGTGGCCATTCCATCGCTGATTTTCTGGCGTTATTTCCGCGCCCGTGTCGATGGCTACCTGTTGACCATGGAACTGGCGGCCGAGCGCTTCGTACGGCATCTGAACACGCTGCGCAAATGAATAGAGCCCCCACGCTCAGCACTGGCGTGTCCTCGCTGCCCCCCGAGGGGGCTGAACTTGCTCGGGGCGGCCCTTCGCTGCGTTCCTTCGCCCCCACGCTCGGCACTGGCGTGTCCTCGCTGCTCCTGCCCTGCCGGGGAAATCCATGAACTTCCGCCCTCACCCCCACGATGAGCCGGAGATCAACCTGATCCCCTTCATCGACGTGCTGCTGGTGGTGCTCATCTTCCTGATGCTGTCCACCACCTACAGCAAATTCACCGAACTGCAAGTCAAACTGCCCGTGGCCGATGCCGACAAGCAGCGCGATTACGCCCGCGAAGTGATCGTGGCCGTCAGCAGCGACGGACGCTATATGGTCAACAAGACGCTGGTGGACGGACGCAGCGTTCAGGCCTTGGGCGCGGCATTGTCCAACGCCGCCAAGGCCGGCAAGGACAGCGTGATCATCATCAGCGCCGACGCCACCGCCACGCACCAGGCCGTGGTGACGGTGATGGAAGCGGCGCGGCGCGAAGGCCTGGCGCAGATCACCTTCGCCACGCAGAGCTCTGCCCAGTCGGGTACACCCTAGACATGCCGAACGCCGCGCCGCCGACGCGGACTGTCGTCCCGGCACGCACCACCTGAGCCCGATGAAAGACCTGCTGCTGCACGCCTGGAGCCACCGCGGCTGGCTGGCCTGTCTGTTGTGGCCGGTCTCCCGCCTTTATGGGATGGTTGTGTACGGCAAAACATGGCTCTACCGTGTGGGCATTGCCCATGCCGTGCGGTTTCCGGTACCTGTCATCGTCGTCGGCAACGTGATCGCCGGCGGTGCGGGAAAGACACCGCTGGTGATCGCCATCGTGCGTCATCTGCAGTCGAAGGGGCTGCGCGTGGGCGTGGTCTCCCGGGGCTACGGGCGGCTCGGCACCGCCAACACCGAAGTGACACCCGAGACACCGCCGGGCGCCTCGGGCGACGAGCCCGCACTGATCCGGCAGGCCACCGGCGCCCCCGTGTTTGTGGCAGCCCGGCGTGCGGAGGCTGTGGCATCGCTTCTGGCCAGCCATACCACCACCGATGTCGTGGTCAGTGACGACGGCCTGCAGCACCTGGCGATGGGTAGGGACATCACGATTGCCGTGTTTGACGATCGCGGCGTCGGCAATGGCTGGCTGCTGCCTGCAGGCCCGTTGCGGGAACCCTGGCCAGTGCAGCCATCACGGCAGATCGACCTTGTGCTGCACACCGGGCAACGCCCGGCGTTTGCGGGCTTCACCTCATCGCGGGCACTGATGCCTCACGGCGTGGCAGCCGACGGCGGCGTCACTCCGCTGGCAGCGCTGGCGGGAACGCCCCTGCTGGCGCTGGCGGCCATTGCACGCCCCGATTCATTTTTTGGCATGCTGCGGCAGCAGGGCCTGCAGCTGGATGCCGCTGTGGCGCTGCCGGATCATCACCCTCTGGACACGCCCGACGTCGACCGCCTGCTCCAGGCTCACCCCGGCCACACCATCCTGTGCACGGAAAAAGATGCCGTCAAGCTGTTCCGGCTGCCTGCGGCTGCCCACGCCCGCGTGCTGGCGGTGCCCCTGGCCTTCACGCCGGAGCCGGGATTCTTCCTTGCCCTTGACCGGCTGCTGGCGCCCCGGCTGACCGCTGCGGTTTCTCACTTACCATCGTGACCATGGACACCAAACTGCTCGAGCTACTCGTTTGCCCCGTGACCAAGGGCCCCCTCGAATACAACCGGGAAAAGCAGGAGCTCATCTCCCGAAGCGCGCGACTGGCCTATCCGGTCCGGGACGGCCTGCCCATCCTGCTTGAAAACGAAGCCCGCACGCTGACCGACGAGGAACTCGGCCTGTGATGCCGCACACCGGTACGCTGACATGAGCTTCACCGTCCTGATCCCGGCCCGCCTGGCCTCAACCCGGCTGCCGAACAAGCCTCTCGCCGACATCGGCGGTGCGCCCATGGTGGTGCGGGTGGCCCAGCAGGCGCTCAAGAGCAGCGCGCTGCGTACCGTGGTTGCCGCGGACAGCCAGTCCATCATCGATCAATGCGCGGCCTTTGGCATCACGGCGGTGCTGACGCGGAACGACCACCCGAGCGGCAGCGACCGGCTGGCCGAAGCCTGCACACTGCTGGGGCTGGCCGACAGCGACACGGTCGTGAACGTGCAGGGCGACGAGCCGCTGATCAGCCCGGCACTGATTGATGCCGTGGCGCAGCAGCTGGCCGAACGGCCCGATTGCGCCATGAGCACAGCAGCACATCCCATCGACAGCCTGGCGGACCTGCAGAACCCGAATGTGGTGAAGGTGGTGCTGGATGCCAGGCAGACCGCTCTCTATTTCAGCCGATCGCCGATTCCGGCTGCGCGCGACTTTGCCGGCCAGGCCTGGTGGCAACAGGATACCGGCCCGGCCCTGCCGCCCCCCCTGCGCCATGTGGGCATTTATGGCTACCGGGTCGGGTTTCTCCGGCAGTTTCCGGGCTTGCCGCCGGCGCCACTGGAACAGCTGGAATGCCTGGAACAACTGCGTGCACTCTGGCACGGCCACCGCATCGCGGTGCACCTGGCCCATTCCGCGCCGGCCCCCGGCGTGGACACCCCCGATGACCTGAAGCGGGTGCGGGATCTGTTTACCCCCGCGCCGGACTAAGACTCGTCCGCGCTGTAAGGCACCGGCGAGGTGCACATGCTATCCTCAGAACGAAGTGCCACAGGCCCCGCAGACCGGACATGCGGTGGCCAGTTAGCTCCGGCTGCATCGCATGTGCCACTGCCCGCTGGCCACCCGGCCCGACTTTTCGAACGTATAAAAAATCCGAGGACATCCATGAGACTGATTTTGTTGGGCGCACCAGGCGCAGGCAAGGGCACGCAAGCCACCTTCATTTGCCAGAAGTACGGCATCCCCCAGATTTCCACCGGCGACATGCTGCGTGCAGCGGTCAAAGCCGGCACACCGCTGGGCATCGAAGCCAAAAAAGTGATGGACTCGGGTGGTCTGGTCAGTGACGACCTGATCATCAACCTGGTCAAGGAACGCATTGCCCAGAGCGACTGCGCCAAGGGTTTTCTGTTCGATGGCTTCCCGCGCACGATTCCGCAGGCCGATGCGATGAAAGCCGCGGGCGTCAAGCTCGACTACGTGCTGGAAATCGACGTGCCCTTCGAGGCCATCATCGAGCGCATGAGCGGCCGCCGCTCCCACACCGCATCGGGTCGCACCTACCACGTCAAATACAACCCGCCCAAGGTGGAAGGCAAGGACGATGTGACCGGCGAGCCGCTGATCCAGCGCGACGACGACAAGGAAGAAACCGTGCGCAAGCGGCTGGAGGTGTACAGCGCCCAGACCCGACCCCTTGTCGATTACTACTCCGGCTGGGCCAAAACGGCGCCGGAGCTGGCACCCAAGTACCGGGCCATCAGCGGCATGGGCGGGGTGGACGAGATCACCGCTCGCGCCTTCGCGGCGCTGGCCAGCTGAATGCCCGCTTGACCGGATGGGTCCGGGCTCGCGACAGCGATCGCCGGCCGATGACTTACCCACAAAGGCTGTCCATCGACAGCCTTTTTCACGTCCTCAGGGTCTGCTCATCAGGCCCAGCATCAGCGCGATCCGTGCCTTGACCGGGCTCAGGCCCGCCGAATCGGGAAAAGCATCACCTGCCCTGGGCAGCACCCGGCCTTCCGCGCAGCGCGTCGACCGGACCACCGCCACACCAGCCGCCTGGGCCCGGAGCAAGGCAGCCTCCAGCGCATGATGCACTGCGCCGTTGCCCGTGGCAGCCACCACGATGCCCTGCACCCCCAGCGACACCATCGCATCCACAACCGCCCCACTCGCCCCCGCGCAGCTGGTGACCAACTCGACGCGCGGCCATTCGCCGCCCAGCCTGCGGGCGATGGTGTCGTGGTCGACAGGCAGCCCGTCGCCATGGCTGTGGTGACTGTCGACAGGCCAGTTCCGCAGCAACCTCAGCGCGCCCTCCTCGACATAACCCAGCGGGCCGGCGTCGCCCGAACTGAAGGCGTCGACCCGGTAGGTATGAACCTTCTGCACATCACGTGCAGCATGGATGGTACCTGCGCAGACCGCCACCACCCCTCGCGCGCCGGCATGGCGTGCCACCGCCGCCGCGTCAAGCACGTTCTGCGGCCCGTCGGGCACCAGTGCGCTGGCGGGCCGCATGGCGCAGGTCAGCACCACAGGCTTGGCCGGCTTGCACGCCATTTGCAAAAACCAGGCAGTCTCCTCCAGCGTGTCGGTCCCATGGGTGATGACGATTCCCTGGACATCCGGCTGCGCGAGGAAATGCAGAACCCTTGCCGCCAGATGGCGCCACACCCCGACATCCATGTCCTTGCTGTCAATCTGAGCCACCTGCTCCGTCACCACGGGTCCGGCTTCCAACAGTGCGGGAACAGCCTCCACCAGCTGGGCGACACCGACCTGCGCAGCGGTGTAGCCAATGTTGTCGGCGGCGCTGGAGGACAAACCGGCGATCGTGCCGCCAGTGCCCAGAATCACGAGTTTTGAGGGTTTCATGGTGGGGTGACTTGCATTTTAAAAAGAACTGGATGAAAATACAGCTACTGGATATTAAAACAGTTGAAAAAGCACGTTGCCGCAACCATTGCAACCATTGAACAGCACGCCATGAGCCACAGCAACACCGTCAAGCCAGACCTGCACTTTACACAGTGGTACGCAACAGCCACCGGACCAAGCTGCAGCATCCAGTTGCCAACGCCCACCACTGCAGCCCAGGAGTTTTGCCCATGAGCCCACTGAACGAGTTCCTCCACGCGTCGGCCGAAGGCCCCAAGCTCACCGCACGCCAGCAGCAAATCCTCGAGCTGATCCAGAGCGCCATTGCCCGTACCGGCGCCCCCCCGACACGCGCCGAGATCGCGACCGAACTCGGCTTCCGCTCAGCCAATGCGGCCGAAGAACACCTGCAAGCCCTCGCCCGCAAAGGCGTGATCGAACTCGTCAGTGGCACGTCCCGCGGCATCCGACTGCGCAGCGACACTCTGCGCTCGCTGAACGAGTCGCGCATCAAACAGTTTTCCCTGCCGTTGCAAAGCCTGGCCCAACTCGCCCTGCCTCTGGTGGGGCGGGTTGCTGCTGGCAGTCCGATTCTGGCGCAGGAACACATCGACCAGACCTATTACTTCGAAAGCAGCCTGTTCCAGCGGCAGCCCGACTACCTCTTGAAGGTACGCGGCATGAGCATGCGCGACGTCGGCATCATGGACGGCGACCTGCTGGCCGTGAAGCAATCCAAGGAAGCCAAAAATGGGCAGATTGTGGTGGCGCGGCTTGGCGATGAAGTCACCGTCAAACGCTTTCGGCGCAACAAGCACCTGATTGAACTGCTGCCGGAAAACCCCGATTTCAAAACCATCGTGGTGGAGCCGGGCGAGCCTTTCGAACTCGAAGGTCTGGCCGTCGGACTGATCCGCAACACCATGCTGATGTAGGCCTGAACGCATCCAGTCGCGCAGCAGGTGGCGGGCGTTTGGTTCCCTCGGACCAACACCCTGCTGTTGCGGCTCCGCCGGCAGTACCGCCGGCCTGAATCCTGCCTGTGTACACCTTCTTTCCAACAGGAGTTCATCATGGGAATCATCAGTTTTTCATCATCGCCGCTGCTGTCAGTCCTGCTGGCGCCGGTCCACGCCGTAGCCGCCTGGTTTGTGCCGGCGCAGAACAGCGCGCGTCAGCTCGGCCTGCCCTTCGATGCTGCACCTCTGGCCACCCCTCTGCAGCCACTCAAGTCCCCGCGCAACCTTGCGGTACGGAGCACCGGTGCACACGGCGCAACAACGCGGCCTTGTGGCGGCGCTGCACGCCCTTCGCGCCAAAGCCGTTTGAAAATCGTCCGCGAGTTTGATGCCAGCGTCAGCGCTTCATGTGCCGGGCGCATGATCATCTCGGGCCGCATGGCCGACGTGTGTGCAGAACTCGACCGCATGGCCATGCGCGAATCCGCAGCACATTGAAAACGGCCCGACCCGGACCGGTTGGCCGGGAGGGCCCCAGCCGCAGGCTGGCTTGCCACCCATAAGGCGGAGCCCAACCGCAGGCCCCTGCTTTCGGCCGCTTCGGGCCCAAGGCGCCGGTGCGTTGCAGGCACAATATCCCCATGAATATTGTGATCCTCGACGACTACCAGGATGCGGTGCGCAAGCTCAACTGCGCCGCCAAGCTGGATGCCTACCCTGCCAAGGTGTACACCAATACCGTCAAAGGCATAGGCCAGTTGTCGGTTCGCCTCAAGGATGCCGACGTGATCGTGCTGATTCGGGAGCGAACCCAGCTGAGCCGGCAGGTCATCGAGAAACTGCCCAAGCTCAAACTGGTGGCGCAAACCGGCAAGGTCGGCAGCCATATTGATGTGGCCGCCTGCACCGAGCGGGGCATCGCCGTGGCAGAGGGCATCGGGTCGCCCATCGCACCCGCAGAGCTGACATGGGCTCTCCTGATGGCCGCCATGCGCCGGATTCCGCAGTATGTGGCCCACCTCAAGCACGGCGCATGGCAGCAAGCGGGCCTCAAATCAGGTGCCATGCCGCCGAATTTCGGCATCGGCTATGTGCTCAAGGGTAAGACGCTGGGCATCTGGAGCTACGGCAAGATCGGGCAGATCATTGCCGGCTACGGGCGCGCCTTTGGCATGCGCGTCGTCATCTGGGGCCGCGAAGCGTCACGCGCACGCGCCCTGGCCGATGGATTTGAAGTCGCCGCCAGCAAAAGTGAGTTTTTCGAGCAGAGCGATGTGATCAGCCTGCATCTGCGGCTGCAGGAAGAGACCCGCGGCATCGTCACGCTCGAAGACCTCTCGCGGATGAAACCCACCTCCCTGCTGGTCAACACGTCCCGGGCAGAACTGATTGAGCCCGAGGCCCTGATCGCCGCACTCAACCGGGGACGTCCGGGCATGGCAGCCATCGATGTGTTCGAGTCGGAGCCCATTCTTCAGGGCCACGCGCTGCTCAGGCTGGAGAACTGCATCTGCACCCCCCACATCGGCTATGTCGAGCAGGACAGCTATGAGCTGTACTTTGGTGCGGCCTTTGACAACGTGGTCAACTTCATCAAGGGCACGCCCACCAACATCGTCAATCCCGGGGCTTTGCAGGTCCGCCGATAAGGTTTTTCAGCTCTCTATTGCAGAATCGGCGCACTTGGAAATGAGTTCTTAAGTACTCATTTCCAGAATCGCCATTTGGAGGCAGGCACAAGCTCCAGGCACCGCCCCCAGCGCCGGAAGGCCCGACGGGTGAATATTCACAGAGGATGCCCTCAGGCCGGCTTGGGAAAGTCGCCCTGGCTGAACCCGGTGTCGTGGTCATCGAAATCGACCAGGTTTTCCAGCAGCGTGGGCTCGAACGACACCTCTGGCGACCAGTGCGCCTCGCTCGCTCCGTTGCCGCGAACAGGCCCGGCAGAACCGCTGGGAGTGGACGAACTGGCCCGTGCAGCGCTCATGGACTTGCTCCGCGATTCACCCGGCTCCGTCAGATCAATGTCCACCCCCAGGCGCCGGGATGCAGGCGGGGTCATGGCACGCTCAAGTGCGTCCACCCCGGGAACTCCCTGCAGCAGGTCGGCCGCGCTTTCTGTCATGAATTTGCCCAACTCGTAGAGATGCAGCAAATCAATGCAGGTTCGCAAATCCAGTACCGCCGGGCGGCCACCGACGGGCTTGAACAGGGCAGCCTCCAGCACCGGCAGCACCGCAGGCTGAGGCCAGAGCGCCTGTATGTCCTGAAGCAGCGCAGGCGAGGACTCCAGGCCAGGCCCTGCGCTCACAAACTGGCCAAACGGCGGAATGGATGCATTGAAAACGTGGTTGAAATCGGCGCGCAGCACTTCATAGTCCTGCACGCGACCGAGCTGCTGGTGAAGATTGAACAGGTTGAGGTAAACAACGATGCCGGTGTTGACGCTCTTGGCCAGGTGCCCCAGCAACATCTCCACGGCTTTGGCTTGTTCACCACGCCTTGCCAGACGCTCCACTTCGCGCTGCAGATCCGCCAATTCGGCTGCAGTGCTTCCCGCCACGCTGTGCGGCAAGCTCACCGAAAACCGGTTGCGGTCCCTGCGGGGCAATGGTGTACCAGGCGGAAGCGTTGCCGGGCCGCTCGCCGGCGCCGGTGCATGTGCAGGCTCGGGCCGGGACGCAGGTGAGCCGAAATCACTCGCCAGCTCCAGTGGGGACATCACGGAAAAATCGCTTGACCTGGACGGCACCGGTGCCACCAGATCACCGAATCGGGAGCTGAATTCCTGCGAGGCACTGGGTGTCAGATCCGGCCCGGAGTCTGCACGCAGCGCAGCGTTCGCCTGGACCAGCTGCGACCGCAAATAGAGGATGCCGGCCACCGCGAGCACCAGCAGCGACAGCAGCGCGAACACCAGCCCGTTGAAGTACCGTTCGGCCCGCACCACCTCGAGCTGGTTGCGCAACTGCATCACCGTGGCCTTGCTGTCCTGGAGCTGGTCCTGGGCACGTCGCAGGTTGTTCTCATAGGACTGCAGCTTGTCGGCGTTGGTTGTGGCCTCCACCTTGGGCGCGCCCAGACGCGGGGCGGCAGCCGCCAGGACGGTATAGCGCCGCACCATCTTCTGCTGGCAGCCTCCGCTCAGGTGAACCGTCACCACCGGGCCATCCACGGGCGCCGTGGCGCGCACGCGAATCAGCGCCTCGCCGGGAACCAGCGTCTTTTCCGCCTGCAACTGCACCAGCTTGCCGTCGAGCTTGCGGTCTGCGTAGAAGACCTCCGCGCCCAGGCACAGTTTTTCCGGGTCATCCCCGGCATCCAGACGGCTTTGCACCTGGATGTCGAGCGGCTCTCCGCTGATCGCCGGCTTGATGTTGGCGCCCAGCGTCAGGCCGTGCGATGCTGTCACCGCAAGACCGATCAGAACGGCTGCAAGAATTTGATGATGTTGCACGGCAAGGTAGGCACTATGAGTGCAATAACGATAAGGCGGCTCGCCATTTTGAACCAGCCCGTTCACGGACGCTGGGCAATAATGCAGGCATGAAACCACAATATAAGACAGTTGGTGTCGTTGGTGCGGGCGCCATGGGTCGCGGGATCGCGCAGATTGCAGTCCAAGCCGGCAGCCATGTAATACTTTTTGATTCACAAACCACGGCCACTGCACAGGCCCTGAAAGACATTTCGGGGCAATGGGACAAGCTGGTGGACAAAGGCCGGCTGGAAGCCAGCCAGGCCAGCGAGTACAAAAAAACACTGGTGGCGGCGACCATGCTCAGCGAGCTGGCACCATGCGACCTGGTGATCGAAGCGGTGGTGGAGCGGATCGATGTGAAGCGGTCGCTGTTCGCAGAGCTGGAAACCATTGTTTCCGACACCGCCGTGCTGGCCACCAACACCTCCTCGCTGTCGGTCACCGCCATTGCGGCAAAACTCAAGCGACCAGGGCGTCTGGCCGGCTACCACTTTTTCAACCCGGTCCCGCTGATGAAAGTGGTCGAGGTGATTGCCGGCCTCAAGACAGACGAGGCCATCTGTTCGGCGCTGGCCGCCTACGCCCGGGAAATGGGCCACACACCGGTTCAGGCACAGGACACACCAGGCTTCATCGTCAACCACGCCGGGCGGGGCTATGGCACCGAGGCGCTTCGCATCGTCGGTGAAGGCATTGCCGATTTCGCCACCATCGACCGCATCCTGAAAGACCAGGTGGGCTTCAAGCTGGGCCCCTTCGAGTTGATGGACCTGACAGCCCTGGATGTGTCGCATCCGGTGATGGAGTCGATCTACCACCAATACTTTGAAGAAGCGCGTTACCGCCCGAGCGTGATCACCGCCCAGCGGCTGGCCGGCGGCATGCTGGGCCGCAAGACCGGCGAAGGGTTTTACCGCTATGTCGACGGCGCCATGCAGACACCGGCCGAGCCAGCCGTCCCGACCGTGGCGAATATGCCGCCGGTGTGGGTATCGCCCCGGGCGTCACGCCGCTCCGAGCTGCTGCAGCTGCTGAAGGACCTGGGCGCCAAAATCGAGACGGGCGCATCTGCCTCACCCCAGGCGCTGGTGATCGTCGCACCGCTGGGCTTTGACATCACCACCGTGGCCGTGGTGGAGCGTCTGGACCCGGCCCGCACCATCGGCATCGACATGCTGATTGACGATACCGCCACCAAGCGGCGCGTGCTGGCCACCAACCCGGCCACGCGCACCGACATGCGCGATGCAGCGCACGCGCTGTTTGCGCGCGATAGCAAGGCCGTCAGCGTGATCCGTGACAGCGGCGGATTTGTCACCCAGCGCGTGGTGGCCGCCATCGTCAACATCGCCAGCGACATCTGTCAGCAGGGCATCTGCTCCCCGAAAGATCTGGAAACGGCCGTCACGCTGGGCCTGGGCTACCCGATGGGTCCCCTCGCGATGGGCGACCGTTATGGTCCGACCAACGTACTCGAGGTGCTGTTCAACATGCAGACCGTGTACGGCGACCAGCGCTACCGGCCCTCGCCCTGGCTGCGACGCCGCGGCGCCATCGGCCTGAGCCTCATGCACGAGGAATGAAACACCCCCGTCGGACGCTCACTGCGTGTAGCACCTTCCCCCCTCCAGGGGGCGGCGCCTGCGGCCTGGCTGAGCCAGTTCCGCGGCACCTGCTTGAACGGACAACTCCAGCGGTGGGGATTTTTGGATTCCTGCCACGATCCACATCCAGAAAGAATTGACATGGCAGGCTCACTCAAAAGTACCAGCGAAGGCGCGACGCTGATCCTCACGCTCAGCGACCCGGAGTTTCGCAACGCCCTGGGGCCGGACATCTATGCCGCGGGTATTGAGGCCTTGAATGCGGCTGAAAACAACCCGGAAATCCGTAGCGTGGTCATCACCGGCGAAGGCAGCATGTTCTGCGCTGGCGGCAACCTGCAGCGCCTCCAGGCCAACCGCACTGAGCTCCCGGACGTGCAGGCGCAAAGCATCGACGGCCTGCACAACTGGATCGACTCCATACGCACCTATCCCAAACCGGTGATTGCCGCCGTCGAAGGCGCTGCCGCGGGTGCGGGCTTCTCTCTGGCGCTGGCCTGCGATTTCATCGTGGCGGCCGACAACGCCGTGTTTGTGATGGCCTACAGCACGGTCGGCCTGTCGCCGGACGGTGGCGCCAGCTGGAGCCTGGCGCGTGCCCTGCCCCGGGCACTGGCCAGCGAGTTGCTGATGTGCGGTGAGCGCATCGGTGCCGAGCGCCTGCATGCCCTGGGTATGCTCAACCGGGTCACCCCCGCAGGCCGGGCCCTCGGCGAAGCACTGGCGATGGCCGCCGGGCTCAATGAGCGCGCGCCCAATACCCTCGCCAGCATCAAGGAGCTCATCAATGAGGCCCCTGGTGCCACGCTGAACCAGCAACTGGCCAGCGAGCGCGACCACTTTGTCCGCAACCTGCACCATGCCAATGGCGGCGAAGGCATCGAGGCCTTCCTGCAGAAGCGCCCGCCGCGGTACCGCTGAGCGCTTGCCCCCATGAGGGTTTATCCCCGACCCGCAGGCGACACAAGCCACTGCGGCGACAGGTCGCTCAAGCGACAATCAGGGTCATGTTAGTCACTCACAAGACACTCCATGGACGATCCCATTCTTACCATTGAGGAACGCGAGGCGATCAACAACGGTCGCTGGTTCTCCTCCCTGTCACCATCCCTGAGGCACGACATACTCCGATGCGCGTACGTCAAACGCTACAAAGACGGCGAACTGATCAGCGCGCGCGGCGATGTGCCGGAGGAATGGCTGTCCTGCGCCCGCGGCGCCATCCGGGTCAGCTCCACCTCGATCTCGGGCAAGCAGGTCACGCTCACCTATGTGGAGCCGGGCATCTGGGTGGGCGATGTCGCCATCTTCGACGGCGAACGCCGCACCCACGATTCCTATGCGCATGGCGACACCACCCTGCTGTGCGTCTCGCGGGCCGACCTGCGAAAGATTTTGAGCCAGCACGTGGAGCTGTACGAAGCACTGCTGCGCCTGCACGCGCGGCGCATCCGTCAGCTCTTCGGTCTGGTGGAAGACCTCAACACCCTGCCCCTTCGCGCCCGCCTGGCCAAGCAGTTGCTGCACCTGGTGCGCAGCTACGGCGTGCCCTGCCTGTCCGACGGTGGCGAGATCCGCATCGGCCTGCAGCTGGCGCAGGAGGAACTGGCCCAACTGCTGGGGGCATCGCGCCAGCGCGTCAACCAGGAGCTCAAGTCGATGGAGCGCGAAAATGCCATCCGCATCGAACCGGGCGGACTGGTGGTGCGCAACCGCGAAGCCCTGATGCGCATCGCCGAAACCGAGCATTGATATTCCCTTACCTGCACACGGCATGACCAATTTCGACCACTTTGTCGGTACCCGGGCCGTTTCCGACGCCCACCTGTTTGATGTGGAAGCCCTGTCCGCCTACCTGCGCACCCACCTGCCTGGCTTTCAGGGCCCCTTGACGGCGGAAATGTTCAAGGGCGGGCAATCCAATCCCACCTACAAGCTGCTGACACCCGGCCGGGCCTATGTGATGCGGGCCAAGCCCGGCCCCGTGGCGAAGCTGCTGCCATCGGCCCATGCCATCGAGCGCGAGTTCAAGGTCATGCGTGGGCTGGCGGGTACCGACGTCCCGGTACCGGCCATGCTCTGCCTGTGCGAAGACGAATCCGTCATCGGGCGTGCCTTTTACGTGATGGAATTTGTCGAGGGCCGCGTGCTCTGGGACCAATCACTGCCCGGCATGACCAATGCCCAGCGTGGCGAGATTTACGACGAAATGAACCGCGTCATCGCGGCCCTGCACAAGGTCCGTTTCGCCGATCAGGGCCTGGCCGACTATGGCAAGCCCGGCAATTATTTCGAGCGGCAGATCGGGCGCTGGAGCAAGCAGTACGTGGCCTCGATCACGCAGCCGATTGCCGAAATGGACAGCCTGATGCAGTGGCTGCCCCAGCACATTCCTGCCAGCGCACGCGACGAGAAAATGATCTCCATCGTGCATGGCGACTACCGCCTCGACAACCTGCTGTTTCACCCCACCGAGCCACGCGTGCTGGCCGTGCTGGACTGGGAACTGTCCACCCTGGGGCACCCGCTGGCCGACTTCAGCTACCACTGCATGGCCTGGCACATTCCGCCGGGCGCCTTCCGCGGCATCGGCGGCCTGGATGTTGCCAGCCTGGGCATCCCCACGGAGGCCGAGTACATCCAGCGCTACTGCACACGCACGGGCATCACCACGCCGGAGGCGCTGAAGGCCGACTGGAACTTCTACCTGGCCTACAACCTGTTCCGCATCGCGGCCATCCTGCAGGGCATCGCCAAGCGGATAGAAACCGGCACGGCTTCCAGCGCGCAGGCCGTCAGTTCGGCGGCCGGGGCACCCATCCTGGCCCGCATGGCGTGGGACTTCGCCACGCGCAAGGCCTGACCCGGCCCGCCCCCACCAACACCCCGCCACCGATTACAACCACCCATTTCATACCAGGAGACACCATGGACTTCAGCTACACCCCCAAAGTACAGGAACTGCAGGCACGCCTGCTCAAGTTCATGGACGACCACATCTACCCGAACGAGGCCCGCTTCTTCCGCGAGATTGCCGAGAACCGCGCCAAGGGCAATGCCTGGATTCCCACCACCGTCATCGAAGAGCTCAAGCCCAAGGCACGCGCCGCCGGCCTCTGGAACCTGTTCCTGCCGCATTCGCCACGCGCCCCGGAAGGCCTGTCCAACCTGGAGTACGCGCCGCTGTGCGAGATCATGGGCCGCGTGCCGTTTGCGGCTGAAATCTTCAACTGCAACGCGCCAGACACCGGCAACATGGAAACCATTGCCCGCTATGGCTCCGAGGCCAACAAGGACCAGTGGCTGGAGCCGCTGCTGCGTGGCGAAATCCGCTCGGCCTTCCTGATGACCGAGCCCGACGTGGCTTCGTCCGACGCCACCAACATCCAGTGCAGCATCACGCGTGACGGCGACGACTACGTACTCAACGGTACCAAGTGGTGGTCTTCCGGCGCGGGTGATCCGCGCTGCGCCATCTATATCGTGATGGGCAAGACCAACCCGGATGCCGGCCGCCATGAACAGCAGTCGATGATTCTGGTGCCGGCGAACACGCCGGGCATCAAGGTCATTCGTCCGCTGTCGGTGTTCGGCTACGACGACGCACCGCACGGCCACATGGAAGTGCGCCTGACCAATGTGCGCGTGCCAGCCAGCAACCTGCTGCTGGGCGAAGGCCGCGGCTTCGAGATCGCCCAGGGCCGCCTCGGCCCCGGACGCATTCACCACTGCATGCGCAGCATCGGCAGCGCCGAGCGCGCACTCGAACTGATGTGCAAGCGCCTGAACAGCCGGGTGGCCTTCGGCAAGGCGATTGCCCGCCAGTCGGTGTGGGAAGAGCGCATCGCCGAAGCCCGCTGCATGATCGAGCAGGCCCGCCTGCTCACGCTCAAAGCGGCCTACATGATGGACACCGTCGGCAACAAGGTGGCCAAGGCGCAGATCGCCATGATCAAGGTGGTGGCGCCCAACATGGCCTGCCAGATCATCGACTGGGCCATCCAGGCCCACGGCGGCGGCGGTGTGTCGGATGACTTCCCGCTGGCCTATGCCTATGCCCACCAGCGCACGCTGCGCCTGGCCGACGGCCCGGATGAGGTGCACCGTGCATCGCTGGCCAAGCTGGAACTGGCCAAGCACCTGTTGATGCCAGGCGAGGTGGAGATGCCGGTTACCCGCGGCGGCTGAGCCGGTTGAGCCGCGGCGTCGGGGCGGCAGACCCTGGATCGCAGCGCCGGACAAAAGCAAAAAAGCGCCCGAACCCGCTCAAGGGTTCGGGCGCTTTTTTCATGGGCCGCAAAAGCAGGATATCCGTCGAAAGCCCAGCGATGGCCGCCTCGCATCCGCTGGTGAACACCGCGCAGGCGTGCTCCAGCGTGGGCATGTCGGCCGGCGTGTACTGCATGCGCAGGTAGAGCCTGCCGCGCATGAGCATCAGGATGAAGGGCACCTCGGCCGCTGGGCCCGGCTCTGGCCAGGACAGCATCAGATGGGCCAGCGGGGGTGCGATCCACGCCACGGCATGCTCGCGCTGGTCAGCCATCACGGCATAGCGCGCCCAGAACGCGTCGGACAGGCCGCTCCAGCCCACCTCCGGATACATCGCCAGCCAGCGGAGCTCTTCCGGCAAGTTCGGGTCGGCGGTGGTCTGCAGGCTGTCGGTGTACATCTGGTAGGTCCGCTTTTCCAGCACCTCCTTGAGCGGCCGGTTCATGATCAGCACCGAGACCTCCTCATTGACCTCCAGCTCGGCCCGGGCACGAATCTCATCGCCGTCGATGTACTGGCGTGATGCGTCGCCGCGCTCCAGGCGCCACGGCTTTCCACCGGTATCGCCCTTCAGCGAGAAACCCCCGCCGTCCGCGCTGGCGGTGTAGGCCAGGCCCTGCGTGCCCGCCCACTCCGACACCAGGTCGGCGCGTGAATGGGCAGCCTCCGCGGGCGGCGATCCCGCAAGTGCTTTCCTGAGGCGTTCAAACATGGTTTGCCGTTTTCTCTTAAAGTGCAGCGGACATCCATCGTATTAGGAAAGACAAGGAAACACCAATGATCGACGTTTACTCCTGGCCCACGCCCAATGGCCACAAGGTCCACATCATGCTGGAGGAATGCGGCTTGCGCCTGGGCCGCGACTGGCTCGCCCACCCAGTCAACATCGGCATCGGTGACCAGTTCCAGCCGGATTTCCTGGCCATCAGCCCGAACAACAAGATCCCCGCCCTGGTGGATCCGCAAGGCCCGGACGGCAAACCGATCTCCCTCTTTGAATCGGGCGCCATCCTGCTGTACCTGGCTGCCAAGACCGGCAAGTTCCTGCCCAAATCCGACCGCGCGAAGTTCGAGGTCCTGCAGTGGCTGATGTTCCAGATGGGCGGCGTCGGCCCGATGATCGGGCAGACCCACCACTTCCGCCAGTACGCACCGGAAAAGATCGAGTACGCCATCAACCGCTACTCCAACGAGACCAAGCGGCTTTACGGCGTGATGGACAGGCAGCTCTCGAAAAGCAAGTTCATCGCCGGCAGCCAGTACAGCATTGCCGATATCGCCATTTTTCCGTGGCTGCGCAACTGGGCCAACCACGGCATCGACTGGGCCGACTACCCGCACCTGAAGAAATGGTTTGACCTGATCGCTGCCCGGCCCGCCGTGGAGCGCGGCGTGGCCGTGCTGGCCGGCTTGCGCCGCCCGATCACCGACGACAAGGCGCGCGAAGTCCTGTTCGGGGCGACGCAATACCAGAAACGCTGATTTGAATAAACGGGGAGGTGTGTGGGGCCAGATTGCACCCCATGGCAACCCATTGGCCTGCCCGGAGGGGATCGAACCCCCGACCCTCAGCTTAGAAGGCTGATGCTCTATCCAACTGAGCTACGGGCAGATATGAAAAAAGCCCACAAAGTGAGCTTTTTTGATTGGATTCATGGTCGGAGTACAAGGATTCGAACCTTGGACCCCCTGGTCCCAAACCAGGTGCGCTACCAGACTGCGCCACACTCCGAAGCCCTCTATTGTAGCGCGACTGAGGACTAAACTCACGGAGTCATGCAAAAAATCCCACACCCCCTGGCGGGCTGATGCCCCTGCACAGCCCCCGGTTTTCCCGAAAGGCCCTGCTGCTGGCCGGGCTGCTGGTCATTCCCCTGACCGCGCTGCTGTTTGCACAGTGGCCGTTGCGTGACGTCTTTCAGAAATGGTCGCGTGGTGCGAACGACATCGCGCAGATCGTGTTTGCGGTTTACATGGCAGTAGCCATCACCGCAGCGTCCATCAGCCACAGCCACATGGCCGCGCACTTGCACCACGCGAAGCCTTTGGCCTGGCGGGCCGTACTCCGATACAGCGCCCTGCTGGTGTGCGTGGGCCCCTGGGCGGTTTTCATGCTCTGGGCGGCCATGCCGCAAATCCGGACATCCGTGCTGGGCCTCGAAAAATTTTCAGACACCCTGACGCCGGGCTACTTTGTCATCAAGCTCTGTCTGGCTGCCCTGCTGCTTCTGGTGGGAGCCGAAGCCGGTGTGCGCTGGGTGGGCAGCCTCCGCCGACTGCGCCGTGCCCGCAGGGCGCATGAGGCGACCGCGGATTCAGGCACCCAGCCATGACCCTCCTTCACTGGCTGGCCGGCCCGACTGCCGGGTTGTGGATGCTGTTGCTGCTGGGGCTGCTCATTGTCACCACCGGATTGCCGGTGTGGGCCTTGCTGGTCGGCGTGGCCACGGGGTTTGCGGCGCTGGGCCTTGGCACCGGGGTGATGGACCCGGGCATTCTGGCAGCCCTGCCCAGCCGGCTGGTGGGCCTGCTGGAGCACGACTTGCTGCAGGCCATGCCGCTGTATGTCTTTGTCGGCGTGCTGCTGCAGCGTCTGACGGTGGCCGATGCCCTGCTCTCCAGCCTCGGCCGCGTCTTCAGACCCCTGGGCGCCGGGCCAAGCCAGACGATGGCGGCACTGGGCGTGGGTGCCCTGCTGGCACCGATGAACGGTTCGGTGGCCTCGAGTTCGGCGCTGTTGTCGAGGCTGGTGGCGCCACGCCTGAGCCACATGCCGCCGGCACGCGCCACAGTGCTGATCAGCGCCGCGGCAACGGTGGGCGTGGTGGTGCCGCCTTCCCTGGTGCTGATTCTGCTGGGCGACGCGATGATGCGGGCCCACACCGAAGCGAGCAACCTGCCGGGCTTCAGCGCCACGGCCGCAGCCGGCATTCGCATCATCAACACGCAGGACGTTCTGCATGCGGCACTGATCCCCGCCGCCTGCGTGCTGCTGCTGTGGGCCCTGGTGGCCTGCTGGCAGGCCCGCGGTGTGATGGTGGAAGACAGGCCGGTGCCGGACCAGCCCCCGTGGGCCCAGTCGGCCATGGCCGTGGCGGCAGTCGCCGTCATTGCCGGACTGCTGGGCGGTGTGTTCACCGGCAAGCTCTACGCAGTGGAAGCGGCTGCCACGGGCGGCGTGCTGCTGCTCCTGCTGACACTGCTGACACGTGCACTGACGATGACCCAGTGGCAGGATACGCTGCTGGAAACACTGTCGCTGAGCGGCTCGCTCTTTGCACTGCTGGTGGGCGCGACGACCTTCAGCCTGGTGTTCCGGCTGTTCGGTACCGACCAGTACCTGACCAGCGCGGTGCTGGCTTCGCCCTTCAGCCCGGTGGGCACTGCCGCTGCCGTGTTGCTGCTGGTGGCCCTGTGCGCCTGGGTGCTGGACGCTTTTGAAATGATTTTTGTCATCATTCCCATCGTGGCGCCTGCCCTGATTGCCCGGCTGGGTGATGCGCAGCAGGCCGCCGTGCTGTTGCTGCTGGTGCTGCAACTGAGCTTTCTGGTGCCGCCCATGGGTTATGCGCTGCTGATGGTACGGGCGCGCTCAGGTTTGCCGGTGGTAACTACACGCCACCTGCTCGCAGCACTCTGGCCCATGCTGCTGGCCCAACTGGCGGTGACAGTCGCCGTGTTTGCCTTTCCCGCGTTGGTGCACAGGCTGGACAGCCCGCAGGCTGAATCTGCCAGCAGCGCGCCAATGTCTGACGACGACATCGCCAAACAGATGCTGGAGATGTCAAGGGAAGGTGCCGGCGATTCGGCGCCCGGCAAGCCCGGTCAGCCCTAGACTGTTGATTTCAACATCAGAGCGGGTGCCGCAAACGGCTCGCCTGACCCGATCAAGGAGACTGTGATGACCGTGAAGATCGTCCAACTCGGCAGCCCGCGCAGCGCGGGTGAAGGCCTGCGCATCGGCACCGTGCGCCGCCCGCCACGGGGCGTGCCGAAAACCGAGTTCGCCACACAGGACTGGTACGACGTGTGGTACCCCAACCTGGCACCCAGTGCCGAAACCATGAAGCTGGGGCAGTCGGTCACCTCGGACGCCGAATGGTCCGCCTTCAGCCGCAAGTACCGCGCGGAAATGAATGCCCCGGAAGCCAGCCGCAACCTCGATCTGCTTGCGGCGCTGTCGCATCAAACGAACTTTTCCATGGGCTGCTACTGCGACAACGAAGCACGCTGCCATCGCTCGCTGCTGCGGACATTGCTGCAGGAACGTGGCGCCGACCTCAGCTAGCCGGGCGCTGCGCCCCCTTCTGCGGGCATCCTTCGACAGGCTCAGGACGAACGGAAGCGGAGGCCTCCTTCGACAGGCTCAGGAAAAATGGAATTCAGTGAACGACCCTGGGGTCGTGTCCCCTACCAGCAGGATCCGCGGAACCAGCTTCGCCGGGCCGCAGGCGGAGCGGCCCCCGAGGGGCTGGAGCCCGCGGCTCCAAGCCTGCCTGCGCAGGCTTGGACGGGCGACAGAGGCGAAGCGTCTCGTGAGCCGCGGCCTGCAAGGCCTCGGGAGCTACACGCAGTGAGCGACCGTGGGGGCTCTATTCAAAGCTTGACGTACTCGTACTCCACCGGGTTGGCATTGATCCCGCGGTCCGGCGGCGCAATCCACGCGGCCATCTTGCCTGGCTCGGTGACGCGGTGCATCAGGCTTTTGACGAAGCTCTTGTCGGCATCGGTCGGCAACCAGCTGTCTTTCCTTGCCTCGAATTCAGCGGCGCTGATCGGCTTGCCCAGCGGGTCGGTGTGCACGCCGGCCCAGGCACCCACGCCGCGGCGGAAACGGGTGGAAGGCAAGGTCAGGGCAAAGTCCACCCCGGCCCGCTTGATGCCCATGTTCCAGCGCGTGACGCCGACGTTGCAGTCCTTGACGTACTCCAGCCGGGTGATTTCGTTCATGCCGTTGCGGGTGGAAATCGTCTCGTTCTTCATGCCGCCCTGACCATCGGGCACCTGAATGGTCATCTCGGTTTCGAGTTCGACATGGTCGGCAAACTTGGCTTCGTCCGGGCGGCCCTTGATGCCATTGCTGAAGTAGTTGGCGGCGTTGGACGAAGCTTCCGAACCAAACAGGTCGAGCGAGGAGGTGAACCAGAAGTTCATGAACTTCTGGATCGTGGGCAGATCGATCACGCCGGCCTTGCGCAGCGTGGCCACGTCGTCGGTGTCCAGCTCTTTCATGACTTCCAGCGTGCGCTTGATGACGCGGCCAACACCCGTCTCGCCGACGAACATGTGGTGGGCTTCCTCAGTGAGCATGAAGCGCGTGGTGCGTGCCAGCGGGTCGAACGCGCTTTCAGCGAATGACTTGAGTTGGAACTTGCCGTCACGGTCGGTGAAGTAGGTAAACATGAAAAAACTCAGCCAGTTGTCCATCGGCTCGTTGAAGGTGCCCAGGATGCGCGGCTTGTCGGCGTCGCCGCTGTGGCGCATCAGCAGTTCTTCGGCCTCCTCGCGGCCATCACGGCCGAAGTGCGCGTGCAGCAGGTAGACCATGGCCCACAGGTGGCGGCCCTCTTCCACGTTCACCTGGAACAGGTTGCGCAGGTCGTAGAGCGACGGTGCAGTGTGGCCCAGCAGGCGCTGCTGCTCGACCGAGGCGGGCTCGGTATCGCCCTGCGTCACGATCAGGCGGCGGAAGGTGGAGCGGTATTCGCCGGGCACGTCCTGCCAGACCTCTTCACCGATGTGGTCGCCAAATCCGATCTTGCGGCCCTCTTCCTTGTCGGCCAGAAAGATGCCCCAGCGGTAGTCGGGCATGGGGGTGTAACCGTAGCTGGCCCAGCCGGAGGCATCGACGCCCACTGCGGTGCGCAGATACACCTCCTTGGCCTTGAAGTCGCTGGGGCCCATCTCGTCCCACCAGTTCAGGAAGGCCGGCTGCCAGTGCTCCAGCGCGCGCTGGAGCTGGCGGTTTTCGCCAAGATGGACGTTGTTGGGGATCAGTGCTTGCAGGTCGATATTGCTCATTTTGTTTCCTTCAATACGTCACAACTCTATCTACCGAATGTCTCTTTCAAGGGCCAGCGCGGAACCGGCTTTGCCGGGCCGCAGATGGCGCCCCTCGGGGGGAGGCGCCGCAGGCGCTTCGGGGGGTTACACCCGCTTCCAATCAAATTTCGCTTTTTTTCCGGTGCCAAAAAGCTTGAGTGCGCCCTCTTCCCCCACCGCATTCGGGCGGATGAAAATCCAGTTCTGCCAGGCCGACAGGCGACCAAAGATCCGCGTCTCCATGGTTTCCTTGCCGGGGAAGCGCAGCGAGGCCTCCAGGCCGGTCATCGCGTCAGGCGACAGGCTGGCACGCTCTTCCAGCATGATGCGGATCTCGTCTTCCCAGTCGATGTCGTCCGGTGTCAAGGTCACCAGGCCCAGCGCCAGCGCCTGATCGGCGCGCAGCGGGCTGTCGCCCAGGTTTTTCAGTTCGGTGATGGTGTCGTCGTCTTCGCAGAAGCGGGTCTGCAGGCGCGTGAGGCCGTTAACCGCCGGGAACCAGCCGAAGTTGGCCGGGCTCAGTTGCAGGGCGGGTGCACTATCAGGGGCGTCGGGCAGGTCCAGCATGTAGATGCGGTCGCAGGCCAGGGCCAGTTCGTAGAAGGTGCCGGCAAAGCAGGAGCCCGCATCTGCCAATGCAATCAGCGATCGGCTGGTGACGTCGAGGCGCGCCAGCGTGCGGCGCAGGGCACCGGTGGTTTCCTTCACCAGCCAGTGGTCCTGGAGCTTGTCCAGCGTCTGGTCCATTCGGATCACCTGACCTGCATCGCCCTGGGTCTTGATGACCCAGGTGCCGACTTCCAGCTCGTTGGTGCGCAGGTTCAGGATGGCGTCGTCCAGCTCGCGCTGCAGCTTGAGCGGGTACCAAGCGGCACCTGCTGCCTCAATGGTCTCCGGCGTGGATTCGATGGCAGTGGCTGGCGCCTTGATCGTGAACGTGGCGATGCGCTTTTCGCGGTCTACCTGCACGTCAACCACGCTGTAGTGGTAGCCCGCGTCGTCAATCTGCACCTTCAGCGGTGTGAGCTCTATGCCCTTCGCTGCACCGCGGGTGGACTGGGCGCGGAGCGCTTCAATCTCTGCGGTGAGCAAGGCGCCAAACTGCTGCGGCTTGGCGTGGGCGTCAATCAGCTTCCAGTCTTTGGCGCGGTCGGCGCGCACGCCTTCGCTGGTGGTGCAGAAGATGTCGGCCAGGTCGCGGCGCACCTTGCGCTTGTCCGTCACGCGTGTCAGGCCACCGGTGCCGGGCAGCACACCCAGCAGCGGCACTTCCGGCAGGCTCACGGTGCTGGAGCGGTCGTCCACCATGATGATGCGGTCGCAGGCCAGCGCCAGCTCATAGCCGCCGCCTGCGCACGCGCCGGTGACGGACGCGATGGACTTCAGGCCGTCGTGACGCGAAGAGTCTTCCAGCCCGTTGCGGGTTTCGTTGGTGAACTTGCAGAAGTTCACCTTCCAGCCGTGGGTGGACAGGCCCAGCATGTAGATGTTGGCGCCGGAGCACCAGATTTTTTCCTTGCCGCTTTCGAACACTACCACCTTGACGGCCGGGTGCTCGAAGCGGATGCGGTTGATGGCGTCGTGCAGCTCGATGTCCACGCCCAGGTCGTAGCTGTTGAGCTTGAGCTTGTAGCCAGGCTTGATGCCGCCGTCTTCGTTGATGTCGAGCTTGAGGCGCGCGACATCCCCGTCCACGCTCAGCGTCCAGTGCTGGTACTTGCCGGGGTGGGTGGCGAAACTCACCAGTTCGCGTTCCTGGCCTTCGATGACCTGTTTGAACAAAAGGGGTTCTGTCATGGCGTTCATGTTGATGTCTCCGATGAAGGGTGTCCGGTTCTGTCCGGGACGGGATTTTTCGGCACCGCGCGTTCCAGGTCCTTGAGGCTTTGCTTGATGCTGCGCGCGGCGGTGTCCACCACCGCATCGGCACGCGCATACAGGCTTTCGCGGCTGGCGAGGATGCGGCGCAGGTCTTCCATGGCTTCGCTGGTGGCGCCGCGCGTGCTGTCGAAAGGCCGCATGTCGCCCTGGGCAACGACGCGGGCCATGTGTTCTTCCGGGCTGGCCTTGAGCCACACGCAGTAAAACCGGCTTTGCAGCAGGTCAAAGGTTTCGCGTTCGCTGACGATGCTGCCGCCGGTGGTCATGACCACGCCGCCGGGGTTTTCCTCGGCGATGCGGAACAGCGCACGGCGCTCATAGCGGCGGTAGCCGGCCTGGCCGTGCAGCAGCAGGATCTCATTCATGCTGGTGCCGGCCTCGCGTTCAATCTCGCGGTCCAGTTCGATGAAGGGCACGCCGCGCTCGGCTGCAAGCTGGCTGCCCAGGGTGGACTTGCCGGCGCCGCGCAGCCCGATCAGCGCAATGCGTTGTTCGCGGCCGTGCGCATCGCTTAGCCCGAAGGTGTTGCCGAGCAGGCCATAGGCCTGGTCGAGCTGCGTATCGTCCAGCCGCGACAGCAGGCCCTGCACACGGGCCAATGCAGGGCGAGGCGCATCCTGCAGCAGTTCAAGAATCGAGATGTTCAGGGCACGTGCCGCGGCTTCAAGCGAATTGATGGACACATTGCCCTTGCCGGATTCCACGTCGGCTAGAAAACGCTCGCTGAGGCCCGAATCGGACGCCAGCGCCTTGCGCGTCATGCCGCGGCGTGCGCGCCAGGCGCGCACACGGGCGCCGAGTTCGCTCAGGGTGGCATTGGATTCCGTCGCTCTGGATTCCTGTTCGGGCATGGTGATCAAGAAGCACCTTGAAGTTGAAGTCCGGTTCAAACCAGCCCGCGCCTGGCAGCGGGGCCGGGAAAACACCACCTCGAGGGGTTTGTATTTCCGTTGATTTGCAGTATACTTCCGCTTAATTCGATGTCAAGCAGTTTATTGCATCTTTTTCTATCCTTCGATACAACCAGGATGATCGGAACACCATGAAGCTCAAAATCCTCGTAGGTACCATGACCAGTACCGCAGACTACGTGGCCCAGGCTATCCAGATGGATTGCGCCGACCTGGTGAGCGACATCGAGGTCACGCTGATGGACAACCTGGACCACACGGTGTTCAATGCGGCGGAGGCAGAAGATGCACTTTATCTCATCTGCACTTCCACTTACGGCTCAGGCGATGTGCCCGACAACGCCCGCGCACTCTATGAGTCGCTGGATGCCAACCCCCAGTTCCTCGGCCACGTTCGCTACGGCGTGATCGCGCTGGGCGACCGCACCTACCTGCAGACCTTCTGCTTTGGCGGCAAGAAATTCGACGAACGGCTCACCGACCTGGGCGCACAACGCATCGGCGAGGTCTGGTGCCACGACGCCAGCAGCGGCACCATGCCCGAGACGGAAGGCGCCGAATGGTGCCGCCAGTGGCTCGAAAGCGCGCTGCAGTCGCTGGCCACCTCGCAGACGGCCGCCTGAAGCCACAATCCCCTCCGCCGCCATGCACCGGGGGCGAGCCAACATGCACCTTCCTGCCCATGCGAGCAGGCATGACCAGCCAGGCGCAACACCGGCGCCCATCCAGGAGACCCCCGTGCCCACCAGCATGTCACCCAGCAGCGCCGACCACAGCACCCGCCCGCCACGGGTGGAGATTCCACGGCACTACAACGCCGCGCACGACCTGCTGGCCCGCAACACCGGGCGCGCAGGCAAAGCAGCCTTCATCGACGCCATCAGCGGCGAGCAGCTCACCTACGGCCAGCTGGCAGACCAGGCGCACCGCTTCGCCAACAGCCTGCGGGCCCAGGGTTTTGCACCTGAAAGCCGCGTGCTGCTGGCCATGCTCGACACGCCGCAATGGCCGGTGGTGTTTCTGGGCTGCATCCTGGCCGGCGTGGTGCCGGTCGCGGCCAACACCCTGCTCACCACACCCGACTTTGACTTCATGCTGCGCGATTCACGTGCGCAAGGCCTGATCGTCTCGAGCGCCCTGCTGCCCGCCTTTGCGCCACTGATGGGCTCCGTGCCCACGCTGCGCACGGTCATCGTCGCGGGTGCGGCGGACGCCGGCACACACGGCACGCTGGCCCGGATGATCGAGGAGGCGCCCGCGACGCCGCTGGTGGCCGACACCTGCGCTGACGAGGCATGTTTCTGGCTCTACTCCAGCGGCTCCACCGGCACGCCCAAGGGCACGGTGCACCTGCACAGCCACCTGATCCAGACGGCCGAGCTGTACGGGCGCGGCGTGCTGGGCATCCGCGAATCCGATGTGGTGTATTCGGCCGCCAAGCTGTTTTTTGCCTACGGGCTGGGTAACGCCCTCACCTTCCCGATGAGCGTGGGCGCCACCACGGTGCTGCTGCCCGCGCGGCCCACCCCAGCCGACGTGTTCGGCGTCCTCAGGGCACACCAGCCCACCATCTTCTATGGTGTTCCCACGCTCTATGCCGCCCTGCTGGCCGACCCGGGCAAACCGTCAAAGGCTGAACTGCGACTGCGCGTGTGCACCAGTGCTGGCGAAGCGCTGCCGGCCGAGATCGGCAGGAAGTGGACAGCGCACTACGGCTGCGAAATCCTCGATGGCATCGGCTCCACCGAGATGCTGCACATCTTTTTGTCCAACCGGCCAGGCGAGGTGCGCTACGGCACCACAGGCCAGGCGGTACCCGGCTACGAGCTGCGCATCGTCGGCGACGATGGGCAGGACTGCGCCGACGGCGAGATGGGCGAGTTGCAGATCAAGGGCCCCAGCGCGGCCATCATGTACTGGAACAACCGCGCCAAGACCAAGGCCACCTTTGCCGGCGACTGGACCCGCAGCGGCGACAAGTACATCCGCGATGCGGACGGCTACTACACCTATGGCGGGCGCAGCGACGACATGCTCAAGGTGGGCGGCATCTACGTTTCCCCCTTCGAAGTGGAGGCCAGCCTGATGACGCACGCGGCCGTGCTGGAGGTGGCTGTCATCGGCGTGGCCGATGCGGACCAGCTGATCAAGCCCAAGGCCTACGTGGTGCTGAAGACAGGGCAAGCCGCGTCCTCCGAAGACCTGCAGAACCATGTCAAGCAGCAGCTGGCGCCCTACAAATACCCGCGCTGGATCGAGTTTGTCGGTGAGTTGCCGAAAACGGCGACGGGGAAAATCCAGCGCTTCAAGCTTCGCCAGAAAGCTTGAGCGCCATAGTTTCCCGCACAGCGGCAGGCACAGGAATTGCTTTAAACATGAACAATTTATTCTTCAATCTCGGGTTTTACACTAGGGCTGACACCGCAGGGCAGCTTTACCATTCGAGCAAGCTTTTTACCGTCCCCACAAGGAGTTTTCGATGACCTCACGCCTCCCCTCACGCCGCCTGATCCTGACCCGCAGTGCCGCGGTTGTGGGTGCCGCCTCCACCGGCCTGCTGCTCCCTGAAATCGTGCGCGCGCAGTCCGGCAAGGTGCGCGTGGGCTTCATGCTGCCCTACACCGGCACCTTCGCCCAACTGGGCGTGGCCATCGAGAACGGCTTTCGCATGGCCATCAACGAGCAGGGTGGCAAGCTCGGCGGCCGCGAGATTGAATACTTCAAGGTCGATGACGAATCCGAACCATCCAAGGGCATCGAGAACGCCAACAAGCTGGTGCAGCGCGACAAGGTCGATGTGCTGGTGGGCACCGTGCACTCCGGCGTGCAGATGGGCATCCAGAAAGTCGCCCGCGACAGTGGCGTGCTCAGCCTGATTCCGAACGCCGGCGTGCACGCCGCCACCCGGGGCCTGTGCGCACCGAACGTATTCCGCACCAGCTTCAGCAATTCGCAGCCCACACTGGCCCTCGGCCAGGCCATGGTGGCCAAGGGCCACAAGAAGGCCGTTTGGATCACCTGGAAGTACGCGGCCGGCGACGAGGCCTTCGAAGGCTTCCGCGAAAGCTACACCAAGGCGGGCGGCACCATCATCAAGGAACTGGGTCTGCCCTTCCCGCAGGTGGAATTCCAGGCCTTGCTCACCGAAATCGCCGCGCTCAAGCCGGACGCCGTCGCCTGCTTCTTTGCCGGTGGTGGTGCCGCCAAGTTCATCAAGGACTACGCCGCCGCGGGCCTCAAGGGCAAGATTCCGCTGTATGGCTCCGGCTTTCTCACCGAGGGCGTGCTGGAGGCCGCAGGCCCTGCCGCCGACGGCATTGTCACGACCATGCACTACAGCGATTCGCTGGACACCCCGCGCAACAAGAAGTTCCGGCTGGAGTACGCCAAGGCCTTCAAGGCCCAGCCCGACGTGTATGCGGTGCAGGGCTATGACACCGGCCTGCTGCTCGTCCAGGGCGCCAATGCCGTCAAGGGCGACCTGGCCAACAAGCCCGCCCTCTACAAGGCCATGGAAGGCGCCACCATTGACAGCCCGCGCGGCAAGTGGACCATGAGCAAGTCGCACAACCCGATCCAGGACATGTACCTGCGTGTCGTTGAAAACAAGGAAAACAAGGTCATTGGCGTTGCCGCCAAGGGGTTGGCAGACAGCGGTGCTGGCTGCAAGATGGGCTGAAGACATGGCCCCCACGGTTGCTCACTTCGTGTAGCGCCCTGCCCCCCGAGGGGGCCGCCCGCCTGCGGTCTGGCAAAGCCAGTCCCGCGGCTCATGCTGGTGAAAGACTAGACTCTCACGCTTGCTCGCCACTACGCTGGCATGTCCTTTGCCTGTTGAAGGACGCCTACCTCGCCACTGGCATCGAACCACTGAACCGCCCATGGACATCGCCAACTTCCTGATCCAGCTGCTCAACAGCGTGCAGTACGGTTTGCTGCTGTTCATGCTGGCGGCAGGCCTGACACTGATCTTCGGCATCATGGGCGTGGTCAACCTCGCGCATGGCAGCATTTACATGCTGGGCGCCTACCTCGCCTGGTCGCTCAGCGCGCAGTTCGGCAGCCTGACGCTGGCCATCATCGTTGGCGCGCTGCTGTCAGTCGCGTTCGGCCTCGCGCTCGAATGGCTTCTGTTCCGCCACTTCTACCAACGCGATCACCTCGACCAGGTACTGCTCACCTTTGGTTTGATCTACATCTTTGAAGAGCTGCGCTCCATGCTGTGGGGTGACGATGTGCACGGCGTGACCATTCCGGAGGTGCTGGGCGCCTCCATTCCGCTGACCGACAACCTCTCCTATCCGGTGTACCGGCTGTTCATGTCGGGTGTGTGCATTGCGCTGGCTCTGGGCCTCTACCTGCTGATCTCCAAAACCCGCCTGGGCATGAAAATCCGCGCCGGCGCCTTCAACCGCGACATGGCCGAATCGCTGGGTATCAACATCAAGCTCATCCACGCCATCGTGTTCGCGCTGGGCGTGGGCCTGGCTGCGGTGGCCGGCATGATTGCCGCACCGGTGGCCAGCGTCTACCCCAACATGGGTTCACAGGTGCTGATCATGTGCTTTGTGGTGGTGGTCATCGGCGGCATCGGTTCGGTCCGCGGTGCGCTGATCTCTGCACTGCTGGTCGGCCTGGTCGACACCTTCGGCAAGGTGCTGCTGCCCTCGGTGGCGGGCATGCTGGTGTACATGCTGATGGCTGCAGTCCTTCTCTGGAAGCCCGAGGGACTTTTTAAACAATGAACGACCTGAGAAGTCCGTTCGCCCTGAGCCTGTCGAAGGACCCTGAAGGGCTTCGACAAGCTCAGCCCGAACGGTATCAACGATGAGCTCAGCCAAGGCAAACCTCGAAACCCTACCTCGCGGCGTGCAGGTCGCGCTGGCGCTGGGATTGATCGCGCTGCTCGCCTTCCCTTTCGTCGGCACCGATTTCTACACGCAGATGGTCACGCGCATGATGATCCTGGCGATCTTTGCCATGAGCCTGGACCTGCTGCAGGGCGTAACCGGGCTGGTCTCGCTCGGCCACGCCGCCTACTTTGGCCTCGCCGGCTACGCCCTGGCCTTCCTCACACCCCAGGGCGAGGCGGTGAGCCTATGGTGGACGCTGCCCGCGGCCGTGCTGGGCGCCGGGCTGGCCGCGCTCATCATCGGCTTTTTTGTGGTGCGCACCCACGGCATCTACTTCATCATGGTCACCATGGCGTTTGCGCAGATGGTGTTCTACCTGTTCTTCGACAACAAGGTGCTGGGCGGCTCCGACGGCCTCTACATCAACTTCAAGCCCAGCGTGGCGATTGGCGGCTGGGTGCCGTTCGACCTGGACAGCAAGCTCACGCTGTACTACTTCACGCTGGGCGCCCTGCTGGTGGTGTACGCCTTTCTGCGCCGCCTGCTGTGGAGCCCGTTCGGCCGCGCGCTGGCCGGCATTCGCGTGAACGAGCACCGCATGCGCGCCATGGGTTACGCCACCTTCCGCTACAAGCTGACGGCCTTCACGCTGGCCGGCGCGCTGGCGGGCCTGGCGGGCTACCTGTGGGGCACGCAGACCGGCTACATCAACCCCGAGCTGATGGGCTTTCACATGAGCGCGCACGCCATCATGATGGTGATTTTGGGCGGCATGGGCAATTTTGCCGGCGCCATCGTCGGTGCCTTCGCGTTTGAATACCTGCTGCATGTCTTCAAGGACCTGCCGCAAGTGGGCAGCGTCAACCTGGGCAAGCACTGGCAGTTGTGGATGGGTCTTTTCATTGTGCTGCTGGTGGTGTTTGCGCCGCGCGGGTTGCTGGGCCTGGCCGAGAAGTTCATCAAACGCCCGGGAGCCTCGCATGAGTGATGTCCTGCTTTCGGCAAAAAACCTCACCAAGCGCTTCGGCGGTCTGGCCGCCGTCAACGACGTGTCGGTGGACCTGTGGCGCAACCAGATCCATGCCGTGATCGGCCCTAATGGTGCTGGCAAGTCCACGCTGACCAATCTGCTCTCAGGCGATCTGCCGCCCACCTCGGGCACGGTCCAGCTAGGCGGCAGCGACATCACCGGCTGGAGCCCGGAAAAGATATCGGCCCAGGGCTTGGGCCGCAGCTACCAGAAGACAAACATCTTCTTGCCCTTCACCGTCTGGGAGAACGTACGGCTCGCCGCACAATCGCGCACGCCCCACGCTGCCCGCTGGCTTCATGCGACCGGCCGCATGGCAGACATCAACACCCGTGCCGAGAAGGCGCTGGAGCTGGCTGGCCTGACGGCACGGCGCCACAGCGTGGCGGGTGCCACCAGCCATGGCGAGCAGCGCCAGCTGGAGATCGCCATGACGCTGGCCACCGAGCCGCAGGTGCTGCTGCTTGACGAACCGCTGGCCGGCATGGGGGTGGCCGAGGCCGAACGCATGGTGAGCCTGCTGCTGGCCATCAAGAAACAACACGGCATGCTGCTGGTGGAGCATGACATGGACGCCGTGTTCGCCCTCGCCGACCGGCTCACGGTGATGGTCAATGGCCAGGTGATTGCCAGTGGCACGCCGGCCGAGATTCGGGCTGACGCCGGCGTGCAAGCCGCGTACTTAGGCGACACCCCCGAAGCGCCTTTGGCGCCTCCCCCTCAAGGGGGCACTGCCAGCAGCCCGGCAGAGCCGGTTCTGCGGCAGCCCTCGCATGGAGCCGCCGGATGAACCTGCTGATCGACGCGCAAAACTTGAACACCTATTACGGTGCCAGCCACATCCTGCGGGGCATCGATTTCAAGGTGGGCCGCGGCGAAACCATTGGCCTGATGGGCCGCAACGGCATGGGCAAGAGCACGCTGCTCAAATGCATCATGGGCCTGGTCAAGCCGCGCTCGGGCAGCGTCCACATCGCCGGCCGCGCCATGACGGGTGCGGCGCCTTATGAGATTGCGCGGCTGGGCGTGGCCTACGTGCCTGAAGGGCGCGGCATCTTCGGCAACCTGAGCGTGGTGGAAAACCTCCAGATGGCCGCCCGGCCCGGCACACGCGGCCAGCGCGACTGGACCTACGACCGCGTGCTGGACACCTTCCCGCGCCTGAAAGAGCGGCTCGGCCACGGCGGCCAACAGCTCAGCGGCGGCGAGCAGCAGATGCTGACCATAGGCCGGGCGCTCATGACCAACCCGGATGTGCTGATTCTGGACGAGGCCACCGAAGGCCTGGCGCCGCTGATTGCCCGCGACATCTGGCGCATCTGCCAGCTGGTGCGCGACACCGGCATCAGCAGCGTCATCGTCGACAAGAACTGGAAGCATGTGACCCAAATCACGGACCGCAACGTGATCCTGGTCAAGGGCGAGGTGGTGTTTGAAGGCAGCTCCCCTGAATTGCACGCCCAGCCCGGGCTGCTGCAGCAGTACCTCGGGGTCTGAGCCCCCCGGAGGCAAGGCCCGCCTTGGGGCCCTGCGCAATCGACAAAGCCCCCGCTTGCATGGCATCATGCGGCCATTCAGGCTGCACCCTTTCACCGGGCGGTCTCCTCGAACAGGCAGAACGAAAAGAACTGATGCATGCGGTGGCCCTGGACACATGATTCGCGTTATCAACAATCGCAGTTCAGTGCGGGCGCCGGTCAAGACTCGCTTGCACGCTTCATCATTGCACTGACAACGGTGCTGGTTTTACTGTCCAGTGTGGCGGTGGCAGCTTCGCTGTACTACTTTCGCGGGGAAACGCTGCGCGCCGGCGAACGCCTCACACAGTCCATCGTGCATGTAGTGGAAGAACAGACCACCCGGACATTCCAGACGATTGACCAGCGCCTGTTGCTGGCAGCCAACCTGATCCAGAAACGGCAGGCTGACAGGAACTTCGAAGAAGGCGCTGCGCAAGAGTTGCTGCGCGATCAGCTCAAGGCACTGCCATTCGTGCGTGCCATCTGGGTGCTTGACAGCCAGGGGCGAATCATTTTTGACTCCGATGCAGGTAACGTTGGAGTAGCGCGCGGCGAACACGAGTACTTCCAGGTTTACCAGCAGAAACCAGCCACGGAGTTCCACATCAGTGCACCAGTGCGCAGCGGCAGCACCAAACGCTGGCAGATCAGTGCCTCGCGGCCGCTTCGCAGCCCCGGCGGCAAGCTCACCGGCGTCATCGTGGCGGCGGTGGATCCGTCCTACTTCGAGGCACTTTGGCGGGGTATCGATCTGGGAGAAGGAGGCACCGTGACACTGCTGCGGCGAGATACGGTGCTGATGATGCGAAGCCCGACCGACGATGCGTCGATGGGAAAGACCTTCGCCAATCTGCCCCTCTTCACCCATCAGTTGCAGAAGAACCAGCAGGGAATTTTTCTCTTTACCAGCCTCATTGATGGACGGGAGCGCCTCAATGGCTACCGGGTACTCACAGCTTACCCTGACCTGATCGTCGTGGTGGGCAGTCTCTACTCGGACATCCTGGCCCCGTGGCGCCGCTTTGCCACCCTGGCCGGATTGATCTGGCTTGCTGCTGCGGCCACGATCATGCTGCTGACAGCCCAGCTTCTCATGTACTCGCGCCAACGCCAGCGTAACGAGATCCGCTTCCAGCGGCTGGCACAAGCCATGCCGCAAATCGTGTTCGTGGCCAATCCGGCAGGCCAGGTCACCTTTATTAGCGAGCAATGGCATGAAGTCACCGGACAACCGGTGGAGATGGCCCTGCGAGACGGTTGGGCCAAATTCATCCATCCGGATGACAGGCAACAGACTCTCGAGAGCATGCAACAGATGCGATTGGCAGAGATCGAAGTGCAGCATGAACACCGGCTGCTGTGCCGTGACGGCACGTATCGCTGGCGACTTGTTCGGGCTGTGCCCAATCGCAACAACCATGGAACCGTCACCTCCTGGTATGGCACATCCACTGATGTGGACGAGTTGAAAACCGCAGAGGCCCGCCTGAAAGAACAGGCCGATTTGCTGACCTTGGCTGGCAGGCTGTCACATGTATGTGGCTGGCAGGTTGACCTCGCCAGCCAGCGCATTGTGTGGTCTGAAGAGGCCGCTGCCATGCTGGACTTGCCGGCAGAAGAGTCGCCCGCACTGAGCTCCATCATTGAGCAGTGTACGCCCGGCTCCCGCGAACTGACAGAGACGACCATCAATGCCTGCCTGAACCATGGAACACCCTTTGACATTGAAGTGGAAATGCACACGCGCAGTGGCCGCCGAATCTGGGTACGCTCTATTGGCCAGCCGGTGCGGGACGCTGACGGGAAAATCACGGGCATGCAAGGTGCCCAGCAGGACATCACCTCACGGGTACTGACCGAACAGAAGCTGCAGACCTATCTGCACACCCTGCAGCGTGCTGCCGAGGCGGCACTGGCCATCACCCAACACCAGCGGCTGGACGCCCTGACCCGCGAAGTGGCCGAACAGGCGCGCGTGATCAGCGGCGCCCGCCGTGCGGTACTGGAGATCCATGACAGCCGCGATCACGCCGCCTCCATGCAGACAGTGGCCGGCTCTGAGGAGCCGGTCCGACCGTCGGATGAAGGCGACGCCCTGTCCGTCCCGCTGACGGGGCGCAGCGGCGCGGCCATCGGCCTGCTGCGGCTGTCCGGCAAGGTGGAGGGGCACTTCAGCCAGCAGGACGAGTACGTGGTGACAGAGCTGGCACAGCTTGCCTCCATTGCCATCGACAACGTGCGGCTACTGGCGCAGATCCGTGAACTCAACACGGGTCTGGAGGAAAAAGTGGCGCAGCGCACCAGCGAACTGAGCCGGCAGGAAGCCCTGTTCCGTACGCTGGCCGAACGCGCACCGCAACCGATCTGGACGGTGGACCCCAGAGGCTCGGCCACCTTCTTCAGCAAGGCCTGGTACGACCTGGCGGGCGGCGCCCCGCCGGATTGGCACGGCCTTGGCTGGATCGAGGTGATGCATCCGGACGACATGCTCGAGATGAGCCAGAACTGGGTCCGCTGCAGCAAGAGCCTGAGCCTGTTCACCGGCATCCGCCGGCTGCGCTCGCGCACGGGCGAGTGGCACACCATGTCTTACCAGGCAGCCCCTGTGCTGGATGAAAACGGCCGTGTCACGTTCTGGGTCGGGCTGGATGTGGACGTGACGGAGACCAAGGCCATCGAGAACGCACTGCGCCTGTCCAACGCCGAGCTGGAAGCCTTCTCCTATTCCGTGTCCCACGACCTGCGCTCGCCGCTCACCACGGTGGACGGCTTCAGCCGCCTGCTGCTCAAGGAGCTGCAGGCCCACGACAGCAAGAAGGTACAGCACTACCTGGACCGCATCCAGCAGGGCGTGGCCCGCATGGGGCACCTGATCGAAGGCCTGCTCTCGCTGGCACAGGTCGCGCGTGTAGAGCTGCGCATGGCGCCAGTGGACATGAGCCCGCTGGCGCACGACATCCTCGAGCGCCTGCAGGGCAACGACCGTTCACGCGATGTAACCTGCCAGGTGGAGCCCGGTCTGATGGTGCAAGGCGACAGCCGGCTCATCACCTCGGTGATGGAAAACCTGCTGGGCAATGCGTGGAAGTTCACCGCCCGGCAAGCCGAAGCCGTCATCACCGTGGGCCGTGTCGCGCCCCGCGGCGCTTTTTTTGTGCGCGACAACGGCACCGGTTTTGACATGGCCTATGCCGACAAGCTCTTCGGCACCTTCCAGCGCCTGCATGACGCCAGCGAATACGCCGGCACCGGCATCGGCCTGGCCACAGTGTCGCGCATCATCGCTCGGCACGGCGGCACCATCTGGGCAGAGTCCGAGCCCGGTCGCGGCGCCACCTTCTATTTCAAGCTGCCCACACCCGCCACCTGAACCGCGGGGAAGTCACAGTACCGGACGCAGCTCGCGCGCAGCGTCCAGCAGCAGCGGCAGCAGCTCGCGCTGCATGGCCTGTGCGTCCATCCTTTGCGGTGACGACACGACGTTCAGCGCCGCCACCGTCCGGCCCTGCATGTCGCGCAGCGGAACGGCCAATGCGATGACGCCCAGCTCATGCTCTTCGCTGGCGATGCAGCAGTCGTCCGTGCGCACCTGGTCGATCAAGGCCTTGAGCCTGCGCGGCTCGGTGGTCGTGTGCAGGGTCAGGCGTGCCAGCGGGCCGGACTCGGTGCGCTGCCTGAGCCATGCGCTGAACTGCGCCCGGGTCTGGGCTGCGAGCAGCACCCGCCCGGTGGACGTGGCGTGCGCAGGCAATCGGGCGCCCAGGTGCAGACCGTAGGCCAACACCCGCGCCTGGGTGGTTTGTCCATCGCTCAAGGTTTTCCAATCGAAGCCGCTGCGGCCGACGATGACGACCTCCTGCCCGTCCAGCACCGCCACAGAGAACGACTCCCGCGTCTGCGCCGCCAGGCGGTTCAGCGTAGGCTGCACGGCACGCGGCAAGCGCGCAGTGGCGAGATAGCTGCCGGAGAACCGCAGCACCTTGGCTGCGAGCCAGAAATAGCGGCCATCGGTTTCCAGGTAGCCCAGGTGGGTCAGCGTCAGCAGATGGCGGCGCGCCGCGGCCCGGGTGATGCCGGCACGCTCGGCCGCCAGCGTGGCATTGAGCCGCTGGCGCTGGGTGTCAAAGCTTTCCAGCACCGCCAGGCCTTTGGCCATGCCTTCAATCATGTCGGCCTTGGCAATCGGGAACGCACTGGCCTGGGTGGGGATTCGCCGGGAGATGACCATTGCGCGATCATCGCACAATCAGCACGACCATCGCGCAACACAGGCATCTGCCGCTGGCGTTCATCGCTCTCACAGCCTAAGCTCCCTGCATCAACATCCGCGTCCCTCCGGACGCAGCCACCACCCACGGAAACACCATGCGCGTACAGGTTGCCATCATCGGTGCAGGCCCCGCCGGTCATCTGCTGGGGCAGTTGCTTTACAGGGCCGGCATAGACGCCATCGTGATCGAACGGCACAGCCGGGACTATGTGCTGGGCCGCATCCGGGCCGGCGTGCTGGAGCAGGGCACGGTGGACCTGCTGGACGAGGCCGGCGTCGGTGCGCGCATGCACCACGAAGGGCTGCTGCACGGCGGTTTCTCACTGGACTTTGGCGGTGCACACCACCGCATCGACCTGCAGCACCTCACCGGCGGCAAGCAGGTCATGGTGTATGGCCAGACCGAGGTGACGCGCGACCTGATGGACGCACGCGCGGCCGCAGGCCTGGCCACCGCCTACGAAGCCGAGCACGTCAGCGTGCACGACTTCGACACGCCTCACCCCAAGGTGCGCTACGTCCAGCACGGTGTGGCACACGAGGTGGAATGCGACTTCATCGCCGGCTGCGACGGCTACCACGGCGTGAGCCGCGCCAGCGTGCCCCAGGGCGCCCTGCAGACCTACGAGCGGGTCTACCCCTTCGGCTGGCTGGGCGTGCTGTCCGATACGCCGCCCGTGTCGCACGAGCTGGTGTACACCAACCACCCGCGCGGCTTTGCCCTGTGCAGCATGCGCAGCCACACCCGCAGTCGCTACTACCTGCAGTGCCCGCTCGACGACAAGGTGGACAACTGGAGCGACGATGCCTTCTGGAGTGAACTGCGCCGCCGCCTGGCGCCCGACCTGGCCCAGCATCTGGTCACGGGTCCGTCGATTGAAAAAAGCATCGCACCGCTGCGCAGCTTTGTGGCCGAGCCGATGCGCTTTGGCCGGCTGTTCCTGGCGGGCGATGCGGCCCACATCGTGCCGCCCACCGGTGCCAAGGGCCTGAACCTGGCGGCCAGTGACGTGCGCTATCTGTCGCGTGCGATTGCCGAGTTCTATGCGGGCAGCGAAGCGGGCATCAACGCCTATTCGGACACCTGCCTGCGCCGGGTCTGGAAGGCCGTCCGCTTTTCATGGTGGTTCACGTCGCTCATGCACAAGTTCCCCGACACCAGCGGCTTTGGCCAGAAGGTACAGGAGGCTGAACTGGACTACCTGATCCACTCATCGGCAGCATCGACCTCACTGGCGGAAAACTACGTCGGGTTGCCGCTGTAGGCGGCAGGACGGCAGGAGGCATCGCAGGTTTTCAGGTAAATTGGGTCGGCTGCAGGTGCCGCCGGTGCCTGCCAACCCTCGAGTCCCACCTGCCACCATGCCCGCCTCCACACGCTCTCCTGTCCGCCCACTCAAACCCCTGAAACCCCTGCGCGGCGTGCGTGTGCTCAGCCTGGCGCTCAACCTGCCCGGCCCGGCCGCACTGATGCGCTGCCGGCAGATGGGCGCCACCTGCATCAAGCTGGAGCCCCCCGCAGGCGACCCGATGCGCCACTACAGCCCCGCGGCCTACGGTGCCCTGCACGAGGGTGTGAAGACGATCGCCGCAGACCTGAAATCCGTCGCAGGCCAGCAGGCATTGCACCGGCAACTGGCCCGGGCCGATGTGCTGCTCACGTCCTTCCGCCCCTCGGCATTGGCCAAACTTGGTCTCACCTGGAAGGCGCTGCGTCAACAGCACCCGCAGCTGAGCCAGGTGGCCATCGTTGGCAGCCCGGGCGCGCGCGCCGAGGAGCCCGGCCACGACCTCACCTACCTGGCGGACAACGACCTGGTCACCGGCCTCGATCTGCCGGCCACGCTGTACGCCGACATGGGCGGCTCGCTGATGGCCAGCGAAGCGGTGCTGCAGGCCGTGATGCACCAGCGCAGCCAGGGCAAGGGGGTGTATCTGGAAGTCGCGCTCTCGGCGGCGGCAGGCTACCTGGCGCTGCCGCGCCATTGGGGACTCACCGCTGCCGGTGCCGCGGTCGGCGGCGGCCATGCCGGCTACCGCCTCTATGCCTGCAAGGACGGCCGCGTGGCGCTGGCAGCGCTGGAGCCTCACTTTGCCGCCAGCCTGTGCCAGGCCGCAGGAATCGCTGCATCGGACATGAAGACCATGTTTTCGCCCACGACCCATCAGGCCATGGCCCAATGGCTGGCTGGCAAGACCCGCCGGCAACTGGACGCGCTGGCGCTGGCGAACGATATTCCGCTGCAGACGCTTCCCTCAGCCTGATGGCGTGGAAGGCGCCGGGTTAGTCCCGATGTGGTGGCACCGCACTTCATTTATCGTAAGTATGCATAGTATTTGAAGGGACAGCCCACTCATGAAAACCTTGTTTCGCCTGGTCTGCGCCTTTGCCGTGATGGCGGCCGTGGTGCAAGCGTCCCCCGCCGCCGCGCAGGACTACCCCAACAAGCCCATCCGCCTGGTCGTCCCCTACCCACCCGGTGGCGGCAATGACACGCTCGGCCGTCTGGTCGCGCAGCGGCTGTCCACATCCCTGGGGCAACAGGTGTATGTCGACAACAAGCCCGGTGCTGGCGGCAATCTGGGTACCGACCTGGCGGCCCATGCCAGACCCGACGGCTACACCCTGACGTTGGGCTTTGTCGCCAACATGGCGATGACGCCGCATCTCGGCAAGCTCGGCTATGACCCGGTCAAGGACTTCGCACCCATCAGCATGGTGGCGCAGGGCTACCAGATCCTGGTGGTGAACCCGTCCTTCCCCGCCAAATCGGTTCCGGAACTGGTGGCGCTGGCCAAGGCCAAACCGGGTTCCCTCAATTACGCGTCTGGCGGCAATGGCTCGCCACTGCATCTGGTGGCCGAACTGTTCAAGCTCTCGGCCGGCATTGACATGCAGCACATTCCCTACAAGGGCAGCAACCCGGCAGCGGCCGCCGTGCTGGGCGGTGAAACGCAAATGGTCTTTGGCGGTGTGGTCTCCAGCCTACCCTTCGTCAAGTCGGGCCGCCTGCGCGCGCTGGCTGTCACCTCGCCCAAACGCATCGATGCCGCCCCGGACGTACCCACCATGGCCGAACTGGGTTATGCCGGCGTGGAAGCCAGTTCCTGGTATGGCCTGTTTGCACCGGCCGGCACACCGCCCGCGATCATCGCGCGCCTGAACAGGGAAATGGTGGCGCTGGGCAAGAACCCGGAGCACCGCGAGCAGCTCGACAAACAGGGCCAGGAAGCGGTGTACAGCACACCCGAAGAACTGGCCGCCTATGTGAAATCCGAGTCCGCCAAATGGGGCCGGGTGATCCGGACCGCAAAAATCGAGGCCGACTGACGTGAACCCCCTTCCCCTGACCCTGGCCCTCGGCCCCTACGACCAGACCCGCGATGTGACGGACGGCACCGTGCGTGTCGAGGGCGTGCAACTGCGCACGCTCGACTTGCCGATCGAGGAAATCTTTTACCGCTTCACCCTGCACCGCGAATGGGATGTGTCGGAGATGTCCATGGGCAAGTATATTGCCCTGCGCTCGCAGGACGACACGAGCGTGATGGCATTGCCCGTCTTCATCTCTCGCGCCTTTCGCCATTCGATGTTCTATGTCAAGGAAGGCAGCGCCATCCGGCGCCCGGAAGACCTGCAGGGCAAGCGCATCGGCATCCCCGAGTGGGCACAGACCGCAGGCATCTATGGCCGCGGCTATCTCAGCGACTACGTCGGCATCAAGCTCAGCAGCATCCAGTGGGTGCAGGCCGGTGTCAACGAAGCCGGCCGCAAGGAGAAGGTCAAACTCCATCTGCCCGGCGGCATTGATTACCGCGCAGCCGAAACCGGCTGCCTCAATGACATGCTGCTGGGCGGCGAACTCGATGCAGTGATGTCGGCCCGCCCGCCTGCCGCGTTCGGCAAGGGCATAGCCCGCCTGATGCCGGACTACCAGGCGGCTGAAGAGCAATACTTCAAGGACACCAGCATCTTCCCCATCATGCACGGCCTGGTGCTCAAAGGCCCGGTGCTGGAGGCGCACCCCTGGGTGGGCATGAGCTTTTACAAGGCATTCCTCGAGGCCAAGAACCGCTCCATCGAGCGGCTGTCAGACGTGACGGCCAGCCACGCACCGCTGGCCTGGCTGGCGGAATACACTGCGCGCATGCGCGGCACCTTCGGCGATGATTTCTTCCCCTATGGCATAGGCCCTGGCCGCGGCGGCGACATCAACCGCGCCACGCTCACGGCCTTCCTGAAGTTCGGTTTCGAGCAAGGGGTTTGCCAGCGGCATCTGGCGGTGGAAGAACTCTTCCCCAAACAGGTGCTGGCCTCTTACAAGGTGTAAGCCAGGTCGGAAAGCACTTGTTGGTGGGCTTTCAATTCACAAGGCTCCGACCGTTCGGGCTGAGCTTGTCGAAGCCTGTCACGCGCTGGTCGAAGAGCCCTTCGACCCCTTCGACAGAGCTCAGGACAGGCGGCTCAGGGCGAACGGGCTGAACTGACTCTGTCAGATTTGGAAATCCCGACAGGGAATGTCGCCGATCAGCGCGGCTGGCCGGGCTTGCGCGCTGGTTTGCCCAGCGACTTCACGGTGCCAGGCGTATTGCCCCCACCGTGGTCGCGCGGCGGCAAACCAGTGTGCTGCGTCAGGATGCGGCCCTTCACCGGCGCCGTCGTCTTCAGTGCGACCGTGGTCGAATTCTTGCGCCGCGCACTCTGGTAGCTGCCGTCGGTCAGCGGCTGGAAGGTCGGGATCAGGTGGTGCTTGCCGTTGCCGATCAGGTCGGCCCGGCCCATGCTTTTCAGCGCCTCGCGCAGCACCGGCCAGTTGTTCGGGTCGTGGTAACGCAGGAAGGCCTTGTGGAGGCGCCGGCGCCGCTCGCCGCGCACGATGTCCACCTTTTCGCTGTCACGGGTGATCTTGCGCAGCGGGTTGCGCTGGGTGTGATACATCGCCGTGGCCGTGGCCATGGGGCTGGGGTAGAAGGTCTGCACCTGGTCAGCACGGAAACCGTTCTTCTTGAGCCAGACCGCCAGGTTCATCATGTCCTCGTCGCTGGTGCCCGGGTGGGCTGCGATGAAATAAGGAATCAGGAACTGCTTCTTGCCCGCCTCGGCGCTGTACTTGTCGAACATCTGCTTGAACTTGTCATAGCTGCCGATGCCCGGCTTCATCATCTTGGTGAGCGGGCCCTGCTCGGTGTGCTCCGGCGCGATCTTGAGGTAGCCGCCCACGTGGTGCGTGACCAGCTCTTTCACATACTCGGGGCTTTGCACGGCAAGGTCGTAGCGCAGACCGGAGCTGATGAGAATCTTCTTGATGCCCTTGAGCGCACGCGCGCGGCGGTACATCTTGATGAGCGGGTTGTGGTTGGTGTTCAGGTTGGAACAGATGCCGGGGTACACGCAGCTCGGCTTGCGGCAGGCCGCTTCGATCTCGGGGCTCTTGCAGCCGATGCGGTACATGTTGGCGGTGGGGCCGCCAAGATCGGAGATTGCGCCGGTGAAGCCCTTGACGTTGTCACGGATGGCTTCAATTTCGCGGATCACGGAATCTTCAGACCGGCTCTGGATGATGCGGCCTTCGTGCTCGGTGATGGAGCAGAAGGTGCAGCCGCCGAAGCAGCCGCGCATGATGTTCACCGAAAAGCGGATCATCTCCCAGGCCGGAATCTTGGTGGTGTGGTCGTGGCTGCCGTTCTCGTCTGCATACGCCGGATGCGGCGAACGGGCATACGGCAGATCGAACACGTAGTCCATCTCTTCCGTGGTCAGCGGAATCGGCGGCGGCGTGATCCACACGTCGCGGGCCGTCGCGCCTTCGCCATGCGCCTGCACCAGGGCACGGGCATTGCCGGGGTTGGTTTCCAGGTGCAGCACGCGGTTGGCGTGCGCGTACAGCACCGCATCGCTCTTGACCTGCTCATACGACGGCAGGCGGATCACCGAGCGGTCGCGTGGCGGCACCTTCACCCTGCCCTGCGCGGTTTGCACCGTGGACGGCAGGCTGGGGTTGGGCACAAAGGTCAGCGGCTTGATGGTGGAGCCTACATCTGTTCGGGCAGCTACCGCATCCGTTCGCCCTGAGCCTGTCGAAGGGCTGGAGCCGGCTTCGACAAGCTCAGCCCGAACGGGATTTTTTGCAGCCGACTCGGCTTTCAAGGCCACTTCTGCCGCCTCGTCTTCCCGGGCACAGGTGGCGCCCTGCTCGCGCGCCTGCTCGGAAATCATCAGGTAGGGGTTGACGTGCGCCTCGACCCGGCCCGGCATGTCCACGCTGGTGGAGTCGATCTCGAACCAGCCCTGGGCGGTTTCGTCGCCGGTGCGGCGGATGAAGGCGGTGCCGCGCACGTCGGTGATCTGCGTGACCGGCTCCCTGGCGGCCAGCCGATGGGCGATCTCGACGATCGCGCGCTCGGCGTTGCCGTACAGCAGCAGGTCGCACTTGGCATCCACCACGATGGAGCGGCGCACCTTGTCAGACCAGTAGTCGTAGTGCGCGATGCGGCGCAGCGAGCCTTCAATGCCGCCCAGCACGATAGGCACGTCCTTGTAGGCCTCGCGGCAACGCTGCGAATACACAATAGCCGCGCGGTCAGGCCGCTTGCCGCCCACGTCACCCGGGGTGTAGGCGTCATCGCTGCGGATCTTGTGGTCCGCCGTGTAGCGGTTGATCATCGAATCCATGTTGCCGGCGGTCACGCCGAAGAACAGGTTGGGCTTGCCCAGCACCTTGAACGGATCGGCGCTCTGCCAGTCCGGCTGGGCGATGATGCCGACGCGAAAGCCCTGCGCCTCCAGCATACGGCCGATCACCGCCATACCGAAACTGGGGTGATCCACATAGGCGTCGCCGGTGACGATGATGATGTCGCAGCTGTCCCAGCCCAGCGCCTCCATCTCGGCCCGGTTCATGGGCAGGAACTTGGCCGTGCCGAAGCGGGCCGCCCAGTACTTGCGGTAACTGGTCAGCGGCTTGGCAGCGCGCGCAAAGAAGGAGACGTCGACAGGGGCGTTCATGGCATTCAGGGGTAACCCTTGATTGTAAGGTTTACCCCCTCTTTCGCCGCTTTTTCAGGCAATTAGCCCTTGGATCGGCATGCTGGGGAGCCCGTATTGTCGGATTCGACGCGAATTGCGTCCCCGTCGATCACCCGCGCGCTGGCAACACCGTTCCGCTGCAGTCCCCGAAGCCAATGCGCCTGAAGCCGCTGCGCTCGCAATGCGCACGCAGGATGACGGTGTCGCCATCCTCCAGAAAGGTGCGGGTTTCACCGCTTCGCAGCGTGAGGGGCTGCTGGCCGCCGGCCGTCAGCTCCAGCAGTGAACCGGCCTGCTCCGGCTTCGGGCCCGACTGCGTGCCAGAGCCCAGCAAATCACCGGCTTGCAGGTTGCAGCCGTTGACGGTGTGGTGCGTGAGCATCTGGGCCAGCGTCCAGTAGGCGTCGCCAAAATTCGACTGCGACAGACGCTCCGGGGCCTGCCCGGCATCGCGCATGCGCTGGGTCAGCAACCATACCTCCAGCGCCACATTCACCCCGCCCTGCGCACGATTGCCCGGTGAGTCGAGGTAGGGCAAAGGCTGCGGGTCACCGGCAGGCCGCACAAAGGCCGTGCGAAAAGGCGCCAGCGCCTCCATGGTCACGATCCAGGGCGAGATGGTGCTGGCGAAGTTCTTCGACAGGAATGGGCCCAGCGGCTGGTATTCCCAGGCCTGCACGTCGCGGGCCGACCAGTCGTTGAGCAGCACCAAACCAAACGCGTGGTCTTCGGCAGCATGGATGTCGATCGGCTCGCCCGCGGCATTGCCAGGACCGACAAACACGCCGATCTCCAGTTCGTAGTCCAGCCGCTGGCTGGGGCGCAGCACGGGCACGGCCTCGTGGGCGCCCTTGGTCTGGCCTTTGGGCCGGGCAAAAGTCTGCCCGCTCACGCCGATGGATGACGCACGGCCGTGGTAGCCAATCGGCACCCAGGGGTAGTTGGGCAGCAGCGGGTTGTCGGGCCTGAAGAGTTTGCCCACCGTGGTGGCGTGGTGGATGCCGGTGTAGAAATCGGTGTAATCGCCGATGCGGCAGGGCACGGCGTATTCCGCATCAGCCTGCACCACCAGCAGGGGCTGCAACGCCGCCTGATGGACGCTGCCCTCGCGCAAGGCGGCCGATAGCGCATGGCGCAGTGCCACACGGGCGGCGCGGCCCAGGGCCATGAAGGCATTGAACTCACCGTGCGCGCAGCCCGCCAGCGAGGCGGCTACCGCGGCTGGCAGCACGCCGGCATCGCAAGCCGCCAGCAAGTCCACGATCTGGTCGCCGATGGCAGCGCCGGGCCGAAACAATGCTGTACTGCCCGCGCGGCGGAACATGCCCAGCGGCAGGTTCTGGACCGGAAAGTTCGTCCCTGCGTCATTGGCGGAGGGGACCCATGAGCGCAAGGCCGCATCATGCGTCGCGTCGATGCCGCTCATCAGGCGCCCGCCTTGAACGAGTCCTTCAGACCCTGCCAGCAGTTCGCATAGCCCGCATCCAGCGCGCCGCCCTGCATCGCAAACGCCGTGGGCACCAAACGGTAGCGGCTCTCGAACATGAAGGCCAGCGTGTCGTCCAGCTTGTGGGGCGCCAGTACCGCATGGCTGGCCTTGTCGAAGGCTTCGGCGTCGGGCCCGTGCGGCACCATGCAGTTGTGCAGTGACGCGCCACCGGGCCTGAAGCCCTCGGGCTTGGCGTCATACTGGCCGTGCACCAGGCCCATGAACTCGCTCATCACATTGCGGTGGTACCAGGGCGGACGGAAGGTGTCTTCGGCCACCATCCAGCGCGGCGGGAAGATCACGAAGTCGCAGTTGGCGGTACCGGCAGTGTCGGACGGCGACGTGAGCACGGTGAAGATCGACGGATCCGGGTGGTCGTGGCTGATGGAGCCGATCACCATGAAGTTCGCGGTGTCGTACTTGCACGGCACCAGATTGCCATGCCAGGCCACCACATTGAACGGGCTGTGCGACTGCGTGCTGGACCAGAGCTGGCCGCCGTATTTCTTGAGCAGCTCAAAGCCCTGCCCTGCCGCGCTGTCGCCGTCCGCATCAAAGGCAGCCACCGGCGCCAGAAAATCCCGCGCATTGGCCAGGCCATTGGAGCCGATGGGGCCCAGCTCTGGCAGGCGGAAATGCGCGCCATAGTTCTCGCACACATACCCGCGCGACGGCCCGTCGGGCAGGCCGACGCTGAACGCCATGCCGCGCGGCACCAGGGCGATTTCGCCGGGCCGGACGTCGAGCACGCCCAGCTCGGTGGTCAGCACCAGCCGGCCCTGCTGCGGCACGAGCAGCATCTCGCCGTCGCTGCTGACCAGGGCACGCCGCGTCATCGAACGGTTGGCCAGGTACACCAGCGCAGCCATGCCGGTTTGCATGTCGGCGTTGCCGTTGGCGGCCACGGTGCGCAAGCCATCGACGAAATCCAGCGGCTGCTCCGGCACGGCAAAGGGAGTCCAGCGCAGCGGCTCGGGAGGGGTGGCCACGCCGCCCGCGGCGCCGGTGGTCCAGAGCGCCTGCGCGTAGGGCTTGTAGCCGCCTGCGACCACCGAAGGCTGGCGGCGGTACAGCCAACTGCGGCGGTTATCGGCGCGCGGCGCGGTGAAGGCGGTGCCGGACAGCAGCTCGGCATACAGGCCATGCGGCGCCTGCTGGGGACTGTTGCGGCCTTGCGGCAAGGCACCGGCAACGGCTTCGCTGGCGAACTCGTTGCCGAAGCCGGACTGGTATGGCAAGTCAGGGGGGGTCATGGGATGCCTCCTTGGCGGTGTCATTCGCCGATCTCATTCAACGCTGTCTTCAAGCCCATCACGGCTGCCGAGCCGGGCCTGCGCGATCAGGCGGTCGAAAAAGTCGCTGAGCTGGTTCCGTTCAGCGGTGCTGAGCACGCCGAAAATTTCTTCATTGCGCTGCGCCACCACGTCCATGGCACGGCGCCAGGCTGCCTTGCCTCTGGGCGTGAGGGTGAGCACCACGCCGCGCCCATCGGTCGGGCTGGCCTCCTTGCGCACCAGCCCCTGGTCCACCAGCGACTGGGCGGCGCGGCTGGCCTGCCCTTTGTCGAGGTTGGCCTTCTGGGCCAGATCCATCACCGACAGCGGTGCAAAGCTGCCGACGGCCGTCAGGCAGCGGCCGTCGCTCATCGACAGGCCCGCTCCGCTCACATAGGACCTCTGGCTGACCAGGTCGGTCAACTTGTGCACCAGGTGAAGGCGGTAGGTCAGGGTTCTGTCGAGTGTGACCATGTGCGGCTTCAGGGGTGGTGGCTCATGAATTGATGGTTGCGAGCACAACTATAAAGCAATCTGGTTGCACGCGCAACCAGATTGGCGACCATACCCCAAAGCGCATCATTCCTCCTCAGCCGCGGCAAGCCAGGCCTGCATGCCCCACGGCAGCGGCAAAGAAAATCGCGCCCACCCCTTTCGGGATGGGCGCGATCTGAAGAAACGTCAGCAGTGAGAAACAGCTCAGTTACGCACGATCATCTGGCCGCGCACCTCACCGCCGGGATGGGCGGCCGTGTGGATGTTGGCGTACCAGCGACCGCCCATCAGGTCAGCAGCCTGGGCAGCGGTCAGCGTGGCGCTACCCTCCATGCCCGACTGGATAGGCGCTGGCCATCCGAGGGCCACGCCGGCATTGGCACCCACGGCGGCCGGGCCATGGAAATGCCCGGCGCTGGCGGCACCCGTCAGGCCCGTGTAGCTGACCTTCCAGCGCAGCTGGTTGGTGTCCTTGTTGAACACGGCATCGACCGTGCCGGTGCCTGGGCTGGCGTTGGCAGGCACTTCATTGGCGCCGCGCAGTTGCGTGGTCAGGGTGACCAGGTTGGACTGCGGCTTCATCATGCTGCAGCCTGTCACGGCGAAGGCAACAACAGCCAGGGCGGCGAGCGAGGTACGGGCGGCGAAACGGCGAGTGAGCATGGCAGGAATCCTTGAAGTTGAAGATCGATTGTGGTGGTGAGCCGTGCACAGTCCGCGTAGGACAAACCCGATATGCGGGCCGCGAGGGATGGCAATCAACAGGGCGTAACGGCCGCTTGTAGGCCGTGGCCTCAACCTGGGGCCTGCACACTGGCGAGCCGGACCCCCGAGGCCTATCATCCGGAAGGGTCAGACACTTTGCGTCAGGAGACACCATGAAAACCCTTTTGCAACTTGCCCCACTGGTATTGAGCACCCTGCTGCTGTGCGGCTGTCCGGACACCAAGCTGCCCAAACCTCCCCCTCAAATACCCGAGCCCAAGATTTCCGGGCCCGCCAGCCCGGCGGGCCTCGACAAGGCCGCACTGGCGCCGCAGCGCCTGTCCACGCCCCGCGCAGCGCGCCAGCCCGCATGAGGTCGGGCACAGCATTCGCGATCGCCGCCAGCCTGGCGGGCCTGATGCTCGCCGGTTGCGCCACTACCGCAACACCCGGAACGCCCAGCAGCAGCCAGATCTTTCTGGACGGCCAGACCGTCGTCATCGCACCGCTGACTGCCGGCACCTGGACGGCCCGCGCGCCGGCCCCCTCCAAAGCCCTGCCGCAAACCCGCGCCAGCACAGCGCATCTGCGAGAGGCCATCGAGGCAGCGTCGGGCTGCAAAGTGACGGACAGCGACTATTCCAGCGACGGGCGGCAGTTTGATGCGCAGCTCAGTTGCAGCGGCAAGGACCAGTAACACCCGGTAAAAAAATCAGCCCGCAGCAGCATCTGCGCAACTGGACCCTCACCCCATCGCACTGCCCACCGGGACCGAACGGGCCGCAGCTGCCACCTGATCAGGCCAGGCGTCAGCCCTGCGCGGCGATCTGGCGCAAGGCCTGCTCGAACACCTCGGGTGGCTGCCCGCCAGAGATCAGATGCCGGTCGTTGATGATCACGGCGGGCACCGAGTGAATGCCGTGCTGCAGGTAAAACGCCTCGCGCTCGCGCACCTCGTCCGTGTACGCACCCGAGCTCAGCACCTCGCGTGCCTGCGCCGCATCCAGGCCTGCCGCAGCCGCAGCCGCTACCAGCACCTCGTGCGACGCCGGGCTTTGCCCGTCGGTGAAGTAGGCCTTGAACAGCGCCTCTTTCAGCGCCTTTTGCTGCGCCGGGCCCTCCAGCTCCGCCCAGTGCAGCAGGCGGTGCGCATCAAAGGTGTTGTAGATGCGGCTGCGGCCGCCACCCGGCTCGTCAGCGCCGCTGAACTTGAAGCCCAGTTCGGCACCGCGGTCCCGGATGCGGTCGCGGTTGGCCTGTGCCTGCTCGGCAGAAATACGGTATTTCTCCGTGATGTGCTCGGTGATGTCCTGCCCCTCGGGCGCCATCGTCGGATTGAGCTCGAAGGGCTGGAAGTGCAGTTCGACCTGCACCGCGTCCCCTACGCTCGCCAGCGCCTGGTCGAGCGCCCTCAGCCCGATGACGCACCAGGGGCAGGACACGTCCGAGACGAAATCAATTTTGAGTGAAGCGGCCATGGGTAACACCTTGGGGATGGGAATCGGCCATTTTCGCCCGGGCAGGAGACGGCTGCCCAAACCAGACTGAATCGGGAGCCATGAGCAGGGTTGCTGGCACCGTCGGTGATTTTCAAGAAACTGTCACACAAGCTGCCTAGCATCGCGGCAGGCCCTGCAGCCCGTGGATGGCTGAAGCCGGCTTTGCCACGCTACCGCACAACGTCAACCCTACTGGACACCCCCATGACCGATCTGGCTCGCCCTTCGCGCCGACAAGCCCTTCAATTCCTGGCGACCGCGCCGCTGCTGCCGCTCGGTGCGTTCAGCGCCAGCGCACTGCTGTCAGGCTGCGCCACCGGCGCCGGCCCCACCGGCACCATGATGTCCGCCAGCTTTACCTCCATGCCCGCCCCAACGCTGGCGAACGCTGCCGCCATGGCCACGACCAGCGTGGGCTCGGGCCTGAAGGTGCAGCTCAGCGACCGGAGCACGCGCGATTACCGTCTGGCCTACCAGCCCTTTTTCGTGACAGGCGACATGGTGCCCAACGGCCAGGGCGGCAGAATCCTGGCCGGCGGATATGTGGACATCCGCAACCAGCCCATCATTGACCGCTCGGTGCCGGGCAAGGAGCGGCAGATCTTCTCGGACTCGCCCGACGGCACCTCCCTGCTGGCGCTGCCCCAGGCCAATGTGCCGGGCGTCAAGGGCCAGGCGGTGTTCGCGGTGGTGCAGTTTGAATACACCACCAACGACCAGGCCGGCGCCGAAACCTACGGCTTGCTGCCCTCCCCCATCGCCGTGCTGACGCTGGACCAGGACCCGGCCACCGGCAAGCTCAGCCTGGTGAAGTACCACAACGTGGACACCTCCGGTGCCAACGGCCTGTGGATCACTTGCGGGGCCAGCCTGTCGCCGTGGAACACGCACCTGTCCAGCGAGGAGTACGAACCCGACGCCCACTTCGCCGCCAACAGCGCGCAGTTCAAAAAATTCAGCCTCAACCTGTACGGTGACGAAAAGCGTGCCAACCCCTACCACTACGGCCACCTGCCGGAAGTCACGGTGAACCCGGACGGCACCGGCACTGTGAAGAAACACTACAACCTGGGCCGCATCTCGCACGAGCTGGTGCAGGTCATGCCGGACCAGCGCACGGTGCTGATGGGTGACGACGCCACCAACAGCGGGCTGTTTGTCTTCGTCGCCGACCGCGAAAAAGACCTGTCGTCCGGCACGCTCTATGTGGGCAAGCTGGGCAGCGGCTTTTCGATCGATCCGGCCGCCGCCGGCGCCGCGATTTCCTGGATCCGGCTGGGCCATGCCAGCAGCGCGGAGATCGAGCAGATGGCCAACACGCTCAAGCCCGCCGACATCATGACGGTCTCCAAAACCGACCCGGGCGATGCCAGCTTCACCAAGGTGTTCTACAACGGCAACCCGAACTGGATCAAGCTCAAACCCGGCATGGAAAAAGCCGCGGCCTTTCTGGAAACGCACCGCTATGCCTACCTGATGGGCGGCAGCATGGGTTTCTCCAAGATGGAAGGCACCACCGTCAACATCCGCGACAAGGTGGCCTACTCGGCCCTGCAGAACATCCAGGACTCCATGGTCAGGACCGGCAAGGGCTGGAACGCCGCCAGCGGCATCGCGCTGGACAAACCGCTGATCGCCGGCGGCATCATGGCCCACCAGCTCGCAGGCGGCCAGAAAGACTTGGGCGGCCAGCCCATCCACAGCGAATGGATGCCGGTTCACACCCGTGCGCTGATGGTCGGCGAAGACATCGCTGCCGATGCACTGGGCAACACCTCCAACCCCGACAAGGTGGGCAACCCGGACAACCTCAAGTTCTCGGAAAAGATGCGCACTCTCTTCATCGGTGAGGACAGCGGCTCGCATGTGAACAACTTCCTGTGGGCCTACAACGTGGACACGAAGCAGCTCTCACGCCTGATGTCCATGCCTGCAGGCGCCGAGGCCACCGGGCTGCATGTGGTGGACGACCTCAACGGCTGGACCTACATCATGAGCAACTTCCAGCACGCCGGCGACTGGAACAAACTGCACGGCAAGGTGCAGGCCAGCCTGGATCCGCTGATCCGTGCCAACTACAAGGACCGCTTCGGCGCTGCTGTCGGCTACCTCACAGCAGACCTCGCCAGCATCCGGCTGGGTTGATTGACGGTTTGCTTGCGCCGCGCTGCAGGGATAGCCCTCTGCCGGCGGCTGGCCGGGTCGTTTAACATCAGCAGCGCAACAAGCTGATCCCGCCTCGTGCGACCCTTTGCGTCATGACGGGCCAGCCCTGCCACTGGACATGGCCGAGACACCTTCTGATCACTCCCCGCCTTCCGGGCCACCACCGCGCACTGCCGCGCCAGACGCCAACCCGCCTTCGGGTGACCTGGCGCAGCAACTGCACAGCCTGCAGCGGGCCCACAACGACCTGCTGCAGCGGCATGAAGCCCTTCAGGCCCTGAACTTGCAGAAATCCGCGAGCCTGGCAGCAGCACAGCAGGAGATGCTGTCGCTGCTGTACACGGTGTCGCACGACTTTCGCGGCCCGCTCAACACCATCGACGGCTTCACCCAATTGCTCGAACGCGCACTGCCGGCAGAACTGGGCGAGCGCCCCCGCACCTACACCACACGCATCAAGTCGGGCGTCAGGCAGATGGCGCAACTGATCGATGCCCTGCTGGTGCTGTCGCGCACCGCCCACTCGCCGCTGAAGATCGAGCCCGTGGACCTGAGCGCCATTGCGCACACCGTCCTGGCCCGGCTGCAGGCCACCGACGCTGCGCGCTCCACCCGGTTGTCCATCGAAGATGGTCTGGTGGTGCAAGGCGACGCGCGGCTGCTCACCCTGGCGCTGGAGCACCTGCTGGACTACGCCTGGAAATACAGCACCGGCGCTGCCGTGACGGACATCCGCTTTGGACGTGAAACAGCGCCGGCAGGCGAGACGGTTTACGCCGTGCGGGACCAGGGCGCCGGCTTTGACATGGCCCGGGCCGACAAGCTGTTCGGGGCTTTCCAGCGCCTGCACGCAGCTGAGGAGTTCACCGGTATCGGCATGGGGCTGGCGATCACCCAAAAAGTGGTGGCCCGCCACGGTGGGCATATCCGCGCGGAATCGGCGCCCGGCAAAGGCGCAGTGTTCTCCTTCACGCTGCCGGGAACCGCCCAGGCTTCCTAGGGCTGCTGAAGTGATGGCATCTTCGGCGGATACCCCACCGCGCCTGGCAGATGGGCCGCGTGGCGCCTTCCCCTTGCCTTTCGATTTTTCCGTCCCCTTTTTCTTCAATCCTTCACTTCCCCCCAGGACACCATGCAACGACTCGCTGACAAGGTCTGCATCATCACGGGCGCAGCCCAGGGCATCGGCTTGGCCACCGCGCTCAAATTCGCCCGGGAAGGCGCCACGGTCGTCGTCTGCGATGTCCGGCAAGCCGGCATCGACGAGGCGGTGCGCCATTGCACCGCGCTGGGCGCCCGGGCCACCGGCTACGTGATGGATGTGACCCAGCGGGACATGGTCGACGCCGTGGTCGGCCGCGTGAAGGCCGAGTTCGGGCGCATCGACGTGCTGGTGAACAACGCCGGCATCACCCAGGATGCGCGGCTGCAGAAAATGACGTTGGAGCAGTTCGACCGCGTCATCGATGTGAACCTGCGCGGCGTGTTCCATTGCGCACAGGCCGTGGCCGACACCATGACGGCCCAGGGCAGCGGCGTGATCCTCAACGCCAGTTCTGTCGTCGGCATTTACGGCAACTTCGGCCAGACCAACTACGCCGCCAGCAAGTTCGGCGTGATCGGTTTCACGAAAACCTGGAGCCGCGAGCTGGGGCCCAAGGGCGTGCGTGTGAATGCAGTGGCGCCCGGCTTTGTCACCACGCACATCCTGGACACCATTCCGCAAGATGTCCTCAGGACCATGGAGGCGCGCGTGCCGCTGCGGCGCCTGGGGCGCCCCGAGGAAATTGCCAATGTCTATGCCTTCCTGGCCAGCGACGAAGCCAGCTATGTCAACGGCGCCGTGATCGAGGTCTCCGGCGGCATGTCGGTCTAGGGACCACCACCCGGGCAGGTGGGGACAGCGGCGATAATCGCCGCCATGAATGCCTCCCCGACCGAAGAACGTCCGCGCCCCGAATCCCTCACCGACCTGTTTGTTTCTTTCACCTTGCTGGCCCTGCAGGGTTTTGGCGGTGTTCTGGCCGTCGTACAGCGGGAACTGGTGGAAAAAAAGCGCTGGATGACGCGTGAGGAATTCGTCGAGGACTGGGCCGTGGCGCAAATCATGCCCGGACCCAATGTCGTCAACCTGTCGCTGATGGTGGGAGGCCGCTACTTCGGGCTCAAAGGCGCCATGGCCGCGCTCGCCGGCATGCTGACGGTGCCACTGGTGCTGGTGCTGGCCCTGGCCCTGGTGTATGCGCAGGTGGCCAGCCACCCGGGCGTGGCCGGCGCGCTGCGCGGGATGGCAGCCGTCGCCGCCGGCCTGATTGGCGCCACCGGTCTGAGGCTTTTTGGGGCCCTGCAGAAGAACGTGCTCGGGCTGCGCCTGTGCGCGGTACTGGGGGTGCTTGTTTTTGGCGCCATTGCGCTGCTGCGCATTCCCCTGGCTTATGTGCTGCTCAGTGTCGGCGTGCTGTCGTGCATGCTGGCGTTCAGGAGGCTCAAGCCATGAATGCACCGATCCAGCTGGTTTTTGGCGCCAGCGACTGGCTCAACCTGTTTCTGCACTACCTGTCGTTGTCGCTGCTGTCGGTGGGCGGCGCCATCAGCACCGCGCCGGACATGCACCGCTTCCTGGTCGAGCAGCAGCATTGGCTGACGGACGCCCAGTTCAATGCCTCCATCGCCATCGCGCAGTCGGCGCCAGGCCCCAATGTGCTGTTCATCGCGCTGCTGGGCTGGAACGTGGGTGTCAATGCGGGCGGCATGCTCACCGGCTTGCTGGGCGTGCTCTGCACCATGCTGGGCATCCTGATCCCGAGCACCACCCTCACCTACATGGCAGCCCAATGGGGTCATCGCAACCGCGAGCTGCGGGCCGTGCGGGCCTTCAAGCAGGGCATGGCGCCGGTCGTGGTGGCGCTGCTGATCGCCACGGGCTGGATTCTCTCCAGCGCCAACGGCAGCACGCTGAAGGACTGGCCGGTGTGGCTGGTCACGGCCACCACGGCCCTGATCGTCTGGCGCACCCGCATCCACCTGCTGTGGCTGCTGGGCGCGGGCGCCTTGCTGGGATGGTTTGGCCTGATTTGAGACTGTCAGGAGCGGGCCCACCCATCAATGGAACAGCCGTTGACGGGCGAACGTGGTGATGGCCGCAATGGCTGGATGCCGTATGCGCCGCTCACTTGAAATGGCATAAAACTCCTCACGCAGATCCGGCGCAGCGCCCAGGCAGACCACACGGTACTGGTGACGGATTTCAGCCTCGAGGACGGTGGGCGCGACAAAGACCCCCAGCCCTTCGCGGCCAAAATGCTTCATGAGCGCACTGTCGTTGAACTCACCACTCACCCGGGGCGCGACCTCGTGCACCGCCAGCCAGCTCTCGATTCTGGAACGCAGAGCCGAGTCTGCCCCAGGCAATAACAGGGGAAGCGGCTGAAGGCTGGACGGAAAACGCTTGCGCGCCACCGGCAGTGACAGCCCTGCAGCCTTCAGCAATGCGGGTGAGGCAAAAAAACTGACACTGGTCTGGCCCAGCGCGTGGCTGAACAACTTCACGCTCAAATTGGCAGGAACCGGCACCTCCGAGATCACCAGATCGAGCCGATGCACCGCCAGTTCGGCCAGCAGGGCGCTGAGTTTTCCTTCTGCGCAAAGGAGTCGAGGCACCGGTTCCGCACGCAGGCCAGGCTCGATGACGCGGTAGGCCACCGACTTGGGCACGGAGTCGGTAATCCCCACCCGAAACAGCGGCGTCTGCCGTCCCTGCCTGCCACTGTGCAAGGCGGCCTCCAGCTCGCCCCCCAGCGAGAAAATTCCGTCGGCATAGCGCATGACCAGCTTGCCTGACTCGGTGGGCTCCAGACCCCGGCCCACCTTGCGCAGCAGGGCCTGCCCGACACGGGCCTCCAGTTGCTTGATCTGGCTGCTGAGGGTTTGCGGTGTCAGGTGAAGCTGTTCGCTGGCCCTCGCAATGCTGCCCGAGTGAACCACCGCCCAGAAGTAGTGAAGGTGCTTGTAATTCATCAGTGTGGCAGGGTGACGGCGAGTCGGCTCAGGCAGTTCGCCAGGCGCTCTTTTTAAAACTTCGTTTTTTTCGAATTATTAACATTTTAAATTCGAATTTACTTTATGAACAACGCCCCCTAAAGTGGCGCTCGCTGGCCGCATGGATGCCTGACGCCCACGGCCGAAACACATCACGGATAACAACACAGCAGGAGGATATTCATGCCCGATCCCATCGTCTTTTTCTTTGCGCTGGGTCTGCTGGCACGCCTTGTTCGCAGCGAGCTGCGACTGCCCGATGGCCTGTACGACATGCTGTCGTTCTACCTTTTGCTGGCGATTGGCCTGAAAGGCGGCATGGAACTGAGCCGGCAGCCCCTGGCCGATCTGGCGCCACAGGTGCTGGCCTGTGTCGGTCTGGGTTTTGCCATCCCCTGGGTGCTGGTTCCGCTGCTGCGGGCGTTGCGGTTCTCCGCCGCTGACAGCGCATCGCTCGCGGGCCACTACGGCTCCGTCAGTGTGGTGACCTTCGCGGTGGCAGGCTCCTATCTGCTGAAGTCGGGGTTTGCCTACGAGTCACATGCCGCGTTGTGGGTGGCCCTGATGGAAGCGCCAGGCCTGCTGGCCGCCATCTTTCTGGCACGGTGGTCCCAGGCTGGCCGAGCGGCCGACTGGAAGGCTTTGGCCCACGACGTGTTTCTGGGCAAATCGGTGCTGCTGCTGGCGGGCGGCCTGGCGATCGGCGCTGCCATCGGAGAAGGCGGCATGGCCCCGCTGAAGGCCGTGTTCGTGGACCCGTTCAAGGGCGTGCTGGCGCTGTTCCTGCTGGAACTGGGTCTGGTGGTGGGTGGACGTGCGCAGGAAATACGACACCACGGATTGAAGCTGGTGGCCTTCGCCGTGATGGCGCCGATGGGCCTGGCCGTGGCCGGCGCAGTGGTGGGCAAACTTCTGGGACTGAGCGTGGGAGGCGTGACACTGCTGGCCACACTGGCTGCAAGTGCCAGCTACATCGCCGCGCCGACCGCCATGCGCATTGCGGTACCGGAGGCCAACCCCGCGCTGTCCATCACGGCAGCCCTGGCCATCACCTTCCCTTTCAATCTGCTGGCCGGCATACCGCTCTACCTTGTGCTGGCCAAGGCGCTGGCCTGACCAGCCAGCTTTCCGGCATACGGTGCAGGGCTCAGTTGCCGCGGCGCTGCCGCAGGGCCTCATACAGGCACACGCCGCTGGCCACCGACACATTCAGGCTTTCCACCGCGCCCTGCATCGGAATGCTCACCAGGTCGTCGCAGGTCTTGCGGGTGAGCTGGCGCATGCCCTCGCCTTCCGCCCCCAGCACCAGGGCGACCGGGCCTTTCAGGTCCACGTCGTAAATGGTTTTTTCGGCATCATCGCTGGTGCCTATGCACCAGATGTTGCGCTCCTTGAGCTCGCCCAGCGTGCGGGCCAGGTTGGTGACCATGAAGTAAGGCATGGTCTCGGCCGCGCCGCTGGCCACCTTGGCCACTGTGGCATTGATGCCTGCCGCATGGTCCTTGGGCGCGATCACGGCGTGGGCACCCGCACCATCGGCCACGCGAAGGCAGGCGCCCAGGTTGTGCGGGTCGGTCACCCCGTCGAGCACCAGCAGCAGCGGACTGGCCACGCCGGCGGCTTCCAGTTGTTCGAGCAGCTCGTCGAGCGACTTGACCTGGGCCATGGCATCGACCCGGGCCACCACCCCCTGATGGCCGTGGCTGCCGCACATCTTGGCCAGACGCAGGCCGTCCGACTCGATCAGGCGGACACCGGCCTCGCGGGCACGGTCGGTGAACTGGCGCATGCGGGCGTCGCGCCGGGAGGCGTCAAAGAAAACCTCCAGAACCGATTGGGGTGCCGTCTTGATGCGCACACCGACCGCGTGAAAACCGAAAAGAACTTTGGGGGAAGAAGCCATGGGGTGATTATCCCTGCACGGCCCCGCACCCTGGCAGACGCGCAGAACCAGCCGCTGTGGGTTCAGACTTTGGGGCGCTGGGGCGTTCGGAGCCACCCGCTCGTCACCCATTCGAAATAGTAACAATATGCATTAAAGTCGACCCGCCACAGTTCAGGAACACACCAACGAGTGAGCGCGGGCAGAACCTCGCCCGGCACCCCATGACCCATTCCTACGACAAGACGCAGACCTTGCCAGCGGCCACTGGGGTCGGCGCTCGTGTGGGCGGCTTGACCGCCACCCTGGTGCGTCCTGAAGCCGATGCGCTTCGGGCTGGCCACCAGGTGGGCGACTGGCGCATCGAAGAAGCACTGGCCCTGGGCCCCGCCGACATCCTGTATCTGGCGCACGATTCCTCGCTCCGGCACACGGTGCTGCTGCAGGAGTTCTTCCCTGCTACCCATGCCCTGCGGGAGGCCGATGGCTCGGTGCAGATCCGGTGCTCTGATGACCTGACACCGTTTGAGGACGGGCTCGAGTGCATGGCGACCGAAGCTGAAAGACTCGCTGCCCTGCCGCATGACCACCTGGCCGCCATCCTGCGCCAGGAGCGCCGCAACGGCAGCCTGTATGTGGCCATCCGCTACGAGGATGGCGACCCCCTGGTCCGCTGGCGGGCGCGGCAACCGCCGCTCGATCGCCCGGCCTTGCTGAAAATGGCCTGCCCCCTGCTTCGGGGCCTGGGCGCCTTGCACGGTGCGGGCCTGCTGCATCCGGGTCTGGCCCCCGACGCCGTGTACGTTCGCGCGGATGGCTCCCCCCTGTTGCTCACGCCGGTCTCGGCCCACCGTGGAAACGGCCTGCATCCGCCGGGCTTCGCGGCGCCCGAACGGTGTGGGTCCGGCCAGGCGGTGGGTCCGTGGACGGACGTGTACGCCATCGGCGCCCTGATGTACTGGCTCGCCACAGGCACCACGCCCACCGAATCGGGCGCACGGCTGCGGGGCGATGTGCTGCCGCGCGCAACCCAGACCGCCAACCGCCTGGTGTACGGCGAGCCGCTGCTGCAGGCCGTTGATCAGGCGCTGGACATGGACATCCACCGCAGGCCGCAGACGGCCGCCGAACTGCTGCAGGTCCTGGAGGCCATGGACCTGAGCCGCACCCAGAGCATGTCGGCCCGGGGCCCGGCCGCAGCCGCCACTCCATCACAGCCGGCCGCAGAAGCGGCCTCACACCGGACCATGCTCGGCACCCTGATGGCCCTGCACGTCGTGAACCAGGAAGCCCACAGCCCCGCGCAGCAACTGGCCACCCGGGCGTTGTTGCGCGACTGCGTGAACGCGGCCACACAGACCCTGCCATCGTCGTCGTATCTTCCAGTGGACACTGCGGCAGGCATGGCGCTGTGCTTCGTCGAAGACCCCGAAGACGCCCTGGAAGCTGCACTGAGGCTGCGCGAGTTGCTGGCGCAGTCCGGCCACGCCCTGGCCCTGCGCATCGGGCTGCACCTGGGCCAGGTCCGCCTGCTCGCCGTGGGCGATGGCCCCCGTCAGGTGCTGGGCGATGGCCTCAATGTGGCACAGCGCATCACCGATTTCGCGCGGCCCAACCAGATCGTGATGACACGCGTCCTGCAGGAGCTGATTCAGCGGCTGTCTGACAACGTGCAGGGGCTGTTCCGCGAAATGGGCGCCCACATGGACCAGCACCTGCGCGCCCACCACATCTACGAGGTGCTGGACCCGCGCCACCGGCCAGCGGCCGCGCCCGTGGCCATCACCGGCTTCGAGCGCACAGCCTCCTTTGCCGCACTGGCATCGCTCACCCCGGAGGTTGTGCGGGCCATCGAGACCGAACTTCTTGGGGCCATTGGACCGGTCGCCAGCGCGCTGGTGAAAAAGGCACTGCTGCGCACCTGGACGGAAGACGGCCTGCGCAAGGTGCTCGCACTGGCGATTCCCGACGCGGTATCGCGCCAGGCCTTTGCACGGACAGGCAAGCCGGCCGGAGCCTGACCAGTCCGCGCAGACGAGCGGCCGCTAAGCCACCACCGTCTGGATCTGCCCGGCCTCGATGGTGATGCGCCGCTCGCAGCGCGCCGCAATGGCGCGGTCGTGCGTGACCAGCACCAGCGTGGTACCCAGTTCGCGGTTGAGGTCAAACATCAGTGACATCACGGTTTCACCCGTCGCAAAATCGAGGCTGCCGGTGGGCTCGTCCGCCAGCAGGACCGCGGGCTGCACCACAAAGGCCCGCGCCAGCGCCACCCGCTGCTGCTCCCCTCCGGACAGCACCTTGGGGTAGTGGCCCAGGCGCTCCCCCAGGCCGACCCGCCCCAGCATCTCGGCGGCCATGGCGCGTGCACTGCGCGTGCCCGACAATTCCAGCGGCAGCATGACATTTTCCAGCGCCGTCAGGTTGCCCATCAGCTGGAAGCTCTGGAACACGAAGCCGACCTTCTGCGCGCGCAGTGCAGCGCGGTCGTCTTCACTGATCGCAAAAATATCCTGCCCGGCCAGTTGCACGGTGCCCTGTGTCGGCGTATCGAGCCCGGCGATGATGGACAGCAGCGTGCTCTTGCCCGAACCGGATGCACCGACAATGGCGGCTGTCTCCCTCGCCGACAGCGAGAAATGGATATCGCGCAAAATGGTCAGCGTGCCGGTGGAGTCGGTGACCGACTTGAACACATGCTCCACGGAAATAATCGAAGGCACTGACGGCATGGCAACCGCCGTGCCCGGGGCAGAAATCGCGGGTTCAAACATGCAGGCCTTGTGGGTGAACGGACATGGTGCGGAAATGACGCAAAAACCAGGCGGAAAAGATATGACTGCTTCAGACTTTAACAAGCTCGCGCCGGCGCAGGATGTCCAGGGGGCAAAGACCGGTGTCGGCCGCATGGCACTTCGCCTGCCCGGATTGCTGCTGACCGCCCTGCTGTGCCTCCAGGGCGGCGTGCACGCGCAAGCCGTGGCACAGGCGGCACCCGCCGCCGGAAGTACCGTCCTGGTCGTGGGCGACTCGCTGAGCGCCGAATACGGCCTGCGCCGCGGCACCGGCTGGGTTCCACTGCTGGAAAAGCAACTGGCGCAGGAGAAAAAAGGCGTGAAAGTGGTCAACGCCAGCATCAGCGGCGACACCACCTCCGGCGGCCGCTCGCGCCTGCCGGCGCTGCTGGCGCAGCACAAGCCCGGCGTGGTGGTGCTCGAGCTCGGTGGCAACGACGCCTTGCGTGGCCTGCCCCTGGACATGACCACCCGGAACCTGACCGCCATGACGCAGACTGCGAAGAAAGCCGGCGCCAAAGTGCTGCTGGTGGGCATGCAGGTGCCGCCCAACTATGGCAGCGCCTATGCCAGCGCGTTTTCCGGCCTGTTCGGCAAGATCGCCCAGGCAGAGAAAGTGGCTGTGGTGCCGTTTTTCCTCAAAGGCATTGCCGATGGGGACGATTCGGCAGCGAACTTCCAGCCCGACCGCATCCATCCCAACGAAAAGTCACAGGCCCGCATGCTGGCCAATGTGTGGCCCGAACTGAAAAAGCTGATCAAGTGAGCCTGGACCGCATTTCCGCACAAGAGGCCCTCGGCCAACTGCACAGTTTCTCTGTCGTCATCGATGCGCGCAGCGAGGGCGAGTACGCGGAGGACCATCTGCCCGGCGCCGTCAATTGGCCCAGCCTGCACGACGAGGAGCGAAAGATCGTCGGCACGCAGTACAAGCAGATCAATGCTTTCGAAGCCAAGAAGCTGGGCGCCGCCCTGGTGGCGAGCAACATCGCCGCGCACATCCAGCGCGAGGTGCTCGACAAGCCGCGCGACTGGCAGCCACTGGTCTACTGCTGGCGCGGCGGCAAGCGCAGCGGCTCGCTGGCGCTCATCCTCGACCAGATCGGCTTCAAGGTCACACTGGTGGACGGCGGCTACAAGGCCTTCCGCGCCGCCCTGGTGGCCGACCTGCCGGCGCTGGCCGCCCGCTTTGACTACCGCGTGATCTGCGGCACCACCGGCTCAGGCAAGACCCGCCTGCTGCAGGCGCTGCGGGCCGAGGGCGCCCAGGTGCTGGACCTGGAGGAACTGGCCCACCACCGCAGCTCGGTGCTGGGCATGATTCCGGGGCTGCCGCAGCCGACCCAGAAGGCCTTCGACACCCTCATCTGGGCGGCACTGCGCGGCTTCGATCCGGCTCGGCCGGTATACATCGAAAGCGAAAGCAAGAAGGTCGGCAACGTGGCCATCCCCGAGGGACTCATCCGCACGATGCGTGCGAGCCCCTGCCTGCAGCTGAACCTGCCGGAAAGCGAACGGGTGGCCCTGCTGCTGGAGGACTACGACTTCTTCGTGAAAGACATCGCCTTTTTCTGCGAGCGGCTGGGTGCGCTCACGGAAGCGCGCGGCAAGGAAACCGTCCAGGACTGGCAGGCCCGCGCCAGGGCCGGCGACGTGGCATCCGTGGTGCAGGAGCTGCTGGTCAGGCACTACGACCCGGTGTACCTGCAATCCATGCGCCGCAACTTCGAGCAGTATGGCAACGCGGTGCCCATCGCCCCGCGTGACCGCAGCGTGGCGGCGATGACGGCGCTGGCCAGGACACTGCTGGCCTGAGCGCCTGAGCCCTTTCAATGGGCCACCGAAATGAAAAATCCCGGCTCCCCGATGAACGGTGAGGCCGGGATGGCGGCAAAAACCTTCAGCTGACGAGCGGATCGGTCAGACGGCCGGGTCGGCCGGCGGCGCGCCCGGGTTCCCCGCGTCGGTGTCCGTCTCGGGGGCGCCGTCATCGCCTGCGTCGTCCGGTTTTCCTTCAGCCTTGCGCTTGAGCTTTTCTTCTTTCTTGCGTTTTTTCGCGAGCTCTTTCTGGCGCTTTTCGTAGGAGTAATTGGGAGTTGCCACAGCGTCGCTTTCGTGAATAAGTAACCCTTACTGTACTGCATCGCCCAGGGCGGCTGGGCACCGCCGCGTCACATCTTCCAAAGGGCCTGCTGAAGGTCAGCCTGCAGATCGGGGACTGCCTCAAAACCCACCGAGAAACGGACCAATCCGCCCTTGTAGGGCCAGGCGGTGGTGCGGATGGATGGCACGTCGTAAGGCGCGCACAAGCTCATCGGCCCGGCCCAGCTGTAACCCAGTTTGAAAAGCTGCAGGCTGTCACAGAACCGATCCACTTGCGCCTGCGAGAGTTCGGGCTTGAAAACAGCGCTGAACAGGCAGGCCGCGGCACTGCAGTCACGCCGCCAGAACGCATGCCCCGGAGAGTCCGGCAATGCCGGGTGCAACACGGCAGCCACTTGCGGCTGGGTCTGCATCCACGCCGCCAGGGCTCGCGTGGAAGTGTCCTGCGCGCTGTAGCGCATGTAGATGCTGTTCAGGCCGCGCAAGACGAATTCAGCATCGTTGCCGCTCACCCCGTAACCGACACGCATGTGGCAAAAGTGGATGAGATGGTGCAGCGCCTCGTCGCGCGTCACCACCGACCCCATCAGCACATCCGCCCCGCCACTGGGGTATTTGGTCAGGGCCTGGACGGACACGTCGGCCCCCAGTGTGAACGCGTTGAAGGCAATGCCGGCGCCCCAGGTGTTGTCGAGTGCTGTCACGGTCCCGTGCGGATGCGCCTGCGCTGAGGCGTTGTGCGCCCTGACCACCGCCACCAGCGCCGGCATGTCGGGGAACTCCATCGTGATGGAGCCCGGGGCTTCCAGCCAGACGAGGCGGCTTTTGCGGCTGAGCTTGGCGGCCAGGTCCGCCGGATTCATCGGGTCGTAGTACTGGAAGCTCACGCCCCAGCCTTTGAGTTCGCTGGTGGCAAACGCCTTGTTAGGGCCATAGGCGTTGTCGGGGATCAGCAATTCGTCGCCCGCCTTCAGGAAAGCCATGTCCACCAGCGCCACCGCCGCCAGGCCGCTGGGCACCAGCGTGCAGTGCCTGCCGCCTTCCAGCGTGGCAATGCGCTCTTCCAGCGTGAAGGTGGTCGGCGTGCCGTGCAGACCGTAGGTGTAGCCGGTCTTGTGTTTCCAGTCTCGGCTGCGAAGGGCAGCCACCGTGGGAAATGCGATGGTCGAAGCCTTGTAGACCCCCGGTGGAATCGCGTCAAAGCCGGCCGGCGGCTTGTAAGGGTGATGGATCAGGTGCGTGGATGAATCGGTCATCCATGAATATTAACGGCAAGCCCGGCCCTTCGATACTTCAGAGCCACCGGACTTAGGCCGGTAAGCGACAGGGAGGCGTCGGTATTCAGACCAGCAGGAGCCGCGGGACTGGCTTAGCCAGACCACAGGCGGAGCGGCCCCCTCGGGGGGCAGGGAGCTACACGAAGTGAGCGACCGTGGGGGCTAAATTTTCCACTTCGCCATCAACTGCGCAGGCGACAGCGAGTCGTAGCCCTCGAAGGGCTGGTGAATCCACGGGTTGGTCGGCAGCAGTTCCACCGAGTAATCGGGCTTGAAGCTCGACACCCCCTTGGTCCAGATCACGGCGCTGCGCAGCTCGGTGATGGGCGCGTAGTTGTTCCTGAGCTGATGGATCACGGCGTTCAGCGTCTGGCCGGAATCGGCCAGGTCGTCCACCAGCAGCACTTTTCCGGCAATCTCGCCCTTGGGCGTGGTGATGAAACGGGCAATGTCGAGGTTGCCCTGCACCGTGCCTGCATCGGCCCGGTAGGAACTGGTGGACATGATGGCGAGGGGCTTGTCAAAGATGCGCGAGAGGATGTCGCCAGGCCGCATGCCGCCGCGGGCCAGGCACAGGATGGTGTCAAACGCCCAGCCCGACTGGTGGATTTTGATCGCCAGTTTTTCAATCAGGTTGTGGTACTCGTCGTAGCTGACGTAGAGATGCTTGCCGTCTTCGGTCAACATGAACTTGCTCCTGATTGAATCGCTGGTGATACGCGGAAACGCTGGCCTGACTCAGGCCGCATAAGGGTTGCGCAACAGGATGGTGTGATCGCGATCGGGGCTGGTGGAGATCATGTGGATCGGCACACCCGTGACTTCCTCGATCCGGTGCAGGTATTTCTGCGCCGCCACCGGGAGCTTGTCGTACTCGGTCACGCCCACCGTGCTCTGGCTCCAGCCCGGCATGGTTTCGTAGATCGGCTTGCAGCGGGCGATGTCGTCAGCGCCCATGGGGAGGATGTCGGTGATGTGACCGTCCAGCTCGTAGCCGGTGCACAGCTTGAGCTCGTCAATGCCGTCCAGCACATCCAGCTTGGTGATGCACAGGCCCGAGAGGCCATTGACCTGCGCCGAGCGTTTGAGCAGCGCCGCATCAAACCAGCCGCAGCGGCGGCTGCGCCCGGTGGTGACGCCTTTTTCGGCACCCACCGTGCTCAGATGGTAGCCCACGGTGCCGGGTTGCTCCCAGTCGAGTTCTGTCGGGAACGGTCCCCCACCCACACGGGTGCAGTACGCCTTGGTGATGCCGAGGATGTAATGCAGCATGCCGGGGCCCACGCCGGCACCCGCCGACGCGTTGCCCGCCACGCAGTTGCTCGACGTGACGTACGGGTAGGTGCCGTGGTCCACGTCCAGCAGCGTGCCCTGCGCGCCCTCGAACAGCAGATTGGCGCCATCGCTGTGGGCATCGTTGAGCTCGCGCGAGACGTCGGCCATCATGGGCTTGAGGAGCTCGGCGTGGCGCATGGCTTCGGCATAGACCGGTTCGAACTCGACGGCGGGCGCATTGAGGTAGCCCGTGAGCACGAAGTTGTGCAGCTCCAGCAGTTCACGCAGCTTGGCGGCAAAGCGCTCGGGGTACTTGAGGTCCTGCACACGCAGCGCGCGGCGGGCAATCTTGTCTTCATAGGCGGGGCCGATGCCGCGCCCGGTGGTGCCGATCTTGGCGGTACCGCCCTGCTCGCGGAAGGTTTCACGGGCAATGTCCAGTGCCGAGTGGAAAGGCAGGATGAGCGGGCAGGCTTCGCTGATGCGCAGACGCGAGCGCACTTCCACACCGGCTTTCTCGAGGCCTTCGATTTCCTCGAACAGCTTGGCCGCCGACAGCACCACACCGTTGCCGATGTAGCACTTCACGCCAGGGCGCATGATGCCGCTGGGGATCAGGTGCAGCGCGGTCTTGACGCCGTTGATGACCAGCGTATGGCCGGCGTTGTGGCCGCCCTGGAAACGCACCACGCCCTGCGACATTTCGGTGAGCCAGTCGACCAGCTTGCCCTTGCCCTCGTCACCCCACTGGGTGCCCACGACCACGACATTGCGGCCCGCGGCTGCGCTTGGTTTGTTTGTCATCTTCAATTCTCGTTAAGGTGTTGGGGGATCAGGCTGGGTGGGGCAAGGCCCTCAGGCCGCTTTGGCAAGCGGCTGGACCACCCAGGCACCAGCCGCATAGGCCAGTTCGCGGTCGCAATCGAATTCGTTGACTTCATGTTCGTGGCCAGGCAGCACGCAGGCCACGGTTTCACCACCGGCGCGCAGGCGTGCAATCGCCGCACGCAAGGCCGGGTCTTCGCCCCAGGGCGCCCGGATCGCGGCTTTCAGGGGCCTGGGGGGCAGCACGCAGACGAGCTCTTTCAGGTCGAGGCTGAAGCCCACGGCCGGCCGGTTGCGGCCAAACACGGCGCCCACTTCGTCGTAGCGGCCGCCACGGGCCAATTCGGCGCCCTGCCCATAGATGGCAAAACGGGTGCCGCTGTAATAGGCATAGCCGCGCAGGTCGGCCAGATCGAAGCTCACCCGCACAGCACCCGCGCTGTCGGTCGAGGCAATGTGCGAGGCCAGCCACTGCATGTTCTGCAGCGCCTCGGCAACGCCCGGTAGATCGGGCAGCACCTTTTTCGCTTCCGCCAGCACGCCGGCGTCACCGTAGAGCTGCAGCAGTGCCTTCAGGCCCTCGCGGGCAGCGGCGCCGAGGGTGCCGGAGAGGCGGGCCGTGAGACTGCCCAACTCGCCGGCATCCTTGGCCGCGAGCGCGGCATGGATCAGTGACAGGGTGTGTGCGTCAATGGCTGCGCCAGCCAGCAGGCTGCTGACGATGCGCACGTCCGCCATGTCCACCGACAGACCGGTGACACCGGCTGCCTGCAGGCCTTGCAGCGCCAGAAGCTGCGCTTCGAGGTCGGCCTCGAGTCCGGCATGGCCGTAAATTTCGGCACCGAACTGCAGCGGCTCGCGGGTGGCATTGGGCCGATCGGCCCGGGTGTGAAGGACCGGGCCGCAGTAGCACAGACGGGCCACGCCGGTGCGGTTCAGCAGGTGGGCATCGATGCGGGCGACCTGGGGGGTGGTGTCGGCGCGCAAGCCCAGTGTGCGGCCTGACAGCTGATCGACCAGCTTGAAGGTCTGCAGGTCCAGCGCCTCGCCGGTGCCCGTGAGCAGGGACTCCAGGTGCTCGAGCAGCGGCGGCATGACCAGTTCATAGCCATAGCTGCGGGCCGCGTCCAGGAACAGGCGGCGCAGCTCTTCAATGTGGCGCGCCTCGGCGGGCAGGACATCGGCAATTTGATCGGGCAATTGCCAAGATGACGACCAGGCGGGCATTGGAATTTTTCGTGGGCTGTTAAAACAGGGATTTTACCGGGCTTGTGGACCGCTTTTGGGCCTGCTTTGGGCCGCTTTCGGCAGACTGCACCGGACTGAAGCGTCTGGCGCCTCCGGCCAGAGGGGAAGTGGGCGTGGTCTCAGGAGAAAAGAAACAGCATCAGCACACCGGCCACGATGCTGCACAGGCCGAAGAAGCGGATCTGGCCATCACCCAGCGTCAGGATCTGCTGGAACATGCGGCGCCAGCCGCCCGGCGAGACAAACGGCAGCAGGCCCTCGATCACCAGCACCAGGGCCAATGCCTGCCACAGGGTCTGCGCGCTCACCGCTTACTTTTTGGACGCTGGCGTGGCGCTGCTGCCGGAACCGCGCATGGCCTTGAAGAAGTCCGAGGAAGGATCGAGCACCATCACGTCGCTTTTCTTGCTGAAGCTCGCCTTGTAGGCGTCGAGGCTACGGTAAAACTGTGCGAACTGCGGGTCCTTGCCAAACGCCTCGGCGTAAGCACGGGCCGCTTCGGCATCGCCCTCACCCTTGACCTTCTGGGCATCGCGATAGGCGTTGGCAATCGTCACTTCACGCTGGCGGTCGGCATCAGCACGGATCTTCTCGCCCTCTGCTGCGCCAGTCGAGCGCAATTCATTGGCCACCCGCTGACGCTCAGCCACCATGCGCTTGTAAACGGAATCAGTGATGGCTTCAACGTAATCGACACGGGTGATCCGCACGTCGACGATATCAACGCCCCAGGGCTGCGAGCCCTGGACGGCCTGCTGCACTTCACGCTTCACGTCGGCCATCAGGGCTTCACGCTTGAGCGACAGCAGGTCTTTCACGGTACGCTTGTTGATCTCTTCCTGGAACGCATTGCGCACCACGCGGTTGAGCTGGTTGGCACCGGTTTTCTCATCGAGGCCCACATTGCGGATGTAGTCGCTGGGCTGGGTGATGCGCCAGCGCACATACCAGTCGATGACGACGCGCTGCTTTTCGGCGGTCAGCATCGGCTCGGCATCCACGCTGTCCAGCACCAGCAGGCGCTTGTCGATGTACGAGACATTCTGGAACGGCGGCGGCATCTTGAAATGCAGGCCCGGCACCGTGACCACTTCCTTGATCTGCCCCAGGGCATAGACGACGCCGAACTGCCGCTGGTCGACCACAAACAGGGTGGAGCCCAGCAGGGCCAGCAGCACCAGCAACGAAGAAACGATAAATCCGACTCTGTTCACTTTATTCTTCCTCAGCGGGTTTCACGTTCGCGGGTACGGGCCGTGTCGCGGGAGCGCGCGTCCAGCGGAATGCTGCCGGACGGGCTGTTGGGGATCACCGCAGGTGCAGCACCACCTGCCGCAGGTGCGGTATCTGCCGACGCCGCCGTATCGCCCTGCGCACTCATCTGCATGATCTTGTCCAGTGGCAGGTACAGCAGGTTGGAGCCCTGACGGGACTCCACCAGCACTTTGGTGACATTGGTATAGACCTGCTGCATGGTGTCGGTGTACATGCGGTCACGCGTGACCTGAGGTGCTTTCTGGTACTCGGCCAGCACCGAGCGGAAGCGCTGCGCGTCACCCTGGGCCTGGGCCACGATGCGGGCCTTGTAGGCCTCCGACTCTTCCTTCAGGCGCGAGGCGGAACCCACCGCGCGGGGAATGACGTTGTTGGCATAGGCCTGGGCTTCGTTCTTGGCGCGCTCGCGTTCCTGGCCAGCCTTGAGCACATCGTCAAATGCAGCCTGCACTTGCTCGGGCGGGCGCACACCGCTTTGCTGAAGGTTGATGCCGACAACCTCCACACCCACCTTGTAGCGGTCCAGGATGGTCTGCATCAGGGCGCGCACGCGGGGACCGATCTGGTCGCGCTCTTCGGCCAGCGCCAGATCCATCTTCATCTTGCCGACCACCTCGCGCACGGCGGTCTCGGCGGCCTGCACCACGGCGGCTGCCGGGTCCTTGCTTTCGAACAGATAAGCTCGGGCGTCGTTCAGGCGGTATTGCACGGCAAACTTGATCTCGACGATGTTTTCGTCTTCCGTGAGCATGGCCGAGTCGCGCAGGCCGGTGGCCTTGATGATCACGTCGCGGCCCACATCCACAGAGCGGATCTGCGTGACCACCACGATCTCGTGGCGCTGAACCGGGTACGGCAGACGCCAGTTGAAGCCGGCGCCCACCGTCGAGTGGTATTTGCCGAACTGGGTGATGACGGCCTGCTGGCCTTCCTGCACGATGAAAAACCCGGTGCCGAGCCAGATCAGCACGGCCACGCCGGCAATCAGGCCCACACCGACACCGGCGCTTTTCATGTCGGGCTGGAAACCTCCGCCCCCGCCTGTGCCGCCACCGCGACCCAAACCACCGCGGCCCGCACCGCTCTTGCCGCCACCGAACAAGCCGCCCAGTTTGCGGTTGAAGTCGCGCCAGAGTTCGTCCAGATCAGGCGGGCCCTGGTTGGGCCCCTGCCCTTGCGGACGGTTGGGCTTGGTCGGCTGGCGGTCATCGCGCGGAGCCTCCGGCTTGGCCTCGTCGGCAGATGGTTTGTCCTCATCCCGGCCCCAGCGCGGATCATTGAGGTTGAACATGCCTTGGGCGCGTTGTTTCAACCGACCTGGCCAGGTCGTCAACGTCTGCAGCACGGGGTTCAGATTCATGGGATCAAACTCACTTGGTTTTCAGTACACCGACATTGTGCCTAATGAAATCGCCCTCTCAGGCAACGTCCTCGGCAGTTTGGGGGATATCTTCGTCTGGCAAAGCCGATGCATGGCTGGCCAGCAGCACGCGCAGCAGCGGCAAGCCCTCGGCTGTCTGTGCACTGAGAAAGACACGTTCCACACGGCGGCTGGCGCCGTCGAACGCATCCCTCAGCTCAAACTGATCCCGCAGTTGCAGGGGGTAACTGCTTTTTTCAATGGCATCGAGTTTGTTGAACACCAGAATCTGCGGAACATCAGCCGCACCGATCTCGGTCAGCACGCGCTGCACCTGCTCGATCTGCTCCAGGTAGTCGGGGTTGGAGCCATCCACCACGTGCAGCAGCAAGTCGGCATCGGCGGCCTCCTGCAGCGTCGCGGCAAAGGCGTCGATCAGGCCGTGGGGAAGATCGCGGATGAAGCCGACAGTGTCGGACAGCGACACCGAACGCGCCGCATCACCGAGGTAGAGCTGGCGGGTTGTGGTGTCCAGTGTGGCAAACAATTGGTCTGCCGCATAGGCGCGGGCCTTGACCAGGGCATTGAACAGCGTGGACTTGCCGGCGTTGGTGTAACCCACCAGCGAAATGGTGAAGGAATTGCGCCGCTCGCGCTGTTTGCGCTGGGTCTGCCGCTGCTTTTTGACCTTGGTCAGCCTCTCACGCGTGCGCTTGATGGCCTCGCCGATCATGCGCTTGTCGAGTTCGATCTGCTTTTCGCCAGGGCCGCCGCGCACACCGGCACCACCGGTCTGGCGCTCCAGGTGCGACCAGCGCCGCACCAGACGCGTCGACATGTACTGCAGACGCGCCAGTTCCACCTGCAGCTTGCCCTCGTGGCTGCGCGCACGCTGGGCGAAGATTTCAAGAATCAGCAGGGTCCGGTCGTTGACAGGCATCTCGAGATGCCGCTCCAGATTGCGCTGCTGGGCCGGGCTGAGCGACTGGTCGAACAGCACCTCGGTGGCACCGGTGTCCAGCGCGAGAAGCTTGATTTCGTCGGCCTTGCCGCTGCCGATGAAGAGGGCTGCGTCCGGCGCGCGGCGCTTGCAGGTCACGCGTGCGACAGGCTCCAGACCGGCTGTCTGGGCCAGCAGGCCGAGCTCTTCGAGCCCGGAATCAAAGTTGGGCAACCCCAAGTCGACCCCGACCAGCAAGGTCAGGGGACGCGGCTTGCCCGGCGTGTCGTGGGAACTCAGCTGGCGGGGCTTTCTTCAGACTCGCTGGCCGCAAAATTCACGGCGCGACCCGGAACAATCGTCGAGATGGCGTGCTTGTAGACCATCTGGGTGACCGTGTTTCGAAGCAGTACGACGTACTGGTCAAACGACTCGATCTGGCCTTGCAACTTGATCCCGTTGACGAGGTAAATGGACACAGGAACATGCTCGCGACGCAAGGTGTTGAGAAATGGATCCTGCAAAAGCTGGCCTTTGTTGTTGCTCACGATATTTTCCGTGTTCAAAAGTTGATGAGACATGACCTTACCACAGGCTCTTCGCCGCGCATGTAGTACTAGGCCGATTCCTTGTCTGTGAAGGGGTTGTGCGAGCTTTTCATCTGGATGCGCAAGGGAGTTCCGACCAGGTCGAATTCCTTGCGGAAGCGCCCTTCCAGATAGCGCTTGTAGGACTCGGTGACGTGTTCCAGCGAATTGCCGTGAATGATGATGATGGGCGGGTTCATGCCGCCCTGGTGGGCGTAGCGCATCTTGGGCCGGAACATGCCCGAACGCTGGGGCTGCTGGAACTGCACTGCCTCCAGCAGCAGACGGGTCAGCACCGGGGTGGACATCTTGCGATTCGCAGACGCGTGGGCCTGGATGATGGACTTCCAGACCGGGCCCAGGCCCTGGCGCTTGATGGCGGAAATGGGGTGGATCGCCGCAAACTTCAGGAAGCCGAGGCGGGTCTCGATCGACCGCTCCAGCAGTTCCCGCTGGTAGGAGTCCACCGCATCGGATTTGTTGACCGCCAGCACGACGGAACGCCCGCTCTCGAGAATGAAGCCGGCAATGTGGGCGTCCTGGTCGGTGACGCCCTGCGTCGCATCCAGCAACAGCAACACCACGTCGGCACTTTCAATGGCCTGCAGGGTCTTGACCACGGAGAACTTCTCGATCGCCTCGAACACCTTGCCCTTGCGGCGCAGGCCGGCGGTGTCGATCAGCTCAAATTTCTGGCCTGCCTTCTCGAAGGGCACCGAGATGGCGTCGCGGGTGGTGCCGGGCAGGTCAAACGCCACCAGGCGCTCCTCCCCCAGCCAGGTGTTGATCAGGGTCGACTTGCCGACGTTCGGCCGGCCGGCGACGGCCAGGCGGATGACGGATGGGTCCTGCGGCTCGGCCTCTTCGTCCGGGTCGGGCAGCTTCAGGGGCTCCAGCGCCATGTCCACCAGGGTGCGCATACCCTGCCCGTGGGAGGCCGACACCGCCAGCACCTCGCCCAGGCCGAGTTCGAAAAACTCGGAGAGCTGGACGCCTTCGGTCATGCCTTCGGCCTTGTTGGCCGTCAGCACCGTGGGCTTGCCCAGTTTGCGCAGGTATTTGGCAATGTCGTGGTCCTGGGCGCTGATGCCGGCACGCGCATCGACCACAAACACCACCACGTCGGCCTCGGCCACCGCCTGGCGGGTCTGCTTGGCCATTTCCTTGTAGATGCCCGACGCGGCGTCCGGTTCAAAGCCGCCGGTATCGATCACGATGTACTCGTGAGGACCGAGCTTGCCGTTACCGTAGTGACGATCCCGTGTCAGTCCGGCGAAGTCGGCCACGATCGCATCCCGCGTCTTGGTCAGCCGGTTGAAAAGCGTTGACTTGCCCACGTTCGGGCGGCCAACCAGGGCAATGACAGGTTTCATCAATCAGTTTCAGACAGGGCCAATGCCCCTTGAGTCGCCCCTTATTGGGGCTGGAATCCGTAAACGCCGCCGTTCTGGGTCACCACCACCAGGGTGCTGCCCGCCAGCACAGGGGCGCTGGAGATGGCGGAGCCGTCCGTCGGCAGGCGGTTCAGGAGCGATCCGTCCTCGCGCGACAGCAGGTGGACAAAACCGGCGAAGTCGCCGATCGCGATGGAGCGGCCCACCACCAGAGGTGAGGTGAGGTTGCGGTAACGCAGGCTGTCGGTCGACCAGGCGCGTTCGCCGTCACCGCGCCGCCAGGCGTTCACCCGGCCGTCGGCCTCGGTGCCGAAGAGCAGGCGCTCATCGCCGTCGATGCCCTGAACGCCGTTGGCCGGCTTGGTCCAGACCAGCGCGCCGCGCCCGGTGTTGACGCAGCCGACGGCCGACTGGAATGCGCGCGCGCACACCACATCGCCCTGGCGGCTGACATGGCCGACCAGGTCCACCAGGCGCTCCACGTCGTTGATGCCGCGCGGCGAGGCGATCGGGGCCTCCCAGCGGATGCTGCCGTTCGCCGGGTTCAGCCCGGCGAGGCGTCCCGAAAGTCCCACGACCAGGGTATCACCGACTGCCAGCATCACACCGGACTGTCGCAGCACCAGCGGCTCGTTCGGGCGCTGCTGGGTCCAGAGCTTGCGGCCGGTCTGCCCGTCGAATGCATTGACGGAGCGATCAGCTGCCAGCACAAACACACGGGAGCCTGCCACAAAAGGCGACGTGAAAGCCTGCGCCCCGAGTTTCTGGCGCCACAGCTCACGCCCGTCCTGGATCGCCACGACCTCGTTGGCACGGGTGACCACTGCCACCACCCTGCCGTCATTGCCTGCGCCGGCTGCCAGCGTGGTGTTCAGCGCCAGGCGCCAGATATCGCGGCCCGTCGTGGCATCCACCAGGGCCACCGTGCCGTCGCCGCTGGCCACGGCCACGCTGTTGTCTGACACACCCAGCGCCAGCGGGAAATTGACCGCACCGACGCGCGTGACCCAGCTCTGCCGGGCAGAAACCAGCGCCGTCACCGGCTGCAGCTCGGCTGGTTGCGGCTTGGCCGGCCCACCGAACAGCGAACAGCCTGCGAGGGTGGCGATTGCCAGAAGGGCTGCGGGTGCCTTCACGGCGCGGGCCAGCGACACGAAAGAGTCATGGATCATTTCTTCACCTCGGTTTTGGCTGCGGCATCCGCCGTGGGGGTCTGGGCGGCTGCGGGATCGACACCCAATGCATTGAGCTTGACCTCCACCAGACGGCGGTACTCGGTGCGGTCGTCCAGGCCCTTGAAGGCCTTCTCGTACTCTGCCACTGCTTCGGGCTTCTTACCCTGGGCCAGCAGGATGTCGCCGCGGCGATCGGCAGCCAGCGGGGCAAAGGCCTTGGGGAAGGAACCCGACACCTGCTGCAGCGCCTCGTCATAGGCTTTCTTGTCGAGCGACATCGCGGCCAGACGCAAGCGGGCGATGGCCTGGTAGCCTTCGTCGGGTGACTTTTCTGCGACCCAGGTCAGCGCCGCGCGGGAAGCGTCGGCATTGCCCTTGTCGTGATACACCCGGGCTGCCAGCAGCGCGGCCTGCTGCGCGTACGTGGTGCTGGCGAAGCGGTCTTTCATGTCGGCCAGCGAGCGGTCGATCCGGGCGACTTCGCCGGACTGCACGGCGCGCTCGACCTCGTCATACATCACGGATGCCTGCGCTGCCTGGCTGCGCTGCCAGTACTGGTAGCCGTTCCAGGCCGCAAAAGCGCCGAAGACGGCGATCAGCGCCCAGGTGATCATGTCGCCGTACTGCTTCCAGAAGTGCTTGAGCTCGTCAAGCTGCTCCTGTTCTTCCAAATCGAGATGTTTTGCCATAAAAATTTCTTTGCTGCCCGACGGCCACTGCCGGGCCGGTTCGCGGGATGGGTGATTGTAGAGGGCGCCCTGATGACCCCTGGACGGCGTGCGCTGTCAGTCGCGCAATGTGGCCGCCCAGTCAGCCGCGGCCGACAGCGGCTGCAGCACCTGGCCCTGGGCTGGCTCCGCCTTGTCACCACGCAGCGGCTTCACGGCCACGCAGCCCTGGGCCAGTTCGGTGTCGCCAAAAATCAGCGCGAAGCGCGCCCCACTGGCGTCGGCCCGCTTGAACTGGGACTTCATGCTGCCCATGCCCTCTGTGGTGGCCGCCGCATGCATCTGCACGCTCACGCCGCAGGCACGAAGCGCCTGAAGGGTCTTGAGCACCAGCGGCAAGGCGCTGGCCTCGGGGATCACGGCGTAGGCGTCGGGTGCTACGGACGGTGCGGAGGCGCCCTGCTCCTTGAGCAGTTCCAGCACACGCTCGACGCCCAACGCCCAGCCCACCGCTGGTGCCGCCTTGCCGCCGATCTGCTCGATCAGGTAGTCGTAACGCCCACCGGCGCAAATCGTGCCCTGGGCGCCGAGCCGATCAGTCACGAACTCGAACACCGACAGGTTGTAGTAGTCCAGCCCGCGCACCAGCCTGGGGTTGAGCGTCCACGGGATGTCGTTGGCATCGAGGATGGCCTTGAGCCCTTCAAAATGCGCCAGCGACTGGGGGCCGAGAAAGTCGATCAGCCGCGGTGCGCTTTCCACCACGGGCTTCATTGCCGGGTTCTTGGTGTCCAGGATGCGCAGCGGGTTGCTGTGCAGGCGGCGCCTGGCTTCCTCGTCCAGCAGGGCTTCATGCTGCTGGAAATGCGCGATGAGCTGCGCCCGGTGCAGGGCCCTTTCGTCGGGCTGCCCCAGGCTGTTGATTTCCAGGCGCCAGTCCGTCAACCCCAGTTCCTTCCACAAGGCTGCGGCCAGAAGAATCAGCTCGGCATCGACATCGGGGCCGGCAAAGCCGAGGGCTTCAGCGCCTATCTGGTGAAACTGCCGGTAGCGGCCGCGCTGCGGCCTTTCGCGGCGAAACATCGGGCCCATGTAGAACAGGCGCTTGCCGCCGTCGTACAGCAGGTTGTGCTCGGTCACCGCGCGCACGACGCTGGCGGTGTTTTCAGGGCGCATGGTCAGGTGGTCGTGGTCACCGTGCTTGTCGGAGCGGTCCTCGAAGGAATACATCTCCTTCTCGACGATGTCCGTGACCTCACCAATACCGCGCACGAACAGCTGGGTATGCTCCAGGATGGGCGTGCGGATGTTGCGGTAGGCGTAGCGCTGCATCAGCCCGCGCACTTTGTCCTCAAGCCATTCCCAACGGGCCGAATCCGGCGGCAGGATGTCGTTCATCCCTTTCACGCCGGCCAGCTTCTGTGATTTGGGCAGGGGCAAGGGGCCTGCCTTGCCCGCAGTGATGTTCTCGGTCATGGATTTCAGGCGGCTTCGGACTCGGCGGTCTGACCGAAGCGTTTTTCAATGTAGTTCTCGACGATGGTCTGGAACTCCCTGGCAATCGCGTCGCCGCGCAGCGTCAGCCGCTTCTCGCCGTCGATGAACACCGGGGCGGCAGGCGCCTCTCCGGAGCCCGGCAGGCTGATGCCGATGTCGGCATGCTTGCTTTCGCCGGGGCCGTTGACGATGCAGCCCATCACGGCCACCTTGAGCCCCTCGACGCCGGGGTAACGGACACGCCAGACCGGCATCTGGGCGCGCAGGAAATCGTCAATCTGCTTGGCCATTTCCTGGAAGGTGGTGCTGGTGGTGCGACCGCAGCCGGGACAGGCCGTGACGCTGGGCACGAACACGCGCAGGCCCAGGGCCTGCAGAATTTCGGAGGCGATCACCACCTCCTGCGTGCGGGCCTCGCCCGGCTGCGGCGTGAGCGACACGCGAATGGTGTCGCCAATGCCTTCCTGCAGCAGGATGGACAGCGCCGTAGCGGATGCCACAGTGCCCTTGGTGCCCATGCCCGCCTCGGTCAGCCCGAGGTGCAGCGCATGGTCGGTGCGGCGCGCGAGTTCACGGTAGACGGAAATCAGGTCCTGCACGCCACTGACCTTGCATGACAGGATGATCTGGTCGTGCCGCAGGCCCATGCGCTCGGCCAGGCTGGCGGAATCGATGGCGGAGGTGATGAGGGCCTCGTACATCACCTGGCGCGCGTCCCAAGGGTTGGCGCGGGCGCTGTTCTCGTCCATCAGGCTGGCCAGCAGTTCCTGGTCGAGACTGCCCCAGTTCACGCCAATGCGCACCGGCTTGTTCCAGCGGGCCGCCACTTCGATCATCTGGCCGAACTGGCGGTCGTGCTTGTCGCCCTTGCCCACGTTGCCGGGGTTGATGCGGTATTTGGACAGCGCCTCGGCGCAGGCGGGATAGTCCGTCAGCAGGCGATGTCCGTTGTAATGGAAATCGCCGATCAGCGGCACGTCGATGCCCATGCGGTCAAGCTGGTCGCGCACATGCGGCACCGCCTCGGCCGCTTCCGGCGTGTTGACGGTGATGCGGACCATCTCGGAGCCTGCAATGGCGAGCTCCTTCACCTGGATCGCGGTGCCGATGGCGTCCACCGTGTCGGTGTTGGTCATGGACTGCACACGCACCGGTGCGTCGCCGCCCACGGTGACGACGCGCTCGCCCCAGGTCACACGAACCTGGGAAGACCTGCGCGCTGCCGGCGCAGCGGATTCAATGGGAATACAGGGTTCAGACACTACTTCACCTCAAAACGGGCTACGTTATCGCGCGCGATGGCTGACAGGTCCAAGGCCTTGCCGCGTACCAGCACCTGCGTGGCATCGGCGCGGCCAATGACGGCGGACAGCGGCAGGGCGCCGGAGACGCCCACTACTTCCCCCGCCGTGAGAATACGGCGCAAGACCACCACGCCTTTGGCATCCACCACCTCGACCCAGGAATCACCTTTGGCCTGCAAGGTGAGCAATCCGGTCGTTGAGGCGGTCGATACTGGTGCAGGAGAACCGGGTGTCACCACAGGTGGAGCCGCGGAGCGCGCCGGATTGGCAACCGCCGCAGGCTGGCCGGCCTGCTCAGGCGCCACCGGCGCGGCAGCCGGGGCCGTCAGGCTGGCCGCAGCGCCTGCCACCACAGCGGTGGAGATGATGGCCGGGACGGCCTCAGGCGGCGCAGGCCGGACGGTGGCCGCCTCCACCACCTGCCCCGGCGAAGACCCCATCTTTACGCCTTCATCAGCGGCAGCGGCTGCCTTTCCCGACGGCCCTGATTGCGTGGCGCTGGAGGACGACGCCATAGAGGCGACTTTCTCGACCAGGGCATCGGACCTGACGGCAGGCAGGAATATCAGCACCAGCGCACCCAGCAGGAACGCCATGCCTGCCAGCACCGCAGGGCGGGACATCTGCGTCCAGAGGGTGGGTCCGGGGCCATCGCCGGGCGCCCTGAACGGCGCGTTGATGCCGGCGCCGTGGTACATCAGTTTGGGCGCACCGGTCTGCGGCAGGCGCCCCATCACCTCCGTGGCGTCAATTTTCAGGGTCCGGCACACGCTGGATGCGAGCGCCCGCACAAACACGGCATCGGGCAGGAGGTCAAAGCGGTCCTGCTCCAGCGCCTCCAGCTTCTTGACCGGCACCTTCAGGGACACCGCGAGCGCCGCGATATGCATGCCTGCAGCCTCACGGGCTTGCCGGATCAGGGTTCCGGCAGAAACCTGCGGCTCGGTCGGCTGCTCCACCGCATCCGGGACATCGGCATGGGTTGCAGAAGCAGACCCTTCGAAAAATTCAGTCATTGAAGGCTCCCTTTTCGTAGGAGGCAGCCTCCGGGGATTGGGCAAAGCGCTTTTTCAGCTGATCGCCCAGTTGCAGGACCACCGCGCGGTTGTTCAGCTTTTGCTCTGTCTTGATGCCCAGCCACAGGGTTTCGGCATTGGCCAGATCACTGTTGTTGATGCGTCGCACGTAAAACTGGGCGCGTGTCAGGTCCCCGCGTGCATACAGCAGGCTGGCGAGGTTGTAACCTGTGACCGGATTGCCGGGGTCGAGCTCATAGGACTGCAACAGGCTCTGCTCGGCCTCGTTGAGCTGCCCGGCACGCGTCTGGCACAGGCCCTGGGCCATCAGCGTCTTGGACTTGCCGCTGTAGCTGGGGTTGGCTGTCGCCTGCGCGAAATAACGGTAGGCATCGCCGTAGCGCGCCTGCTGGCACAAGAGCCAGCCGTAGTTGTGGGCGGAGTCGCCATCGCGCGGATTCAAGGCCAGCGCCCGACGGAAACTGTCTTCCGCCAGCGGCACGTCATTGAGCCGCATGTACACCAGACCGCGCAGGTTGTAGGCATCGCCGAAAGTCGGATCGGTGGCGAGCGACTGCTTGATCTCATCAAGGGCCACGTCGGTTTGCCCTTGCTGGAAATACCCGGTGGCCAGTTCCAGCCGCAAGCGGGCGCGCCGGCGCACATCCGGCTCGTCCGACTCGGTCACCCGGTCACCACGTGCCCCGGACCCACCCGAAGCAGACGTGGGCTGGCTGCCACAGCCCGTGAGTGACACCGCGATCCAGCAAATGGACGCTGCACAGGCCAATCTGGCGGCAAGACTCATACTTCAATCCCCTTGGTCACGACAACCTTGATGCCTCCGAGCATACCTTGCCGCTGTGCCGCCATGCGCTGGTCCACACCGGTGCGGTCCTGCACATCGCCGGCGAGCTGGCCGCACGCCGCATCGATGTCGTCGCCCCGGGTTTTACGGACCGTCGTGACGATGCCCGCGTCCATGAGGATTTTGGCAAATGCCATCACCTGCGGCATGGCCGAGCGCTTCAGGCCCGAGGCCGGAAAGGGGTTGAAGGGAATCAGGTTGAACTTGCAGGACAGGCCCTCGGCCCGGTGCGCCTTCATCAGCGCAACCAGCTCGCGGGCCTGCTCCGGCTGATCGTTCACACCATCTAGCATGCAGTACTCGAAGGTGACGAAATCGCGTGGCGCAGACGCCTGGTAGCGGGTGCAGGCCTGCAGCAATTCGGCAATCGGGTATTTCTTGTTCAGGGGCACGAGGTTGTCGCGCAAGGCGTCGGTGGGCGCATGCAGCGACACCGCCAGCGCCACCGGACAATCAGCGGCCAGGCGATCGATCATCGGCACCACGCCCGACGTCGACACCGTGACGCGCCGGCGCGACAGGCCATAGCCATGGTCATCCAGCATGACCTTCAGCGCGGGCGCCAGTTGGGAATAGTTCTGCAGCGGCTCGCCCATGCCCATCATGACGACGTTGGAAATGACGCGCTCCTGCCGGCCAAGGTGCTGACGCAGGAAGTGCTCGGCAAACCACAGCTGGGCGATGATTTCGCCTGTCGTCAGATTCCGGCTGAAGCCCTGATGGCCTGTCGAGCAAAAACGGCAGCCGACGGCGCAGCCAGCCTGGGAGGAAATGCACAGCGTGCCGCGGTCCGATTCGGGAATGAACACCGTTTCGATGACATCACCGCCGCCGACATCGAACAGCCATTTCACGGTGCCGTCGGCAGAATCGTGGCGGGACACCACTTTCAGCCCGGCCACATGCGCCGAGGAGACCAGCTTCTCGCGCAGGGGCTTGGCCAGATCGGTCATCTGGGCGAATTCCGATGCGCCCTTCTGATGGATCCAGCGGAACAGTTGCGTCGCGCGAAAACGTTTTTCGCCCAGCTGCTCGCAGAAGGCAGTCATGCCTTCCAGGTCGAAGTCGAGCAGGTTGGCCGTCATCACACTGTGCGGCAAACCGTCAGTCCCCACGCCGGCAGCAGCCCTGACGAGGGATGGCGAGGCAGGGGGATGGACATGTTCAGCGGCTGTAAATGTTCATGCCAGGGAAGAAAAACGCGATCTCCACCTTGGCGGTATCGACGGCATCCGAACCGTGCACGGCGTTGGCGTCGATGCTGTCGGCGAAGTCGGCGCGGATGGTGCCGGCGGCGGCCTTCTTGGGGTCGGTCGCGCCCATCAGGTCGCGGTTCTTGAGAATCGCGCCCTCGCCTTCCAGCGCCTGGATCATCACCGGGCCGGAAATCATGAAGGACACGAGATCCTTGAAGAAGGGGCGCTCCTTGTGCACGGCGTAGAACGCCTCGGCTTCACCTTTGGAAAGATGGGCCATGCGGGCAGCCACGATTTTCAGGCCGGCAGCCTCGAAACGCGCGTAAATTTGACCGATGACGTTTTTGGCCACTGCGTCAGGCTTGATGATGGAGAGAGTGCGTTCGATTGCCATGAAACTTCCTTGAGAGTAAATCTATTGAATTTTTAAATTATTCACGGACTGAATAAAGCCCATGATTTTAACCTGCGAGCCTTGGGAAACAGAGCAGCCGTACAGGAATGAGGGGTTAGGAGAGAGCTTGAAGAAGCGGTCTCAACAGCCGCTCAGCGTCCACCGCTTCGGCCACCGCCGCCCCCACCGCCTCCGCGGCCACCGCCACCCCGGTTTCCACCGCCGCGCCGCGGGCCGCCATTGCCGCTGTTCCCGCCATTACCCGGGGGGCCGCCGCCGAAACCGCCACCGCCACGGCGCTGCCCCTGGCCTTGTCCCTGGCGCTGCCGGGTGAAGGTGTCGGCACCGATGTAGCCAAACGATGTTTTCATCGGGTCCGGCTGGGCATTGCCCGGGCCCTTGTCACCCCGGCCAGCGTCGCCGCGGTTGCCGCGCGGCCGTTGCCCCTGGCCAGCAGGGTCAGGCACCGGCCCCTGCCTGTTGCCCTGAGGACGGCCTTTGGGACCCCGGCGATTCTGTGAATTCTGGTTCTTTCCGCGAGGCGACCCGGCGGGCGGGCTCATCGGGGGCTGCAGTTCATAGGGGTCGTGTTCCGCATCCCCCTCGGGCGTCGGCTCACGGGGGATGGCGTCCCTGACAGGTGCCCCACCCCGGTTGGGACGGCCCCTCTCACGACGCGGCCCGCGCGGCCCGCGGCGCTCGGCCTGGTCGCCGGCCGCAGGGTCGCCCGCCACGGCATCCCTGCTGCGGGATTCTGACCGGCTGACGGCGCTGGTCAACGCCAAAATATCACGCTCATCGAGTTCCACGAACGCACCGCGCTTGAGTCCCCGCGGCAGCACGACAGCGCCGTAACGAATCCGGATGAGGCGGCTGACGGCGTGACCCACGGCCTCGAACATGCGCCGGACCTCCCGGTTGCGTCCTTCCGAAATCGTGACGCGGTACCAGCAGTTGGCACCCTCGCCGCCGCCAGCCTCGATCGAGCTGAACTGGGCCATCCCGTCATCGAGCGAGACGCCGCTCAGCAGGCGATTTTTTTCCTCGTTGCCCAGAGCACCCAGAACGCGCACGGCGTATTCCCGCTCCAGGCCAAACCGCGGATGCATCAGCCTGTTGGCCAGTTCGCCGGAGCTGGTCAGCAGCAGCAGGCCCTCGGTGTTCAGGTCCAGCCGCCCCACCGATTGCCACTTGCCCTGGAACAGCTTGGGCAGGCGGCGAAACACGGTGGGCCGGTTCTGGGGATCGTCGTGGGTGACAACCTCGCCAGCCGGCTTGTGGTAGGCAATCACACGCGGCGGCGGCGGGTCAATCCGCACCCGGATCGGCTTGCCGTTGACTTTGACACTGTCGCCGAACTGGATGCGCTGCCCGATGTGCGCCGGCTCGCCATTGACCGAAATCCGCCCCTCCAGGATCAACTGCTCCATCTCAAGCCGCGAACCCAGCCCCGCCTGCGCCAGCACCTTGTGCAGCTTGGGGGTTTCAGGCTGCGCCGACAGCACGCGTTTGGGCAACTCCAGCGCAACGTCTTCCTCGTCGGCGTCAAACTGCCCCGTGACCACATCTTCGAAGCGGATCTGCCCGAGCAGCGTCTTGGCGTTGCGCTGCACCTGCTGCGACGCGCTGCCAGAAGTGGGGACTGCGCCCTCGACCCGGACGTCGGCGGCGGGATCCACCGGCGTTTCCGGGAGCACGACGGCTGCGACGCCGAACGGCTCCGGCGCATCGGATGCTTCAGTCGCTTCAGGCAAGGAAGGCTCGTCGGGGCCCGGATGGTCTTGTTCGTTCATGCGGTGTATCTCACTCGTTCGTATTTCAGGCGGCCGGATCGTCAACCCGCGGACCAGGGCCCCCGGGTGCCTCACCCTCAAGGCTGACGCCGTCCGCAACCAACTCGGCGCCGGAGAGTTCAAGGCCTTCTTCTGCCAGGGCTGTCGGCTCCAAGGCCTCCACCTCCGCATCGTCCGCCACCGCCGCCGGATCAGACATGCCAAATTCGATTTGCTCCAACATCGCCAGCTGGCCGGCCGAGATGTCCATCGCCGGCAACTGGTCCAGCGACTCCACGCCCAGGTCATCGAGGAACTGCCGGGTGGTGGCATAAAGGGCCGGTCGCCCCACGGTCTCGCGGTGGCCAATGACCTCCACCCAGCCGCGGTCCTCCAGCTGCTTGAGCAGCAGGCTGTTGATCGTCACGCCCCGGATGTCTTCCATGTCGCCACGCGTGACAGGCTGGCGGTAGGCAATGATTGCCAGCGTTTCGAGCGTCGCCCGGCTGTAGCGGGGCGGCTTCTCGGGGTGCAGCCGGTCCAGGTACTCGCGCATCTGCGGCCGGCTCTGGAAGCGCCAGCCCGTCGCCACGTGAACCAGCTCCACGCCACGCCCGGCCCAGTCGTTCTGCAGATCTTCGAGCAGGAGCTTGAGGGTATCGGCAGTCAGCGCCCCGTTGAACAGCACCCCCATCTCGCGCAGCGGCAGCGGCTGCTGTGCGCAAATCAATGCCGTTTCGAGGACGCGCTTTGCATCCGTCGTATTCATGGTTGTCGTTCCGAAAAAGGTCGGGGAAACCCGGGAGGAGCCGGGGGGCACTTGATGGCGCCAAACGTCGTTGCGCGTGCAATCGCCCAGAGCGCCACGTTGTGGATCACAAGTGGCTGCTGACCTTATTGTATCCCAGCCCCAATGCCGTCACCGCATGGCCAAAGTCCTCCGGCGGCGGCACGCGCAGGTCCACCGCCCGGCCGGTCACCGGATGGTCGAAGGCCAGCCGGCAGGCATGCAGCGCCTGGCGCGACAAGCCGCCGGCCGTCTCGCCGCCATACAGCGCATCAGACACCAGTGGATGGCCGATGTGCAGCATGTGGACGCGGATCTGGTGGGTGCGCCCCGTGTGCAGCTTGCAGCTCACCAGACAGTGTTCAGGCGTGGTGTCGATCAGCTTGACCTGGGTCGACGCCAGCTTGCCCGGATGCCGGTCCAGATCCACCACCGCCATTCGCAGACGATTTCTCGGGTCGCGACCCATGGGGGCATCGACATGACGCACCGCCGGGCCCACCCAGGCGCCATGCGCGATGGCGAGATATTCCCGGTGCACCGTTCTGGCAGCGATCATCTCCACCAGCCGGTCCATCACCGCGCGCTGGCGGGCCACCACCATCAGGCCACTGGTGTCCTTGTCCAGCCGGTGCACGATGCCGGCGCGCGGCAGGTACATCGCCTGGGCATCCCTGGCCAGCAGGCCATTGAGCAAGGTACCGCTCCAGTTGCCCGGGGCCGGATGCACCACCAGGCCGGCAGGCTTGTTGATCACCAGCAGGCAGTCGTCCTCGTACACCACGTCGAGAGCCATGGGCTCGGGCTTGAACGCCTGGCTCTGCGGCGTGGGCCGCAGCTCGATCTGCAATTCATCGCCAGCCTTGACCCTGGCCGAGCTCTTGGCGACCGGGCGGCCGGCGAGCTGGACGACGCCGGCCTCGATCAGCTGCTGCAGGTAGCTGCGGGAAAACTCCGGCACCAGCGTGGCAAGCGCCAGGTCCAGCCGGGCACCATGGCTGCCGGCCGGCACACTGACACGCCGGAGCTCGACCTCGATCTCCACCACGTCAACGGCTTCTGCATCGTCATGCGCCTCACCCGGCGCGCCGGAAGCGCCAGGCGCCCCCGATATAATTGGCTTGCTCTGTCCAGAATCAGTCATCAATAAGGTCAATCGCCATGTTTTCCACCAAATTATCGGTTGTTCCGACTGCCCTGCCGCTGGTGACTGTGGTCTGCGCCCTGTCCCTGGTTCTCGGCGCCTGCTCCACCACCCCGGCACCCGACAAGACGGCCACCTGGAGCCCCAACAAGATTTACGCGGAAGCCAAGGACGAAGCCAGCTCCGGCTCCTACGACAAGGCCATTCCGCTGTACGAAAAACTCGAGGGTCGCGCAGCCGGTACACCACTCGCGCAGCAGGCACAGCTCGAGAAAGCCTACGCGCAATACAAGGGCGGCGAGCAGGCCCAGGCCATTGCCACGCTGGACCGCTTCATGAAGCTGCATCCGGCCAGCCCTGCCCTGGACTATGCCCTCTACCTCAAGGGCGTGGTCAACTTCAACGACAACCTCGGCATTTTCTCCTTCATTTCGCGGCAGGATCTGTCGGAGCGGGACCAGAAAGCCGCCAAGGAATCCTTCGAAGCCTTCCGTGAACTTGCCACGCGCTTCCCCGACTCCAAATACACACCCGATGCCAAGCTGCGGATGGGCTACATCGTGAACTCGCTGGCCCAGTCCGAGGTGCATGTGGCGCGCTATTACTACACACGCGGCGCCTATGTGGCAGCCATCAACCGGGCACAAAGCGCCATTGCCGACTACCGCGATGTGCCAGCCCTGGAAGAGGCCACCTACATCCTGTACAAATCCTACGATGCACTAGGCATGACCGAACTGCGCGACGACACCCGCCGCATCATGGAAAAATCCTACCCACGCAGCGAGTACATGAGCCGGGGATTCAAGTCTGCAGACAATCCCTGGTACAAGTTCTGGTAAGCACGTCAATCTGCGCCTGCAGGTCTTCTTCTGACGACAGGCGCCGCATCGCAGGCAACGCCTTGAGCAGCCGCTTGCCGTAGCCCATGGTCGCCAGGCGGCTGTCGCACACGACCAGAATGCCGCTGTCGGTTTCCCGGCGGATCAGGCGACCGGCCCCTTGCTTCAATGCCACAGCGGCCTCGGGCAGAAAGTAATCTGAAAACGCACTGCGCCCCTGGCTCTCCAGGAGCTTGGCGCGCGCCTCCGCCAGCGGATCGTTGGGTGGCGGAAACGGCAGCTTGTCGATGATGACCATCTGCAGCGCGTCTCCCGGCACGTCGATGCCCTCCCAGAACGATGCAGACGCCACCAGCACGCAGCCCTTCTGGCCGTTGGTGTTCCCGTCCCTGAAGCGCTCGATCAGCGCGCGTTTGGGCATGTCGCCCTGCACCAGAACCTGCAGCTCACCCGTGGCATCGAACGCCGCCTTCAGGGCATCGCCAATCGTTCGTAGCGCCCGCAATGTCGTGGTGAGGATCATTGTGCGTCCGCCGAGCTGTCGGGCCCACCGCGCGGCTGAATCGGCGACCCGCAAGGTATGCGACGGATCGGCCGGCTTGGGCAGATCGAGCGGCACATACAGGCAGGCCTGCCGGCCGTAATCGAAGGGGCTGCCGACCCGCAGCACTTCGGCTTCGTCCAGTCCACAGGGCCCGGTGAACCATGTGAGCCGTTCATCGTCGCCCAGCGTGGCCGACGTGAAGATCCAGGATTTTCCGCCTTCACCCTCGGCAGACGCATCGAGCATTTTCGATTTCACGGCTTTGGAGATGTCCATCGGGGACTCGACCAGGCGCAGTTGCACGCCGACGTCGATCCACCGCACCGAGCCGGGCTCGGCCGCCCCGAGAAAGCCGTCAGCGCGCTCGGCCAGCACGGTGCCGCGCTCCTGAAGGCGCACAAAATCAGGAGCGATCTCGCTGACCGTCTCCAGTGCCGCGCAGAGCTGCAGGCAGGCGGCATGCACGGCCTCCAGCGCCTGCGTCCATTCGGCGCCGTCCAGTCCTTCCGGTGCGGTCTGTACCCAACGCAACTTGGTGCCGGGGTATTGCCTGCCGGCGCACAGGCGCAGATGGCGCGAGGCCTGTTCCACCGCACCCGCCACGCCCTGCCAGTCCACCAGACCACGCGCCCATTGAAGCCCGGCAGCCAGCGTGTCACGGCAGAAATCCAGCAGTTGACCGGTGCTCAGCTGGGTGCCCAGAAACTGCACGCCGGTTTCATTGAGCTGGTGCGCCTCGTCAAAAATGGCAATGCGCACCGAGGGCAGCAACTCAGCCACGCCGGACTCGCGCACGGACAGGTCTGCAAAGAAAAGATGGTGGTTGATCACCACCACATCGGCGCCCATGGCCTCGCGCCGCGCCAGGTTCACATGGCAGGCACGGAACTGCGGGCAGGCCGAGCCGAGGCAATTGTCCCGGGTGGATGTCACCAGGGGAATCAGGGGCGAGCGCTCGTCCAGCCCAGGCAGTTCGGCGAGATCGCCGGTGCGCGTGGCCTGGGACCACTGTTCGATCCGGCCCAGCGCGCGCAGGGAGGCGGCATCCGACACCTGGGCTTCATGGCGGGCCAGCGTCATCCGGTGAAGGCACAGATAACTGGCACGTCCCTTGAGCAGGGCCGTGCGGGTGGGCAGGCCGAGAACATCCACCAGACGCGGCAGGTCCCGGCCAAACAGCTGGTCCTGCAAGGCTTTGGTTGCCGTGGAGAGCAGCACGCGCTCCCCGCTGAGCAAGGCTGGCACCAGGTAGGCGTAGGTCTTGCCGACGCCGGTACTGGCCTCCACCACCAGCGGGTAAGCGCCTTCGATCGCCGTGGAGACGGCCAGCGCCATGTCAACCTGTCCCTGGCGCGGAACGAAGTGTTCCTCGGCACGCGACAAAACGCCCTCAGGGGCGAATGCAGCCTCCACAGCAGAAGCAAGGGTCATCAGGCGGGCTCGCGAGGGTCCAGCTGAAGCTCCAGCTGGGCGATCTGGTCACGAAGCTGCAGTCGCCTTTTCTTGAGTCGCCGCAGCAGCAGCTCGTCCATCGGCAAGGCGTGGGCCGCCATGTCCACGAGCGCATCCAGGTCTGCGTGCTCCATCTTGAGCTCGATCAGCTGTCGCTCCGGCGAGTGTAAATTTAAGTCCAAAGTATGTTCCGGGTTCGCAGCGCTTCACCTGATAATACGTGCCTTGAGACTATTTTTGACCATAAATCGAGCCTCTCGGCTTGAAAGTTCTGACAATGTCCAAAGGCTATCGAATCACCGCATCCACCGGCATCCACAAGGGTGACCGGGACTACCAGCAGGATCAGGTCAACCTGTTCAGCCACATCCGGGTTCCGGGGTGCATGCTGGGCATCGTGGCCGATGGCATGGGTGGTCGCAGCGGCGGGCGCAAGGCCTCCGACCAGGTCATGATGACGGCCAAACAGCTGTTCGAGCGTTATGCACCCGACAGTGACGACGCACCCACCATGCTCAAGCAGATCGTGGAAGAAGCGCACATCGTCATCAGGTTGACGGCCATCTCTGCGGAGCAGGAGCCGCACAGCACGCTGGCAGCCTTCCTCATCAACCCCGGGGGCGATTGCCACTGGGTGCATACCGGTGATTCACGCATCTACCATTACCACGGCAGCAAACTGATCCATCGCACGGTGGACCACTCCTACGTGCAAACGCTGGTCGACAAAGGCGAGATCACGGAAGAAGAAGCGAATGTGCATCCGCAGTCCAACATCCTGATGGGCTGCCTGGGCACGGAGGACGTCCCACCCATCACGCACCATTTCATCCCCCAGCTCAAACCCGACGACATCTTGCTCGCTTGCAGCGATGGGGTCTGGCATTACTTCAGCACCAGTGAAATGGGCTCGGCCCTGGCAATGCTGTCTCCGCGGGAAGCCACCGAGTTCCTGATCCAGAAGGCGCGCTCCCGCGCCCGGGGCGGCGGCGACAACCTGTCGCTGGTGATCGTCAAGCTGGAACCGCTGGGCGACGCCAAAAAGTAGATTGCAGTCAGGTCCGGTGCCGCGCTCGGAATGGCGGGACCTGTGGGAGATCAGGGAGGCAGTGGCAGCGACTTGGCGGGCGGCTTCACACGCTTGCGCTGCTCTTCATCATGCTGGGCGCGTCGCTCCTGCGCCTCTTTCTGGCGGTCATTGAACTTCTTGGCTTCCTGCGCAGCGGTCGCCTGCTTGTCGGCCTTTGACCGGGTTTTTTGCTGGCTGCTTTTCAGTTTTTCAGCTGCAGCATCGCTGTTGGACTTTTCATTCGCTTTGGCGGCCGCCTGATCCTCGATTTTCTTTTGCTGCCTTTGCAGGCGGCCCTGGTAATCCTCCACGGCCTTTGCGCGCCGCTCCTCGGCTTCACGAAGGCTCTGCGGGGATGACTTTTCCTCGGTTTTGCGAAGCTGCTCGGCGGCACGCGCGCGCCGGTCCAGGTCGTTGAGCTCGATTTCCTGGCGCCGCAAATCTGCCATCGCTTCACGTCGGCGCACATTGACCTCGGCCAGACACTTGTTGACGGCGAACCGCTTGTAGCAAGCCGCATCTTCCGCCAGAAAGCCGGCCTCCAGCCGTGCCCTGTCCGCACCGATGCGGGTGCGTTCTGCGTCGACGGAAAACGCAGGTGCACCGGACGCAGGCGCCTGTGCCGCCACCCAGGGGGACGACAGGGAAAGCAGAGCAGCCAACAGCAGTTTGTTCATGTCAACGCGGTATCCACGTCCCGTCTTTCCAGTGCCAGAAATGCCGTCGACTGCATTTCGTTGAGCCGCGAGACTGTTCGCGGAAACTCATGCACAAGAGGCCCCTCGGTGTACAACGCCTCAGGCGGCACCTCCGCCGACAGGATCAATTTGACACGACGGTCGTAAAGCACGTCGATCAGCCATGTAAAGCGCCGGGCTTCCGACGCCATCCGCACCGGCATGTAAGGCACATCGCTGAGCAGGACGGTGTGGAACTGCGTGGCAATCTCCAGATAGTCGTTCTGCGAGCGCGGGCCACCGCACAGGGTTTTGAAGTCAAACCAGACCACGCCACCCGCCTTGCGCCGGGCCCGGATCTGGCGCGACTCGATGTGAAGCACCGGGTCCTCGTCGTGGGACTCGGCCAGTGCATTGAAGGTGGCGGTCATCCCGGCATCCGCCTGCGGCCCCAGGGGCGTGTGATACAGCCTTGCGTTCTCGAGCGTACGGCGGCGGTAGTCCGTCCCGTTGTCCACACTGATGACCTCCAGATTGGCCTTCAGCAGCTCGATCGCCGGCAGTATCCTGTCGCGGTGCATGCCGTTCGGGTAGAGGTCGTCCGGCCGGAAATTCGATGTCGTGACAAAGCCGACACCATTGTCGAACAGCGCGGACAGCAGCCGGTACAGAATCATCGCGTCGGTGATGTCCGCCACGTGGAATTCGTCAAAACAGATCAACCGGTAGCGCTTGGCCATGCGCCGGCCCAGCTCATCGAGCGGGTTGGCCGTGCCCTGCAAGTCCTGCAGTTCGCGGTGCACCTCCCGCATGAACTCGTGAAAATGCAGGCGCACTTTCCGGTTCAGCGGGACCGCCCCGAAAAAGCAGTCCATCAGGAAGCTCTTGCCGCGCCCGACACCCCCGTGCATGTACACACCGCGAGGGATATCGGGGCGATTGATCAGCTTTTTGAAGGCGTTGGAACGCTGTTCCTTGAATCCAGCCCACTCCCCCGCGCAACGCTCGAGGGCGTCGATCGCCCGCAATTGCGCAGGGTCACTCTGGTAACCCCGCGCTGCGAGCTCAGCGTTGTAAGCTGACCGGACCGGTTGTGTCACCGATGCTGCGCCTGAACTGATCAGAAGTTCAGCGTGCGCTTGTCCACCGCCAGCGCAGCTTCCTTGGTCGCCTCGCTGAGTGACGGATGGGCGTGGCAGATGCGGGCGATGTCCTCGCTGCTGGCACGGAACTCCATCGCCACCACGCATTCGGCAATCAGTTCGCTGGCCATGGGGCCGACGATATGCACACCGAGGATCTCGTCGGTCGCGGCATCCGCCAGCATTTTCACCATGCCGGTGGTGTCGCCCAAGGCGCGGGCCCGGCCGTTGGCCATGAAGGGGAAGGTGCCCGCCTTGTAGGCGCGGCCAGCCGCCTTGAGCTGCTCTTCGGTCTGCCCCACCCAGGCAATTTCAGGGCTGGTGTAGATCACCCAGGGAATGGTATTGAAGTTGACGTGCCCATGCTGGCCGGCAATGCGCTCGGCCACGGCAACACCCTCTTCTTCTGCCTTGTGCGCCAGCATGGGGCCGCGCACCACATCACCCACCGCCCAGACGTTGGGCAGGTTGGTCTTGCATTCCTCGTCCACGACGATGGCGCCGCGTTCGTCGAGCTTCAGGCCAACCGCCTCTGGTGCCAGACCGACGGTGTTCGCCACACGACCGATGGAGATGATCAGCTTGTCCACTTCCAGCAGTTGCGCCTGCCCTTTGGCGTCGGTGTAGGCCACTGTCACGCCCTTCTTGCCGGACTTGACTTCACCGACCTTCACGCCGAGCTCGATCTTCAGACCCTGCTTGATGAAGGCCTTGTGCGCTTCCTTGGCAATCTGCTGGTCAACAGCGCCAAGGAAGGTCGGCAGACCTTCGAGCACCGTCACTTCGGCACCGAGGCGGCGCCAGACCGAGCCCATCTCCAGACCAATCACGCCAGAGCCGATGAGACCCAGCTTTTTGGGAACGGCACCGATGCGCAGCGCGCCGTCGTTCGAAAGGATGTTTTCCTCGTCAAAAGGCGCTCCAGGCAGGCTGCGTGCGTTGGAGCCGGTGGCCACCACGATGTGTTTGCCAGTGATGGTTTCGTCGGCAGCACCTGCGGCAGAAGCCACCTTGATGTCGTACATGCCGTCTTTGGCTGCCGCGAAGGAACCACGGCCATGGAAGAACGTGACCTTGTTTTTCTTGAACAGGTAGACGATGCCATCGTTGTTCTGTTTCACCACGGTGTCTTTGCGTGCCACCATCCGGCCTACATCCAGGCTGAGGCCCTTGACGTCAATGCCGTGGTCGGCAAAGTGATGGCCTGCATGCTCGTAATGCTCGGAGGACTGCAGCAAGGCCTTGGAGGGAATGCAGCCGACGTTGGTGCAGGTGCCGCCCAGGGCGGGACCACCCTTGGCGTTCTTCCATTCGTCGATACAGGCCACGTTGAAGCCGAGTTGCGCTGCGCGGATGGCGGCAATGTAGCCACCGGGACCGCCACCGACGACGATCACGTCAAATTGTTTGCTCATGAAGCGGCTCCTCAGATGTCAAACAGCAGACGCGACGGATCTTCCAGCGCCTCTTTCATGGCCACCAGGCCGAGCACGGCTTCGCGGCCGTCGATGATGCGGTGGTCGTAGCTCATGGCGAGGTAGTTCATCGGGCGAATCACGATCTGACCGTTCTCGACGACAGCGCGGTCCTTGGTCGCGTGCACGCCGAGGATGGCGGACTGCGGCGGGTTGATGATGGGCGTGGACAGCATGGAGCCAAAGGTTCCGCCATTGGAGATGGAGAAGGTACCGCCCGTCATGTCCTCAATGCCCAGCTTGCCGTCCTGCGCCTTCTTGCCGAATTCGGCAATCTTCTTTTCAATGTCGGCAAAGCTCATCTGGTCAGCGTTGCGCAGGATGGGAACCACCAGGCCGCGCGGCGAGCCGACGGCAATGCCGATGTCGAAGTAGCCGTGGTAGACGATGTCGTTGCCATCGACAGAAGCGTTGATCACCGGGAATTTCTTCAACGCGTGAACAGCGGCCTTCACGAAGAAGCTCATGAAGCCGATCTTCACGCCGTGTTCCTTGGTGAACGCGTCCTGGAACTTCTTGCGCATCTCCATGACTGGCGCCATGTTCACTTCATTGAAGGTCGTGAGGATTGCATTCGTCGACTGCGATTGCAGCAGGCGCTCGGCAATACGGGCACGCAGACGGCTCATGGGCACGCGCTGCTCCGGACGGTCCCCCAGATCGCTGGTTTTGGAAGGCGCAGCCACCTGCGGCAAGGCACTGACGGGCGCACCCGTGGGAATGGCCGAAGGCGTCACCACCCGGGTCGCAGCACCCAGCACATCGCCTTTGGTCACACGGCCATCGCGGCCGGTCCCCGCGACCGAGCCAGCCGCCATGTTGTTGTCGGCCATCAACTTCGCCGCGGCGGGCATGGCCACACCGGCCATGGAACCTGCAGTGGTTGCTGCTGGAGCGGGGGCTGCTGCGACAGCACTTGCAACGGCAGGAGCCGCCGTAGCCGCCGGGGCTGCCGCGCCGGCATGGCCTTCCGTGTCAATGCGGGCAATGACCTGGTCCGACACCACGGTGCCGCCATCGGCCACAACCAGCTCGGTCAGCACGCCGGCAGACGGTGCGGGCACTTCCAGCACCACCTTGTCGGTTTCGATTTCGATGAGGATTTCGTCGATGGCGATGGCCTCACCGACTTTTTTCTTCCACTGCAGCATGGTGGCTTCCGCCACGGATTCGGACAACTGGGGGACTTTGACTTCTACGATAGCCATTTGATTCTTTCGGATATGTTCTGATGTTCTGGACGGGCGGCGACCTTATTTGGTCAGCACGAAACCCTTGAGCTTGCCGAAGGCGCCGTCCACCAGCGCCTTTTGCTGCTCCTGGTGCAGGTGGGAGTAACCCACGGCGGGCGATGCAGAAGCCGCGCGACCGGAGTAGCCCAGCTTCTGGCCTTCGAGCATGTTCTCGTGGATGTAGTGCTGCACGAAGAACCAGGCGCCCTGGTTCTGCGGCTCGTCCTGGCACCACACGATGTCGGTGGCATTGGGATACTTCTTCAGCTCGGTCGCGAACGCCTTGTGCGGGAACGGGTAGAGCTGCTCCACGCGCAGGATGACGGTATCGTCCGCGCCCTTTTCCTCGCGCTTTTTGGCCAGGTCGTAGTACACCTTGCCCGAGCAGGCAATGATGCGTTTGACCTTGTCGGCCTTCTTCGTGATCTCTTCCTTGCTCTCGGGAATGATGGTCTGGAAGTTGCCCTTGGTGAACTCGGACAGCGGCGAGGTGGCGTCCTTGTTGCGCAGCAGCGACTTGGGCGTCATGATGACCAGCGGCTTGCGCAGATTGCGCACCATCTGGCGGCGCAGCACGTGGAAAATCTGGCTGGCCGTGGTGGGCTGGACCACCTGCATGTTGGTGTCAGCGCTCAACTGCATGAAGCGCTCAAGGCGCGCCGAGCTGTGCTCGGGGCCCTGGCCTTCATAGCCGTGCGGCAGCATCAGCGTGATGCCGTTGACGCGGCCCCACTTCACTTCGCCGGAGGCGATGAACTGGTCGATCACCACCTGGGCGCCGTTGGCGAAGTCGCCGAACTGTGCTTCCCAGATGACGAGCGTGTTGGGGTCGTTCGATGCGTAGCCGTACTCAAAGGCCAGCACCGCCTCTTCCGACAGGATGGAGTCGATGACGACAAACGGGGCCTGGTTGTCAGCCACGTTCTGCAGCGGCACATAGGTGCCGGTATCCCATTTCTCACGGCTCTGGTCGTGTATCACGGCGTGGCGGTGGGTGAAGGTCCCGCGCCCGCAATCCTCACCCGACAGGCGCACCGGATAGCCGCTGGCCACCAGCGAGGCAAAGGCCATGTGCTCGCCCATGCCCCAATCCACCGGAATGTCGCCCCGGCCCATGGCCGCGCGGTCGTCGTACACCTTCTTGACCAGCTGGTGCGGCGTGACGGTGCCCGGAATGGTGCTGATCTTTTCGGCCAGGCGCTTCCACTCGGCCATCGGGATGGCGGTGTCGCCGGCGTCCGTCCATTTCTTGCCGAGGTAGGGCACCCAATCCACGGCGTACTTGCTCTTGAAGTTGGTCAGCACTGGGTCGAAGGTGCTCTTGCCGGCATCGAGCGCTGCGCGCGTGGCCTTGACCATGTCGTCGCCCAGCGTGTCGCCGAAGCCCTGGGCCGTCAGCTTGTCGGCATACAGGCGACGCGTGCCGGGGTGCTGGGCAATTTTCTTGTACATCAGCGGCTGCGTCAGCGCCGGCGTGTCCTGTTCGTTGTGGCCCAGCTTGCGGAAACAGATGATGTCGACCACGACATCCTTCTGGAACTCCATGCGGAACTCGAGGGCCAGTTGCGTCGCCAGCACCACGGCTTCCGGATCGTCGCCATTGACGTGCAGCACCGGCGCCTCGATCATCTTGACGACGTCGGAGCAATACAGCGTCGAGCGGCTGTCGCGCGGGTCACTGGTGGTAAACCCGATCTGGTTGTTGATCACGATGTGCACCGTGCCACCGGTGAAGTAGCCGCGGGTTTCAGCCAGCGCCAGCGTTTCCATGACCACGCCCTGCCCTGCAAAGGCGGCGTCGCCGTGCACCAGCACCGGCAGCACCTGCAGCCCTTTGGGGTCGGCACGGCGGTCCATGCGGGCACGCACAGAGCCCTCGACCACCGGGTTGACGATCTCGAGGTGCGAAGGGTTAAAGGCCAGGGTCAGGTGAACCGGACCGCCAGGCGTCGTGACGTCGGAGCTGAAGCCCTGGTGGTACTTGACGTCGCCGCTCGGAAGGTCTTCCGGTGCGGTGTGGTCGAACTCAGCGAACAAATCCGCTGGTACTTTGCCCAGGGAGTTGACCAGCACGTTCAGACGGCCGCGGTGGGCCATGCCGATCACGATTTCCTGCACACCCTTGATGCCGCCCTGCTGGATGAGCTCGTCCATGCTGGCGATGAAGCTTTCACCGCCCTCGAGCGAGAAGCGCTTCTGGCCCACGTACTTGGTGTGAAGGAAACGCTCCAGGCCTTCCGCCGCCGTCAGGCGGTCCAGGATGTGTAGCTTCTTTTCCTTGCTGAGATTGGGTTTGCTGCGGATCGATTCGAGCTTTTGTTGCCACCAGCGCTTGTGGTTCTGGTCGGTGGCATACATGTATTCGGCGCCTATCGTGCCGCAATAGGTTTCGCGCAGCGCATTGATCAGCTCACGCAGGCTCATGGTCTCCTTGCCGAAGAAGGTGTTGCTGGTGTTGAACACGGTCTCCTGGTCGGCATCGGTGAAACCGTAGAAGGACGGCTCCAGCTCGGGAATCTTGTCGCGCTCTGCACGCTTGAGCGGGTCGAGGTCGGCCCAGCGGGCACCCACGTTGCGGTAGGCGGCAATCAGCTGCTGGACGGCGGTGCGCTTGCGGCCCATTTCCGAATCGGCACCACTGGCCACGACCACCCGGGTCTGGCCCTGCTTAGCGCGTTCGGCAAAGGCATTGACGACGGGCAGGTGCGGAACGTCTTTGGCGTTGGTACCGTCCACGGCCGGGACATGCTGGAGCGCGTCGAAATACTCGCGCCAGGTGTCGGGCACGCTGCCGGGGTTGGCCAGGTAGTTTTCGTACATCTCCTCGACGTAGGGCGCGTTGCCGCCGAAGAGGTAGGTGTTGCCCTGATAGGCAGAATAGACGGACGGCGCTGCAGCTGCAGGCGTCTGCGGGATAGAACTCATACTCGCTGACCTCCGTTTCCCTGAGGGAAACATTAGCTAGCCATCACACCAGATCATTCTGGGTCATGGCCGGTTGATTAACCTTCCGCAACACGGCTGGACCGATTAGCGGATGCGACTGTGGCAGGAAGGGCCTTCAGAAACACCTCGGATTGTGCCACCGAACCGTGGCGCACCGAAGACGTGGTTATGCCTTAAACGAATCAGGCTGGAATAAAGTGGTGCCGGCAGAGGTGATCTGCCAATGGATAAAACGCTCAGGACGCCGTGGCCAGCCCCGGGTTGCCGGCCGTTCCGACCAGGGCAGGCAGGTTCGGCTTGACGGGCGAAATGGTTTTCTGGGCCCGAAGATAGGTTTCCACCACCTCCCACACCGGCGGCCCGGCATTCTTGCTGGCTTCGGCCACCGGCGCCCAGCCCGCCACCTTGTAGGTTTTGTCGGCCTCGATCAGCTGGCCGTTGAGGCGCATGTCCTGGATGCGCTCGCCCATCTTCGCGCCCGGCTCGCAGGTGTAGCTGAGGCCACCGACGCGCACCATGTCGCCGCCCTGCTGGTAGTAAGGGTCCGGGTTGAACAGGTTGTCGCCCACGTCTTCCAGAATGGTCTTGATGGTCTCGCCGCGCATGTCGGTGAGGGTGGTCCAGGGGTAGGTGATGGCGGTCTGGTCCATCAGGTGCTCGCGCGTGATGGCCTGCCCCGGGAGTAGCGAGGTGCCCCAGCGAAAGCCCGGTGAAAACGCGATGTCGGCACCGCGCACGGCCATCAGTGCGTCCAGAATGACCTGGTCGAACGTGCCATTGAAGTTGCCGCGCCGATAGAGCGTGCCTTCGGTGACGGCCAGCTTTTCGCTCAATCGGGCCTCGAACGGCGCACGGCTGCGGGCAATCTGGGCCGCCATGGCCGGGTCGGCAGGCAGCAGTCTGGCAAAAATGGGTAGCAAGCGGTAGCTGATCCGCGCCACTTTGCCGCTCCTGACATCCAGATCCAGCACGCCGAGAAACTTGCCGTTGCTGCCGGCATTGGTCACCACCGTCTGTCCACCGGCGTTCTTGACCGTGATCGGTACCGGCACGCCGTCATGGGTGTGTCCACCGAGGATGACATCGATGCCTGTCACGCGCGATGCCATCTTGAGGTCCACATCCATGCCGTTGTGGCTGAGCAGCACCACGGCCTGCGCGCCTTTGGCACGCGCCTCGTTCACCGTCTCCTGCATCTCGCGTTCGCGGATGCCGAAGGTCCAGTTGGGCGTCAGCCACCCCGGGTTGGCAATCGGCGTGTAGGGGAAGGCCTGCCCGACGATGGCCACCGGCACACCGTTCATCTCCTTGATCACATAGGGCTTGAACACCGGGTCGCCGAAATCGCTGGTCTTGACATTCTGCGCAATGAAATCCACCTTGCCCGCGAAATCCTGCTCGACGATTTTCCGGATGCGCTCCTCGCCATAGGTGAAGTCCCAGTGGCCGGTCATCACCTCCACGCCCAGCAGCTTGGCCGCATCCACCATGTCCTGCCCTTGCGTCCAGAGGGCGGTGCCGCTGCCCTGCCAGGTGTCGCCACCATCGAGCAACAACGCCCCGGGCCGGCTGGCCTTGAGCTGCTTGACCAGGGTCGCCAGATGGGCAAAGCCGCCGACCTTGCCGTACTGGCGTGCGGCACGCTCAAAATCCAGATGGGTGAAGGCGTAAGCCTGCGGGCTGCCAGCCTTGATCTGGGCGGCCTTCAGCAGCCGTTCGCCCACCAGGTGCGGCCACTGGCCCTGCATGCTGCCCACGCCCAGGTTGACCGACGGCTCGCGGAAATACAGGGGCAGGAGCTGGGCATGGCAATCGGTCATGTGCAGCAGGTGCACATTGCCTGTGCGCGGGACGTTGTACAACGCAGATGCCTGGGCGGCACTGGCCTCGCGCCCCACCGGGAAGCCGGCGGCCATGGCAGCGGCCATCACACTTGCAAACTCGCGGCGGGAAAGATTCATGGCGGTGAGGTTCCTGGCAGATGAGCCGGGCATGAGGACATGGAGGGAAACAGTCGCTATTTACATTTATTCAATAGCAGACGACACCTACCCCTTGGAACGGGGGAACGGGCGCGCCACCAAATACCGGCCATCAGTTGTTGACGGGGGATTTCGGATCCAGCAGCAGCGCCATCACATCACGGATCTGCTGCTCGGTCAGGATGCCGCTGTGCCCGAACCTCGGCATGCCGGAGCAGGCGTTGTAGGCCTTGGCGTTCCACAACTTGCTCCAGGTGTATTCGACAATGGGCTTGCTGGCCTCGGAGGCCGGGTCCACCACGCCGCGCAGCTTCCCGTAGTTGTAGAGGCTCGGGCCGATGGAGCCGTAGGACAACTCGGCCTTGCTGATCTGGTGGCAGTTGTAGCAGCTGCCGCCATTGGCCTCCCCCACCTTGTCGCTCCAGGTCAGCCCGCGCCCGTTCTGGGCGATTTTTTCACCTTCCGTCCAGTTGCCGAGAAATTTGCCATCGGCTGGCAGCTTGACGGTCTTCAGATTGGCAGCCTCGATGGACTTGGCCAGCTTGTCATCGAGCGAGCCGCCAGCGGCCTCCGAGCAGGCCTGGTTCGAGGCATCGAGGTTCAGGCGATCAAGCCCGGCCATGCCCTGCTCGCGGAACGAGCTTTTCAGGACCTGCGCGGTCGCCTCACTGACTTCGGCCGGGTTCGGCTTGGCAGCGCAACTGGCCAGCAACGCGGCAAGCGCCACGCCAGCCACCAGACCCATCGCGCTCTTGTTGATTTTTTTCATCGTATTCATTCCAGTCATACCGGGTTCCAGGCGGGATCAGCGCTTCAGGGCCGGCGCTGTCGACGCCCCACCCCTGCTGTTGACACCCATGAAAACACCCAGGGCGATGGTCGCATCCGAAGCGTAGCCGGGGAAGGGAAAGCGCTGCTGGCGGTAGCAGTCGTTCAGCCGCCGCTGCATGCTCCACAAATCACCGCTGGAGACGCGGTAGGCTGGCCAGGCGCCAAAGCCCGTGCTGGCGCCGGGCTGCCTGGTCAGATTGGGCAGGTCCTGCAGACGGACCCGCTTGTTGTCTTCACCATGGCAGGACGCGCAGGAGAAGTCATAAGGGCCACCGCGCAGGTAAAACACCTTCTTGCCCACCTCGTACATCAGCTTTTCCTTGGGATGCGACTGCGGCAGGTTGAAATTCATGCCCCGCGATTCGCCGGAGACATAGGCCACCAGCGACTCGATGGTCTTTTGCTCGCCGCTGCCAAATCCGGTTCTGGCAATCTCCGCCGCATTGAAGCCCTGGAGCTGCTCCATGCACGTCAGCAGGCGCGACTCCAGATCCTGCACACGCTGCGTGTCTGCAAAAAAACGGGGGAGCTCGACAAACGCGCCCTTGACGATGCCCGGGCCTTTGCCCAGATCGCATTTTTCAAGTGATGCATTCCTGGGTCCGCGCGCCTGCTTCCACAAGCCTTCTCCCTTGGCCTCATACAACTCGGCAGGATTGCCATCGGCGAGCATGGCGCGGTATTCAGCGATGCCGTCCGCGGTGCTCTTCTGGGCGATGGCGGGCAGTGGCAATGTCGCCATGGCTGCCAGGCCCAAAAGCCCCGACAGGCCCCAATACCCCAAATGACCCAAAGGGCTCCGTTGCATGGGTGTCTCCTGGTGGTGGTAATGATCAGCGACAGGCATCGTCGTGCGCGCCATGATGGGCGACATCAGGCGATCACTGCCTCGTCGGTGCGTTTGTCACCGCGGTTGTCCACCCAGCTCACTGCAATCTTGTCGCCGGCCTTGCCGCCCTTGAAGCTGAATTGCACATACGGGTTTTTCGACACCGCTGTGCCCCATTGGGCGCTCATGACGGTCTTGCCACTCCACGTTGCGCTGATTTCCTGGATGAACCAGGCAGGCACGGTCTTGCCGGCTGCATCCTTTCGCTGGCCGCTTTCCATTTCATGACTGACCAGCACACGCACCGTGGTCTTGTCGCCTTGGGCCTGCGCCCGGATTCTCATGGGATCTGACATCTTTATCTCCTGGCTTGCGTTTCACCGGATGCCGTCTGGCAGCACCCTGACGCGGCTTGACTGGATTGAGTGGGGAACAGGCGCGGCATCAACCGCCGCAACCGCCCAGCGTGACCTTGACTTCCTTGACCGCGTAATAGAGCTTGTCGCCGACTTTGGCCAGCGCATACACGTTGGACGACTGGCCCATCTTGAGGTTGGTGGCCACATTGGCATCCGTGCCTGCAGGAATGTCGAAGAGCGCTGCCAGCGCGTGCGGATTCTTCTCAACCACCAGCGCGATCTGCAGCGTATTGGCCAGATTGCTCTGGGCTCCTACCCGAACGACGTTGCCGTTTTCGGCGATCTCCGGGGCCTGAAGCACAATATCCTTGCTCTCCACCGGCGCACCCACCGTACCGAGGGCTTTGGCGACTTCAGCCAGTGAATTACCATCAAAAGCAGCCTTGTTCCAGCCCGGCACATTTTGCGCATGGGCCGGGGTCAGGCCGGCGGCGGCCGCCAGGGCCAGTGCGGTCGCACTGGAGCCAGTGGCCAAAAAATCGCGACGTTCCATGATGAACTCCTTATCGTTGTAACTGACTTCGATGTTGTTGCGGCAAAGCTGCCATGACACCGATTGAACCGAAAAAATGAGCGCTACGTCAGGGTATTTATCCCGACACTGAGAGCACGACTGCCTCTTTGCCTCGTTGATGCCTTTCATCCCGCTGGCGTGTCTAACGTGCCATCAGCCACGTCGCCAGCTGATCCGCTTCAGCGGAGCTCAAGCCCTGCGCTGGCATCGGGATTGAGCCCCACACACCCTGTCCGCCGCCCCTGATTTTGCCGGATAGGTAATTCACGGTGTCGGCGCGGTCTTTATACCGGGCGCCAATCTCCTTGAAGGAAGGACCGACCACCTTGCTGTCCATGCCATGGCAAGCCAGACAGGCGTACTTCTGAATCAAGGCTTCGGCCGATGGCGACTGGGCTGTGATGGCTGCCGCTCGGGTCGCGGCAACTGAGTTGTCAGTGGCATTTCGCATCACCTGGATGTCGTTTTTCAATGCCACACCCCAGGCGAGCGACGGCCGCGTGGTGTCTGCGCCCCGGCTCGCCCCGACCAGGCGGAACTGCTCGGCGAGATTACCGTGCGAATTTCTGGCGTATTCAGGCATGAAGCTTTTGACCGCCACCTCGGCCTTGCAGTCATGCATGCACGCCGAGCCCTGGACATCAGGCCGGGAGGTGCCACCGAGTTCCTTGCCAGGCCACAGCGCATGTGCGGTCGTCATGCCGTTGCGGTTGGGCAGTCGGGCCTGTACGTCCCGCACGTTCCGGTCTGACAGGGTGAAGTCGGCGGGCAGCACATTACCCAGATGGAGGATGTAGGCCGTCACGGCATATACCTCGTCGGTGCTGAGCGTCTTGGGCGCGTTCCACGGCATGGCCCGGTTGATGTAGTCCCATAGTGTCGATAAGGTGGGTAGCTTCATCAGCGTGGTGCGGTTGGGCTGGTTGGAACCGGGCATGAGACCAGCCACCCGGCCGGTGGCCATGTCCTCTGCATGCACGCCGCCTGCAATCGGGGCGATAACTTCGGAAGATTCGGCAAATGTGCCGTGACACGACGCGCACTTGGCCTCCCACACCCGTTCGCCCTGGCCCACGGAACCCTGACCCCGGGGCAGGCCCCTGAAATCCGGTCGTACATCGATATCCCACGCCTTGATTTCGGCGGGCGTGGCCAGACGACCTATGCCCTGGATACTCGCTGCTGTCGGCTGCTGCGCCATGCTCGCGCCCACCCACACCACACCCATCACGATCAGCGTCGTGCGAACAACTGTGGTTCTGTCAAACCTGCACATTGCTGACCTCGCCGTTCGCGGCCAGGGCCCACGACTGTATGGCGTTGTTGTGATAGATGCTGCGTGAGGCGCGCACCTTGCGGAGTTCACCATAGGTGGGCTGCACCTGGCCGGTCTCGTCTACCGCCCGGCTCTGGAAAATCGCAGGCTGGCCATCCCACACAAAATCAGCATTGAAGCGGGTGAGGCATTTGGACAAGACCGGGCCTTCAACTCTCGCAGGCCGCCAGTTGCGCCCGCCGTCGACAGAGACGTCCACCCGGCGAATCTTGCCGCGTCCGCTCCAGGCCAGACCGGTGACGGTGTGAAAGCCTCTTTGCAGCAGCACCTGACCGCCACTGGGCGAGGTGACCACGCTTTTGACTTCCTGCAGGCTGGTGTACTGGCGATGAAGGCCGCTCGGCTGCAGGTCGACGTAGTGGGTGGTTTCATCCTTGGTGCCGTAAGGCATGTCGCCGACCTCGATGCGCCGCAGGTACTTGACCCAGCTCACACCCTGCACCCCGGGCACTACGAGGCGCAGCGGATACCCGTTTTCGGGGCGCAGCATCTCGCCGTTCTGGCCGTAAGCCACCAGGACCTCGCCACTGGCGACCATGCCCATCGGAATGGTCCGGGTCATGCCTGAACCATCGGCGCCCTCGGCCAGGATGAATTTTCCGCGCCGCCAGTCTACGCCGCACATCTCGAGCAAAGTACGCAGTGCCACCCCCGTGAACTCACTGCAGCTCAACATGCCGTGGGTGTACTGGACGGTGGGCACGGCTACGTTGCCCCACTCCATCCCCGTGTTCGCGCCGCACTCGATAAAGTGCATCCGGCTCACGCCCGGCAACCGCATCAGGTCGTCCATACCAAACACCATGGGGCGCTTGAGCAGGGTGTCGTCCGAGCCGTTGACCATCAGCCGGTGGTGGCTCGGATTGATGTCCCACCAGCCCTGGTGATGCCTCTCGAAATGCAGACCACTGGGCGTGATGATGCCGAACAGGCCTTGCAGCGGACAAAAGCTCACACCGGACTGCCCGACACGCGTCAAGCCCGGGCTCTCGCGCCGCTGCAGATTCTTCTCCCACTCGCTGGGCATGCCGTAGCCGCGGGCGGCCACGGGCTGGCCCAGGCCCCTGCTGTGGGGTGGCAGTTCCAGAATGGCAGGATCGCCCGCATCGGCAGAGGCGGCGGCCGCACCCGACGCCGCAGCAGCCAATGCCCCCGCCAGAAACCCGCGGCGGCCTGTGCGCACGGCCGCCATGTCGGCGGCTGACAGGAAATTCTCGGGCGCACGCTGGAGGAATCTGTTCCACATCAGAGGCGCCCTTTCAGTCCTGCGGGTGACCGGTCAGCGGCGACAGGCGCTCGCCCTCTGCCACGGCCTGCGGCTCATCCAGTTCGATGGCGATCTGGGTGCACACCCCGCGGCACAAGGCCACAGCCTTCTCGCTTTGCACGCGGTAGATGACCTGGGTGCCCTCCTTGCGCTTGGCCAGCACGCCGGTGCGATACAGCACGGCAAGGTGCTGCGACAAATTGGGCTGTGTCGTGTCAATTTCAGCCAGCAACTGGTTGACCGACTTCTCCCCTTCACACAGGGCACTGAGCACGCGCAAACGCATGGGCGTTGCCAGCACCGCAAACAGTTCGGCGGCGAGTTCAAACACCCTCCCCCTCTCCACCTGGGCATGGCTCTGGATCATCTGGTGCATACCGTCATCCTGGGTTGGCTGGCTTTAATATAAGTATTTGCTTATATTTTGCGGCACCTTCCATCAAACACCATGGGACTTACCCTGGCCGGGTACGGCCCCACCCATTCGAGCGGCTGGTTGGTGGCGGCAGTGGCAACACTTCCGGCATATGCGCCCATTTCAGCGCCTGTTCAAAAAAAAGACGTTTACAGGTGCGCGCAGCGCATCGGGTCGGATTTACCTTTTCCCCCTTGTCGGCACGTGATATAAAACTTTTGCATTCAGTTACCAGCAAACGGCTGTTTACCGACAGCAATTTCCATGGACCTGCAAAAATTAAAAAAAGCGTGCCTTGTGGGAGGCCTCGTCATTTCCGGTCTGGCGACACCCCTGGCGCATGCCGACAGGGATGAACTTATAGTCAACGGCCTGAAGCTCATTGAGACAGGACAGGCCCGGCAGGCGTTCGATCTGCTGGAACCACAGGAAGTCGCGCGGGCCGGTGATCCGGACTTTGACACCGTTCTGGGTATCGCTGCCAATGAGACGGGTCAGTTCACACGGGCGGTGTTCGCGCTAGAGCGTGCCCTCTCTGTCCAGCCGGGCAACGCCCGGGCGCGGGCCGAACTGGGACGCGCGCTGTTCTCGGTGGGCGACACCCAGGCAGCACGCCGTGTGTTGATGGAAACGCAACAGGCCGACATACCGCGCGAAGCGTCTGCGACGATTGACCAGTTCCTGCAGGCAATTGATCGCTCCGAGGAAGCCGCACGCTCCTCCGTCAAACCCTACCTTGAAGCAGCTGTCGGATACGACACCAACATCAACAGCGGCCCGGGCAACGCGAACGTGGCGGTCCCCGCATTCGGCGGGCTGATCTTCACCTTGTCGCCCACCTCCACGGAGCTCAAGGATGTGTTCATCTCGGCGGGCGGCGGCGTGTCCGTGCGCTACGTGCTGGATCCCCGGTGGTCACTCATCGGCAATGTGTCCGGCAACGCCAGAGTCAACGGGAAATACAGCCAGTTCAATACAGGCCAGCTGGACGCCAACGCCGGTGCCGCCTACCGCTACGACCAGCATGAGTTCTCGGGCGTGGTTCAGGCTGGCACCTACACCGTCAATGGCTCAAGAGCCCGGGACCAGCAGGGCCTCGTCGGTGAATGGACCTACCGGCTGGATGGCTACCGGCAGTGGACCAGCTACCTCCAGTGGGGCCAGCTCAGCTACCCGGACCAGTCCATCCGCGATGCAGACCGCACGGTGATCGGAACCTCGTACGCACATGCACTGCGCAATGGCCTGGTGGTTTTTGCCGGCGCCTACGTGGGCCAGGAAAAGGAACGCGCCAGCGGCGTGCGGCATCTGGGCCACAAGCTGGCGGGCCTGCGGATGGGTGCGCAGAAATCCATGTCAGAAGACGTCGCACTGTTCGGCAACCTCGGGTACGAAGCACGTGACTATGGCGGTGTGGACCCCCTGTTCCTGGTGACGCGCAAAGACCGGCAGCTGAACGTCAACCTGGGCCTGAGCTGGACCCCGGCAAAACTCTGGCGCATCACGCCGCAGTTGTCGATGACCTCGGTCAGCTCCAACCTGCCCATCGCGGATTTCCGGAAAACGAGCCTGAGCGTCACGGTGCGCCGGGACTTCTGAGGCCGCACGATGCATCCATCCCATGCCATGAACATCAAGCCCTTCAGGGCGACAGAATGACGAGGTATGTTCCATGAAGCCTGAGTTCCCCCTTCGCCACACCCTGCTGGTCATGGCACTGGCGGCGGCCTACCCGCTGTCGGCCTCCGCCGCGGCCAGTGCAGGCATCGCACAATTTGCAGCAGGTGACGTCAGCTTGCGCCGGCCTGACGGCCAGACTTCGCCGCTGGTCAAAGGCAGGGACATCGAGAGCGGACAGGCCATCGTGACGGGCGCCACGGGCCGGGCACAGGTGAAGTTCACCGATGGAGGCCTGGTATCGCTGCAGCCCAACACCGAATTCAAAATCACCAATTACGTCGATCAGGCCGACCCGAAACAGGACAGCTTTCTGGTGGACCTGCTGCGCGGCAGCATGCGGGCCATCACGGGCCTCATCGGCAAGCGAAACCGCGAGAACTACAAGGTCATGACCACGACCGCCACGATCGGTATTCGCGGGTCGGGCTTCAATGCGGGCTACAACCCGGACGGATCACTCGGGGTCACTGCAGAGTTCGATGCGATCGAGGTCTGCAATGCCGGCAACTGTGTCGGCTTGACGGCCGGGGAGTCCGTCAAGGTATTGAACAAGACCGACCCACCCGTACGAACCAATGCCAGAGCGCCCGTGCCCACGCCGCCACCTGATCAGGAGCCTGTCGAGGTGGGCAACAAAACGGACACTGCTGGTAAATCGGCTGTGGTGACTGCTGTAGCTTCTGCACCCGCACCTGCGCCGTCCCCCGCACCGGCCCCTGCGCCAGCGCCGGCCCCTGTCGTGCGCACCTTCAACACCATCGCCGTCGTAGCCGCCAGCATCGACAGCGCGGGCGGATCCAGATATCTGGCCAGTTCCTCAACTGCCACATCGGTTTTCAGCGACAACAAGCTCTTGAGCGTTCAGGACACCACGCTCGGAACACCCAAATGGGCGGAGACCGGCACCCCGCTTCCGGAAACCAATTTCAAATCCGTGGGGAATGTCACCGATGCCAATTTCATCGGTTGGGGCATGTGGACGAAGGGTCAAATCACGGATTCTTATTCCGGCAATGTCCTGCTCAACAACGTTCACTACATCGCAGGAAGGCCGACAGCGCAGACAGAAATCAATGCGCTGATGCTGGCTGGCGGCAGCGCCACCTACACCCTCGTCGGCAATACCGCGCCGACGCTGGGCGGTGTCGCCGGCACCCTGAACAGCGCCACGTTTGTGGCGAGCTTCACCTCGACGGCCTACACTGTCAACACCTCGATCAACACCTCCTATGGCAACTTCTCGGACAGCGCCGTGAGCAGCTCGGCCGGCTTCGCCGGAACAAGCATCAAAGGTCTTTTCATCGGGACCAACGCTGCATTTGCGGGTCTGACCTACAACAGGAATTTCGGTTCAGGTCTGGTCTCCGGCGCTGCGGCTTTCCAGAAATAAGCGGCCAGTCAGACACTGCTTTCAGCAGAAACAAAGAGCCAGCGCACTCGCGGTCGCCTCTGGTCCATGAAACCTGCAGATACCGCTCGCCGCCGCCGCAGCCATTTGCTGCCGCAATAAAGGATTGGTCGCGAGAGCCTCAAGCGCATCCCACGCCTCTTCCTGGCTGTTGATCAGCAGCCCCGTGGTGCCGGCCTGCATCACCTCTACATAACCACCGCGATTTTCAGCCACCACCGGCAGGCCCGAGGCCATGGCTTCAGCGACAACGCGCCCATAGGCTTCCACGGTAGAACCTGTGCGGTAGAAAAAAATATCCAGCGAGCCGTAAAACCCGGCCACCGGCTCTGCGCCTGCAGGCAACAGCTCGACGCCCTCGACGCCTTGCAGTTGAGCTGCAAGACAGGTACCGCCCATGATCCTCACCCGATGCCCGGCGGCAGCCAGCATCCGGTACATCAGAGAGTCCAGCGGGTGATGTTTGTCCGGTACGTCACGGCTGACCCGGCCCACCGTCACAGGCCTGCCGGGTATAACATCGCGGCGTCGGGCGCTTGCCACCGCCATCAACGGCCCGAGATCCATCACGCTGTAGAGGACACGGCCCGGCAGCCCCGCGGTCAGGCGAAGTGATTCCGAGGCGAACACGAGTTCAGGCTCGTGCGAGGTCGTCTCGCGCAGGATGTCGATCAGCGCGAAAAGACGGGCGTAACTGGCCAGGTTGACATGAACCACCACACGCTCGAATTGCGTGTATTTCAACCAGACGTCCGGTGCGACATGCGCCCCGCCCCAATACAGCAGGCCGCGGCGGGGGAACTGCCCCGCAAAAGGCTGCACCGCCTTGACACCTTGCACCGCATGGGCTGCGTGAGGCGGAACCACCGACCAGCACTCCACCGGCCGCCAGCATGCCAGATGGTCGCGTAGCGCAAGGAGCTCGAGGCAGGCGCCGCTGTGTGGCTCGTCAAAACGCCCCACCAGATGCACGGGACTCGGTGCCGGGTTTGTGTGCGAAATCATGGGACTATCTTCCTTCAGAAGGCGAGAATTGGCAGCGGGCCTGCGCCAAGTCTGTCACATAATTGCCCGATGACGACACACGCAGATGTGGCCTCAACGGCGCCAGGCGGCCTGCCGGTCATGCGGACCTTTGAGGAGCTCATGACCACCGGTGCCGATGCGCACGCGGCGGGTCGCGTGGTGGAGGCGCTGTCGGCCTTCCAGTCGGCCCTGGACCTGAGCCCCGACAACGAAGACGCAGTCTCGGCATGTGCCGCTGTGCTTTTCGAGTTGCAGCGTCCGCGCGCCGCACTCGGGCTGCTCCGGCGAATTGAAAACCACCTGCTGGCCACCGCAGACGGCTGCCGCAATCTGGCCATGGCGACCATGGCGGCAGGCGATATCCATGAAGCCTGGCGCTGCGTCCATCTCGCACTCGCGATCACACCAGACCACTTGCCCGCGCTCTCGCTCCAGGTTCAGCTCGCCGTGCAGCTCGGCCGCTGGGACGAGGCCGTCCATGGCGCCAGACGCAGCCTTGAACTGGCGCCCAAACAGGATTGGCCATGGCTGCAGCTAATTGACCTTCTCTGCGTGAGCCGACAAATTGATGAGGCCCGGGCACTGGCAGAAACAGCTTGCAGGCATTTCCCGGGGCATCAGCGCCTGGGCTGCCAACGGGTCCTGGTGATGTCCTTGAGCGGGGACTTCGACGCCGCGACACAGCAGATGCATGCGATGGGTGCCAGCGGTGCGGACATCTTTTCCCGGTTTCTGCTCGACAGAGCCCGTGATGCACCCGCCGCCACCGGACACCTGAACAGCCGCAACCCGGACTTGGTGAGCCTTTACAGCCAATGGACGCTGGACGGGTTCGGTCAATGCGACTGGCGTGAACAAACACGCGCCCTGCAGATCGTGCGCGCGCAGCTACAGCCGGAGCCCGCCTTGAAAGACACCGCCGGGTGGTGTGCCATGCTCCGTTACGGCGCCACGCTGGGCTTGCAGGACCTGGCGCTGGCCTGCCTGCGAGGCCGGGCACTGGCAGCAGCCACTGCTGGACCCACGCGGCAGCTTCCCCCGTTCAGGAACAGGCCGGCACCGGTACCCACCGAGCGGCTGCGGGTCGGCATCCTCATGCCGAGCCTGCGCGATGCCCGCGTCGCGGCAACGCTGTCTGCCCAGCTGGCCCTGCACGATCCCACCCGTTTTGTCTTTTTTCTTTACGCCTCCACGCCTGAGCCCCAGGCCTTGTTCAGCGCGCTGCTGCAGGATCATCAGGTGGTGGAGACCGCCCACTTCAATGACGAGGAATTGGTGCTGCGCATCCGTCTCGACCGGCTGGACCTCTGGATGGACCTGTGCGTCGCCACGCCGTGGTGGCGTCCGGCACTTGCACGCCATCGTGTGGCACCCCTTCAGATGCTGCCGCCCGACTGCAGTGCCGCGGAGGCCGATGGCAGCTACGACTATGTGCTCTCTGACGTCTTCATCATGCCCCCACCGGAAGCGGCACACACAGACATAGCCACTGTCCGGATGCAGCACGCCTGCTGGCCTCTGGAGGCACCAGCGCAGGACTGCGCCCACACAGTGAGCCGTGATGCACTGAACCTGGAACCCGGTGCCGTTGTCTTGTGCGCCTGGACATGTCCCACGGGCATGGACTCGGAAAGTTTCGGTTTATGGATGCGCATTCTCGCTGCGCAACCGGAAGCCGTGCTGTGGCTCGCGGCACCCCACGAAGCGGTGGCTGTCAACCTGCAGCGGGAAGCCGAAGCGCGGGGTATTCCTTCAGCCCGGCTCCGCTTCATCCCGCTGCTGCTCCACCCGCAGGCTTTGGCGTGGATGCGCCATGCAGATCTTTTTCTGGATCCCCTCCGAGTCAGTGCACACGCCGAATTGGCGGATGCCCTGAGCCTCGGGATCCCGGCCATCAGCTGCGCAGGCCAAGGGGTCGCTTCACGCATGGGGGCCAGCCTTCTTCGGGCTGCAGGCTGTGCTGATCAGGTGGTATACAGCGAGGAGGATTATTTCCTTGAGGCAGTCACCATCATCCGCGACGGGGCGCTCAGGGAAAGCCTGCGCCGGCGCCTTCAGGCATTCAACCAGTCAGAAGTAGCCACGGTCAGACAGGCAGCGGCGCGTGAGCTGGCATCTGCATGGACGATGGTGATCGCGCGTTCGCGCGCAGGGCTGAAACCAGCGGCTGTCGACAGCGCGGAACATCCGCAGCTGTGAACTCAGCCGTTGAGCTGCTTGGCCGACGCGCTGACGTTGACCTTGCGTTCAACGACCGGATTCGACTCCACCCAGCGGCGAACACGCTCGGCATCACCGAGCCGGCTCAGTTTGCCGGCAGAGTCCAGGAACACCATGATCAGCTTGCGGCCGGCAATCTTGGTTTGCATGACCAGACACTGGCCGGCCTCCGAGATATAGCCGGTTTTCTGCAGGCCGATGTCCCACTCCGGATTTTTCACCAGACGGTTGGTGTTGTTGTACTGAAGGGTGCGGTTGCCGACAGCCACCTGGTAACCCGGTGAAGTCGTCAGCTCGCGCAGCATCGGATCAGCATGGGCCGCATTGACCAGCGTGGCGAGGTCCTGCGCACTGGACTGGTTGCGGCTGGACAGCCCGGTGGGCTCCACATAACTCGTGTCGCGCATTCCGAGCAGCTTGGCGCGGGCATTCATCAGTCCGACAAACGCCGGCAGTCCGCCCGGGTAAGTCCGGCCCAGGGCATGGGCGGCGCGATTCTCGCTGGACATCAGGGCCAGGTGCAGCAACTCGCCACGGCTCAGGGTGGTGCCCACCCGCAGGCGGGAACTGCTGCCTTTTTCGGTGTCCACATCGTCCTGGGTGATGGTGATCATTTCATCCATCGGCAGCTTGGCGCCGCTGATGATGACGCCCGTCATCAGCTTGGTCAGCGATGCAATCGGCAGCACCGCATGGTCGTTTTTGCTGAAAAGAACTTCTCGCGTATCCTGGTCAATCACCAGCGCCACGCTGGACTTCAGCTCCAGCGAATCCTGTGCGGTGTGCAGACCCGCGATTTGCCCAAAGGATGGCTTGGCGGGTGCCGACGCGCGAATGATGGTTTTACGGCCCGTCACGAAGCGGACACTTTTACGTGCTGAAACGGATTTTTTGGCGCTGACGGCTTTGGCGCTGTAAGGTTTTTTGACGATTGTCCGTTTAGTCGTCTGGGCATTCGCCACCGGCGACGTGAGCACCGCCAGGATGGCCAGTGATCCGATGATTTTTAATGCGCGATTGAAAATCGTGTGGGACATGGTGGTGGCTACCTGCTTTGGATTGCAACGAACGAACGGTCACAGTGTATACAAATAGAAAAAGTCATGCAATATCAAAAACTTGCACGGCTTTTCTACAAATGGACTTAGTTGCAGCTATTTGAGGTCTCAAACCACCTGATTTCATCGAACTGATTCATAAGTCATTGAATCTTATGAATATTTTCTCAACCCGGAAACGTCAACCCTGCGCAGCCACTCGGTCAGCTTTACTTTGCAGCTTGTTCAACGCGCTCAGATAGGCTTTGGCTGACGCGACCACGATATCCGGGTCGGATCCGACGCCATTGACGACGCGTCCGCTGTTTTGCAGCCGCACCGTCACTTCGCCCTGGCTTTCGGTGGAGCCACTGATGGCGTTGACCGAATAAAGCACCATTTCAGCCCCGCTTTTGACATGCGACTCAATGGCCTTGAGTGATGCGTCCACCGGGCCGTTGCCATCCGACTGTCCGGTGACTTCCTTGCCGGCGACCGTGAACACCACACGGGCCTGCGGGCGCTCCCCTGTTTCGCTGTGTTGCGCGAGAGACACGAAGCAGTACTGCTCGTTGTCGTGCATGGCACTTTCATCACTCACCAGCGCCAGGATATCCTCGTCAAAAATTTCGCTTTTGCGATCGGCCAGATCCTTGAATTTGGAAAAGGCATTGTTGATGTCGGCCTCGCTCTCCATGGCCACACCCAGCTCCAGCAGGCGCTGCTTGAAGGCATTGCGGCCGCTCAGCTTGCCCAGAACAATCTTGTTGGCACTCCAGCCCACGTCCTCGGCACGCATGATTTCATAGGTGTCACGGGCTTTCAGAACGCCATCCTGATGGATGCCGGAAGCATGCGCGAAGGCATTGGCCCCCACCACCGCCTTGTTGGGCTGCACCACAAAACCGGTGGTCTGGCTGACCATGCGGCTGGCCGCCAGGATGTGCTGGGTGTCAATGCCCAGTGTGAGGCCGAAGTAGTCCTTGCGCGTCTTGACAGCCATCACGACCTCTTCCAGCGAACAGTTGCCAGCCCGCTCACCCAGGCCATTGATGGTGCACTCGACCTGCCGCGCGCCACCGATCTTCACACCGGCCAGGGAGTTGGCCACAGCCATTCCCAGATCGTTGTGGCAGTGCACGGACCAGACGGCCTTGTCGCTGTTCGGGATGCGATCGCGCAAGTCCTTGATGAAGTTGCCATACAGCTCGGGAATGGCATAGCCCACGGTGTCCGGCACATTGATGGTGGTGGCGCCTTCGCTGATCACCGCCTCGAGTACGCGGCAGAGAAAATCCGGGTCTGACCGGTAGCCGTCCTCCGGACTGAACTCGATGTCGCCCATCAGGTTGCGGGCAAAGCGCACCGACAGCCGTGCCTGCTCGAACACCTGGTCGGGTGTCATGCGAAGCTTCTTCTCCATGTGCAGCGCACTGGTTGCCAGGAAAAGGTGCAGCCGCCCGGAGTTGGCAGGCTTCAGGGCCTCTGCAGCGCGCGAAATATCGCGGTCATTGGCGCGCGCAAGCGAGCACACGGTGGAGTCCTTGATGGCCTCGGCAATCGCCTTGACGCACTCGAAGTCGCCATTGGAGCTGGCCGCGAATCCGGCCTCAATGACATCCACTCGAAGCCTCTCGAGTTGCCGCGCAATCCGCAGCTTTTCATCCCTGGTCATGGAGGCACCGGGCGATTGCTCGCCGTCGCGCAAGGTGGTGTCGAAAATGATGAGTTTGTCTGTCATGGAAGTCTCCGCGCGCAATGTGCTGTGGGAAATGGTTGCTGTGAAAAATCAGGCCGGCGCTTCAGGTCGTCATGGTAAGGGCTGGACGGTCCATCGACACGCCGCTGCGCAGCAGGCCGGAAAGAATCGCCTTGAACGACGCCAGCACGATGTTGTTGTCCAGACCCACACCAAAAAGGGTTTGGTCGTTGATGCGCAACTCCAGATAGGCCACCGCCTGGGCATCAGCGCCCGATCCCATGGCGTGCTCGTGGTAGTCCAGCACACGAACCGAATGTCCGGTCGCCGCATTGAGACCCGCGATGAAGGCGTCAATCGGTCCGCCCCCTGTGCCGGTCACATTGAAGCTGTCCGCGCCGGCATGGACCTCGGCCTTGACGGAGAATATCTTCCGGCCAGTCGCATCCGATTGCTCGGACATCTCATGCCGCGAGACAGCCACGGCACCCACTCCGTAGGCTTTCTCAAAAACCGAAAAAATGTCTTTCGCCGTCAGCTCCTTGCCGCTGGCATCCATCACCGCCTGTACCGACTGGCTGAACTCAATCTGCAGACGGCGCGGCAGTTCCAGGCCAAACTCGCTCTCCAGCAGATAGGCAATGCCGCCCTTGCCCGACTGGCTGTTGACGCGGATCACCGCTTCATAGCTGCGCCCCAGGTCTTTCGGATCGATCGGCAAGTAAGGCATGTCCCAGACATCGGCAGCCTGGCGGGCGGCGAACGCCTTCTTGATGGCGTCCTGGTGTGAACCCGAGAAGGACGTGTACACCAGATCGCCGGCATACGGGTGGCGCGGGTGCACCGGCAACTGGTTGCAATGCTCCACCACCCGGCGGATCTCGTCGATCTCCGAGAAATCAAGCCCCGGTGACACGCCCTGGGTGTACAGATTCAGCGCGATGTTCACCAGATCCACATTGCCTGTGCGCTCGCCGTTTCCGAAAAGACACCCTTCAATGCGGTCGGCACCCGCCATCAGCGCCAGCTCGCCAGCCGCCGTTCCCGTACCACGGTCGTTGTGGGGATGCACCGACAACACAATCGAATCACGGCGCGCCAGATGGCGGTGCATCCACTCCATCATGTCCGCGAAGATGTTGGGTGTGGAGTGCTCCACCGTGGACGGCAGGTTGATGATGCATTTGTGCGCAGGTGTCGGCGCCCACACTTCAGTGACAGCGTCGACCACGCGCTTGGAAAACACCAGTTCGGTGCCAGACCACATCTCCGGCGAATACTGGAACGTCCACTGCGTGTCGGGCTGGCCGCCGGCCAGTTGCTGAAAAAGCCGCGCGTGATCGGTCGCCAGTTTCACGATGGCGTCCTCATCCATGCCAAGCACCACCCGGCGCATCACGGGTGCCGTGGCGTTGTAGAGGTGAACGATCGCCTTGCGGGCGCCCTGGAGCGCTTCAAAGGTGCGGCGAATCAGCGGCTCCCGGGCCTGGGTCAGCACCTGGATCGTGACGTCGTCCGGGATGAGTTGATCGTCAATCAGCTTGCGGACAAACTCGAACTCCACTTGCGAAGCCGATGGAAAACCGACCTCGATCTCCTTGAAACCAATCTTTACCAGGGTGTCGAACATCCTGAGCTTGCGCGCCATGTCCATGGGCTCGATCAGCGCCTGGTTGCCATCGCGCAGATCGACGCTGCACCAGATGGGCGCCTGCGTCAGGACCTTGTCCGGCCAGGTGCGATCCAGCAGGCGCACGGGTGCAAAGGATGTGTATTTGCTGGAGGGTGTTGTCAACATCGGCATTTCAGAACCTCAGGATTTCAGATAACCAGCAACCCCAAAGAAAAACGGCCCGTTGCTGGAGCAAACGGGCCGTTGAATCGGGTGCACGCGTGCGCTACCGTCTCCGCCCGTTGGCAGATAGCAGTAGTGCAAGCGAAATCAGTTTCATGCCTGCAATGTATCACATTTCATTTGTGCAGGCCACGCTCGTCCGGCTCGTCGGTCGAGGTCGAAATCACGCTGGTTTGAAGCCCTTTGGCCTTGCGCCAACCGTAGATGGCATACCCCGAGAGGCCATACAGCACGAACAGCGCGAACATCACGGTGGGCGGGTGGATGTTGATGACCGCGATACCCAGCGCGATCAGCACAATGGCCGCGAAAGGCACGCTGCGCTTCATCTGCACATCCTTGAAGCTGTAGAACGGCACATTGGTCACCATGGTCAGGCCCGCGTACAGCGTCAACCCGAAGGTGATCCAGCGCACTTCCAGGCCGCTGATGCCCGCATCCGTCATCAGCCAGATGAAGCCCGCGACCAGTGCCGCAGCCGCCGGCGACGGCAGGCCCTGGAAGAATCTTTTATCCACCACGGCGGTGTTGACGTTGAACCGCGCCAGACGCAGTGCCGCACACGCGCAATACACAAAAGCGCCAATCCAGCCCCAGCGGCCCAGGCTGGTGAGGGCCCAGACATAGGCAATCAGCGCAGGTGCGGCGCCGAACGACACCATGTCGGACAGCGAATCCATCTGCTCGCCGAACGCGCTTTGGGTGTTGGTCATCCGGGCCACCCGGCCGTCCAGGCTGTCGAGCACCATGGCGCAAAAAACGCCGATGGCCGCCTGGTCAAAACGCCCGTTCATGGCCATCACGATGGCATAAAAGCCTCCGAACAGCGCGGCCAGCGTGAACAGGTTGGGCAAGATGTAAATGCCCTTGCGGCGCTTGCGTACCACCACCTCGTCGTCAGACGATGCAGAATTTTCGCCGTCATGCATAGAAATACTCCCGAGGCACTTGCTGTGCCCACAAATTGCGATCAACCCGCTGATGCCAAAGCCCTCATCCAGACGTCCTTGCCAGGCCCACCGGAGCGACCCGAAAACGAACGGCCATCCGAAAGCATAACAACAACGACGGCAGAAACCAGAAACCGCGGCGCAGCCTCCAGAGCTTGCACCGCCCAATAAAAAAGCCGCGCAGGCAGTTTGCGCGGCTTTTTGCAGGACAACACCGCCCGGAAGCGGGGTGTCCCGGTCACTGCTGCATCAGTTGCGCGTCTGGTCCACCAGCTTGTTTTTGGCGATCCAGGGCATCATGGCGCGCAGCTTCTCGCCGACCACTTCGATCTGGTGCTCGGCGTTCAAACGGCGACGGCTGAGCAGCGTGGGCGCACCGGCACGGTTCTCCAGCAGGAAGCTCTTGGCGTATTCACCGGTCTGGATGTCCTTCAGGCACTTGCGCATCGCATCCTTGGTGGCTTCGGTGACGATATTCGGGCCCGTCACGTACTCGCCATACTCGGCATTGTTGGAGATCGAGTAGTTCATGTTGGCGATACCGCCTTCATAGATCAGGTCCACGATGAGCTTGAGCTCATGCAGGCACTCGAAGTAGGCCATCTCAGGCGCGTAACCGGCTTCCACCAGGGTTTCAAAACCGGCCTTGATGAGTTCGACGGTACCGCCGCACAGCACGGCCTGTTCGCCGAACAGGTCGGTTTCGGTCTCTTCGCGGAAGTTGGTCTCGATGATGCCGGCCTTGCCGCCGCCATTGGCCATGGCGTAGCTCAGCGCCAGATCGCGGGCCTTGCCGCTCTTGTCCTGGTGCACCGCCACCAGGTGGGGAACGCCGCCGCCCTGAGCGTAGGTGTTGCGCACAGTGTGGCCTGGCGCCTTGGGGGCGACCATCCAGACGTCGAGATCGGCACGGGGAATCACGCAACCGTAGTGGACGTTGAAGCCGTGTGCGAATACCAGCGACGCGCCCTGCTTGATATGCGGTGCCACGTCGTTTTTGTAGACGTCACCGATTTGCTCATCAGGCAGCAAAATCATGACCACGTCGGCGGACTTGACGGCGTCAGCCACTTCAGCCACCTTCAGGCCAGCCTTCTCGACCTTGGGCCAGGAAGCACCGCCCTTGCGCAGGCCGACGACAACCTTCACGCCGCTGTCGTTCAGGTTCTGGGCGTGTGCGTGGCCCTGGCTGCCGTAGCCGATGATGGCCACTGTTTTGCCCTTGATCAGGCTGAGGTCGCAATCCTTGTCGTAGAAAACTTTCATTTTTCAATCCTTCAAAATAGGTTCTGGCGAAAATGCCCATCGACAGGCTCAGGGCGAACGGTCTGCATACATCGCCACTGCTTGAATCCGTTCGCGTTGAGCCTGTCGAAACGCGCGCACGGAAGTTTCACAAACTCAGACCCGCAGGATGCGCTCCCCGCGGCCGATGCCACTGGAGCCGGTGCGGACCGTTTCCAGAATCGCACTGCGGTCAATCGCCTCCAGAAATGCGTCGTTCTTGGACTGATCACCGGTCAGTTCGATGGTGTAGCTCTTCTCGGTCACGTCGATGATTCGCCCGCGGAAGATATCCGCCATGCGCTTCATCTCCTCGCGCTCCTTGCCGACGGCGCGCACCTTGACCATCATGAGCTCGCGCTCGGTGTAGGCGCCTTCGGTCAAATCCACCACCTTGACCACTTCAATGAGGCGGTTCAGGTGTTTGGTGATCTGCTCGATAACGTCGTCCGACCCAGTGGTCTGGATCGTCATGCGGGACAGGCTGGGGTCTTCCGTGGGCGCCACGGTCAGACTTTCGATGTTGTAACCACGGGCGGAGAAAAGACCCACAACGCGCGACAGCGCGCCCGGTTCGTTCTCGAGCAATACGGCAATAATGTGTTTCATGGAAAGATTCCTCTTTTTGCTGCCCTCCCCCGCACACGGTAATGCGCGGGCTTGGCAGGCAATAGATTCGTCAAATAAAAAGTTGTTTTAGGAATTGTGTTCAGTTGGAAGATCAGAGATCTTCCGAGCCCAGCAGCATTTCGGTGATGCCCTTGCCGGCCTGCACCATGGGGAACACGTTTTCCGTCGGGTCGGTCCGGAAGTCCATGAAGACCGTGCGGTCCTTGAGCTTGCGTGCCTCACGCAGCGCGGGCTCCACATCCTGCGGCTTTTCAATCAACATGCCGACGTGCCCATAGGCCTCTGCCAGCTTGACGAAATTGGGCAGGGCGTCCATGTAGCTGCTGCTGTAGCGGCCGGCGTACTCCACCTCCTGCCACTGCCGGACCATGCCGAGGTAGCGGTTGTTGAGCGACACGATCTTGATCGGGGTGTTGTACTGCAGGCAGGTCGACAGCTCCTGGATGCACATCTGCACCGAGCCTTCGCCGGTGATGCAGTACACCTCCGACTCCGGCTTGGCCAGCTTGATGCCCATGGCGTAGGGAATGCCGACGCCCATGGTGCCCAGGCCGCCGGAATTGATCCAGCGGCGCGGCTCGTCGAACTTGTAGTACTGCGCTGCCCACATCTGGTGCTGACCGACATCGGAGGTGATGTAGGTGTCAGCGTCCTTGGTCATGTTCCAGAGCGTCTCCACCACGTACTGCGGCTTGATGACGTCGCCCTTGCCCATGCTGTATTTCATGCAGTCGCGCTTGCGCCAGCCTTCAATGGTGTCCCACCAGCCACCCAGCGCACCGGCGTCGGGTTTCAGCCCTGATTCCCTGATCATCGCGATCAGTTCGGTCAGCACATCCTTCACGTCGCCGACGATGGGGATGTCCACCTTCACGCGCTTGGAGATGCTGGACGGGTCAATGTCGATGTGGATGATCTTGCGCTCGTTCTGCGCAAAGTGCTTGGGGTTGCCGATCACGCGGTCATCAAAGCGCGCGCCGACGGCCAGCAGCACATCGCAGTTCTGCATCGCGTTGTTGGCTTCGATGGTGCCGTGCATGCCCAGCATGCCGAGGAATTTGCGGTCGGTGGCGGGGTAGGCGCCCAGGCCCATCAGGGTGTTGGTGCAGGGGTAGCCGAGCATGTCGACCAGGGTGCGCAGTTCCTGGGACGCATTGCTCAGCAACACGCCACCGCCGGTGTAGATGTACGGGCGCTTGGCCGTCATCAGCAACTGCAGCGCCTTTCGGATTTGACCGCCGTGGCCTTTGCGCACAGGGTTGTAGGACCGCATCTCGATGGTCTGCGGATAGCCTGTGTAGGCGGTCTTGTTGAAGGATACATCCTTGGGAATGTCCACCACCACAGGGCCGGGGCGGCCGCTGCGGGCGATATGGAAGGCCTTTTTCAGCGTATCGGCCATGTGCCGCACATCCTTCACCAGGAAGTTGTGCTTGACGATGGGACGGGTGATGCCGACGGTGTCGCATTCCTGGAAAGCGTCCAGGCCGATCGCGTGCGTGGGGACCTGACCCGTGATGATCACCATCGGGATGCTGTCCATGTAGGCGGTGGCAATGCCCGTCACCGCATTGGTGACGCCGGGGCCGGAGGTGACCAGTGCCACCCCCACATCGCCGGTCGCACGGGCATAACCGTCGGCCGCATGTACGGCAGCCTGCTCATGGCGCACCAGAATGTGCTGGATGGTGTCCTGCTTGTAGAACGCGTCGTAGATGTGCAGGACGGCGCCACCGGGGTAGCCCCAGATGTACTTCACGCCTTCGGCCTGAAGCGACTTGATCAGAATTTCGGCGCCGCGGAGTTCCTGGGCACCAGATTGCGCAGACGCTGCTGCTGCGGAAGAGATTTCCGCCTTGGAGATTTCCATGATGAACCTTTGTGAATTTCTCTAACGAAATACCTTGGGTGCTTCTTCGCCCACTCTTGTGAAGCAGCGTCGAAACTTGAGGCCAAAACCATGGGCAGAAACATAAACTGCCGGATCATGACCCGTTTGCCGTTTGAATTGCAGTGCGAATTATCGCATTTCCCGGCACCACGGGAAAGCCCGGCACAAATACGGCCGTGGGCGAGTCCCCTTGATGCGATAATTTTCGGCAGAAGAGACACCAGCAAGCGCAGCACCCGCCGGACGGGTGTGAACCGCCCTCAAATGACCATAAAACCGCTGGACGAACCGGAATTTCAAACCGTTGGCTACTGAACAAGAACTTTCCGACTTCCTCAAGAACGTGGAAAAGCGCGCTTTCAAGCGCAGCATTTACCACGTGCGGGACGAAGAAGCGGCACTGGACATCGTTCAGGACAGCATGATGAAGCTGGCGCAGTCTTACGGCGACAAGCCTGCGGCCGAGTTGCCGATGCTTTTCCAGCGCATCCTGTCGAACACGACGCTGGACTGGTTTCGCCGGCGCAAGACGCGCAACGCCCTGTTTTCCAACATGAGCGACTTCGAATCTGCCGGTGACGAAGGAGATTTCGACCTTCTGGAAACTTTGGAGACCCTGACGAGCTCAGAAGGTACAGAGAGCGCCCAGGATGCGACCGAGCGGGCGCAGATATTGCATGAGATCGAATTGCAGGTGCAAGAGCTGCCCGGGCGTCAACGGGAAGCCTTTCTGATGCGTTATTGGGAGGAAATGGATGTTGCCGAAACGGCTGCAGCCATGGGCTGCTCGGAAGGCAGTGTCAAAACGCATTGTTCCCGGGCGGTTCACGCACTCAGCAAAGCGCTGAGCGCCAAAGGTATCAAATTATGACTAATTCACTGCAAAAACGAGTTGACATCCTGCAGGACCGTTTCGGCCTGAAAACCTCCGCTTACCTGTCGGCCGGCACGGCTGGCGTGCCTTATGAGGTGTCCGAGCGCTTGCGCGCCGCCCGTTTCCAGGCGCTGGCCCAGCGGAAAATCGCCAAAACCCAGACATCGGCCAACGTGGTGAGCTCCGGCGGCGCTGCTGCGCTGACCTGGGGCTCGGACGACGGCATCAGCTGGTGGGCCCGCATCGGCTCGGTCGTCCCCCTCATCGCCCTGGTCGTAGGCCTGCTCGCTATCAACTCCATCCAGAACGACAACCGCGCCCAGGAACTGGCCGAGATTGACGTGGCCTTGCTGACGGACGACCTTCCCCCGGCGGCATTTGCAGACCCCGGCTTTGTGCAGTTCCTCAAAGCCAATCGCCCAACACCAGCGGCGCAATGATGACCCGGGCGGTTCGTGAGCCGCGAGTGACCTGCGACGCCAGATCGCGGCATCTGACGGCTCGCCTGCCAGCGTCCATGCCGGGCGCCACGCCTTCGGGCCAGCCCCGTGGGCTGCAGGGGTGGATGGCTTTGCTGCTGCTCCTGACTGTTCCCGCACTGGTCGCCCTGTCCAAGCCTGCCGCCGCACAAACCACCCCGGCCATCCCCGGGGCGGCCGCGTCGGCCGGCAAATCGGCGAGCCCTGCCGCGCCCAGGTCGCCCAGCGCTTCCCGTCCGACCTGGTCGGAGCTCACGCCGATGCAGCAGCAGGCGCTCAAGCCGCTTGCCGCCAGCTGGAACACCATCATGAGTGAGCAGCAAAAGCGCAAATGGCTGCAGATCTCGAACAATTACCCGTCTCTTTCCCCCACCGAGCAGGCGACGCTGCACGGCCGGATGAACGAGTGGGTCCTGCTGAGCCCCCAGCAGCGTGCGCAAGCCCGGCTGAATTTCGGCAAAACCCAGGAATTGTCCAAGCAATTGACGCCCGAAGAGAAAAAGGCCCAATGGCAGACCTACCAGGCGCTCAGTCCTGAAGAAAAACAGAAACTGGCCGCCAAGGCCAGCCCCAAACCCGCGGGTGCCGCGACCGCGGTCAAACCTGTGTCACCCCAGAAGCTGGCGGCAGTCCCTCCCCACCCCGTCCCCAAGCCGGGCAGCAAGCCCGCAGTGAAGAATGGCGATGCTTCAGGCGGTGCGACCAGCATGCCCATCAAACCGGCGCCGGCGCCCGGTCCGGTGGCACCTCCCACGGGTGGCGACGCCAGCGCAGCCCCATCGCGTTGAGCGCTTGCGGCTAAAGTCCCTGCAAGGGCCGCAGCCATTGCTGTCGCTGATACTGGCATCTGATCAACGACCGGCCCGAGTCGCCAGCTTCCGGCCCCTCACGCGGGGCTTCCCTCTACCTACCCCTTGAGTCTCACCCCGTGTCGACACCCGCATCCCCCACCCCCTCGATTCCCCGGCGCATGGCCTGCTGGCTGTATGAAGGCATGTTGATGTTCGGGGTGGTGTTCATTGCCGGCTACCTGTTCAGCACCCTGAGCCAGACGCGCAATGCCCTGGACAACCGCCACCCCCTGCAGGCCTTCCTGTTCGTCATTTTTGGCATCTACTTTGTCTGGTTCTGGGCCAAGGGCCAGACGCTGGCCATGAAAACCTGGAATATCCGTGTGGTCGACCGCCAGGGCCTGCCGATCACGCAACAAAGGGCGCTGCTGCGCTACGCCCTGAGCTGGTTGTGGTTTCTGCCGCCCCTGCTCGTGAGTTGGGCCCTGGGCCTCAAGGCTGCCGAGGGCGCTGTGCTGGCCCTGGGCTGGGTCGCTATTTGGGCGATCCTGGCGCGATTCCATCCCGAGCGGCAGTTCTGGCATGACGCGCTGGCTGGCACGCGCCTGGTGACATGGGTCGCGCCGGAGCGCGTCAAGAACGTCAAGGGCAAGCAGCACACCCCTGCCTGAGGTGACCCACTGCGTCCCCGGGGCCGGCAATCCATGGCGCCCCGCACCCGGGTGACATGAAGGTGCGAGACAATCCGGACATGTCCGAACCCGTTCCGCTGTGTCACCCACCGCATCCCCTTCCGAACCGTCCGGGGCGAAGCTGCCTCCATCGCAGATGCCAGACGCCACCGTCAACCCGCAGAAACACCGCCGAGGGCTGCGCCGGGTCTGGCACGCCACCGGCTATTCCATCGCGGGTCTGCGTGCCGGCTGGCATGAAACCGCGTTCCGGCAGGAGGCGGTCGCCTCCTTTGTCCTGATTCCCGTGGCCTTCTGGCTGGGTCGCAACTGGGTGGAAACCATTCTGCTGGCCGGCACCGTGGTGCTGGTGATGGTGGTGGAGCTGCTCAACACCGGCATCGAAACGGCCATCGACCGCATCGGGCCCGAGTGGCACGACCTCTCCAAACGCGCCAAGGATATGGGCAGTGCGGCGGTACTGCTGAGCCTGCTGCTGTGCGCGCTCACCTGGGGCCTGGCCTTGTTGCAGCGGGTGGCGGCATGACGACCACCCTTGCGAACCCACCGGCTTTTTCCCTGTGCGTGTACTGCGGGTCGCGCCCCGGCAACACGCCCGACTATGCCGCGCTGGCCCGCGAGGTCGGCACCTGGATTGGCCAGCACGGCGGCCAGCTGGTGTACGGCGGCGGGCGCAATGGCCTGATGGGCATCCTGGCCGACGCCGCGCTGGCGGCTGGCGCCCGGGTGGTCGGCATCATTCCGAAGGCGCTGGTGGAAAAGGAATGGGCCCACAGCGGCTGCACCGAGCTGCATGTCGTTGCCAACATGCACGACCGCAAGCGGCAGATGGCCGAGCGGGCCGACGCGTTTCTGGCACTGCCCGGCGGCATTGGCACGCTGGAGGAGTTCTTTGAAGTGTGGACCTGGCGCCAGCTGGGCTACCACGACAAACCGGTGGGCCTGCTCAACCTGAACGGCTACTACGACGGCCTGCTCGGCTTTCTGGACGCCTCCGTCAAGTCAGGCTTCATGCACAGCTGGCTGATGGACCTGGTCACCACCGGCACCGCTGCCGGCCCGCTGCTGGCGTCCCTGGTCGAACGCGCCGGCATGACCGCGACAGCCAATCGGCTGGATCAGATATGAATAAACATGCGCAGCAACGCAGCGGGAGAGGCCAGCCGCCGAAAATAGCCGTCAAGCGCCATCAGCCACCCCAAGCGCCGGCATAGGGAGAGGTCTCAGACCGCCGCTTCGTCCTCTTCACCGGTACGGATGCGCACCACCCGTTCGACGCTGGTGATGAAGATCTTGCCGTCGCCGATCTTGCCGGTGCGCGCAGACTTGATGATGGCCTCCACGCAGCGGTCCACGTCCTCGGTCTTGACCACGACCTCGACCTTCACCTTGGGCAGGAAGTCCACCACGTATTCAGCACCGCGGTACAGCTCGGTATGGCCCTTTTGCCGCCCGAAACCCTTGACCTCCGTCACAGTCAGCCCGGTGACGCCGCAATCGGCCAGCGCCTCGCGGACTTCTTCCAGTTTGAAAGGCTTGAGGATGGCGGTAATCTGTTTCACTGATATCTCCGTTCGTTCTAACTATTGTCAAAAAAGCATTGAGCGGCGTACGACGTGCGATGGACTTCACCTGCAGGGGCCACGGGACTGGCCTCGCCAGACCGCAGGCGCAGCGGCCTCATTGCCGGAATTTGCTGGTAATAGGATAGCGCCAATCCTTGCCGAAGCTCCTGTGGGTGACCCTGATGCCCACCGGTGCCTGGCGCCGCTTGTACTCGTTGATGCGGATCAGCCGCGTCACGCGCTCCACCACCGCACGCTCAAAACCGGCCGCCACGATGGTGTCCACGCCCTGGTCGTTTTCCATGTAGCGCTCCAGGATGGCGTCCAGCACCTCGTACGGCGGCAGGCTGTCCTGGTCGGTCTGGTCGGGCCGCAACTCGGCACTGGGTGGGCGGGTGATGATGCGCTCGGGAATCGGGTGGCTGCCCGTGCCATAGGGGTCATGGGCATTGCGCCAGTGCGCGAGGCGAAACACCGTGGTCTTGGCCAGGTCCTTGATGACGGCGAACCCACCCGCCATGTCGCCATACAGGGTGCAATAACCGGTCGCCATCTCGCTCTTGTTGCCGGTCGTCAGCACAATGGAGCCGAATTTGTTGGACAAGGCCATCAGCAGCACACCGCGGATACGGGCCTGGATATTTTCTTCGGTGGTGTCTTCCTTGAGCCCCGTGAACTCGGCCGCCAGCGATGCCTTGAAGGCCTCGAACTCCGGCACGATGGAAATCTCGTCGTAGCGCACCTGAAGGCGTCCCGCCATCTCGCGCGCATCAATCCACGAAATATCCGCCGTGTAAGGCGACGGCATCATCACCGTGCGCACCTTGTCGGCCCCCAGCGCATCCACGGCAATTGCCAGCACCAGCGCCGAATCGATGCCGCCCGACAGACCCAGAATGGCGCCCGGGAAGCCGTTCTTGCCCAGGTAGTCGCGCACACCCAGCACCAGTGCATCCCACAGATCTGCATCATGTTCGCGTTCAGGGGTAGTCGGTGCTGCCAATTGCACGCCGCCCGCCGACCGGGCAGCCTCGGCAAAAAACAGTTTTTCCCGGAAGCTCTCGGCCCGGCCCGCCAGCCGGCCATCGGCCTGCAGCACGAACGAGCGGCCTTCAAACACGATTTCGTCCTGCCCGCCCACCAGGTGGGCATACAGCAAGGGCAAACCGGTGGCTTCGACCCGGTGACGCATGGTCTGCTCGCGCTCATCGCCCTTGCCCACATGAAAGGGCGAGGCATTGATCACCGCCAGCAACTCGGCACCCGCCTCCCGGGCAAGCCGGGCCGGCTCCTCAAACCAGGCGTCCTCGCAGATCAGCAAGCCCACCCGCACGGTATCCGCACCCTCGCCCGCGGTGAACACGCAAGTCCCCTGCCCCGGGGTAAAGTAACGCCGCTCGTCAAACACCTGGTAGTTGGGCAATTCGCGCTTGGCGTAGGTGTCCACCACCTGGCCTTCGCGCAGCACCCTGGCGGCGTTGTGACGCTGCTGCACGGCCACGCTGCGGGTGCGCAGCCCCAGGCCGCTGTCACCGTGGGTCGGCGTGCCCACCACCACCGTCAGGCCTTTTAACCCGGCAAGTTCACTGGCCACCCGATTCACGGCATCATCACAGGCCTGGATGAACGAGGGGCGTAAAAACAGGTCTTCCGCCGCATAGCCGCAGATGGCAAGCTCGGGCGTCAGCACCAGGCGCGCACCGGCCTCGTAGGCCGTGCGGGCCGCATCGATGATTTTTTGTGCATTGCCCGGCATGTCGCCCACGCAGTAGTTCAGTTGGGCAATGCAGATTTTGAGAGTCATGACAAAAAAATTGAACGTTCAGACCAGGCCCACCACCCCGCAGGTCACGCCAACCGGGATTCGCCGGGGTGTCGGCGCGACGTGGAGTGTGCATGGCTGAAAACGATTATGTCATTCGCGTTCTGGATTCGCCGCTGGCGGTGAATGCCGGCGAATGGAATGCCCTGCTGTCGGCCCAAAGCCCGGACGGGATGCTCAACCCCTTCATGCGCCACGAATACCTGGCCGCCCTGCACGAAAGCGGCAGCGCTGCGCCGGAGACCGGCTGGACGCCCCGCTTCGTCACGCTATGGCAAGGCCCGGCACTGGCAGGCGCCTGCGCGCTTTATCTCAAGGACCACTCCTACGGCGAGTACGTGTTTGACCATGCCTGGGCCCATGCTTACGAGCAGCACGGCTTGAGCTATTACCCCAAGGCACTGGTGGCCGTGCCTTTCACACCGGTACCTGGTGCCCGGATGCTGGCCCGCACGGGTGCAGAGCGTGAACTGCTGGTCAGGGCCGTGGTGGCGTGGTGCGAACAGGAAAAGCTGTCGTCACTGCACCTGCTGTTCGCCGGCGATGAGGACGTGGCGGCCTGTGAAAAGGCCGGGTTGATGCTGCGCCATACCGTACAGTTTCATTGGACTGGCCCAGCGGGTGGCTACCGCGACTTCGATGACTTCCTGATGTCGCTCAGCCAGGAAAAGCGCAAGAAAATCCGGCAGGAGCGCCGCAAGGTCGCAGACGCCGGCATCACCTTCCGCTGGTCGCGCGGCACCGACATCAGCAGCCGCGACTGGGATTTCTTCTACCGCTGCTACGAGCGCACGTATTACGAGCACGGCAATGCGCCCTACCTCAGCCGCGACTTCTTCCATCGCATGCAGGCCACCATGGCGGAGCACTGGCTGCTGTTTGTGGCCGAACACGCGGGGCAGCCCGTGGCCGCAAGCCTGATCGCTCTGGGCGCCCCTCACAACGACAGCCCCAACGGCACAGGCAGCGGACCCACCGAGGCCACCACGCGTGTGGCCTATGGCCGCTACTGGGGCGCCCTGGCCCGGGTGGACTGCCTGCACTTCGAGGCCTGTTACTACCAGCCCCTGCAGTGGTGCATTGCGCACGGCTTCCACCGCTTTGAAGGCGGCGCGCAGGGCGAACATAAAATGGCACGGGCGCTGCTCCCGGTCAAAACCACCAGCGCACACTGGCTGGCACATCCGGCGTTTGCCGACGCGGTCGAGCGGTTCCTGGCCCGCGAAGGCGCCGGCATCGACGGCTATATGGCGGAGCTGGAGCGGCGCAATCCCTTCAAGGCACCGGTCAGTTCGCCCTGACGCGCATCAACACCTTTCTGTACCCAGCATGAACAAGCCCTCTTCCCCCTATTCCGTCACGCTGGTCGGTGCCGTGGGTCTTGCCGCCGACCAGCGCCAGGCGGCCGAACTGCGTTTTCGCATGGCGATCGAGGCCAGTCTGGGCGGTGCCTCCTTCGTGGTGCCGACGCTGCAGGCTTGTGCGCTGGCCCGGTCGCTGCTGATGGATCTGTCACCCGGGGAACGGGAGACGGCCGACTGCGACGCAGAGCGTGAGGTGATTGCGCTTTGGGAATCCGCAGAAGACCAGGCCGTCATGGCAGCGCTGAAGCCGCTCCAGGCACCGCACCATGCCAGCCGGGGCATTGCGGTGGATCAGGCACGGTTTGAAATCAGCCCCTGAGCCGCACGCCTTGCAGCGTCTTGCGATCTGCCACCGAGCGTTGACTCCATGTCTGCCGATCCGCCTCCCGCAGCAGCGCTGAGCCGCGTTCACGCACGCCGGCTGCGCGAGGTCTATCGGTCTGCCGGCTGGCCCTGCCTGGATCTGCTTGAAATCGAACTGCTTGCCGCCGGCCTGCTGGAGCGTGTCGCCGGCGCCGGTGGCCATGAAACACTGCGCGTGACGGATGCCGGCGTGCAGTTTCTGGCCGACTCGCTGACGCGCAACCGGGCAGCGCTGTCCAGCCACGAAGCGCTGGTGGCGCAGGTCGCGCAGGACATGCTGCGCGCCGGCCGGATTGCCTGGCGGGGCCTGAGCCTGCGCGCCAGGCTTCCACCCGAAACCGGGGAAACGCGCTCGCGCTGGTGCCTGGCACGGCCCGATGTGTTTTCCATCCGCAACACGTCCGTGCCGGGCTATGTGGACCCTGTGGTGCACGAGATCAAGGTCAGCCGTGCGGACTTGCTGGGCGATGTGCGGCGGCCAGAAAAAAGGGCCGCCTACGCCGATCTGGGTGGTGCCTGCTGGTATGTGCTGGGCCGCGATGCACGGGGCCGTTGCATTGGCAGCGCCGATGATGTCCCGCAGGAGTGCGGTGTGATGGTGCTGGAGGATGCACGCCTGGTGGTGGTGCGCGCTGCGCCGCAGCAGCCCCGGCGCGACCTGCCGTTCGGCGTCTGGATGGCACTGGCCAAGGCGACGCCGGTGATCCCGACAGAAGATGAACAAGGCCTGCTCGGCAGCGCCCTGCGGGCAGACGACGACCCGGCCACGTGACGTGAGGCCGCGAGCCGACCGTATGCCCACGCCGCGTCAGCAGCATGCAGATTTACTGGCTTTGTGGGGAATACTTGGCTTGCCTGCCCCTCTGTTGCCGGGCACACTCCCCAGCACTTATGAATAATCTGACCCCCGAACAATGGGACATGCTGAAGGAATGCTGCACCGGCGAGCCCATGCCACTGCACCAGGCCGATCTGAGTGCTCCATTTGTGTACCACCGCGACATCGGCGTCATTCACTGCCCGGCAGGGCGGCACCGCCTGGCCATGTCTGGCCTTCTGGCCGTGCAGCACGGCTTTGACAGCGGCATCGAGGCAGCAGAAAAGATGGGGCTCGAATTTCCTGACGAAACAGCTGACTGCTGGCTTGAGAAAACACCTGGCTCTGCCTTTCGCAGTTCGGTGGGCCGCGATGTGCTGGCTGGAAGAAAAGGAAGTCTCTCGCAGCTGGAACTTCGCTGGCTCGGGCCAGTCACCTATCTGTGTGACTGAGCCGTGGGGGGGGGGCCGGCCCCCCCCCCGGGCCGGGGGGGGGGCGGGCCGCGGGCGCGGGGGGGCGCGCGGCGGGCCGCCCGGGG